>DASUGF010000038.1:0-76842 GCA_036274175.1 Parafilimonas sp.
GGTTTCGGTAATAGCTGAAGTTTGCTGTTTCATAACTAATGTTTTTGAATTAAATAATCAGCAAAGTTCTTCATTACAGCCTTGATCAAATCTCGGACTGTTGCTGTACCGAAACCTTTTACATATAGACTCACCACTCACAATCTGAAACGTCATATTTTGCTTAACATAGCACTAGAATCAATATGTTCACAAGAAACACATTTCGTTAATATTTAGTAAAAAGCTTACCCAATAAACTTGTTTCTTAAAATCAAAGTTTATCACAGCCTACAAGAACCATATATTTGCACCCCCAAAGTGTACTCTTATGAATTTTTCAACCCTACGTAAGCTTTTTTGCGTTATTATTTTATTTGTGCCAGTGTCGTTATTAGAGGCACAGAGTTTTCATATGCTTAAGGATATTAACGATTCAAAAGATGCAAATCCGTTCAATTCTTTTCTTTCCAATAAAGGTTATGGTTGGTCTGAACAGTACGCAGTGCTGAATTATATAACCTATTTTTCTACGCCTGCCGGCCTGTGGAGAAGTGATGGCACAACAAACGGCACTTATTTGTTAAAAAATCTTCATTTAGGTGAAATTACGGTCATGGGCAACCTTATCTATTTCACGGCGGATGATGGTATCCACGGGTTGGAATTGTGGCGTTCAGATGGCACCGCCGGTGGCACAACTATAGTTAAAGATATATACAACGGTATAACAGGTTCATCCCCGCAATATTTAATTAGCGTAAATGGAACACTATACTTTGTCGCAACAACAAAAGATAAGGGAATGGAATTAATGAAATCAGACGGTACAGAAGCAGGAACTATATTGGTGAAAGATATTACAACTGGATCAGGTTCTTCCCGAATTTTCAATATAACGAATGTACAAGGAACTTTATTCTTTTTTTGTTCGTCTCCGGTAGATTCTCTCAGGGGCTTGTGGAAGACAAGTGGAACAGAGGCAAGCACCCAGCAGCTTGCATACTTTAATGATTACACATCTCCACATGTTGGGCAATATTTAGCGGCAGGCAATAAATTCTTCTTCACGCTAAATCAATCTTCAAGCGAGCTATGGGCATCAGACGGAACTGTTGCAGGCACAATTATGGTAAAAGATATCAAGCCTTCCGGCGGTTCTTTACCACAGGACTTTGCTTCAATGAATAACATTTTATATTTTACAGCAAATGATGCAGGTACAGGTTCAGAATTATGGAGATCGGATGGAACTTCAACCGGAACATACATGTTGAAAGATATTAATCCTATATCCGGTGCAGGGTCAAATCCGAATTCAAAGGTTGTAGTAAACGGGCAAATGTTTTTCTTAGCGACAAACCAATCAGGTAATGAGGATCTTTGGACAACAGATGGAACTAAAAAAGGCACCGTGCTTGTAAAGAGCTTCGGAACCGAGAATTTGAGCAAGCCGTTAAATCTTACCGGTATTAACAATACGCTTTATTTCGCAGGGTATACCTCAGCAAGCGGTTATGAACTTTGGAAAAGTGACGGAACAACGGAGGGGACTGTTTTGATAAAAGATATATTTCCCGGAATATACAGCTCTTCACCTGCCTATCTTACGGGATTAGGCAGCAAATGTATTTTTTCGGCAACAGATGAAATTACCGGCAGGGAGCTTTGGATATCTGACGGAACATCAAAGGGAACATTTTTAGTAAAAGACATTAATCAAACAGTAACGTCAAGCAGTAATACTTTTTTTTCTCCTACAGTTTTTAAAAACAAAATGTATTTCCGCGCCTATACACCTAAATACGGAGATGAATTATGGGTGACAGATGGAACGGAATCTAACACAAAAAGAGTAACAGATATTGAACCCGGATCATTATCAGGCTTAAGTTCAAATAGGTTGTACAATTATTTTACATCACCCACGAAAATTTATTTTGAAGCAAATGCTTTAAAATATGGGAATGAACTATGGTCTTCAGATGGTGTATCATCAAATCTTGTTGCCGATATTACATCCGGCAGAACAGGCACTAATTTCCTCTTTAATTTTTACGGCAATCAGAATCATTATTGCAACATTGACACTACAACATACTTTGTTGGAAACTATAATTCGAATCTCTTTAAAACAACAGGAACTGCGGCAAGTACGGTATTGTTGAAAAATGCATATTCCATTAATGCCTTAGTTATGGCTGATAATAAAGTCTTTTTTACTACACAATCGAACGGAAATTATACAGATCTGTGGCAAACAGATGGAACTGCAGATGGCACTATACAAATAACCGCAGCAGTTTTAAAGGCAACAGGTTTTTTTGAACGTCCCTCCATACTTGCATTTAAGGATATAATTTATTTTCAGTCGTCTGCAAACACACTGTGGAGAACAAATGGCAGCACTTACGGAACAACCCTCTTCAAAAATATAAATCCAATGTTTGTTGATACGCATTATGCTACAGATTCTTTGTATGCAACAATTAATGGCAACCTGCTTTTTGTAGCTGATGACGGGGCTTCAGGAAAAGAACTTTGGAAAACTGATGGTACACCTCAAGGAACTGTTTTATTAAAAGACATTTTTACTGGCCCGGGAAGCAGTCTTGATGGTTATCCAAATGGTTTTTTTACTACTGTAAATAACGAAGTTTATTTCCTGGCAAATGATAACGTGCATGGTACTGAACTTTGGAAAACCGATGGAACAGTTGCAGGAACTATAATAGTAAAAGATATTACACCCGGCAGTGCATCTTCAACTATAACCGATCTTATTAAAGTTGACAATAACCTTGTTTTTTTATTCTATGATTATGATAAAGCAAAACATGTATTGTGGCAATCCGATGGCACTAATGTGGGAACACATGCAGTAAATGATCCTAGTCTTGATAATGTAGAGATACACCACAATGTCTTTGAAGGTGCAAGCACTTTGGCAACATTAAATAACCAAATTTATTTTACGGGCTATACGCCCCAGTATGGATATGAACTATGGGTTGGCTCAATTGATATACTTCTTCCCGTTCAATTGCTTGACTTTACGGGCAAACTCATAAATAAAGATGGCCAATTAAATTGGTCTGTAATTAACGAACAAAACTTTGGTTACTTCAATGTTCAAAGAAGCACTGATGGTATTCATTTTACAACCATCGGGAGAATAATTCCAAAGGTGAATACCTCTTCAAAAACTGATTATCAATATTTGGACAAAAATATCTATGAGCTTGGGTATGATAAAATATATTACCGTTTAGAGGAAGTTGATAAAGATGGGGAAGCGACATTGAGTAAAATAGTATTAATAAAATTGGACAACAGCATCAATGTTTCTCTCAGGCCTAACCCAGCAAGCTCTTCATTTGCATTGTCGATAAACAATAGTTTGCAGGCTACACAAAGCATCACAATTAGCGTTTCAAATTCACAGGGCAGATTGATGCTAACAGAAAAAAGGCAATCTATGCCGGGTAGTCAAAAGTTTATTTATAATTGCTCAACATGGGCTCCAGGTGTGTACTTCCTTAAAGTTGTTTTACCAGTTGGTGTAGTAAGAGAAATTAAAGTGATTAAGCAATAAAAATGTAACCACGCTCTAGCGCTTATCAAAAAGCGTCAAGCAGATAACAACGTAACAGAGGTGCAAGAAATTCTTTTTTAGTTATCAAAGCTTAAAAATTCATTGTGAGCATTACAACACTTAATTGTCAATCATTTCATAAAGCAATTCTGGTGAAAAACTGGAATTGTTTTTAATAAACTTTTACTTAGCCGCAAGCATTTTCATACCTATTGAAAGTAAAATGAAAACATATGTGTATGATAAGAAGGATTTAAAAGTTAAGGCTGCACTGCAAAATCTTCGGGATATATCACATAATTTCTTTCTGCAATTATAAGTGCTACATCTTCCTTGTTTTTTATCAGCCATGCTTTTATAATAAGGATTGCTGGCAACACATCTTCATAACGGTTGAATGGTTGATTGATATTAATGAAAAGCATTTTGAATTGTGATAAAGATTGTTGATGACTGATGTTATGGTCATTTGTAATAAAAACAGAAAATTCATTGCTTAAAGCCAGTTGTAGCAAGACTCCATTTTTTACTCCAAGCCATTGTTCATCTTTGACAGTTGAAACATAAAGTTCCGGGTTGAACCTGTACTTTAGCTTTACAGGTAATTGCTCATCAAGCAATATTTTCATAGAGAGAAGGTTGAGCAAAAATTTGTTCTGTAAATTTTAAGATAGCAAGAACAGCGTCTTTTGATATATAATCAAAATCCTGGAGAAACTCATCTACAGAGTCCCCTGCTTCCAGGTAATCAAATAAATTTTTTACAGGCACCCTTGTGCCTCTAAAAACAGGCGTACCGCTCAAAATCTCCGGATCACAAATAATAATATCATTAAGATTCATAATACTGCAAGTTAAAATTTTATTTGCGTTCAGTTTTAAGAATAATAGTCTTGTCAATATATGACAGTTATCTTAGCCTGAACAAACACCGAATGCAATTATGTTGCTATAATGGCAACGGCATTAGCTTTATCTTTAATCCTAAATTAATATCATGCAATACAGAACATTTGGCCGCACCGGCTGGAAAGTAAGTGAGATCGGTTATGGCATGTGGGGAATGGCCGGCTGGACAGGATCGGAAAGTGAAGAAGTAAACCGGGCCCTGGATAAATCAGTAGAAATGGGTTGTAATTTTTTTGATACAGCCTGGGCTTATGGCGATGGCTTAAGCGAAGAAATTTTAAATGCTTTATTAAAAAGGCATGCAGAAAAAAAATTATACACAGCAACTAAAATACCACCCGGGAACCGCAAGTGGCCTTCAAAGCCAGCATTTAAATTAAGAGATGTGTTTCCTGCAGATTACATTATTGAATACACAGAAAAGAGTTTAAAAAATCTTGGTGTTGATACTATAGACCTTCAACAGTTTCATGTGTGGGAAGATGGCTGGGCCGGGGAAGATGAATGGAAAGAAGCGATCACTAAATTAACTAAGCAAGGCAAAGTAAATGCATGGGGAATCAGCATTAACCGTTGGGAACCGGATAACAGTCTTGCCACTTTACGAACCGGGTTGATAGATGCCGTGCAGGTTATCTATAATATTTTCGACCAGGCGCCTGAAGACAACTTACTTCCGCTGTGCCGCGAATTAAACATTGGCGTTATTGCACGTGTGCCGTTTGATGAAGGAACGCTTACCGGCACTATGACCAAAGAAACTGTTTTCCCCGGGAATGACTGGCGCGCCACTTATTTTGTACCTGAAAACCTTAACAGCAGTATAGATCATGCCGACGCTTTAAAACCATTGATACCTGCAGGAATGGCCATGCCTGAAATGGCGTTGCGTTTCATTTTAAGTAACCCTGATGTATCTACAACGATACCGGGCATGCGTAAAATAAAAAATGTAATAGCTAATATGCATGCGAGTGACGGAACCGGGTTATCCGCAGATTTATTGAAAGAATTGAAGCAACATCGCTGGGACAGGGAGCCGACTGCGTGGTCACAATGACTTGGGTTCATAGTTCATAGCACCTGGTTCATAGAATAAAAGCATCGAACGTCACTTCAAAAAATATATTTAAAATGCATTGCGGCAAAATCATGCCGATATATTATTTTGCCTTTTTGCCGGCAGGCTTCTTTATAACCAAAACAAATTAAGTTACCAGCTACTGCAAGCCAGTATCCCATCAGAAATAATTAAAAAATCAATTGAAAATTTTGTATTATGGCTTTCAAATAATAAATAAAAATATAAATAATTATTTTTTTGTTTTTTATAATTAACTTTCAAATGAAAGCAAATAAAAATATATAAAATTTTATAATAATAAATGGATAGAGTGGAATTGGAGCGCCTGGAAAAATCCGCTGATAATAAAGGCTGGAAAAAATGGGGGCCTTATGTTTCTGAAAGGCAGTGGGGAACGGTGCGGGAAGATTATAGCCCGGAAGGAAACGCATGGAATTATGTTAATCATGACCTGGCCCGCAGTTATGCCTATCGTTGGGGAGAAGATGCAATAGCCGGTTTTTGTGATGCAGAACAGGTTTTATGCCTTGCGCCGGTATTCTGGAATGAAAAAGATCCTATTTTAAAAGCGAGGCTTTTTGGACTCACCAACAATGAAGGCAATCATGGAGAGGATGTAAAAGAATTATACTTTCAGCTTGATTCCACCCCCACACATTCATATTGCAAATTTTTATATAAATATCCCCAGGCAAGATTTCCATACGAAGAGCTACTGGAAAAAAACAAATGGAGTCGCCTTAACCCGGAATTTGAATTACCCGATACAGGCATATTTAATGATAACCGGTACTTCGATTGTTATATTGAATATGCGAAAGCAGACATGAATGATATTTTGATGAAGGTCACCATTCATAACCGCGGGCCTGAAGCATCAGCCATTCATGTGCTGCCACATATCTGGTTCCGCAATTACTGGCGGCATAACCCACGATTCAGCAAGCCTGATATGTGGTCTGTTTCAGATAATTGCCTGCAAACAAGTTCATCCCGCAACGGCGAATTCTTTCTGTATCACGAATATGGCGAACAACTATTTTGTGATAATGAGACTAACGACAAGCGCATGTATAACAGGCCAAACACTTTTCCGTTTGTAAAAGATGGCATAGATAATTATGTACTGCTCAACCAGGAAACCATCAATCCTGAAAAAAAAGGGACTAAAGCTGCGGTATGGATGAAAGAGAAAATCAAACTGGGTGCATCGAAAGTCTTTAGGGTAAGATTAAACAAAGCGCGGGTTGAAGATCCGTGGTGTGATTTTGATGAGATATTTTCAAAGCGCAGATCAGAAGCTGATCAATATTATGAGCAGCTTGCCCCGGAGGAGCTTTCTTCCACCAATAAAACATTACTGCGCCGTTCTGTAAGCGGGTTGTTATGGACAAAACAATTCTATTATTTTGACGTATTCAAATGGCTTTTTGGAGAACCCGGAGATACGTTACCTTATCGCAATTTTAAACGGAATTACGATTGGCAACACCTTACCTGCCGTAATATTATTTCCATGCCTGATAAGTGGGAATACCCATGGTTTGCTGCCTGGGATCTTGCTTTTCACGCCGCCACTTTTATTCATATAGATCCCGCTTTTGCCAAGCAACAGTTGTTGGTGGTGTTGCGTGAATATTATATGCACCCCAACGGGCAGATACCGGCTTATGAATGGAACTTCAGCGATGTAAACCCGCCCGTGCATGCCTGGAGTGTTTGGTATGTATATGAAACAGACAAGAAAAAAACGGGTGTTCCTGACCTTGATTTTTTAGAACGAGCCTTTCAGAAATTGCTCATGAACTTCACCTGGTGGGTGAATCAGAAAGATGAGAACGGCATTGATATTTTTGAAGGTGGCTTTCTTGGCCTGGATAATATCGGTGTATTTGACAGGAACTATATGCCACCGGGAATAAAAAAACTGCAGCAGGCCGATGCTACAAGCTGGATGGCTATGTATGCACTTAATATGCTGCGTATCTCTCTTGAACTGGCGCAGCATAATCATGCATATGAAGAATCTGCCGCCAAATTTTTCCGGCATTTTCTGAACATTGGCTGGGCCATGCATCATATTGGCAAAAAAGACATTTCACTATGGGATGAAGAAGATGCATTTTATTACGACGCCATACAGTTTGGAAACGGCACCAGCCAGCGTTTGAAGATCCGTTCACTTGTAGGTATCATTCCTTTATTTGCGGTGGAAGTAATGCACAGTGATATATTTAAAACCCTGCGGGAATTTAACAACAGGACAATGAGCATCAGGCTTACAAGGCCCGACCTCACGCGCATTATTACAGACATTGAAAAAAAGAATAAAGGCGGCAATTACCTGTTTGCCATAATGATCGACGACCGGCTTGAACACCTCTTAAAAAGATTATTGAATGAAGCAGAGTTCTTATCAGACTATGGGATAAGATCGCTGTCAAAATGCTACCAGGATAATCCATACACATTTGGATATAACGGCAGCAATTACAGGATACAATATGAGCCCGGTGAAAGCAGCAGTGACATGTTTGGCGGCAATTCCAACTGGCGTGGCCCAATCTGGCTGCCTTTAAATTATCTCATCATTCATTCGCTGAGAAAATTTTATGAATATTATGGCGATAATTACACCTATGAATTCCCGGCAGGATCAGGCAATAAACTAAACCTTAAACAAATTGCCAATGAACTTACCAAAAAAATATTAAAAATTTTCGAAAGAAATGATAACGGGAGATTCCAGTATCATCCCGGTCATCAGTCATGCTGGACAGATGAACATTTTAAAGAACATCACCTGTTCTTTGAATTTTTTCACGGCGATACAGGCCAGGGATTAGGCGCCTCTCATCAAACCGGATGGACGGCTTTATTGATCAATTTATTGTTAGAGATGGATGAAGAGGAAGAAAAAAATGAGGCAAATAAAAAGCTACAACAGGAAGATAAAACCCGGGTTTAGTTCGTTGCCCTGTGTTTCTTTTTTGGTCAAAGAATAATTCTCACTCAGGAGACCCATCAACATTAAATCTTTTCGTTTCCGATGCTGAATCATCGATGAATGTGATCTTAATGCAAACATATTTGGTGGCAGATGGCGCTTTAATATAAATGTCATCTTGCATCTCCGGCACCCCGCCTTTTATCCACGGCCGGATAGGAAATCTGTTCGCGAGAGATTCATTATCGATTGAATATCTTATTTCTTTTATTACGTCGCGTTCAGAAAGTAATGAAGTAAAATAAATGAGCAAGTTGTCATCATATTTATTAAAGCTGACCCAATGCGTCATTTCCAAATTTTTTTTCACGGAAACCAGGCGTTCTTTTTCAGTATCGAAAACAATATTAAAAGGGCCCTGCTCATTCTCCTTCATATCTATATATTTTATGCTGACAGGGTAATGCCCGTTTTTCAACTGCCCGAGAAATACATTTGAATTGGCCTGCGGAATATCTGTTCCGGAATATTGATAAGCTGAGAGCCCTGTAAAATGGTAACCGGTATCGTTGTTGAATTTATAATAGATTTTTCTTGCGTGTTCAGGAATACTTATATACATATACCAGCCATCATTGGCCAGCATGTAGGTGGGGAATACCTGGCTTTTCACAACCTCCGTAGCATACGCTAATTGTTTCAACCTGTTCCTCGCATCCTCCGTTTGTTCTTCAGCGATCTTTTTATCCAGGTAATATTTTAAATTATTCCCGGAGGAATCAAGATGTAGAAATGCAACAAGGTATTGTCTCTCCAGCGATTTTTCCGACAAAGACCTTTCACCCAACCTGTTTTGGGAATATTCAATACTTAACTGGTAAAATGCAGGAGCAAACATCGGGTCTTGTTTTAATAATTGAAGCAGGCCGGGAATTTCATTGTCTCTATCCATAAGCAAACAATTGGCGAACTCAATAACAATGTTCCGGTTGATTGAAAGAAGCGCTTTGTATTCCTGTTGTGCTGATTGTTTTCCTTCCTGCGATTTTATCATGGATTGATAACTCATGTGCGGGTCGATAAAAAGCAAATTGAATTTCAGGTATTCCTTGTACGCCTTTCGGGCATTGGTGAAATCGCCGTTAAGCTCATACATTTTTGCATTATGATAATAATCCTTTGGCGTAAGCGGATGAGAAGGGGCGCCTCCTGAACGAAATTTCCAAATACCAATTATCACGGCCATTATAAGAACCAGGACAACTGCTGAAATATATTTCCGGTTAAGTGTAAAAAATTTCTTCTTTAAATTAATTGATTTGATCAGTTTGTCAATATCATATTTCCAGCGGGTGTCTGTGACTTCTATTGCCTGCCATTTACAAATTTCCCTTATATCTTCCGGCAGATTTTCGGGAGAAGGCATATTGGTATCTTCCAGGAGAACCGGTATGATGGTTGTCTTTTTTTCGATCGCCAGGCGTATTTCCTTTCGAACAAAATCTTCGGGATTATCGAGGCGGCGATTGCCGGATGCATCTTTGCAATCCATCCAGGTGTTGCCGATCAGGATCAAAAAATAACTGGACAGATCCAAAGCCCTGGTGATAACATCCGTGTAGTCTGTTCCGGTATCGATCTTTGTTACATCTATAAAAATATTCCCTTCCCCGAATTCTTCTGCAAGCGAGTCGAACATCCTGCCTGCATACCCACTGGTATCTTCACGCCTGTAATTAATAAAGATTTTAAAAGAAGTTTTCATTGTTGCTGAGAAGGAATCAAAATTTTGTCATTGAGCCTAAAAAATTACCTTAAAAATATGACAACAATGATTCAAAAAAGTTGAGTTGCTTATCAAAGTTAGATGAATATACTTTATGGATGAAGCAACCGTATAACGCAAACAGAAGAACAGGTTCAACTCTTTCATCCATATATCAAGCCCCTGCATTTGTAAGGAAAAGCCGGAGTTTGTACCATGTATGTGTGAGACGGGCTGAATGTTCTTTGTATCCCATAAAGCACTTTAAGCACACACAGAGTTATACTTAGCGCCTTTGTGTGCTTAGCGGGAAAGCAGAAACGTGAAATCAAAACAGGCGACTTTTTGATTTTCCATCCGGAAATGGTTTATGCATTATTTATTATTGTTGTCCGACTAAAATATTTTTCCCGGGCTAAAGCCCTTGATGGGCCCGCTTTTCAATAGCCCGGGCTTAAGCCCGGGGTTATATAACTGAAACCCTTACCCAACGGGCTTTAGCCCAAGTGAACCGGACAATAATGATTATTTATATATCCCACAAAGCACTCTAAGCACACACAGAGTAATGCTTAGTGATCTTTGTGTGCTTAGTGGGAAAAGCAGTCCGCTCTCTTCAAGCGCATCCCCGAAAAACTCTATTTCGTTTTCATTGTTTTCAATCAACAGGATGTGTTTTTCGTTTATCATATGTTCAAATTTAATCGTTGACATTAAGCCTGTATCGCGCAATTGTTTTCTATCAAAACATTCTTCAGGGTGTGCGTATAATGGCAAGAAAAAGCAGATGTTGAGATGAAGAAATATGCTAAACCGCTCGTCTGAAAAAATTGCTGAATTGTGGCTGGGTAATGTAGTGCGCCTCGAAACAGAGGGTAGCTTTCTCAAGAGAATTGAGAATGTAATGATATCGAATAAATCACTCCAAAAGCAAATTTTTGAATGATAATTTTTAAACTTTTTTTGATATACTATAAAGTTGTAATAACTCCTCGGTTTCCTACATTAAAAAGTGTGCCTGTGCTTTTTTCTCAGCAATGATCAAGCATAACAGCAACAGCACAATCAACACCTGCAACCGTATCTGGTTTTGAAAGGAAGCTAATGCCAGACTCATCAAACATCGCTCTGTCAGCAGGGTTAATACTTGAGGTGAAAATGATTATCGGCACATTTTCGAGTTGGGGGTTTGCCTTAATTTTTTCGAAGGTTTGTTTGCCATCCAAAAAAGGCATATTGAGGTCCAAAACAATAAGGGAAGGCCGCTTATTGTTAAGCATGTCCAGGGCTTTTAACCCGTTTTCAGCTACAGTAATTTCAACGCCGGGATCTAAATTTCTTAAAGCATCCGAAAAAATTTCTATATCATCCTGGTCGTCGTCAACAAACATGATATTCTTTCTCATACGGAATACTTTCATTCCTCAATTATTATACCCAACTCCGTCTGCACTAACCGGCGACAGCCGTTCTATGGACACCCTTCATTTTCCCCGCTGCTAATGTTGATATTTCCGTGGTGGTTTCCTGCAATTTTTTTATACAGGACAAGTCCATTTCCCTGCCCTCTTTTTATGCAGTGTGCGGAAAAGTTGGAATACCTATTCCCCGTATTCGTCCGCAGCGAGACCACGATTGAGGAAAAGCTGCGGGCAAGCCTCCAACGCTTTTGGCGAGCCTTTCTCAAAATTGATAGTAGCTTTACGCGATCCCATACTGTTCTTCCCGGTTCAAAACCTACCGCTTCCACACAAACATCTGCACCGCGGTTATTGGTGACAGGCATTAGGTTACTCATGGCAACCTGTGCTTTATTTTTCATTTGCGCAGGTTTTCAATTTACCTTACGGTGTATTCATAGTTTAATCATTGGTGCAGTTAACCTGTAGTATTTTTTTCAACAAATTCATTCAATATTTATTATTTCGCAATGATATAATGTAGAATAAGCACATCAGTTTCTGTATGTAGTTCTTCCTTGCAACTTAAAAGCCTGGCAATTTTTGTTACCTGAACTTAAGATGGCATCTATTAAGGATCATATGTTATTCTATAAAAGAAATCCTTAGCACATCACACGCTTTGTTGTTTGCAAAGCAATCCTGTATCAGGCGCATTCATTCAACAAACAGTACGTTAATAAAGCGCTTTCTATTTAGTCATAATTTTAGTTGTTTCTTCAATCAGTGAATGCATGAGTGCGGACGCTTTTCTATGGGTAAGTATTGGCGCGATCTGTCCACTCCAAAACAGGATCATATCCCATTGTTGCTTGTCGAGCGCGGCTTTTCTTAATGATGACAGAAATGTGGTTTGTAGCGGGAAAGGCAAAAATTGTTGCTCCTTCCCGGAAAGATCTTTAGCGAGCTGCGTGGCGATACCACGGCCCAACCTGCCGGTAAAAGCGCGTGAAAGCATGGTATATTTTGCTTTATCGGAGAACAGCATATCTCTGTGCGCCGGTAATGCACCCGACTCATCGCAGGCCAAAAAAGCTGTACCGATCTGTACGGCGTCGGCGCCTAAGGTTAGCGCAGCGGCAATACCACGCCCGCTTGCAATACCGCCTGCCGCAATCACCGGGGCTTTTACTTTTTCCTTAATTAACTGCAGCAGCACAAAAGTACCGGTTACCGATTCTTCAGCAGGCGCGAGAAATGATGTACGATGCCCACCGGCTTCAAAACCTGAAGCAATGATGATGTCAACACCGGCGGCTTCTAAAGCAAGCGCTTCGTCGAGCGTTGTAGCGCCCCCGGCAGTTATTATACCGTTTTTCCGGCATTGCTCTAATATGTCCTGGGAAGGAATGCCAAATACAAAGCTGAATACTTTGGGACGGATGTCAAGCATCGCCTGCACCTGGTTTTCAAACCTTGATTTGAAGGGCGCTGGTTTATCAGGCAAAGCAATACCGGCTGCATCAAAATATGGTTTGAATATTTTGGCAGCCTGTCCGTATTGCTCATCGGTAACAGTACCATTGAGTGCATCCGTATCAGAAACCCACAGATTTATATTATATGGCTTATTCGTGGATGCTTTGATCTTATCATTTACTTCAACTATTTCCTGCGGGCTTAACGTATACGCTCCATAGCCACCAAGCCCGCCGGCATTGGACACAGCGGCAAGCAGTTCGACGGTTGAAAAATTACCGCCAAAAGGCCCCTGTGTGATCGGATAATCGATACCTAATAATTCTGTTGCTTTAGTATTGTACCACATAATGTAAATTTTATTCGTTTTACCAATGATCAGTATAAATCATTACAAATTTGCAACATTAAATTCCACCAGGTAAATGCAAAATTGTACGGTAGGTTTTCACGCAGAGGGAAGAAGGAAGCAAAGGTTTAAAGAAGCTTGTTATTTCTGCAATCTTTGTATTCTCTGCGGGGCAATATCTCTTATGTAGAGCCTGCTTGTATGTGATCTATCGTTCTAACGATAAAAATAATTGCTTTAACCTGTAGTTGATCTACGGTTAAAAATTAAAATAATCCTTTGCGTTATAGTAGCAGATATCCTGTATGATTTTGCCGGTCCAGTTAATGTCATTGGGCAACTCACCGTTTTCTATATCTTCTCCAAAAACATTACATAATATCCTCCTGAAATATTCATGCCGCGGATACGACAAAAAACTTCTTGAATCGGTAAGCATGCCAACAAAACGGCTTAGCAAACCCATATTCGACAAAGCATTTATCTGTTTGGTCATACCATCTTTCTGATCTAAAAACCACCACGCCGAACCCCATTGAATTTTACCGGCCACTGAACCATCGTTGTAATTACCGGTCATCGTTGCCATTACTTCATTGTCTGCCGGGTTAAGGTTATAGATGATCGTTTTCGCCAGTTTATTTTTTTTATCAAGCCTGTTTAAAAATGCAGCGAGGGTTGATGCCTGGCTGAAATCGCCGATAGAATCCCAGCCTGTATCGGCGCCGAGCTGCTTCATCATCCTGCTGTTGTTATTGCGCAGCGCCCCTAAATGAAATTGCTGTATCCAGCTCTTCTCCCAATCCCATTCTGCAAAAATCAAAAGCATTGCGCTTTGAAATTTTCGCTGCTTTTCAACACTAACCTGCTTACCCGCTCTTGTCTCCAAAAAAATAGAATGTATTTCCGGCATTGTAAAATGATCCGTATAAATTTTTTCAATCCCATGATCACTTACCTTACAACCCATTTCATAGAAGTAATCATGACGTTTTTTTAAAGCATCCAAAAAAGTATTAAAATCAAATATCTCGGTATTGGAAACCGAAGCCAGTTTGCTTAAATAAATATTGAAAGCGCCGGTGTCGCCAATATTCATTGCTTTATCCGGCCTAAAAGCAGGCAATACTTTTACGGAGAAGCCATCTTTATTTATTTGTTTATGGTATTGCAGGTCATCAACAGGATCATCTGTTGTGCAAACTACCTCCACATTCATTTTTTTTAACAGGTATCTTGTTGAAAATTCTTTTGCTGAAAGCAACGCATTGCATTCATCATAAACAGTTCTTGCGGAATGCCTGTTCAAAATTGACTGCACATTAAAATAACGCTGCAATTCAAGATGTGTCCAGTGATAAAGCGGGTTACGCAACGTATATGGCACTGTTGCCGCCCATTGTTCAAATTTTTCCCAATCAGACGATGGGCCGGTAATAAATTTTTCATCAATTCCATTGGCACGCATTGCACGCCATTTATAATGATCGCCATACAGCCATGCATGTGTAAGGTTATTAAAGTTTACATCTTCTGCCATTTCTTTTGGCGGAAGATGACAATGATAATCTATAATGGGCATCTTTTCCGCGTAATCATGATACAACAACTTTGATGTTTCTGTTGTCAGCAAAAAATCATCATCGAGAAAATTTTTCATGCTATTTTTTAATAAGAAATATAATAAAAACGTTGAAGATTAACTGCAATTTCCGGGGGAATAAAATCATATCGTTCATCTTAAGAAATCAACTTTTGGGGATACAATCACCGGTGCTTATTCACAATGCATTCACTGCCTGTGCAGTTGTTTATCCAGCTCATTAATTGTACAGGTCTCCCTATTCATACATCCGGATCGCGTTATATCATGCTTCATACTGAATTTTATTTCCCTGAGATAACCGGGTGATCACATATTTAAATTCATGCCTGCAGAATTGATTTAAAAAATACTGCACGGTTGCCATAAATCCATTTAATAAACTGAGATCATCGCCCCACAAATTTTTATCAGACAGAATGCTCTCTACTATTTTATCACCCGGATGCTGCTGCCACACATCATAGAAGTAAGCAGCTTTATCATCTTCAATTTTATATTTAACGCCATTGTGTATGCCAAAGTAATTATTGCCTTCGTTTACAACAGGCTTCATAAACAAAATATAAGCAGCAAAACCGGCAGCCATATGCACGGGTATTTTATGATGACGCTGATACCATGCAAATAATAAAGGCACAGTGCGCATTTTTATCTTCGCGCTGTATTGCATGGTAATACTTAGCCATTTATGTTCGATATACGGATTGCCGAAACGATCAATCACTGTTTTAGCAAAAGATATAGCTTCATCCATACTGATGGCTGAACCGGTGATACACGAGGCTATCTCTTCCATCATTAACTCTTTAATGAAAGTGCTGAAATAATTTTCCTGCATTGACTGAACCACCAGGTCAAATCCTGCAAGAAAAGCCAGGCCACAACTAAATGTGTGCGTGGCGTTAAGCAAACGCAGCTTCAGTTCACGGTATTTATTGATATCAGGCGTTATGATTACACTGTCATCAACTTTATAAAACGAAAGAATTTCTTTTGTTTTTCCTGATGATGATTCAATCGCCCACAAGCTGTACGGCTCACTCATGATCGTGAGTTTATCTGTATAACCTGCACGTTCTTCAAAGGTTTTCTGCGCCTGCTTTTTTAGTGCGCCGGGAACGATCCTGTCAACAAGCGAATTACAGAAATCATTGGCCTCAGTCAACCAGTTAATAAATTTTTTATCGAGTTTATTTATGACAGCCAGCTCAAGTACGATATCTTTTAATTTGGTTCCGTTATCAACGATAAGTTCAGTTGGAATTACTACCATCCCGCTTTCTTCACTTCCATTGAAATACTGAAAGCGATGGTATAAAAAAGCCAGCAATTTGGCAGGAAAGGATTCAGGTGGCGCAGCGTAAATATCGTCATCTTTTTTTAGAACGATGCCTACTTCTGTTGTATTGGACAGGATGATCTGCATGCCGGCACTTTCGGCATAATGCAGTATTTCATTCCAGTTTGATCTTGCCGATAAAACTTTGCTTATGGATGCATTGATCACATACTCCTCTACCGGATTTCCATTAATAATTCCCTGGATACATTGCGTGTAAAGACCATCCTGCTCTGCAAACCCATCAACGTCTAAGCCCGTTGATTTTACAACAACAATACGGCCGTTAAATACATTTTGCTTGTTTGCTTTATCGATATAAAAATCCGGCAGGCCTCTTAATAAAACGCCTGTGCCAAATTGCAATACTTTTTCAGGCAGTTCAAAAAGGCGCACTTCCGGAATGCTAAAATCACCAGGGAATCTGCCAGCAACAACTGCCTCTTTACCTAACTTCATGATGCGTAGTTAAATTTAAATTAAAGCCTGCAATCATATCATTGTTGCAGAAAATTCATCTAAGGATCAACGATGAAAAAAGAAGCGTATATCAGCAGCAATACTACACTAATAATCGTTTGTTTTGTTATAATGTGCGGGCTTTTTCTATGCAAAATTTTTCTGGGAAAGGCTTATAGAATGAGACATACAAAATTTTAAAGCCAGCGAAAAAGGCAGGCTGCCGGATTCACGTGTCACTTCTCACGTCTCACACCACTATTGCCTTATCAGCCATTGCACTAACTCTTCCGCTGCCTTATAATTTTCAAAATCTTTGGGCAGCTTTCTTCCGTCTGTATATTCATTATACAGCCAGGGATCTCCCAATGCAAACACAGTACCTTTTCCGTAGGTAGCAACGGCCATTATAACATTTTCTTCTTTTACAAGTATTGCTTTTGCCGGTGATTGAACATCTAACGTTGATAATTCTTTGATATAAATTTTTTGCGTTGATTTGAATATAATATTCGCTGCATCGATAGCTACGGCGCCCATTGGAAAATCTGAACCCGTGACCCTGTTGTATGAATCTCCGTTGAAATGAATTCCGAATACAGCAGCTAATTGATTAAAATGCCTGAACTCCACATTGGTTGAATCGTTACCTAATAACAACAATATCCCGCCTTGTTTCACCCAATCACTTATCACTTTTATATCACCGGGTTGAAGATAATTCGGTGTAGGATTTTCTTTGGTCGTATCAGGATCAACGATAAGATACATGTTGGCCTTTCCCAAAATCTCTGCTGTTGGTTTTGCTGTTGAAAATTTTGTTGCCACACCATAGCGGTTGAATACACGCCCTAAAATTGAATAGCCGTTGTTATCATCTTCATCCCATACATAATGATATTGTATAGTATCTTTTGATGCAGGGTCATATTTTCTTTCATGGTTGAAATAGCCATCAAGTAAAACAGTTTTGCCTTTACCCTGTTTCATTGTTGGTATCATTTCCATCTCAACACACATTTGAATAAATGCGCCTACGCCTTTCAGATCGTTGCGTACAACCTTTTCGCGCAGGTAATATTCATAACTGCCATCACGATAGGGATTGCCGCCAAGACCGCTTACACTTACAGTACCATCAAGATGAATAAGACCACTTGAGTCTTTTACAATAAACTTTTTAATGATGCCTTTATAACCTTTTTCTGCAGCCTGCAGGTAAGATGCGGGAAGATAACCCAGCCTCACTCCTTTCGCCATTGCATACACAAACATGCATGATGCTGACGCCTCAAAATAATTGCCCTGCCTGTTGGGAAAATTTAATACATCCCACCACAAACCGGTTTTGTTATCCTGCACTTTTGTTATTGCCGTTGAAAACCGATTGAGTATGTCAACCAATTCTTTTTTATGTGGATTATTGTCCGGGTAATATTCAAGCACATCCACCAAAGCCATACCGTACCAGCCCATTGCCCTTGCCCAAAAATTGGGAGAGGCGCCTGTTTCCTTATTCGCCCATTGCTGTTGTTTCGATTCATCCCAGCCATGATACATTAAACCCGTTTTGGGATCTCTTGTATGCCGTTCGGCATAAATAAACTGATTGGCAATATCATTGAATGCTGTATCATCATGTACCCGTTTTGAATAGGCTGCATAAAAAGGCTCAGCCATATATAAACCATCCAGCCACATTTGCCAGGGATACACTTTCTTATGCCAGAAACCGCCTTCGTTTGTACGCGGATGCGTACGCAACTGCTCTCTTAACAACGAGGCTGCTTTAAAATATTTTTCATCACCGGAAACATTATACAACATCAATAATGCATTGCCGTTTTTCACATTATCTATATTGTAATTCTCTTTATCATACGTTTTGATAGTGCCATCATCATTTACATAATAGTCAATGTTCTTTTTTATATAATTGAAATAATCCGCATTGCCGGTGTTTTTCCACAAAGCTTCAAAGCCACCGTAAACCACACCCTGGTCGTACGTCCATATATGCGCTAAAGAGTCTTTCCATAAGGTCATTACTGTGCCTGCCATTTCCTGCGCATAGGAAATATTAGATTGCGCTTTACATACAATTGCAATACAGCAAAACGGAATTAGGATAAGCGATTGTTTATATTTCATGCGTGCTTTTTATAAAGAATAATTTTTTTGTTACCAGCTTCGCAATTTTGTGGCGTTCCTTCGCGGCGGATTACAAACGATCATGATTTCGTCTGCCCTCCTCAAGGAGGAAATATCATCGTCTGTTCATTCTATAGACCCTTCTGAATTCTCATCTTTGCCGATTCACATTTCGCGTCATCAAACGTCAACAGTCCGCCAGGGTTTGAAACCAGTGTGAAACGTGAATATAACAAGCTCATTTCTTTATGCAACTGAACCACGCATAGAATATCCGTTGCAATTCACCGCACCCAACTTACTGGTTTTATTTTTATAACGATCACATTATTTGTGAATGACACAAAACATTCTCTTCTATACACTATGCCATCAAAGCATAAGTTGTTGTGGCAACCGCTTTTGAAATATCGAGCGAACGTTTATTACGATTGCATCAAAGCCCTGATACCATTTACCGCTATCTGTAAACCCACACAAAAAATAAGAAAAGCGCTGATGCGGTTCACTACATTTTCGCCCTTTGGCCCCATGTATTGTATCAGCGTTTTCGTATTGAGATAGAAAACATATATCAGCAGGCAAATAATAATAATGGCCACGATAAGTGCAGCCGTGTTCATGAGGTAATCCCTCATATTTTCATGACTGCTGCGGGCTCCCAGCGTAAACAATACCGAGATGGTTCCCGCGCCGGTAGTAACAGGAAAAGTGATGGGATAAAAAAGTTTATCCTGCAGCCGCGTAAAAGCAAAGGCTTCTGCTGTGTGTGCAGCTTTTAATTTATTTTCAGCTGAAGTATTGCTGTCAGATAAAAACTCCCATCCCATTTTGCAGATCATGATGCCGCCAGCCAGTTGTATAACGGGTATGGATAAACCGAATAATTCCAGTATCCAGTGCCCTGCAAACAAGGTTACTGTGCATATAGCAAAAGCGTACAGGACAATTTTCTTTACCGCATTTTTTCTCTCTTTCCGTGTAAGGTTATCAAAATAAGGATTTAAAATAAACGCAGTACCAATAGGGTTTACCACCGGGAATAGTGTTATGATCCCTATAAACACCAGGTGAACCAAAGAGGGGAAATTGTTATGCATAGTATAAAATAAAGCAATTTCTTTGTTTCATCCTCATCTCATGGCTGAACAAATATTGCGCTTTTGCTGCAAAGCCGGGAATGCGCTTTCATTATTTAAAGGGCCGGTTATTTTAATGTAACAAACCAATACTATAGTTTATACGCAGATGTTTATTATAATGGAAAGCTTTTCTTTTATGCTGTTAATTTGCATGCATGAAAACAATCTTTTACAGCTTATTGCTCATCATCGGTTGTCAAACCTTTGCACAGCAGCCATATGAAACGATAAAAGCTATACATTACTATGCAGATTCCGTCAACAAAAAAGATGACTATATTAACCGTCAGTGTGTGCTGGATCTTTATTATCCAAAAGGTTCGAAAGATTTTGCTACGATAGTTTGGTTTCATGGCGGAGGCTTAACGGGCGGCCAACGCGAATTGCCGCAGCAATTGATGAATAAGGGCTATGCTGTTGCCGGGGTTGAGTACCGGTTATCGCCTAAAGCAAAAGCGCCTGCTTATATAGAAGATGCGGCGGCGGCCGTTGCCTGGGTATTTGAACATATACACGAATATGGCGGTAGCAATAAGCTTATTTTTTTATCAGGACATTCTGCAGGCGGTTACCTCGACATGATGATAACGCTGGATAAAAATTATCTCGACAAGTACAGCATTGATGCGAACAACATCGCTGCATTAATTCCTTTCAGCGGGCAGGCGATAACACATTTCACAGTACGGCAGGAACACGGTCTTTCAGCAACACAACCTGTTATCGATTCTTTAGCGCCGTTATATCATGTGCGTAAAGATGCGCCGCCCATGCTGTTGATAACCGGCGACAGGAACCTTGAATTATATGGCCGTTATGAAGAGAATGCTTATTTGCAAAGGATGATGATGCTGGTTGGCAACACCACTACCACGTTATATGAGTTGCAGGGTTATGACCATGGTGCAATGGCAGCGGTTGCTTTCCCTTTATTATTGAAAGAAGTGGATAAACGGGTAAAGGAAATTAATGGGGTTAATAAAAATTAGTTTGGGGAAAACAGTGTCATCGATATTATACTACTGTTACGTTGATGGCAATATGCTGCTGAATAGTGAGTGGTGAGTAGTGAGTAGTGAGTAAAATATAGCTCTTCATTACCCCCCTCACCACTCCTACTCACATATTGTGAAACCAGCAATGCATTTAGGTAACATTTATGAAATAGTATATATGCAACCTCTGTTACAATTTATCGGTATCATTCATTCCGGGTTAAAAAATAAAGAAGATTGCCCTTTGCAGGAAAATGAAAATGCGCCCGGTGCAGCAATTGAAATTTTTCCTGAATTCATACAAGGCATTAAAGATATACAGGCTGGCGCTGAAATAATCTTGTTAACCTGGCTGCATGCAGCCGACAGAAACGTGATCACCTGTGTGCCACGCAGAAATTATGGGTCACCGGAGATTGGTGTATTTTCAACAAGATCACCCGACCGCCCTAACCCGATTGGAATGCACACCGTGAAAGTGCTGTCTGTTGAAAACAAAATGATCAAAGTTGGTGCGCTGGAAGTGTTGGATCAAACCCCTTTGATCGACATTAAACCGGTGATAAACTAACTGCCGCGGTTACTTAGGATTTAATTTTCAAATGATATGAAAGTTGTAAAACATTATATGGCTTCCTTATTTCACAACGCTCCCGGCATTTTTAAAGGCAGACACAGCAAAAACAAAAAAATTAAAAATAAAAAACTGATTTTTGACAAATTCATATGGCCGACACCCTTATTATCTCTGATACCGACAGCATTCAATCTATACTTGATTCTTTACCGCCTGAAGCGCGGGATATAATTCTTAAAGAGATCAATAACACTGAACAGCACAACGATCCGCTGCTCCGTATTTTGATCGTTCTCTCCGGAATTGTGGCATTTTTGATAATTGCTTTTAAAACGTACAAAAAAACATACACTGATAAAAACAATGAAGATGATAATTCCAATAGAAACGTACCGCTTACCGAGCCAGGGTTTTATTATTACAAAGGAGAAAATCTTGATCTGACTGATGCCGATATTATTACTATTCTTCAAAAACATTTTACTTATTACTCGTGCCTTTCCGCAGCATTAAAAGATAAATTTTCCCTGCGCCTGAAGCAATTCATGGAGGTAAAAACATTCAGGCTTCCTAAAGATGAAACATTCAGGGAAGTTCCGGTGCTGCTTTCTGCGGCTGCTGTTCAGCTTACTTTTGGCCTTGCTGAATTTGAACTTCCATGGTTTCAGAACATACATATTCATGCGGAAGAATATTTTGCCGACGATCCTGCAGCGTTGCGACTACTGCAAGGCAATGTGGAAGGCAATACAATCACGGTTGCATGGAACCATTTTTTAAAAGGCCTGAACAACTATGAAGATGGCGCCAATGTTGGTTTGCATGAAATGGCGCATGCTTTATATTACCAATACGTGATCGCAGAAAAAAACAGCGATAAAATTTTCAGGAATGCGTTTGATGCCGTAATGAGGGAAGGCAACATTATATATGGGTCGGGGAAAAATGCACAAACACTTTTTTCAGAGTATGCATTTAAAAACATACAGGAGTTTTGGGCAGAAAGCATTGAATTATTTTTTGAAAGGACTGCAAACATGCAGCATGAATTTCCCTTCCTGTTCAACAGCATTGCAACATTGCTGAATCAAAACCCTTTGCATACATCCAATCCTGTTTCAGAAAAATACATATGCTAAACTGGAATTGCCCGCGTCATCTTCCTTCATCAAGTTTCAACACAATTTTATTATTAATTGGTGTTATTCTTAAAACTCCATTACCCGGTTTTGTAAATGAACCCGCATCAGCTGCGATATTATAATCAAAACCTTCAAACCTGCATTGAATATTATTTGATCGTATGTTGGTAAACGGAAGCTGTATGCCGTCTGCCGTTGTAAGGTCCAAATGCCAGTCGGATTTGGCAGAACTTTCCAAACTAATAGTGAAGCTTCTTTCATTACAATCTATAATAAACTTTCCCGGCGCAGATTGAAGCTGCCATATTATCTGCAGATTGCCATGCGCATTCTTTCCCACCTGCACACTTTCCCCTTTCAACAATATTTCTTTACCGTCAACCGTAGCGTTGAACCGCAAGCCTGCCAACGTATCGCCCTTACTCCAGATATAACCATCTACAAACGGAAGTGTAAAGAAGCGGCATTCGTTATCGGTGACTGGTTCTTTTTCATATACCGACGGAAAATTTTCGTTAAACAAATGCATATCGCGAATACGCAAACTTCCGTTTTCCCAAAGCAGGTTCACACGATAAAAACGGCTGTTGTACCAAACTGTTTTTTTATCGCTTGCATCAAGGTCTTTGTTCACCGTAACAGATGTTGGGGGCGTGAGCGGGTAATGATCCCTGAACCATTTACCCGACTCTTCCAGTGTTTCAACCACGATCTTATGTTCATCACGCAGCTTAGCGATCAATGGCATTTGTATATTGAAACCTTTTTCCATCCCTTTCCATGTAAAAGAATTTTCCTGGCCGGCTTGTGTATAAGCAAATGCCAAACTTTCACCTTCAATCAACTGTTGGAAAAACCAATGCACCCAGGTCAAATCACCGCCTCCAAACGCATACACAGGCTCTAAGGTTACAACACCTTGCCGCTCACTACCCAGGCCATTATCATATTGCCGCACCGGGTCGCTACCCAACATCCTGAACACAGGCACCGGGATCTGGTTGGCGGCATTTTGCGCGGGCATATAGGAATTTTTTTTGCTGGGATAATACGCCTGGTTCCAGTAACCGCCCCATAAAGTGTAACCATCGGTGCCATATTGATCTTTACAGTTGCCTGATGCCACAATGTGATATTTTTGGTACATGTAGTTCAGCGAATAAGCATCGATAAACCATGAGCTCACCGACTTAGGATAGTAACCAAATATCTTTTTAAAATCAGCCATATAGGTGTCTATCAATTTAACACGCTCTTCCTGCGTGTACCCTGTTGAAAAACCAATGTTGGCGCGCCAGTCCCACGGATAGCGACCGCGCCATTGCATGCCTGCATTTACAACCAGTGGCTGCGGTATCTCCCACCACGCACCGATCTCAAATTCATCTTTGGATAAACTGCGTAATAAGTTTTGATACCGGCTGTCCATCAACGCATCGTATTGCAACAGGAATGTTCCTTTTAAACGATATTGTTTTAATATTTCCACCTGTTTTACTACCGTTTGATACAATACATCTTCTGTAATGGCTGAATCCCTCGGTTCAAGCAAACGGATAAAATTTACAATGTTTACAATGCGCGGCGCGGATGATTTTGATGTAGTCGTAAGAGGTTGTGCCGATAAAACATCTGGCAGCCATAAACATATGACCAGGCAACAACAGGTGAATTGAATTTTCATTTTTGCAGCAACATTTTTTAGGTTACAATAAAAATATGCAGTAAACTGGTTTTCGAAAATACAACGGAGATAACGATATGAAGCAATAACTTTTCTGTCTTGTTTATTCTAAATTATTGGGGGCTGCGTACTCTGAAACAAAGCGGATCTTTTGTTCCGGTCCGGCGCCCCCATTCTATTCCGTTACATAGGAACGGTTCATGGGTAATTAAAATGTGCTGCCTATAAAATATTTTTACGGAACACAACTTATCAGATTTTGCACTATAATTACCATGTATAAACACAAAACATGAGTGAGCAAAATGCACCCGTTACAAAAACATTTGCATCTGCCAAAGCGTGGCAAACATGGCTTGATAAAAATTACAATACATCAACTGGCATCTGGCTCCTGCTCGCCAAAAAGAACGCGGACAAACCAACTGTAACTTATTTGGAAGCATTGGAGGCAGCGCTTTGTTACGGCTGGATCGACGGGCAAAAGCAAGGACATGATGAACAATACTGGCTGCAAAAATTCGGGCCAAGAAAAACCGGCAGCATCTGGTCAAAGAAAAATATTGAACATACCGAACAACTGATAAAGGAAGGCAAAATGAAACCCCCGGGATTGCAGGCCATTGATGCCGCCAAAGCCAACGGCACCTGGGAAAGAGCATACGATGCACAAAGCACCATGACCATACCGGGAGATTTTTTAAAAGCTTTACGCAGGAATAAAAAAGCGCACACTTTTTTCAAAACCTTGAACCGCACCAATCTCTTCTCCATTGCTTTTCGTTTGCAGACAGCAAAAAAAGAAGAGACAAAACAAAAACGGATCAGGAAAATTATTGAGATGCTGGAGAGGGAAGATAAGTTTCATTGAAGTTGTAACTGTCTAAACCTAAATCAATGCGACCGCTTGTCATTAAATAAAGAGTTGTAATTGACTTTGTTCGTCTTAGCTATTTCCTAATTTATTAAGATTCGAGTATAATAATCGCCACATCCGGCAGCTTACACAGATGCTTTATTGATGAATGGAGAAGAAAATAATTCGTCATTGTAAACGCTGTAGAACAACCTGCATTTTAATCATTGGTTGCAATAATTATGAGGGGTTTCGCGACCTGGCGCAAGATGTTAATGAAATTTCCGCTTAGATATAATATTTATTAAACTTTCAATAAATATTGAAAGTTTAGAAATTTCTATTATCTTTGCCTTCTCAAACTACTACATGGACTTACAAACATCAAAACAAAAGTTTATTGATACCTGGGGGTCTCTCGGAAGCGAGTGGGGTATTAACAAGTCAGTGGCACAGGTGCAGGCATTATTGTTAGTGTCAACAGAACCGGTTTCAACGGATGAAATAATGGAAGCCCTTACCATTTCCCGCGGCAATGCCAATATGAGTCTCCGCCAATTGCTTGATTATGGGATCATTTACAAAAAAGTAATTCCCGGTGACAGGAAAGAATATTTTGTTGCAGAAAAAGACATATGGAAGTGGGCGGTAAAAATTGCCATGCTTCGCAAGCAAAGGGAAATATACCCGGTAATGAATGTGCTTAAAGAGCTAAAGGAAGAAACCAAAAAGATCAAAACGGCGGATGGAAAAGAGTTTTATAAAACTGTTGACGATATCCATGTATTCACCGAACAGTTAAGTAACCTGGCAGATAAAATTTTTGCTTCCAACCGCGGGGAACTTTTACTAAAGCTGCTGAAAATAGTTATGTAAATGAACTATAACATACTATCCTATTGTATTTACGGATGCGTTACGATATATATCATTTATTGGGTAGGAAAACGGTTTCACCGAAGTGGAAGAATATTTATATTGAAACTGTTTCGCCAAAATGAAGCGCTTACAGATACAACCAATAATATATTACTGATCGCATATTACCTGTTCAACATTGGTTACACAGTAGTGCAGTTCAGCTTGTGGAAAAAAGTTTCAGGAATTGATACCATGATATCTTCCATCGCCACAAAAACCGGAATATTAATATTGATCCTGGCCATTACTCATTACTTCAATATGTACCTTATTTATTTTCTCTCTAAAAAACAACAACAATTAATAACATCAAAAAATCAACAATCATGAAAGATCTGCTCATCGTTGCTTACAGTATCTACCTGCCCATAGTTATTGCACTGACATTATACGTTGCCAACAATCTTTTTAAAAACAGCATAGTGTATATGAAGGATATCTTCAACAACCGCGAGGAAATTGCAATTGCAACCAACACACTTTTCAAGATCGGGTTTTATTTGTTGAACATAGGGTTTGCGCTTTATATTTTACAAATAAATGATGCAACTAACACTACTCAATCAGTAATTGAAGTGCTGAGTAAAAAAGTAGGGGGGTTCAGTATTTACCTGGGTGTAATGCTCTTTATGAATATGTACATGTTTTTCAGGGGTAAGAACGCATCAAGGCATAAAAGAAATGAAGCGCTTGCTCATACCACTATTAACCCAGGCTTCGAAAATCAATGATCAATGGAAAAGAAAGTAGTGATCGCCGGTGGAACTGGTTTCATAGGACAATACTTAGCCAAAAAGTTCAGCGAAAACGGGTATTCAGTTGTAATAGTTTCCAGGGATAAAAATCATGTTAACTGGAATGATGAAAACGCATTGGCAAAAGCAATGGAGCATGCGGCAATTTTGATTAACCTGGCAGGGAAAAGTGTGAACTGCCGCTATAACGAAAAGAATAAAAAAGAAATATTATTATCAAGAACAGAAACAACGGAAGCGCTCGGCAGGGTGTTTTTAAATTGCAATAACCCGCCGGAACTTTGGATCAATGCTTCTACTGCAACTATTTATCGTCACGCTGAAGACAGGCCAATGACAGAAGCTGCCGGTGCTATAGGAAAAGGTTTTTCAGTGGATGTTGCCACCAATTGGGAGCGATCTTTTTTCTCCTTTAAATTACGGGCTACCCGGCAGATCGCTTTACGAATTGCAATTGTTTTAGGAGAAGGGGGCGTAATGAAACCCTTCATAAATCTTGTGCGGTTTGGGCTTGGAGGCAACCAGGGAAACGGCAACCAAATGTTTAGTTGGATCCATATTGAAGATCTGTACAGAATTATTGTATTCCTTCAATCACACAAAGAAATCACAGGGGTTCTCAATTGCGCCGCTCCCAATCCTGTAAAAAACAAAACCCTCATGAAAACATTGCGCCAAAATTTGAATGTTCATTTTGGATTGCCTGCACCTGCATGGCTTCTTGCAATTGGTGCTGTAATTATCAGAACAGAAACGGAACTGATATTAAAAAGCCGTTGGGTGATTCCTGAAAAATTGCTTCAAGCAGGTTATAGTTTTAAATATCCATCTCTTGATGTAGCATTAAAAAACATTCTTCACAATACTTAGCTGAACATAAAAAGTCTGATAAATCGATCATCATTTCCCGAATGGAATGGCGCGTGGTAAATTTATCCGGCATTATGCGAATTTTCATACTTTTTTTCAGCAAATTTTTTCATCGGGTACAAAACATAATTTTTAATACGGTTTTTCACAAGACTTTTGAGGAAGGGCGACAAAAGTTTGAATATAGTTTTTAAAGAGATCACTGCATTAACCACGTATTTTGTTTTTCCATCAATGGGCAGAAAACGATTGATAAAAACAGCCTTGTACAAGGGCTTAAACTCTTTCAATTTAATTTCATTGAATGATAACAGCCGGAGTAAATTGATCACCTTTCCGGCTTTCTTATGATCTACTTCGATTGTTTGCATACCATTTTCTTCTTTGATCAATTTTGCTCCTCTTATGGTTGCCGGAAAAAGCTTGTCCCAGTTTTTATAGTCGAGATATATTTTCGTTATTAATTCATTCGGCGCATCTATTACAACGGAAGCACTTGTTCGCATAGTGCCGATCAAACTTTTTCTAAATTCAGTTTCTCTCATCTGTATTCGATTTTATATAAAGAAATAGTGTCTGTAATCATATCAAATTAAACAGGTTATGGCGCACAACTATTGCGCCACATGTTTAACTCCTTTGTAATTTTTGCAAATCTTATTGGAGCAGTTTTTGTACCCTTTACTGGCTGTCAATTTTATTATTATGAAAAAAATACTTCCGTTTGCAGTGATGTGGCTTGCGACAATAGTGTTAAGTGCTTTAATGGCACATTTGCTCGAACTGCGTGGTAAAATGAATTTATCAGAAGAAAATTATTTTACAGTGCAATCAATTTACAACGGATGGGCATGGATAGGAATAATTGAAATAGTGGTGATGGTATTACTGTTAACGTGGATCATTAGCTCAAGAAAACAAAGAGCCTTGCTTGTTTATTTATTGTTCTCCTTTATTTGTTTTGCATCGGGGCTTATTGTCTTTTTCATTTATACATTTCCTGCCAATCAACAAACACTGAATTGGACTGCCAGGCCCGGCAATTGGGCTAAACTTAGAATCAAATGGGAATATTCACACGCCGGACATGCCATATTGTACCTGCTTGGTTTTAGTTCATTGATCGCAGGCTTATTAAAAAAAAGCAAACATATTTTATAAGAAATGAAAAGGGCTGCCCACACTTTCAGACAGCCCCTATTTATTCATCTACATACTTTTCCCGTTAATGCGCTACAACCAGCTTTTCGGTTTTGATATTTCCATGTTCATCAATTATAGTTACCAGGTAAACACCCGATGCAAAACGCGAAACATCTATCGGTTCCTGTGCATATTTCGACGGTGTTACCTGCAGCTTTTTCTGCAGTAATTGTTTGCCTTCCAAACTCATTACATTAATCGTCACTATGCCGGTATAACCTTTCAATAAAATATCGACCCTGCTGTTTGCAGGATTTGGCGCCAGCACAACTGAATTGCCTGTTACATTATCTTTTGCTGATGCAATGGCAGTCTTGCTCACAATTGTAACGCCGTCATCATTTATGATAGTTCCTGTTGCAATGCCATCCGTAATCGTCGCATTTACAGGTTTGCTCAATATCACGCTGAATGTTTCGTCAGGCTCAACTGTTTTGTCTTTGTTAATGACAATAGTGATCCTTTGCCTTTTTATACCCGGTGCAAATGTGAGTGTGCCGCTTTTTTCAATATAATCGTTATCCGCAATAGTGGCACTGCCATCCTGTGTGTGATAATCTACCTGTACCGTCTGTGCTGGTTTTTTACTAAGCTTTACAGCGAAACCCATTGTCCTTTGCCCTCTATTTTTTTCAACCAAAGATTTGTCAGCTATTGTTATGCCGATCGGGTTACCGCAGCCTTCATCAACCTTGCCGTTGCAGTTATCATCAATTCCATTACCACAAATTTCAGGAGCACCCGGATGTACCGTTCTGTCTTCATCATCGCAATCCTTATTATCACTTACATAATCTGCCGGCTGGTTACAATTCTGCACAGATATATCGGGATTGCCATAACCATCATGATCCGCATCAGCATACCAGCTCGTTACCGGGGCAGCAACTACAGAAACTGAATTGCTTTGCGCCGTACAACCTTCAATTGCGGTTACTGAATAATCTCCGGCAGTAGTTACATTGATGCTTCGTGCCGTATCACCTGTGTTCCATAGGTTCCCCGATACTGCACTGGAAGTAAGTGTTACAGAGGAGCCAGTACAAATACCAATTGGCCCGGGCGGTGTTATGCTTGGCGCGGCAATAGTATTGTTTATCAACTCTAGGTCTATTGACCCGAAACCTGCCTCACCCTGATCGTTAAAAGGAGATTGGTTGTCAACACGGAATTCTATCCTCGAATCAGGTCCAAGAACCCCCTGCCATACATCGTCATGACTGTCGCAGCAACCGCCGTGTTCCCATACCATTATACCATTGATCCAAAGTTGGGCACTGTCTTTATGAGCGGGGATACTAATCTTGTAATTACCACAGGCAAAACCCTTTCGCTTTGCAGTCCATGAATATTCTGCGCCATTCACGTAACCGCATCCGCTATACCCGTCAGCATAAAAAGGATAACCAGTCCACCTGTCCCTCGTATCGAATGAAAGATTGCTTTCCACATAATAACCGTGATAAGCGTTTATATCGCCATAACCATACACGGTATCTTTTATATAATGTGTCCATGGCACATCCTTGCCCCAGAGAGAACCATTAGTAAAAACATATACATTCCAGGTATCAGTGCCAAACATATCCGGATTACCTGCCTGCGTAATAATTGTAAAGGAATCTGAAACGGCACTGCACCCAAGCGCATCCATCGCTGTTATGGCATAAGTGCCGCCATAACCCGTATGGAAATTGTCCCCGGAGTAACGGTCCCGCACCATTTTTTCCGAAGACGGGATATAATCAACCGCACCATTATAATTTTCAATCCATATATCTGCGGTGCCATAGCCGTTATCACAAATGTTCAGGCTGGACCAGGAAGCTATAACAGGTTTTGCCAGCTCCCGGACTGTAATGGTAACCGGTGGAGATTCGATATAATTACCGCAATTATCCAACACTTTTACTGTATAGGCGCCAGCTTCGGACACGCTTATACTTTGTGTTGTTTCACCTGTTGACCACAAATAGGCATTACCAGGATTTGAAGTGAGCGGCACAGCATATCCCGGGCATATGATAGTTGCAGGGGTAGTAATTAGAGGCCTGATAATGTCAATATTTAATGTTGCATAAGATGCCTGGATGTTTTCTGATCCTCTGAATTCAATTTTGGAGTTTTCATCCAGGCGACCCTGCCATACAACACCGTGGTCGGTGCAGCAATTATCGGACTCCAACACTTTTACATCGTTAATAAATAGCTGTACAGCATCATCATGGAAAGGAACACTGATTCTATAATCACCGCAGGGAAAACCTATCCGTTTTGCACTCCAGGAATGTTTGTCGTTACTTACGGGGCAACCCTGGTAAGTATCGGCGTTAGACGGAGACAGGTATGAGAACCATTTACTTTGAGTATTAAATGAAAGCGAGTTGTCTGTGTAGTAACCGCTGTAATTGTCTTGCCAGTTAGTTCCGGCAATAGTGCCGTTACCGGAATTGTAAGCATATACATTCCACGTATTATCACCGAAAACAGAAGGATCGCCCGGAGCGGACATAGTAGCCACCATAACAGCTATAGGTTCTGATGCCACGGCACTACAATTGGGAATAGTGATCTTTGTAAGATAAGAGCCCGTTTCAGTAGCGGTGTATGTTTGCCCGGTCGCGCCATCTATCGGTGATCCATCTTTATACCATTGGTTACCTTCAGCCAGGTCAGACGACAGCACTACGCTTTTTCCAAAGCAAACATCGGTAAGGCCCTGGGGTGTAATAACAGGAAGTTGAGAAACAAACGATAAGCGGCCAACAGATTCGCCACCTCCTTCAGTTACCCTGAACTCGACCGTTGACTCAGGACCAAGCGGCCCTTTCCAGATATTATAGCGGGGATTACAACATCCGTCTTCCCAAACTTTTACACCATTCACAAATAGTTGGCCGGCATCATCATGCTTATCCACATCTATCCTGTAAATATCACAGGGGAATCCCTTTCTTTTTGCACTCCAGGAAAAATTATCATTATTTACCACGCAGCCCTGGTATCCCGGCGCATCCGAAGGAGATGAGTTTTCAGGCCATTTAAGCGCTGAATAAAAATGGAGCGCCGCATCCATATAATAGCCGGCATAATTGGTGTTCCAGGTATCATCATTTATGGTGGCGCCGCCGCTGTTCCAGGCATAAACATTCCAGGTATTGTTGCCAAAGACAGCAGGATCGCCCGGCGGAGGTGTAAGATTGAATATATCTGTTGTACCTGTACAACCTGTAAAAGAAGTTATTGCGGCTGTATAATTGCTGTTAACTGTTGACTTAAACGAAAGGCCGGTGCTGTTAACGGGATATTTCCATACAAGACCGTCTAAGTAACTTGCCGCATACAGGTTGCCATCTTTATCTATGCGAACTGCATACCCACCCCTTAAAGCACCGGCTCCTGAACAGCAGGTACCGGCAACATAGGTACCACTGGTAGCGCCCGGCGCCCATCTTGATATAAACCCGTAATTGGAATTAATAATGTAAAAATTACCCGCTCCATCCAGCGCTATGCCTGAAGGATAATTTGCCAAATCATAATCATTGTTACTCCCGCTTGCTAAGGTAATGCCACTGGTGGCGCCGGGCGCCCATTTCTGAACGCGGTTGTTTCCCTGGTCTGCGATATATAAATTACCCGCTGCATCAACCACAATATCGTAGGGCGCATTTAACTGGTTAGCCGCATTGCCCGCCCCGTTCCCACCTGCCACGATCACGCCTTCCGTAGCGCCGGGCGCCCATTTTGTGACACGGGCATTGTTTAATTCTGCCACATATACATTCTCCTCATCATCTACAAAAACATTCTGTGGGGAATATAATTGAGATAAACTGCCGCCCTCACCATTACCGCCAGCCACTGTAATACCTGTTGTTGACCCGGGAATGAATTTCTGTATCCGTGCATTCCGGTTATCAGCTACATACACATTTCCATTCTTATCAACAAACACTCCCTCGGCCCAAAAAAGCTGGTTGGCATTAGAACCTTCGCCATTGCCTCCGGCCACTACAACACCCTGTGTTGCACCGGGCGCCCATTTTGTAACCCGGCTGTTGCCTTCTTCCGCCACATATACATTTCCCTGCAGGTCAAGGCATACGCCCCTTGGACCGACTAACCCGGTGGCAGCCAACACAGCATTACCATTGGTATAGCTTGCATAGCTGGTGCCAACAACGGAGCCATTTACTGTCCAGTCAACCTTGAGCGGTGGCTTTGATGCATTGAGTGTAAGATTGCCACCAATACATTGCGGGCCGCTAATAGTGCCCGTTATTATATCATTAACGTCAACAATAACAATTGAGGCGCATTGACTGCTGTTATCAGTAACGGTATAAACAGTAGTGGATAATGGAGAAACGGTAATGGACGAGCCGGTTAGCCCGCCTGGTGACCAGGTAAAGTTACCACTGTTTGTAACAGATAATGCTGCGCTGCCGCCTGTGCAAATAGCTACGTAAGAAGGTACTGTTACGGGAGACTGCGCCGTGATGATTGAATTGGATGAACTGACGCATCCATCAAACGCGGTAGTGATAGCCTGGTAATTCCCGGTGGCAGTAGTGAAAAAGCTTTGATCAACGGCTGTTGCAGAGAATTTCTGAACGCGGAAATTCCCCGGGTCAAGTATATACATATTTCCATGAGTGTCCAGGCATGCATCATTTGCTTCTATTAGCTGACCGTCTCCGGAGCCATATGAAGTGGCAATAATATTTCTTGCTATAATAAAATCGCCTTCCTTAAACCTGAACACCTGTGTTGTTAAGTTGCCGTTTACAGAGGGTTGCTTTATAAAATAAAAATACCCGGCTGCATCTTTCATCAGGCTATAGTAAGTGTAGCCGTCTGCCTGTAAAATAGTCGTGCCTGTGCTTTCTCCCGGCAGCCATTTTACAACGGTTGAGGAGTTTCCCCGGTTTATAATATATAGTGTTCCATTGGGTTCTACATATATGCCTGTAGGAAAATTAAGCTGGTTCGGCGCTTCACCCGCCCCGTTTCCACCGGCAACCACTACCCCTTCGGTGGCAGCTGGCGCCCATTTTGTAACCCGGGCATTGCTACGTTCTACCACGTACAGGTTTCCTGCCGCATCCACGCCTATGGCAGTAGGGTCGACCTGGTTTAATGCAGAACCCTGGCCGTTTCCTCCCGCTACTGTGACACCTTCTGTAACGCCCGGCGCCCATTTCTGCACCCTGTAATTGGAAAGATCCGCGATGTAAATATTTTTTCCTGCATCAACATAAATATTGATACTTGTACCAAACTGGTTATTGCCGGAGCCAGACCCGTTTCCACCCGCTACAGTAACACCTTCTGTGGCGCCCGGCGCCCATTTCTGTACCCTGTAATTTAACCGGTCGCATATGTAAAGATTCCCATCTGCATCAATAACAATATTGCTACTGCTATAATTAAACTGGTTAGCGCCGGTTCCTGCTCCATTACCGCCTGCAACGGTTGTGCCGGTCTGTGACCAGTAAGGTGCGTTTCTTTGCACCGTAATACCATCTTTCTTAAACTCCAGTGAAGCCGGTATGGAAGATACCGTTGCCGTAATACCTGCACCGCTGCAGGCTCCGCCGGTAATTGCAACAGTAGAACATTGGGAAAAGCTTGTGTAATAACAAAATAATGCGGCAAGCATCAGAGTGCCGTAAGTGTACATTTTTTTCATTGAATGAATTTTTAAATTAGCCACTACCGGCAGCGACCGGCAGCCCGGGTACTTCTTCTGTCTTTAATAGGGAATAAAATCTTTAGTTTTCGATCTTATAGCTGATTTATCTGTTAGCAATTTTTCCAGGTTATGCAAACAACCGGTGAAGCCTGGCCATATTCCTTTTTTGCGGCTGAAGTTGCTTTATTGATCTTTTCCTGGTACCACATCCATACAACCAGTGCCATTAATAAAAAAAACAGGATGATAAAAAAATAGGTAAGCGCCACTTTTGTTTTCATGATGATTTGCAGTTCTATCCAAAGCTTTTTATCTCATAAAACTAAAATGCAGGCCGTAGGAAATACAAATTTTCGCTGTGACAAAAATGTAACATGTACAATTAAGTGTGTGACAAAAATGTGACAAGGATAAAAGACGTGGAAATTCAACAAAACACGCTGTTATATTTCTTCCAGCGCTTCTTCCAGCCCGTTCTCATCCGTGAGGTTTAATTTTTTTCGCAGGCGGCTACGGGTTTGGCGGATAGCATCGGTACTTACACCCAACATAGCCGCCATTTCTTTATTGTTTAGTTTTAATTTGGAAAGCACAAGGAACCTTGTCTCGGCGGGCGAAAGCCCGGGCAGCTTTTCTTTAAGACGGTTTAGAAACCCTTCATATACAGTATCGAAAAGACGGGTAAAGTTTTTCCAGTCATCATCCGTAAGCAAAACAGATTCCTGTAAATTCTTTAAAGAGCCATCACTTATGACGGGGGATACAGGCGTTTCCTCTTGTTGCTTTAACTGTAATTGAGTTATCTCTGCTTTTATCTCTTCGATCAGTTCATTTTTTTCAACGATGGATCTTGTGAATTCATTTAGCCGTTCCCGGGCATTTTTAAGTTCCGTTTCTGCCAATTGTTTTTCAGCAAGCAACTGCTCTTCCCTGTACCTGCTTTTTAGTTTACTCCTGTTGTACAGCAACAGGGTGATAAGCATCAGCAAACCGATAACGGTTACAACTGAATTTCTTATTACTTTCTGCTTTGATACCTGCTGCTCCAGCAGCGCTTCATTCTGAGCGGTTTTTTCTTTTTCCACTAAGATCTCACCCTGGTATTTCAAATTAATATCATGTTGGCGGCTTAAACTGTCCTTATAAAATGCTGCTGAATCCAGGTATCGCCATGCCAGTTCGAAATCACCCGCAGTTTTATGATAATTGGATAAGGCATGATAAACCGTATTGCAATTAGAGAGCCATCGGAAGCCCCGTATGTTGTGTTCAGTCGTATAAGAACGATGCAATGCATCATGGGCAATGTGGATATATTTTTTTGCCAGCAACAGGTTCGCCTGTTTTAAATAAATGGTGGAAAGGTTCGAAGCAAATTCTGCTGTATTATCCGGGACATCTGTTTGTAATGTATACCTCACGCCGGAATCCAGGTAAGGCACAGCTTCTTCAAACTGGTTAGTATAAAAATAAACATTGCCGATGTTACCCATAGCAATGCCTTTCCATGCCATTGGATTCATGGCGATGCCGGTATTTTGCAATATCCATTTGAAACATGCTAAAGCAGAATCATACAGTTTAAGATTAACATAACTGGAACCGATCATTTGAATGGTGAAAACAGAAGTACGATCTTTCACTGTATAAATGGAATCAATTTCCTTACCTAATGTAATGGCGTTTCTGAAATCGTTGAACTGGTAATATGCAAGGGCTATCATGTATTGTGTGTAATGCCTGTCAGGAAATGTTTTTACTGAAATATTCCTGTACAACTCATACGCTTTTAAAAAATGTGTGAATGCCAGGTTGTACCGGTTTATTTTAAAGTAATAGAGGTTTGCCAGGTAAACATTCAGCATCGCTGTTATTTCAGGATACTTTTTTTCATCCACTGTTTGCAAGACTGCCTGTGCATTGCTCACCTGTTGATTTAATACGGCCGTATCATTTGTATTTGTACGTGTGTTAAAATCATAATTTATTTTGAAGCGTTTAAAGTTCAGTATCGTTCTCTCATTATGTGTTTGTTCAGCAGCTAATTCCATTTGCCGGATAGCTTCATTGGCAGTTAAAGTATCTTTTCCGGCAAGAATGAGCATTACGGAATCCAAAGCCTGGTACTGTTGCGGGAAAGGCAATTTAAAAATGCCTGTATATTGACCAAACAATATATGGGTATTATAAAGCAGTATTAGTAGAAAGAGCGATCTTTTCATTGTTGCCATAGGTAGCTGCATGAAGATAAGGCAAGGAAATGTAGGGAGTAAATAAAATTATTGTTTGGGAGTCTGCTTGCTGTGATGCCCCGAGGTAAATGTTAATCGTTGTTCTAGCAGAGCAGGCATTCTCATTCGTTGAGTAATATAACTCAAAGCTTGTGTAATACAACTCAAAGCCTGAGTAGTACAACTTAAGGCTTTCCGTCGCAGCACGGTCTGCATTGCATAACGACAAGCGTAGGATGGGACCCTGCGTAATCAACAATTCCTACTTCGTTCATTAGTTGGAATTATATAAAAAACGCAGTTTCCGTAGCCTCACACAAAATCTTTACGAAGACCCCCGCTATGACCTAACTGCTGAAAGCTATTCCAGCGAAAGCAAAAATCTTTTTTCTGACTTACCGACTTCCGGTCTTTCCGACTTTTTTTGTTGCCTTCCGTCGCAGCAGGGTCTCCATTGCATGGCGACGCGCGCAGGATGGGACCCTGCGTAATTAACAATGCCTACTTCGTTCATTGTTGGAACCACAACAAAAAACGCAGGGTCTCGTAGCCTCACACAAAATCTTTACGAAGACCCTGCTAAGACCTAAGAATAAGCATTACGGAATCCAAAACCTGGTATTGTTGTGGAAAAGGTAATTTAAAAACACCGGTATATTGACTGAACAATATGGTGGTGGAGCAAAGCAGTGCCATGAAAAAAAGCAGTCTTTTTATTTTTTCCATAAGTTACCGTATAAAGGTGCACGGAATGCATGTTTATCAGGTGTTTTAAGAATGAATGGGTTATCATTTATAAACATTAGGTACAACACATGCTCTCTGGGATCTTTCATAAATGATTGCTTATTAAATACCCGTTTGCAGCAGGATATTCACTTTAAAAATATATTAGCAAAATGAATAAGCTTACAGTTTTTTTATGTCTATCGATGTTTCAATAAAAAATTATTCCACTATAATTTTTAGCTTTATATGTAACCATTTAAAAAGTTCGCCATGAAAAAAATTATACCTATCCTTTTCTTTTTGTTTGCAGCATATTCTGATGCCAGGTCTCAAAATATCAATCCTCCGGAAAATATGGGTGGCGGTGAATATGTTTTTGAAAAATCTGAATGTCTTTCCAACGATCAGCGTATGCAAATCAAAGCCATGCTTAAAACAAATGTAGAACAACTGGTAAAACAGGGAAAACTACAACCGGCTGTACCCTCAAAAGTTGCTGCAACAAAATTTAAATGGCCATTAAAACAAATGGCAGCTTATGATTATAATTACTATTACGGCATTTCAAATTATGTTGACCACAATAATGCATATCCCAATCAACTTCAGGATTACAATTGTGGTACACGCACCTATGATAACGCCAGCGGCTATAATCACCAGGGCACAGATATTTTTATATGGCCTTTTTCATGGTTGCAAATGCAGCGCAAACAGGTAAAAATTGTAGCGGGCGCTCCCGGAATCATTATTGGCAAAAGTGATGGCAATGCTGATAAAAGCTGCGGCTTCAACAATAATAACTGGAATGCGGTTTACATACAACATGCAGACGGTTCTGTAGCCTGGTATGGTCATATGAAAAAAAATTCACTTACAGCCAAAAATGTTGGTGATGCTGTGGCAGCAAATGAAAAACTTGGCTTTGTCGGCAGCTCAGGAAATTCAACAGGCCCGCATTTACATTTTGAAGTGTATGATGCCGGCAATGTGCTGGTTGATCCGTGGAAAGGTACGTGCAATAATATCACTTCTTCATGGTGGAGTAAGCAAAAACCTTACTATGAGTCAAAATTAAACACCATACTCACACAAAGTGATGCCCCGGTTTTCCCAGACTGCCCCAATGTTGAAACAACTAATGAAAGCACCAGCTTCATTCCGGGCAATCGCGTTTATTTTGCATCTTATTATCATGATCAGCAAGCCGGGCAGGTAACAAAATATACAGTGACACGACCCAACAAAACTGTGTTTGCTCAATGGACAGGATCATCATCCGTAACTTATGCCGCATCTTACTGGTACTGGTGGTACACGCTTCCCGCTAATGCACCGGCAGGCACCTGGCAATACCAAGCCATTTTCCAAGGCGATACACTGGCAAGAACTTTCACAGTAGTAACTTCATTTGCTGTAAACGATATAAAAGCCAACACAAAAATTGGTAATGACTTTATATTATCTCCAAATCCTGTCGCCAACAACCTGAAGATTGAGATAACGGGCGAGGTTGAACCTGCATATTATAAGATATATGATGCAAATGGCAGGTTATACCATCAAGGTATATTCAATAAAAATGAAAGCAATATCCCGGTAACAGGATTGCAGAAAGGAGTCTATTGCTTAAAATTATCGCGTACCGATGGCTCAACTTTATTCATTAAGAAATTTGTGAAGTTGTAAGGCGCGTTATTGACCAAGCATCAGCACAATTGGTTTTTTGCCGATGTCTCTGTGCGCTGCCAAAACATAAAAAATAAAGTTAGTTTTTTACTGATAAATATTTGCAGTACCTGCGCGGATGGGGCTTATTTATTCAATACTTGTTCGGTACTTCTTCGATAGTTGTTCGGTCGTTGTTCGATCTATTGGATCGAAGAAATAACGACCATTTACCGGTAATTATTCGGGAGAATATGCCTGCAGGTGTGTCGCAATTGAGTTCTTTTAAATACAAATGCAGTGATGAATGGAATATTGCAAACCCTGCTGCCGGGAAGCTGAAGGAAATAATTATTGTTGACGCCGCCGGCTGGGTTATATAAGCAAAAAAGCCGGGATCATTGTCCCGGCTTATGTATAGAGGTTTCTACTAAATATCGTCTCTATCCCTTTCGTCTCTCGCGGCTTTTTTTGCTTCATTATCCAGGTTGTTGGCAGCTTTCTCCGATTCATTTTTTGCAGTGTTAGCTGCATTGGCAGAAGATGTTTTTGCATCACCCACTGCATTCTTAATGGCAGCACCTGCCTTATCAAAAATATTTCCTGATTCCGCTTTTGCATCGTTAGCCGCCTTGTTAGCTTCGTTATCTGCCGTTCTTGAACTGTTCTCCGCATTTGTTTTTACGTCTTTTGCAGCGTTTTTTATAGCAGTACCTGCATCATCAATGGTGTCTTTTATTTTATTACCAAGGCTTTCATTCGTGTTTGACATAATTTATTTTTTTTAGATGAAAAAATAATATGTGTATTGTAAAACAATTAGCATGCCATTGCTGCAGGCCTTGCAGGTATGGTGAAAGATCGCTGTCCTTATTGTGGCATATACTATTACTATGCGTTTTCTGTCTTAGCAGGGTCTTCATTGTATGGCAATGAGTGCGGAATGAGACCCTGCGTTAATAACGTCTACTTTGTTCATTGCCGGAATCACAATAAAAACGCAGCGTCTCGCGGCTGTGCTCAAATGCATCAGCCAAGATTGCTGGCAAAACCAAACCGAATGAAAAAGGCAGACTACATTATTGCAAATGCCGCAAATAAGCTTCAGGGTTATCCAAAAAAGTTTTGGTGATGCGATAATGTTCCGTGTCTCTAAATTCAACCCGTTCCATTTCATTTTCTCTTATTTCATATAACCGCGCACCAGGTATGCCCATTAAAATTGGCGAATGCGTTGCGATAATAAACTGCGCGTTGTTATGCTTTAATGTTTCCAGTATAAAAACGATCAATGCCAATTGCTTTAAGGGCGAGAGTGCAGCTTCCGGTTCATCCAACAGGTAAACACCTTTAGATCTTATTCTTGTCTGCAGAATTTCCAGGTAAGCTTCTCCGTGCGAAAAACCCAGCATGTCTTTCCCATATTGTTTGCGCATTTGTATTAATGCATGGTTCTGGCTTTCTATCATTTGTTCTATGATCGCATCGCTTACATGGCCATGCAGATCATGTAACTGCATTTTCAGTTTAGTTCTTTCTTTTTCTACCGAATCAAGAAAAGCGCTGAAATCTTCAGCCCTGAAAAAGAAACCAACTTGTGTATCGCGCTTCCAGTCAAGCTGCAGATATGATTTCAATAGCCTGGCTGCTTCAAAATCTTTTACGTCTTTAATATAACCACCGATCAACGGCAGGTCAATTGCATAAGCGATCGTTTCCAGCAATGTTGACTTACCACAACCATTGTCGCCAATGAAAATGTTGATCTTATCCAGCTCAATATTTTTTGCAAACCTTACTGCCGGGATATTAAACGGAAAAGGTTGTTGCCTGGTTGTATTAATGGAAAATGATTTGATGAAAGACATGCGGCAACTAAAATAAAACTTTTAAATGTTCAGTGGGTTTTTAGTTGATTATGAAGATCCAACCGGCAAAGCCAAGGGTATCGGGCTATTTTATCAATAAAAAAATTCCGTAAAAAATCAAGACCGCACCAGCAAAATATGGTATCCACTTTATTTGCAATAAAAGCCTTTCAAGAAGAACAAACACAGCTATGATTGCCACCCACAGCAGGTTCATTATACCTGTTACAAAAAGCAAGATCATAATCATCCAGCAACAGCCTAAACAATAAAAACCGTTCTCCATACCCATTTTTAAAGCGCCTGTTTTGCCTTCTTTCCAGTGTCGCAAAACAAAATCAAGCGGTGAGCGGCAATGCCTGAGACAGGTTTGTTTTAAAGGCGTAAATTGAAATATTCCGGTCGCAATCAAAATTATGCCACCCAGTATTTTACTGGTTGTTTTCATATCAGGATTAAGCAATGCTACCTGTTGTAACGACCACTGTAAAACCGTGGCCACCAGGCTAAATGCCGCCCACACTAAAAAGTACCCTGCAACCAAGTAGACGACATTTACAAAAGGATGATCCTGTTGCTTTCGCTGCCGGTTTATCGTGGCAAAAACTAAAACCAGGGGCGTGACAGACGGAGTCATCATGGCGATCATCATTACCAGCCACATAAGAAACAGCAAAATGAAATCAACATAAGTCCATTCGGGTGTCATGGGCATTGCAAAAAACAAAGCGTTCATATCCATATAAACCATCTGGTTATATAGATAAACAATGTACAGCCACGACAATAAGGTTATGAGTAATAGTCCGATTAAAATAATTGAACGATCTCTTTTTACATGGTACGCCAATGAATTATTGCTTATCATTTCGGAGTGATGTATCGGTTAAACGTTAATATAGTTTGTAGCCACAGTTATAAATCTCTCATTGGACCAAAACAAAGGTTACAACTTTTATTCATACTCGCTAAAACAAGCGTATATGCGCAGCAATGTTTTTCAAAGCTAATTTCGGCTATGAAATGCCATCTTATACACGACAATTAAGACTTTATACCACACCAGGCAAGACAAAAGAAACAGTGCTAATTGAATAAAAGATAAAGTCCGTAAAAAATAAGTAGGAGCGCAATCGAAGTGAGTCCATAAAGAAACCAATGAAACAGATCTGGCACCGGGTTTACAAGTGCCGTAACGCAACTGAGAAAACCTACAAAAGCACCAACGCCTAAAAATATAAATCCGGTAAATTGTCTTTTTGCACATAAGGCCTTTTTAAAAGCCTGTACGTTTGCTGCAATAGCTTCTTCATCGTAGCCTAATGCCACCAGGCGGTCAATTACTTTTTGACTGTCTAATTTTTCTGCAATCCATTGTTCAATTACAGTATTTTCTATAGCTGGCGCGCCTGGCATGGCAATACATTTTTAAAAAGCAAATAATCTGTAAAATGGCAGTAAAAACTAAGATAAATATTTTTTAGCTGTGTTTTTATTTAAGATTGTTATTTTAAAAATTCGTGTTTGGTTCGTGTCATACAGTAATGTTCTTGAATGCTGTTATCCACCTGACATTTTAGAAATGCCTGACCGTATTTGGCCAAGCAGGAGCTACCTTGATCTTTATATAGTGTTATAAACGGAAAAAGTAAATGACCTTAATATAGCGTAGTGTAAATAGAATACAAATAATTATGTGAAATTTCGCTTGCCTTAAAAGGAATATCTTCATCAAACAATTCTGACAGAGTGCTTTTTATCGCCCCTTTGGTAGTTGTTTCTCGTAGATGTGTAAGAAACTTAAACGCATCGTTTTTTTGCATAAGCAAAAGCGCAACCGAATTAATCAAGTAAATTTGAAGAAATAACACAAATGGCAATCTCAAAAAAACAGGTAATAGAATCGATACAGGCAATGCCCGAAGAAGAGTTTACAGATATAGATGTGTTACTAGAACGCATCATGCTGTTGAATAAAATTGAAGCAGGAGAAAAAAATATAACTGAAGGCAAAATCTACACAACAGACGAAGCCAAAGAAAAGCTATCAAAATGGCTTCAATAACCTGGACAGAAAATGCGTTGAATGATATTGATAATAACGCTTCATTCATCAGCAAGGACTCAGAATTTTATGCAAAACAGTTTGTAAAAAAATTAATAAATGCAACCCTAAAACTGAAAAGCTTTCCTGAAATTGGCAAAACAATTCGGGAATTGCCTCAATCAAATTACAGAGAAATACTTTTCAGGAAATACAGAATCATTTATAAAATTGATGATGATAAAGTTTACGTAATAACTGTGCATCATTCAGCACAATTGCCAGAAAACAACGACACCTTTCGCAATTTATCAGATGAATAAAATTTTATCATAAACCAAAAATTAATAAATTCAATACAACGTCGTATAAATCGAATAAGCGTAGTTGTCTGCAACTTCACTTGCCTTAAAAGGAATATCTTCATCAAACAATTCTGACAGTTTGTTTTCAAGGCCTGCAAGGAATAAAGGTTTTACTTCGGAGAGAAAAGCTTCTTTCAATTCTTTTTTTTCTGCCTTAAATAAAGTGCCTTCTTCCTGCATGGTTCTTACCACATACAATACCGGTTGTACATTTTTATCACCTGATCCTTTTTTATAAGCGTCTGTTTTTTCATAAGCACCGGCATAGATCATTGTTTGTATCAATGCCTTGTTGATATGTTTATCATTGGTATCAAAAATTTTTTCTATTTCTTCTTTGAAGGTTAAATTGTCTCTACCCGTTTTATAATCCACGATCCTTGTTATGCCATCTTTTATATCGATGCGGTCCACAAAACCAAAAATTTTTACACTTTGTTTTTTACCCTTTAGTTGAAAAGGAATTTCTGCATTTATTTTTTCCTCAAGACCTAATATTGTAAAAGGTGCATCATTTTCATCCTGGTCTGCAATGATATTTACATAGGCTTCAATAATTGCCAGCACCACCTGTTGCATTCCTGAAAACTCATACGTGTCGGCGCCGGGCAATTCCCTCACTTTGCAAAACGCTCTTTTTATAAGCGCTTCTTTATATTTCCTGCGGAGTTGTATCCATTCTTTTGTAACCGGTTTCTTTAACATCGGCGAATAAAAATCTCTCATTGCTTCATGCAGTATAGAGCCTATTTCATTTGCTTCCACCACCGGCGTTACTTCTTTCGGTTCTTTAATATTAGCTACATAACAAAAAAAGAAATCGATCGGGTTGGCGATATACATAGTAACAGCAGAGGGCGACAAGGTTTTTTCTTTTGTAAGTAATTTTTGCAACCGCTCTCTTACCACCGGATCTTTTTTATCGATCTCTATCACCTGCTTCTCCTGTGTTTGAACAGGCAATTCCAGTTCGTGGTAATTGAATTCAAAACCACTTTCATATTCCAGTTGCCTTAAAATCCGGCTGGGTTCGCCCGTTGTGCTTTCATCCGTTAAACAATTATACACGATAGAAATAGCTTCAGCACGCTGCAACAAGCGATAGACTATGTAGGAAGAGATCGCATCCTGGTTTTCCAGCACCGGCAAACCATGTACACGGCGTAAACTATCGGGTATAAAACTATTCCCAATAGATGTTTTGGGAATGACGCCTTCATTAAATCCAAGGAACACCACTTTATTAAAATTAAGGTTACGTGTTTCCAGCAAACCCATCAACTGTATGCCTTGCAACGGGTCGCCGCTTAATGGAACACTAATACCCTGCAATGCTTTTTGCACCAGTGATATTACGAATGGCAACTCTTCATTATCTAAATAATCACTGATGTTATCGTTAAGCCTGTTGAGTTCGTGTATGGTTTTTACAAAGAGCTCCGCATCTATATTCTTTAAATTCTTTTGTTGAGAAAGATTGTTTAACACCTGGTTCAATACATCCAGCAATCCAGTAATTAGCTCCGTTGTTTTTTCAGCTTGTGTAAAAAATTTTTTTAAGATGCCGCCCTGGCGTATCAAACGGCTTTGTTCAATATGCACAATGTTTTCTTTTAACAAGGCCGTACGTATCTTATCCTTCATTTTCTGGCTTACTCCTGTAAGCGGGTGTGTAAGAAATGATTCGAGGTGCTGATAAGAAATATGTGTGTCTGGTCTACCCAGGCCTTTGCTGTTATGCATTTCCAACTGGCAGCTTAACCACAGGTCAGCTAAACCAAACACCGTCGAAATACCCAATGGAAAACCCATCGTAACGTTCAGGTGAATTGCTTTATCATCAACCTGTGAAGGAATTGTTTGCAAGGCCGGAAGGAGCAATGTTTCATCAGCCAGTATAACAGCAGTAGCATCAACTTCCTGCGTTTGTGTATAGTCTTTTTCAAGAATGTGATTAAGAATTTTAGCCTGTGCACTTTGTCCCTGGACTTTATAAACATTCACTGTATGCGACGCCGCTTTCATTAGATCGACAGGCGATGCAAACTCATTTTTCAACTGCAGTCGTTGAATGTTCCTGCGGAGAAAATGACCGGCTTCCTGTAATTCATCATTTAGATAATAAGCATCCGCATCAAAATAAAATAAGGCTTTACCTGCTTCCTGGAGTTTGGTAAACAATTGCGCCTCCGCGCGGGTGAGCGCATTAAATCCCACAAAAATGATCTTTCCTTTTTCAAACTTTTTGAAGAAGTCCATTGCGGTTATCTCCATCCCGGCTAATTTCCGATAGGCAACCCCATTCGTAATGCGATGCTTTTCTGCGAGCGCCGCATGAAAGCCGTGATACAACTTTGGCATCCTGCGCCACATTTGAATAAATAATTCCTGTTGCTTTTTATGTTTTCCTTCGGAATAAGATTGCCAGAATTGTGAAAGGAATTCATATTGCTCGGGCGTGAGATAATCAAACTCAAGATTGATGATTGAAATGTCTTCCAGCTCTTTGTATAATTTATCCGCATCAACCAGGTCATTATCTATCTGGTTGAAATCATTCAGGATAATTTTTGCCAATGCAAAGAACTGGCTGCTCTTTAATACAGGCAACCCTTCCCCTTCCAGCAGTTGATTGTAGATCTGCAGCAACGTAAAAAACTGCATGTAAAAATCAGCGGGCTTTTCGTTCACCGCCTCACTAAAAAATTCCTGTATCGTAAATACGGAAGGGCTGAAAAATGGCTTTTGAATAGTATCTGCCAAATACTTCTGCAAATAAACTGCCGGGCGTTTATTGTTGAATACAATGGCGCAATGTTGTATGCCTAAACCAAAACGTTTAACCAGGTCTTCTGCTACTTCTTTTAAAAAAGGTTTCAATGTGAATGTTATGAGTGATGAATAATGAGTGATGAGTGACTAACACTGCCATGTTTATAATTACCCCACCATCTTCAATTCTTTTCTTACCGCATAAAACAAATAGGGCTGCACATTGTTATAACCCATTTGCTTTAACAGGTTTTTATACTTCAATATCTGTTCAACGTGCTTATCGCTTTGCTCCAATGTGAATTTGTAATCCAGTAATACTACACTATCATCTTTAATCAATATCCTGTCGGGGCGCTGTATTCTTCCGTTCACATCTATAATATTTTTTTCAATAATGCTATGCCCCGACTCATGTAATAAACGGCTTAACTCAGGATGTTGCAGCACATCCATCACCGACTGTTTTAATGGTTGTGATTCTTCTTCCCGGATAACACCTTCTGATAACAACCTTGCTATATAATCATCGGTTTCTTTTTCATCAGAAGCATTTGCCAATACTTCATGTGCCAGCGAACCTTTGCGTCCTGATTTTTCCATATTCAGCAAATGGATGATGTGCTTTTCTTCTGTCGCTTCATACAGGTCAGAAAGTCTTTGCGATGTAGGGTAATTTGGCAAAGTGATGCGTGATCTTTCTTCAGGCCTTGCACCTATTAATACATCTTCTGCTTTTTCGTAGCTATTGTTGTTTGTAAAATCAGGATCAAAAACGGGCATGACCGTATTGATCACATCGCCAATAGCGGATAGTTTGCTGTCGTCTTTTTTAAACATCGTTGCCATGTACAAAAAATCTTTTGCACGTGTGGTCGCCACATATAACATGTTCAGGCTATCCATATTGCTGTATAGCAGTTCTTCAAAATATTCTTTTGCCACAGATGTGCGTGCAAGCGATTCGCTGAAACGCAACGGCATATCGCCCAGTTGATGATAAGCTGTATCTTTTGCAGAAACCCAAAAAACGGAATTGGTTTTGGTTTTATTATCCCAGGTACAAAACGGAACAAACACCGCCCTGAAGGCAAGACCTTTTGATTTATGTATGGTGAGCACCTGCACCGCATCAACACCTTCGGGTGAGGGCAGTGATTGCCGGCAACCATCTTCATCCCACCATTCCAGGAATGCGCCAATACCTTTTTCGCCCGGCCTGGTGGCATTGCCCAGCAGATCACGAAAAGCCAGCAAATAAGGAATGTGTTGTTGCAAATTGTTTAGACGATAGCTTGTAATAAGATTCTCCGCCAACTCTGCCAACGGCAATTGCAACCATTGCTGCCAGTTGCGGCAAAGCGATGCCGGCAGAATATGATCCAGTTGTGTGAGTGATTTTTCGTTTAAATCGCAATACAATGACGGTTTTAATTTTTCTCCATGAACAGCATGATACAAAGCAATGCAATTGGCTTTGTACAATGCCGTTTGTTCATCAATACCGGTAATAACTTTTAATGTATTGATGATAAGATCGATTGCCAGGTTATTGCTGATCAAAAGCGCTTCGCCACTAATTACAGGAATACTATGCTCCATCAGTTTCTCCACGCATTTACGGGCTTCTTCATTAGAACGTATGATAATAGCGATGTCTTTATGCTGATAAGCTTTTTCACTGGTCAGCGTATTTATTTCCCCAACCAGGTCATCCAACACATCTTCCCGGAACCAGGCTTCGGTATAACGTGCCGTTTCGCCTTCGGGTTTATTGAACCGCTTTACTTTTATGGTGCCGCCGGGTTTTGTGGAAGGCGCTTTAGCTTGTCCGGCATTTGCATATACTGAAGTAATGATCTCATCAAACCCGTTGATTTGCCACCAGGCATTGATGTTCTCCGGCTGATCCCGGATAGTTGTATTAAGGGTTGATTGCATCAGCGCAGGAATGGCCTGGTATAAACGGTTGTTGAAGTCAATGATATTTGCAGCGCTCCGGTAATTCTCCGCCAGGCTTGCTTCCATTACATATACTTCACCAATGTCTTTTTTTGCTTGTTGGTGAAGGATGTTCCAATCGCCATTGCGCCATCGGTAAATACTTTGTTTGGTGTCGCCTACGATAAGATTGTCTATATATTTTCCGCTTGGCGATGCAAGGGTGTTGGTCAGTATCTCCTTAAAACTTCGCCATTGGTTTACGGAAGTATCCTGGAATTCATCAAACAAAAAATTGCGGTACCGTGCTCCTACTTTCTCCCAGATAAAAGATGGGTTGCCCCCCGCATCATCAGTAATGCCGGTGATGAGTTTTTGCGCATCACTGATGAGCAGGTTATCATTCTCGTTCCTGTAGGCAGCCAACAGCGCGGCAACTTCCTGCATCAGTCGCAGGTAATACAGGTTCTTATTGAAAGCGATGGCGAGTTCGTAACCAGCTACCTTTTCTTCATAAAACACCCTTACCTGTTTGAGCAGCGGGTTGAGCTCGTTGTACAGCGAAGCATCACCTTTGCCCTCTTTGAACCAGGCGCCGGGCGTATCTATCAATGCAAATATTTTTGGGAACTTATCGTGTTCGTTGTCAGAAATTACACGCAGCTTACATAACCAGCTTTGAGAAGCTCTTACCAAATGCGTTTTGTCCGGGCTGTATCTTTCAAAAATAGCTACAGCATTTTCGCCATATGCTGTTAACTGCTTTTCAAAATCACTTATCTCTTTTTTTGTAATGATGATATATTCCTTAAACAAGTCATCAATATTTTTTGCACCTATAGTTGCGAGAGCGGTTTCAAACACCTCGAAGCTTTCTTTAAATATTTCACCGATAAGATCTTTTAGCTCAGCCTTATAATTCCAGCCTTTATTATCGCTGATGCGTTCCAAAGCCAATGCAATTATCCAATCCAGTAATTTTTTGTTATGATCGAGCGATGCATCCATCTGCTGTACCAATTCATCCTTTACTTTATCGTAATTCATCTCCAATGCATAATCGGCGCTCAGGCCCAGTTCAAATGCAAACCCGCGTATCACTTTCTGCACAAAGCCATCAATAGTGCTGACAGCAAAACGGCTGTAGTCGTGTAATATCCTGCGGTAAATTTTACCGGCTTTTTCTTTCAATACTTCGCCTGTTAGCTGGGGATGTTCTTTTAGTATGATACTGCGGTAGCTATCCACATTTTCATCTCCTGTTGCCAAACCTTTCAACACTTCCAGAATACGGGTTTTCATTTCTTCAGTGGCCTTGTTGGTAAATGTTACCGCCAGTATTTCGCGGTATTTATTTTCGCCGCTGAACAGCAAGCTGAGATAATGCGCTGCCAGGCTGAAGGTTTTACCGGAGCCGGCAGACGCCTGTAATATTTTAAGTGGTTTCTGCATGAACAGTAAAATTAGGTCTGAACCACGATTTGGGTGGTTAAAAGATATATTGGATTAAATCAGTATTTAGATTTCATATTATCCTGTTAATACTTAAATCTTACAAATCCGGGTTCAGACAATTATAAGATTATTAGGAACATAAGAATCTTAAAGCGATTATGTTTGCATGATCTTAACGTGAATGAAAAGAAATCTTTTAAGTTTCCTCATAATCTTATTTCTCTTACAAATCCAGGTTCAGACGCTGACTTCCTGCGCCAATATTATTCCGCCAACCGGCGGGCCCAGGGATTCTTTACCGCCGGTGTTGGTGGGGGCTGTACCTGCTGATTCCACACTTAACTTTAAAACCAATAAAGTAACGCTTTCGTTTAATGAATACGTTCAACTGGATAACCAGCTACTGCAGACGAACCTTGTCGTTTCACCCAATCCAAACCAGGCGCCAATAATTATGAGCCACCTGCGGGAAGTGACCATTCGTTTAAAAGATTCATTAAAACCCAATACCACCTATTCCATCAATTTTGGTAACGCATTAAAGGACGTAAATGAAGGCAATCCCTACAAAAACCTGACGTATGTTTTTTCAACAGGCAACACTATAGCCGGAGGAGAGTTAAGCGGCCAGGTTCAATTGGCTCAAACAGGCAAAACAGATTCAACACTGATTGTTCTCCTTCATAAAAACCTGAATGACTCAGCTATAAAAAAATTAAAGGCCGATTATTATACACGCCTCGACAGTGGGGGCTATTTCCATTTCAGGTACCTCGAAAACGGAACTTATAATGTGTTTGTACTGCCAAATGATTTTACCAAAAAATATGATGACAGCACCAAAATGTTTGCTTTTGCGAACGAGCCAACTGCCGTCAGTGAATCTTTGGGTGAACCGCTGATGTTGTATGCATATAATGAGTTTGAACCGGGTAAAGAATCAATTGTGCCGCAAAATACAGGCACGCAGCCTGGCAGGAAAAAGCCGGTTGATACAACAAAAAATATAAAATTCTTAAGCACCCTGGAAAGAGGACAGCAGGACCTGTTGAGCGATCTTGTTATAAGTTTCCCGGAGCCTGTTGCGCGTTTCGATTCATCCAAAATAAGCCTGACAGACACCAACTATAAAGCCATAACAAATTACAGTATCGTTGCTGATACCGCTTTTAAAAGCTTCAGCCTGAAATATCCATGGAAAGAAGAACAATATTTTAAGCTGGTTATTCAGCAGGATGCTTTTGCCGACAGCAGTGGTAAAACGCTTGCAAAAAATGATACATTGAGTTTCCAGACAAGTTCTGAGAGTGAATATGGCAGTATCCGCTTACGCTTTGGAAATCTGGACCTGGGCCGCAATCCTGTTTTACAATTTATCCAGGGCGATAAAATAGTGGATTCGGCTGCACTTACCGGTGCAGAATTTTATCGCAAGTTGTACAAACCCGGTGATTATGACCTGCGTATTTTATATGACACTGATAAGAACATGACATGGACGCCGGGAAGCTATGCTTTAAAACGCCAGCCTGAAATCTCCATACGCATCCCGCGAAAATTAACTATCAAACCGAACTGGGATAATGAAGTGAATATAAATTTATAACCCTGCATGCAACCCGGGCTAAATACTTTGCTTTTACTTTTAACAGGCAAACTGTTCAGAGAGACATCAGCACTTGCCTCCAGCGTTTATATTCTTTGTATGCAGATGGAAAATTAGTTGCAATCAAGCAAATGGTATTTGTAAAATAGCCTCTGTTAGTTTGATGAATTTTTAGGTAAGTAGTTATTTGAAAAGATGGCCGCCAGCGTAAAAAGTATTCCTGCAAAAGTAAAAGATTCACAGAGGCCTGTTCTGTCGCTTGCATCATTTATGTTGTTAGCAAATCTTGGTATGTGCAATAATAAAAACCATCCGCCAATCATTATACCGCTTAACAGGGCGGCCCAATATCTTATTTTAGGTATCAACAAACCGATGCCGCCGGCAATCAAACAGATACCACAGAAGTAAGTAAAAAATCCGTGAAAAGGTATGTAAGCCGGTATAAAATCTTTTACAAAACCAGCGAATTTAAAATGGGCATAGCCGGCCGCTATAAAAAATATTGCCATTAATATAGCGCCCGTTAAAACAAAGACATTCCTGCTGCTTTCATTAAATTGATCTTCCATAAACGAAGCAGCAACAATTAATGCGCCGCCAAACAACGCCATGGCTTTATATGCATTCAGCCAGTCGGCCATAAAATGCGGTATGTGACGGAACACAGAAAGCAAAAGGATCAATATTGCAATGAGCAAAGAAGCAACCAATGCTTTCTTTTGCAGCAGTATGGCAATTGCTGCTATTACCAGCAATGCTCCTGTAACATATCCCAACAATGGATGTGTTGCCGTTTGCCATCCCGGAGGGCGGCCTACAATAAAATCTTTGGAAAGAAAACAAAGTATTGCCAATGCAATTATGCCTGCGGCAAAAATAATACGTCCCGATTTTAGCAGTGTGCTCATTGGTTACAAAAGGTTTGGCTACTTGTCACGGAAAATGGTTTGATGCTTATGTGAAAAAATTTCAGGCGCATTTTTGATTTGGTCAGTCAGTTCAAATCGTGTAAAAACAAATCTAACGATTTTTATGACCGACTAATTTTAAGTATCGAGTTAAAGCAAGAATTGTTTATTCTTTGCAATTGCACAACTTTGAAAGCCTGCGCTTCTACAACCTGATATTCAAGCCTATCATAAAATTCGTTCCGGCAGCAGGGTAATAATAATTATCATTCACCGTTCCCCCATCATATATATAAGGATAGGTGTACGCATTTGGCTCGTATAACTTATTAAAGATATTATTGACAGCAACGATAAGATCTATCTGATCAAACGGTTTTTTATGCAATGAATAATTCAGCCTGAAGTCTTCCGTGAAATATGGATCCAGTTTACGGTTTTTATTTTGTGCATTGTCAAGATATTGTTTGCCGGTATACTTGCTGACAAAATTCAATTGTATATTTTTTAAAGGAATGAACGTAATAGTTCCCGCTGCAATCACATCGGGCGAAAAAGAAATATCTGTGCCCGAATGTTCAACAGCTTTTTGACCGGTGTAATTAAAGCCTGCATCATATTCATCCAAATATTCTGTGAATGATTGGATCTTATTGCGGCTAAAAGTTGCATTGCCATTTATATTCAGCCATGAATTGATTTCAACACCTGCCTGCAGTTCAATGCCTGCGCGGTAACTGTTGGGCACGTTTGTCCGCGTATAGCTTCCTACATCATTTATTGCACCGGTTAAAACCAACTGGTCTTTATACAACATATAATACAATGTGGCAGACCAGTTATACTTGTTTGTCCGGCGTTCTATAGCCGCTTCAAAATCATGTAGTGTTTCCGCTGAAGGTTGTTGCTGCAGGCTTGCTTCAAAATCATCGCGGTTGGGTTCTTTATGCGCCAATGCATAACTTAAGTAAGCATTCCATCCGTTGTAGTTATAACTGATACCTGCTTTGGGATTAAAGAAATTAAAATCTCTTTTTATGAAAAGGTCAGGATTATCTTCAAAGCCTTCCATGTCATGTATTACATGCCTGTATTGCACATCTGCAAACGTGTTCCATTTTGTGTTTAGAGCGTGCATCCATTTTACATAAATATTTTCATCTGTTTTTGTTGCCGGGTAATTATAGTATTCATAATTAGCCGGGATCTTTACTTCACTCCAGATAAGGTTTCCATAATGCTTTCCATCGTACCTGCTCCAGCTTCCGCCAAGCGTGAGTTCATCCTTTCCGGTTTTATACCGCAACGATAATATTTGTCCATAGAAATAATTATCCAGCCAGCGTCTTCTCACGATATCTGCAACGGTCGTGTCCTCCAAACCATAATCATTTAAATTTTGTTGCGCTTTATATTCTTCGTAATAACCTTTACCCCTCACTAAGAATAAGGCTGTATTCAGTTTCCATTTGCTGCTAAAGTCATGATCATAAAACAACTGGTAATGCGTTTGCGTATAATTATCTGTTTGATTATTATAAGGCGTTCCCGGCTTCTCTGTTCCCGCCGGGTTATAGGTACGATTGGTTTGTAAACTGTCATAAGGAATGCCATACCATGCCTGGTAAGTTTTTTCTTTGCCGGAAAAAATGTTCAGCCGCAATGAATTCTTATTACCGATATAGGCCGCGGAAGCATAGAAGGATTTTAAGTTGCTGCTTGCCCTGTCGATATAACCATCGCTGGAAATGCGGCTTAGCCTTGCATCAAGCGTAAAATGATTACCGAGTAAACCGCTGCCCAGTTTGATCGTATTTTTCCAGGTATTGAATGAACCATAACTGTTGTTTAGTTCAACATAAGCCTTTTTATTTATTTCATTGGTGCCGATATTAATAGTGGCCCCAAATGCGCCTGAGCCGTTGGTGGATGTACCCACGCCACGTTGTATTTGTATGGAACTGGCAGAAGAAACAAAATCAGGCAGGTCGACAAAATAACTGCCGAGACTTTCCGCGTCATTAAAAGGAATGCCATTTAATGTAACGTTGATGCGCGTTGCATCCGTACCGCGGATGCGGATGCCTGTATAACCTACGCCATTGCCTGCATCAGTGGTTGTAGTGACGGAAGGCGTTTGATTTAAAATAAACGGGATATCCTGCCCTATATTAATTTTTGCAATTTCATCTTTACTGATGTTTGTTTTGGTGAATGGCGCTTTACCTGATGCGCGCACAGAACTTACTTCCAAAGGCTCCAGGTACGTGGTGGATTCATTCAGCCTGATATGGAAAGCTGTATTTTCTTTTAATTGAAAGGTTGAATCGAAAGCAGTCAACCCCACAAAATCCGCATGGAGATTATATTTTAAATTGAAAGTCAGATTTGAAAAACTAAACTCCCCGTTTTCATTGGTAAGTGTTGTTCGCTTAAAATTTTTGGCACTGAGTGCAACTGTAGCACTCTTTAAGGGCTGGTTGTTTTTATCGGTTACAGTTCCGGATAAACTGCTTTGCGATCTTACAGTAATTACAATAAAAAATAAAACAAGGAGTGTTCCCAGAAATTTTTTCATTTTTCCATTTTTAAATTTCACAATTACGGGAACAAGGAATAATGCTGGAGAATGTGTGGCCTTGTAAAGTCTCACCTTCCCTTCGCAGGTATTACCCTGTTCAGGTTCAACGGGTGTGATCTCAGCCTTCCTTACATGAATCAGGAAAGCACCCCGGGATATGTATTTTCGGGCGATTGCCTGGCGTAGAATAGAAACGTATTAAACCAGGAAAGTCGCGGCTGCAAAATTAATAACAGAAAAATTAAATTTCGTTGTAACCTTTCATTTAATTCTTCGTTACAATTCAAAACCAAATTATGCAAAAGTTATTCGTATGCCTGTTATTCGTTGTTGCAGGCCTTGGTGCAAGTGCTCAAAATGTTGTCCGTGATCCCAATGCACAGGTTCGTAGTGTCCCCAATTTTAATAAGATAAGAGTTTCCAACGCGATCAGTTTGTATTTATCCCAGGGCAATTCCCAGGGTGTTGCCGTAAGTTCAGAAGATCAGAGTGTTACCAATAAAATCAAAACCGAAGTAAGAGATGGCGTACTGAAAATTTATGTTGAAAATGGCGCCTGGAACGGGTGGAACTGGAGTAACAAACATTTAAAAGCTTATGTAACTTTTACCACGCTGCAAGCACTGGAAGCTTCCGGCGCCAGTAGTGTTGAATTGACTGACCCGATAAATGTTGGAAATTTCAAGCTTGAATTATCAGGTGCCAGCAGTATGAAGGGCGCCATAAAAGCCGGCGACCTGGATTTTGAACTCAGCGGAGCTTCCAATGCAAGAATTGATTTTACTGCAACTGCTTTTGCGATGGATCAAAGCGGCGCCAGTACTTTCAAAGGACTTATCAATAGCCCTAAAACCAATTTCGATTTAAGCGGTGCTTCCACTACAGAAATTAACGGGACCACAACTGATCTTGTTATAGATGCAAGCGGCGCCAGTAATTTTAGGGGGAGCGATTTCACGGCAGTAACCTGCAAGGTAGAAGCAACCGGTGCATCTTCAGCCAGTATTAATGTAAGCAAAGAGATCCAGGCTACGGCAAGCGGTGGCAGCACAATTCGTTATGACGGCGCTGCTTCGATTACAAACATTGATGTAACCGGCGGTTCGTCTGTTAAAAAGAAAAGCTAAATATTTTCGATTAAGCTTTGCCCGATAGTTTTGTAGCCTTATCTTTGCCGCCTCATATCGCGAGGTAAAAACATTCGAACTCGTGATGAAGTTCTTAAATTACTGATTTTTTATATTGCGATGTAGAGTAGTCCGCCGCGGCGGATCGGGCTCATATTCCGCCTTAGGCGGACGGAAGTTCGAACGCTCCTCGCAAGGGTTCTTATAGAAATTAAAATCATTATATCGCGAGGTAGAGCAGTCCCGCAACTACGGGATCGGGCTCATATCCGCCTGAGGCGGACGGAAGTTCGAACGCTCCTCGCAAAAGTTCTTATAGTAATAAAATCATTATATCGCGAGGTAGAGCAGCGGTAGCTCGTCGGGCTCATAACCCGAAGGTCGGAAGTTCGATCCTTCCCCTCGCAACTTAGTAAAGCCTCGAAAGAGGCTTTTTTAATTTATGTTCACGGTTTACATATTGTTTTCTGTTGCTCACAATAAAGTATATATTGGATACACAGGAAATTTGGAACAAAGGCTTTTGTCGCACAATGAATTAGGCAAAAAAGGATGGACGATAAAATTCAGGCCGTGGACTTTAATTTATACTGAAAGTTTTGGAACAAAACAACAAGCGCTTTTAAGGGAAAAGCAATTGAAAGCAGGCAAAGGGAGGGAATGGATAAAAAATGAACTATTAAAAAATTTTAGCTCGTAAGGGCTCATATCCACCTGAGGCGGACGGAAGTTCGAACCGCCGTGGGCGGTCGCAGTCCCCCCCTCGCAACTTAGTAAAGCCTCGATAGAGGCTTTTTTAATTTATGTTCACGGTTTACATATTGTTTTCTGTTGCTCACAATAAGGTATATATTGGATACACAGGAAATTTGGAACAAAGGCTTTTGTCGCACAATGAATTAGGCAAAAAAGGATGGACGATAAAATTCAGGCCGTGGACTTTAATTTACACTGAAAGTTTTGGAACAAAACAACAAGCGCTTTTAAGGGAAAAGCAATTGAAAGCAGGCAAAGGGAGGGATTGGATAAAAAATGAACTATTAAAAAATTTTAGCTCGTAAGGGCTCATATCCGCCTGAGGCGGACGGAAGTTCGAACCGCCGAGGGCGGTCGCAGTCCTTCCCCTCGCAACTTAGTAAAGCCTCGATAGAGGCTTTTTCATTTTATGTTCACTATTGTTATTAGCTGGCTATTATAATTAATAAGGACTGCCGGGACTTTAGGGACGCTTGCTCTTTTATTAAAAATTTACTTTTTGTATTGCTCGTTTTAAGTTTTTTGCATTTAAAGCAGAGATTTGCAGCAACATTAATTCTATTCAACAATCATTATTTATCCCTTAGGGTGGGGCTTCTTCTCCATGAAATCAGGCTTCGTAAACATATTTGGTAAACCGAACGCCGGCAAAAGCACGCTGCTGAATGCTTTGGTAGGTGAAAAGCTGGCTATTGTTTCCTCCAAAGTACAAACAACACGGCACCGCATTAAAGCATTTCTCACAAAACCCGGGGAATACCAGGTCATCTTTTCCGACACACCGGGCATCATCGAGCCGAAATATAAACTGCATGAGCGCATGATGCAAAATGTAAAGGGCGCATTGGAAGATGCCGATATTGCTTTACTGCTGGCTGATGCTACAAAGAATGTGGAAGAAAATATTGAGTTGTTTCAAAGCCTGCACCTGAAAATTCCTTCAATAATAGTGTTAAATAAAACAGATAAGCTGAAACCGGCTAAGGTTGAAGAATTAAAATCAATTTTCAACCAGTCAGGATCCTATAAAAAAATAATAGCTATATCTGCCTTAACGCGTAAAAATTTAGACGAGCTTTTATCCGCCATCATAGAACTGCTACCCGAAAACGAAGCATTTTACAACGAGGACGAACTGACTGATCTGCCAACAAAATTTTTTGTGAGTGAAATGATCCGTGAAAAAATTTACGATCTATTCAGTGAAGAAATTCCTTATCAAACTGCGGTGCTTATTAATGAGTTTAAAGAAAAAGAGTCTTTGATAAAAATACAGGCAGATATTATTGTTCACCGCGAAAGTCAGAAAGCAATTTTATTGGGAGAAGGCGGCAAAATGATAAAACAACTTGGTATAAAGGCAAGAACGGATATTGAGAAATTCCTTCAGCAAAAAATATATTTGCAGCTCTTTGTAAAGGTGAAACCGAAATGGAGAGACGATGATCTTAGGCTGAAAGAATACGGGTATTGACGATACATCATAATACAAGAGTCAAATAAATACCGTAAAATAATTGGATAATGCTTATGGTTTAAAACCGTATGCTACCTTTTTCATTCAGCACAAATATCAAAAGGAAATCATTAAATAAGAAACATTTGGTTGCCTTACTTGATTTGTCAGATGGATATAATAAATGGCTGACTGAAAATAAAAATAAACTGAGAGGCGAAACAGATTGGGTGAATTTTCTTCAATATTATAACAGCAAACAATAATTTTTGGATATGAGCTTTACAGTGGCAATAACAGGAAGACCAAACGTTGGAAAAAGCACTTTGTTCAACCGCCTGCTTGAACAACGCAAGGCTATCGTGGATAACGTAAGCGGTGTAACGAGAGACAGGCAATATGGTGTTGCGGACTGGAATGGAAAAACGTTCAATGTAATTGACACCGGTGGCTTTGTACCCGACAGTGAAGATATTTTTGAGATTGAAATACGCAAACAGGTTAAAGTAGCCATTGATGAAGCCAACGCTATCCTATTTATGACAGATGTCTCAACCGGTATCACTACGCTGGATGAAAGCATGGCTGAAATATTACGACGCACCACGAAACCTGTATTCCTGGTTGTAAATAAGGTGGATAATGCAGAACGGCAACTGGAAGCAACCGAGTTTTACAGCATGGGTTTTGACAATATTTTTTTTCTTAGCAGTATGAGCGGAAGCGGGAGCGGAGAACTGCTTGACGCGTTAACGGAACTGATGCCTGAAGAAAAACCGGAAGAAGAAGAGCAAGCAGATGAATTACCACGTTTTGCTATTATTGGTCAGCCCAACGTAGGTAAATCTTCTTTGCTGAATGCACTGATAGGAAAAGAAAGAACCATCGTAAGTGATATTGCAGGTACAACACGCGACACCATTCACACGCATTATAACCTGTTCCAAAAAGATTTTGTTTTAATTGACACAGCCGGTTTAAGAAAAAAGAATAAAGAAAAAGATGATCTTGAATTTTATTCTGTGATACGTGCAGTCAAGGCCATGGACGAAGCTGATGTTTGCCTGTTGGTTCTCGATGCGGGAAAAGGGATCACCGCGCAGGATGTAAATATTTTTTCTTTGGCTGCACGCAAAGGGAAAGGTGTTGTTCTGCTGGTGAACAAATGGGACCTGGTTGAAAAATCAACCAACACTGCCAAAGAATATGAAAAGCAGCTAAAAGAAAAGATCGCGCCGTTTACGGATGTGCCGGTCATTTTTATATCAGCCAAAGAAAAGACCCGCATTTTTAAAGCAATGGAAATCGCCCTGAAAGTATTTGAAAACCGCAAACGGAGGATTGCTACCAGTAAATTAAATGAAGTGATGCTAAAAGCGGTTGAAGCCTACCATGCGCCTGTGGTGCGCGGTCATGCAGTGAAAATAAAATATATCATGCAATTACCAACGGCTGTTCCTTCATTCGCTTTCTTTACGAATTATCCTGACGATATAAAAACGCCCTATAAAAATTATCTCGAAAACCAGTTACGCGCTTCTTTTGACTTTACAGGTGTGCCGGTAAGAATATTTTTCAGAAAGAAATAAATATTCGTATAACATAAAATTATCAGCCTTAACAGTAGTTGTATTAAGGCTGGTAATCTTTTTAAAAGACAACCTGATTTACTCCTTTATTTTCTTTCTATACACAAATTCTATGAACATCGCTATTTTGGCAAAATTGGTTTCATCGGGCGCCAGCGCAATAGAAAGTAACTGAGAGGCAGTAGAGGCAGTGCCTTCCCAGAATTTACCATGGAAACCGGCAAAATAAGCCTGCAGGTTCTTGATGGTTGTAAGCAAATCAGGTTCTTCAATGTCTTGTGCCACTTTCAATTTATCCGTTACGTTTGCTAACGCTTCCGTGAGACTTTCTTTTGTAACATCAGGGAATTTTTTTTCGATAAGGTCAAACACTTCATCCGGAGTTGCCTGTAAGTTCGTGTTAATCACATTGATAATACCAGACCCTTTTACGAGTGCATCCTGCACTTTGGGTTCGAGTTTGTTCCATGCCTTTGCAACAGAATTAAATAAATCTGTGAAGATGTGAAGGAAATCAAAGAATGCCATAATTGTAATTTTTTAGTGAATAATGAAATTTGTTAGCTTATTTTTTAATACGACAAAGCAACGGTGCTATCAGGTTATTAAATGAGAAACGGCTATTTGATTCAATTCGTGCAGCGTAAAAGTAAATGTTCTGCATATTATTGGGAAAACTATTCAGAAATTTAATAAATCCCCTGTCTATCAAATTTTTTTATAACCAATCCACTCATGAATCGAAAAAATAAAGCTGAGGTAAACGTCAAAAAATATTATTTAAATAAATATTCAAAAAATTGATGCTACTGTTTTCGATAACATCTTATGCGGTCAATTGTCTCCTGTGACTATCATCAAATAAATTAAGGAGATGCCGGTTATTATAGCCAATGCAGCCAGGATAAAATTGGTTGAAAAAAAAGATGATGTTACTCTTCTTAACCTGGCCAGTTGCCTGCTCCGCTTTACAAATTGAATTGTTTCGAGCAATAACAACATAACTCCAAAAGAACTGATCATTATTCCAATGATGTGACCATTTTCTGCAAGCGCCTTATTGGTAAGCAATCTTTGCCGGTGAATAATTTCCAACCCTTTATCAATGGCAATACCGGCAGTCATCATTGCAAAAGTTGTTCTTATCCAGGCAAGATGCGTTCTCTCTAATGCAAGCTCCGTTCTTTCAACCGCGAGGTCAACGCGGGCATCCGCTTTTTCCTCCAGTTTTTCAATTTGTTGCATTTCTAAACTCATAACAACATGATGTTTCTTTAGCATACTCCCGGGGAATGATTAACACATTCAAGCTATCGGCAAGCAAATATCCAGCTAAAGTAAGAAAACTTGATCGGCAACGGGACAGTGAGATTTGAATTATAAATTTGCAAAAAATCAACAACGATTATCAACACAAAGTATCATCAATAGAATAATTTGCTTTAATTGTTACCATGATAAAGTTCACCGCAATGCTTTTACAATTCCGCGAACAAGGCGAAAAGACCGGCTGGACTTACATACAAATACCTGTAAATATTGCACAACAATTAAAGCCCGGAAATAAAAAAGCTTTCCGGGTAAAAGGAAGGCTGGATAATTTCGAAATCAATGGAGTTGCTTTAATGCCGATGGGCGACGGAAGTTTTATTATGCCTTTTAACGCTGCAATGCGGAAGGGCACCGGCAAACGTAAAGGCGCTATGGTCACGGCCTCTCTTGAAACGGATAATGCACCTTTAAAACCGGATGAAGATTTTTTGATCTGCCTGAACGATGAGCCTAGCGCTTTAAAGTATTTTAATTCCCTGCCAGGCGCTCACAAAAATTATATCAGCAAGTGGATAGAAAGCGCTAAAACAGAACCAACCAAAACCAAACGTATTGCGATCGCGGTATCGGCGCTATCAAGGGGATTGGGCTTTGTGGAAATGCTCCGCGAGCAAAAAGCAAAAAAAGATCTTTTAAGCTGATGGCATTGAAGACGTATCTTCCTGCAACATTCCTGTTTTTTCTTTCTCAATATGCTCCGTCCACACGGCATAATCATTCGGATAAATACGTCTGCCTTTAAACAACGCGTAATGTTTGGTGAAAGCCGCTCCGAAATATAAAATGATGGCAGAATAATAAACCCATAATAAAATAACCACTATCGAACCTGCAGTTCCATAAGTATTGCCAATATTTTTTGTGCCCAAATAAAAGCTAATGCCAAACTTGCCCAGCATGAACAACAGGGCTGTAGTTATGGCTCCTGTTAGCACATCCCTCCATTTTATCTTGGCATCAGGCAGCACCTTAAATATTATACCGAACATGAGTGTAATAACTATTAAAGTGATAAGTAAATTCACTCCATAAGCTACATATACCGCAATACCGGGGAATAACTGTACCAGCCTGTCAACCAAAACATCTAAAACAGTGCTTACAATAAGCGATACAAGCAGGATAAAGCTGAGCGCTATAATAATAGAGAAACTAAGCAGCCTGTTTATTACAATTTTAAACCAGCCTCTTTTGGGTTTTGCCTTTAAACTCCAGATCACATTAATAGAGTCTTGTATTTCTCCAAACACACTCGTTGCCCCAAGCACCAAAGCAACAATACTCGCGCCTGAAGCAAATGCATTTTGTCTTTGTGAGATGGTGGCACTCTTTATTAATTCCTGGATCTGTAAAGCCGCATCGCTTCCCACGAAGGATTTAATTTCATTGTATATCTCCCCTTCTATGGCATTTCTCCCATAAAATATCGCACTTAAACTAATTACCAGGATCAACATCGGAGCTATAGAGAAAACAGTATAGTATGCCAGCGCAGCGCTCATGCGTGTTATCCGGCAATTGGAAAAATCAGTGCCCGTCGCTTTTAATATCTGCCACAAACCTTTGAATGTAAGTTTGATTTTCCCGGGCGTTTGAATTATGTCTTTCTTAAAATTTTCTATCATTCCTCTCTTTAATTACAAATTTGAAAATAGCAACTAATTTATCGTAAACAAAAAGCCGGCTAAAAATTTAACCGGCCTCATTAACCCAAAACAGAAGCTATTCCTATCTGTTATTATTGTCGTTATTCGGTTTCTTTCTTTTTGCAACATCCTGCTTATTCTGCTGTTCCTTCCCAGGTTGTTGCGCAGGTTGCGCCTTAGCAACATTGGAATTCCGGGCAGGTTTTACTTTTTGTTTGTTATTGTTTACCTGCGTATGATCAGGAGCTGCTGGTTTGTTATCTTGCTGTGGTTTTTTACTTACTGTTTCTTTGTTAGTGTTAACAGGAGGTTTTTTCGCTGTTGTTTTATTTGGATGTCGCGGCTCCTGTTTAACTGTTGTATTAGTTGACGTTTTGTTGACAGTTTTATTACTCGTTGTCGTATTCTTTGTTGCAGATTTATTAACTGTTGTCTTACTACTATTGGTAACAGTTTTATTATTACTGTTTTTATTTACCGTTGTTTTGCTGTTGTCCTTATTTATGGTAGTCTTGTTATTGTTGACAACTGTTTTCTCATTATTGATCACAGGCCTGTACACGTTTACTGTATTGTTGTTTACCACAGTTTTACCCGGTTTTGATGAATTGGACACGGTGTATGTTTTAACCTTTGTATGGTTCACTTTTTCCACATCTGTTTTCCTGGGGCCGGCAACATAATGCACATTATTCTTTACAGTTACATTATTTACCACAGTAGTGTTTTTAATGATAGTAACATTACGTGAACGCGGTACATAATACCTGTTAATATACGGACTTGTAATATACCTGTGCGGCGCAAATACCCATCTTTCACTTGGTATGCTGTTATAAGATAAACCAACGCTTATATTTAATCCTGGTGACAAAGGCGCCCAGCCATAATAATCACCGCCGCCACGCCATGCTACCCATGCGGGAGCCCATTCATAACCCGGGACCCAGAACCAGCCACCGTAACCGGCCTCATATGCCCAGCGGCCATAATGGAAAGGAGCCCATCCCCAATTATATGTAGAAACCCAGGTCCACCCGTAATCTGTATATGCCCAATGGCCTCCGGTACTATAAGGGCTAAAGCCACTTACGTTACTTATCCAAACCTCGCCATAACCCGGATGTTTTACCCAACGGCCATAAGGCTGTAATGAATTATAAAAAACAGAAAAACTTACACTCGCTGATTGTGCTTTTGTTTCATTGGTTTTTATTGAGCCTGCACTTATTATAAATGCAAACAATAAAACCCGGATTAAATTTTTCATATACCCTATTTTAAGTTTATAATTGTTCTATCGCATATAGAGAGAAAAACAAGCCAAAAGATTATCGTACATCTGTTAAAAAACCTTCACGATTTATTGCATACTCAGTTTGAGGATTGCATTGCCCAATATTTATTTTTTTAGTTTTTATTTGCAGCTATGCCGCTTCAATATACGCTTGAAAAAACCGATAATTATTCTAAGGCAAGGGCAGGCAAAATGACCACTGCCCACGGCGAAATTTTAACACCTGTATTCATGCCTGTGGGAACAGTTGGTTCAGTTAAAGCAATTACTCAACAACAATTACTGGATGATATAAAACCCCGGATAATTTTAGGCAACACTTATCATTTATACCTGCGGCCTGGCATTGAAATTTTGAACAGCGCCGGTGGCCTTCACGAGTTTATGCATTGGCCAAAACCAATGCTTACCGATAGTGGCGGTTACCAGGTGTTCTCTTTGGCGCAAAGCCGGAAAATTACAGAAGAAGGCGTCTTATTTCAGAGCCATATTGATGGAAGCAGGCATCTGTTCACGCCGGAAAATGTTATGGATATACAGCGTAATATCGGCGCCGATATTATTATGGCGTTTGATGAATGCCCGCCCGGTGAAAGTGAATATATCTACGCCAAGAACAGTTTGTTATTAACGCAACGCTGGCTCGACAGGTGCATTGATCGCCTGTATGCCACGCAGCCTTTATATAATCATGAACAAAATCTTTTTCCTATTGTTCAGGGCAATCAATATCACGACCTGCGAAAAGCATCGTGCGGGTATGTCACATCAAAAAATGCAGCGGGCAATGCCATTGGCGGACTGAGTGTCGGGGAACCGGAACCGGTCATGTACGAGATCACTGCGCTTTGTTGTGAAAATCTCCCTGCTGATAAACCCCGTTACCTGATGGGTGTAGGCACTCCGTGGAATATATTGGAATGCATCAGCCTGGGTATTGATATGTTTGATTGCGTTATGCCAACACGCAATGGCCGCAATGGTATGCTGTTTACCACACAAGGTGTTATTAACATAAAAAATAAAAAATGGGCAACAGATTTTTCGCCCATTGATGCGGCTTTGCCTTTTACAGTAAGTCAATATTATACAAAAGCTTATTTAAGACACCTGTTTGTTGCAAACGAATTGCTTGGTTTAACGCTGGCCAGCATACAAAATCTTTCTTTCTATATGTGGATGATGAATGAGGCGAGAAACAGGATTATTGATGGCAGTTTTGCCTCATGGAAGACACAGATGACAGAACAATTTAAGCAGAGGTTATAAATTAGGATTTCATTCTTCCCTTGAGGGAAGCGAACGTAAGCACACGGTGAGAATGAACATGAAGGAGGGTGTAAAGATCTATAACTAACAGTTTGTAAAAACTTATCAACCAATCAACATATCAACTAATATCACTTCCCAAGTTCATTTCTCTCTTGAGGGAGGCGAACGTAAGCATATAGTGAGACCGAACATGAAGCTGGCGGCAAGATTATTAAACACTTAAAAATATGGACGACTTTACAGTAACAACAAAGATGACTCCGAAGGAATACTCGAGGGTAATGTTAACCGGCTTATATAAAAAAACCGGGTTTATAATTGCTACGATTGTTGGACTGATTTTCTTAGCAACATCAATTTTAAATTATTTTAATGTAATCAACTACACAACAAACACGCCTGGTTCTGATTTTCTTTTTGGTTTGCTTTTTTTGTTTTCACCAATATTAATGACGCTAATTGCAGTTGGACAATTTAAATCAAATCCAAATCTTCAACACGAAATAAGATATACTTTTAATGACAACAAAATGATAGTTGAAGGTGAAACATTCAAAGGTGAATTTTTATGGACACATATTATAAAGCAAAAAGAAATAGGCAAGTTTTTGGTTCTGTATCATAGCAAAAGAATGGGAAATTTTGTTGACAAAACAAAGTTGACACCGGAACAATTACAATTTATAAAATCAAAAGTTGGACAGAAATAATTGTTGTCGGTAAAAATTTATTAATTCTTTGAAATCTTTTGCCGGTTTTGATTCTGGCCTCTCTCCTTTGGAGAGGGGGGTGGGGTGAGGTCAAATCAAGCCTGTTAAGGGTTTCAGCAATTTGTCGGACAGCAATAGACAGAAATAATTTTGCAGCCAACAGGTGTAAAGATTATAACCAGTCGCGCTTGTAAAAACTTTTCAACTTAACAACTTATCAACGAATCAACATACCAACTAATATTATTTTTGTCTAATACTCAGATAAACAATCTTTGTCTTGAAAAAACTCGACTGGTACATACTTAAAAAATTTCTCACCACTTTTTTCTTTTGTGTTTTCTTATTTACAGTGATCGCCGTTGTAATTGATGTAAGCGAAAAAACCGATGATTTTGTAAAAGCAGGCTTGAGCGCATCACAGGTCTTTACAAAATATTATCTCGGGTTTATTCCCTATATCGACGCCTTGCTTTTCCCTTTATTTGTTTTTATTGCCGTTATTTTTTTTACTTCAAAAATGGCAGGGCGCAGCGAAATGATTGCTATACTGGCCAGCGGCACCACCTACAACCGCATGCTTCTCCCCTATTGGATTGGGGGCACCTTGCTTGCGTTATTGTTGTTTTTTTCACTTGCCTTTGTAATACCAACAGCCAACGCAACAAGAACAGCATTTGAAGAAAAATATATTAATATAAATTCAACATACGATCCTCTGGTTGCCAATTACCAGCGGAGTGTTTACTTCCGGATTGATTCATTTACTTATGCAGGCATCCGTAATTACGATACCACCACAAAATACGGCGGTCCTTTTTTCCTGCACCGGATTAAAGACAATAAGCTTGTATATAATTTAAGGTCGGAGTCGCTGCGATGGGATACTGCCACAAAAAAATGGAAGCTGACCAACGCCATTGAAAGAAATTTAAACGGCATAAAAGAAACCGTAAAAATACAACCTGTCTTAACCCTCGCCTTTAATTTTAAGCCTTTGGATCTCAGCCGCGATGAACATGCAAAAGATAAACTCAACTCGCCGCAGCTTCACCAATATATACAAGACCAGGAACTGCGGGGCACTGAGGGCTTGAATACGCTGGAGGTGGAAGAATACAGGCGAACAGCAACACCGTTTTCCGTATTGATACTTACACTGATCGGCGCCATTATAGCCAGCCGGAAAGTTAGGGGCGGCAGCGGGGCTCACCTGGCCATTGGGTTCGTGGCAGGTGCATTATTCATCCTCATGGACAGGTTTTCAACCATCTTTTCTACAAAGGGCAATTTGCCACCTTTAATAGCAGCCTGGATACCTAATATAATATTTGCATTTGTGGCGGTGTACTTTTACCGCAAAGCGCCTAAATAAAAAAATCGGGCTAATTTAAGCTGAAACAGTTTTTTAAAGTACGAAGTTGGTATCTTTAGCCGCCTGCATTTACCTATGTATTACCTGTTGACGTTATGGGCTTAAAGTAAAATGCAGAAGATCGTGCAATTTGAGCTTGCAATAGTTTGCAATCAATTTTCAGCTACATAAATTACTTAATTCATGGCAGTTTTAAAAGAAACATTTAAGGAAAAGGCCGATGCACAGCTTACAGAGATAAAATATATATTGAGCAAGCATGGCAATGATGTAATTGGCGAAGTAAAGTTATCGCAGATCTACCAGGGTATGCGGGGCATTACCGGTCTTGTTACAGAAACAAGCCTGCTTGATGCGCAGGAAGGCATTCGCTTTCGCGGATATTCCATCCCCGAATTAAGAGAAAAACTTCCTAAAGCAAACGGAGGCACTGAACCTTTGCCGGAAGGTCTTTTTTACCTGTTATTGATGGGTGAAATCCCTACCAATGAAGAAGTAAATCATATTACTTCCGTATGGCAGCGCCGCAGCCACGTTCCTAACCATGTTTTTGATACTATTGATTCATTACCTCTGTCGGCACACCCGATGACGATGTTTGTGACAGGCGTTTTGGCATTGCAAACAGAAAGCAATTTTGCAAAACAATATGCAGAAGGCATGAACAAGAAAGACCATTGGGCGGCTGTATTTGACGACACCATGGACCTGATTGCACGGCTACCCCGGATCGCCGCCTATGTATATCGCAGAAAATATAAAAACAACCAGCACATTAATCCCAATGGCTTGCTGGACTGGGCCGGGAATCTCGCCCATATGATAGGTTTTGAAGATGATGGCTTTAAAGAATTGATGCGCCTGTATATGGTTATCCATTCAGACCATGAAGGAGGCAATGTGTCAGCCCATACTACACATCTTGTTGGTTCGGCGCTGAGCGATCCATATTTATCATATGCTGCAGGCATGATGGGACTGGCAGGCCCGCTGCATGGCCTGGCTAACCAGGAAGTTATAAAATGGATATTTGAGATGCAGGAAGAACTGCAGACAAAGCAACCATCCAAAGAGCAAATCGGCAGGTATGTAAGAAAAACGCTAAAAGAAGGAAAAGTAGTACCGGGCTACGGCCACGCTGTGCTGCGTAAAACAGATCCGCGCTTTACGGCCCAAATGGAGTTTAGCAAAAAACATATGGCCGATGACCCTCTGGTACAAACTGTGTGGAATGTTTATGAAACGGTGCCCCCAATTCTTGAAAGTCTTGGCAAAGTAAAAAACCCCTGGCCTAATGTTGACGCCCACAGCGGTGCATTGTTAGTGCATTATGGTATGGTGGAATATGAATTTTATACCGTGCTTTTTGCAGTCAGCCGTGCGCTGGGCGTGTTGGCAAGCCTCTGCTGGGACAGGGCACTTGGGTTCCCACTCGAAAGGCCTAAGTCTGTTACTACTGAATCAGTTAAGTTGTGGCTGGAAGGAAAAGATCAAATTTGGGAAGGATAACAAAAGTCTAAAGTTGAAGATTTAAAGTTGGGGGTTACAAGTTCCAATAGTTCACGAGTTCCAATGTTCACGAGTTCAGGTTATCTACGGCGCAACCAACATTAAACTTTAAACCTTAAACAAGTGCCGTCTCAACTCAAAAAAAATAATTGAGCGTAGTACCCGGCAAGTTTTTCACCGGTATTTTTTTCAGCCCTTTCATATAATACTTCCGGGGTGTTATTTGAACTATGAGATTTGAGCATAACCCGCTGTCTCAATTTCAGGTTTCCTAAAATCTTGTCACCAGGTTTAAGAAAGGTTTTGTTTCTGTTATGCGTCATCATAAAAAAAATTTGATTGTTGTTAAGATGCTTAGTCGCAATTTTTTGTTTAGGCGTAACAACGCAAACAAATGCACACCGGGTTACAGCGAAAACCTATGCCCTGCATTGCTTTAAATAATTCTATTTTTACAGAAACCGAGAAGAAGATTTGTGATCGACATCATTACTTTATTACCTGACAACATCGCCAACCAGATCGCCGCAGGGGAAGTTATCCAACGCCCTGCCAGCGCCGTGAAAGAGCTGCTCGAAAATGCCGTTGATGCCGGTGCAACTTCCATTCAATTACACATTACAGACGCCGGTAAAACCTCCATACAGGTCATCGACAATGGTAAAGGCATGAGCGAAACAGATGCCCGCATGTGTTTTGAGCGCCATGCTACGAGCAAAATAAAAAATATTGAAGACCTGTTTCATATCCGTACCATGGGTTTCCGGGGCGAAGCGCTCGCTTCTATTGCTGCCGTTGCACAAGTAGAGCTGCGAACAAGAAAAGCAGGAGATGAACTGGGAACCTGCATTGAAATAGAGAACAGTGTTGTGCGCAAACAGGAACCCTGTGCCTGCACTGTTGGCACGAACATCTGCATGAAAAACCTGTTTTTTAGCGTGCCTGCCCGCCGGAATTTCCTAAAGACCAATACCGCAGAAATGCGGCACATTGTAGATGAATTCATTCATGTTGCACTGGCTTTCCCCAACATATTTTTCTCACTGACCAGCAATGGCCAACAGGTATTTTATCTCGAGTCAGGGAATTATAAACAAAGATTTTTACAACTCCTCGGCAATCAATACGCAGCAAAGCTGGTAACAGTGAAAGAGAACACAGATTACCTTAATATAAATGGTTTTGTAGGCAAACCTGAAGCTGCAAAAAAAACCCGCGGCGACCAGTATTTTTTTGTGAATAACCGCTTTATTAAAAGCGCTTATCTTAATCATGCGGTTATAACTGCGTTTGACGCCTTATTGCCTAAAGATAGTTTTCCCGTGTACGCCTTGTACATAGATCTTGATCCCTCACAGGTGGATATCAATGTGCATCCTACCAAGCAGGAAATAAAATTTGAAGACGAAAAAATTGTGTACGCATTTGTGCAGGCGGCTATAAAACATGCCCTGGCACAGTTCAGCATTTCACCCTCCCTGGATTTTAGCCTGAATGCGGATATCATGCAAACGGAAGCGGTTTCACAGCCATTTACGCAGGAAAAGAAAGAAACGGTAACAGCTTCCGAATTATATAAAAGATTTTCACAGAAGCACCAGGCACACCTGATCGAACCAAGTGAGAGAACGGAACTAAAGCACTGGAAAGATTTTTATGAAAATAAGTTAACTGATGACAGCTCACAGATGACGGTGGAAAAACCACAAATTGAAACTTCACTTTATTCAAATGTTATCAGTCAACTGCCAACAATCAACTGTCAACTCTTAAATACCTATATCGTTGCATCCGTTAATAATAATTTTCTCCTCATTCATCAGCAGCATGCGCATGAAAGAATTCTATTTGAAAAATATTCGAACAATATTCAGAACATGCAGGCCGCTACACAACAAACTTTATTTCCCGTAACACTCGACCTTTCTCCACAAGATGCGGTTTTACTGCATGAGCTTTTGCCCGATCTGCAGTTATTGGGCTTTAAAATTGAATTGTTTGGTAAAAGTAGTTTTATAATACAGGGCGTACCGGCGGATGTGTTACGGGGTAACGAAAAACATTCTGTGGAATTATTGCTTGAGCAATTTAAACATTTCAGCAACGAATTAAAATTCAGCCAACGCCAAAAACTCATTCACTGTATGGCAAGACAACAGGCTATAAAAGCCGGTCAATCACTCACTGATAAAGAAATGAATGCATTGGTGGAAGAATTATTTACCTGTTCCACACCATCGGTTACTCCCAATGGCAACCCCGTTTTTGTTGAATTCAATGATGAACAGTTACTGAAAATGTTCGGGAAATAGGTCGATGCCGACATAAATCATTGAAATCATCTGCGAATCTATTAATCTGGTAGCTTACATATAACAAACGAATAATGTGAACGATCAAGCCGTCTCTCCACTTTTATTCATACAACTTTAAAGCATGGCGAGCGCCGGGAATTTATTATTCATCTGCGTGAACAAATGCTGATTGAAGAAAATATTCATTGATAATTCTGAGGCTGATAAGAAAACGCCCGGTTGATAATTATTGCTGATTAGCGGTTTGTTATCGATTGGCCTTTGTAAGGCTACTTTTACAATGCGCTGTTAGCTGAAGCTCTTCGTCGCATGAAGAGTAAACTAATTAATTCTTGTTTTATAAGCTTCGAGCTCTTCAAACGAAAGTTCTTCGGGTCTTACTAGCCTGTAATGCTTTTCAGAGATAATTGCAATGCCGTTTTCCGTTAATTCAAATTCAAACAAGGCAATTGCCCCATTTGCCATAAACTGCGCGGCAATGGGTTTGCATATCAGGTCAGGAAACTTAGATGCACCCATTGCAAAATCTTGTTCAATTTGAACTACACCAAGTTTATCATTTCCTCCTTTTGCTTGAACCGGAAGCAAATAATGTACGCCTCTTTTATCTAAACCAATATATATATATCGTCTGTTTCTACTTGTCCCATTTCTGGAACTGTAGTTCGTAAATGATTTTGCAAAGAATAGCAAGTCAATCCTGTGAAAATATCAATAAGCCTGCTATACCGCACTTTAGCTAAGAGTGCTTGCTCGTCACTCATGGCATACTTACTGATAATGCCGGGCGTAGCATCAAGTATTTTTGTTTCAGCTAGGTGTTCTGTTGGTTTGAAGTTTGTTTGTTTTGCAAGAACAATTTTATAGGACGATCTGCCCGCAGGTCGAATAATCCATTCAAATCCTTCCGGAGCTTTCTTAATTATTGTTTCAGGTAGAGAAGCTCTATATCTGAATGAATAAAGAACATCACCAAGATTTTTGGGTAATGGCATCTTTAACTTTTGCGCAGTGTTAACGATGTCCTCTCTAGTAAAGGGTATTTCAGTCACTCCCTTTTTATAAGATTTGAGAAAGATTGCTTCAATGATTTGTGAATAGCGATTTGCTTTAGCCATTTCTTTTATTATTAACCTCGCCAACGCAATATAACCACTTCTTCATTTAAGTCAGTTTTTGTTGCTGTTGAAAAACGTCTTCGAAATAAGTCTATCCTCATAAGTTCATAGCCCAATGATTGGGCGATCTCTGCAATCAGATGACCTGTCGGTATCATTACTTTTAAATAAGATGCTTGGTCGCCAACTACATAAGCTAAATATGCATTTGGTTTCAAAACTATTTTCAAATCTGTCAAATGCTTGGCAATTCCACCAAAGTACAATTTTGTTACTCTATGATATAACTTTTCAAATCCTGATGTTTTGCCAAGTTCAATTCTTTTTGCCTCAATCTCATTTGCAATTCTTTGAATTTCGGGAAACGCCTTTACATATTCGTCATCATTATCTTCTTTGTATACTCCTCTTGTATTTGAACGTAAAAGCGTCTTTTTAAAACTTCTTAATTCTTCGTTGTTGTTAATGAAGCCAAGTAATACAGATTCAAGACGTGTGGTTCGTGTATAATCTTTTTCGTTGGGGTACGGTGGAGAAGTTATTACTGCCGATATCTTAAAGCCGTTTAGTTGTTCAATCAAATTTCTTGAATCACTTAAAATTACATTTGAAAAGGCGTCAGTTTCAAAAATTTGGGCTGTTTGAAGGTCTTTTACAATCTTGGAAGTTTGAACAAACCATGATGATATAACAGCAGAATCAGGTTTTATTTTTCCTATGCCAACTTCGGGTCCAAATCTCAAATTGCTGAAATTAAAAACTGCAGAATGTGCAAATGCAAGTGCTAAATATTTATAATAGGGAGTGTTTTTGTAAACGTTTATGTTATCTAATAACGTAAGGCATTTATGTAACGGTAACGGACTTAAGGAGTCTTTCAATATTAATTTTTCTTGTACTGCGTCTAACTTTCTTAAATCCTTTGCCTCAATATTTTTTAAAGAAGGAGTATCAGTAATTCCCTGCTTATATAAAGTTTCAGTACAAGCAGCTTTGATTTCTGTTGTTATTCTATAAAGCTCATCACAATCTATTTGCCAATCGGTTTTAACAGAACTTGCAAAATGAGCAAATGGATTTGCCTCGATACCGATGGAGTTAATGTTTTGAATCTTAGCCTCAATTAATGTCGTTCCCGTGCCGCAAAATGGGTCAAGAACTGAGTCACCTTCCTTCAACTGAAACTCTTGTAAATATTGTCTAACCAAGTGTGGTGGATAAGAAAGCACAAACCTATACCAATCATGAAATTGTCTATCCGAATGGTCAAGCTTGTTCTTTAAGGAATTTTTTATTTCGTAATCAGCAAATAATGTCTGCAAGGCTTATGTTTTGCCAAATTTAGTTTTTTTCCTGTCTCTATAACTTTAGACTGTCGTCATAGAATTCAGCCAACAGCAGGATAACCAACTTCATCGCTGCTGAAAACGTACAAAAACTGTCCGTAAACGAACACCTCTTCCGGCTTTAACATCCTGAAATCCTTATGCAATAAGCGTTTTGAGAGTGGCATACCGGTTGATTCAAAAATTCGGCTGCCGGGAATAGGAATAATGAGTGATGAATGATCAGTAATGAGTAAAGTGAATGGTGAATAGTCAATAATGAATTCCTCAAAGCTCATGGCTCAAAACTCATGGCTCGCAGCTTTTAAATAAGACATCAGACATCCGGAAATCAGACATTGCATTGTATGCTGAAAAACTATTTCAAAACCGCATGGCGCAACCTGTTAAAGAATAAATTTTATTCATTCATTAATATAACAGGCCTGGCGATCGGCTTAACAGTTGGTTTATTGATACTGTTATGGGTGCAGGATGAATTCAGCTACGACAGGTTTCATAAAAATGCCGGCAATATTTACAAGCTGGAGAACATGGTGGGAACGGGCAGCAGCCGGCAACTCTGGACGGAAACAGCTTCCGCAATTGGCGTACTGGCAAAGAAAGATATTCCCGCCGTAAAAGACGAAGTGCGCATTTCGTACAATGGTTATTATGGTTTGTTTAAATACAGGGATAAAACGTTCACAGAACCAAATACCTTCTTCGCTGATGCGTCTTTATTTTCTGTATTTGATTTTAAAATAGTGAAGGGTAATGCAGCTAATCCTTTTCCTGAATACAACTCAATTCTCCTCACAGAATCCACTGCAAAAAAATATTTTGGCAATGAAGATCCCATTGGTAAAGTGATCTCTGCTGACGACAAGCAAAATCTGATCGTGTCTGCTGTTGTAAAAGATTTTCCAAAGAATTCAAGCATTGGAGGCGACATGTTCTTCTCCATGGCCCTGCTTGAAAAAAATATGTACACCGGGAATACGGAAGGCAGGAATCTCAGCAATGATTTTATGCAATATTCCTACAGGACGTATTTGTTGCTGGCGCCGGGAACTTCATTGCATAATTTATCCGTTCAACTCAGGCAACTGCATCTTTCTGTAAAATCAGACGACACGGATATCGGTTATGTTTTCCTGCCGCTTGACAAAGTCCACCTCTACCGGTCAGACGGCAGCGATGGTGGCTTATCAACAGTAAGAATGTTCACGTTCATTGCCATATTGATATTGATCATCGCATGTATCAATTATGTAAACCTTTCTACCGCCCGTTCTATGTTGCGTGCAAAAGAGGTAAGTCTCAGGAAGATCGTGGGTGCAGCAAGAGTGCAGTTGTTCATGCAGTTCATTGTGGAAACAACTTTGCTTTTTGTTTTCGCAATAGCCATCTCACTCCTGCTCGTTTATCTTTTGTTACCTGCATTTAACCAGGTTTCAGGAAAAGAACTGGTATTGAATTTTGCCGATTACCATCTCTGGGAAGTCATATCCTTCACCATATTGGGAACATTGATCATCTCAAGTGTTTACCCCGCGATCTTGCTTTCTTCATTTGAACCGATCAAAGCACTAAAGGGGAAAATATCTTCACACATCAGTGACGTTGTATTCAGGAAAGTGCTGGTGATTGTGCAGTTTACTTTTTCGGTGATGCTGATAACCGGGACAATTATTATCGGTCAGCAATTGTCGTATGTGCGTTCTATGCAATTAGGTTACGATAAAGATCATGTGCTTTCATTTAATATGATCAACATGAATAAGCATTTTGATGCGGTGCGTGCCGAACTGATAAAGCAACCCGGTATAGCAAATATTACTTCAGCAAGTGCAAATATTGTTGACTATGGCGGGCAGACAGGCAATAATTCATGGGATGGAAAATTGCCCGGCGAAACATTAATGTTAAGCCCCATTGGAATTGATAAAGATTTTATTTCCTTCTTCAAACTGCAGCTAACACAAGGAAATGTATTTACTGGTTCCGTTGCAGATTCCACGCATTTTATATTGAATGAAACAGCGGTGAAAGCTGCGCGCTTAAAAAATCCCGTTGGTAAAAATTTCAGTTTGCAGGGAAGAGAGGGAACCATTATTGGAGTAGCTAAAGATTTTCATTTTGCTTCCATGCGGCAAAAAATCCAGCCGGCTATTTTTTATTACAGGCCGGTTGGTGATTATGGCGGCCGGTTGTATATTAAAACAAACGGCGCCAACGCGCCAAAAGCAATTGCCGCTGCAGAAGTACAGTGGAAAAAATACAATGCAGGTTTTCCTTTCGCTTATTCTTTCCTGGATGATGATTATAATAGCTTATACGAATCCGAACAAAGAACAGGTTTGCTCTTCAACATTTTTGCGGGCATAGCCATTTTTATTTCCTGTCTCGGATTGTTTGGATTAGCAGCTTATACAGCCCAGGTGCGTACAAAAGAAATCGGTGTGCGTAAGGTTTTAGGCGCCAGTGTAGCCGGCATCATTCAATTATTGGCAACAGATTTTATACAACTTGTTTTCATTGCTATCATCATTGCCATACCGGTAGCATGGTATGCCATGAATACATGGCTGCAGGATTTTGCTTATAAAATAAATATAAACTGGGTTGTATTTGCTGTTGCCGGATCTATCGCATTGATCATTGCGATTGTAACGATCAGTTTTCAATCCGTTAAAGCAGCATTGGCGAATCCGGTTAAGTCGTTGCGAACGGAGTGAGGAGGGTTGATTAGTTGAATAGTTGACAGGTTGAGGAGTAAAAGGGATTGGGAATTTGGAATTGGGAATTTGGAGGAAAGGCTGATATAATAAACAGTTTCATAAACAGCTCTTTCGTTTATAAAATCCTTGTTGGTGACAACACTTTGACTGTTCGAAAGATATAATTGCCACGACTTTTAAGTCGTGGAACTAAGA
>DASUGF010000039.1:0-84961 GCA_036274175.1 Parafilimonas sp.
CGCTTTCATTTTTGTAGGAAAGAAATAAAATCATGCGGCTTTCCGGGATAAGTACTTGTCAGCCTCATCATCATCTATCAGCGAGTCTTTTGTTGCCCTGGTAAACAATGCAGGCGTAAGAATATAAAAAAGCAGGCCATGAACAGCTCCTTTCATGGTATTATTTTTTGACAGAATTTAGAAATAATTAATTAGTATTACCAATGCTGAATGTACAACTGTCAGCCTGCTTTTGCCAAACCGATGCCAGGCGCTCGCCGCTTTCCGTCAGTTACTTTTGTCCGTTACATTTGGAGTAAAGTCCACAATCCATTCAATACCATATTTGTCTCTGAAACAGCCAAAATATGAACCCCATGGACTATCACCAATTGGCCCTTCTACTTCTCCTCCTGCAGAAAGCCCATTAAATAATTTGTCTGCTTCTTCTTTGCTTTCAGTGCTTATTACAATCTTGCTTCTGTTCTCATTTTCATTTGTTCGTCCCATACTTTCCGGAACATCATTTGCCATCAAAAAATTACATTTACCGATAGGCAAAGCAATATGCATGATTTTATTTTCTTCCTTTTCTGCTACCGGGAATTCAGGGCTTGCGAGATCTTTAAAACGAATGATTTTTGCAAACTCTCCGCCAAATACTGATTTGTAAAAAGTAAATGCTTCTTCGGCGTTTCCGTTGAAGTTAACGTGAGGATTAATAACTGCCATAATTTTGAATTTTGATTTTTATGCCTACATTCTGTTTGATTTCCCCACCGGCAGCGCTGTAAGCTTAACGCTGCGGGACAGGTCAGCATCCCCTTGTTTTGCTTTAATCTAATACCTCACACCTGAACCCATATTTTTTTATGAGTATTATTATTTCTGATGCTTCCAGGTTGTCTCCTTCAACTCTAAGCACCTTGTCGCAATCGGAAAGGTCAAAATTTATTTTAAACGATGGGAATACTTTATATAAAGCACCAAGCAGCATTTTGCTTTGTGTCTTTTTTTGAACATTTGTCTTAAAAACTTCAATCATTTATTAAACAAATTTTTCTTTTTATTCTTTGGCTTCGCTTAAAGACTGTTGTGATAAAGCGGCCAGTAGATTTTCCAGGTTGTTCAATGACATTTTCATTCCTTGCGTGAAGCCATCAAGTATGCTCTCCAACCTTTCAAGTGATTCATTGTAAATGGAGATGCTCACTATTGTTGTTGCGTTTTGCTCGCTGAAAGTATGATCCCATTCAGAGCCCGGCAATTCAGGGTTTTCATCTTTGTCTGCAAAAGCATTATACATTTTAAAATTGGTTTTCGGGGTAATGGAAGTGTATTCCTGGATTGCCCAACGCTCTTGCCCTTCGGGGCTTACCATCTCATAAAATCTTTTGCCACCAACTTTGAAATCCTGGTATTTCGTTTTAGATATCATAGGCTTGGGAGCTATCCATTGATCAATAAGTTCTGCTTTAGTAAAAGCATCCCATACCAGTGAAAGTTCAGCATCGAATTCCCTCTTTATGAACACTGTTTTTGTTGATTTGTCAACAGTAAAATCAAATAGCAAATTGTTTGTCATTGTTTTTGTTTTTTCATTGTTGATAATACTTTGTCAAGTTGATTAAACCGGGTTTCCCAAATTTTTCTGAATTGGTCTAACCATTTATCGATCTCTTTCATTTTTTCAATTTCAAGTGAGTAGTAAATTTCCCTGCCTTGTTGTTGCTGTTTTACCAGTTCGCATTCTGTAAGTATGCGCAGGTGCTTGGAAACAGCTTGCCGGGTAGTGTGAAAATTATCGGCAATAGTGTTGGGTGTCATTGCCTGCAAGGCAATTAATGCAATAATGGCCCGCCTTGTCGGATCGGCTATTGCCTGGAAAATGTCTCTTCTCATTTATTCTGATATTTAATTTAAGAAACTAATCGGTTGCAAATATATGCGCAACTATTCAGTTTCGCAAATTTTTTTGCTTATTTTTTGGAGAAATTCCGGCGCTACGTTATCCCTGTATAATTACTGTCATTGACAAGGCAGTCTTGAAGTCGGGAAATAGCATTCCGCTATCGTATCCATGCAACAAAGCTTGCTAACTGTTTGATGCTTAACTTTAGCGCTTCTGTCGTCATTGCTGAAAGCCCGTGCAAGAGCTCATTGTTGGCATTTCACCATTATTCAAAATTGATGAACGAGGTAAAACTACGTCCCTACCAAACGAAACAGCATTTTGCCATTCTTGATGGATTAAGAGGCATTGCAGCGCTGGCTGTTGTTATTTTCCACTTTATGGAATGGGTTTTCCCTGATCCCGGTAAAAACTTTATTGGTCATGGTTTCTTAGCTGTTGACTTTTTCTTTTGTTTATCGGGCTTTGTCATTGGCTACGCTTATGATGACCGCATCCGGAAAATAGGAGCAGGAGAATTTTTCAGGTTGAGGCTGATAAGATTGCATCCTTTAGTGGTTTTGGGTTCTGTGTTGGGATTAACAGGCTTTCTTTTAGATCCTTTTGCATCACCCTTAACTTATGATACAGGCAAGCTTGCTTTGCTGTTTGTTTGCTCGCTTCTGCTTATTCCGCTTCCCCTGATGGAGGAGCGTTTTTTTAACCTCTTTGCCCTGAATGCTCCTTCCTGGTCACTTTTTTGGGAATATGTTGCCAATATTTTTTATGCTTTTGTTCTTTATAAGGCGGGCCGTCGCTCCCTGGCCGTTTTCACTATCCTGGCTGCTGCGGGTATTTGCATTGTTAGTTATCGGGCAGGAAACCTTCTGGGCGGATGGTCAAAAGATAACTTCCTGGACGGAGGCGCCCGTGTTGCTTACTCCTTTTTGGCGGGCCTTTTTCTTTACCGTTCGAATTGGATTATTAAAAACAGGCTTGGTTTTGCGGTGCTGGGCATTTTGTTGTTTTTAGCCTTTACCATGCCCTCGTTTAAGTGGAACTGGCTTACAGAGGCATTAGTTGTGCTTTTCTATTTTCCACTGATAGTTTCGCTTGGAGCCGGCTCGAGCCTGGCGCCTCAATGGAAAAAAGTTTGCCGGTTTTCGGGCAATATATCCTATCCTCTTTACATGACGCATTATGCGGCCATATGGATCTTTGGAAATTATTATACAAGTAAAAAGCCGCCTGCAGGTGAACTGCTCTATATCATCATTTGCGGCATCATTTTCCTGATCATTTTTGCTTATTTTACAATGGTGTTCTATGATACACCGGTCAGGCGATACCTGGATAAAAAAAGGCGGCAAAGATGAAAGCATTCACCCTTATTAATCTTGGCGATCGCCGCAAACGTAAAGCATTTATGTTTGTGGCGGATTTTGAAATTCACCGGCTGGCAACGAACCCCGAATTAAAAAATTAAAAACGGATAACTGTTGTTGAATAGCCATCCGCATTAGGCGGAGATGCCGTGTATAGCCTGCCAGTTTTTGCCAAATCACTTTGTTGGACGTTCTTGCTATTTAACAACTCGAAGAATTCTTTTGGCGATACAATTTATTTCTTTGACTGTCCAATTAATTGTTCGTTCTCTAATTTTATGTCTACCCCGTTTTGCAGGATTTTTTCAAACACTGCCGCAGTAGTGGCAACTACGATGGAAATAAATGTAGTCACCATACAAATGGCTAAAAAACCAGCAGGATCGTCATCTTTGTTATGAAATATCCTTATGTATAGTCCTGCCATCACAATAGAGATGCCCAGTACGATCGCACAATATTTTATGCTCCTGGTAGTCCTCACCGAGTTTAGGGAGAATACTTTATTTTGCCTTATATATCCCAGTAATTTGATCGCCTGATACAGGGCAACAAAAAAAGCGATAGATAAGAGGTATCCATACACCAGAAACGGGTCAGCGTAAATTCTAAACAGGTCTAAGTTTGCTGCCCTCCCTTCGGTCAATGGAAACCGGATCATAACGGCCAGCGCCGCGATACCGATAAGCACGAGCACTACCTGGAGAAATACTGTTGATTTTTTTTGCATGTCTGAAAATAATTTGAAAGTTAAATGATGCATGTTGCCAATGATAGAAGGTCGAAACAGCTGAACAACTTCTTTGAGAAAAAACCACTTTGCCAGTCTTTTATTATTTTGTTTAGCGTAATTATGAAAGCGTTCGAGTAAGTCGCCTTCTATTTCTTCACGAATGTCCGGGTGGCAATACCAGCGAAAGAAAGCTAATATAATACGTGGTGGGATATACTCAGGTCGTTCCATTTATGATAATTTTAAAACGGCTTTCGGAATTGCGTTCCAAAGTGAAGTTCGCTGTTCTTTTACCTTGTTCAATAATTGCTGCCCTCTTGAAGTAATTTCGTAGAACCTCTTTCTTTTTCCTCCCCTAACCTTTGTTGCCTCGCCAAATGCTGACTTTACCAATTCTTTGTACTCTAATCTTTTCAAGACAGTTTGAATTGCGCCCAAACTTACATTGCGTTCAAGCCGGTCTTCAATTTCTGAAATGATACTTACACCATAAGCTTCACCATTAAGAATCGCGACTGTCAGTAAAACGATTTCTTCAAATTCGCCTAAATGATATTGGCTCATTGTCTGTGATATTAACATCAAATGTAGTTATTATAATGATATAAACAACATTTGTAGTTAAATAAGTTTTACTCTTTTTTACCAAACAAAAATCTGTAGTACACAAACCGGAACTCAAAAAAAATGAAATGCAGTATTTACCGGCTTCTCCACCGATTTAGCTGCAATATGGGTTTAACCTTATGGAACAATGGCATGCAGGACGCACATGAAAAAAGGCTGACATTGTATCAGCCTTTATATAAGTTTTTATTATAAGATATTACTTTAATGTTCTTTCATCTGAAACAGAAAGTTTTCTGCGGCCTTTCGCCCTGCGGCTTGCCAAAACTTTACGGCCGTTTGCAGTTTGCATGCGTTTGCGAAAACCATGTACATTTTTACGGCGACGATTATGCGGCTGAAATGTTCTTTTCATCTGTGCTTAATTTAATGATATACAATTAATTTTCAACAAAACAGGCAACAGTCACCATACTGCACCTTGTGAAAGGACGGCAAAGGTAAAAGAATCCCGCCAATAATTATTAACAAAACCGAGGCAGCAACTTGTTAAAATTCCTTATGGCAATTGCGCAAAATAAAATTCCTTTGCCTCTTTGCCTAACTTACCCCTTTGCGTGAACTTTTGATATGACGCACAAAACAAAAGGCATTGTATTGCGTACCATAAAATATGGCGAAACCAGTGTAATAACTTCTGTATATACTGAACTTTTTGGCTTGCAAAGCTATATTGTAAAAGGAGCACGTCAGTCAACCAAAAAAACACAGCCAAAACAAATATATTTTCAGCCAGGAGCTATTTTGGAAATGGAGGTGTATCATAATGAGCTTAAAAATCTCCAGTTCATCAAAGAATATAAATGGAGTTATTTGTACAACAAAGTTTTGTTTGATGTGGTACGTAATGCCATCGTACAGTTCATGATAGAGTTGTTCCTGCATGCCGTTAAACAGCCTGAGGCCAATCCCGAATTATTTTATTTGCTGGAAGGAAGCTTGCTCGAGGCAGACAAGGGCACGGATACCATTGCAGCTAACCTGCCATTATATTTTATACTTCATCTTGCCACGGAGTCTGGTTTTGAATTACAGGGAAGCTATTCAAGGCAGTCGCCTGTTCTTGATCTGAAAGAAGGAATCTATACTGAAGCCGAGCCTCCACATCGCGATTTTGTTTCAGGTGCACTGGCAGCATCTGTTTCGGCGATCCGGCATATACAATTTTATAATGACCTTGAGCTTATTAAATTAAACAGGCAGGCCCGCAGGGAAATTTTAGATGCATTATTGCAATATATTTCTTATCACATAACAGATTTCAGAGAATTGAAAAGCCTGGCTGTTTTGCGGGAAGTGCTTGAATAACTGATCAATCAAAAAATTCTTGTCGCCACTGAATTGCCACTAATTTTCCCTTCAACAATATTGTCAATTAATACAACACCGGGTTGTTTTCCTTTTTCAAAGCTTCCGAAAGTTTTGTCAAGACCTAATGCTTTAGCTCCGTTTAGCGTTGCCCACTTAAGTACATCTTCCGTATGCAAGACCGGAAAATTTTTTAAAAGTGTTTTTATTTCTTCCAAAATATTCAGGCTGTGGTTGCTTGAATAACTGTCTGTACCTACCACGATATTGCAATTGTTTTGTATTAAAAGCTCAACCGGCGGAAGTTTGTTCTCAATGTATAGATTGGCGTTTGGACAAAGGCACCAATAGATGAGCTGACCGGTTCTGCGGCTTTGGTCAAAAGAAAAATCAATGTCATTTTGTGCCGTAAATGTATTATGAACAAGCAACAGGTTTTGCGGTTTATCCAACAGTGGTAAATAAGATTGGAGGCTGCTTTTATTATTGGGATGAAAAAAATCAGTGTTTATATGCAGATGATGGTATAATCTTAAAAAATCACCGGTCTTCGACTTGTATAATTCATCTTCTGCCAAAGATTCCTGGTTGTGAATTGAAATGGTCTTGCCGGTTGAAAGATCATTGATCAACCGGAACATGGCCATGCTGATCGTATAGGGCGCATGGGGAACAACAGAAGTATTTTTTTCAAAACCGGCATCTGTAAACTCTTTGTATATATTTAAATAATTATCCAGAACGGTCTTCGCTCTTTCTTCTGTAAAGCCCAGCACTTCAATAAAATTATGGTACCGGATTTTGCTTGCTGGTTTTATCTGCAATGAATTGGAATTATTACAGATGTCGCCAACAGCCACGATGCCGCCGGCATACATTTCTTCATCGGCAGCTTTCATGGCAGCGTCTGTTTCCTCTTTTACCGATGAACGTTTGCCAACCACTTTTATGAGAAAATCAACCAGGCCGGAACCGCTTTCTATCACATCTTTCATATGGCTTAATTCCAAATGGCAGTGGCAGTTGACAAAACCAGGAGAAAGTAACCCTTCAAAAACTTCAATGCCTTCGCCGGCATTCTCGGCGGCAACTATTTCTTCGATTATGCCATTTGGAGATGTAATTAATACGGCATTATTACCGAGCATATTTTTCCCGGTAAAAAGATGGTCAGCTTTAAATTTTTTATAAGCCAAAGCTTTAGTTTATGCGGTGGTTTTATTTCTTCGTATGGGTTTTATTACAGTTTCTTTTATTTTCAAATCAAGATTAATGAGATCCAGGAACTTCATCAGATTTTGAAAACTTACCGTTTTGAAAGATTCAGCTTCATAACGCTGCAGTTGTTGTTCTTTCAAGCCAAGTATTTTGGCGAATTCCTTATGCGTAAGATGATTAGCGATTTTATATTCAACAATAATATCAGGCAACGAACTCAGACTACGTTCTTTAAGCACCGCTGATTTACCTGACTTAAGTTTTTCATATTCTCTTATTTCATTTTCAATGTCTTCTTTAAAATCCTCCAAAGATTCTGCAACGAGCTTTCTTTTAATATTATAATCTTTTTCTGTTTTTGTGTTGCCTATTTTTTCAATGACTTCACCCAAAAGCTTTTTCGAAATTTTATATTGCTTTTCATTTTTTATCATAGACTGGTAAATCTTTTAAATTCAACTCTATTATGCCTCTTTCATTACTATTTCTGTCATGCTTCATCCATTTTATTATTTCAGCATCATCTGTTTCTTTTAATAATATATGAACAAGTAAATATTGCCGGTATCTTTTTCTTTCATAATTATCGAGCATTGAGTAATTTTTTTCAACTTTCTTTTTGTCCAATCGGCTAATATCAAAACAAACATCAATATCATTTGGATATTTTTCTGAAGTTGTAAAGCTTCCAAATACAAACATTGTATCACAGCCGACCTTTTTAAGTTTGACGGCAACTGAAAAGAGATTTTCGATCAGCTTTCCCGTTGTTCATTGAAACCAAAGAGCTGTTTGAATTCAAAGCATGAAAGAGCTAAATTTTCTGATAAATTGTTATTCTTGTCAAACTGTAATTCCATTTCAAAAAGTTTAAAAAAATCAGCATTGTTATAAATGCTAACGATTAAAATAATTAAGACGATATAGACTTTATTTAATCGTCATTTCAAATTTTGAAATGGCTGATGCAATATACAGAATTCTAAAACACAACAAAATTATTGTGTTTCATTTTTAGTCACTTTAAATTTCCTGTAACGCATGCGGTAAAGTTAAGCGGCTGAAAACATTTAAATTTGCAGCCCTTAAGTTTCAACGTTTAATCATGCACACATTAAACCGGTTAAACACTGAAACCATGAAACTTTAAATATGATCGATCAATTAGAAGCTATAAAAGCAAAGTTTGAACAAACAGGTGTTGCATTAACCAATCCTGAAATAATAAATAAACAGTCTGAATTTCAACGGTTGAGCAAAGAATACAGCCAGTTGGAGAAGATCGTAACACCTTACGAGGAATATAAAAAAATTTCCTCCGATTATGATTTTGCGAAGGAAAGCCTGAACAGCAGTGATGAAGATCTGCGTGAACTCGCTAAAATGGAATTACCTGAGCTGGAAGAAAAAAAATCAACACTTGAAAAAGAGCTAACCAGGCTTTTGATCCCTAAAGATCCACAGGACGATAAAAATGCCGTGCTGGAAATTCGTGCCGGCACTGGCGGGGATGAAGCCAGCTTGTTTGCCGGCGACCTCCTGGGCATGTACCTGCGTTATTGTGCTAAAAAAGGTTGGAAGACTGCTATTATAAGTGAGAGTGAGGGTACGGTGGGCGGTTATAAAGAAGTGATGGTTGAAGTGGCCGGTGAAGATGTGTATGGCACTTTGAAATTTGAAAGCGGTGTGCACCGGGTGCAGCGGGTTCCTGATACCGAAACGCAGGGGCGGGTGCATACTTCTGCTGCCACCGTGGCCGTAATGCCGGAGGCGGAGGAAGTGGATTTCGAATTAAATCCCGCCGATGTAAAAATGGAAACAGCCAGAAGCGGCGGCGCCGGTGGCCAGAACGTAAATAAGGTGGAAACCAAGGTAATGCTTACACATATCCCGACAGGTACGGTTGTAGTTTGCCAGACGGAACGCAGCCAGTTGGGCAACCGGGAAAAAGCGATGACCATGCTGCGTACAAAACTCTATGAAGAACAGGTGCGCAAACAGGAAGAAGAAATCTCACGCCACAGGAAAACACTTGTAAGCACGGGTGACCGTAGTGCGAAGATCCGCACCTATAACTATCCGCAGGGCCGCGTAACTGATCACCGCATCGGGTTAACTTCCTATAATTTAGATGCTGTTATAAATGGCGAGCTTGAACAGTTTATAGAGGCATTACAGGTGGCAGAAAATGCAGAGAAAATGTCGAAACAGAATTAATACCATACTGCTTTCTCCACATGAAATTTTCTTGCTTGCGCTGTTGACATGGGTATAAACTTATTGCGGTTTATATCGAAAGCGCGCTCATATATTTTGCATCAGCTTTGGCGCTGTCAAGTTCCGTAGTATTATCATACCGCTCCTGTTCAACTATATAATATTCCATACCATTTGCCTTTAATTTCTTAAGCATTGGAGGATAATCTATAGAGCCCGTTCCCAGCGTGCAGGAAGCATCTTTTTCTGTTGTATTCTTTATCCTGTCTTTTACATGGCAGAGCCGGAAGCGGTTCTTATACTTTTCCGCATACGCAACCGGATCCACACCGGCGGTAACAACCCAATAAATATCCATTTCAAAATCCACCGTATCCGGGTTAGTGCCGGCAAGCATCACATCCTGCGGAACCTGGCCATCGATCGTTACAAATGAATAATCATGATTGTGATAAGCGAAGCGGATACCGTTCTTTTTGCATATCTCACCCTTGGCATTAAAATCTTCCGCTATTTTTTTAAATTCATCAATTGACTTGCGCGGGCCTTTATACGGACAAATCAAATACTTCATTCCTATAGAAGCAGCATCTGCAGCTTTCTTCTCAAAATCCTTATCGATGTTGCAATGGCTTGAAATGATCTTCATACCCAGGTCATCCATATACTTTTTAAACTCAGCAGCCGTCATTCCCCAAAATATTCCTTTCCCACCTTCAAAACTTTCAACCTGCGTATATCCAAATGACGCGATCTGCTTCAGTACATCTTTAGGATCTTTCGCCAGGGCATTTTTTACACTCCACAGCTGTATTCCATAGTTTTTCAATTTTGCACTACCCGCAAATAATTCATTCCTGCTTAACAGGCCTGCAGCGGTTAATACCCCGCTGGTTTGTAAAAACTTTCTTCTTGATACCGGCATAAGTAGATTTTTTATCTCTGATCTCTGATTTTATGATGTCTGATTTGCTTCAATGCAGTCGGTTCTACAAATCTCAAAATCCCAAAATCAACAATCGAAAAATCGGTTTTGCTCTGCAATTTTTCACGCGCTCATCAATCGGACATCACCACATCCGACATCAGACATTCTCTATGTTGCCCACGCTTTATCCCCTTTTTTGTAAGGAATACAACCTTCATATTTTGTAGGCACCGCTACATAACGCAACGCTTTTGTGGCGCCTACTTCAGACGTAAAATAGCCTGTAACGGTAAGTTGTTTCATCATTGTAAAATAATGCGGATCGTCCTGCGGATCACGCTTATAAGTACCGAGGTTCCTTTCAAGCGCTATCTGGTGCCGTTGTTCATCCGTTAACTTGGCAGCGCGTTCTCCTATTTGTTTACTGATCACTTTGGCTTCTTTGTCAAGCTCTGTTAAAAATTCTGTCCGCTGCTCAGGCGTAAGTTCCATGAATGATTTATCATATTTCTTTTTGGCAGCATCATTCAATTGGGTGATGCCTTCTGTAAAAATGTGCTGGTCATCTTCTGTATAACAATCAGTGACCATTGTTTTCATGAACTCACCGATCTGCGCCGCTTTGGCGCCGGGTGATGCTGCGGTAGTTGGCAAAATGGTATCGCCTATTTCATCCAGTAAGGCAATATCCTCGGCGGTAAACAAGCCTTCTTTGGCTGCAGGCGTTGGTTTACAACCGGAAAGAAAGGCTTCCGCGCCGATAATGGTACCACCAAAAATCAGCGCTACCCTTGATAAGGCTTCTCTTCTATCCATAAATGTTTATTTTAAAAGTTGATTATTAATTATTTTATCTCTGATGTAGAATTTTGGGATGCCTGATTTAATTTAACTCAACCATCACCATAAATCTCAAAATTTTTAAATCCCGCAATCGCAAATCCGACATCAACAAATCCGACATCAGACATCTCTTAAATGTTTCCTTTCTTCAATTCTTCTACCGCATAATTCGCTGCTCTTGCTGTTAATGCCATAAATGTAAGGGAAGGATTTTGTGTGCTTGTTGATGTCATGCACGCTCCATCTGTCACAAAAACATTTTTACAATTATGAAACTGGTTATATGCATTTAGCATAGACGTTTTCGGATCTTTCCCCATGCGCACACCTCCCATTTCATGTATGTCAAGGCCGGGCGCCTGCCTGGTATCATGCTGATTTATATTTTTACAACCAGCTTTATCAAGCATTTCGGCAGCCTGTGTTAAAAAGTCTTTTAATGACTTTTCATCATTCTCATCATAATCAACATTAAAAACGAGTTGAGGAATTTCCCACGCATCTTTTTTGTCTTTACTTAAATATACTTCATTGGTCTTTTTAGGAATTGTCTCACCCTGCATCATCATGGAAACATACCAATCGCCGGCTTCAGTAATTGCATCTTTATAGGCTGCGCCAATCTCCTCCTGTAATCCGTTATCCCCAATTCTATCTCTTGATGCGCCATAAAAACACATGTAGCCTCTTAAGAAATCCATCTCCTGTCTATGCACATTTCTGAAATTAGGCATCATGGGTTGGGTTGGTCTTCTTCCATAGTAATATTTGTCCATCGGGCCGTCGTAGCTTGCCCAAACATTTCCGCGGTAATTATGAAATGCGATGTATTTTCCTAGCAGCCCGTTATCATTACCCAAACCATTCGGAAAACGGTTTGATGTTGAGTTCAACAAAATAAGATTTGAATTAAAACATGCTGCATTTACAAAAATTATCTTCGAAAAATATTCCGTCGCCTGCTTTGTATTAGTATCAATTACTTTAACGCCAACTGCTTTTCCCTTTTTGTCATCATAAATTATGGAATGCACCACTGAATCAGGCCGTAAGGTTAGATTACCTGTTTTTAAAGCCCAGGGAATGGTTGATGCATTGGAACTAAAATAGCCTCCAAAGGGACAACCACGTTCACATAAACTTCTTGCCTGGCATTGCGTTCTTCCCTGGTCGATGTGAATTTTATTGGGTTTCGTGAGATGAGCACATCTACCCTGGATCACATTCCTGCCAGGATATGCTGAATTTATTTTTTGCTGGATATCTTTTTCAACGCAATTCATTTCCCAGGCAGGAAGAAATTCACCATCCGGAAGTGTTTCCAGGTTATCATAATTACCGCTTATACCTGCGAATTTTTCTACATGAGAATACCATGGCGCGAGTTCATCATAGGTAACCGGCCATCCAACAGCATAACCATCCCGCGCAGGTCCTTCAAAATCAAACCTGCTCCAGCGTTGAGTTTGTCTTGCCCATAATAAAGATTTTCCTCCAACCTGGTAGCCACGGATCCAGTCCATAGGTTTTTCCTGTACGTACGGATGCTCCGTATCTTTTACAAAAAAATGCTGCGCTGCTTCGGTAAATGCGTAGCATCTTGAAACAACAGGATTTTCTTCTGTTATTTTAAGCGGCATTGTGCCACGGTGAGGAAACTCCCATGGATTTTTTGTTGCCGTTGGATAATCTTTTATGTGTACTACATTCTTTCCCCGCTCCAGCAATAAAGTCTTAATGCCATGGTCACACAATTCTTTTGCAGCCCACCCACCGCTGATGCCTGAACCGATAACGATGGCATCGTGTGTGTTTTGTTGTTGGCCTTTGTTATTTATGTTGAGTGTGTCGCCCATTTATGATTTGAAAATTGCGAATTTGAAAATTTGAAAATGAAGTTTAAATATGATGTGCATTTTCAAATTAGCACATCTTCAAATTTTCAAATTGTATTATACATTTCCTTTTTTCATTTCATCCATTGCATAATTCGCTGCTCTTGCTGTCAATGTCATGTACAAAATACTCGGGCTTTGATTTCCGGTACTTGTCATGCAGGCGCCATCTGTTACAAAAACATTTTTACAGTGATGTAAGGCATTCCATTTATCCAGCAAAGATGTTTTTGGGTCTGCTCCCATTCTGCAGCCGCCCATTTCATGTATGTCTAAACCAGGTGCTTGCCCGGTATCCCGGTGTTGAATATTTTTTACGCCGGCTTTTGAAAACATCTCTTCGGTCTGAACAAAGAAATCGTTCAATAATTTCTCATCATTATCATCATATTCCACTGAAGCTATCAATTGTGGGATTCCCCAGGGATCTTTTTGATCACTGCTTAAGCGCACATGATTTTTTTCTTTTGGAATTGTTTCGCCCTGCAGATAAGCATAAACTGTCCATCCACCTGGTTCTGTCATTGACTCTTTATAGGCAGCGCCTATTTGTTGCGCACTGTTATCGCCATTATTTCTTTCACGATGTGCACCGCAATACGTTGTATAACCACCCAGAAAATCTGTATCTATTGTATGCAGGTTACGATAGTTTGCAATAATAGCGTCTGTAGGATTGCGACCATAAAAATAGGTATCTGTAAAACCATCCATCTCACCGCTTAACCATCCGCGATAGTTATGATGACAAACATATTTTCCAAGCAAGCCACTGTCATTCCCCAAACCATTTGGGAAACGGTTGGAAGTTGAATTTAATAAGATGAGATTGCTGTTTAAAGCAGAGCCGTTCACAAAAATAATTTTGGCAAAAAATTCAGTTGCTTGTTTTGTATTTGTATCGATGACACGTACGCCGGTTGCTTTTTGCTTTTGCTCGTCATACATAATGGAATGAACAACAGAAAATGGCCTGATTGTTAAGTTACCTGTTTTTTCAGCCCAAGGTAGTGTTGATGAATTGGAACTAAAATAACCACCGAAAGGACAGCCACGCGTACATAAATTTCTTGCCTGGCATTTTCCTCTTCCCTGTTCAATATGTATTTGATTAGGCTGCGTTAAATGTGCCCAACGTGCATGCACTAAATGACGATCAGGATAATTTTTAGCAATGCTTTCTTTTAAATGTTGTTCAACACAATTCAATTCAAAAGGTGGAAGAAACTCTCCGTCGGGCATCGCTTCCAAACCATCTTTACTGCCACAAACACCAATAAATTTCTCTACATGAGAATACCAGGATGCAACATCAGCATAGCGGATGGGCCAATCCCAGCCAAAACCGAAGCGTTGCGGGCCTGTGAATTCGAAATCGCTCCAACGCTGCGTACATCTTCCCCATGTTAAGCTTTTCCCGCCAACCTGGTAACCACGAATCCAATCAAAAGGCTTTTCCTGTATATATGGATGTTCTTTATCTTTTACAAAAAAATGCATTGCGGTTTCTTCAAAAGCATAACAATGCGATGCAACAGGATTTTCATTTCTATCTTTTTCCGGTAATCCACCACGATGTCTAAACTCCCATGGAGCTAATGTTGCCGTTGGATAATCTTTGATATGTTTTACATCGCGGCCACGTTCCAGCACCAAAGTTTTCAATCCATGCTCACACAATTCTTTCGCTGCCCATCCACCACTAATACCACTGCCAATAACAATAGCATCATACGTGTTTTTCTGAACACCACCGGAATTGATATTTATAGTAGAATCGGGCATGCCAATTTGAAAATTTGAAAATTTGAAAATGATTAATTGTTTGATGCGATGCGCATTTTCAATTAGCACATCTTCAAATTTTCAAATTGCTTTAAATATTTTGTTTGTTCAACTCCTCCACTGCATGTTTAGCCGCACGGGCGGTAAAGGCCATATAACTCAATGACGGATTTACACAGCTCGCACTTGTCATAAAAGCTCCATCCGTAACAAAAACGTTTGGTGCATCCCAAACCTGGTTCCATTTGTTCAATACAGAAGTTTTAGGATCTGCACCCATGCGGGCTGTACCCATTTCATGGATACCACGTCCCGGCGTTCCGTCTCCATCATGACCCCTTACATTTTTTACACCTGCAATGGTTAGCATTTCAATACCATCAGCCAGCATATCCTTACGCATTTTTAACTCGTTTTCTTTCAACTCAACATCAAAAGAAAGTACATTCAAACCCCATTTATCTTTTTTGTTTTTGTCAAGGGTGATCTTATTCTCATGGTTAGGTAACATTTCACCAAAACCACCGATACCCATCGTCCAGTTTCCGGGCTCTGTCAGGGCGTCTTTATAAGCCCCGCCAATATTCATTTCGGCGATTTCGCGGCTCCAACCCTGGCGGCTTCCACCACCCTGGTATCCAAAGCCACGCAGGTAATCGCGTTTATCGCCAAAAAAGTTCCTGTACCGGGGAATGTAAATGCCATTCGGCCTGCGTCCATAATAATATTTGTCTTCATAACCATCCACAGTACCGGAAGCGCCAACGCCAAGATGATGGTCCATTACATTATGTCCCAATTCGCCGCTGCTGCTGCCTAAACCATCAGGCCAAACATCTGTTGCAGAGTTCATCAATATCCAGGCACTGTTTAATGCAGAAGCATTTAAGAAAACAATTTTTGATTTGTATTCATAAGTCTTATTGTCTTGTGCATCTAAAATTTCTACACCGGTTGCCTTTTTTGTATCCTTATCATATAAAACTTTTGTCACAATTGCCCAGGGGCGGACAGTAAGGTTACCTGTTTTCATTGCCGCAGGCAATGTAGATGACTGCGTGCTAAAATAACCGCCAAACGGGCAACCTAACCAACATTTGTTTCTGAACTGGCAATTGGTTCTGGCCTGTATGGGTTTTGTAATATTAGCTGTACGGCCAATGATCATATCACGTGTTTTGTAATGCTCTTTTATGCGGGCAGCTACGTCTTTTTCAACACAGGTCATTTCCATTGGCGGCATGAATTTTCCATCGGGTAATTGGGGCAAGCCATCACGATTTCCGCTTATGCCCGCAAATTCTTCAACATAATCGTACCATGGTTCAATTTCCTTGTAGCGAACCGGCCAGTCGATGGCAACGCCTTCTTTTGCATTGGCTTCAAAATCCCAATCGCTCCAGCGCCAGCTTTGCCTGCCCCACATTAATGAACGGCCACCTACGTGATACCCACGAAACCAGTCGAATCGTTTTACCTCTGTATAGGGACTTTCTTCATCATTCACCCACCAATCAAGGTTCATTTCATTTAAAGGATAATCACGCCTGAGCACAGGATAATCTTTGACCATCTGCTGTGTTCTGCTGCCACGGTGCTGAAATTGCCAGGGATCGAGATTGGTACTTTTATAATCAGCTATATGCTTGATATCCATGCCTCGTTCCAGCATGATAACTTTCAGACCTTTTTCAGCAAGTTCTTTAGCAGCCCAGCCACCGCTGATACCTGAGCCAACTACAATTGCGTCATAAACATTGTCAGCCATTATTTTTGAGTTTAATTGTTTATAGATTTAGTTGATATGTTGACAAGTTGATTAGTCATGAGCATGGTAAGCTTTCCGGGTATTAACTTATCATCTATCAACGTGTCAACTTATCAACTTGAAATTATACATCACATAATTCAACTGCCTTCTTAAGTGAGGCGGCTTTATCCTGTGCGGCGGGAATAAATTCCTGTGCTACGTAGTCTTTGAAACCCGTTTCAACTATTGCTTTCATTATAGCAGGGTAGTAAAGTTCCTGTGATTCATCTATCTCATGCCTGCCCGGTACGCCACCGGTATGGTAATGCCCGAAATACTGATGATTATCGCGTATCGTTCTTATTACATCGCCCTCATCGATCTGCATGTGATAGATGTCGTACAATAATTTAAAATTAGGCGAGCTTATTCTTTTGCATAGTTCAACACCCCATTTGTGATTATCGCACATATAATCTTTATGGTCAACCTTGCTGTTGAGCAATTCCATTTGTATGATTACATTGTGTTTCTCAGCCAGCTCAACAATAGGCTTTAAGCCGGTTACGCAATTTTTCAGGCCTGTTTCATCATCCATCCCGTCACGGCTGCCGCTAAAACAAATAAGGTTTTTATACCCGTTTTGCTGAACCAGCGGAATGGATTCCGTGTACTGGGCGGTTAACTGCGCATGATAGTTAGTGTTGTTCCAACCCTGCGTTAAGCTGGAGCCGCCTTTTACATAACACATAGAGCTAAAGATGCCATATTTCTGCAAGGTTGGCCACCCTTCAGGACCAACAAGATCAATGGCATTAAAGCCGATACTTTTTACAAGTTTGCAAAGATCTTCCAGCGACAGGAAGCCATACGTCCACTGGCAAACCGAATGATTGATATTGCCTTTTAGTTGAAGTGGTTTGTCTGTTTCTGATTTGCTCATATCACCTGCAAATATTTTGGATGCAGGTATTGCAACAGAACCTGCTGCCAGGGTTTTTAATAAAGTTCTTCTGTTTGTCATTGTTATTGATCCTCATATGGATTAGCAATAGCGGCATTTGCAACGGAAAGCGGCTTTGTATTTCTCGACCGCATGTAAATAAATAAAATTGCAAATGCCACAATTAAAATCAACGGTATGGTTAAAGTTGTATTTATGATATGCGGTCCTGCCAATGCCTTGGCCTGGTTTAATGCATTGGCCATTTCGGAGCCAGCCGGTGCAGTATTATAAGCACCAAGGTCAGCGCCGGCGGGTAATTGTTCAGCAACCAGTCTATCGTAATACCCGCCCATAAAGATCATGTAAATTGAAACGGCAAACATGCCTGCGCCACCTATAAAATTCATACCTACGGCTCCGGTTTGTGGTAAATTTTCAGACACAAAACCGAGCATGGTTGGCCAGAAATAGCAAACGCCCATTCCAAAAACAATAGCGCCAACAAAAAGCATATTACCGGTGGAATGCCCTAATAAATATAAACCCAGTGCAGACAGGATAGCAGACATTAACAACACGCCCTGCGGGGATAGCTTATGCACAACAGGTTCCGCCAAACCCCTGCCCAGCACCATAATTCCTGTTTCGATCGTTAATAAAAGAATGGCATTATCCGTTACATTTTTCAAAAGCACATCAATCCATTGCCCGGTAAATAATTCCGTGATAGCAGTGCCAAACATCAAAATTATCATCACGATAAATAAAGGCTTTAACAATGCCCTGTACATTTGAGAGGTACTCACACCGCTTGCAACACGTTCTGTAACCGGGAAGCCGAGCTTAAAAAATAAAAATCCATATAAAATCGTCGGAATAAACATAATTCCTACAAGCACCCTCCAGTTAGATAAATAAATCGAATCAGGAATATTTATTCCGAAAAATCTTACAATCAGGGTTCCTATAACGATACCTCCCGGAAACCAGAGATGGAAATAATTAAGCCTTGTTGTTTTATTGGTTGGATATAAACTGGCAACAAGCGGATTACATGCAGCCTCTACTGTTCCATTACCCAAGCCAATCAGTAGCGTTGAAATAAAAAGCGGCCAGAAACCTGCAGCAATTATCGTCAGAAAAATCCCGACGGCATGAAAAATAAAAGCGGCAATAAGCAGCTTTTTCATACCGATAATATCAACCACCATTCCACCGATAACGATCGCCAGCGGGAACCCCCAAAAAGCTGTGCTGGTAATGATGCCTATTTCTTCCTGGGTTAATCCAAATTCATGTGACCAGGTGTTTAAAAGCCCGGCACGGATCCCAAATGAAAGCGATGTAACTAACAACGCTAAACAGCTTGCAACGAATAGTTGATTACGATTAATGGTTGGCATGGTGCGTTAGAATTTTTTTAAGTAGTAAGTATTTGCTCAAAACAATCGGTGCTAATGTAGTAATAAATGCTTTTCAAAATAAAAAAGGAAAATTTTTTTGTCGAAAACCGTAAATATTTTTACAACTCGTTACTTTGCGATGCTTGCACCTGATTCTGAACAGGCACATTTATTTTTCTTCACTTAAAAAATTATTTTAATGGCAAACCGTAAATTAAGAATGGGTATGGTTGGCGGTGGAAAAGATGCGTTCATCGGCGCTATACACCGTCTTGCATTAAATATGGATGGATTGATAGAGCTAAGTTGTGGCGCTTTAAGCATTAATCCCGACATAGCTAAAGATTCAGGCAAAACACTTTTTCTGCCTGAAGACAGAACGTATCTTAATTATGAAGACATGATTAAGAATGAAAGCAAAATGCCTGCTGATAAACGCATTGATTTTGTTACTATCGTTACACCAAACTTCGCACATTTTGCCCCTGCCATGGCCGCACTGGAAAATGGGTTTAACGTAGTGATTGAAAAGCCGATGACCTTTACTTTGGATGAGGCCAAACAATTGCAGAAAAAAGTGCAGGAAACCGGTCTGTCACTTTGTTTAACGCATACCTATTCAGGTTATCCAATGGTAAAACAAGCCAGGGCTATGATAGCTGCAGGCAAATTCGGCAAGATCCGCAAAGTGTGGGTTGAATACCCGCAAGGCTGGCTTAGCAAATTAAGTGAACGGGAAGGCAACGCACAGGCTGCCTGGAGAACAGATCCTAAAAAAAGCGGTAAAGCCGGCGCCATGGGCGACATAGGAACCCATGCCTGGCATTTGGCAGAATATATTTCAGGCTTAAAAGTTACGAAGCTATGTGCCGATTTAAATGCACTGGTTGAAGGCAGGGCTTTGGACGATGATGGTAACGTATTATTAAGATTTGATAACGGCGCAGCCGGTTGTTTGATGGCTTCACAGGTAGCCGCAGGAGAAGAGAATGCTTTAAAAATCCGCGTGTATGGAGAACTTGGCGGAATGGAATGGGCACAGCATGAGCCTAATACTTTACTCGTAAAATGGCTGGATAAACCAACAGAAATTTACCGCGCAGGGCAAGCCTATCTAAATGATATTGCAAGAGCCAATTGTCGCACACCCGGCGGGCATCCTGAAGGCTATCTCGAAGCGTTCGGAAATATCTACCGCAACTTCGCTTTAAGCTTAATGGCTAAATTGAATGGGGAAGATCCAACCGCAGCTATGCTCGATTACCCAAGAGTGGAGGAAGGTGTAAGAGGCATGGCGTTTATTGATGCTGTGGTGGCATCGGGGCAAAGCGACCAGAAGTGGACCGAATTTGTTGTGTAGACAATAAATGCTAATTTTAAACAATGTCATTTCAATTTATAACTTTTGATCAAAAAATTCTAGGTGGAAAACCTGTTATAAAAGGCTCGCGTATAAGTGTGGAGTTTATTATGGAAGTAATTGCTTCAGGCGGCACTATTGAATCAATTTATAATGAATACAAGCATTTGCCTAAAGGATCTGTAGAAGAAGCAATTTTATACGCTGCTCAGTTTACCAAAAACGAAATTTATATAGAAGAGAATATTGCATGATATGAACGCCATATCCTTTTTTGCCGATGAGAATATACAACACGGCATAATTGAATGGTTGCAGAAAAGCGGTTGGGATATATCAGGCATTCGGCTGGAAAATTTATACGCACTTAGCGATGAGCTTATAATTGATAAAGCGTACAACGAACAAAGAATTATTCTTACACAAGACGGCGATTTCGGCAGGATCATTTATACACAAAAAGTAAAATTTTATTGCATTGTTTATTTAAGGCCAGGTCATTATGATTTTAACTATCACATTCCCACCATTACCAGGATCATAGATAATATTGGCAAAATAAACGAAGGAACTATTATTGTCGGAGTAAGAAAGGAAGCAGAAATAAAGATCCGCATCAGGCATATTGATTTTAATATTTAATAATCCCAATAAAGCAAAAGATTATCCTCATGACTACACTTAAAGGTCCCGGAATTTTTCTTGCACAATTTTTAGGCGATGAAGCGCCATTCAATAATTTAAAAACCATCTGCGAATGGGCGAAAAGCCTTGGATTTGCCGGCGTGCAAATTCCTGCGTGGGATGCCCGCTGCATCGATCTGCAGAAAGCGGCAGAAAGCAAAACTTATGCAGATGAATTAAAAGGTTTGATCAATGAATGTGGTTTGGAGATCACGGAACTTTCAACCCATTTACAGGGGCAGTTAGTTGCAGTGCATCCTGCTTATGATGTTTTGTTTGACGGTTTCGCTCCGGAAAATCTGCGCAACAATCCAAAAGCAAGAACCGAATGGGCTGTACAACAGTTAAAATATGCTGCAAAAGCTTCACAGAATTTAGGCTTAAATGCCCATGCCACTTTCAGCGGCGCCTTGCTGTGGCACACGGTTTATCCATGGCCGCAGCGACCTGCGGGCCTGGTGGAGACAGGATTTAAAGAGCTGGCTAACCGCTGGCTTCCTATCTTAAATTATTTTGATGAATATGGCGTGGATCTTTGTTATGAAATTCATCCCGGGGAAGACCTGCATGACGGCGTTTCTTATGAAATGTTCCTTGAAAAAGTAAATAATCACGCACGAGCATGTTTGTTGTATGATCCTTCCCATTTTGTATTGCAGTGCCTCAATTACCTTGAATATATTGATAATTACCATGAACGCATCCGTATGTTTCATGTAAAAGATGCAGAGTTCAATCCAACCGGTAAACAGGGCGTTTACGGTGGCTACCAGGGCTGGATCGACAGAGCCGGCCGCTTCCGTTCTCTGGGCGATGGCCAGGTTGACTTCAAATCTGTGTTCAGCAAACTGGCACAGTATAATTTTAAAGGATGGGCAGTAATGGAATGGGAATGTTGCTTAAAACACCCAATTGACGGGGCAACAGAAGGCGCAAAATTCATTAAAGACCATATCATCCATGTAACAGAAAAGGCATTTGACGATTTTGCTTCCACAGGCGCAGATGAGAATTTAAACAGGTTGGTATTAGGATTGCAGGGATAAGGGAAAACCCTTGTCATGAAATTTAAATTTGTAATCCCCGCATTGTGCTTACTGGCTGCGTGCAGTTCAGGAACGGGAAAAACGGAAGCCAGCGACAGCGCCAATGCAACGCAGGCTGTTATCAATACAGGTGGAACAAGTGTGGATTCGGCAGAAAATATATCGGGGAATAACCTGATCGCTTCCAATGACTGCCTTACCTGTCATAAAATAAATGAGAAAAATATTGGCCCTTCCTATAAGCAGATCGCAGAAAAATATGAATTGAACCAGGGCAATATTGAAAATCTTGCCAATAAAATTATCAAAGGTGGTAAAGGTTTATGGGGAGACCCAGTCATGACGCCGCATCCAAATGTATCAGAAATACAGGCTCAGGAAATGGCGAGATATATTTTGTCATTAAGAAACGCATCAGATACCGCAAAATAATTTGTTATTGATGGAATGGCATCAATAAATTTGCAGCGACCTATTTTATCATTTTTAAAATCAAGAAAATTGAAAAAGTATTTTGTAACAGTTGCTGCGCTTGCTATCATAGCAGCATGTAACAGCGGTTCATCTACCAGTTCGTCCTCAGATACTGCGTCCGGCGCTGCGTCTGCACCTGCGGAAGAGGATATAACCGCCAATCCGGATTATCAGAAAGGGCTTGCATTGATTGCCGCAAATGATTGTCTGACCTGTCATAAACCAACAGAAAAACTTACAGGGCCTGCATACTCAGACGTGGCCAATAAATACGAGAATACCGATGCTAACGTGAAAATGCTTGCTGGAAAAATTCTGACAGGCGGTTCCGGTGTATGGGGTAATGTTGCTATGACTCCCCACCCTGCTCTCGCAGAAGCCGATGCTGAACAAATGGTAAAATATATCATGCTCTTAAAAACACAATAAACTAAATGAAAAAATTAACGGTAATAGTTTTAGCAGCAATTGTTTTTGCCGCTTGTAACTCTTCGTCAACAAATAGCTCATCTTCCGATACAACGGCAACAACAGACGCCATGGGTTCAACTGAAGCAAGCTGGACACCTTTATTTGACGGATCAACGTTAACCGGTTGGCACAGTTTCGGTGCTGACAGTGTTAGTGGTGGCTGGGGGATTGACAGCGGCGCCATACATCTTGATGCGTCTGCCAAAACAGGCCGCGGCGACCTCGTAAGCAATGACAGTTACGATAATTTCGATCTTAAATATGATTGGAAGATTTCAAAGGCAGGTAATAGCGGTGTTCTATTTTATGTACAGGATGATAAAGCTAAGTATGAAGACACCTATAAAACAGGCCCTGAGATGCAGGTATTGGATGATGAACGCCATGACGATCGTAAAAAACCTTCACATCGTGCGGGCAGTTTATACGATATGATACAGGCTACACCCGGCGCTGTAAAACCTGCAGAAGAATGGAATACTGCTGAAATCGTAAGCAACAATGGCAAGCTTGATTTTTATCTGAATGGCCAGCATGTAGTGAATACAACAATCTTCGATTCCGCCTGGAACAAAATGGTTGCAGGCAGCAAGTTCAAAGAGTGGCCGGCATTTGGAACTTTTCAGTCAGGACATATTGCACTGCAGGACCATGGCAATGACGTGTGGTATAAAAATATTGAGATCAAAAAATTATAACAGTGCTTATATAATTTTAAAAATCCCGTTTTATAACGGGATTTTTTTTAAAATTATGTCAGCATGATCATGCCTTTAACAATTTAAACGCATGCGACCAATCATTTTTCAGGAAACCATCTATGCACCATAAAACGCACAAAGGTTCTATGGCTCTTGCGGCTTCTGCCTTGCCCATGTCCGCAGCCTCCCAGCCAAAAGCTGTAAGTATATCTGTAACTGTTTCCTTTGCCGCCTCATCATTGCCGCAAATGAACATAGTTGGTGTTGATGCTAACTTAGGTTTGTACATTAAAGCATTGCCAACGCTGCTGAAGCATTTTACGAATCTTGCCTTTTTAAAAGTGTTTTGCAGCTTTTCCATTAAGGAATTATTCGCATCGGTGAAGTAGTATAGAACGCCATTAACAGGCGGCCTGTTATCAATCGGATTCGTTGTGTCAATGATTATTTTACCATTAATATTTTCCTCGCCGGTTAACTGTAATGCTTTTTCGGCTGCGCTGCCTTTTACGCAAAGAACAAGTAAAGCGCCAAACGCTCCCACTTCATTAAAGGTGCCAACATCAATTTTTGTTTCTGTATTAAATTTTACAATAGCTTCATTTGATGGATCTCTTGTGCCAAGCATAACTTCATAGCCTTCGTTTTTAAATGCATTGGCAAGTGTTTTCCCAACTGCGCCTGAGCCGATGATCCCGACTTTCATAGATTATAGTTTTAATGTTTCAAAGTTTATAAAACAGCATAAATAACTTTATAATTGGGCAAAAGCATCTAATAATTCATACATAAATCTCTTTTGCTGGCCGATGTGCTGCTGCGCAAGAATTTTGATCTCTTCTTCTGTTTGTACGTATCTATCTTTTATCAGTTCTGCACGTTCATTTTCTGTCATACCATTCAGAAGATCTTTTTTTACCTCTATATGAAATTGTAATCCTGCAACATGATCATTATACAGGAAGCCTTGTTGTACGCAGCCTTCTGTTTTAAAAAGATGAATGGCATCATCCGGCAAATTGAAAGTATCGCCGTGCCAGTGAAAGGTGGTAAATGTTTGTGGCAATTTTTGCGTGAGCTTATGCGGTGTAACTTTTTCAACTTCAAACCAGCCGATTTCTTTTACCGTATGCGGAAACACTTTTGCGCCCAACGCCTCTGCTATAAACTGCGCGCCCAAACAAACACCCAAAACCTTTTTCTTTGCTTTAATTGCGTTTTTGATAAATGCTTTTTCTGCAGGCATCCATGCATATTCCGTTTCTTCATATACACCCATTACGCCGCCCATAATTACCAACATGTCAAAGCTGTCAATTGATGGAAAAGCAGCATCTTCAAATATTTTCGTATAAGTAGCTGCATGATTTTTTTCCGCAGCCCAGTCGGCAACAGAAGCCGGATGTTCAAACGGCATGTGTTGAATGAAATGAATGTGCATACCCCGAGCCCCTAAAGGGGAGTTTTATTTTCGTAATTAATATGACTGTGCAAATTTAAATGCTGTATTTTTTTATTAGTGATCACATTTTTGTGAGCGCGGGTATTGCACTTACATTTGCGAGGTGGTGAGCGGACAGATATTTGCTCACTGCTGATCGATCAATATGGCTGGTTTGGCGCTGCTGTAAGAACCAATAACTTCGGAAGGATCATTGGTGCTGTATTGATCATTGCAGGCATTATACTTATTAAAAAATAACATGGGTAATCCAAATTTGCATACTGAAAAATCGCAGTTGAGTGTTGAGGAGAAAGAGTTTGAAAATAACATTCGCCCAAAACATATAGTTGAATTTGCAGGCCAGCAGCAGCTTATAGACAACCTGATCATTTTTATAAAAGCGGCGAAGATCCGTGGTGAAGCATTGGATCATGTTTTATTTCATGGCCCACCGGGATTAGGCAAAACAACCTTATCGAGAATTGTTGCCAATGAGTTAGGCGTGAATATCCGCGAAACAAGCGGCCCGGTTATTGAAAAGCCTGGTGATCTTGCAGGCTTGCTCACCAATCTTGAAGCCAATGATGTTTTATTCATTGATGAGATACATCGTTTAAGTACTGTGGTGGAAGAATATTTATATGCAGCCATGGAAGACTTCAGGATCGATATCATGATCGATACAGGCCCTAATGCGCGCAGCATACAGTTGAACTTAAACCCATTTACATTGATCGGCGCCACCACGAGAAGCGGTTTATTAACGGCGCCTTTGCTTTCAAGGTTTGGCATTAAATCGAGGTTGGAATATTATCATGCGGAAACATTGAAAAAAATTATTCAGCGCAGCGCAACCATATTGAACACAAATATTTCAGAAGAAGCCGCCAATGAAATTGCCGGAAGAAGCCGCGGCACGCCGAGAATAGCCAATGGCTTATTAAGAAGGGTGAGAGATTTTGCACAAGTGCTGAACGATGGCATTATTGATATCGGCATCACGCAACATGCATTAAAAGCGCTGAATGTGGATAAATATGGCCTGGATGAAATGGACAACCGCATTCTTTCCACCATTATAGAAAAATTCAAGGGTGGTCCGGTTGGTATTACAACCATCGCAACGGCCGTTGGTGAAGAACCCGGAACAATCGAAGAAGTATATGAGCCTTTTTTGATCCAGGAAGGTTTCCTGCAACGCACGCCACGCGGAAGGGAAGTTACCCATAAGGCGTATGAACATTTAGGCAAGAAGCCCGGGAATACCGGATATTCAGGAACATTGTTTAGCTAACGTCTGAACGATCATGCCTTCTCAAGATTAAACAAACTGTCAACAAATTCGTGCTTATCAAAGATCAGGAGGTCGTCCATCTTCTCTCCTACACCGATATACTTTACAGGTATTTTAAATTGGTTGGCAATGGCTAAAACAACACCGCCTTTTGCTGTACCATCCAATTTCGTAATGGCGATCGCTGTTACGTCAGTCGCAGCAGTGAAATGTTTTGCCTGCTCCACGGCGTTTTGCCCGGTTGACCCGTCAAGCACCAATAACGCTTCATGCGGTGCATCAGGAATTACCTTTTGAATAACCCGTTTGATCTTGGAAAGTTCCTCCATCAAATGCGCTTTATTGTGCAGGCGGCCCGCTGTGTCAATAATAACGATATCTGACTTTTTTGCTACGGCACTCTGCACTGCATCATAAGCCACTGCAGCCGGGTCGCTGCCCATCGGTTGTTTTACAATAGGCACATTTACTCTTTCACTCCAGATGGTTAGCTGGTCAACAGCGGCAGCGCGGAATGTATCGGCTGCACCCAATAAAACACTTTTACCTGCTTTTTTATAATTATGCGCCAGCTTGCCGATGGTTGTTGTTTTGCCAACGCCGTTCACGCCAACCACTAACATTACATAAGGCTTTTTATCCTCGGGAAGATCAAATTCTTTATAAGAATCTTCGGGTGAATCGGTTAATACATTTTCTATTTCAGTCTGCAATAAGCGATTGAGTTCAGATGTATTGATGTATTTGTCTTTTGCCACGCGCTGCTCAATACGGTTAATAATTTCTATGGTTGTGTCGATGCCTACATCAGCGCTTACCAACGCATCTTCCAGGTTATCGAGCACTTCTTCATCCACCGTGCTCTTCCCGGCTATGGCTTTGGTAATTTTTTCGAAGAATCCCGTTTTGGTTTTTTGCAAACCTTCATCTAAACTCTCTTTTTCTTTTTTGCCGAACAACTTATTGAAGAAACCCATTAGTTATATCTGATTTTTTGATTTGCTGATGTCTGATTTTTAGTCTCGTTTAAAAACTACACTTTACTTTTTAATCGCTCTATGTCATTTTTATCTTTAAATCTTCCTGCTGCTTCTTTGGCTTTAATCAGGTGATTGAAATGGATATACCTGACTTCTACCAAATTTTGTACAAAAGTTTTACAAGACGGATATGCCTCATCGAATAAAACGCCTTTTAAGTCGCTTAAAATTTTAATCCTGTTTGGCTCCCTGCCAATACCCCAAACATTAAAATTATTTCCAGGAAAATCCTGTTCTGAAAATAAAGGAGCCTCAAATAATTGAAAGGCATTCTTCAGTTTATTATAGTTAGCTGAAGTTTTCCTTACCCATATATCCATATCACCGGTGGTCGTGGAATACCCATGTAGTATAACCGCATGCCCTCTAACTAAAATATATTCGACCTGAGCTTTATTAAGGGCATCAATAAAATCCTGAAAATCCTGATTAAATAAATCTGCCATCAGGAAAATTTTCTTGAATCAATGATTGTGCGGCCAACCTTTGTTTGTGGCGTTACACCATACAACTGGTTAATAAGAAAACATGCCGCATTCAATCTTTCATCTTCGGTTTTGCCAAGCCAATATATTGTATGATCATCTGCTTCTTCAAATGACATGGAAGTAACATGATGCCGGTCCAATTTATATTTATTGTCTGTCATAATTTATTGCTGAATTGAAAACGCAGGCTGAATTATTTTACCATCTTAAAACTTAGTATAACGAAAGCTTACCAGAATTATAAAACGTGTCATTAAAAAAAAATGCCTGGAATTTAAAAGCCAGGCGCCTGAGTATTATTTATGCGATAGTATCTTATGACCGAGTTTATCGCGCTTGGTGAGCAAATATTTTTCATTGTGTTTATTAGGTTCCATTTCGATCGGGACAATTTCCGCGATCTCAATGCCATAACCGCTTAGGCCCGCACGCTTTTTAGGGTTATTGCTCATGAGCCTCAACTTGGTTACATTCAGCGAACGCAGTATTTGTGCGCCAACTCCATAATCGCGCTCGTCCATTCCAAAACCGAGTTGGAGATTGGCTTCAACGGTATCCATCCCTTCTTCCTGCAGTTTATAGGCACGCAGCTTATTCATCAGTCCGATACCACGCCCTTCCTGGTTCATGTACAATATCAGTCCCTTTCCTTCTGCTTCCACCATTTGCATGGCCTTATGTAGCTGTTCGCCACAATCGCAACGGAAACTGCCTAAAATATCGCCCGTAAAACAACTGGAATGCACCCTCGTGAGCACCGGCTCATCTTTTTTCCACTCGCCCTTTATTAGGGCAAGATGTTCGCCACCCGTTAATCTCTCCCTGAAGGCAGCCAGTTTAAACTGGCCGTATTTAGTAGGCAGATCAACCCGCACAATTTCTTCTATGGTTGAATCTGTTTTTAAACGATACTCGATAAGGTCTTTTATAGAAATAATTTTCAAATCAAACTTGTCGGCAATTACCCTGAGTTGAGGTAAACGCGCCATGGTACCGTCTTCATTCATGATCTCCACCAATACGCCTGCCGGTTCAAAACCTGCAAGACGGGCAAGATCGATCGTTGCCTCTGTATGACCTGCTCTTCTTAAAACGCCGCCCTTTTTTGCACGCAAAGGAAAGATATGCCCTGGTCGTCCAAGGTCTTCGGGTTTGGTGGCAGGATCAATCAGCGCCTGCACTGTTTTAGCGCGGTCCTGTGCGCTGATACCTGTGGTACAACCGTGACCGATCAGATCAACGCTTACAGTAAAAGGCGTTTCATGGACAGCCGTATTTTTACTTACCATCAGTTCAAGCTCCAATTCATCAGCACGCTCTTCACTCATCGGTGCGCAGATCAACCCGCGGCCTTCCTTACTCATAAAATTGATCACTTCGGGCGTAACGTTCCGGGCCGCAGCTATAAAATCGCCTTCATTTTCACGTTCTTCATCATCTACTACAATTACAAGCTTACCCTGCTTTATATCCTCAATCGCACTTTCAATCGTATTCAGCATCAGATAAAAATTTATGCAAAGGTACGGCACATCGCCACATTATTTGTAATGGTGATTGTTAATGCTGCCGGCCGGCACAGCAGTAGCAGCCGGGAACAAAAAAACCTGCACCATTACGATGCAGGTTTCTAAGCAGCCGGAGTTTTTATTGCTTAATGAATTTGGCAGAACGGGTTAGTTCGCCATCATTAAGCTGTACTACATAAGAACCCGGAGTAAGTTTACTTATATTAATATGGTTTGCAGTGGAAGGTGAAACTGTTTTTTGTAACAAAGGCTTGCCATTCTCATCAAAAATTTTCAGTGATGCCGATTTGTTATTTGATTGAAAACTGATATTCAAATTCTGAGATGCCGGATTGGGAGAAATCAGGAACGTTTTATCACTGGCAGTTGCTTTCACCGCATCATCTGCCTGGGGTTGACTAACATCATTACCCGCAAAATTATTAGGAACTTTCACCATTACTTTATTATCCTGGTAGATCACTGTAAAACCGGCAGGCAGTTGGGTAACTTTAAACGTTCCGGTTCTTGCGCCGCTCCAGGTGAGCACTGTATAAGTGCCCGCCGGCATACTGCCTGAAGCTGTTACTTTTAGGGTATCCCCGCCTAAATTAACATTACCGGTAACTACAAGACGGTCAAAACCCAAACCCGGTAATGCATCATTCATTTGAATGGCAAGGGTTTTATTCTTATACCCGGTTCCCGTTGTGAGAATACCGGTTCCCGTGCCAACACCCGGCGCAAATATGCCTGTATTGGTAAGGTTAGCGCCGAAATTAATAGTGCCTATGCCTTTTATCGTTCCTTTATTGGTGAATGCGATACCTGCCGTGGTTACCTCTGAAGACGTTTTTGTGATAACACCTGTGGCGTTATTTGTAAAGCTCCCTTTAAAAGTGGTATTATACTGGGTAAACCCATCATTATTGTTCAGGTTAAAGGTGGCGTTATTTATGATAGACCCGTTATAAAATCTCAGGTCGTAACCGCTCCAGTTAACAGTGCCGTTATTAGTGAGGGTAGTATTGGAAAGATATCCCGAATAATTATAAATGTAGACTTTGCCTTGCGGTTGTACAGTGATCGGGACGGTTATGCTGCCATAACTCCAGTTTAAAGTACCGTTTAAATTTACCGGGCCTGATCCGCCTAAAGTAGAATTGCTGAGAATATTAACCGTAATACCAGGCGGTACAGTGATCTCGGTGTTAAAACTGGTGGTGTTGCCTGCAAGTGAGATGCTGCCGTTGCCCGTAATTTTTGTACCGGTTCCAAAACTTGCAGCGCTGTTATTTCTGAAAGCGCCCCCGGAAAAATTCATGGTTTTTAAATTGGTGAAATTGGCACCGTTATTAAAAAAGGAACCTGTAATAAAATTCATTACACCTTTGTTGGTGAAAGTGACATTGTTCGACATTTCCTGCGTACACAAAACATTGAACACGCCCTTTTTGTTATTGTTAAATGTACCGCCGCCGGAATAATTGTCAAGCATGGCATTGGCATAAGCATTGAAAACGCCGTTGTTATTAAATATGCCGCCATAAAATCGTATATCGCCGTTATAGTACCAGGTAACGGTTCCGTTATTGGTAAAGGTTGAGCCAACATATATGTACACCAAACCAATGCTGACTGTTCCTTCGTTCGTCAGGGGCACTTTCAGGCTGCCGCCGCTCCAATTAAGTGATCCATTTAATTTTATAACCCCTGTGCCGTCAATTGTTCCCGCGGCCCAGGTCATTTGCCCGTCTATAGTCAGGTCATTTCCCGGTTTATTGCCCAATGTAACTGTATAAGCAGCTAATAATTTCAATTGCCCGCCGGCGCTTACAATGGTTTGATCAATGGCAAGCGTAACATTAATGGTTACAATAGTTGTATCTGATATTGTTATAACACCATCAGCGCTGGTAGGATACGCTGTGGCCGCTATCCATTTGGTGCCATTATACCGTTGCCAGACGTTTGCGAAATCTGTCCAGTTACCTGTTTTTACGCTGCGGTAATCTCCTGTACTTTGCGCAGACGTAGTTATTGCATAGAATGCAATGCAGAAAAATGTAATAATCTTTTTCATAGTTGTTTTACTTTTTTGTTATGATTAAATTTTTAGTCAGTTTTTAGCAAGCGTAAGAATTGAAACACCCGGAATAAATGCCGGGGAATGATTCCCCTGGCTTAAATTCCGGTTTTGGGAGTTACAATAGATATCGCTAACGTAAGTTGATTCTTATTTAACGAATCGCTGAAATGCTGAATTTTTTGCAGGGCAGCTACAAATCCCGTGGGAAAGCTTCTCCCCGGCTGATCTTTAGGTGTATTCAATTTAGAATTAGCAACGGTCACTTGCGGCCTTTTTTTGCCAGGCAGGTCCGGACAAACGGGCTGAATGTTTTCAATTGCAGCATTGTTTTTAATCTCATCTCTTTTTACAGCAGTACGGATTAGCATAAGTTTTTTGCAGCGTGTTTTCATGTTGCGTGAATTTTACGTAAACCTAATCCTGCTAACAAATCAAATCAAGCACCGTTGATTATTTGTGAAGATTGATTTATTTTTTGCCGGAAAATTTTGGAAAACCGTTAATAGCTTTTATCTTTTCCGGACTGATCTTGTTGACTCCTTAAAAATTTCACCCTCATGAAAAAATTACTGCTATTGGCTACTTTGTGTATTGCTGTCATTACCCATGCGCAACAAATGACTTTGGACAGTTTGTTGAACGAACTAAGTAAGCACCCAAAGGAAGACACGACCAGGCTCAACCTGTTAAACGATGCAGCCCGGGAATACCATGCGGTTAATCCTTCAAAGGGTTTGGAAACGGCAGATGCCGCAATTGTATTGGCGCAAAAACTAAATGCTGATAAAAGCCTCGTATTGGCTTATAAAAACAAAGCTTTGAATTATAATTCCAAAGGGGATCGTACATCGGCACTACAATGGTATAATAAGGCTTTTGACCTTTGTAAAAGATCGGGATTGCATGAACTGGAGGCGCGTATCTATCATGATATCGGGATTGTATATTTTGATATGTCGGACTATGCAAAAGCCATTCAGATGCAGGAAGAATCCCTCAAATTATCGCAACAGAAAAATGATAGCGCCGGCATGGCCCGGGCATATGTTAGCATCGGTACTGTTCACCAGTTCTTATCCAGCTATGCCAACGCTTTGCAATACCAGCAAATGGCATTGAATATATTCACCCGGTTACATGATGCGCAGGGAATGACCGATGCCTATAATAATCTTGGCCTGGTGTACCTGCACAAGGAAGATTTTCCAAAAGCATTATCCTATTACCAGCAGGCGCTGGAATTAGACCAGCGGTCGGGCGACAGGCAGTCAACCGCCAATGTATTAGGTAATATAGCAACCGTTTACGACAATATGGAGGATTCCCTGAATGCTATACAATCCTATCAAAAGGCACTTGCCATAAGTGAAGAAATTGGATATGCATATGGAATAGCAAGCAACACGGCTAATATTGGCATCTTTTATTATTACCAATCTGAATACAGCCTTGCATTGCCCTACCTTGAAAAGGCGCTTGCATCGTATGAAAAATTAAACGATAAAAATAACCAGTCATTACTATTGAATATACTGGGAAACCTGTACGCCGAAGCACCGGGTAAATTGTTAATAGCATCAGGTATAAATCCTGTAAACCGGGATGCTGTTGCAATTGAGTATTATGAAAGATCTTTAGGCATAGCCAGGAAGATAAAAGCATTGAAAAGACAGGCCTATGCATTGGAAAGCCTTAGTACGATATATGAAAAACAAAACAATTATAAAAAAGCCTATGAATTTTATAAACAGCTGACCGCTATTAATGATACCATTGCGGGTAATAGCACGACCGGGCAAATAACCCGTCTTGAAATGCAGAATGAATTTAAAAGGGCACAGGATTCTGTAAAAGCTGTAAACGATAAGGAACGCGCCCTTGCCGATGCAGAAATTAAAAAGCAACGCATCGTAAAAAATTCCATGATGGCAGGCGCTGGTTTTTTGATACTGACTGGCATAGGTGCATTTGTTTTTTATAAACGTAACCAGGATACAAAAAATAAAAAGAACGAAGCAGAATTAACGGCTAAAGTAACCGACATAGAAATGAAAGCGCTGCGTGCGCAGATGAACCCGCATTTTATTTTTAATTCACTTAATTCCATTGCTGATTACATTGATAAGAACCAGACCAAAATTGCTGCTGACTTCACTACAAAATTTGCCAGGCTTATGCGGATGGTGCTGGAAAATTCGGAGCACAAACAAATACCGCTTGCGGATGATCTCAAAGCGTTGGAATTGTACATGCAGTTGGAAAGTTTCCGTCTGCAGAATAAATTCAGCTATACAATTAATGTGGATGACAACGTAGATAAAGACAACACGCTTGTACCACCACTTATCCTGCAACCATTTGTTGAAAATAGTATCTGGCACGGGATTGCTAAAAAAGAAGGGGCGGGTAGTATCAAGATATTTATCAAACAGGAAGGTCAAAATATAAACTGCATTGTAGAAGATGATGGCGTGGGTATGCAGGATGAGATTGCCGGTAAAGAAAAAACATCGTTGGGCATGAGGATTACGAAAGCAAGGATCGACATTATCAACAAACTGAAAAATACAAATGCTTCCATGCGGATAGCCAATAAAGAAAAAGGGGTTAGGGCTGAAGTGGAATTACCACTTGTATTAAGTTTTTAATATTAATACAAGCATCTATAATTAGAATTGGCTGTACCCCCCCGTTGTTATAATAATTGTGATTTAAGTTGATTGAATTCCTCTTCACTGATATCGCCATTTGCCCTTAACCTGGTTAGCTTTTCGAGCTCTGTTAATCTGATTATTCCTGCATTTGCTTTTAAGTCAGCCGCATTGATTATTGGAATAGAGATACTTCTTCTGAAACCATCCAAACCTGTTTTTAAACCTGTACCCGGGTTTTTCAAAAACAAGCCTGCAGTAATTACAGCAGTTGCAGCGAATAAACTTATCCATACCCCGAAACCCGTTTTGGCAGTAAGACCGGCAGGCCAGTTGTTATTCGATAGACAAATAACTGTAAAAACCAAAGCCACAATACCGGTTATCACCATAAACCATATTTTCTTTCCCGGTGTTCTATGCCTGTCGCCTGAAAAACAAATAATACCAGCTACAATAAATGCCATAAATACAATGATACCGTAACCGTGAAAACCATTTATATGCTGTTTCCTGTTTACTGCATCAACCACAATCCATGGAAGAAAACATGAAATAATGCCAACGACCGAAGCCATTAATATGAATTTTCGTTGCTTGCTCATAACCTGAAAATTCACAGGTAATTTTAATTTAACAGGAATCTTGTAAACTTAAATCATGCAAAAACAGGTGTCAAGCACCATTGATTATCCGTTAAGCCTGATTTATTTTTTGCTGAAGAATTTATGAAAACCGCCTGGTAATTTTTGCTCTGGTCAGTTAAAATATAACAGCAGTCAGAAGGAAGGCACGTTTTGGAATTAAGTTTTTAAATTCACGCTATGATAAAAGCCATAATTATTGATGATGAACGACACTGTATAAACAGGCTTGAAAACATGCTAACAGAGCATTGCAGTAATGAAGTTGAACTGGCCGGCTCATTCGAAACCGTTGCTGAGGGGCTGGAAGCCATAAAGAAATTGAAGCCCCAGCTTATATTCCTGGATGTTGAGATACATGATCGAACAGGTTTTGATCTTTTAAAACAAATTCCTGAAATAGATTTTGAAGTGATCTTCACAACAGCTTATGATAAATATGCTGTGCAGGCTTTCAAGTTCAGCGCCATAGATTATTTATTAAAGCCCGTTGATGCAGAAGAGTTACAGCAAGCACTTGACAAACTGAAAGTAAAATTTTCCAGGGATGAAATGTCGCAAAAACTGGATGCGCTTTTTCACAACCTGAAAACTATAAAAGGCAGCTCCAAAAAAATCTGCGTTCCGGTACTGACAGGATTGATCTTTGTAAACGTTGAGGATATTGTCCGCTGCGAAAGCAATGTAAATTATACAACGCTGTTCACGAAAGACAAACAAAAGATACTGGTCGCAAAAACTTTAAAAGAATTTGAAGAACTGCTCGGCGATTATAATTTTTTTCGCGTGCATAATTCGCACCTTATTAATCTTGATTATATAAAAAGCTATAACAAAGGCAAGGGTGGCACTGTATCCATGACAGATGGTTCTGAGATCGAAGTTTCCACGAGAAGAAAAGAAGAGTTCCTCAAAAAACTCATGTCGTAATTACACCAGTTCCTTCACCACATATTTAATCACCCTGGGCTTTCCTAAAGTATAGTAATGCAGTACGGGAACACCAAATTTTTTCAATTCTTTACTTTGTTCAATGAGCCATTCTGTTCCCACTTTTTCGCTTTCCTCATCTGTTTTGCAACGCGTGATGGCTTCAGAAAGCGGCGTGGGAATATCCACATGAAAAATCCGCGGTAATACCGATAATTGCTTGCGGCTGGTAATAGGTTTTAAACCGGGTATAATAGGAACATTTATATTATGCTCGCGGCATTTCTTTACAAACTCAAAAAATTTCTGGTTGTCAAAAAACATTTGTGTCATGATGTATTCTGCACCACAGCAAACTTTTTCTTTTAAGCGTTGCATGTCAATTTCAGGGTTTGGCGCTTCAAAATGCTTTTCCGGGTAACCTGCCACGCCGATACAAAAATTCGTTCTCCCACCGTCGCGGATATCATCATCCAAATAGATGCCGCTGTTAAGGTTCACGATCTGCTTCAACAGGTCGCCTGCATATTGGTTGCCATCCGGTTCGGGTTCAAAGGAAGCGGAGTTCTTTTCAGCATCGCCACGAATGGCCAATACATTATCAATGCCCAGGAAATTCAGATCGATCAATGCATCTTCTGTTTCCCGTTTGGAGAATCCGCCGCAAATGATATGCGGCACGGCATCGATCCTGTAATGGTTCATGATAGCCGCACAAATGCCAACCGTTCCAGGGCGTTTGCGCACCTCTACTTTTTCAAAATTGCCGTCTGCTTTCTTTTTAAAAGCCGTTTCGCTGCGGTGATACGTGACATTTATCCACGAAGGTTTAAACTCCATTAACGGGTCAAGATGGTCATAGATGGAATTGATGCTCTTGCCTTTTAAAGGAGGTAATATTTCAAAGGAGATAAGGGTATCCTTCGCGTTGCTTATATGCTCTGTGATCTTCATTTTCTCAAAAAGTGGTGCAATATACGGCGGATCGCAGTAAGTGAAGGAATTCATGATCCTCAGATATTGGACATTAATGCATCAACTGTTTGCTTTTCGCATTAAAAACAGCCATAAATTCATGGTAAACAAAAGTGGAGTTGTGCCAATTGGGATAAGGGCGATATGCTTCCTTTATTAAAATGTTAAATGAAAAAAACATTTTTAATTAAGCGGCAATCCTTCATAATCCTTCTCAATTTTTGCCGCGATTGTGCTTACGATTAATATCTGTGAAGCATGAAACAACATCAGCGGCAGGAGCATAACACCTATGCCCGCCATATTGCCAAACAACACTTTTGAAAAAACAGTGCCGTGTATGAGCGATTTTTTTGAGCCACAGAATAAAGCTGCCGTACGGTCCTCTCTTGAAAATCGAAGCATGGTGGCGATCAGGTAAATAAGTGCATACATCATGGCAAATAAAAGCAGTACGCATGCCAGCAGCATCAGAATATCGGTTAGCTCAATATCAGCAAATACATGTTCTGTGAATGAAGCGGAAAAACTTTTATACACGATCAGGAAGATCACGCTTTTATCAAAAAAATTAATACGCTTATTATTCTTCACCGCCCAGCCATGCCATTTTTTTTGCATGACCAGGCCCGCTGCCAGCGGTAATATTATCTGTACGATCAACTGCTCATAAATAGCTGCATAGCTGGTGTTTTGCCGGTGTTGATGGATGAATAAACTCATCCAAAACGGCGTAAAAATAATCCCAAGCACACCCGATATACTTGCATTGAAAATGGCCGCAGGCATATTCCCTTTTGCGATGGAAACCATTACCACCGAAGCAGAAACAGTGGAAGGCAATGTGGCGAGAAAAAAAGTAGCCAGCCAAAGGTCATGCTGGTTCTCATGGATAAATGGTTTTGTCGCAAGTACGACAAGGGGGAATAAAATGAAAGTCGAACCCTGAATCAACACATGGAGCTTCCAGTTTGTTAAACCCGATCTTATTTTATCCGGGCTAAGCTTTAAACCATAGAAAAAAAATATCAAACCAATACCAAAACTGGCAATAGTATTAATTGGAACCGGGCTGCCCGGTGCACCGATCTGCGGAAAAATATACGCCAGTGAAACAGCGCCTGCAATAGCCAATACAAACTTATCGGGAAGTAGTTTCATGTCCCCAGCCCCGCCGACTGGCGGGGAGTTTAGTGAGCGTGCAAGATAAAGAGGAAGTCGGTAAAGTCGGGAAGTCAGGAAAGAAGGAATATATAGAATTATAATTTTTGTTGAAACGGATTTGTTTTTGGCTTTTTTAATTTCCTTAGCTTTCTGCTATTGCGCGCAACCGTATTGAATAAGTTGTTGTGCCTTGGATTTTCGGAAGTTAAATTATAACCGTTATAGTGCCCTTGCTTTATTATACAAAGTAAAAAATTCTGCCCTTGCCATAAATTTTCAAAAGTAAGAATCTCACATTAGCATTTCTTTTACCTCTATAAACCCGGACTACCAACAAGGAATTCAGCCAATCTTTCAAGTAAGTTTTTATGCAGGGTTGATGCAATCTCTCCAATTGTACCCGCAATCTTTTTCTCTTCAACAACGGCCAAAAGAATAATCTTACGAGTGAGGTCTTATATAAGCCTGTATGATGAAAGTGAGTATCATTCCCGTCTAATATTTCATCATCGTTTTTAATGTATTGATGAAGCTGTGTGGAAATACCGCAAACCAAAAAATCATTGTATTTGGGCAATTTCTTTAGGATCAAAGCAGGTCTGAGCTTAAGGTTGCCATCAGATTGTAGTAAATCAATTAAAACTATATCACCTTCTTTCATACTTAGGATTAGGCTCTTTAACTAAGGTCAGGTCATAATCGGGTTCATCTTGTGTATAGCCTTTTGACAAGTTTTGCTGGGATAAATAATAAAAATCGTTATCCTGCTCCTGCTCATCAAATAAAATTAAAAGCCTTGCTTTTTTATTTTTAATGACGGGAAGGTTGTCAATACCCAGCTTGCCATTTTCATCGAAAGCCGCATTCACTTCAATTGCTTTCATGGTCTTGCATTTTAATTAAGTTAAACGATTTTACAATTTTTGGCGTTTCTGCCCTATCAAGCTTTTCAGTTTTCAAAGAGAATTAGTTGAGTGTGTAAAACAGAGAGGGAGACAGGAAGTCGGTGAAGTCAGAAAAGTCCGGAAGACGGGAAGTCCGCAAGCAGGAAGAAATATGTTTAATTGTTGAACCCGTGAACCCGTGAACTTTTGAACTAAAAGAAACATTAAACTTTAAACAAAAAAATTACTTCAACAATTCACACGGTTTTAAACCGGTATGCTTTTTAAATGCGGCAGAGAAATGTGAAATGGAGGAATAACCTAACAGGTCTGAAACATCGGTTACGCTTAAGCTTTTTTCATACAACAAATATTTGGCATGTTCCATTCTTTGTTGCTGGTAGAAGTCGAAAATAGTGGTGCCAAAAATTTCCTTGAAGCCTTTTTTAAGATAACATTCGTTAATGGCTACTTTACGGCTAAGCTCTTTTATAGTGATAGGATTACCGATATGTTCGAGTAAAATTTCACGGGCCTTATAGATGCTGTCACGACCGTTTTCGTTTTCGAGAAACTTACAGGCAAAGCCTTCTTCCCTTTCTTCTATCAAACACTCCACACTGTACAAAAGCAGTTCATGCGCTTTTGCATTGGTATAAATGTTTTCGAGTGCGCCACTGAAATTGTTATTCAATAAAGCATCCAGCGCCATTCGCTTGCGATTACAGACGGGAAAAAGTTTATTGAAAGAATAAGGATAATTAAAAGCCAGCACCTGGTCTTTGCGTGTTGCAAGCTTCACATTTTGTACGAACTGGTATAAAAATCCGGCTGAAAAATGAAAGGAGAAAACATCAACCGTATCGTGACTTGTACAATTCTCTTCAGCTGATGCGGTGCAGGCAAGGCAGTTTTTTGCTGAACAATACTTATTACCGGTGATGCAAAAACGCATCTCAAAAAAATTTTCTTCCGGCTCGCTTTTGCTGTAATGATATACCAGCATGCCTTTATCTTCTGTGTTGACGAATTTTGGAACGCTGTACCGGCGGATAACATAATGTGCAGAACCCGGAATATGCTGCTCCTTCAATTCCAGCAACTCCATCCGCGAATCTATCGTATTGCGGTGTGCTGCCTGTAATATGTCCAGCGTCTGCATCATAACGGGCGCAAAGATAAGGAAGCCACGCCAAATGTTCCGCGTATATAAAATTCAGGGGCAAAGCCCGGTTCTTTGGAAAGAATCAAAGTCTATTTCCTGTGTCGGTTTTTTAAAACTTCTTCAATATCATTTAACGACATTCCTTTGGCATTTAACAAAATAAGGTAATGAAACAACAGGTCGGCTGCTTCGTTTTTGAACAGATCATCATTGTCATCCTTTGCCTCAATCACCAGCTCAACCGCTTCCTCTCCCACCTTCTGTGCAATTTTATTAATGCCTTTGCCAAATAAACTGTTAACATAAGAGCCTTGCTGTTTCTCCTGTTTTCTTGATTCAATAATTTTCTCCAGATAATTTAAAAAATTGCTTTCATTGATCTCATTGAAGCAGGTATCAGCACCGGTATGACAAACAGGCCCGGCAGGGTTGGCTTTGATCAAGAGGCAGTCATTGTCGCAGTCCAGTAAAATTTCTTTTACAAAAAGATAATTGCCACTGGTCTCGCCTTTCGTCCAAAGCCGCTGTTTGCTGCGGCTGAAAAATGTTATTTTTTGATTGATAACCGTTTGATCATAGGCAGCTTCATTCATATAGCCCAGCATCAATACTTTATTGGTTGACGCATCCTGCACAATAACAGGAACAAGCTTGTCGGAAAATTTATTAAAGTCCGGTTTCAGGCTAAAGCCCCCATCCCCTGAAGGGGGGTTATTATGCTCTTGACTATTCATTGTTTGCAAAATATTTTTAGAACAATTTTTATGTTACCAGCTATTGTATTTCAATTGAGTACGGTTGTGTCACTCCCTTGTACTACATATTTTCATAGCAGCATTAATCCGTTTCCATTTGTATTATCAATTTCAAAATTTCCCAATCCGCAATTTCCCAATATTCAAATTCTCACATCAATATTTTTACCTTTCAAAAACTGTTTCAGGTCAGGAATGCTTATTTCTTTATAGTGAAATAAGCTCGCCGCTAAAGCGGCGTCAGCACCGGCGTCGAAAACGTCTGCAAAATGCTGCATGTTTCCTGCGCCACCGCTTGCAATTACAGGTACAGATGAAAATGATCCCACTTGTTTTATAAGATTGTTTGCAAAACCCTGTTTGGTGCCATCATGATTGATTGACGTTAAAAGAATTTCACCGGCGCCAAGATCAATCGCCTGCTTCATCCATTCTATTGCATTTAGCGAAGTGGCAACACGACCGCCATTGAGATAGACAAACCAACTCTCATTTTCAAACTTTGCATCAACGGCCAGCACCGTGCATTGTGTACCAAATTGTTTTGCGATCTCTGTTATCAGCGCAGGCTTTTTTATTGCGGCAGTATTGATAGAAACTTTATCTGCGCCTGCATTTAATAAAACGCTTACATCTTCAACAGAACTAATACCACCGCCTACCGTGAAAGGAATGTTGATCGCCGCAGCCACTTTTGTGACAAGCTCCAATAAGGTCTTTCTTTTTTCATTCGTTGCGGTGATGTCTAAAAAAACCAGTTCGTCGGCACCTTCTGCTGCGTACAAAGCGCCAAGCTCAATGGCATCGCCGGCATCCCGGATGTTTACAAAATTCACCCCTTTAACTGTGCGCCCGTCTTTTACATCAAGACAGGGTATGATCCTTTTTGTAAGCGGCATTATTGCAAATATTTTTTTAGCTGGGATAATTGAATTTTTCCTTCATACAATGCTTTACCGATGATAACGCCGGAACAGCCGATTGCATCCAGCTCTTCTATATCAGTAATAGATGAAACACCGCCGCTGGCAATTAAATGCAACTGCGGAAATGCGGCTAATATTTTTTTATACAGATCGATGGATGTTCCCTGCAGCAAACCGTCTTTTGAAATATCGGTGCAAAAGATCCGGCAGATGCCTTTATTTATATAAGCACTTATATAATTGATGATATTCATATCGGCAGATTGCTGCCAACCATGGATCATGATATTTTCGTCTTTTACATCAGCCCCTAATAAAATCTTTTCGGCACTGAATTGTTGTATCCAGGCTTCGACAAGCTCAGGTTTTTTTACTGCAATACTGCCGATGTTAAAAAAAGCTGCTCCTGCATTTAAAACTGATTCAACATCTTCCGTTGTTTTGATACCACCACCAAAATCTATTTCCAAATTAGTAACAGATGCAACAGCTTCCAGTGTTTTAAGGTTGACGATCTTTCCTTGCTTTGCGCCATCAAGATCAACCATGTGTAAACGCTTTATACCGGCATCTTCAAATTCTTTTGCTACTTCAACAGGCGATTCATTATAAATTTTTTTTGTTTGATAATCACCTTGTGAAAGCCGCACACAGTTACCATCGATTATATCTATAGCGGGAATGATCTCAATCATAGCTCAATAAAATTTTTTAATATCTTCTCTCCTGTCTTTCCAGATTTTTCCGGGTGAAATTGCACTGCATAAAAGTTATCTTTTTGCAAAGCTGCACTATATTCCAAACCATAGCCGGCAGTTGCAGCGGTATGATCCAGTTTTTCAACATAGTAACTGTGCACGAAATACACATATTCGTTTTCTCTCACCTCATTAAATAAAGGATTCTTTAAATTGAAAATATTATTCCATCCCATCTGCGGTACTTTTATGTCTCCTGCAAATCTTTTCACCGCTTCATCAAACACACCGATGCATCTTGTGGTATTTTCTTCTGAATAAGCACACAATAACTGCATGCCCAGGCAAATTCCCAGGAATGGCTGTTTGCAATTTTTAATAAGCTCATCCAGCCTTTTTTCGCGCAGGTAATCCATGGCAACACCGGCTGCTCCAACGCCCGGAAAAATAATCTTGTCAGCGCTTAAAATTTCTTCGGCATCATCGGTAACAATTGCATTTACACCGAGGCGTTGCAATCCAAACTCTACTGAACAAACATTACCTGCATTATATTTTATGATTACGATTTTCATGGCCTCTCCCCAAACCCCTCTCCGGTGGAGAGGGGCCTTTTAGTCTCTACGGTTGGTAGAGGTTAATGTTATTAATTTCTTGTTGTATAAATTTCAAAGCGTAAATAAATGACGTATCTAAAAAATCCACGGTCTTCGAAAGCTTCTCCGCCTTAGGCGGAGGAGGTTGGAGGGGGCTTTACAAAACTCCCTTCGTTGTGGGCAATGCATCACTGTTTTCATTTACTGCCACTGCCATTTTTATAGATTTCGCAAATGCTTTAAAAATTGATTCTATTTTGTGGTGCTCATTATCACCTTCCGCTTTAACATTCAAATTACACTTCGCCGCGTCGCTGAAGGATTTAAAAAAATGATAAAACATTTCTGTAGGCACATCTCCAACATATTCCCGTTTGAATGCAACATCCCACACCAGCCAGCTTCTGCCACCAAAATCTATAGCCACCTGTGCCAGGCAGTCATCCATCGGCAATAAAAAACCATAGCGTTCAATACCACGTTTATTGCCCAATGCTTTTGCAATCGCTTCACCCAACGCAATGGCTGTATCTTCTATGGTATGATGTTCATCAATATGCAGATCACCATCAACTTTCAGATTCAAATCGATCAGGCTATGTTTTGATAACTGCTCCACCATGTGATCAAAGAAGTTCAATCCTGTTGAAACGTTATAGCTACCATTTCCGTCAAGGTTCAATTCAATCTGGATTTTGGTCTCGTTGGTATTTCTTGTATGAACAACTTTGCGGGAAGAATATCTTATAAAACGAAATACCTCATTCCAACCGGAGCAGGACTTTGCCTGCTGCTTATTCTTTACGATTAACCCGCTGTCAATTTTTTCAATCAAAGCATCTTCCTTATCATTAACATTTTCCGCATTATTAATGATATTGAATGTAAACTCTCCGTTTAAGATACTGATGGCTTTTTGAATGACAGGCTTGTTCAGCAACTCATCGTTAACTACAAGAAACAAATTATAGCCAAGCTTTTCTGTTTTATATAAATTGACGATAGCCCCTTTTTCAAATACCAGCGATTCGATATTGCCGTTATTGCTTACATCGATAACTGATCTTATGCTAACAAACAAGTTTTTCATTGATTATAATGTTTTAAAGCAGTTAATAAGGCATCATTTTCTTCCAGTGTACCAACGGTTATTCGTAAACTATTTTCGCATAATGGCTGGCTGCTCCTGTTTCTTACCACTATTGTTTTTGATACAAGATATTGATACAAATCTTTTGCATTATCCACTTTCACCAAAATAAAGTTTGCATCGGAAGGATGGATTGTGTTGATAAAATCAAACTGTTTAAAATCTTCCAGCAACCGCTCCTTCTGCTGAATCAGCACATTGGTTTTTTCTTTTGCCTGCGCTTCATTTTGCAGCGCCCGCAGTGCCAGTTGTTGTGTGGCTTCACTTATATTGTATGGAGGTTTTATTTTGTTGAATACATGAATAATTTCTTTTGAAGCGTAAGCAAAACCGATGCGCAGACCAGCCAAACCCCATGCTTTGGACAGTGTTTGCAGTACGACAAGATTTGGATATTGATCTAATTTTTTTATCCACGATTCAGTGCCCGCGAAATCAATATACGCTTCATCCACTACCACGATGCCATTAAAATTCTCCGGCAACCACTCAATGCTTTTTGTATCCAATAAATTTCCGGTTGGGTTATTGGGTGAACAAACAAAAATGATCTTAGTGTTTTTATCAATCCCGTTTTTTATGGCATCTACATCCAATTGGTAGTTTTTTGTCAACAACACTTTATTGATAGCAACATCATTTATTTCTGCAGCTACTTCATACATGCCATAGGTTGGCGGAAAGATGAGTATGTTATCAACACCGGGATTACAAAAAGCACGGATCAAGAGATCAATGGCTTCATCGCTTCCGTTGCCGACAAAAATATTTTCCGAAGGAACATTTTTTATCGCGCCCAGTTTTTGTTTCAACTGTTTTTGTAAAGGATCGGGATAGCGATGAAAATTCCTGTTCAATACTGAGCCAAGGCTATTTTCATTTGCATCCAAAAAGATCTGCGCATCGCCTTCAAACTCTGAACGCGCAGAAGAATAAGGAATGAGTTTTTTTACATTGTTACGAAGAATATTATCCAAGTTAAATTCAATCATATTTATTTTTTTTATTTGATATCGGTCTTCCGTTTAGAAAGCGTCTAACCGCACTACACTAGTTGATGGTTTCAATGCCCCTCTCCACTCGTGGAGAGGGGTTGGGCTGAGGCCAATCTTACAGTAACTGCGTTTGCATGTGCCTGCAACCCTTCCGCATCGGCCAATGTTGTCACTGCTTTGCCTATGTTTTGTAATCCTTCTTTTGTTAATTGCTGAAAAGTGATCTTCTTATAAAAACTATCCAATGAAACGCCGCTGTAAACTTTTGCAAAACCATTCGTGGGCAATGTGTGATTCGTACCTGAAGCATAATCGCCAACAGATTCCGGTGAATAATTACCGAGAAAAACAGAACCGGCATTAGTAATTTTTTCAGCGATCGATTCCGCGTCGTTACAACTAATAATTAAATGCTCAGGTGCATATTCATTCATTAATGCAGCAGCTTCAACCATATCTTTCATCAGCATCGCTTTGCTATGTTGTAATGCCTCTACAGCAATATCTTTCCTGGGTAAGGCATTCAATTGTTCATCCAAAGCCCTTATGGTTTTTGCAATAACATCTTCATCATTTGTTACCAATACAACCTGTGAATCTTTTCCATGTTCTGCCTGTGATAAAAGGTCAGCGGCAATAAATTCTGCATTGGATGTCTCATCTGCCAATACTGCAACTTCACTCGGCCCGGCAGGCATATCAATGGCAATGCCTTCCGCATTCGCCAGCATTTTTGCACAGGTTATGTATTGATTTCCCGGACCAAAAATTTTATACACTTTTTCTATTGATTCTGTTCCATATGCCATGGCTGCTATAGCCTGGGCACCACCAATTTTATAGATTTTGTTGATGCCTATTTGTTTTGCAGCATATAAAACTGCCGGATGAACAAGGCCATTTTTTTGCGGCGGTGTGCAAACAATAATTTCCTTACATCCTGCAATAGCTGCAGGAACGGCTAACATGATCAAAGTGGAAAACAAAGGCGCTGTGCCGCCGGGAATATATAAACCAACTTTTTCTATCGCGACAGATTTGCGCCAGCAAACAACACCGGGCATCGTTTCAATTTTTTCAACAGGCTGTCTCTGTGCTGCGTGAAATGTATGCACATTTTTTATAGCCAGTTGTATTGCATTTTTCAGATCATCACTAACAGTTGCTGCTGTTTGGCATTCTTTATCATCCACCAAAAGATTAGTCAATTCAATTTTATCAAATCGTTTTGTGTAATCTTTCAAAGCTGCATCGCCACGTTTTTTTACATCATCTAAAATATTTTGCACCGTATTTTTTACTGATGTAAAATCCTGCGAAGGGCGTTTTAATAATTCCTGCCAGTCTTTTTTTTCCGGGTAGTTTATTACCTGCATCATAAAACCATTTTTTCAATAGGCGCTACTAAAATTCCCTGGGCGCCATTTTCTTTCAAGCCTTCAATAATATTCCAGAAATCATCTTCATGCACAACAGAATGCAGTGAACTCCACCCTTCAATACCCAGCGGCAAAATGGTCGGGCTTTTCATACCGGGTATCAAACTGCAGATCACATCCAGCTTATTATCGGGTGCATTCAATAAAATGTATTTATATTTTTTTGCTTTCTTGACAGCCTGAAACCTGAATAATAATTTCTTTAAAAGCAGTTGCTTTTCTGCAGAAAGATTTTTGTTGCTTATCAATGCTGCTTCAGAATTCAATATCACTTCTGTCTCTTTCAAACCGTTTGAAAACAGGGTGCTGCCGCTGCTTACCAGATCGCATATCGCGTCAGCCAAACCCACGCCCGGCGTTATTTCAACAGAGCCGCTGATCTCATGTATCTCCGCATCAATTTTATGCTTATTCAAAAAGCCCTGCAACAAAAAAGGATAGCTTGTAGCAATGCGTTTCTTCTGTAAAAAACCCGCATCCGTATAATTTTCGTTGCGCGGCACTGCTATAGACAAACGGCATTTTCCAAAACCAAGCTTCTCCACCAGCTCAACATTCTTGTTGGTTTCATAAATAATGTTCTCGCCCACAATACCAATGTCGGCCACACTGTCTTCAACATATTGCGGAATGTCGTCATCACGCAAAAACAAAATCTGCATGGGGAAATTAATGGCCTCATTCAGTAATTTGTTCATGCCGTTCTGCAGTTCGATACCGCATTCTTTCAGGATCTTCACAGAATCATCGTACAGCCTTCCCGATTTCTGTACAGCAATCCTTAGTTTTACTGTTTCCATAAAATAAAAAAGGCTTACGTTTTAGTAAGCCTGCTTTAATGTTTTTATAATTACATACAATCAACAACAGCTTACCGGTGTGGGGTAAAATGATGATGATGTATATGTGTGTTGCAAATCATTGAGGCGCGAAAATAAGGATTCATATTTAAAAACAAAAACTACAATAAATAAATTTATGTTGGCGAGATTGATAATATGGTAATACCTGTTGTGTTTCGTCTGCCCTTTTTAGTATTTTTGATGAAAGCGTTTTATTATGGAACGTACACAAGAACCCGCTTCAGCCTTTGCGCAAATGGTTGACAAACTTCGCTTTAAAACAGATGCAGAATTAAAATTGCTTTATATGCAATTTTTCAAAGGTGATTTTATACAGGAATGGGAAAAAATTACGAAAGAGGCAGACTTTAGTCATGTAACGGATGAAGAAATTGTAAAAGCAATTGAAGATAAAAGGTATAAATCTGCTTAATGAATTTAATTGTCATTGATGCCAACGTATGGTAAAGTTTGCGAGAAGCAAAAATATTTCGCCAATAGCTTTACGCTTATTTAAATACAAATTTGTACCTGTAGCAAATCAATATTTATTTTCAGAAATCTTTGATGTACTAACCGGCAATAAATGGATGACTGAGAAGCAGTCCATGCAATTATTATCTCTCTTATCACAAATATGTTATCAGGTTACAGAAAAGTTGTTTATAGAATAAGCCCCGATCCAAAAGACAATTACCTTTTTGATCTCGCTGTTCAGAATAACTGTGCGTTTATTGTAAGTGACGATAACCAATTGCTTTCATTTCGTCTCCAGCCTGTAAAAGTGAAAAGTACAAACTGGTTTCTCAAGAACTTTCCTTTGTAATTTATACATGCTGATAACTTTCTATAAACCGATCGCGTATTTTTATGCAGCATGAAAAAAATGCTTCAAAAACTTTTTCGCAAACCTGTTCTACGCTTAGCTGATAAATTTTCTTCACGGCCGGATAAACAGAGGGTTTTTGATTCACTCACAGAACTACATAAAAAAATCTTAAGCGGTCATGAAAAAAAAGGATTGATCATCCCGTTAAATACAGCTACGCAAAAGATTATCGTATTTTCAGATCAGCATAAAGGCGCAAAAAACAAGGCGGATGATTTTGCCATATGCGAGAAAAATTATATCGCTGCGTTAGATTATTATTTTAATAAAGGCTTTTTCTTTATCAATCTTGGCGATGGGGAAGAACTCTGGGAGAATACCATTTTCTCTGTTAAAAAACATAACAAGCCATCTTTTGAAAAGGAAAAACTGTTTCAACAACAAAAACGCTTTATAAAAATTTTTGGGAATCACGATCTGTATTGGGCAAACGACCCGTTGGCCTGGACACAACTGGAAAGTATTTATGGGGAAAAGGTTCCGATATATGAAGGCTGCATTCTTACCACAACCATTAATGAACGCGCGTTTCAAATTTATTTAACGCATGGCCACCAGGGTGATCTGCAAAGTGATGGCAATATGTTCAGCAAATTCTTTGTGTCGAATATATGGGGACCGATACAGGGCTTGCTGGATATAAACCCAAATACGCCGGCTTTCAACAACCAACTAAAGTCGCTGCATAACGCCCTGATGTATGATTGGAGCAGCATTGAGAAGAATCTATTGCTTATCACGGGTCATACGCATCAGCCTGTGTTTATGTCGCTTACCCACCTGGAAAGATTGTACGTTAAACTTGCCGATGCTCAAAAGAATCATTTTGTTGCGGCAATAAAAAACATAGAAGACGAAATAGTGAAGGCACAACCTGCCAACCCAACACCGCCTGATCTTTCCAGGATCATTCCTTCTTATTTCAACACCGGTTGTTGTTGTTTTGATGACGGCGATATTACAGGCATTGAAATTGCGGAAGGTTATATTCGCTTAATAAAATGGCAATCCAAAACAGGGTTGCCTAAAAGAGAAGTGCTGGAAGAAATTAAGTTGAGTGAACTGGAGGATATGTTGCCGTGATTCAATATCGATTTTATAACTAACAAATCAATACTTTTATCAATAATAAATTCAATTAGCATGAAGAAAGTCTCACAAAAATTTTCAAGCACTCTTTTATTACTTGCTGCAGCTTTATGTATGAACATCCTGGCACATGCACAATCTGATGGCTGGGTTTCTTTATTCGATGGCAAATCTTTAGACGGATGGAAAGTTGGCGATAACGCTTCCACTTTCAGCGTTGACAGTGGCATGATCAAAGTGAATGGCAAAACGGCTCACTTATTTTATGATGGCCCGGTGAATAACCACAATTTTAAAAACTTCGAATTCAAAGCTGATGTAATGACGAAACCGCATTCCAACTCCGGCATTTATTTTCACACACAATTCCAGCAAAGCAGTTGGCCGCAGAAAGGCTATGAAGTGCAGGTAAATAATTCGCACACCGATTGGCGCAGAACCGGAAGTTTGTACGGGATTGACGATGTAAAAGAAGTGATAGTGCCTGATGATGTTTGGTACACAGAATACATAAAAGTTGTTGGCAAACAGATCACTATTAAAATAAATGATAAAGTTGTTGTGGATTATACTGAGCCGGATACTATTCAAAAGCCTGCCAATGGCATCGGCAGGTTTCTTTCCAATGGCACATTCGCTATACAGGGCCACGATCCCGGCAGCACTGTTTATTTCAAAAATATTATGGTAAGGGCGCTTCCTGATTAATTGTTAACATCTGTTGCTTTTATCCCCCTGAATACTTTGGGGACTTACATTTGCACAATTTTTTAAACCATGCCTAAAGACAATTCCATTCATTCAGTTTTAATTATCGGTTCAGGACCTATTATTATCGGCCAGGCCTGTGAGTTTGATTACAGTGGCTCACAGGCTGCCCGCAGTATTCGCGAAGAAGGCATTAAGGTGGTGCTGATCAACAGTAACCCCGCCACCATCATGACTGACCCGATGATGGCGGATAAAGTTTACCTTCTGCCATTAACCGTTGAAAGCATTGAACAGATACTGGAAGAGAATGAAATTGATGCCGTTCTTCCCACCATGGGCGGGCAAACGGCGCTTAATCTTTGTATTGAAGCAGATGAATTAGGCATTTGGGAAAAATATAATGTCAGGCTGATTGGTGTTGATATAGCAGCCATTAAAGTGGCCGAAGACCGCGAAAAATTCAGGCAGTTAATGATTGACATCAATATTAAAGTGGCGCCAAGCCATGTTGCCAACAGTTTCCTGGAAGGAAAGGAATTTGCCCAGGAAATTGGGTTTCCGCTGGTGATCCGTCCTTCTTTTACTTTGGGTGGAACAGGCGGCGGTTTCGTACATGATAAATCTGAACTGGATGAAGCTTTACAACGTGGTTTGCAGGCATCACCCATCCATGAAGTATTGGTGGAAAAAGCGGTGCTTGGATGGAAAGAGTTTGAACTTGAGTTACTGCGCGATAAGAACGATAATGTTGTTATCATCTGCACGGTGGAGAATCTTGACCCGATGGGCATTCACACCGGTGATTCCATTACGGTTGCCCCTGCAATGACTTTAAGCGATACCGCTTACCAGGAAATGCGTAACCAGGCTATGAAGATGATGCGCAGCCTCGGCAATTTCGCAGGCGGTTGTAATGTGCAGTTTGCATTGAATCCTGAAACGGAAGATATTATTGCTGTGGAGATTAATCCACGTGTGAGCCGTTCCTCTGCTCTTGCCAGTAAAGCAACCGGATACCCGATCGCAAAAATTGCAGCGAAGCTGGCAATTGGTTATACGCTGGATGAATTAAAGAACCAGATCACTAAAACAACTTCCGCCTATTTTGAACCTGCACTGGATTATGTGATTGTAAAAGTGCCGCGCTGGAATTTTGATAAATTCAAGGGAGCCAACGATACATTGGGACTGCAAATGAAAAGCGTTGGTGAAGTAATGGCGATCGGAAGAAGTTTTAATGAAGCGATACAAAAGGCTTGTCAGAGTTTGGAAAATGAAGCCGTTGGATTAGGTTATTATGGAAAAAGTTTAATGAAGAGTGATGAGCTGATCGAATATATCAAAACCCCGAAATGGGATCGGATATTTCGCATTAAAGACGCATTGATGCAGGGCGTTACCATTAAAACAATTGTGCAGGCAACACTGATAGACCGCTGGTTTATCTACCAGATACAGGAAATAGTGCGGATAGAAAAAGAACTTTCACAATACGCACTCGATACATTGCCTGAAGCGTTGCTGAAAGAAGCCAAGCACAATGGTTTCAGCGATGAGCAGATCGCACGTATTCTAATTAACCGTTGCACTGCCGAACAGGTATATGAGAAACGTAAGGCGCTTGGTATAACCCGCGTGTATAAAATGGTGGATACCTGCAGCGCTGAGTTTGAAGCCAAAACACCTTACTTCTATAGCAGCTTTGAAGGATAAATTGCAGAAAAACGACAACCCGTTCATTCACTTCAAAGCTTATGGCTGGTAACTTATCACGTCATTACAGCCTTACCAATTTATTATTGGTCATTCCCCATGGTGACAATATCGCGGTCGAATAAGTACAGACCGCTTTTATCGTCGCCTATCAATTCCAGCTTATCATTACATTCCCGCGCAAGCCTTTCTTCTTCTATTTGCTCGTTTACATACCACTGCAAAAAGTTATGCGTTGCATAGTCCTTTTCAGTCAGAGCGATATCAACAAGCTCATTGATGCTGTTGCTGACTGCCACTTCGTGCTTAAACAATTCTTCAAAAGCCTTCTTCAATGATACAAAAGTTAATGTAGGCTGTTCCAAAGCGGGGATGATTGCAAAACCGCCTCTTTCATTAATGTAGCGGATCAGTTTAAGCATGTGCATCCTTTCTTCATCACTATGTTTGAAGAAAAATTGTGTAACTCCTTTTAATCCCGGCTGAATATCCGCCCAGCTTGCCATAGCAAGATAAGCCTGTGATGACTGAGCTTCCATTAATACCTGGCGGTTTAACGCTTCCTGCATTGATTTAGATAGCATGATGATCTGGTTTTAGACAAAGAAATGAATTTTAATTTCTTGAAGACGCCAAACCGGAAGTAATCGAAAAAAATAATTTAAATATTTACTCACTCCTTTAATTTTATCGTATCAAATTTTTATCATGAATACATCTGTACGGGTTCGGTTATCAGCGCTTATGTTTCTTGAATTTTTTATCTGGGGTGCATGGTATGTGACGATGGGCACTTACCTTGACAAAGTCTTACATGCAACCGGAGTTGAGATTGGTGCAGCCTACAGTGCAATGGCAATTGCTACTATTATTTCTCCTTTTTTCGTGGGAATGATTGCTGACAGGTTTTTTCCTGCGCAACGTGTATTAGGCGTTTTACACCTTGCCGGCGCTGCTTTATTGTTTTACCTGACAACCATCAATAATGCGGGAACTTTTTACTGGGTATTGCTTTTATATTCATTGATGTATGCGCCAACACTGGCGCTTGCAAACTCTGTTGCTTTCAGGCAGATGAAAGACCCCGGAAAAGAATTTGCATCCATCAGGGTTTTAGGAACGATAGGCTGGATCGCCACCGGCTGGATGATCGATAAAGTTTTTAAGATAAGTACAGAAGACCTGGTGTTTACCTTTAAGATGGCTGCCGTAGCGTCTGCAGCATTGGGACTATTAAGTTTTGCTTTGCCAGACACGCCTCCGAAGGCAAAAGGAACCACCGCTACATTCAGGCAAATATTAGGCGCGGATGCTTTTGTATTATTTAAAGACAGTTCGTTTACCGTATTTTTTATAGCATCCGTATTGATCTGCATACCGCTTTCTTTTTATTACAGCCTCGCCAATTTGTTCCTTATAGAGGCAGGTATGAAAAATGCTACGAGCAACATGACGTTTGGACAATTCTCAGAAGCATTTTTTATTTTGCTCATCCCGTTCTTTTTCAGAAAGCTCGGTGTTAAATGGATGATCGCTTTGGGGATGATAGCTTGGACCTTACGTTTTTTATGCTTTGGCTATGGTGATGCACAGGCAAATTTATGGATGTTGTTTGCCGGGATTATTTTACATGGTGTATGCTTTGATTTCTTTTTTGTTACGGGGCAAATCTATACAGACAGCAAAGCAGGTGTGAATATCCAGAGCCAGGCGCAAGGGATGATAACGATGGCTACCTATGGCATAGGCATGTGGGTTGGAACATTATTATCCGGTTATGTTAAAGACAGATATACAGTTGACAACATTGTTCAATGGAAAAGTGTATGGTTTGTGCCCGCAGGTATTGCTTTTGTCGTATTAATTTTGTTTTTACTGTTCTTTAAAGATAACAGGCGAAGTGCTGTGCATGCAGAAACGGTTGCATTGGTTTAAAATTTTATAAAACTCTTTCATTTATTATTTATGATAGTTCGCGTATGGCATGGCAAAACATCTTCAGCAGATGCCGAAGCTTATATGAATTATGTGATGCAAACCGGTGTCAAAGACTACAGGTCAACACCGGGGAATATAAATGCACAGGTCTGGCAAAAACAGGAAGGTGATATCACACATATCTGGACAGTTTCATGGTGGGTAAATATTGAAAGTGTGAAAGCCTTCGCCGGCAAGAAGTATGAAAAAGCAAAGTACTATGCGGAAGATAAAAAATACCTGCTGGAATTAGAACCCACCGTAGAGCATTATGATTGTTTTGGGGAGATCAGGTAACGATGGAATTTTGAAATTTTCTGATTTCGAAATTTTGAAATTTAGCGCGTGAAATGTCTGATGTCTGATTTTTTGATTACGATAACCGTCAACCGCCTTTCATCATTATCGATCATTGACGTCATCACTCATTATTCATCACTCATTACTCATAATTTGAGATTGGAGATTTTTCCTGCGAAATGTCTGATGTCGGATTTGCTGATGTCTGATTTATGCTGCGAGCTATGAGCTTCGAGCTTCGAGTTTTAGATCGTAGTCTTTACATTATTTACTTTCCGCAATTAAAATCAGGATTGTTTGATTTGACCATAGTTCATGACTTCTTACTTCATACTCCTTACCTTCTAATTCTATATTCACAATTCCTAATTCCTGGGTACACTATATTACTCATTACTGATTACTCATTATTCATCGGCAATTAACTCACTACTCACTATTGTCTATTCACCATTCACTAGACTATTTCAACGTAAACGAAGCTGCCTTCACATCCCTTGAATCAGGCCCTATCATCACTTCAAATTCACCGGGTTCTGCAATAAGTTTCAGGTCTGAATTATAAAACATTAAATCGCTGTGATTAATGTTGAATACAACCTGCTTGCTTTCGCCCTTTTTCAAAAATATTTTCTGGAATCCTTTTAATTCTTTTACTGCCGGCGTAATGCTCGCTACTTTATCATGCAAGTACAACTGGACAATTTCTTCGCCATCATAATTTCCGGTATTGGTTATAGTAACTGTTGCTGTTAAACCCTCCGTACCGCTAACAGTTTGTTTGCTTAAAACAGGTGTACTGTAGCTAAAGCTTGTATAACTTAAGCCATAACCAAAAGGGTATAAAGGCTCATTGGTTACATCCAGGTAATCTGATTTGAATTTGTGTCCGTCACCAGGCATTAAGGGCCTGCCGGTGTTTTTGTGATTATAATAAATGGGTACCTGGCCAACATTCTGCGGAAAACTCGTAGTTAATTTTCCGGACGGGTTATAATTACCAAACAATACATTAGCAATAGCATTACCGGCTTCAGTTCCAGGAAACCAAACATCCAAAATGGCATTTGCATTTTTATCTTCCCATGTTAATGTCATCGGCCTGCCGTTAAATAAAACAACCACTACAGGTTTACCTGTTCCAATTAAAGCCTGCAATAAATTCCTTTGACTTTGCTGCAAACTAATATCACTCATGCTGCTGGCTTCCCCGGTCATATCAGCAGATTCACCCAAACAGGCAACCACTACATCTGCTTTATTTGCAGTGGCAACCGCTTCTTCTATCATTTGTTGCGGCGTACGGGAATCAATCTCTATCTGGTCGCTGGCAAAATTTTTCATATTGGTTACCAGCATAGAATCGTCGCTGATGTTGGCGCCTTTTGCATAAAGAACAGTTACGCCATTACCTGCAACATTTTTTATTCCCTGCATCACTGTTATGTCTTCCTTGTATTCACCGCGTATGTTCCATGTGCCCAGCATATTTCTTTGGTTATCTGCCAGCGGGCCTATCAAAGCAATAGTTCCTGATTTTTTCAAGGGTAAAACATTATTGTTGTTCTTTAATAAAACAAATGAATGTTCAGCAGCATTACGAACAGCCAAACGATTGCTATCCGTTAAAATCGCTGTTTTTGCCCGCTGCGCATCGCAATGGCGGTAAGCATCATCAAACAAACCCATTTTATATTTTGCTTCGAGAATTCTCCTGCAGGCATCATCAATTTCTTTTTGTGTTACCTTGCCTTCCTGCAAAGATTTTTTTAATGTTGTAAGGAAACCTTCTGCCACCATATCCATATCCAGGCCTGCTTTCAGCGACTGGGCAGAAACAGCCTGCAGATCGCCAACGCCATGATTGATCATTTCACTTACAGAAGTATAATCGCTCACCACAAAACCTTTAAAACCCCACTGATTACGCAATACATCCGTTAATAAAAATTTATTGCCTGTGGCGGGAATGCCATCCACCTCATTGAATGAACTCATGATACTTCCAACACCAGCATCCACCGCCGCTTTGTATGGCGGCAAATAGTATTGATACATTCTTACGCGGCTCATATCAACCGTATTATAATCGCGGCCTGCTTCTGCAGCACCGTATAACGCATAATGTTTTACACAAGCCATTACGGCATTGTTGGCTGCCATGTCATTTCCCTGGTAACCGCGAACCATAGCGGCAGCGATCTTTGATCCGAGATATGGGTCTTCACCCGAACCTTCCGCAATGCGGCCCCACCGCGGATCGCGGGCTATATCCACCATCGGGGAATATACCCAGTTCAACCCGTCGGCAGCGGCTTCGGTTGCAGCAACACGGGCGCTTTGTTCAATAATTGGTATATCCCAGGAACAGGATAATCCAAGCGGTATCGGGAATATCGTTCTGTGGCCATGAATAACATCCAGGCCAAACATCAAAGGAATTTTAAGGCGTGAGCTATTGACAGCAATGTCCTGCGCTTTTCGTATCTGGTCCGGGCCATTAATTCCAAATAAACCACCCACCTGCCCATTGCGAATTTTATTATCAACATCACTGCTTACCACGGAGCCTGTAACTGCACCTCCCGGTGTAACAAGATTTAACTGGCCGATCTTTTCATCCAACGTCATCTTACTCATCAGGTCTTTAACAAACGCATTCATTTTTGCATCCTGCTGAGCAGATAATGATATACAAACAAGTACGGTGAAAACAAACAGGCAAATCTTTTTCATGGCAAACAGTTTATGTACTCAAATATAAGTGAGAGAAACTGAATGAAGTCATGAACCTGCAATTCATCTTCGTGAAACCAAATCCATATCTTTTAAAGCACCTGGAAAGCAAAAAGCCTGCTGAGGTAAATCAACAGGCCCTTAACTGAACAGTTCAAATTATTTATTCCTTATAAGTAATTATACGTTTAATGATTTTCTTAGGCTTTCCGTTTTCAGTGGTGGTTTGTTGTATCCGGTTGCCCTGGTCATCCCATGTATCGTACGCGAACGTAGTATTGGTTTTTGTAGTTGAATCTTTGGTCACGTTCGTTTCATTCGTCTCCACAGGATTTCTTTATCATCCGGTTTTATCGTTGATGAATAAGTAACTTTTCCAACACTGCCTTTGCTCTCACCTCCTACATAATAAATGATGTCGAAATTATTTTTGAATGTCATTTTCAGCGAGCTGTCCGGATGATGTCCTGTTGCTGGCAAAACCTGCCCGTACTCATTCAAGATTGATCTATAACTGATATATGCTTCTACACCAACCATCAATGCATTTAAAGACAAGCATTAGGAGTTGATAAAAGAGACAAAAATTTCCTGGTTCGTTATTCTCCATAATAACAAACTGAACTCGTTTTAAGACAGTAGTAAAAATTTATTTTACCTGCTTTAAAATTTCGCGGTAACTGCTTTTAACATGAGATTTGAATTTTTTGTACCAGTCCTGCCATGCCTCCTGGTTCAAGTTCCCGGTAAGTGTTTGTTCGTATTCTGCAAGTGTATTAAAGGGCAGCTCGAATATGAGCCGGTAAGCGTCCCCGGTAAAATCAGTGAGGGCTCGGCTACCCGGTATGTCCGGCAACAACGCATTTTTAAAAGCGTCATCAAGTAATTCTTTTGCCGGGCGATAATGACCAAATTTTAGATAGAAGATGTCTCTTACAATGTACATACAAAGATGTTTTAAACGTGAGGAAAATTCTATGATGCAGCAAGGGATGGCTAAGGTAAATTAATTCGCCAAATGTTATTACTCCTCCATGTGTGGTATATGTACATCGGGAAATTGCTATTGGCACTACTCCGGTTATCAATTACCTATTCTTTATTTCGCCATTACATCGAGAAGGTCACAACTTATTTTGACATACGGATCGTGTGAAAGATAACGGATGAACGTCTCGTTTATCCCGGTTGAAGAACCGCCGGATTTAAGTTTTTCCGCATCGTATGCATTATTCTGAACAGAATAGGTGGATGTATAATTTTCATCAATAAGATCTGAAGGCATGGCATCCTCTTTATATTCAGCCAAAGCCTCATCCCAGTTCAGTGACATATCGCCCTGCACATTTTTCATTTGGTATTGCCGGATATATGTTTCAAGGCTTGTAAAATATCTAATGGTATCCACATCCTGTTTTGCTACTGACTGTAAAACAGTGAGCGGAAGCGCAGGATAAGGTTTGTAATATTTAATTGCATCGATCATGGTGGGCGGCAATGCAAAGGGTTGGTTTGATTCTCCCTGCGGATCGGCCTGTAAAAAATCAGGCAATGCAATATCAGGCTTCACACCGGTAAATTGTGCTGTGCTTCCGTTAATGCGGTACAATTTATCCATGGTGATCTTTATATAATAATCTGACTGTTTCTGTGAACTGCCTCCGTGAATATTTATTGCAGTATCCAGTGGCAATACAAGCTGCCCCGTAGCTTTTCCATACGTGGGGGAACCCACGATCAGGGCACGGTTATAATCCTGGAGGCTACCCGCAACCAATTCCGATGCCGACGCGCTATACCCATTTACCAGTATGAGTAAAGGGCCGTCATAAACCGTTCCGCGGTTGATGTCTTTTAACATAACCGCTTGTTTATTGGTCCGGGTTTTTATTTGTGCTACCGGCCCTGCATCAATAAAAATCCCGGTCAACTCAACTGCCTCTTGTATAGAACCACCGCCATTATAACGCAGGTCGAGGATTAAACCGGAAATATTTTCGTTTTTCAGCTTTAGAATTTCCTTTGCAACATCGTTGGCGCACCCGTTATTGTCCTCACCCTCATCTTCCCAGTTGTTATAAAAGGCCGGCAAAGAGATATAACCGAATGTTTTATTTGCTTTCAGTAAAAAGCTTTTCACTTTCGTGTCGTTATCTGCTTTAGCCTGTTCTTTTAATAAACTTACAGTTCGTAAAGTACCGTCAGCTTTTTGTACCGTAATGGTTAAGGTATCATGATTGCTCTGCGAAAAAATATCCGTCAACCCATTCACATCGGCATCAGACACATCAATAGCATTTTGTCCTTCCCATTGCAGTGCTTGAAATTTATCGCCTTTATTCAGTAACCCGGATTTAAATGCGGGGCTACCCGGTTCAAGTTCACTTATTAAAACACCGCCAGCATTATCATCTTTTATGGCAAATCCAAAACGGAAACGCTCGTTACCCATTTTGGTTTCAAAATTTTCTTCCTCTGTCAATGGAAGAAATTCTGTATGCGGATCATAACAGGAAGCAAGCGCTTTACAGTATTCATCTGCGATAAATTGATCAACACCGCCGGGTGACTGCAAAATGCCGGTTATATTTCTCTTATATTCCGATACCGCCTTTTTCTGAAGCGCAGTTTGTGCGCTATCCAGCAGGCGTTTTAGTTTGCTTTGGTCTTTTTCAGAAAGGCTGTCATTAAAATCCAGCAGATCGTTTAAAACATCAAGCTTTAATCTCTTATACAATTTAGTATGCATGAAAACAATGCCCGCAGGGCAGGAAGTATCTTCCTTTAAAGTAAATTTTTCAGCCGAAGAAAAATCAAAGGGCTTTTTAGCAATGACGTCGATCAGGGTATCGGCCTGGTGCAACCTGGTTGTATATACGTTAGCAATGAGTTTTAAAAAATCACTTTTCATTTGTTTGATTTCTTCATCAAGCCGGAAACGGTAAGCAGATAACTTACTGACGTCTTCCTGGTTAAAATAAATTCTTTCTTCATCCAATTGCTTCATTAACCGGTTGAAAAAATCATTAGATAAACTGTCATTTAATACTCTTGGCTGAATATGGAATTTTTCAACCATCCTGGTAATGGTAAAAGCGTTGGAGGCAGCTTTAGTTAGAGTTTGAGATAACAGGGATTGATTTAAAAACAATGCAATAATTGCAATGAAAACTTTGGAGTTTAACAGAGAAATCTGGAGCATTAATTTATTGTAAAGGTCAGCTTGTGCTATAGGTCTTTAGCGGGTACTTTTTTTATTGTTCCGTTTTTATCAACAATAATTAAATAACCATTTTCTTTTTTTGTATCCTTAATCAGTTTCTCAGAAACTTTTTTCAGAGCAGCTTCTGTTGCACTCCGAAGCAGTTTATGTGTATTAGAAAAAATTATATTGTTTTTAGTTTTTTCCATAAGTCAAAGTTATGAATAAGGGGTAGCTTTTCAAACTCGCCTTCAGCAATTAATTCAGGTGGAGTGATGCTATTTTCGTAAATAAACCATTGATCAACAATCCTGATAAACTCAAATAAATTTTTTATTCCTACTGCATATCTTCTTTCAATAATATCATCCGGAATATTATGCCCGCCTTTACTAACCCGTAAAGCAACTCTTTGTTTCGCCATATCTGAAGAAGGCAGGTATAGGAAAAACAAAACCACTTCGTATCCTATCGTTTGGGCTTTTTTCACAAGGTTCAAATAAGACCTTGTAGCTAATGTTGTTTCAATAGCAAATGTTATTTTTTCGGATAAAGATTTATCAATTTTCTGAAGCATTATTCTACCTGCCTGTATTGCTGCCGCTGAAACATGAAGGGGATTAATACGGGCCGCGATCTCATCAGCATTTATAAAAACATTCGTATGAAAGACTTCGGATAATAAAAATTTCGAAGCAGTTGTTTTGCCTGCACCATTAGGTCCCGCTAATATGTAAAGTGTTGGCATTAATAGTGCATTAATTTTTCAACACTTTCACCTAATCTTGCTTTAGCCAAAAAGTTTTTTTCCAGTTCTATGTTAAAAGGAACGGGCGTGTCTAATGAAGCGCAACGTATTACCGGTGCATCAAGCATTTCAAAACAATGTTCACTTATCCATGCAGCGATCTCTCCACCTATGCCACCAATGAGTGTATCTTCATGTAGTATCAAAACTTTACCTGTACGACTGACACTTGCTTTTATACTAACATAATCTAAAGGCAGGAGGGTTCTCAGATCTACAATATCAATGGAAATATGTTTATTGACATTAGCGTATTCCAATGCCCAATGCACACCGCTTCCATAAGTGATTATGCTGATATCTTCGCCGTATTGCACCACTCTTGCTTTGCCAATTTCAATTTCATAATACGCATCAGGTACAAGACCGCTCGCACTTCTGTATAAAGCTTTATGTTCAAAATATAAAACAGGATTCGGATCATTCAATGCCGCGATCAATAACCCTTTCGCATCAATGGGTGTTGAAGGATAAATTACTTTCAAGCCAGGCGTATGCACAAACCATGCTTCATTGCTTTGTGAATGAAACGGCCCGGCGCCTACGCCAGCACCGGTTGGCATCCTCACCACAACATCCGCATGTTGATTCCACCTGTAATATAATTTGGCAAGATTGTTTATGATCTGGTTAAACCCTACAGTTACAAAATCTGCGAACTGCATTTCCATCATCACTTTAAATCCTTCCATACTTAAACCAAGCGCTGCACCAATGATCGCACTTTCACATAAGGGCGTGTTACGCACCCTCTCTTTTCCAAACTTTTCTACGAAACCTTCCGTTATTTTAAATGCGCCACCATATTCCGCAATATCCTGTCCCATTAAAATTAGATTGGGATGTTGTTCCATGCTTTGATTTAAAGCATCACTGATGGCATTGATAAATCTTTTTTCGGTTGCAGGTTGCCGGTTGCTTATTCCTGGTATTGAATTATCAATATGCACGATTGACCATTGACGATTAATGAAAGGTTTATCAGCGTACACGTCGTTAACCTCATTATCAGTATTCACAACAATAGATGGCGCTGCAAAACCAACAGCCAATTCCTGTTCAATATAATTTTTCGTTTCCTGCTTAATTAAGTCAATGCTTTCCCGGGATATAATTTCTTCTTCCAGCAAATAATTTTCGAAGTTAGATACAGGATCTTTTTCTTTCCATTCTTCAAACAAATACGGCGGAACATATTTAACACCACTGGCTTCTTCATGGCCGCGCATACGGAATGTTTTGCATTCGATCAAATATGGCTTTTGATTATTGATGCAATATTCACGAACGCCCTTAACCGTATCATACACTGTAAGAATATCGTTACCATCAATAAGCACGCCTTCCATGCCATAACCTTTTGCACGGTCAACCAGGTTTTCACAACGGTATTGTTCATGTGCCGGCGTGCTTAATCCATAACCATTATTTTCAATGATAAAAATTACAGGTAAGTCCCAAACTGCAGCCACATTCAATGCTTCATGAAAATCGCCTTCACTCGTGCCGCCTTCACCGGTAAATGCGACCGATACCTTATTTTCTCTTTTTAATTTATGCGCCAGTGCAACACCATCGGCTATAGCCAGTTGTGGCCCGAGATGCGAGATCATCCCGCAGATATGATGCGCTTTGCTGCCAAAATGAAAACTGCGTTCCCTGCCTTTGCTGTATCCATCACTACTTCCCTGCCATTGCATGAACAGTTTATGCAGCGGCATATTCCGCGTGGTGAAAACACCGAGATTACGATGCAACGGCATTATCCATTCATCCTGTTGCAAAGCCAATGTTGCGCCCACAGCAATGGCTTCCTGTCCAATACCGCTAAACCATTTTGAGATTTTTCCCTGCCGTAACAACACCAGCATTTTCTCTTCTATCATGCGTGGCAAAAGCAGGCTTTTATAAAATTGAATAAGCTGTTCGTTAGATAGATCCTTGCGATTTAACTCCATCATGCCGGCGAAGTTAAGCAGCGCTATTTTTAAATTTTTAAAAAGAATTCACTGCATTTTAAACAGGCTATATTGCTTTATGGAGCTATAGGTTTGACGCCTTTTATTGAAAATATAATAATAAAGCACGAAACTCAATTTATCGAAATGGAAGAAATACAAAGACCTTGAGCTGCAATTTTTAAACCGTCAATTGCAATTGATATGTACTGAAACGTAAAATGTTTATTCTCCTTTGAAAACAGGTTTGCGTTTTTCAAGAAAAGCAGCAGCGCCTTCTTTGGCATCAGCGGTTGCGAAACATTCACCGAACTTTTTGATCTCAAAATCATAGCCCTGTTGGGTGTGATCGAAATTATTGATGCACCCGATCACCTTAGTAATGGCGAGCGGCGCTTTTGTATGAATGATGGCCAGTATTTTTTTTACTTCATTTAACAACGCAGCTTGCTCAACAACTTTATTCACAATGCCATACTGTTGAGCATCGTTTGCAGTGATCATTTCTCCGGTCATGATCAATTGCATTGCCCTGTTCTTTCCAATTAATTGTACTAAACGTTGTGTGCCGCCATAACCGGGAATCAATCCTAAGTTAACTTCCGGCTGCCCGAACTTTGCATTGCTACCGGCAATAATAAAATGACAGGCTAAAGCCAATTCGCATCCACCGCCTAAAGCAAACCCGTTCACTGCTGCTACAATAGGTTTGGGCGAGTTTTCAACTTTATCAAACACCATTTGATGTCCTTTTCTTGCAAAAGCTTCGCCTTCATGCTGATCGAACTGCAAAAATTCACTGATATCGGCACCGGCTACAAAAGCCTTTTCACCGGCGCCTGTAATGATCGCTGATCTTATCTCCGGGTTAGCATAAACTTCATCAATTGCATTGCTTAGTTCTTCAATAACGGTTTTGTTAAGCGCATTTAATTTGTCGGGACGGTTAATGGTGATAATGCAAATATTATCCTCTATTGATGTAAGCAATGTTTGATAACTCATTTTTTGTTTTTTAGTTTTCGAAGCTCATCAAGACGGGCAACGTCCCACAAATCTTTGTCCCTTCTGGAACTTAGCTTCATACTAATCAAAACCTGGTAAGGAACAAAGCTGGCTGGGATATCTTTCTCAATTTCAAAAATTTCTTTTTCTGAATAAGCTTCATCAAAAGAAATTTCTGTATTAAAAAAAGTAAGAAAATCAATTGAAGCATCATAAGGTCCAATCGTGGCTTTGAAAAGCCCGGTGAAATCTTCTTCATAGAGGGGAGCAACTTCCTGCTCGCTGTAATTCATACAAATCAAAGTTTCAATAAATGCATTTCGGTTTTCATTAGTAGGCTCAAGCCAAACATCCATATCTCTTGTGTTTCTGTTGTAACCATAGTAGTTTACTGCATAACCGCCTACAAGCAAATACTTCAGATTTTTTTTTGATGCACAGGAAAGAAAAAGCAGGAATTCATTATTTAGAAGATCCATTATGAATAATTATAGCGCGTTTATCTGAAGCAGGTTTATGAAATCTGTTAGTGAACTGCTGCATTCTAAACAAAGCAGCAAACCTTTCTTTTGGTGAGCTATTAAGCATCCAGTCCAAGTGATAAGCTTCCTGCTCTTCAAATGTTTTGAATATTTTTATTTTCCTTTCAGCCATAAACAAATTTAAAAACTTCTGTTGGTAGCCACCCAATCTTTTATATAGTCAGCAATCTCTTTTGTGTTAGCGCCGGGAGAAAATAATTTTCCAACTCCCATTGCATTCAGTTCTTTCATATCATCTTCCGGTATAATCCCACCGCCTGTTATCAGCACATCATCCATTTCCTTCTCTTTCATGAGGTTGATGATCTTTGGGAAAACCGTCATATGCGCACCGCTTAAAATACTTATACCAATTGCATCTACATCTTCCTGCAATGCAGTATTCACCACCATTTCAGGTGTTTGCCGCAGACCGGTATAGATCACTTCCATGCCCGCATCACGCAAAGCCGTTGCAATAACTTTTGCTCCACGGTCATGACCATCCAGGCCAACTTTTGCAACCAATACACGCACCGGACGATTTAATGTTTTACTCATGCAATCGCTTTATACATCAAATGTAGCAATGAATTTTATGATTGAATGGCTGCGGTGATTTCAGGACTTAAAGGTTCAATCGCTGCTTCAAAAAAATGAGTCAGCACACCTTCTTCATTGATAAGATATTTGCAAAAATTCCAGGAAGGCGCTTCATTCAGCCAGCCGTTTTTATCGTTATCGCTCAACCATGCAAATATTTTATTCTGTTCACTATTTTTAACGACAACAGATTTTTTCGCAAGCGGAAATGTGACGCCATAATTTGCTTTACAAAACTGTGCTATTTCCGCATCGCTGCCTTTTTCCTGTTCTTTAAAGTTATTGGATGGGAAACCGATCAATTGAATTTTATCTGAATGCTCTTCGAACAGTTGCTGCAATCCTTCATACTGATTTGTGTAACCGCAATCTGATGCTGTGTTTACAATCAATATCTTTTTGTTTTTGCAGGTTGATAAAGTTGCTGTTTGCCCGTTGTTTAACTCAAAAGGAATATCGTAAACCGGTGTGTTCGGTGTTGTATGATTTATATTCTTCAGAATTTTTGTATTCATTTTACCGGCTTTATTGGTTCTGATAAGAATCGGATAAAAAAGCTTAAGCAACCGTTGCCTTATTGTCATAATCAGAAAGCAAAAATTTATTTTGAAACTGATCTTTCAATAATGTTGTTACAATGAAAAGATCAATCCTCTGTGTTCATTTGTTCTTTTTTGTACGCCATTATAAAAACAGCGCCCAGGTTTTTATACGGCGGAACATAATCATCAAAATATTCTTTGTGCGAAACCACTTTGCCAATGGCTTTCCAGAGAACAGGCCAGTTAAGGTCTTTCCCCTGCCTTAATTGTTCAACAATAATATTGATCATTGGCCCATTAATGGTACCGCTGCCGGTTTGCCTTGATGAAATGATCTGGGCTGTCGGGCAGGTTTGTAGTACTTTATTTAAGCTCTGGTAACCACCGCAACTGCCAAGTAATACCAATTGCGAAGATTCAGCCAACTGGTCTAAAGTAGATTTGAGATAATAACTATGCCCACGATGAATAACCATGGAAGGATTCAGGTCATTATCATATAAATATTGACTTAGCGCTTCCTGTGCATCTGCATCCAGGTCTTTTTCTTCATCCAGCGGTTTATTGGAATATATCTTTACCGGCACGCCTTTCGTTGATGACACCACTGCCCATTTGGGGGTATAGCTGATCTTCCAGTTGGCATTGCTGAAGCTGTTTAAAAAGGAATTAAAAACGCCTTTGCCATCCTTATCGCCATAAAAGAATTGTTGTATAATGATCCTGCCGCTGTCATCCAGCATTGATTTATTAGGCATAAAATACACCGGTGGAATACCCAGCGTGGCTGCCACATCAATATGATTGGTGCTGTCCATAGAAAGAAACAGGGTATTCAGGATAGTATAAATGTCAGCCGCTTTTTTGTTACCTGATTTTTTTGCCTGTTTCAGGTTGAACTGCACCTGGTTTAAAATAAGATCATTAATGCCTTTATCATTTATGCTGGCATAGGAATCTGCCACATCAACGGCATCTTCCAATGTGGTAGATTTTTCAAGCCCGTTCACAAAAGCTTTCATCAGCATTTCCGCATTGCCTTTCTCCATGCGTTTCAGAAAATCATCCAGTGTGTTATAATTAGCTGCCATCTTTATCCATTTTCGAAAATGATCGAACCGGACATTCAACAATAAGCTGTCACCGCCTTTCGTGGTTTTCATGTTTTTCCAGATGAACGGATAAACACCGCGTGTATAACTGCTTGTATAAATTTCGTCCTCCGTCATTACAGCCAGGTAATATAATTCTTCAGGCGAAAGATTTTCAATCTTCCGGAAACGTATATTATCAGGCGATTCATGCAGACCATTAATAACATTTACATACACTTCTTTGGCTTTATCGGCCAGTTTGGCCTGCAGTGGCTGCATAGAAAACGGGGTATCTTTATGTATCACCCTGTCTGCATAATCAATTTCAGTTTTCACAAGAAGTGAATAGTATTTTGTCTCTTCCCGCAAGGCAGCTTCAACGTCATCGAAACTTATTTTGTGTGAGTAGAGGTTATCAAGAAAGGGAAAGTACATGCGACCAGTGCTCATTTTTGAAACACGCGCTATCAACTGCACAAGGCTGTCGGGATTATTACCTATCCGCTGGGCTAACTTATTGGAAGCCGCAGCATAGGTGTACAATTCATCGGGCTGTGTGCGGGAAGCTATTATGATCAGGCTGTCTCCATAGGAAAGATCCGGATGCTTGCTAAGCACCTTTAAAATACGATCCGGGTGTTCATTACATTCCTTCAAAAGAAGAAGGTCTTTACATTCCGCAATACCCTCGTTATCATTAAAGCTTACAGCATTCACGAGGATATCGCCCACATTAAAAGAGTACTTTTCTATTTCCGGGAGGATGGATTGTTTTTTTTCATCCAATGCCATGCAGTTCTTATACCCTGTAACAATGTCTATTAAGGCGGGGGATTTTATTAGCTGGTAACGGTAGCCCGTCATGAATCGTTGCAGGCATTCATTCAAACCCCGCAGGTAACGTATTTTATCGTTGTTCTCCGTTCTTTTGCTTTCTTCTATTTCTGCTTGTAAACCATCTACCTGCGTGGTGAGTGCATCATTAATACGATTATTGAGATCATCATTATCTGATGGCATGAACACATCATCATCTTTACCGTCGTATTTTTTGATCTGCTTTTGTGTACTGTCTATCTTTTCATGGAAATACATCCGTACCAGCGGGATATCAGGTTTGTTGGAAGATTGCGCGACCGCGAAATTTATAGAACAGCAAATGATAAATAGTAAGAGATAAATTTTTTTCATTTTGAAAGCTTGTTTTCTTTCTGCATCCAAGTTGCAGCAGCAAATCCTTACAGGATTTTTAATTCGATGCAAAATTATGACTAATATTATGCCATATCCCTTAACAATAAGATAATATACGCAAACAGGTGTATGTAAGGCTGCAAATTATTTTTGTGTAAACTTTGTGTTAATGAATCCAAGAGATAAGATCATATTAATCGCCGATGATGAACCGGATATATTGGAAATAGTTTCTTACAATCTTTTAAAGGAAGGTTATACGGTTTATACGGCAAAAGACGGAAATGATGCGCTTAACAAAGCCAGTCTTATAAACCCTGACCTTTTTATACTGGACATATTAATGCCTTATAAGAACGGAGTTGAGGTTTGCAAAATACTTCGAGCCCAGCCTAAATTCAAAGATGCGCTTATCGTTTTGCTCACAGCATTGAGCGACGAACTCTCGCATATTAAAGGACTTGATTCAGGCGCCGATGATTTTATAACCAAGCCTATCAGCCCTAAGATCTTAATAAGCCGGGTAAATGCTTTATTCAGAAGAACACAAAAAGAAGAGAACGAAATCATCACGGCAGGAAATATTACCATTGATGCTTCAAAATATGCTGTTTCCGTGAACGGCCATTCTGTAATGCTTGCCAAAAAGGAATTTGAATTACTGCACTTGCTGGCAGCAAAACCGGGCAGGGTGTTTTTACGGAATGAAATTTTAGAACAGGTCTGGGGCAATGAAGTGATCGTTGGCGACAGAACCATTGACGTACATATAAGAAAGATCAGACAGAAACTTGGCGTTAACTGCATCAGCACTATAAAGGGCGTAGGCTATAAATTTGATTATGAACCCGATCATGCCTTGAGTAAAGTATAAATGATCGTGCCGCCAACAGCCTTTATTTCCATCTTACATTTGCACCGATAAAGATGATGAATGTTCAAAACGAAAAATCTTTCGCCGGATAACCTGTCTTTTTTTACGGCCATTTGTTTATCCGTTCCCGTCAGTATTGCATTTTATATCATAAGCTTTAACTGGATGGATTCGCTCATTGCACTGGTAGTGGTGTTCACGCTCTCTTTCTTTCTTATCCGGTTTGTGCTGAATGAATTTATTTACCGGAAGATCAAAGTAATTTATAAATATATCTATCAAACCAAAGCCAACAGGCGGGAAGAAATATATTACAAATATGTGCTGCCCGCAAAAGGTATTGAAGATGTAAACGAGGATGTGGAGAAATGGGCGCAGCAACAGAGAGCAGTTATTGATGATCTTAGAAATAATGAACGTTACCGCAAAGAATTTTTGCAAAACTTATCCCACGAAATAAAAACACCCATTTTCGCCATACAAGGCTATATAGATACATTATTGAATGGCGCTTTGGATAACCCTGCCGTGTCAAAAAAGTTTTTAGAGAACACTTCGCGCAATGTAACCCGCATGGTTGACCTTGTAAATGACCTGGATGAAATAACACGTCTTGAAAGTGGCGGGCAACCCATACACAAAAAGAAATTTATCATACAGGATGTTGTGCGCGAAGTATTTGAAACCCTTGCAAAAAAAGCAATAGAAAAAAATATACACTGCAGTATAAAAAAAGGCTGTGAACAGCCTGTGGAGGTTTTTGCAGATAAGGAAAAGATCGTTCGTGTTTTAATTAATCTGGTTGATAATGCCATTAAATACGGTAAGCCCGATGGTTTTGTAACCGCGGGCATTTATAATACGGATGAAAAACATATATTGATTGAAATTTCAGATAACGGGATCGGTATCGCAGAAGAACATCTACCCCGCATATTTGAGCGATTTTACCGAACAGATGTTGGCCGCAGCCGCAATACGGGCGGCACTGGTTTGGGTCTATCCATCTGTAAACATATTATTGAAGCGCATGGGCAGAGCATTCATGTGCGCAGCAAACCTGATGTTGGCACTACTATTGGATTTACGTTAGATACACAATAGTTTACGAGTTCACGGGTTCACGGGTTCACGAATTCACGGGTTTACGGGTTAAAAGTTCATCAGTTCCTGGCGTTGATTTTATTAGTTTCTAAGTTTTCACCTATCAACCTATCAACCTATCAACCTATCAACCTATCAACAAAAACGGCCGCCATTGGCAGCCGTTCTGATAATGTCTTCTAATCAATAAATTCTACTGGCTTATAGTCATAGTTTGACTGTATTCATTAAGTGTAATCTTATAAGTTCCGGAAGCTGCAGGCGTTTTGAAATTATCGCCGCCTTCCCATTTAATTTTTCTTGGCGTTCCAACTGCTGTGCTGCCTCCGCTATTATCTTCATAATCCAAAGCACCCCATGCGTTTCCGGCAAGGAATTTAATGTCCTTACCGCCTATGAGATCAACCGTAATTTCCCATACGCCACTTCCTTTGTAAGTCATCTGCGGACTGGCGCCCGGATCCCATGCATTAACACCACTGATCCCATCTCCCACCAGGCGCATTTCGGTTGCCGGTGACATAAAATATTTTATATTATCCACATCACGGCCATCCCAGATCACCCTGTATTTACCTGCTGTAGCTATATTGGGGAAGTTAGGACCATTTACCAGCATGGTGCTTCCATCTCCACCCTCAGAGCCATAGCTTCTTGTTTCACCGACAGTATTGCTTCCATCATTCCAGTGGTTGTTATCTATCAGCTTCCAACCGTCAGCGGCAAAATCAGTAATCCCCACAAATAAATTTGTTGCCGCATTACCCATTGCATAGTTCGGGAATGTATTCCCCGGTTCCCAGCCTGCGCCAACAGCGCCGCCTACAAAACCCATCCTGCCATCCTGTATATCGTATTTCATAGCATTCCTGTCGATAGAGATACGGTAAACCCCATCATGATCCACTTTGAAATTATCGCCATTTTTTACAAGATTGCCATTGGCGCCTCCGTAGTTTATATCCCAGCTTCTGCCCTGTGTTACTTTAAATTCGGCATTGGCAGGTAACCAGATATAGGTATAATACATGTTATTTAACAGGCCGGTCCTAAGATCCCGTATCAATTCAGGTGCAGTTCCCGGATCCCAATCATTTCCGTTGCCGGTAGCTGCCTGGTATCCGCCAGGCATGTAAAATCTTAATGTTGACTGGTATGATTGAATCGTTACTGAAACCAGGTTAGAATAAACTAAGGCGCCCAATGCTGTTGCCGCTTTTATCCTGTAATCAACTTTGCCTGAAGTGCCACCAATCACTCCTGAATTAATAGCAGTTTCATTTAATTCTCCCTGCGTAAGTGATTTGATGTACATACTTGCACCCACCGGTATTTCTTTCGGACTTGCGAAATTGCGGCCGGCAGAATCGTATTGCAGCGTATAGGTTACAACGCCGGAGTAGCCATTGAATGAAGAACTCCATGTAAAATCAATAGCATGCTGATCGGCCGTGGCCAACGCACAGGAAACATCTGTTGCGGAAGCGGTAAGCGTGGAAGAATCGCCATAAGGCGTAACTGCTATATTCATTACATTCGATGTGTATTGCTGATTGTGGTTAGCATAAGATGAAACTACCTTTGCGCTTAGTGTATGGCTTCCGCCTAATGCCAACCCCCAGTTCAACAATATGCTGTTTAATTCTTTACCGGTTAAAGATGTTGTTCGAACACCTGTAAGCTCTCTTTTAAAAGTGCCATCGACAGCAGTTGCAGAAGAGTCTATTTCTAAAATGTATTTAACAGTGCTTGAATCCGTGGCATACATTGGATTTGTCCATGTAAAAGTGATAACAGCATTGCCTGAATCCGCTGGTTTTGGATTGACTGTAGCAACGTCACTGCTAAGAACAGGTGCATTACCCGCATTAGCATAGGCTGGTAATACATCCACTTTATCTATTTTATCGCATGCATGTAACAGAAAAATACCTGCGAGTATTATCAATAATCCTTTCATATTTTTTTTCATAAAAATTTCTTTGCGCTTAATAAAAATTATTGTTTAACAAGCGTGTATTTTCCTACTTGAAAATCTACCGTTATTTTATAAGTGCCTGCTGAAGTAGGTCCGGGGAAATTGGCGTTCCAATAGCTGTCCCCGCCGTTGTATCCAAAAACTCCACCGCCTACGGCATCTGAAGAAGTGGCATGCACAGCATATTTATTGCTCCAGTCTCCTGCCTTAGGGACAAACAAGAACTGGTCATCGCCGGAAGTGTTATCCCCACCGGATAAGGCTACTACAAGTGTATATAGTGTAGCGCTTTCCCTTGTAAACTGATAACCTTCTTTAAAAGGATTGGAATTATCCCAGTTAGAACCATTCATAATGTTGGGGCCGCCAACAAGATATAAAGTGTTATCAGGTGGCAGTGCAACAGCCGGTGGCGGATAGAAAGCCTTGGCTTTAAAATTCAAGACGTTTGAATAAAGAACCGTGCCTACTCCATTTCCCGACGTATTAACAGAAGCAGTAACTCTTATTTCCAGGCTATGAACAGAAGCAGTATCCAGACCCATTACATTGGTAAGGTAACTGTTAAACATGCCTTCGGTTAGAGCAGTGTCAGTTAATTGGGAAACAGATACCTGTGCTCTTTTAGGATTGGTAAAATTGCTTCCTGTTGTATCAATCTCAACCAGGTAATTCACGCTTAAACTGCTTACTCCATAATTGAACATATAGTCAGGATTAGTCCAGCTTAATCGTAAGGCTATTTGTGTACTGTCTTCGGCTGACAGGTTAATAACTTCAGAACCGGAATTGGTGACAGCTGTTAATACCGGTTCTGTACCGCCTTCATAATAGGCTACAGTTTCCTCTTTTTTGCAGGATGCAAAAACAACAACTGCACAAAATATAAGTTTAAAGAAATTTTTCATATTGAACATATTGCTTTGGAGTTAAATTAATATCCCGTATTTTGAATCAGGTTGTCATTGGCACTGATTTCAGGTGCAGGAATTGGGAATAGATCATAATGTGCATCTACACCTGCGCCATTGGCAACATTCGCTTTCCATGGCCATAAATATGCAGGGGATGTGAACTTTCCAAAACGCACCAGGTCGGTGCGACGAAAACCTTCCCAATATAATTCTCTTCCTCTCTCATCCAGGATCAGGTCTAAATCGATCGTACCTACGTTACCTGAAGTATTACCATAAGCTCTTTGCCTCAACTTATTGAAATATTCAAGCGCCAGGTCTTGACTGCCATCACCAGCTCCTCTTAAAGTGGCTTCCGCATAAATAAGGTATTGTTCGCCCAGCCTGAACAATGGCATATCCACTCCTACCCCCAGGTTGCCGCCGGTAGAATATCCCGGTGTTCCGTCACGGTTTATATTTTTGAATTTGATTACAGCAAATCCATCCGCCCATGATGTTCTGTCTATCACATTTATATTATGGCCGTCAGTAAAGAAGTTAGAGCGCTTGTCAATGGCACCTGTATAATCAGGAAAAAGGTTTGGCAGATTTGAAGTTGTTCTGTTACCGCTCCACCCTGATACGCCTACCTTCGATATAGGTATATCGCTGCCGCAACCTGCATATACAATGTAATTTGTTCCACCATAATTCTGTGATTTTTCGCCATCGTAATTGATGGTGAAAATAAATTCGTTGGTGCATTTATAATTATCGTTCCAGAACAGCCAGTTGTAATTTGACTCAAGGCTGTAACCGGCATCAATTACTTGCTTTGAGTAAATAACAGCAGAATCGTATTTCTTTTCACCCGTATACACTTCAGCATTTAAATAAATACGTGCAAGTAAAGCCCATGCAGCGCCCTGGTCTGCCCTGCCATATTCATTGGCTCTTGGGGCAGGCAAAACTTCTGAAATGCTTCTTAATTCTGATGTAACGTAATTAAAAAGATCAGTTCTAGTAATTCGTGGAGGCAATACAGAACCAATCGCATCATTTTCTGTTGCGAATGACGGATTACCGAAAACATCCATCATTACCCAGTATTGAAATGCTCTTAAAAAGCGGGCCTCAGGTATATACGCCTTGATGGCATCAGCGCTGCTGCCTGTAATACCTCTGCCGGAAAGATTGGCATCCGAACACTGGCGGATAAATTCATTGCACAACAATATCTGGTAGGCAGAACGTACATACAAACCTTCTAACATTCGATTACTTGCCGACCAATTCATGTTGTGAAAATCGTGTAAGCCTGCATCTGTATTGCCATTCCATGAAGCATTATCAATGGCTTCATCAGTACTTAACTCCTGCACATTCCAAAACATACGCAGGAAGTCGGAATTACCTTCATCAATGGTGGTTGTGCTGATGTCAGGATTACCGGCGCCACCCTGGTTGCCTGTTAAAGCAAATGCACCATAGATTTTTGCCAGGCCTTGTTTATACCCCTCCGGAGTATTGTAAGCAATATCAACCGTTGTTCCGTTGGTTGGTGTAAGATCCAGTGTTTTTTTACAGGATGTGAACAGCGAAGCAGAAAGTGATATGGCTAAACTGTATATTAATATCTTATTTTTCATATAATGTTATTAGAATTATTAGATTAAAAATCAACACCTACGCCCAAAGTGAAAGTTCTTGGCCTTGGATACTGATTGTTATCAATGCCATTTTGAATTTCAGGATCTATGCCCTGGTAATTGGTGATTTTGAAAACATTTTGCACTCCTGCATTAAAACGAAGGCCTACATTACTGTTGTTCAGCTTACCAAGATTATACGCGATGTTTACATAATCCATCTTTAAGAAAGAAGCATTCTGTATGTAGTAATTAGACTGGTAAAAATCCCCGATACCTTTAAAATTCGTATACAATACATCAGCGTTTTGATTTGCAAGGAAGGAAGAGAATAAGAACTTGCTTATTGCACCATTTGTCGCAGACATGTTATATACGTAGTTTCCAACATTGGCGCGCATTGCAAACCCGGCACTCCATTTTTTATAATTGACATTGGTACTAAAACCATAGAACATCTTGGGATCCGGTGATTTGAAGATATACAGGTCGCTGGTATTGATCAACCCATCATTATTCTGATCAACAAATAAGTCTTCAATTGGCTTTCCTGATTTCTCATCATAAACCTGTTTGAACACATAGAAAGAGCCTCTTGGATAACCTACTGCATTCGCCTGTAAACCACCGTTGCCGCCTATGCCCGCAATCTGGTTTATGTAGTCGGGGATATCGCTGATGGTAAGTTTGGTGATTTTATTTTCGTTGTATGTAGCATTAAAAGATAAATTCCAAACCACATTGTTGGTTCTCACAGGTTCCAGGTTTAGAGTAAATTCAACGCCTTTATTGGTCATACTTCCAACATTAGCTACAATCGTATTGCTAAAATTGGTAAAGGCCGGTTGTGTGATCTGGTTCAGCAAGTCGGTTGTTTTCTTGTCATAAAACTCCAGGCTACCCGATATGCGTTCATTAAAGAAGCCAAAGTCAACGGCTATATTAGTGGTAGCTGTTTGTTCCCATTTCCGGTTAGCGTAATAACCACCGGGACGGTACATCTGGTAAAAATCATTGCCAAACTGGTACTGTGCTTTCTCATCACTGAGATTATAGTAAGAAACATAATCGTAATTACCGATACCGTCCTGCTGGCCTGTAACGCCATAACCTATTCTAAGCTTCAGGTTGGAAAGCACTTTTGAATTTCTCAGGCCACCCATACTGTTGATCTTCCACGCAACGGCTGCTGAAGGAAAATTACCCCAACGATGTTCAGGTGCAAATTTTGAAGAACCATCCCGGCGGATTGAAGCCGTCAGGTAGAACATGTCGGCATAAGAATAATTTACGCGGCCCAGGAAAGACAGCAGCCTGTTTTCAGGTTTATCAAACGGGTACTGGGGATAGGAAGTTACCGCCGTATCGTATGCATAAGATTTAAAGTAGTGATTGGTTGTAAGGTAATCCTGGTATTCTACGCCTGCCAATGCTTCAATCCTGTTTTTGGAATCGAGGTTCCTTGAATAATTAAGGTAGAAGTTCATGAATGTATTACCAATGTTGGATTGATAGTGCGTTCTCTGGCCGCCATGTAGCGTTCCGTCTGCAGATTTAAAACCCATATACGCCACAGCAGCGCTATCATCAATGGTTACATCCCCGTAACCTTTTGAATAATCGTAGCCAATATTGGCTGTTGCATGAAGGTCTGGCAGAAAATGGAATTTATAATCGATCGCAGCATTTGCAATTAACCTGTTGGCATTGCCGATATCGTATCTCTGTTCCAATAACCCAACCGGGTTTTTTGGAGAAAGAGATGCTAATCCTGTTACAGTATTGGAAGGATCAAGTCTTTCCCAATATCCGCCATATCTTTCACTGCCTGAATAAACCGGTTGTGTTGGATCAAAACTGGTTGCACCACCAACAGCGCCTGTATTGGCAAACCTTGATTTGGAGAATGAACCTTTTATGCTTAAATCAATCTTTAAGTGGTTATCCAGTAATACAGGATTTAAATTCAGCTCTGTTGTAATGCGGTGCAGATAACCGGTTTTCAATATACCGTTCTGATTTAGATAACCAACAGATAAACGGTAAGGGAGTTGTTTTACTGCACCTGAAATACTCAGGTTATTATCAGAACTAACAGCTGTTTGATAAATTTCATTCTGCCAGTTAGTACTTGCATCACCCATTAAGGCTATCTGGGCCGGTGTGCCATAAGTAGTTACTAAATTTTTAAATTGTTCTGTTGATAAAACTGAATATTCCTCAATAAGCTTGCTTACGCCTAATTGTGTGTTGAAAGTAAATTTGGGCTTGCCCTGCTGGCCTTTTTTGGTTGTAATAAGTATAACGCCGTTGGCAGCGCGGCTGCCATATATTGCGGTTGCAGACGCATCTTTTAAAACGGTAAAAGAAGCTATATCATTTGGGTTGATTAATGATAAGGGACTTGCAACCCCTGCAATACTGGGTGTGCCATCAGGATTTGTAGCATTCTGAAGCGGCATTCCGTCAATAACAATTAATGGATCATTGCTTGCATTTAATGAAGAACCTCCACGAATTCTGATGGTGCTTCCGGAGCCCGGTGCACCATTGTTAGGCGTAACGGATACACCGGCTACTTTACCGGAGATCAGTTGTTCGGGAGTTGTTATAGCGCCTTTATTAAAATCTTTGGCATTAACAATTGCCACAGAACCTGTCAGGTCTTTTTTCCTGGCAGTACCATAACCAATAACAACCACCTCGTTTAAAGACGAGCTTGACGGACTTAAAGAAATGCTCAGATCGCCCGAACCAATGGCTACTTCCTTACTTCCATAGCCAACCGACGAAATAACGAGCGTGGTGGCGCCTGCCGGAACAGCGATGGTGAATTTTCCATCAGCGCCGGTTTGGGCGCCTGCGGAAGTTCCTTTTACAAGAACAGAAACAGATTGCAAAGGACTACGGGTTGCAGAATCAGTAACAACTCCTGTAACCGTGCTTTGCGCAAGAGTTTTGATGCTGCACAAAAAAAGCAGCAGCACTAAACTCACAAACAGCTTACAATTCATAAATGTGCTTTTGATTAATTGAATTTTCGATACAATTTTAAGGTTACGGTAAAGGCTGGCTTAATCACTTTTACATGGCTATCACAAGATAGTCTCAGCTATGAAATATAAGTTTGTTATTGGTATTTATTGATCTGTAAAAGAATGAAGAAGCAGCAATCATATCCGCAATCGTTTAGTAAAATTTACACTTTGAAACCGCAAATGTGTACGTTTTACACTATTAAAACAAAATTTTTTTTTAAAATGCTGCATCACGCTGTAAAAATTTCTTTTATCGAAAGGTAATCGTTCTCCATATTTCATACGAAAAGCAGGCATTTTGTTTTGACTGGATACATTTGCGGGATGAAGAAATTTTTTTTCGCTTTCATTTTTATTGTAACCAGCCTGGCCGGTTGTAGCGAAAAATCAAACTCCTCTCCCAATCCGCCTGATAATAATGATTCGACTGTTGCCCCCTTTGCCAAAGGCGCAGATATAAGCTGGCTCACCGAAATGGAAGCCAGCGGTTATACATTTTACAACCGGGATGGTATAGAGAAAGATTGTTACCAGGTAATGAAAGATTTGGGCATGAATGCCGTCCGCCTGCGTGCCTGGGTTAATCCTGCCGATGGCTGGTGCAATACAAAAGATGTAGTGGCAAAGGCAAAACGTGCCAAAGCCGCGGGTATGCGTATCATCATCGATTTTCATTACAGCGACTGGTGGGCTGACCCGGGCAAGCAAAATAAACCGGCGGCCTGGAATGCTTTAAATTTCAATGACCTGAAAAATGCTGTTGCTGATTATACAGAACATGTCATGGACACATTAAAAACCAATGGCATTGTACCCAGTTGGGTGCAGGTAGGCAATGAAACTAATGATGGAATGTTATGGGAAGATGGGCGCGCTTCTGCCGGCATGGGCAATTTTGCTGCTTTAGTGAATGCAGGGTATGATGCCGTGAAATCTGTAAGCGATACCGTAAAAGTTATTGTGCATATTTCGAACGGCTATGATAATAATTTATTCAGATGGATGTTTGATGGCTTAAAGAATAACGGCGCCAAATGGGATGTGATCGGCATGTCTTTATATCCTTCATCCACCAACTGGCAAACGCTGAATACACAATGCCTGGCCAATATGAATGATATGATCGCGCGGTATGACAAACCCGTTATGATCTGTGAAGCGGGGATGCCCTGGACGGATTCAGTTGCCTGCAAATCTTTCCTGTCAGACCTCATTACCAAAACAAAGTCACTTGCCCATAACAATGGCCTTGGTGTTTTTTACTGGGAACCGGAAAGCTATAACAACTGGAAGGGATATACATTGGGTGCATTTGATAACAACGGCAAGCCAACGGTGGCGCTGGAGGCGTTTGGGGAATGAGAATGTAGTCCATAGTCCATAGTCCACAGTCCATTGACCACAGAAAAATAACATTTTCACGGAACGGATTGGCGGTGGACCGACCTCAGATACGTCGATAGTCCATAGACCACAGTCCACAGAAGGAATAAAATCTTCACAAACGGATTGGCGGTGGACGATGGACCGTCGACCGTGGACCAACAGGCTTTTGCTCAGGCAATGCGGGGACAATGCATGATTGTGAAATCAAAAACGGAAATTTCATCAGTCTTGATATTTATGCAAAGATCAATACCAATCAATCGTAAGCGAACTAAAGCTTTTAAAAGTGGATGGCAGGAACCTCCAAAATGATCAATGCAACAATCAGGGTCTTGCACATTTCTCAACAGTTCATGCGTGAGTAGCCCGCCTCAGGCGGGAATGCATGCGCGAACCACAAAGCTCCTATCTCCTGAAGGGGAAAATTGAGTTTTGTTGTTTGATGATCAATCTTTAATAAAGAAGTGCCGTTGGCTACTCTTTCAAGCGAATAGCAACTCCGGGAAACGAAACAACAGTGGACCATCGACTATGGACAGTGGACTATCAACCATTCCGATTAAAATAAAAATTTTCTTTTGATATTCGCTTCCTTAATAACCAATGCGCATGCAAACCAAACCATCTTATCTCCTGCTGCTATTAATTACGATTGCAACAAACTCATTTACACAATCGCTGCCAACAAGAAAACAAAATCTTGATAACGATTGGAAGTTCGCCTTCGGCAACGCCAATGATCCTTCCAAAGATTTTAATTACAGCATTAATACCATATTCTCTAAATCAGGTGTTGGGAACGGTACGCCTGCAGATGTTTCATTTAACGACAGTGCCTGGCGTAAACTGAATCTGCCGCATGATTGGGTAGTTGAGTTGCCTTTCGACAACAATCCTGGTGGCGATTTAATGAGCCATGGTTATAAAACAGTCGGCGGATTATATCCTGCAACCAGTATCGGCTGGTACCGCAAACGTTTTACTGTTCCTGTGAGTGATTCAGGACATCGTTTCCAGGTTCAGTTCGACGGTATTTTTCGTGATGCGATGATATGGGTGAATGGCTTTTTTGCGGGCAATAATAAAAGCGGCTATGTTGGCTGTAGTTATGATATCACGGACTTTATCAATTATCATAAAGAAAACGTCATTACCGTTCGCGTTGATGCCACGCAATATGAAGGTTGGTTTTATGAAGGCGCAGGTATTTATCGGCATGTGTGGCTGAATGAATACAACAACACACACATTGCAACAGATGGTGTTTTTGTTTATGCAGATGTAAAAGGGAAAAATGCAACAGTCAGTATTCAATCAACTGTACAAAATCAAAACCCTGATTCAACTGCCTGCAGTATTTCATCTTATATAACAGACCGGGATGGAAACATAATAGGCAAAACAGTTTCGCAAATGATTGGGATAACAGCAGGCAACACCAAAACCATTACACAAAAAATAACAGTGGCCAATCCAAAATTGTGGAGTGTTGACGATCCCTATTTGTATCGCACCGTGGTGCTGGTAAAAAAGAATAACAACACTATCGACAGCATAAAAACACGCTTTGGCATTCGCACTATTAACGTTACAGACAGCGGCTTGTTCGTTAATGGAAAATTCACAAAGATTTATGGCGCCTGCAATCACCAGGATCATGCAGGTGTTGGTTCTGCCTTGCCGGATTACCTGCAATATTATCGTGTTCGCTTGTTAAAGCAAATGGGTATTAATGCCTATCGTACAAGTCATAACGCAGCAACACCGGAATTGCTGGATGCATGCGACAGCCTTGGCATGTTAGTGATGGAGGAACAGCGTTTGCTCAACAGCAGCGATGAATATATCAGCCAGTTGGAACGCATCATTAAACGCAACCGCAGCCGCCCTTCCATTTTTATGTGGTCCATCGGCAATGAAGAATTTGGCATTCAGCAAACCAGTTATGGCAAACGCATCGCTCAAACTTTAATAGCAAAACAAAAAGAGTTTGATCCTACAAGAACCTGCACCTATGCTTCAGATCTTGGTAATGTTTTCAGAGGGGTGAATGAAGTGATACCTGTCCGCAGTTTTAATTACCGTGAAAAATTTGTGGAAGCTTACCATAAAGATCATCCGCATCAACCCATCATCGGAACAGAAATGGGCAGCACCGTTACCACGCGTGGTATTTATGTAAAAGACTCTGTTCGCGCTTATGTGCCGGATGAAGATATAACGCATCCGTGGTGGAGCAGCACTGCTGAAGAATGGTGGCAATTATGTGTAACAAAAAATTACTGGCTTGGCGGTTTTATCTGGACCGGCTTTGATTACCGCGGTGAACCAACGCCCTATCAATGGCCAAATATTAATTCGCATTTTGGTGTATTGGATATGTGCGGCTTTCCTAAAAATATTTCCTATTACTATAAAAGCTGGTGGAGTGATAAAGATGTTTTACAGGTTTCGCCGCACTGGAATCATACGGGAAAAGAAGGACAACCCATTGATGTTTGGATGAACAGCAATGCAGACAATGTTGAACTGTTTTTGAACGGAAAAAGTCTGGGCAAAAAAGATATGCCGCGTAACAGTCATTTAAACTGGAGTGTGAATTATGAACCCGGAACATTAACAGCTATAGGTTACCGCAACGGCAGAAAATTAATTTCGGAAGTTGCAACAAGTGATAAACCAACCAATGTTGTTGTTACGCCTTATAAAACAACCATGCTGGCAGATGGAAAAGATGTTACGGTTATAAACATTAGCCTGGTGGATAAAAATGGAAATGAAGTGCCTGATGCAAACAATCTTATTCATTTCTCCCTGAGTGGTGATGGAAAGATCATTGGTGTTGGTAATGGCGATCCCAGCAGTCATGAACGGGATAAGTTTGATGATACGGTAGCACAACGCCATTTATTCAATGGCAAATGCCAGGTGATCGTTCAGTCGGGCACAACAACGTCATTGATACATTTTGAAGCAAAAGCGGATAGTGTGCAATGGAATGGAAACACCGATATTGCAGCGATTCAGCCCGGTACACCGCATCTGGTAACTAAAGCAAACAATACGTTCCCGGTAAACAAATTCACACCTACACCTGTTGATAAAATGCTCGGCGCTGACATTTCTTTTTTACCGGAACTGGAAGCAAGAGGAAGAAAATTTTCAGACAATGGTGTTGAAAAAGATGCGATACAAATTTTAAAAGACCATGGCTTTAATTATGTGCGTTTAAGAATTTTTGTTGACCCGCAAAATGACAGCGGTTATTCACCACAAAAGGGTTTTTGCGATCTTGTTCATACAAAGGAAATGGCAAAGCGCGTAAAAGCTGCAGGCATGAAATTATTGCTCGATTTTCATTACAGCGACTACTGGGCAGATCCAGGAAAACAATATAAACCAAAAGCATGGGAAGGGCAAAACTTCACGCAGTTAAAACAATCTGTGTATGATTATACCAGGATGGTGATGCAGCAACTGAAAGACCAGAACACAACGCCGGATATGGTGCAGGTAGGCAATGAAATTAATCACGGCATGATATGGCCTGATGGATACATTAATAACCTGGATAGTTTATCGCAATTGATCTATGCAGGTATTAATGCAGTGAAAGCAGTTTCTCAATCTACATCCGTTATGCTGCATATTGCATTGGGCGGGCAAAATGATGAATCGAGGTTTTGGCTGGATAATATGATCATGCGTGGTGTTCCTTTTGATGTGATTGGTTTGTCCTATTATCCAAGATGGCATGGCACGCTGGACGATCTTCAATACAATCTTGAAGATCTGTCAAAGCATTATAACAAAGATGTTATTGTTGTTGAGTATTCACATAAGAAAAGAGAAGTGAACCAGCTTGCATTCGATGTACCCAACGGAAAAGGTAAAGGCACCTGCATTTGGGAACCCTTGAGCACATGGGAAAGTTTCTTTGATAAAGATGGGAAGGCGAATCAATATTTGTATATGTATGATGAGATTAGTAAGAAGTATTTGAAGCAATAATACATTGCTACACAATCCAATTCTAAACAGTTAATAAATTAAGTTTTAGATTTTGATTATTTTTGATGAAAGCATTTTTATATGTTATTAGAAGCAAATGATACTGTTGTTGCAATTGCAAAGAAGCAGCCAAACTTGATCCGCTTGAACAACAAATTCTACTTACGAAGCTTAGAGTAAAGCGATGGAAAAAAAAGGGTACGGGTGTTATTGCTAATGTTTCCAAAGGTTCCAGGAAAGCAACACTCACTCAAATTGATAAATGGAAACATGAATCGAAACATAAATACTGCTAAAAGACAGTTTAGTTGTAGTACCAGGCGGAAACAATCATATCCCATCACAAAAAAATCCTGAAGTGCATTATCAAAATCAAAATTATATATAACACCTACGAAAGTCGATAATAATCAGGCTAAAGCAAATGTGAGTTCTTCCTCTTTGATATCAAACTGTCTTATTCTTCTTTGGATATTCCTTACTTCTTTTTTTCTGATTTTATTCAAATATTCCGCAGGCAGTACGGGATTGTATGCTTCTTTTTTGGTCAGCATATTCCATATTATTTTAGATAGCTTATTAGCGGTGGCTATAATGGCTGTTTGCCTTCCTTTGCGACGCTCTATCCTTTTAAAAAAATGCACTAAATAACCGCCCTTCTTCATATTGCCAATAGCATTAGCTGCATACATGAATGCTTTTGCTAAACGCCCTTTCCCTTTATGGGTGTGGCCATTTATTATTTTGCCTCCTGTTTTTTTTAAATCGGGCGCTACACTAAGCCACGATGAAAAATGTTTGGCGCTTGGAAAGGCTTTTAAATCCAATCCCGTTTCAGCAATAATACATAACACAAATCCAAGGCCCACTCCGTCAATACTACTAATATCAACCCCACCGGTTAAATCAACGGCCAGTTGCTGTATGTTTATCCTGGCTTCGTTTTTACGGGCTTTCTTTGTTTTTATTTTCACATCTTCGGCTTTGGCAAGATTTTCTTCTTTTTGTTTGCGCTGTATTTCTGCGGTCAATAGCTTCTTTATCGCTTCATCACATTCATCTATCTTTTTATGATAATATTGATATAATTCATAGCATTGCTTCAATTCAAAAATGTATTCTTCGCGCCAGTCGCCGATCAGGGCTGCGACCATTTCTTCTTTGGAAGTTTTCACTGTAGGCTGAGCCAGGCAAGCTAACACTTCTGCATTACGTTCTCCCTTTAATATCGCTTCAACAATATCTCTGCCGGAACGGCCCATTACATCCCGCAACACTGCATCCGGCCGAATATTGATCAGCCGTAATGCTTTTTGCATCTTGTTGATATAACTGGCTGCATTATCTACAAGTGTTTGGCGGTGACGATAATACTGCCGCACCTTTTCAGTAAACAAATCAGGAATGAAACTACCTTCCAGCATCCCCATTGTATGTAGTTTTTGTATCCACTGGCAATCCTGCACATCTGTTTTGCGGCCTTTTACATTTTTGGTAAACTTACCGTTTACCAATATCGGATGAAGCTGGTACTGCTGCAGCAACACAAATAATTGTTGCCAATAGCTTCCTGTACTTTCCAGGGCAACGGTGGTAATGCCATTGTCCGACAAATGCTTACACAGGGCGTGCAGGTTTTCGGTGTAAACCCCAAACTCTCTGACGTCTTCAGGGTTTTGTCCAATAGCTACAAAGTGGGAGCGACTGCCCACATCAATACCGGCTGCGGCTAAATTGACAACAGGCATTTTTTCAAACCGGTCTGTTTTGTGTTGCTTAGCTTTATTCATACTTTTTGTTTTATAAACAGTCGCCAACAGGTTGCACAGAAGTATTGAAAATATTATATACGGGATGTTTCTCCTGCTTTACAGCGGGTTAACTCACCAATCTTTATTTCTGAATATGGCTGCGCACATCACAGCCATAAAATAGCAACCCCACCAGAATTTGAATCGAACTTTTAGGTATCACTTTTTCGACGGTTGGGATGGCGGCTGTTTTTGATTAAACCATGAAGATATTTTAAACCGCCTGCTCTTTTTGCGTTATGCTGCTTTTATTGAGTGCCAACGCAGGGGGAATCTGAAATATGCCTCTATTAAAATAAATTGATTACTTGATTGTTTTATTCACCATAAGCTAGTGTTAAGTTAACTGTGAGTTGTCAGTGGTGAATGGTGAGTAATCCCCCTACATATGCGGTATTCACTCACGACTGACCACTCCTATGTAAAGGAATTCGCTGCAAGAGGTTTAAATTTTTTGAACCCGCTGTTTTGTTTTATGATGTTGTTATTTCATAAATAATTTTTTTTTGCTATCACAGATTGGTCAAACTCCTATTAGCAGTCAGCATCTG
>DASUGF010000040.1:0-219389 GCA_036274175.1 Parafilimonas sp.
TACACCATTTTTATTGACGGCATTTCAAAAGCTTTTGCAGCAACCGGTGTCAGAGTAGGATGGGCATTTGGCCCAGTGGCAGTGCTCGCTAAAATGAAAGCATTCTTAAGTCATATCGGCGCATGGGCGCCAATGGCAGAACAAAAAGCAACCGCTAAATTTCTTACGGAGAAAAAGTTAATTGAAGAATATTTTTCTACGTTTAAAGCTGCGCTTGAATTGCGGTTGAATAAAATTTATGATGGCTTGATCGCCCTGAAAAATGAAGGATATAATATTGATGCCATTGCACCGCAGGCTGCAATTTATTTGACTGTAAAATTCGATTTAGCCGGTAAAAAAGCAAATTCTTCCATATTAAAAACCCAGGAAGATGTTACAGAATATTTATTAAGTAAAGCGCATTTGGCAGTCGTGCCTTTTTATGCATTTGGCGCCGACAAACATTCACCCTGGTATAGACTAAGTGTTGGTACCTGCAAAATAAATGAAATTCCTCTCTTTTTGCAGCAGCTAAAAGAAGCACTTGAAGATTTACAATAAAAACTTTATCCTGTTAATTTTTATTGCTGATAAATACAAAAGGTTTGAGTTTTGGCTCTTTTAATATGCGGTTCACGTGGTGAAGCTTACGAATAACTTTGTAACGGTTAATATCAATTACTTCATTGGCAATGCAAAGAGCATTAGAATTCTCAACATGATAAAATAAATCATTCAGGAGCTCAATTTCCCGTTCAAGCTCTTTTTGATTCATTAATTCCTTTTTTGTAAGTACCAGCAGGTCTCTATTTTGGGGGTTCATAGTACACCTGTTTATAAAATTAATTATCCAACTATTCCTCTTTTTGGAGGGCAACCACACTTCGTTCTGTTACTGGGGCTGCAAGATACTGCAAATACAATCGTTACTAACACAAGAAAAAGACCAAACTTTAGTTGCCGCTTCATTATATTGTGATTTCTAAATTACGTACTTTTTACACATCCTAACAATTTTTTTTTGAACACGAATCCACAGCGTAAAAGAGTCTTAATTGCGCCGCTCGACTGGGGCTTAGGCCATGCCACCCGTTGTCTTGTAATCATCCGTGCTTTACAGAAATTTAACTGCGATATTACGGTTGCAGCTTCGGGCAAAATTAAGTCCCTCATTCAAAATGAATTCCCAAACCTTTATTTTCTTGATTTACAGGGATACAACATTTCGTATTCAAGGTCAAAACGTACGCTGCCTTTTAAAATTTTACTTCAAATCCCAAAAATTTTAAAAATTATCCGCTTTGAAAATAAATGGCTTAGCCAAATTATTGAAACAAAAAAATTTGACGCGGTGATCTCCGATAACCGCTTTGGCTTCCATACAAAACAGGTTGCCTCAGTCTTTATGACCCATCAATTGCAGATAGAAACAAATTTTTGGGGGACAAAAACCTTATTAAGACACCTGAATTACCAATATATCAATCGTTTTAGGGAATGCTGGGTGCCCGATTTTGCGGATAGCTTGAACATATCCGGACAACTTTCACACCCCGAAATACTACCCGCAATCCCGGTGAAATATCTTGGCCCGCTTTCAAGGTTCATGAAAAGCAACCGGAGCGCTTTGATAAAATTTAAATATGTGGCGATCATTTCCGGGCCTGAACCGCAGCGTTCGGTCTTTGAAAAAAAAATTATTGAAGTTGCCTCAAAAACAGATGACGAGTTCCTGCTTGTCCGCGGGCTCCCCGGTGAAAGAGAAAGCACATTTCTACCTTCAAATTGCAAAGCATTTAATCATTTAAATACAAATGAAATGGCAGAAGCAATAGAGTCTGGCGAATTTGTTGTCAGCCGTTGCGGTTATACGACTGTGATGGAAATTTTATCGCTTCAAAAAAAATCCATCCTTATTCCAACACCCGGACAAACGGAACAGGAATACCTGGCAAAACATCTTTTAAAACAAAACTGGTGCTATACGTTTAACCAGGAAGATGACTTCGCATTTCACCTGCAAAAAGCAAAATCCTTTGAATATAAATTACCTGAAATGAATATGCATTTGCATGAAGATATCATAGCGGGCTTTATTAACGCTCTTCAATAACCGATAGTTATCTTCGCCGGTTAATGAGCAAAAGGGTTAATGCGCACATAGCTGTTCTTTGGCTATTATACCTTCTTTGGCATAAACTTTATCACCATAAAATCTATTGTCTCTCTGAGAATGTATATGGTTAACTACAAGCCAAAGATCATATAGCATTTTTAGGATAGTCGAAAAACCAAAATTCTTTCTCAGCAGTTTTAAAATCCTTCCAGCGATCTGTTTTTATATGTAGTGCAAATACAGCACAGGTAGGCATGTCATCAATCCGTATGGCGGTAAGGATATTTGAAAAAACTGTTATGCCAGGGTTATGAGAAAATAATGCCACTGATTTATAGTCATCATCCAGGCTGGTTACTGCAGCATAAAAATCATCAATAGAGGCATTGTACAAGCCGGGCTCCTCAATGATGTTTTTCTTTTTGATATCAAATTCTTCAGCGAAAAATTTTGCTGTCGAAAAAGCTCGTTTTGCAGGGCTTGATATAATGCTATCGAGGGATATCTCCTTTTCTTTATGTAAACGTTTTGCCATAGCAGGCGCATCACTTTTACCCCTGTCATTTAAAGGACGGTCATAATCTTGCTGAGAGGGATCATCCCAACTGCTTTTGGCATGCCGTACAAGCAGCAGCGTTTTAGTTTGCATAGGCTATAAGTATAATTTTGGTGATAAATTATTTTTTATTCTTCTGTAAATCAAAAGGAGCCAAAAATCATAGCAGCAAATTATGGTACTAATTATTTAATTCATTATTCTCTCCACAGTGTTTTGTTGCTTTATAATAGCACGCGCTGCTTCAGCAATTGCAGTTGCATCATAGTTACACTCACGATGTAAATCTTTTGGCGTTCCATGCTCAACAATTCTGTCAGGAATACCCAAAATTTTTACTGCCCCTTTATAGTTATTTGCATTCATAAATTCAAGAACAGCGCTGCCAAATCCCCCAACAACAGTTCCATCTTCTACCGTGATAACCCTATCAAACTTACTAAAAATTTCATGCAATAATTCTTCATCAATTGGTTTCACAAACCGCATGTCATAATGTGCCGGGTTGATTCCATCAGCCTTTAACTCACGAATTGCTGCAGACGCAAAATTTCCGGGATGTCCAAAACTTAAAATTGCTATGTCATCTCCGTCTTTAATTTTTCTTCCCTTCCCGATTGGTATTTCTTTAAATGGCGTCTTCCACTCAGCCATTACGCCTTCACCTCTCGGGTAACGGATAACAAACGGATCTTTTGTACTTTCCAATTGGGCCGTAAACATAAGATTGCGCAACTCGCTTTCATTCATCGGCGCGCTTACAATCATGTTTGGTATGCAACGCATGTAAGGAATATCATAAGCGCCATGATGCGTGGGACCATCCTCTCCAACAAGCCCTGCCCTGTCTAAACAAAATACAACCGGCAATTTTTGAATAGCCACATCGTGTATTACCTGGTCGTAAGCTCTTTGCATAAAGGACGAATAGATATTGCAAAATACGCGCATACCCTGTGTTGCAAGCCCTGCGCTTAACGTTACAGCGTGCTGCTCACAAATGCCTACATCAAAAGCCCGGTTCGGCATTGCTTCCATCATAAACTTAAGCGAAGACCCGCTCGGCATAGCGGGCGTAATTCCTAATATCTTTTCATTTTTTTTCGCCAGCTCAATGATGGAATGCCCGAAAACGTCCTGGTATTTCGGTGGTTGCGGAAGATCAAACTTTTTCTTGTAAATTTCTCCCGTTACTTTATCGAACAAACCCGGCGCATGCCATTTGGTTTGATCCTGTTCCGCCAGTGCATAACCCTTCCCTTTAACGGTTATAATATGCAGCAGTTTCGGGCCCGGAATTTTTTTCAGATCGATTAAAGTATCCACCAGTTTTGTAATATTGTGCCCGTCAATCGGGCCAAAATACCTGAAGTTCAATGACTCGAAAAGGTTGCTGCTCTTGCTCACCATTCCTTTTACCCCCGCTTCCAGCTTGGCTGCCATATCCCGTGTAAATTTCTTACCCACCGGTAATTTTCCAAGCAGTTTCCAAACATCGTCCCTTACTTTATTGTATGCAGGTGACGTGGTAATGTCGGTCAGGTATTCTTTTAGCGCTCCAACATTAGGATCGATGCTCATGCAGTTATCATTCAAAATAACCAGCAGGTCGGCATCGGCAACGCCAGCATGGTTTAAGCCCTCGAAAGCAAGCCCTGCAGTCATTGCGCCATCGCCTATAACGGCAACGGTTTTCCGCTCAGTTTCTTTTTTGTATTTCGCAGCCATTGCCATGCCCAGGGCTGCAGAAATAGAGGTGGAAGAGTGACCAACACCAAAAGTATCGTACTCGCTTTCGCCTCTTTTCGGAAAGCCACTAAGGCCATTGTATTTACGGTTAGTGATAAAATTATCCCGCCGTCCCGTTAAAATTTTATGGCCATAAGCCTGGTGGCCAACATCCCAAACCAGTTGATCATAAGGCGTATTGTAAATATAATGAAGCGCCACTGTCAACTCAACAACACCCAGACTGGCTCCAAAATGGCCACCGTACACACTTACAATATCAATTATATATTGCCTCAACTCGTCACAAACCTGGAAAAGATCATCCCGGGAAAGTTTTTTCAGATCCTCGGGAGAATTTATTTGGTTTAACAATGGACCTGCGGAGATTTCCATTAAAAAAAATTAAGGTGCAAAAATAATGATTTTTAGGGGTTTCCTTATCGGCTATAAAAATAAGCTATTGCGATATTAATTGTGGTAATCCTAATATTTTGCCGCGATTCAACTTAGTATCAAAAGCGGCTAAACAACTTTAAATGCTGTGAAATAATAGTTATTAGCTGCGCCAATCAATTCAAGATTTACATAATAGGATTGGGTAAAATCGAGAAAGGCCTTAAACTCATGGGTTGGCACCGCAAATTCATCAAAAAAAACTATATCTCCCTTCTTTAAAAAAGGAGCCAACGAAGTGAGTGCGTATAAGGTTGCAGTATAAAGATCAGCGTCAAGCATTATTACATTTTTTGTACCGCCGTCCAATTGTTTTAGAAACGATGGAAGTGTTTGTTGAAACAATCCTTTAAAAAACATTGCTCTCCTATCATTTACTTCGGGCGGCTTATTTTGATTACTAAAAGCGCCTTTTTTATAAGGCCCCCAGTCTTCGGGTAACCCATCAAAAGTATCGAAACCGTAAAACCTGCTTTTTTCATTTTTGTTTTGTTCCAAAAACCATTTAAATGATTCGCCGCTTGCTACACCAAATTCCATATAATTTATCTGCCCATAAATATTTTCTTTATTTATAACCCACTTATACAGTTCATATCTTTTTGAATAATTCCATTTAGTTGGAAAATCATTGAATTCAATCTTTTTGTTTGAATTAATCCATTTCGAAAGTTTATTTAGATAGAAAAGGTTGCTAAAAAAAGAATTGAAAGGAGAGAATATTCGATGAAGATGTAAGTAGGAAAAAAGAATTTTAGTATATCGAATAATAACTAATTGCATTTGCGCCTCTTTTAACTTTCTAAAAATAATGGTGCAAATTTTTAATAAATTTCTTTATCGAAATATTTAATTTTTTGTTTTTCACAATTAACCAATTATCGATTCCCGCAACGAATACTTGTTCCCGGATATAAATGATGTGACAAACATGGCAGGTTCAAGGGTAAGCAATAATGTGAACTACGGGTTTCAGTTAAGATTCCTCCGAATGCGCCAATTATTTTTGAGTTTATTGAATATAAAACGCGACTGCGTGATATTTTACCAAGCACTACAACACCGAGCACACTTGCAATTTGTTATTTGCATTTGTTAATTTGAAACATTCACCACTTACAACTCCCACTCACTCTATATATTAACCACTAATAAAATTTGGCGTACCGGTCGCTTGCTTAATTTTATACATTTGTAGGCGCATGCGGAAAAAGTATTTAGCATATTGGTGGTGCCAGTTTGGTGGATGGACTTTCTATGGTTTATCGCTGCTTTTTTTCATTTGGGTCTTTCATTTGCAGATATCAAACATTTTTGTAGCAAGAATCCTGTTGGCTACTTCATTTGGACTGCTGTTCACACACATCCTGCGTTTAATTATTTTAAAGCTCAATTTAACACCGCCTATTTTTGGCAAGCAATGGATCGTTCTTTTTTCCATTACATTGCTCATTTGCGTCGCCTACAGTTATTTAAGCAGCACAATAGTTGAATGGCTGCAATTATATGATCCTAAAATAAAAGCTACCATACCGGAAAGGTTTTACCTCAACCTTGCCAATGATTCACCCATAATTCTTGTATGGCTTTCTATTTATTACTTATGGCATTACATTGAAAATTCCCGCAACACCAAAATTGACAGTGTGAGAATGGAAAGCCTGGTAAAGGAACTTCAGTTAAAGACCATCAAGGCACATATTAACCCGCATTTTATTTTTAACGCGCTGAACAGCATAAGAGCCCTGGTTGATGAAAATCCTGAACGTGCCAGAACAGCTATTACCGAATTAAGTAATATTTTAAGAAGCAGTATGCAGGCTGAAAAATTGGAGACTACTACACTTGAAAAAGAATTAAGTATAGTAAAAGACTATCTTGAACTGGAACAAATACGATTTGAAGACCGCCTTAAGGTAGAATATGAAGTTGATGAGGACACGTTAGATCAGCAGGTACCTCCGATGATGCTGCAGACACTGGTGGAAAATGCTATCAAGCACGGCATCAGCAAGCAGGTAAATGGTGGGTTGATAAGGGTTACGTCTGACTTTACAGACAATCATCACGAGATGACTGTTGAAAATACCGGTCATCTGAACACAAAAAATAACACAGAAGGCTTTGGAATAGCCAGTACGGTTAACCGGCTTAAATTGTTGTATGGCAGCGAAGCCGGATTTGAAATTAAAAATATAAATGGTAACATGGTAAAGGCAAGAGTTACATTGCCGGTTACTGCGATTTCATTCTTAAAATAAAAACACATGTCGTTAAGAGCAATTATTGTAGATGATGAACGTCTTGCAAGAGCTGAACTCAAAAAATTATTACAGGCCTTTCCTGAAGTGGATGTTATTGATGAAGCCGCCAATGCCCATGAAGGCGTGGATAAAATTGACTCGCAAAACCCGGATATTATTTTCCTGGATATTCAAATGCCCGGTAAAACAGGGTTTGATTTATTGGCTGACCTGGAAAAAGCGCCGCATGTTATTTTCACAACGGCTTACGATGAATATGCATTAAAGGCATTTGAAGTAAATGCGCTGGATTATCTTTTAAAGCCGATAGAACCGAAAAGGCTTGCCGATGCCGTGCATAAATTGCAATATGAAATAAACAAAGAACGCGCCGGCGTGAATGGCGTGAACCGTGGCCCCCTCACAGAAGCTGACCAGGTTTTTGTAAAAGATGGCGAGCGTTGCTGGTTTGTAAAACTGAGCGAAATACGTCTTTTTGAAAGCGTGGGTAATTATGCAAAAGTCTTTTTTGCAAATAATAAACCACTGATTCTGAAATCGCTTAATTCTTTGGAAGAACGCCTTGATGACCACGTTTTTTTCCGTGCCAACAGGAAACACATCATAAATCTTCGATGGATTGAAAAAATAGAACCCTATTTTAATGGAGGTTTGCTGGTAGAATTAAAAGGTGGTGAAAAAATAGAAGTAAGCCGCAGGCAAACCGTTAAGTTCAAAGAAATGATGAGCTTTTAAGGTGAATGGCGGTCAGCTGTGAGTATAAGATCGGTTTGAAATCTGCAATCTGCAATCGCCAATCTGCAATTGAATGGCTCGCAGCTCAAAGCCCGCAGCTAAAAAGACACTCATTACTCATCATGCATCACTCACCCATGGAATCAATAATCAACACTCAATAATCAATATTCAAGTGTGAACATTTTATTAATGAGCATTGGATAATTTGAATTATGTTGAATAGTTGAAAGGTTGAAAGGTTGAATAGTTGAAAGGTTGGCGAACTTTTCGTTTTAAAAGAAATTGAATTTCTTTGACTGGTAAGTTGTAAATCTGCAATCTGAAATCGCCAATCTGCGATTGTATTTGCCCGGGCTTTATTGTTAACCTATAGATGAATGACACAGTATGAAAACACTACTAATATTCTTATTGGTTTTCTTTTTGCTGTATAATTGCTCCTGTTCAACAAAAACAGAAAACAACGATATGCAGGATAAAATAAAAACAGAGCTGATTACAATAGACAGCCTGTTAAGAGACACAGACTATAATGCTTTAATGGCGCAGGCGCTGGAAGCGGCTTATTATGTTGGGACAGGGCAGGCAGTGATGCCATTCCTCGCTCCGGGAGAAGATACGGGCATGAAGAAAAAATCAGTAAAAGAAGATAAGATCGCGACCAATATTGCAGGGTTTTATGCACTGGAGTGCGGCATAGGATGGCTTTCTTCCCAAACCAATGAAACACCTGTTATATGGTTGAAAAAAATTGTTGACAAAACAATTGACGCTGCTTCTATTGCATTGCTTAACCGTTTTGCCAACGCCACCTGGAAAGCGGGCCAGCCTTTTAGAGGGACGGAAAGGCTTCAACGTTCAACATTTACCTGCTTTAATTTTTTGCCCGAAAATGAAGTGAAAAAAGATTACGACCAATATGTGACTGCGGCTGCAAAGCTTTTGTCTGCCATGCAAAATGTATCCGATAGTAACACAGACACGCAAATGCATAAGCTGAAAGAACTCATGCAGGATGAAAACTTTACTGTTTCAATGGCGGATTCCATGCATGCTGGATATTATACAAGAGCGCAACAAAAGGCGCCTGCTTTTTTTACACCGGAAGATGATACAGCAACCATTTTGAAAAGCGTAAAAGACGAAAAGATCGCCACCAATGTTGCAGGGTTTTATGCACTGGAATGCGGGTTAAGTTATTTTGCAGCAAAAAATATTTTACCTTCTGATATGCTTAGAGCTATTGTTGACAGCACGATAAACAGTAACGATAAGATGTTGCTGCAACGCTTTGCCAATGCCACGTGGAAAGCGGGACAACCTTTCCGTGGTTTAGACAGGATCCACCGCGATAATTTTGTTCCATTCTATTTTTTAGATGAAACCGAAATTGAAAAAGACTGGATACAGATAAAAGCTGCTGCCGGAAAATTATTGACTGACATAAGCGGGGTTACTGATAAGGGTAACAAATAAGTTAACGTGCATTTTACTTAACATCAACAAATTCAGCCGCGCCGAGTTGTTTAAGATCTGCAATAATAGAGGTAACAGTCTCTCTCACAGAGAAAGGTTCTGTTCTGCGTGTTTGTTGAATGGTTAATCGGTTGATAAGTTGAAAGGTCAATGCGCTCTTTGTTTTGAGGAGAATTGGGAATTAAGCATTTGGAATTAGAGGTCTGGAGTTGACTGGTTGACAAGTTGAAAGGTTAAGTTGATTAGCTAAGCAATCCTAATAAATCATCAAACATAAATGCTCGCAGCTAAAGAAGCTTACTCATCACTCATCACTCATTACTCATCACTCATCATTCATTGCTACCGGATTCATTGACCATTCACTAATTCAATTATGCATCGTTGCCAGCACATGCTTGAAATTCTTTTTGATCGCTCTTTCGCTTTCAGTTAACTGGCTGTTGGGTATGGGATGTTGTTCCAGCGAATCTGTTTGCAGGTTATAAAAATGATTGTTGTTGGTACTGTCATATAATTTATACGCTGTATCCTGCACATATACTCTTTTTTGCCATAGCAATTTCGGATAAGGAAAATAATTGCCATACGACCAGCTTCTGCCTGTTATTCCCGGGTTAGATAACTGGTTAAAGAATGATTGCCCATCCATGATCCCGTAATTGCTCCATTTGTTTTTTGGTATGTTGGCGATCGTTGCTATGGTAGGCATGAAATCAGTGAAGTCAACAATATTTTTATTAATACTGCCAGGCTGAACCAACGGTCCCAGCGCTATAAACGGAACATGCAAGCCGAATTCGTTGGTATAACTTTTTCCGCCCTTTATTTCCCTGCCTTTATATTTTGATGTGATCGTGAATTGAGTCCCGTTATCCGCCAGAATAAAAATATAGGTTTTATTGGCAAGGCCTGCCTCTACAACTTTTTGTATGATCGTGTTTATTTTACTGTCCATATAAGAAACCATATAAGGAAAATATTGTTTGTCGCCGTAATCTGTTAACGGGTCAAAGGTTGGATAGCGGGGATGATTTGGTGGTGGGGTAAAAGGAACATGGCACTCGCTGAAAGAAAAATATAAAAAGAAACTGTTCGCTTTATTCTTTTCAATAAAACTGGTGGCATAAGCGGCGAAAACATCATCGGAATATTTGCCATTGGTGATAGAAGAAGGCAGGTAGGCGCCGTTCTGATACAGCGTAGGATTTTTATACCGGTGCTTGTTTTCTTCTTCATCAGACGAATCTTTTTCTTCAAAAGGATCAAAAACGCAGTACTCATTAAAACCAAATTTATGGATAGAAGCATCGCCGCCATCTAATTGCCATTTCCCCGTTACGCAGGTAGCATAACCATTATCATGAAGCATATTGGCGATAGTTTTTTGAGTAGTGTCAAGACTACCCCAGTTATGATAATTCCTGAATCCATACTTGCCTGTAAGCAGCATCACACGCGAAGGGGAGCACATAGCGCTTGCATAACAATGTGTGAACTGCATCCCTTTTTTGGAAAGCAGATCCATTTGAGGTGTGCTGTACGATTGTCCGCCGGTGTAGGTTGGTACTTCATAACCAATATCATCTTCGAGGATAATAATGATATTCTTTTTAACAGCCGTTGAAAGTGAAGACTGATTATCATCTTTTATGATACCGGCCTCATTAATTTTAGTGCAGGCATTTAAGACAAATATCATCGCCATGCATAGGCAGGCATAGATTTTTAGTGTACAATGATTGATCACAGGCATTCAATTTTTGATCTGCAAAATTTAGTTCATGTAATTAAATTAATTTAATTTTTACTGAAGTTTTTCAGATAATGTTTCAATCATTTCGCTGCACGGTTTAACTTTCCTGCATGAAACAGGCATGCATCTTTTTTCTTTTAGCGGTTTTGATGAAACAGGCTTCAGCACAAGGTAATGTGCCAACATCAGGCAATCCTATATTGAAGGGTTGGTACGCAGATCCTGAAGCAATCATCTTTAATAAAACGTATTGGATCTATCCTACCTATTCAGACGCCTACAACAAACAGGTTTTCTTTGACGCGTTTTCTTCCGATGATCTTATACATTGGCAGAAGCATGAGCATATATTCGACACCTCTTCCGTGAAATGGGCAAAGCGCGCAATGTGGGCGCCGGCAATAGTTGAAAAAGACAATAAATACTTTTTCTTCTTTGGCGCTAACGATATTCAAAGCAACAATGAATATGGAGGCATTGGTGTGGCTGTTGCAGATAAACCGGGAGGGCCGTTTAGAGATTATCTCGGCAAACCGCTCATCAGCCAGTTTTATAATGGTGCTCAGCCCATCGATCAATTTGTATTCAGGGATAAGGATGGCGCTTATTACATTATTTACGGCGGCTGGAAGCATTGCAATATCGCCCGCTTAAAAGATGATTTTACAGAGATCGTTCCTATGAAAGATGGAACGATGTTCAAGGAAATTACACCGGACCAATATGTGGAGGGGCCGTTTATGTTTATCAGAAATAACAAATATTATTTTATGTGGAGCGAAGGCGGCTGGACAGGCCCGGATTATTATGTTGCTTATGCAATTGCAGATTCGCCCTTCGGCCCATTTAAAAGAACCGGCAGGATATTACAGCAGGATACAACGGTTGCCACCGGTGCGGGCCATCATTCCGTTATACACGATGAAGCGAAAGATAAATGGTATATTGTTTATCACAGGAGACCGCGCGGAGAAACTGCTGCCAACCACCGCGTAACCTGTATTGAAGAATTGCATTTTGATGACAAGGGATACATATTGCCTGTTAAATTAACCTTTACAGGTGTGCCGCAGCAAACATTGCAATAGGGCGTTTATCTACTTAACCCTGGCATAATATAAATACTGTTACTTAGTGTTTATAAATAAAGTGTCATGCATAACAGGAGAGAATTCTTAAAGCGCACCTTCAAAACAGCGGTGGTTATCAGCGCCGGGAATGTGTTGCAATCATTCACCGCATCGAAATTTACATTACCGCCTAAAAGCGATATCAGCCTGCGTTTTGCAATCGCTTCCGACGGGCATTACGGCCAGGAAGGAACGGAGTATATTGCCCTGCATGATGAAATGATTACATGGATAAATGCAGAGCAAAAGGAAAGAGGCGTTGACTTTACATTCATCAATGGCGACCTTTTTCATGATAACGCCGCCGTGATGCCATTATCCAAACAGCATTGGGATAAACTTGAAATGCCTTATCATGTTTCGCATGGCAATCATGATAAAATAAATGAGGCTGCATGGGAACAAACTTTTAACAGCAAATGGTATTATAGTTTTGAAAAGGATGATACGGCATTCATCGTATTAAATACAGCAGATGAAACAGGTAAATATATATGCCCTGATATTGACTGGACAAAGAATGCATTGACAACGTATGAAAACAAATCAAAGTTGTTTGTATTCATGCATATAACGCCATTTAAATGGACGAATGCAGGTATAGACTGCCCGGAAATCACCACCCTGTTCAGCAAACAAAAAAATCTGAAAGCCATATTTCATGGCCACGATCATGACCAGGATGATGTAAAAGAAAATGATGGTAAATATTATTTCTTTGATGCGCATGTTGCGGGTAATTGGGGAACTGATTATCGCGGCTACAGGATAGTTGAAGTGTTGAAAAGCGGAGAGATAATAACTTACCAAATGAATCCGGCAATACAAAAACAGGTGAACAGTAATAAAATTATATAGAGCTATTGGGAAATTGCAATTGAAGCTTAAGCGAGTTGTAAACCTCATCTCAAAATTCCATGCTTCCTATAGTAGTAGTTATTAATGAAACTTCGTTGCTATATTTATAAAAAAACGCCTGTATGCAACCACTTCCTTTAACCGTAAGAAGATCAATTGAACTGATAGGCCTTGTTGTGCTGGGCATGGTAATAGTAACAGGCCAGCAGATCATCATGCCGCTTGTGATGGCTTTTTTTATAAGCATTGTGTTGTTACCCGTGTATCGTTTTCTGTCCCGGATAAAACTGCCTAAAATAGTAAGCATATTCCTGTCAGTGTTGTTAATGATCATTGTTGGAGCAGCTATCATATTTTTTGTCACAATGGAGATAAAGCCGGTGATAAGCGACTTCCCCACTATCAAACAAAATGTGGCAAACCATATTAATGCACTCAGTGCATGGTTTAGTGAAAAAACAAATATTTCCACCACGCAGCAATCAAAATTTGTAAACGATCAAAGCCAGAAGATCCTTGATTTCGCAGGCAATTTTTTGGGCGGCGCTGCAGGCTCTGTAGGTTCTACATTGATCTTTTTCGCGCTGTTACCCATATACACATTCCTGATCCTGTTTTATAAAGACATACTGGTAAAATTCGTTTTCTTATGGTTTCCATCCAGCCAGTATAGCAAAGTGAACGAAGTAATGCACGAAACGGAATCCATTATCAAAAGTTATATCGTAGGCCTCCTGATCCAGATCACCTATATCACTGTATTGCTGGGCGGAAGTTTATTTTTATTAGGCATTCCATACGCCCTGCTCATAGGTATCATATTCGCTATACTTAACCTTATACCTTACATCGGTGCATTGTTTGGTAACATCATCGGGGTCTTGCTTACGCTTAGTTCGTCCCCGGATCTAAGCTCCGTCATAACCGTGCTGGTGACCATAGCCATAGTGCAGTTCTTCGATAACAATATTCTTATGCCGCGTATTGTTGGGGGCAAAGTAAAGATAAATGCACTGGCCAGTCTTGCCGGTGTATTTGTTGGCGGCGCACTGGCAGGAATATCCGGCATGTTCCTTTCGTTGCCGATGATAGCCGTAGCAAAAGTTATATTCGACCGCACAGAACAGTTTAAGCAATGGGGAATTTTGTTTGGTGATGAATTGCCCGGCAGAAAGCCTTTGCTGAAGAAAAAGGCGAAACAAAAAATTAAACCTGATAATTAAAACAAGTGTTTACATTTTTCGCAGGTGGATGGGGAACCCGCCTATAGAGCCGGCTACTCGTTGTGTGTTTTCACCGACCGGAAGATTATGCAAAGGGTAAATATCTGAAATGCATCAAGTCAAATGCTCACCGTATCAACATTTCGTTATTATTTATCTTTAAAGACAGATGAAATTTAAAAAGATCTTTTTTAGTTATTCAAGAACAGATGCAGACTTTGCGTTTAAGCTGGCGCTTGACTTGAAAAAAGAAGGCTTTGATGTTTGGATCGACCAGGAAGATATAAGAGCCGGTTCTGAGTGGGATCTTGCAATTGAAAAAGCATTGGCTACCTGCGATTGCCTTTTGTTTATACAATCGGAAAAATCCGTTGCTTCCAACAATGTGCTGGATGAAGTGTATTATGCACTGGAACAAAATAAAACAGTGATACCGGTGCTGATCGATAACTGTAAAACGCCGTTCAGGATAAACAGGCTGCAGCGCATAAGCTTTATTGAAAACTATGAAACCGGGTTAACCAATCTAAAAGATAATTTACTGCACGGTTCACTTCCTGAACTTAGTCATGACAGCATTAACAGGAAAAAAAAATTTGCAAATATCTTTCGCGCGAAGTACCTGTTTTTACTGCTGCTTGCGGTATTGGCAATAGTAACGGTTATTTATCTTTTTAACGCAAAATCAAAACCTGCTACACCGGTAGTTGAATCATTAGATCCCGAAGCATTTATAGGTAACTGGACTTTAAAAAATATAAACCAGGCAACCACAGGAAAAAGAGGTAAGCTTACCATTGAAGGTGCAGGCGAAGGAAAAATAAAAATACTCTCCAATATCCAGTTTTATTATCCCAAAACCAACGATACCGCTTTTCTTGATGTATTCAATGCTTATGCAGGCTGTACATCATGTACGTTTAAAGAGGAGATCAATATTACTGACAAACAGGTTGATGTAGGCGCTCATAAATACTCGATCCTCAAGGAAGTGCGACAAGGTGTTGGGAAAGCAGGCGATACTGTACTCGATGCCGGTATCAATAAGGCTGTGCCTGCATCCGTTGTATTGCATTTAATAACCAAAGACAGCATTATGGTTACAATAGATCATCCTGATTCTACAACAGCCGCTTATGGAGTGATGATCCTGCCATTTAAATATTCATTTTCTTTCAAAAAAGATCTTTAAGCATTTTATTATTTGAAATGATCGGGGAGTGCAGCATACTTCAGTTTTTATGAACATATGTTTTAAACTATACCTTACATTTAGGTTTCAATGGGTGATGTAAAAGAATATAAATTTTCCTACCGTGAACTGGACGATGATAGTTTGTTGAGCACAGAAGATCGTTTGTTGTTATCTAAAGCAAGAGCGGTGACTGCACAGGCGTATGCTCCTTATTCCAATTTTTTTGTGGGCGCTGCGGCGTTGCTTTCAAACAAGGAAATTATAACAGCCACCAACCAGGAGAATGCAAGCTTTCCCGCAGGTATTTGTGCGGAAAGAGTTTTGCTTTCTGCCGTTACGTCTTTATATGGAACAATAGCTATTGATACTATTGCTATCAGTTATAATAAAAAGAATGGCGAAAGCGATCATCCCATATCACCCTGCGGTATTTGCAGGCAGAGCCTGGTTGAGTTTGAAAGCAGGGTGAAAAAACCAATACGGTTAATACTCGGCGGTATGAAAGGAAAAGTTGCCATTCTTGATAGCGCCTCTTTTTTATTACCATTGAATTTTGGCGGCGAAGAGATCTTATAGTTTTTAATATAAGCTAATTATTTCCCCGTGTTTCTGTGCAATCTGCGGCAATAAAAAATATTTACAATAAATAGCATTCGAAAAATTTATTTACGCTGAATTCTTACACCATATCAAATTGCGGCGATCATGCCGTTACTGTTGAATTGGGTGATGCAATTGATCTTGTTACACATCAGAAAATAACAGGATTATTTCATCAATTATCAAATGCCGAGATTATTGGTGTAAAAGACATTATTCCTGCCTATACAACGCTTACTGTTGTGTATGATATCGCGGCCATAAAAAAAGTTACATATGCTGCGGCAAGTAAATACATGTCTGAGCAAATTGAAAAAGCAATCAGTGCCTGTAACTGGAAAAATGAAAGCTCAATAATAGAGATGAGCCTTCCTGTTTGTTATGATATTGCATTAGGTATTGATCTGCCCGAAATGTCAAAACAAAAAAATATTCCTATTGAAGATATCATCAGGATACATACTTCAACCACTTACAATGTGTACATGCTTGGCTTTCTACCCGGATTTACCTATATGGGCATAGTGGATGATAAAATTGCAACGCCCCGTTTGAGCAAGCCAAGAGCAAACGTGTCCGCAGGAAGTGTAGGTATTGCCGGCAATCAAACAGGAATTTACCCGTTTGATTCCCCCGGGGGCTGGAACATAATTGGTCAAACCCCTTTAAAAATGTTCGACGCAAATAAAGAAACTCCGTGTTTGGTAAAACCGGGAGACAGGATAAAATTTGTTCCGATAAGTTTAGATAAATTCCATCAACAAAAATTGCCATGAGCATTCGTGTTATCAGGCAAGGTATCTTCGATACCATACAGGATAATGGCAGATATGGTTATCAACACCTTGGAATAAACCCCGGTGGCGCAATGGATGTTGTTGCAGCATCTGTTGCCAACATGCTCGTGGGTAACAGGATAAATGAGGCTGTTATCGAATTGCATTTTCCAGCTGCTACTTTTTTTTTCGAAAAGGCATGTCTTATCGCATTAAGCGGTGCCGATTTTTCCGCAACCGTTAACAACGAAATAGTTCCGCTAAATACTGCGGTCATTATAGCAGGCTCAACGGAACTATCTTTTAAACAATATAAAAGAGGAGCCCGCTGTTATCTCGCTGTGCAGGGCGGCTGGGGTGCTACCGATTGGCTCAACAGTTACAGCACCAACATCAAAGTGCATGCAGGCGGATTTCATGGAAGGGCTTTGAAGCGGGATGATATACTACATTGTCATGCTGAACAATTTATGTTTGCTTCTCTTCCATCTCAATCATATGTTGTAACTAAAGTTAAAGCTGCTACTGATCTTTTATATTCGTCTTTTAATATCATGCGCTGTATGATGGGAAGACAATATACATGGCTACAGGAAAGATCAAAAGATCTTTTTGAATCTGCTGATTTTACCATAAGCACACAAAGCGACCGGATGGCTTATCGTTTGAAAGGAGCGCCATTACAAACTTCAGCGCAAAAACAATTTCTTTCATCTGCTGTTGTGAAAGGAGCCATTCAACTGCTTCCGGAAGGGCAACTCATTTTACTCATGGCTGATCATCAAACCACAGGCGGCTATCCTGTTATAGCCAATGTGGTAAGCACCGATATCCCTGTGCTGGCTCAAATGCAACCGGGCGCTGGTATTCGATTCAGGTTTATTACTGTCGAAGAAGCTGAGTCTTTGTATATGCAACAACAACAAAATTTGATGCAGCTACAGGATGACTGTAACTTACAACTAAAGAATTTTTTCAATCAATGATCTCGATCGATCTTAACTGCGATATGGGCGAAGGCATCGACAATGATGCCTTGATCATGCCTTTCATCAGCTCTGTAAATATTGCCTGCGGGTATCATGCCGGTGATGAAGCAATCATTCAAAAAACAATTGAACTCAGTTTACAACATGGTATTGCTATCGGGGCGCATCCCGGTTTTGCTGATAAAAAAAATTTTGGCCGTAGTGAACAACAACTTTCCAGTGAACAATTTTATGATCTTATAAGTGAACAACTCGTCATCATACAAAGATTCATTAATAAAGCAGGCGCTGTGTTGCATCATGTAAAACCGCATGGCGCTTTGTATAATATGAGCGCAAAAGATCCTTCGTTGGCAAACAATATTGCAAAAGCTGTAAAGGATCATGATACTTCATTAATACTTTATGGGTTAAGCAATAGTCATTCCATCAGGGAAGCCGAAAAATTAAATCTCAAAACAGCTTCGGAAGTTTTTGCTGACCGCACTTATACTGATGCGGGAAATTTAACACCAAGAACAGCGCCCGATGCATTGATAAGCGCTGAACAACAATCATTGCAACAGGTATTGCAGATGATACAACAACAAACGGTTACATCAACGCACCATAAAATAATTCCTGTAAAAGCTGACACTGTTTGTATTCACGGTGATGGTGATCATGCAGTACAATTTGCCCGACTTATTTTTACAACACTTAAAAAAAACAACATTGCCATCAAACCGGTCTGAAAAAACGTTTGCAGGCGTTGGCCTCGGCGCAGCATTTTTGATGGCAACCTCTGCCATTGGTCCGGGTTTTCTTACACAAACAACTTTATTTACACAACAATTGCTGGCAAGCTTTGGCTTTGTAATCCTTGTTTCTATTTTACTCGATATTGGCGCCCAGCTTAATACCTGGCGTATTCTTACCATGAGCGAATTAAGGGCGCAACAACTGGCTGATAAAGTATTGCCTGGTCTTGGTATTTTTCTTTCCATATTAGTTGCATTCGGCGGGCTCGCTTTTAATATTGGAAATATAGCAGGTTGCGGACTTGCTGTAAATGTGTTCACAGGCATGAATGTAAAATATGGCGCTATCATCAGTGGTATAATAAGCCTGGATATTTTCTGGACGAAAGAAGCCGGCAAAGCGATGGATATATTTACGAAACTGCTTGGCTTTCTCATGATAGGTCTTACATCTTACGTGGCGATAAGTTCTCATCCGCCTGTTGCCGAAGTGATACAAAAAACTTTTGCTCCTGATAAAATTGATGCTATCACCATTGTAACACTGGTCGGCGGAACGGTGGGCGGCTATATCAGCTTCGCGGGCGCACATCGTTTGCTGGATGCAGGTGTTACGGGAAGATCAAATTTATCAGCAGTGAATAAAAGTGCAGTCAGTGGTATTGTGCTGACAGGTATAATGCGCGTCATTTTATTCCTGGCATCTTTGGGTGTTATTGTAAAAGGATTTTCGGTTGATGCCTCCAACCCCGCTGCAAGTGTGTTCAAACAGGCCGCAGGCCAAACAGGTTATTATTTTTTTGGTGTAGTGATGTGGAGCGCGGCTATTACATCTGTTGTGGGCGCAGCCTATACTTCGGTTTCATTTATTAAAAGTTTCCATCCTGCATTGGAAAAAAATTCTCGTATTGTAATCACGGCATTCATCATTTTTTCAACATTTATTTTTCTATTCATAGGCCAGCCTGTGACATTGCTTGTATTGGCAGGAGCGGTTAACGGATTCATTCTTCCGATAGCACTGGCTATTATGTTGATCGCTTCCTCAAGACCGATCTTTAAAAATTATCACCATCCTGTATGGATGAAAATTGCAGGATGGATCATTGTTGCAGCAATGACATGGATGAGTGTGGACGGGTTGGTAAGCTATATGAAATAGATGATGAGTGATGATCGAGTAACGAGTACATTTTAGCTGCGGTCTATCGATTATTGCAGATTGGCGATTGCAGATTGCAGATTTACAACTTACCAGTCAAAGAAATTCAATTTCTTTTAAAATGAAAAGTTCGTCAACCTATCAACTTATCAACCTATCAACCTATCAACCATTCAACCTATCAACCATTCAACATAATTCCACACACTCATTGCTGATTATTCATCATTCATTCTATTCACTATTCCCTATTCACCATTCAACACTACACAAACTCACCTTCACAATCAACCGTCCTTCTCTCCGCATTGCTTTGCATCGCGAGTTCTATAACACGTATGATATTGCGTGCATGTTCGCCCGTAACATCCAATGGTTTGTTATCTGTAATAGCAGCATATACGTTTGCATAATAGCCACGGTAATCTCCTGTTTCACTTTGTATTTTACCGGAAAAATTTATTCCGTTCACTTCTGTAACAAGATTGCCCCAAACACTTTCAGGTTCTATTCCCCAATCACTTTTAGTGTGTGGTGTTAGCCCGGCTTTTAGTGCTACTTCCTGCACGTCGAGGCCATATTTTACAAAGCTGCCTTTATCACCCAATAAAATATATCTTGGCAAAGGCTGGCTTACAAGCATACCTGCTTTTAAGGTTACTTTAAGTCCCGGATAATGTAATATCACTTCAAAATTATCCGTAGCTTTTGTCCCTTCACGCTGCGTACGGATGTCAGCCGTTATTGCTTGCGGCATACCAAACAAAACAAGTGGCTGGTCTATTAAATGCGCACCCAGGTCATATAATATTCCGGCCCCGGGTTCATCTTTTTCGCGCCATGAACCAGGCCTTAAATAATTCCTGAAACGGTCATAGTGGCTTTCAAATTCAACCAGCCTGCCCAACAGGTTTGCTTTCAATAATTTTTCTATTGTTTTAAAATCACTGTCGTAACGGCGGTTATGGTGTACAGAGAGTATCCTGTTCGCCTGCCTGGCAATCTTAATAAGATCATCAGCATCGGCAGAGGTGATGGTAAAAGGTTTATCCATCACTACATGTTTACCGGCAAGCAGAGCCTGTTTGCCCAGCGGATGATGCGAATCATTTGGTGTGGCAATTACCACCAGTTCGATGCCTGGATCGTTGATAATATCATCCGAATTATCTGTTATTACTGCGTCAGGATAACGCTGTTTGGCCAGGTTAACTTCACTGTCTTTTCTCGCCCTGATCTTACTGATCTGTAGTCCTTCTGTGGTGACGATGATCGGTGCGTGGAAAGTGTTGCCGCCTACGCCAAAACCAATAATGCCTGTTTTGACAATCCTTTTCAAGTTCTGCTATTTTATTGTTGAAAAATAGCGCTAAAGATAAATGCAAATTAGTTTTTGAATGTTTTTAAAACAAACGAAGTGGCAGTTTAGTAGTCAATGGTGAGTGGTGAGTGGTGAATAATCAATGTCTTAGCAGTAATGAGCCCTTTCTTTAGCAGCTTCGAGCATCGAGCTATGAGCTGCGAGCTATTAATGATTGCAGATTGGCCCTGCCTGACTACGCCACGCAGGCAGGGATTGCAGATTTACGTGACCAATTCAAATTCCTAATTCCAAATTACAGATTCCTAATTCCCCTTCAAAACGAGCATCTCATTAACCTATCAACTTATCAACCAATCAACTACTCAACGTCACACGCTTACAACTAACCACTCGCCTTCTAAGGTTCAAACTCACTATCTTCAACAGGTACATTTATATCTATTTTTTGAACAGCGATCGTCAGGATAATTTGGTCGCCGATTTTTGAAACTGATTTAAACGGTATTTTTATTCCTTCCACTACGCGATAATCGCTGTAAAAAATATTTACGATACTGCCGTCGAGTTCAGGGTTTTTTGATACTGCCTGTTTTTCGGCCAATTCATAAGTGGCTGCATTGAAATGATACATTTCAGTGTCGCCTTCATTTCTTATTAATTTGATCGTAAAGCAACGGGCGCCTTCTACAGAATCTTCACCTTCCAATATTATTTTATTCCCTTTTTTTTGATAATCTAAAAACGGGCTTTCCAGTTCAACATCCGCTTCGTTTGACATTGCCCGTGCAGATCGCCCCGTTAAAATCGTTTTTACGGTTTCGTTGTTAAAGCCATCGATCTTCCAGCCTTTTGTACCGTTGAACGCCTGCGTAAAAGATTTCCCGCCGGAGGGTACAATATACTTATACTTGTCCGGCGCTTTGGAATAAGATGTAAATGGGAACTCAATACCACCGTAATTGTATGTTCCGGTCATAACAATTGTTTTGATGGCTTTCCATTTTTCTGCACCACCAATGCATGAAATGTATTTCGATATTATTTCATCTGCCGTTTGCGCATGCACACAAAAAGATGCAGTCATAAATAAAAAAAGCAATGAAGCTTTACCGGTTTTCATCATCAACATTTAAGGAGATGCAAGCTAATTGCTTTGCCTGTAAAGTTGTATGCTTAATTTTTGAACCAGGCTTTCAATAAATATAAAGTTTTGGTTACATAACCTGCTTTGTTAACCACGCCGGGGCCATGAATGGTTTATGTTCTTATGACGCGCCATTGCTTAGATAAAAGTAAGTTCGGATATATTACTTCGTCAGAAATCGCACTTAAACAACTTATTTTATGTCATCGTATCAAAACCAATGTGCCTTGTCTTTTGATGATGGCGCCATCAATTGTTTTGCCGGCGATCATCCAGACATAAGTTCCCGCCGGTTGCTGTATGCCGTTCAGGTTCCCGTCCCATCCGTCGCCGGCATTCTCAGATGAATAAACAACCTGCCCCCAGCGATTCATGATCCTGAAAAAACTTATTTCTGAAATACCTGCGGGCGTAAATCTAAACCTGTCATTCCTGCCATCCCCGTTGGGCGTAAAAGCCGAAGGCACGTAAATTTCAGGCCCCTTAATAACTTTCAAGTGCACTAAATCTGTTGTGGCACAGCCTGCAACTGTTGAGGCAGTAAGTGCATACGTGATATCACTATACAGTGTTGCAACCGGGTTTGCAATAAGAGGATTGTCTAAGCCGGTTGAAGGCGACCACGCATAGCTGTCACCACCACTTGCATTCAACCGGTAAGGGTAGCCTGTCAAAATAGTAGTATCATTGCCCGCATAAGCATTGGTTGCATAAATAGTAACAGGCTTAGTGATCGTATCTGATATACATCCGTTAATCGCATACGCCACAAGAGATGCATTATAAATTCCACCCGTTGAATAAGCGTGTTGAACAGGTGAGCCCGTTGCAAAATTATTGTCGCCAAAATCCCAATACCACTGGTTGATACCGATTGCGCCGGTAAGATTTTGAGCGGTGAATTGTATAGGAATGTTTTTGCAGGTATCATTTTTTATAAAATCAATATTGGGCGCCTCTGCCACCGTGAACTCTTTTTCAACTGTATCGGAAGGACAATTTTCTTTTGTATTTACAAAAAGCCGCACTTTATAATTTCCAACGGGATAATTAACCGCAGGCGGGTTTTGCGCATTCGATGTCGTGCCATTTCCAAAATTCCAGTACCAGTAATTTTTTGTGCCCACATCTAACGTGGTGGCATCTGTGAAAACAGCATCCCGGTTATTGCATATCGGCAAAAGACTGGTTTTGAAATCTGCCGCGGCATATGTGCCAATGGTTATTGCCTGTTTAAAAGTATCAGATACACAACCATCTCCGCCCGTAATATTTAAAGTAACAGTATAAACACCCGGGGAGGCATACAGGTGCGGGGGTGGGTTTTGCATGGTTGATGTAGTGCCATCGCCAAAATTCCAATTCCAGTTCGATATCGTGCCAAAAGAAAGAGAACTGTCCAAAAAAGTAAGCGGTGTTCCGATGCAGGTATTATCATGCGGCGCCAGCACAAAATGGGCATCCAGCGAAGTACACATCCGTTGCAGGTTTACTGCCCCGCCGGTCGCGGAAGTAAATCCCCAAAAAACCATTGGATCATTGTTGAATATAGACGCAATAATATCTTTTTGAAGTGTTAAACGCAATGCGCCATCTATGCTTACAGTCATCGTAATGCTTGCAGGCTGCCAATTTACTTCAAGCACATGCCATTTGCAATCTTCTATATTAGGGCTGCCGTCGGTGGCAGTTACCGGCCCGGTGAGGTCATTGACAGAGTTATGCTTAACATCGCCATTAGCTTGTATATCCACGTGGTCATAATAGGGATCGTTGTCGTCATAATTTTGCCAGGTATCGATGGTAACGCCCAGTGAAGGAACAATCCCTCCAAAACCTAATCCCTGGCCGGCGCTGCCGAGGCTGGTGCTAACAGGCTGAAGGACAAATGCAATGCCATCAGCGCCATCACCATCCTTACATCCTAAATACACATTAAAAAAATAATCAAAAGGTTTTGTAAGATCGATTTTGTTTTTATTCCAGATCGAACCCGATTGAACCCCGAGTTCTTTTGTCAGTGTATAGCAATGACAGTTATCCTGCGTTGCGCTTCCGTTCAAGACATAAGGATTTTGCGCAGCAGCATTAATAAAAATTACAAACAGGCATGGCAAAAGGCAGTTAATATGTTTGATCATCATCCCGGGCACCGCAAATTTTTCACAAGCTAATTTATACAGGTAAAATTGCGGTATAATTTTTTATGCTTATCATCAAATATCCACATGAAAAAACTCCGCCATACAAATGCTATTTATCTTGATTCAACGGCGTTAAAAATGATCAATTATGATGAGGATGCCCTTATACTGGAAGCGACCTTTGCAAATGATGAGATTTACTGGTACCTGAATGTTCCGGTTAATATATGGACCGACTTTTTGAATGTGATCTATTCAGGCGCTTCGGCCGGCGCATTTATTAATAAAGAAATAAAGCCCTTTTATGAATGCATTAAAATAACTGATTAACCATTTGAGTTTTGCTTCAGAAATGGCGCCACTGTATCGTACAGATCTTCATTGTGTTTAAGATATAATGCATGGCCGCATTCTACAAATTTCACCTGCATGTTCGGAAATTTCATCAGTGTATAATGATCAATGCCAATTGTATAATCCCTTGTGCCGCTCACTACCAGTACGGGAAAATTTATAGCTGCAGATTTAGGCGAAAGATCTGTAAAATATTCAGGATAACTGCACATCTTTGAAAAAACATCGCCGCCTTCTTTTTCAAAATAATAAGAATTGGAGCCCGGCCCTCCGTGGATAAATAAGACGGGATAACCGGTTCCCGAACATTTTACAAAAAGCTTTACAGAATCAGAAGTGGTGATATATAAAGAATCAGTGTGGGGTTGTCAGAAAGTGGTAAAAGTGTTCAAAAATAAGGCTAACAATACTATTCTTAACATAATAGGTTTTTTAAGGGCTGCAAAATTAACTTTAATACCTGTGGGGTTTTTATAGCAAGAGGTAAAACTCTTGTATTAAAATACTATTTGATACTTTTACACCCTTATTTTTTAAAACATTAACATGAGCCAGGACCAGGTTTTTAAAGAGGAAATACAGAAAGCCTCCGATTTTAAATTCGGAACCACAGTCGCCAATGTTTTTGATGACATGGTGAACCGTTCAGTGCCTTATTACGGCGAAATGCAGCGAATGATAGCGGAACTTGCCGCAGATCATGCAAAAGAAGGAGGCCTTGTATATGACCTGGGATGTTCTACCGGAACGACGATGATCGGCATGAATACTTCTGTTGCGCAGAATATTGAGTTTATCGGCGTTGATGATTCAGCTCAAATGCTGGAAAAATGCGATACCAAGTTGAAAGAAGCCGGCTTTACACGCCCTTTTCAACTGGTGAATGCAGACCTGAATAAAAGCGTCGAGATAAAGAATGCCTCTGTTGTAGTGCTGTGTTTAACGCTGCAATTTGTACGGCCCATTTATCGCGAGCGGTTGGTGAAAACAATTTATGACGGGTTAAATAAAGATGGCGTACTAATATTAATAGAAAAAATATTGGCGGAAGAGAGCAGCTTCAACCGCGACTTCATAAAATATTACTACGACATGAAGCGCCGTCATCATTATAGTGAAATGGAAATCTCGCAAAAACGGGAAGCATTAGAAAATGTTTTGATCCCCTATAAATTAAGCGAGGATAACCTGCTCTTGCGTGAATCCGGATTTGCGCATGTAGAAGTGTTCTTTAAATGGTATAATTTCGCTGGCCTCATAGCAGTAAAAAATTAGTATGGTACCAATCGGCAATTTCTTTTTTAAATACCGTAACTGGCTGTTCATCATTTTTTATGCTCTACTCTTTGTGCCCGGCGTTCCTCAGCTATTCAGAGAAAAAAATTTTGGGAGAAATTATTACTGGTACCCGATAATCATTGGTTTGATAATAACTGTTCTTGGCCAGGCAATGCGTGGTGCAACCATTGGGCTCGCCTATATTATCCGCGGTGGAAAAGATAAAAAAGTGTATGCCGAAGACCTGGTTACCACAGGCATTTTTGCGCATTGTCGCAATCCATTGTATGTGGGCAATATTTTAATGATTGCCGGTTTAGGGGTGCTTTCAAACTCGTTATTGTATGTGGTTATAATGATTCCTTTTTTTCTTTTTATCTGGCAGGCAATTGTTTTGGCTGAAGAGAACTTTTTACGCAGCAAATTCGGAGAGCAATTCAATACTTATTGCGCAAGAGTAAACCGCTGGGTACCCAGCCTTAAAGGTATCGGTAACACTTTTTCAGGCATGCATTTTAACTGGAAGCGTTATGTTGCAAAAGAGCATACCACAACTTTTATCTGGCTTGTTGGTATTATTTTACTGCTGCTGTTCTTTTACCCGCAACTCACCAATAATGATGACCATTTTCGCAATAAATTGCTTATAATCATTCTCGCTGTTTTGCTGGTGATTTATATACGGATAAGAATTCTTAAAAAGTCAGGCAGGTTAAACCGTTAGCAGTTAAAAAAATTTGATAAACCGAAATAAAAAAATCTCCTGTTTGTTCCGGAGATTTTTTTCAAGTGTTAAGTTAATCGTGAGTTGTCAATGGTGAATGGTGAGTAATCACCCCATATATGCGGTATTCACTCTCAACCACTCACAAACTGAAACGTCATATTTTGCTTAACATAGATTAAGTATTTATTGCTTTACAGTGTTTGCATCTATAACAAGCAGTATCTTGAGCAGGTCACTTTTTACCAATACACGCAAGGCGCCAATAGCTGTTCCCACTTTATTGATATCCATCTGTGGCCATACGGTTTTAAAAGCCTGTGTGTATTTGGCATCCAGCATCATGGGCAGGCTATCATAAAAGTTGGCAGTTACCACGTCATACGCTTCTTTATCGCTTGCCGGCATTATAAAAAATACATTGCTCCTGCCGGAAAAAAAGCGTGTTGTAAACTTTTTCATAGTGGTTGTTTTAGTTTTATATAATAAGGAAAGTGTAAGAAGTTTATAACCCGTTATCCAGTTGCAGCTTTGGAATACCAATGTAACCATTTTTATTAAATGAAAAAATCTTTTAATAAGATATTTTAATGCGCCTTAATTGTTTTCTTCACTTTTCAAATAATGTTTTAATACCACACTGTTTTTTTTTACGTTTGTAGTATGTCACAGCTAACTATCAGCAAGCGTGGTCACCACATGCCACCTTCCCCAATCCGAAAGCTTGTTCCTTATGCAGAAGCCGCTAAACACAAAGGGATAAAAGTGTATCACCTTAATATAGGCCAGCCGGATATTGAAACGCCAAAGCATGTGCTCGATGCGGTGCGTCGTTCAGACTTTAAGATCCTCGAGTACAGCCATAGCGCAGGCAATGAAAGTTATCGCCGCAAACTGGTAAGTTATTATGAGAAGAACAACATCAGCATCAACTATAACCAGGTAATAATCACTACGGGGGGAAGTGAAGCGATCTTGTTTGGTTTTATGGCTTGTATGGATGCAGGCGATGAAGTGATCATTCCCGAGCCCTATTATGCCAACTACAACGGGTTTGCTGTTTCAGCGGATGTGAATGTTGTACCGATCATGTCGCATATAGAAACTGGTTTTGCATTGCCGCCGATTGAGGATTTTGAAAAATCGATCACGGATAAAACAAAAGCCATCGTTGTTTGCAGCCCAAATAATCCAACAGGTTATTTATACAGCAAAGAAGAGATGGAAGTGTTAAAGCAACTCGCACTAAAATATAATTTGTACCTGTTTGCCGATGAAGCTTACCGCGAATTTTGTTATGAAGACAACCATTTCAGCGCTATGCAGTTGGATGGTTGTGATGATAATGTGGTGTTGATGGATACGATCAGCAAGCGTTATAGCTGCTGTGGCGCACGGATAGGAGCCTTTATTACCCGTAATAAAGAATTATACAACACCGCCATGAAATTTGCGCAGGCAAGGCTAAGTCCACCAGGTTTTGGACAGGTTGCCGGTGAAGCGGCAATTGACTTACCTGATAATTATTTTGATGTTACCAAAGCAGAATATAAAGCAAGAAGGGACCTGCTTGTAAAAAGACTAAATGCCATGAACGGGGTTTATTGCCCTAAGCCTGGTGGTGCATTTTATGCAATGGCAAAGCTGCCGATAGATGATTCTGATAAGTTTTGCCAATGGCTGTTGCAGGACTTCAACTATAAAAAACAAACAGTGATGCTCGCCCCGGCAACCGGTTTTTATGGCTCGGTTGATTTTGGTAAAAATGAAGTGAGGCTCGCCTATGTTTTAAATCTCGAATCCATCAATGCGGCAATGGACTGTCTTGAAAAAGCATTGGAAGAATATCCCGGAAAGACAAATTAGCGCAACAAGGTTATCGTTCCTTTTTTGACGAATACTTTACTGCCTGAACAATTCAATTCCATCATATAAACATACGCATCGGCAGCCTGCGGCACATTTTTATACCTGCCATCCCATCCTGCATTGGAATTATTAACCGGGAAATCTTTTTTCTGGAATACCATTTGTCCCCAGCGGTTGAAAATGGTTAATGATTTTATGCTGATGCCTGCACCTGATCTCGGAAAAAAATAATCATTCATGCCATCATTATTGGGCGAAAAAGTATTGGGAACATAAATATATTGATCGGTGCATATGGCAATGATGGAAATACTGTCACTATTGCTGCAGCCTGACTCATTGGTTGCAGTTAAAGTATATTTAATCGTATTGTTTATAGTTGCTACGGGTTGTAAACAATCTGTGCATGACAGATCGGTGCCCGGAGACCATTTAAAGCTGTTTACATCATTACTTGCAGAAGCAAGTATGGTGTAGGTTGTGCCCGTCATAAGCTGCACCACGCTGTCAGTGATGTTCACAGAAGGCAACTGGTTAACTGTTACATTCACATATGCTGTATCAGTGAAGCAATTATGGCTGTCTTTGCCGGTTACCGTATATACAGTATTGGTTAAAGGAGTTGCAACCGGGTTGCTGATGGTGCTGTTGCTTAAAGTGTTAGCGGGAGTCCAGCTATAATTATCGGTACCGCTTGCATTCAATGTTACAGAATTGCCCTGGCAGACTGAATAATTATCCGGCTGTACGGTAACTTTTTCTTTTGTCTGGGCATCTACCACGATTGAATCGGAAGCTGAACAACCGTTACTTGTGCCAGTGACATAATACACTGCCGGTTTATGAGGTTTTGCAACGGGGTTTGCACAATTGGTACAACTCAGATCCGGGTTAGTTTGCCAGGTATAAGTTGTTGCCCCCGTTGGATTCAGCGTGATCTTACTTCCTGCGCATACAAGTGTGTCATTACCTGCATCAACAACAGGGGTGGAAAAAATTTCTATAGGTTGCATTACAGAATCAGAACAATTGTTGCCATCGGTTACTTTTAGCTGAACGTTATAAACACCAGGGAAAGGATATACATAATTAAAAGGACCCGCAGTATTTTCTGTAGTTCCGTCTCCAAAACTCCAAAACCACTGGTTAATGGGAGCTGTTGGATCCCCAACCGACACATCTTTGAAATTAGTCGGTAAATCAGTGCATGACGTTACCGAGGTTTGAAACTGGGCTTTTGGTCCTTTTATAGCAATTGCATTGATTATGGGTATTGTATCCCTGCATGCTGCATAATCACGGATAATTACTTTTGGGATAAATATGCCGCTTTCTGTATAGGGATGTTTAACGGTAGTCGCGGTAGCTCTTAATGGCGTAATGATACTGTCTCCAAAGTCCCATGAAAAAAACCTGGCAGCCGTACTATCATAATTGATCACAGAAAATTGCACCGTGTCGTATTTACAATAAAAACTTTTTACCGGTGTAACTGCAATTTCAGGATTTCCTGTTTTTACATAAACAGTATCATAAGCAGTATCGTTACAGGTTGTCCCGGTAGATACAAGACGCACTATATACGTTCCCCTTGCTGCATAAGTGTGGGTAACGCTGGTGGCAGTACTTGTAGTCCCATCGCCAAAGTCCCATGATCTACCGAGCTTTCCTATAGATATATCGCTGAACCCTATGGTAAACCGGTCGGCACAATTGATTTTTGTGCTGAATTTTGCTACAGGGCCGTCAACATCCATATAGCCTGCAATTTCCGTTGAGTCTTTACACCCATTATTAGACACAATAAGTTTTACTGTAAATAATCCTGTATCCTTATAATGATGAATTGGATTTTTCAGGTTGCTTTTTTCACCGTCTCCAAAAATCCATAAAGAACCTGTAATGGATCCGGTTGATTTATTCTGAAAATTGCGTTCCGTGGAAGCGCAGCCGGTAAGGGGTGATGCAGAAAAAGCTGCTGTCGGCTGGATGCCGGCTCTTATCCTGCCAGACATGACTCTTGTGGAAACACATCCTTCGATTGTTTCCGTTGTAAGCGAAATAGTAAATCTTCCCGTAGAAAAAGTATGCGCCGGGTTTCGCTGAGTGGAGGTGGTACTATCGCCAAAATCCCAAAGCCAACTTTTAATGGCAACGCCCGAAGTATTGGTTGTGTCGGTAAATTGTACATTTAATGGCGCACAACCTGAATCAACATCTGTTATAAACCCTGTTTTAGGAGTAAAAAATATTTTTATATAATTTGTTTTTTCCTCATAATCCTGGCCTGTTGAGTTTTTTACTATCAGCCTTACCGTATAATTTCCCCGGTCTGTATAGGTAACGGAAGGATTTTGTGAAGTTGAAGTGATGCCGTTGCCGAAATCCCAAAACCATTCTGACGGCGATCCTGCAGATTTATCCTGGAATTGAACAGTGAAAGGGTTACATCCTTGTGTGTTAACGGCAGAAAAATCTGCACTTAGTTGTGCTAATGCAGATGAACTGATCAACAACAGGAGGCCAAGTAAACATCTCATAAGAATTTAAAGGCAGAAAATTGTTTTATTGCGGTACAAAAATCAATAACGTTAAAACGGATTGTCAAATTGTTAACATTTATGGTGTACATCACTAATTTAAATACGGCAAATATATTTTGTTAGCCGTATCAAAACAGAATTTTAGTTTTTTATACCTTTTCTTTAAACCGAAAAAGATTATTTTTGCGCCTCTTTAAAAGAGGGGTAGCTCAGTTGGTAAGAGCGTCGGATTCATATCCGCCGCGGCGGACTCGGGGTCAACTCCTAAAAATAACAAGGCGGGGTAGCTCAGTTGGTAAGAGCGTCGGATTCATAACCCGGAGGTCTCGGGTTCAATTCCCGATCCCGCTACGAAGACAGTCGAAAAGCTGTCTTTTTTTATGATTTATCACGTCTACATACTTTATTCTGAAAAGCATAACAAACATTACACAGGGTTTACAAATGATCTTTCCTTAAGCTAAAATCACACAATGAATTTGGAAAAGGGTGGACTTCTAAATACAGACCGTGGAAACTTATTTATTCAAAAGAATTTTTCTCAAAACAGGAAGCTATAGCCTTTGAAAAATGGTTAAAGACTGGCGCCGGCAGAGATTTTATTAAAATTTTACCGCACTAAGAGCAACGAATTCATATCCGCCGCGGCGGACCCGGGGTCAATTCCTCCCGCCTCCTGCGGGACTACGAAGACAGTTGAAAAGCTGTCTTTTTTTATGATTTACCACGTCTACATACTTTATTCTGAAAAGCATAACAAACATTACACAGGGTTTACAAACGATCTTTCCTTAAGGCTAAAATCACACAATGAATTTGGAAAAGGGTGGACTTCTAAATACAGACCGTGGAAACTTATTTATTCAAAAGAATTTTCCTCAAAACAGGAAGCTATGGCCTTTGAAAAATGGTTAAAGACTGGCGCCGGCAGAGATTTTATTAAAATTTTACCGCACTAAGAGCGACGAATTCTTATCCGCCGCGGCGGACCCGGGTTTCCCGCCTGCGTGAATGCTTTCGGGCAGGAATTCCCGATCCTGCATATTTATTAATGAAGTTCTTAAGGTTTTAATGATTATATAAGACAGCCTGCCCGGTCTTCTCTTTATAATATTGAGCATTAAGTCTTCCGCGAATTAGCCCTCCTAAGCCATCTCTCCATATCAAACCGTTCAAATCACCCATTTCAGTTACAAAAAATCCCGGGCGTTGAACAGACATATTGTATCCATATACGCGCAATGTTTCGATTTTCCCTGCAATATGTTTAAATCCACCTTTAACTCGAAGTGTGGCTGAATGGCCGGAAAGCGCTGAATCAATGGCGATTACCTGTCCATCTGCTTTAAGTACTAACTTGTCCGGATAAGTACCATAACTAAAATCCGGAAAATAAAAGTTAACGGGCAGGGAATTTAAAGTCCAGGCGGTATCGCCGGTTAACCTGATCCTCGCCATTTCAACAGATCCGTCCTTTTGAACCTTATAAGCAGCAGGGCTTTTAAAACCAATATGCGCAATATTATTTACCAGGCACATGGAAAATGCCGTCCCTGAAGACTTGTTAACATTAAGTACGTAAGACGTCCAATCTTCCGTATGATACACAACATCATTAAGCCTGCAGGTAGCTATGGTTGGCGAAGTTGAGCTATCTACCGGGTTGTATAAAAGGCTTATTGGTACTGAGGTTGCCGAGTTTGCAAAAACCTGGTAATTAATGGGTACAGCCGTTATGCCGTCTTTGTTAGGAACACCACCCAATCCGAAAACTATCGGGTAGGTGGCCGTCATGTGGAAATAATCAATATAAACTCTTTTAGAGCCGGCTACCAGGTCATAACTGGCAAAAGATGCGCTTCCACCCGACGAATTAGGAAGGAAGCTCGATGGAGTTACCGGAGGCGCAATGGAAACCTGCGCACTCAAGATCCCGTCAGTGGAAAGATTAGACACTGCGCCGGCAGCAATCTTATCTGATTGTAAATCTTTTTTACAGGCAGAAATCAGCAATACAACAGCCAGAATACTTCGGGGGGACACAATTTTCATATATTAGGTTTTAAGATGAAAAACTAAAGTAGCCTATTCAGTCCCAAGTTTGTTGTCTGATATCGATAAAAAAAGATTTTGTTTCGTGATCATTGAAAAACAACGGCTACACGCCGGTTGACCGCACATCGCAATCCGGGCTGCCTTAATTTTAGCTTTAGGAGAGAACATTAAAAAGAAAAACTTACTATTCGATAGAAGCAGTGCCATCTTGCCGGTATTCACTTTTATATCTACACGGTAGAATGATTTGGTTGCTTCGCCTTTTGCTATTGTTGTTTTGCACCCTTATCCTGCCGGATGATTATTGTATATTGCTTGTTTTTCTTTCTACATATCAAATTTATCCTGTAATGCATGTATATGCAATCAGTTGAATGTATAAATCCTGATATTGTCAAATAGAAAGCTTTTGACTATGAAAAAATTAATTTCGGTTTCCATTTTTTTATGTGCCTTCTCTTGCCTGTTGGCGCAAAGCAACCAGCATCGCTTCAGCTTTAGTAAACAGGATTTCCTGCTGGATGGCAAGCCTATGCAGATCATCAGCGGCGAGATGCATCCTGCCCGTATTCCAGAAGCGTATTGGCGGCACCGCATACAAATGGCGAAAGCTATGGGATGCAACACCATTGCTGCCTACGTATTCTGGAATTATCATGAACAAAAACAAGGTGTATTTGATTTCAAAACCGGCAATAAAGACATTGCCGCATTCATCCGGCTTTGCCAGCAGGAAGGCATGTGGGTGTTGCTTCGCCCTGGCCCGTATGTGTGCGCTGAATGGGATTTTGGCGGTTTGCCTCCCTACCTTTTAAAGGTTCCTGATATAAAAGTGAGGTGCATGGACAGCCGCTATATGGCAGCAGTCAGACAATATGTTAACCACTTGTCCAACGAAGTTCGCTCCCTGCAGTGTACCAACGGCGGCCCTATATTGATGGTGCAGATCGAAAATGAGTATGGCAGCTATGGCAACGATAGACAATATCTTAAGGAACTAAAGCAGCTTTGGGTAAGGAATGGTATCAATGTTCCGTTTTACACTGCAGATGGCCCAACGCCATTTATGTTGGACGCCGGTTCTATAGATAGTGCTGCTATTGGTTTGGATAGCGGTAGTGGGGAGGACGATTTCGAGCAGGCAAAAAAGAAAAACCCTAACGTGCCCTCTTTTAGCAGTGAAACCTATCCGGGCTGGTTAACGCACTGGGGTGAGCCATGGGCAAGGCCGGATACCAACGGCTTAAAAAAGGAAGTGGAATTTCTTTTGCAGCATAAAAAGTCTTTCAATTTTTATGTGATCCATGGAGGCACGAATTTCGGCTTTACGGCAGGCGCCAACGCATTTTCTCCCACCCAATACCAACCCGATTTAACCAGCTACGATTATAATGCGCCCATCAATGAACAGGGTCAGTCTACTCCTAAATTCTACATGCTGCGCAGGTTGATCCAGGCGAACGTTGATTATAAAATTCCCGATGTTCCCGGTCCTATAAAAACGATTGCAATACCATCCATCACGCTGAAGAAAGCATATAATCTTTGGAACTATAAGCTGCCTGCTGTTTCCACGCCGCAGCCAAAGCCTATGGAAGCTTTTGATCAAAACCAGGGCTTGATTATTTATAAAACAAAATTGATCGGTCACAAAAGCGGCAAGCTGAAAATCCGGGAACCTCATGATTATGCCCTTGTTTTCTTAAATGGACAATTTATTGATACTATTTACCGCGATGGGGGTAAATGGGAGGTGGATCTTCCAAAAACGGATGTAAAAGATCCCGAGCTGGAAATTGTAGTGGAAGCAATGGGGCATATCAATTTTGCAGAATTTATGATTGACCGCAAAGGCATTACAGACAGGGTTACCCTCAACGGGATGACCTTAATGAACTGGCAAACCACCCTGCTGCCAATGGATGAAAATTTCATTAAAACCAGGTTACCCGACCTAAGCATTAAAGTGGATGAGAACAAGCCCTGTAATTTCTTTTCAGGAAGCTTCGACCTTTCAGAAACAGGTGACACGTATTTTGATATGACAGGATATTCAAAAGGCATACTCTATGTGAACGGTCATAACCTCGGAAGATACTGGAATATTGGCCCGCAACAGCGCTTGTATTGCCCCGCAGGTTTTTTAAAAAAAGGAAAAAATGAAATTTTGGTTTTTGATCTTCACCAGTTGCAACCGGGTGCTATAAAAGGTGTGCATACTTTAACCGATTAAATAATTTGCTTTTTGAATTAAGGCTTGATGATTGGCAACATTCGCCGCCGGAAAGCCGGAGATGATAAACTAAAGATGACCAACAATGAAGGAAGTTTGTTGGAATTGCATCAATGATAAATTTTATAATAGATGTTGAGCTATTTTAAATCGATGTTATTGATTGGGGTGGCGTTCGCCGCTTCGAAAGGTTTGTTCGCACAAGCCAGCTTCAGCACCGGTTATTTTAAAATACAGATCGATAAGCGGGGCTATATCACCAGCATGCGTAATATTACCTCCCTCTCTCAGCATGAGTTCAGCCCGGCAGATAAGCCATCACCACTACTTTCCTTGTATAGCACTGCTAAAAGCCAGTACTACTATCCGCAAAAAATGCAGTACAATGCAGCGACCAAAAAAATGGTGCTGGAATATAAAAACGGCTCATCAGCAACGATAAAAATTGAATCTAAAAACGGAAAATATATCAGGTGTGAATTGCTATCGCTCACCAACCGTATGGATATTGACAATGTTCAATGGGGCTACATTCATACTAATATCACCAACCTCTTTGGCGAAATCATTGGCGTGAGTCGCGATACCAGTGAAGCAGTCAATTACGCTATTGGCATGCTCGCCTTAAACGACAATACGCTCGGAGGCACATCCGAAACCGTTGGCGATGCGGCGCCCTTCCAATACATCATACACACACCGGATGCCAGGCGTTTCCCCTTACCCGATAGTTTGCATGAAGGGCAGGTTTTTACCTTGGGAGGGAATGGCATCAGCGACGTAGCTTTTTATGCCCACAAAGAACCCTGGTACAGGATTATGTACGGCAACGCCGCCACGGTAGACGAAAAAGGAAGAATATCTATCAGCTATCAGTCCAGGGACCGGTCGTTGAAAAGGCAGATTTATTTCTCGCTTATTCCCAACATGGCTGCCAATACACCCAATCATATTGATGTTGAGCCACTACCGGGTGTAGATTATATTGGTTCTGCGATAGCTTTATGGGGAAGCCCCGATAGTACCGCCTTGTTGGATGTTATACAAAACATAGTGAAATCGGAAGGGCTGCCTTATCCGACCACTAATGGTAAATGGATCAAAGATCCTGCGGCCTATGTTCCGGATCTGCTCACCAGTGGAAAGTTATACGATAGTACTATATCGTATGCCAGCAGGCTAGGTTTTAAAGCGGTAAGCCTTTATGACCAGGGTTTTTTAAGACCCGATCGTGGTGATGACGGCTATATCGATGGAAGGGATTTTGAAAAAAGACCCTTGAAGCTGACTTCAGGGAATAAGTCGCACAAAGAGTTTGCGGACATGGCATCAAAATATGGGATCACCATCGGACGAACTTCCATAACAAATTCTTTAGCACCCGGCACGATGGATGCCAGCCCGGTGCCGAGTGATAGCCTTTGCTATCAGCAAAAATGTTTGTTGGCAAAAGCCATTGATCCCACCGATACAATTATCGTGGTAAACGATCCGATTTATCTTGAAGAGATCGGCAGTTGGGAAGGGCATTGCGCTGATTTAAATATGATTAAGATCGGCAAGGAACTTATCCATTACCTGGGTGTTTCTGATAAAGCTCCTTACCGGCTTTTGAATGTAAAAAGGGGTTACTGGAATACCCAACCTGCCAGCCATGCGGAAAAAGACACTGTGTATAAGCTCCAGGTAACTATTAACTATGGATACGACGGCCTGATCCCTAATATAGAATTACAGGATAAGATCGCGGAATACTATGCCGATGTTTGTGCGATCAATGGACTGCGTTATTACGATTTCGATGGGCAGGAATTTTTGTTTAACAATGGTCATGGCTATTATTCGGCAAAACGTTTCTTCCGCAAAATGTTTGAGCGGGCTGCAAAGCTGGGTGTTCCGTACATCCGTTTTACCGGCGCTACTTTATCAGAAGGCTCCTGGCATTATCAAAGTATATGGAACGTTGGCGGCGGCAAAAACCTGTACGATCCTGAAACCAGGGAATGGGGCAGTACAACCAGCCAGGGCAAAGACCTCAGGGATGTGACTTATGGCAACTATTTTCCCTCAGGCTGGGGTGGCAATTTTTCCATCAATGCGCATTCAACAGTGAGCCAGTACGAACATATACAAGCGGTTTCCGTGGGCATTGGTACTACCTACAGCTTAAACCTGAACCAGGAAGATGTGGAGAGCTGCCCGCAGAAAGAAGAAATTTTTAAAGTGATAAGAACCTGGGAAGATGCCCGGGCTGCTAATGCTTTCCCCCGCCGGGTGAAACAACAACTGGCAGACGCAGCTCAATCATTTCACCTCGAAGAAGTGGACGCCAATCATTGGAAATTGTATAAACTGAAAGCAGATGGAACCGGTAAACAATTGTTTGTTGAATTGACAAGAGATAAAGCATATCCTGCCTTTCCATCACCACAATAATTTCCGTTATACAATAAAAGGATAAATCCTTCGAGCTGTGGTTTTAAAATAAAAACCTGTTGAGTTTTAAGTCCAACAGGTCTGAATATAAATATTTGAAATTATACCGGCTCTGCCTGCAGTCTTTTTTGCTGGCGTTTCCGCTCTTCCTCATCCAGTATCACTTTACGCATACGGATAAAGTTTGGCGTCACTTCAATGCACTCATCGAACTGGATATATTCCATGCATTCTTCAAGAGTCATTAAGGTCTTGGGCGCAATATTGGTTGCTGCATCGCTTCCGCTGGCGCGCATATTGGTCAATTTTTTTCCTTCATTCGGATTAATCACCAGGTCGCCGGGTTTATTGTTTTCTCCCACGATCATCCCTTTATACACCGCTTCACCCGGGTCAACAAAGAAGAAACCGCGGTCCTGTAATTTATCCAAAGAATAAGCAGTGGTTGAACCTGCATCTTTAGAGATCAGCACACCGTTATTTCTGCCGGGAATAGTGCCTTTCCATGCTTTGTATTCGCTAAAACGATGCGCCATCACTGCTTCACCGGCGGTAGCCGTCAGCATTTGCGTACGCAGGCCTATCAATCCACGGGAAGGAATCTCAAATTCCAGGTGCTGCATTTCGCCTTTGGTTTCCATTACATGCATTTCACCTTTACGGCGTGTAACCAGGTCAATCACCTTACTGGCAAATTCCTGCGGTACATCCACTACCAGGTTCTCGTAGGGTTCTGTTTTCTTACCGCCGATCTCTTTTATGATCACTTTAGGCTGGCCCACGGTTAATTCATAGCCTTCCCTGCGCATGGTCTCTATTAGGATTCCAAGATGTAAAATACCACGGCCATATACGAGGAAGCTATCTCCGCTATCGGTATCCTCTACCCGTAAAGCAAGATTTTTTTCTGTTTCTTTAAACAGCCTGTCGCGGATATGCCTTGAGGTAACAAACTTTCCGTCTTTGCCATAAAAAGGAGAATTATTAATGCTGAAAAGCATATTCATGGTTGGTTCATCCACACTGATTACAGGCAAAGCTTCAGGATTTTCAAAATCGGCAATGGTGTCGCCGATATTAAAATCTTCCAGGCCAACAACCGCACAAATATCACCGGACTCTACCTCGGTCACTTTCTTTTTACCCATGCCTTCAAACACATACAATTCCTTAACACGCGCTTTTTTAATGCTGCCATCGGTTTGAATTAAGGATATCGGCTGATTTTCTTTGATCGAACCACGGCTTACCTTTCCCACAGCAATTCTTCCGAGGAAAGAAGAATAATCAAGTGAAGTTATCTGGAGCTGAAGATTGCCTTCTTCAATTTTTGGCTCAGGGACATACTTTAAAATACCATCCAGTAAAGGCGTGATATCTTCTGAAGGCGTTAACGAATCGTTGAACCAGCCATGCTTGCCACTACCATAAAAAGTAGGGAAGTTTAGCTGTTCTTCTGTTGCATCGAGATTGAAGAATAATTCAAACACCGCGTCATGCACCTCATCGGGACGGCAGTTAGGTTTATCCACTTTATTGATCACCACTATCGGGTGCAGGTTCAGTTGTAAAGCTTTCTGCAACACGAAACGGGTTTGCGGCATCGGGCCTTCAAAGGCATCTACCAGCAAAATAACGCCGTCGGCCATTTTCAACACACGCTCCACCTCACCGCCAAAATCGGCGTGGCCTGGCGTATCAATTACATTTATCTTAACATCTTTGTATGTTACGGCCGCATTTTTAGAAAAAATGGTAATCCCGCGTTCACGCTCCAGATCATTGCTGTCCATGATCAGCTCGCCGGTCTCCTGGTTATCGCGGAAAACCTTGGTGGCGTGCAGTATTTTGTCAACCAATGTGGTTTTCCCATGGTCAACGTGAGCGATGATCGCTATATTCCTTATCTCCATTTTCAAAAATTGAGGCGCAAAGGTACAACATTGCAGCGGGGTGGCAAAGGATGGAATTGTTACCAGATTGTTGTTTCTAACCTCTATTTCGCTGCGCTATTATTAAGCAATGAACGACTTCACTACAAAATTTTACCCTTTAAGCCATTATAATTTCGGCTTGACGATAATAAAACTAACAAGTGTTTTTAATCTTAGTAGATTAAGCTTTTCTTCATTTAAAACACATGAGATGCTGAAATTATATACTACAAAGTCGGTAACAACACTATTTTTTGCGCTCCTGCTCACAACATCATTTGCGCAGGGGGTAATTACCACACCCCGGGTGCCCAGCCCGGCTGCATCGGTTACCCAAACCATCGGTATTTCCACTGTTACCGTAAATTATTCAAGGCCTTCTGTAAAGGAGCGGAAAATATGGGATTCGCTGGTACCTTATGGATATAATGTGCAGGCTTTTGGCGCTGGCAACTCCGCGCCCTGGCGTGCGGGTGCTAATGAAAACACCACCATAAAATTTTCCGATGACGCGAAAGTGGAAGGTCGCCCGGTACCTGCAGGCGAATATGGTTTGTTCTTTGTTATTTATAAAGACAATACCGGGGAAGTGATCTTATCAAAAGACCATAAATCCTGGGGCAGTTTTTGGTACGACTCCACGCACGACCTGATGCGGGCAAAAATTCAACTGCGCGATGGACAACCCACCGAAATGCTTACTTACAATTTTATCAATGATACAAAAACCTCAGCCGAACTGGTACTTAACTGGGAGAAAAAAGCGTTCCCGGTTAAAATAGAATTTGATGTGGACAAGATCGTAATGAATAATGCGACAGAGCAATTAAAAAACACGGTCGGATTTAGCTGGCAGGGATATGCAAGCGCCGCTAATTATGCCTTACAAAATAAAGTGAACCTCGACCAGGCGGTCGTTTGGGCTGACCAGGCTGTTACGCAAAACCGCAATTTCAATACGCTAAGCTTAAAATCGAATTTGCTTAAGCAAACAGGCAAGACCGATGAAGCCGGTACACTCATGGATGAGGCGATACAGATCTCGACCGAGAATGAACTGAATTTATACGGTTACCAGCTAATGAACCAGGGCCAGGTTGACAAGGCTATTGATGTATTTATCCTGAATACAAAACGCCATCCTGAAAGTGCCAATGTATGGGATAGTTTGGGTGAAGGATATGTTACCAAAGGTGATAAAGAAAAGGCCATCGCCAATTTTAAAAAATCGCTGAGCATGAATCCCCCTGCCAATGTGAAGGCCAATTCTGAAAAGTTTTTGAAACAGCTAGGCGGAATGTAAGTAAACAAATATTGACACTAATCATTTTTAATTGAAAAATCTGCGGGAATTATACGCAAATAACCTGAGTAAAATTTTCCAAAGTCGGAAGGGCCTACTGCTTAGAAGGCTGTTGCTCTAGCAAAACGAGAAAAACTACGTAAAGACTACGCAGAACTACGTACCTAAGTGCACAGAAAAGTTTCGGATTCTATTTCTTACAGCGCTGTTTTTTTATTTAATGTGAATAATAGCATCAGCAGGCAACCGCAGCTTTTGATATTTCTGAAAATATCTATAGTCAATTTGATAGTAACCCTTTTGGAAGATAACGACAAACATTATTTACTAGGAACTCGCCACAGTCAGAACATAAATGAAGAACTTCTCTCAGACCAAAAACTTATAGAAGACGATCAAGGTTAAAAAAATTCAACGTACAATTTTTATCATATAAAAGTAGTAATTATACTACTTTTGTGTTGAAATTTTTTATCCATTTAAAACATATAATAAAATCGTATGGTAGTATATAAATTAAAATCCAAATGAAAAGCTCAGAATTTCACAGGCTGATTAAGAAGAATGGATGGAAATATATAAACGCAGAGGGTAGCCATTATATTTACGAAAAGGACGGACATAGATACCCGGTTCCGTATCATGGAAGCAAAGAAATTGGAAAGGGTCTCGAAAAGAAGATCAGAAAAGAAATGAAGATTAAGTAAAAAAAGAAATTATAGAGAGAAAACAACGGGGGCGATCCAATAATTAAAAAGCAAAATTTGAAAACTTAAATATTTAATACTGGCTTTAACAGGTGGATTATAATTGCTCCCAACCATCTGTTAAAGCAAAAAATGAAAAGTGATGAACGATAAAAGGAAAGATGAAAAACCAAGAAAAATAATAATCATTATTGAACGTAGCAATGATGCGTTTAGCTCTTATGCTGAAAATGTATCCGGAGTTTATGGCATGGGAGATACAGTAGAAGAAGCTAAACAATCTGCTTTAGAAGGAATGGAATTATTAAAAAAATATAATGAGCCTGAAAATATACCGGATATTTTAAAAGGTGATTATGAGGTTGTTTTTAAGCTTGACGCTGGAAGCTTTTTTAATTTCTATAAAAAGATTTTTACAAATGCAGCTTTGGAGCGTATGACAGGAATCAATCAAAAGCAGCTTCAGCATTATGCCTCCGGTTTAAAAAAACCTCGTCTTGCCCAGGTTAAAAAAATTGAAAATGCTATCCACAACCTCGGAAAAGAATTATTGTCTGTAGAATTTATAGATTAGTCTCTTTTATAATCCATATCTCTACAATCCATATTATTTTGGATTTAATTCTTGGTACAACCGGCCTGCATATTACTATCATCGTCCAACAAAGCTTGAAATGCAGATACAAGATACAGAAAACGAGTACAGCGACAGGATAAGTTCTGTTAGAGCAGACGATAGTTTAACCGGCCATGAAAAAAGAGTCAAGATTCGTGAGTTTAGACATGAGTGCGACCAGGCGATAGATGATCTGAAGAAAAACTATTACAAGCAATATGAAATTAAAGTAAAAAAGCTCCTGAAATAACGGAGCTTTTTTATTCCCGGTAATTTAAATGTTAAGCTGGTTCTACCCAGGCGCCATAATCTTTTATAAGCCCGATCAGTTCATCCACTGCTACATGGCTGTCAACATTCCGCTTGATAATTTCTTTGCCTTTGTATAGAGTGATTTTGCCAACACCGCTTCCCACATAACCAAAATCAGCATCCGCCATTTCACCTGGCCCGTTTACAATACAACCCATAATAGCAATTTTTACACCTTTGAGATGATTGGTCACCGCGCGGATCTTTGCAGTGGTTTCCTGCAGGTCGAATAATGTTCTGCCGCAACTGGGGCAGCTTATATATTCTGTTTTCGAGATGCGGGTGCGTGTTGCCTGCAATAGCGAAAAGGAGGTGGCATTTAAGAACTGGTGATTATTGATAACAGGAATGTAATTGCGGCCACTGATCTTTGTATTGTGCATTTTCTTCGGATCGTTCATCAACCAGATACCATCGCCAAAACCATCCAGCAATAAAGCGCCGGCCTCTGTGGAAAATTGAATGAGCTGTTCGTCAACAGAAGCGCAATTACTTTCAATACAAATGATCACCGGAACTTTAATATTGCGATCCATCAGTTCAATAATATTACGGCGAACATCCGCCATACTGTGTTTATTGGTTGAATACAAACAAAGCACTGCTGTTGTATCGGTGGCAATAAGATCCAATATTTTTTCTTTGATTTTTTTATCGATCGTGTGAACGTCGATGGCGATAAAATTTTGCCTGGATGATTTTTCCGCAACATCTAAATATTCAACGCCTTCAAAGAGCGGGAAGGCGATTTCACTCCAGTTTTCCCGGGGCTTCAAGGATCTTTTATGTTCTATCCATGTTTTTATGTTGCAGATAATTTTTAAAGTACCCGGCAAATGAAAGTCCAAAACTTTATTAGCGGTATAAATATAATCTGCTGCTGAATCGCCAATATTCCATTTGTCTGTTGAAGCATCATAACTATAACCGATCACCCCGAGATCCGCCGCATTGATCTTTTCTTTCTGCATGAAATCCGCAATTACAACCGGAACCAGTAAGCCGCCAATATTATTTACTTCATGTGTATGCCTCCGTTTATACTCAAATGGATTATAAGGAAGTGAAATTGCCGACTGCCGGTTATGCGCAGTTGAAGGCTGACTTCTTAAATGCAACCTGTTTGACACAGTATGCAATAAACTTTTGATGGGAGAATGATGGCTCCGGTTCTCATAACGTTTCACCAGGTCTTTACAAACGGGTATCTCAAATTCAGGGTCTTCCGTTAAGGACACGCGTATGGTATCGCCCAAACCGTCCTCCATTAAAGTGCCGATACCAACAGCACTTTTTATCCTGCCATCTTCGCCGTCGCCCGCTTCGGTAACACCGAGATGCAAAGGATAAACTTCATTGAATTCTTCAAACATCGTGTTCACCAACAAGCGGTATGCTTCCACCATCACCAGCGTATTGCTGGCTTTCATGCTCAACACAATATTGTGATAGTTTTCATCTCTGGCTATGCGCAGGAATTCCATCGCGCTTTCAACCATACCCATCGGCGTGTCGCCATACCGGCTCATAATACGATCGCTTAAAGAACCATGGTTGGTACCGATGCGCATAGCAGTTCCATACTCTTTGCAGATCCTGATCAATGGCGTAAAGCGTTCACGGATGCGTTCAATTTCCTCCGCATATTCAGCATCGGTATATTCAATTTGTTCAAACTTTTTCTTGTCAACATAATTACCCGGGTTCACTCTCACTTTCTCCACAATACGCGCCGCTATCTCGGCAGCATTTGGTGTAAAATGAATATCTGCTACCAATGGCGTTGTGTAACCCCGTTTGCGCAATTCATTTTTTATGTTGAGTAAATTTTCCGCATCTTTTTTGGATGGGGCGGTAATGCGTACCAGCTCTGCCCCGGCTTCGATACAGCGAATGGATTGCTCAACAGTGGCGATTGTATCCATGGTATCGGTGGTCGTCATGGTTTGCACACGAACAGGGTTCAGGTTGCCCAGCATCAGGTTACCAATCTTTACTTCGCGGGTTAATAAACGGCTATATTCTGTTAGCGAATTGCAATATACCTGCATAGGCTGCAAAGTTATGCATTAGCAATTGCGGTAATCTTAAAATTTGAGAGCGGGAGGGCATCCGCGTTAACAGGTATTTAAGTTTTGTGCTAATTGAATGTAGATGCCTGCTAAAAAACGTTTATTCATTTTCCCGTACAAAAAATACTTTTGAGCAAAATTTATTCCTATGGCAATTGATTGGAAAGGTGTTTTCCCTGCACTTACAACAAAATTCGACCGGAACGATCAGCTTGATCTTCCTTTATTTGAAACGAATCTGAAGGCGCAATTAGCTGCCGGTGTTGATGGCATTATCCTGGGTGGCACCCTGGGAGAAAGCAGCGTACTTACTTTAAAAGAAAAAGAAACGCTTGTAAAATTTTGCGTTGACAAAGTTGCGGGCGAAGTTCCTGTGGTAATGAATATTGCCGAAGGCGCTACCCGCGAAGCCATGCAACAGGCTAAGCTGGCGAAAGACTGGGGCGCAGAAGGTTTAATGTTGTTGCCGCCAATGCGTTATAAAAGTGATCACCGCGAAACGGTGGAATATTTTAAAGCGGTGGCAGCTTCAACCGGTCTTCCCATCATTTTATATAACAATCCTGTTGATTATAAAGTAGAAATTACCCTGGCGATGTTTGATGAGCTGGTGGATGTTCCTACTATTCAGGCGGTAAAGGAATCCACACGCGATGTAACCAATGTTACAAGGATGATCAACCGTTTTGGCGAGCGTTTTAAATTATTATGTGGTGTTGATACATTGACTGTGGAAGAATTATTGTTGGGTGCACACGGATGGGTGGCTGGATTGGTTTGCGCTTTTCCTGCTGAAACAGTGGCTGTTTATAAACTGGTGAAGGCGGGCAGGATAGAAGAAGCTGTTAGCATCTACCGCTGGTTTATGCCTTTGCTGGAGTTGGATATTCATGCGAAACTTGTTCAGTATATAAAACTGGCGGAGGCGGAAACCGGTATTGGATCAGAGTATGTGCGTGCGCCGCGACTTACACTAATTGGGAAAGAAAGAGAAAACATTCTCGGTATAATTAATAAGGCATTGGCAGCTCGCCCGATATTGCCGGAATATCTTTCACTGGAAGAAAAAACTTTAGCGATTTAAAACATTTTTATTTTCCGGATGACAGTATTGATGGTTTTTTGAAACCTTCCCTACTCAATTTCATACAATAAAATCATTAATTCAATCAGTTTAAATTAATTTTTATGCAGGAAACAATAGCAGCAAACAGGGTTGACACGGAAACAAACATTGATGAAGTAATGCAACATGCGTTTGATGCATTCAATGAATACAAAAAATTATCTGCTCAAAAACGGGCGGTATTTTTAGAAGCTATTGCTGGGGAGATCGAAAAATTGCGCGAGCAACTTGTTGCAGTGGCTAATACCGAAACCAATCTTCCTTTAGTGAGATTGAATGGTGAATTGACCCGCACTAATAACCAGCTTAAAATGTTTGCCAACTTAATTAAAGAAGGCAGTTGGGTGGAAGCCAGCATTGATACAGCGGATAATAACCGCACACCGCCGCGGCCGGATATACGCAAAATGCTTGTTCCGGTAGGACCCGTTATCGTTTTTGGGGCCAGCAATTTTCCATTCGCATTTTCAACTGCGGGTGGCGATACAGCGAGTGCACTAGCCTCCGGTTCAAGTGTAGTTATTAAAGGCCATTCAGCACATGCAAAAACTTCGCAACTTGTTCATAGTGCTATTAAAAAAGCAATTGAAGTTTCAGGTGTGCCTGCTAATACCGTACAGCATGTAATGGGTTCAGGCAATACGGTTGGCAAAGCATTGGTAATGCATCCATATACAAAAGGCGTTGGTTTTACCGGTTCATTTGCAGGCGGCAAAGCACTGGTTGAATATTCTAATCAACGCGAAATACCTGTTCCTGTTTTTGCGGAAATGAGCAGTATCAATCCTGTTGTTTTTTATCCCGATACCTTATCTAAAAATGCGGAGTCACTGGCAGCAATGTATGCTGCATCCATCACTTTAGGTGTAGGACAATTTTGCACCAATCCGGGTATCCTGCTTGGATTACGTTCTGCAGCATTCGATAATTTTTTATCAGCTTTAGGAAAAGAAATTTCAAAAGTGCAGCCACAGAAAATGTTGCATACTGGTATATGCTCGTCTTACGAAAAAGGATTGACTGAAATGCTCGACCAGCAGGGATTACAGGTAATCGCTCAATCCTCTTCACAGGCAAATGAAATGGAAGCCACCGCGCTTGTTGCATCTGTGAGCGGTAAACATTTTCTGGAAAACAAACATTTTACAGAAGAGGTTTTTGGTCCATATTCATTGGCTATTATTTGTGATGATAACGCACAATTAAAGCAGTGCCTGCAAAATTTAAAAGGCCAGCTCACCTCAGCCATAATGGCTACCGAAAAAGACATACAAGATTATGCTGATGTTATTGAATTGCAGCATACGCTTGCCGGAAGGATCTTATTGAATAATGCTCCAACAGGTGTTGAAGTTTGTTCAAGCATGGTGCATGGCGGTCCTTATCCAGCAACGACGGATGCGCGCTTTACATCGGTTGGCACTACGGCCATTAAGCGCTGGGTACGCCCAATCTGTTTACAGAATTTTAACGATGACATGTTGCCGGATGCTTTAAAGAACAATAATCCGTTGGGCATTTTGCGATTGATTAATAATGTTTATACAAGAGATGCGGTGAATGCTAAATAATTTTCAAAAATCCAATAAAACACGTGGCATGCCTACAGCACGCTCTATTATTGTCGCATATAATTTTTCTACCAATGTTAAGTGCCGATGGCACTGTGAAGAATGTAATTGCAGCATTATTCTTTGACGGGTATTATGTTGTGAAAGCAACATTAATTTTCGTTTGGTCAGAAACGACACGTTGGCAGAAATGTAGCACGATTTAAACCGTTCCATCGGAACGGCATATGGGTAGAACGTTTGAAATACAATCATGCATTAAACCGTTGCATCGCAACGGAACGTGGATAAAAATTTAATGGTTGAAAAATTATTTGTGCCGCAAAGGATTAATTTTATGTTTTCAACCATTCAAAATTTTTGCCATGGCAAATACCTACACCCAATTACACATACAATTTGTATTCGCAGTAAAATACCGGGCAGCGTTGATCAATAAAACATGGAACGACAAACTGCACGGCTATATTACCGGCATCATTCAGAATCATGAACATAAAATGTTACAGATAAACAGCATGCCGGACCATATCCATATATTTATTGGAATGCGACCACATCAGTCTGTCTCCGCATTAATGCAAATTGTAAAATCTGAAAGTACCAGTTGGATCAATGAAAATGAATTTTGCGCTTTGCCATTTGCATGGCAGAAAGGTTATGGTGCATTTTCTTATGCAAAAAGCCAGGTGAATAATGTGATCAGGTATATACAGAACCAGGAGAAGCATCACAGCAAAGAAAATTTTTTAAATGAATACAGGAAATTTCTGACGGTCTTTGAAATTGATTGGGATGAACAATACATATTTAAAGAACCGGAATAGCGCGTGGCGTGCCTACAGCACGCATTATTTTTGCGTAATATAAATGGCTGCCGATGTTAAGTGCCGATGGCACTATGAAGAATATTTATAACAGCATTATCATTCTCAAGGAAGCTATATTGCACAAAAAATGCATAATATTCGTTTCGGTAGAAACGAAACGTCGGTAGAGAAAATCATACAATTAATCCGTTTCATCGGAACGGCATGTTGGTAGAAAATCATGCGAATAATATTTAATCGTTTCATCAACGATATGCATTTTGAATAAACGGCGGAGCGCGTGAGGGATAGAAGCGGAAAACCCACAGCTGAGGCCTTTGCGTGCAGGTTTGTGGCGAGGATTTGCAGCGGATAGCCCGACACCAGTGCCGCCAATAATATTTTAAAATTAGGATGAATTCGTGCGGCATTGGTGGCACGCCTAAAACAATTTATTAAAATCAACAATGAAGAAAACATTTTTTTGTATTGATGCGCATACATGCGGCAATCCTGTGAGATTGGTTGCAGGCGGAGGCCCGGATCTGCATGGAAAAAATATGAGTGAAAAGCGCCAGCATTTTTTAAAAGAATATGATTGGATCCGCAAAGGATTGATGTTTGAACCACGTGGTCATAATATGATGAGCGGCAGCATTTTATATCCGCCGCATGATAATGAAAATGATGTGGCGGTTTTATTTATTGAAACAAGCGGCTGCCTGCCGATGTGTGGTCATGGGACCATTGGCACCATTACCATTGCTATTGAAGAAGGATTGATACAACCCAAAACACCTGGTATTGTTCGTATGGAAGCGCCTGCCGGTTTGGTGTTGATCAGTTACAAACAGGAAGGAAAGAAAGTAAGATCGGTGAAGCTGGTGAATGTTCCTGCGTTTTTAGCGGCTGAAAACATAGAAGTGGAATGTCCTGATCTTGGTATGTTGAAAGTAGATGTAAGCTATGGCGGTAATTTTTATGCAATCGTTGATGTGCAGGAAAACTTTAAAGGGCTACAGCATTACAGCGCTGACCAATTAATTGGCTGGGCGCGTGTTATGCGTAAGCGCATCAATGAAACCAACACATTTGTGCATCCGGATGATGCCACTATCAATGGCTGCTCTCATATTTTATGGACTGGCGATGTGCTGGATAAAACATCTACGGCACGCAATGCTGTATTTTATGGTGATAAAGCTATTGACCGTTCTCCCTGCGGCACGGGCACATCGGCCCGTATGGCGCAATGGTACGCGAAAGGCAAATTGAAAAAAGGTGATGCCTTTATACATGAAAGCATCATCGGTTCAAAATTCATTGGCACCATAGAAGAAGAGTTAACGGTTGGCGACAAGCCTGCCATTCGCCCGGGCATCGAGGGCTGGGCGAGGATATATGGTTATAATACGATATCGATCGATCCGGAGGATGATCCGTACGCTTACGGTTTCCAGGTATTGTAATACATTATGCTGAAACCCTATATTTGGCGCATAAAAATTATTCATGCAGCAAACAGCTCAAAAAAATTTCAAACAATCATTCAGCCTGTTGGATGCCACCATGATCGTTGCCGGCTCTATGATCGGGTCTGGTATATTTCTCGTAAGCGCAGATATGACGCGTACAGTTGGCTCGGCAGGTTGGCTCATTTTATTATGGATATTAACCGGCGTGCTTACTTTAATTGCTGCATTAAGCTATGGTGAACTCAGTGCGATGTTTCCAAAAGCGGGCGGGCAGTATGTTTATCTAAAAGAAGCGTATAATCCACTCACCGGATTTTTATTCGGCTGGAGTTTTTTTGCAGTGATCCAGACCGGAACTATTGCCGCAGTGGGCGTTGCTTTCAGCAAGTTTGCCGCTTATATTTTTCCAGGGCTTAGTGAGAATAATATACTTGCCGATTTAGGTTTTTTCAAAATTTCAGCGGCACAGATCACGTCTATTATATTAATTGTTTTCTTAACCGCTGTGAACACATTGGGTGTTAAAGAAGGAAAATTCATCCAGACATTTTTTACATTGGTTAAACTGGCTGCATTATTCGGACTGATCATATTTGGTTTCATCGGTATAAACAAAACAATCTGGAATGACAACTGGGCAACGGGCTTTTCATTTGGCAAGATGGATGGTGATGCATTGATTCCTTATGTTGGTTTTGCCGCCATCGGTGCGATCTCCGGCGCTATGGTTGGCAGTTTATTCAGCAGCGATAGCTGGAACAATGTAACTTTTATCGCCAACGAAATAAAGAACCCAAAACGCAATATTGGCCTGGCGCTTTTTTTGGGTACGCTTATCGTTACACTTATTTATACAGCAACCAATTTTATGTACCTGGCGGTAATGCCATTACAGGGTATTGCTCATGCAGAAAACGACCGTGTTGGGGTGGAAGCTGCGAAAATTATTTTTGGAGGTGAGGGCACAAAGATCATTGCGGTGATGCTGATGATATCAACTTTTGGCTGTAACAACGGTTTGATATTATCCGGCGCAAGAGTGTATTATACTATGGCAAAGGATGGTTTATTTTTTCAGCAGGTGGGCAAGCTGAATAAAAATGCAGTGCCTGCACGCGGCTTATGGATACAGTGTTTGTGGGCAAGTGTGTTGTGTTTAAGCGGTAAATATGGCGACCTGCTGGATTATATAATTTTTACGGTATTGATCTTTTACATATTGACCATCATCGGTATTTTTATTTTACGCAAAAAACGCCCTGATATTCCACGCACGTACAAAGCATTTGGCTACCCCGTATTGCCCATGTTGTATGTAATTGCCGCAAGCATAATTTGTGTTTCACTGTTGGTATATAAACCAAAGTTCACTTTTCCCGGCCTGGGCATTGTCTTGCTCGGCATTCCCATTTATTATTTTGTATGGAAACATAAGCATGTAGTAGAAGAAGCACCGGTGCAGGATGAAAGTTTTATCGAGCAATCCTAATACCCGGATAATTGTGATGAAAAGTAAACGGTTGAGGCGTTAAAGGTAGATCTGGTAAATTATCAAAACCTTAAATATCCACTGGTCGTAGCACAGAATTAATATAGTATAACAGTATTGTCCGGTTAACTTGGGCTAAAACCCGTTGGATAAGGATTCCGCTATATAGCCCCAGGCTTAAGCCTGGGGCTAGTGAAAACCAAGCCCATCAAGGGCTTTAGCCCAAGAATTAAAATTTTAGTCGGACAACAATGATAGTATAATAAAAGATAAGCGACATTATCGCCTGCTTTTTTTCGGGTGTTCTGTTATTGTTGTGCTATGTAATTATATGCAACTTTTATTCGATCATATTGCCCGGCGCCTTTCTGAGCACTTTAATGAACCTGTTCAAATAACACATCGTCAACAAGTTTTTGGTGGTGATACCAATCACACATTTCATCTTAAAACCAGTATTGGCTCCTTCTTTTTAAAGCTGAACAACGGTCATTTAAAAGATATGTTTGAACGGGAATTTGAAGGCCTTCAATTATTGTATCAGACCAACACCATCAAGATACCTCAGCCTGTTTTGTATGGAAGTTTTTCCGAAAACGCCCTTCCCGCAAAAACAGGAATCCACTCAAAACAGCAACAAATCTTCCTTATAACCGAATACATTCAAAAGGGAAGTCCGTCAAAAAACTTCTGGCAAATATTTGCACATCAAATAACCGGACTACATAAACATTCCAACGATCAATTCGGCTTATCAACTAATAATTATATCGGCTCACTCCCTCAACAAAATGGTTCCTGTAATAGCTGGGCTGAATTTTATGCAACACAGCGCATAATGCCGTTAATGCAGCTTTCGTTTAACCAAAACAAATGCAGCAAAAAAGACCTGCTATCGGCCGAAAGCTTATGCGGGCGTTTACCTGGTTTATTCCCGGCAGAGCAGCCGGCTTTATTACACGGTGATCTGTGGGCCGGCAATTTTATGAGTGGCGACAACGGTGAACCGATTATTTATGATCCTGCAGTATATTATGGCAACCGCGAAATGGATATTGCCATGAGTTTATTATTTGGTGGCTTTGATAAAAGTTTTTACACCCATTATAATGAAGTTTTCCCGCTTCAGCCGGGTTGGGAACAAAGGACGCGGCTCTGCCAGCTTTACCCGCTATTGGTGCATCTTGTCTTATTTGGAGGACATTATTATAACAGCGTATTGGATATAATTAATGGGTACAATTAAAATGTTGCGCTAAAGTTTTGCCAGTAAAAAAAAACTTTTACCTTTCTGCCTTAATCGGTACGTCCTATCCTTCGATAATTAGCAAAACAACTGTAAAATGAAAAAAAATCAAATCACAGTTTTTATTATTGCATGCATTCTTTGTTTTTTATTTTACCGCTGCACCACTGCCACAGAAACTACAGGCATAACTAATGATTCGGCCTCATCTGATGCCAACCTCTACGCCGGTTACGCAAGCCAGGCAGAATGGGGCTCGCATCTGGTGGTCATCTGCGGTTGCAATGATTGCCATACGCCAAAGAAAATGACTGACAAAGGGCCGGAAGCAGATACAAGCCTGATGCTTTCCGGCCACCCTTCAGAAATACCACCTCCCGTTCTATTACCAGACCAGGTGGCAAAGGGATTAGCAGCTACGTATGATCTTACTGCGTGGCACGGACCATGGGGAACCTCTTATGCTGCTAACCTTACACCCGATTCAACAGGACTTGGCAGTTGGTCGGAAGAACAGTTTATCACCTGTTTAAGACAAGGTTTATTTGGAGGGCTCCAGGGCTCAAGACCAATTATGCCGCCCATGCCCATAGCCGATTTCAGCAAAATGACCGATGCGGAATTAAAGGCCATATTTGCCTTCCTGAAAACGATAAAGCCAATTCACAACGTGGTGCCGGACTACCAGCCACCAACCGGAACCGGCAAATAAATTTAGCTGCATTTTTATCCGGAGCCTGGTTTATAAATCCCGGCTTTTTTTCAAGGAAAGTGGCTGTGGACAAGCGATTTGCAGGATCAGCCTTTGCAAATATTTTACCAGTATATTCCTACCTTTGCACACTTTTATCAATTTAAAGGCAGGTATTTTAGGTTAATGGCAGCTAAATACAGAGAATTTCAAGGTTTAAATCTTCCCACAATTGAGAAAGAAATTTTAAGTAAGTGGGATGCAGAGCAGGCATTTGAAAAAAGCGTTTCGCTAAGAGAAGGTAAAAAACCCTTTGTTTTTTATGAAGGCCCGCCAAGCGCTAATGGTATGCCCGGCATTCATCATGTGATAGGCCGTACCATAAAAGACCTCATCTGCCGCTATAAGACCATGAAGGGGTTCCAGGTAAAACGCAAGGGCGGCTGGGACACCCATGGCTTACCCGTTGAGCTGGGCGTTGAAAAAGAATTAGGCATCACCAAAGAAGATATCGGGAAAAAGATCTCGGTGGAAGATTACAATAAGAAATGCCGGGAAGCGGTACTTCGCTATAAAGACAAATGGGATGATCTAACCAGGCGTATTGGCTACTGGGTTGACCTGGATAATCCATACATCACTTTCAATAACGATTATATTGAAACACTTTGGTGGCTGCTGAAACAATTATACAGTAAGGGTTTGCTGTATGAAGATGTAAGCATTCAGCCATATTCTCCTGCTGCCGGAACCGGTTTAAGCTCGCATGAACTAAACCAGCCTGGTTGCTATAAAGATGTGAAGGATACTAGTTGCGTGGCGATGTTCAAGGCACTGATCAATGATAAAAGTGCTTTTTTATTTAAGGCTGCTGAAAAGGCTACGGCTGATGCCGGCGAATGGAAAACGGGAGCTTCGGTTTCAGAGCTTTTCTTTCTTGCCTGGACAACCACTCCCTGGACATTACCTTCCAATCTCGGCCTGACTGTTGGGTCAAACATTGATTATGTATTGGTGAAAACCTTCAATCCGTACACGCACCTGCCAATCAATGTAATTCTTGCAAAGGCATTATTAAGCAAATACTTCAAACCCGATGATGAGAACGCATCTTTTGATGCTTACGATCCGGCATCCAAAATTCTTCCCTGGGAAATTTTAGCGGAATGTAAAGGTGCAGACCTTGAAGGTATTTCTTATGAACAGCTACTTCCCTTCGAAGCCAATAAAACGGATAACCCGAATGCATTCAAAGTGCTGTTGGGTGATTTTGTAACTACTGAAGACGGAACCGGCATAGTACATACTGCCCCTGCATTTGGTGCAGATGATTTTAGAGTTGGAAAAAAATATGATATCGGCATACTCACGATGGTTGACCGCGAAGGGAAATTTGTAAATGGCCTTGGTGAGTTCAGCAACCGGTATGTAAAAAATTATAAAGACGAACAGAACTACCAGGATGTAAATGTTGACATCTCTGTAAAACTGAAAAAAGAGAACCGGGCTTTTAAAGTGGAGAAGTACGAACACAGCTATCCGCATTGCTGGCGTACCGATAAACCGGTTTTGTACTATCCGCTGGATGCCTGGTTCATCAAAACCACAGCTCTGAAGGAGAGAATGGTTGAGTTGAATAAAACCATCAACTGGAAACCAAAAAGCACCGGGGAAGGCCGTTTTGGCAACTGGCTTGAAAATATGGTTGACTGGAATTTGAGCCGCAGCCGTTTTTGGGGTACACCCTTACCGGTTTGGAGAACAAAAGACGGCGAAGAAGAGATTTGTATTGGCTCGATAGAAGAATTAAAAGCGGAAGCAAAAAAGGCAGACGATACTATTGATACTATCAACGCGCAATTTTTAGCGGATGATAATCTTGACCTGCATAAGCCACTTGTTGATGAAATTGTATTGGTTTCTTCGTCAGGCAAACCAATGAAAAGAGTTCCTGACCTGGTGGATGTTTGGTTCGACAGTGGCGCTATGCCTTATGCACAATGGCATTTCCCGTTTGAGAACAATAAAATATTTGCTGAAAATTATCCGGCGGACTGTGTTGCGGAAGGAGTTGATCAAACCCGTGGCTGGTTTTATACTTTGCATGCAATAGCGGCACTTATTAAAGAATCGATACACGAGGAACTAAAGCAGGATGGTTTTGAGGTATCGGATGAAAAGTATCCCGGGCTTGCTTACCGAGCTTGTATCTCAAATGGCCTTGTACTCGATAAGAATGGCGTTAAAATGAGCAAACGCCTTGGTAATGTTATCGATCCTTTTAAAACTATTGCCGATTTTGGCGCCGATGCTACCCGCTGGTACCTCGTTACCAATGCATCGCCCTGGGATAATTTAAAGTTTGATGTTGACGGCATTAAAGAAGTACAACGAAAGTTTTTCGGCACCTTATATAATCTCTATCAATTCTTTAGCCTGTACGCCAACGTTGACGGATTTGCATTTAGGGAAAATTATATCTCCGTGTCGCAAAGGCCGGAAATAGACCAATGGATACTCTCTTCATTAAATACATTGATAAAGAAGGTGAATGAGGCAATGGATGATTATGAACCTACTATCGCCGGCAGGTTGATCGAAGAATTCCTGGATGAACATTTAAGCAACTGGTATGTGCGCCTCTGCCGCAGGAGGTTCTGGAAATCTGCCCGCCAAATGACCGATGTAGCGCAGGCAGACGGAAGTGAATATGACCAGGATAAAATTGCTGCCTATCAAACCTTATATGAATGCCTTGAAACCATAACGCGCCTTATGGCCCCGGTTTCGCCGTTTTTCAGTGATGCGGTTTTTTGCAACCTGAATGCCATCACTAAAAGGTTTGACGCGAATTCTGTTCATCATACCGATTTCCCGGCGGCCAATGAAGGGTTGATCAATAATGCGCTGGAAGAAAGAATGCAACTGGCCCAGGATGTATCGTCTTTAATATTATCGCTTCGCAAAAAAGTAAATATCAAGGTGCGCCAGCCGTTGCGAAAGGCTTTAATTCCTGTGTTAAATCCACAAATGAAAATTCAGTTACAAAAAGTAGAAGATCTTATAAAAACGGAAGTAAATATTAAAGAAATAGAACTGGTAACAGAAGAAGACAACATAATCCATAAAAAAGTAAAACCCAATTTTAAGTTGCTCGGGGCAAAACTCGGCCCTGCCATGAAAGAAGCCGCAGGCGTAATCAGTAACCTCGGCCAGGCACAGATCAGCGATCTTGAAAAAACCGGCTCAATTGAAATTGAGTTAAAAACCGGGAAATTCTCCATTTCCGCAAACGAAGTGGAAATTATGGCAGAAGATATTCCGGGCTGGAGCGTTGCCTCAAAAGGAAATTTAACAGTGGCATTGGATATTGAAGTATCGAAAGACCTGGAAATGGAGGGTGATGCAAGGGAATTTGTAAATCGTGTTCAGAACATAAGAAAAGATAAAGGATTTGAACTCACAGATCGTATATTTATCAGCGTTCTTGACAATACTGCGCTTAAACCGTCTATAAATACATTTAAAAACTATATTTGCGCCGAAATTTTGGCAGATAACCTTAACTGGGTGCCGGAAATAAAGGATGGCACTGAGATTGAAGTTAATGACAACCTGTTGAAAGTGAGCGTAAATAAAAAAGGATAACGTACTATGCCACAGAAAAAATCAATTAAAAAAACAACTAAACCCCCGGTAAAAAAAACTGCCCCTGCAAAGAAAGCAGCGCCTAAGTCAGTTAAAAAATCTGTTAAAAAGTCAGCACCTAAAGCAGCTAAGCCTGTGGCAAAAGCAAAGAGTAAGCCTGTTGCTGCAAAAAAAGTGTCGGCAAAGCCGGCAGCCAAACCGGCAAAACCAGTAAAAAAAGCGGCGCCGGCAAAAAACGCAATTAATCAAAACGTAAAACCTGTTGTTCACAAGCAGGAAAAACATACAGAATCAATGTCAAAATCAAAAAAGCAAGAAGAAAAACCGGTAATCCCGGTAAAAAAGGCAGCGAAAAAAGAGGAACCGGTAAAAGAGGTGAAACTGCCTAAAATCACCGCCAAAACGAGTGTTCCATACCAGCCTTCTTACAAGTCGCTCGAGCAAAGGCAGGAACCGTCAAAATTAGCTGAACCATTAGTTCGGTATAGTGATAATGAGCTGAATGAGTTCCGGGAACTGATCCAGAGGAAACTCGACGCTGCAAAAAAAGAGCTGGCATATTTGCAGGGACTGATCACCCGTAAAGACGATATGGGAGGTGATGAAAGTGAAAACCGCTACATGACGATGGAAGACGGTAGCATCAGTATGGAAAGAGAGCAGTTAAGTCAGATGGCGAGCCGCCAGATCACCTATATCGATCATCTTGAAAAAGCATTGATCAGGATTGAAAATAAAACTTACGGTATTTGCCGTGTAACCGGCAGGCTGATTGACAAAGCCCGTTTACGTGCCGTGCCCCACGCCACTTTAAGCCTTGAAGCTAAATTGGGGCTGGTAAAAGCAGGTGAATAGGAATTAGAAAACAATATTCAAAAAGCCGCTTTGAGTAAAGGCGGCTTTACTTTTTTAGTGAAATCAGTACGGCTGAAACCCAGTTAATTTAGGGAACCTTTAATTCCAGGGATGTTATTATTTTCAATTTGCACAGTTGCATTTAAATTTATTAGACTTTCGATTCATCGTTATTCAAAGAAACTCTTGAATATAAAAAGTTCTTTAACAGGCATTTTTTAATTTACGCAGGCTATGAATACATCTTAGCCGGCACGTCTTTACTACAAATGGTGTTTTAAAATTCATTTCTACAGCAATTTCCTTATCTGTATAGCCTTCTGCGCAAAGAAGGATCAAACGTTGCCTTTTATCGCATAATTTTTTGAGCTGTTCCTTTAATGTATCCATTTCCGTTCTTTCAATTAATTTTTCCAGGACAGATTGTGACGGATCTGATAGGTGCATTTGACTTCCGTTAATTGCCACGGTTCTGTGAACACTGTTTCTGCGTGTTGTGTTTTTCCTCAAAATGTCTATGCATTTATTTTGAAAAATTTGAAACAGAAAAGTCTTCAGTGAAGATTTTTCCCGGAAGGAGTAATTAATTATTGATTCAATGGCCGCAAGAATGGTGTCTGAGTAAGCGTCGGATATGCTATCCTTAGGTAACGAATATTTATTTATCCCCAGATTCATAAAATAGTCATATTGCTTAAAAAGCTGTTCTTCACCTTTCCTTCTTATAATGGGGGAAGACGACCTGAGACTGTTTAATATCTCTTGTTCAGCAAATTGCTTCTTTTCGGTTAAGCGTGCCATGGTAGTAAATTTTATATTAATAGGTTCTTTTAATGTCTTGCAATCAAGATCTTTCCAATTCAAAATTATTTTTGACAATTCGCCTCTGCTAATTGATTTAAGCGGAACTATTAACTAAAAACTGCAATATTTCCTAATAGAAGCAACCGGGTTCCAACGCGACGCGGGAATTAATTTCCGGGGGGAATTATTATGCCTCTGTACTCAGATCCTGCAAAATTCTTTTCCCGGTTCAGCAGATTTTACTAAAATGAAGAGGAATGTCCCCAGGTAATTTGAAAGAAGTAGCCGGAACACACGCATGGTCTGGTCATGCTGATCTGTTTTTGAGCTTAAGCTGGTTACGAATATTATCACGGACCTTAGTTGGTACCAATAGCCATCTATCGGGTTCCCGCTAACTTATTCATTAACTTCACTATCACATAGCTGCTGCGAAAAATGCCGGCCAACTCATTTTCTGAAAATATTTTTTTACTTATGTGCGTCTTGGGAACGCTGCAGGGTTTTCTTTTGGCCGCACTTATATCATTCCATCCAAAAAGCGACAAGTCTGTAAATAAGTTATTGGCATTGTACATTTTATGCGCATCCTGCCGAATTCATTCCTGTAGAAGGTTTAAGAAGACCGGCAACACTGATCAATATTCTCGTAATTCTGTAAAATAGATATTGGAAGAAGAGCCTTGCAGCAAAAAAGTAAAAACATTAAATATGTGGGTAACTGAATCACTTTGGTTTGAAATAGCCATCGTAAGCATAATATATGCTTTGGGTAACATTTTGTTCGGCCACTTTGAGGAACAGACACCAAAGATCCGCAGGGTTGGCAAATATGTTTTGACACTGATAATCGTTTGTTGTATCTCGGTCTTTTTCAGCCGGACAATAGCGATGATCTTCCTGGGAATTTTCATTTTTCCTTTCTTATATATACATGGTTATTTTTTGCCAAAGAAAAAAGGTATTAACGGTTGGACCGGCGAACCCAAATCAAAATATTATGACTTCAGGGGTTGGAACAAAAACATTTTTGGCGATGCCGGCGGCATGCAAAAAAATGCCGGGCCAAAAAATGAGTAGAATTTCTCCTCATTTATATACGCTCCGAACTCTATTCATCAGCAAAATTCAAACCTTCCGTTTGAATCTGTAAATCCGAACTTCACTAACAACTGCCAGTAAATATCTCTTTACTTATTGGTTTTCTTTCCCTCGGAAAATCCGAACGATCGTTACAAAAGTCAGAGCTACTATAGATTGTTCGGATTGATGAATCGGAACAGTACCAGCTTTCCGCCATCTCCTTTTTTGCCGTCGAATCAAATTTCTCATTTCGAACAATAATTATGAACAAACATCCTCAGATCGAAAAACCGTGTACACAAACCGACACAATTACAAAAGTGAAAGACAAAAAGATGGAAAGTGGCTGCAAACGGTGTATCAATTTTTTAGCTTTCGCCGCATTGTATTGCGTACCCCATTTTAAATCTTCCGGTTCTTTGTTTCAATCTTCCGCTTTGATGAACTGCATTTGCAAAGAGGTAGATTAGAATTTTATCTTTGATAAGAATAATTCAAAGAAATCAACAAATGCAGGAATCGAATCAATTCAGGACAATTGAAATATCAGGTTTTAAATTAAATTGTCTCGTTGAGGGAGAAGGTATGCCGGTGTTGGTACCGGGCAGCGCAATCTATTATCCAAGGATTTTTTCCCCCGAAATTAAACAGCATCTTCAGTTTATACATATTGATCACAGGGGATTTGTTCCACCGCCGCCTGAAGAACTTGACAATTCCGTTTTTGATCTTGATGTTTTAATTGAAGACTTTGAAGAGGCAAGAGCCTGCCTGGGTTTGGAAAACTTTATCGTAATGGGCCATTCAGGTCATGCATTCATGGCATTGGAATATGCGAAGAAATACCAGGAACACGTAAAAGGGGTGGTCATGATCGGCGCAGCGCCCGACTATAGCCACGCAACACATAAAGCTGCTGCCGGTTTTTTTGAACAAGAAGCATCGTCCGAAAGAAAGAAAGCATTTGAAAAGGGAATGGCAAACTTACAGGAAATGATCGCCGCAGACCCTGAAAAGAGATTTGTAAGTTATTGCCTGGCTGCAGCAGCAAAGAGTTGGTTTGATCATGATTTTCATGCTGCTCCCCTTTGGGAAGACTTATATACAAACATGCAGGCCATTGATCATATCTGGGGTGTTGTTTTCAGGGATATTGATATTACAAAAGGATTAAACGACTTCAACAAGCCGGTTTTATTGATGTTGGGCAAATACGATTTTCTCACCGGTCCAACAGAATTGTGGGATGATATAAAAAACAATTTTAAAGACATCACGATCAGGGTGTTTGAGAAAAGTGCCCATTGCCCGATGTACGAAGAAGCTGAGCTTTTTGATAAGGCACTATTAAGCTGGCTGTCAGCAAAACAAATAGCAAACACAAACGGCTGGTAGCTAAACGGCCTATAATTTCCGCTTGTAATAATAATCTTATTCGCTGTCTTCTTTAATAAGGATATACAGTATGGCGAAGCTTTTTTGAAAAATTCATGAAATAGAAGTTTGGTGAGACAGAATTGACAATCCGATCAGAACGTCCTGTTCAGCACGATAAGTTTGTGCTGCAATCCGATTCCCCTTCTTTTGCGAACCGGAAAATTGCAAATGCAGGTTGGCTGGTGATTAATTGAAAAAAGATTCCATTTCTGTTTAAAAATTTTCTGTTTCATCGTCTATAAATGGCGGTTCACCGATTAATTATTGCTATTGCGGCGAACGCTTTGTCATTTTGTAATAAAGTTTTAACAATCGTGTATATATAAAAAACCCGTTCTTATTGTCTTCTTAAGAAGCCAAGAGGGTATAATTCTAAGAATGTTATGAAAAAGGTTTATGAGTTATTGATGGTTCTTCTTACAGGCATACCGCTGTTGGCCTTTTCGCAGTCCGATTTAACGACGGCGCATGCGTTCCAGCCCAACGAAAAAATAAGTTACAATGTTTATTATAATGTAATTGGCATTTATGTAAATGCGGGTACCGCCAGCTTTACCACATCAAGTGAAAGGTTTCAAAATACCGATGTATTTCATGTAGTAGGGGAAGGAGCAACCAATCCAAGATATGACTGGATATTTAAAGTGAGGGATCGTTATGAAAGTTATTTTAGCAGCACAGACCTACAGCCTTTAAAATTCATCCGCCAGATAAACGAAGGGAAATATAAAAAACACGAAGAGGTAACTTTCAACCAGGAGGCGAATACAGCAACCACAAAGAACGGCGTGTATAAAGTGCCCGAAAATGTGCAGGATGTTATCAGCGTTATGTATTATGCCCGCAATGTTAATTACGACCAGTATAAAACCGGCGATAAAATTCCTTTCAGTATGTTCCTGGATGACAAGGTGTATAACATGTACATCCATTATATAGGCAAGGAAACGGTAAAAACCAGGTATGGTACATTCAAGGCTATTAAATTAAAACCCCTGTTATTAAAAGGCAGCATTTTTGACGGCGGTGAAAAGATGACGATATGGGTAACCGATGATCCCAACCATATCCCGGTGCGTGTTGAAAGCCCGATCGTTGTGGGGAGCGTTAAGTGTGACCTGATGCACTATGAAAATCTCCGGCATCCGATAACAGCACTCAGATAATTAAGCGCTTATTTCAGCCAGTTGCTTCCAAAAACAATATAGTAAGCAAATTGTTCAGGTCCGCGGGCGATATCAACGCCCATACGCAGTTTAAACTTGCGTGCCAGGAGATACCTGAAACCGGTTCCGTAACTATAAACCAATTCGGACGAGCCGAATTCGTTCCATTCATCAAAGGCTTTACCCAGTCCGCCGTACGCCATAATGCTCCATCGTTTGTAAAAATCCCAGCGGAATTCCAGTTCTGTGAGTATATCAGCATTACCCTGGTAGCGGTTGGCCGGTATGCCGCGCATGTCTATATAAGGAAGCATAAAAAAAGGCACATCACCAAATGCTTGTTGCCCATCAACCCGCCAGCCACCTACTAATTTCTCTGAAAGCGATCTATAGAAATACATATAATAGTTCAGGCGCCAGTAATCGTAGTCGCTGCCAAAGATATTATCCGATCTTATTCCATCCATATGCACTTTCATGCCTGTGTTGGGTGTAAACACATTGTCCCGGGAATCCAGTTCAACTACAGCGCCCAGTTGGCTTACAATACTTGAATACTCTTTGGATTTTACCCAATCAGGCGGCAAAAGATGGTCGCCAACATAATCCACATCTGTTTTCAGGAAAAGATATTTGAGACCCGCATACCAATTCGAATAACCGATTCTTTTAATAGCCTGCATTAAAATCGCCGGTGTTGTAATATTGAACTTAAATTCTTTTTCACCCAATTGAGGCAAATTTCTGAAATATGCCATATTGATATTGCCATAACCGCCGCCGATCATATATTTTATCCTGCTTTTGATAAATGTACCGCTCCTGAAAGCTGCAGTCAGCCAAGTGTTGTTTACAGTATACAACCCAATACCGCCGGTTATATCCGGTGCTATCGGGGTAACCTTAACTTTTCCTTTTATTGTATCTATATAAGGAGGCCTTTTTTTAATAAAAACAGGCACAAGGCCTCCGCCAAAGCCACCCAATGCCGGTTCCGTTATAATAATAGGCACCGGTACAAAACCGTTTGCTTCAATTATATAATCACTGAAATCCACCGCGCCATCTAAAGAATCTTTTAAAGGAGGTCTTTTATGCTGAGCAATACACGAGAAAGAGATCGCGATATGCAATAGAAAGAAGGTTAGTGTCCGAAGGGTGTTTTTCATAACTGGTTAAGAAATTTTTGATTGAAGAACTATGATATAGATATACAATTGTTTGAAATCAGTAACAACTTGTTTCAATTAAAAACAACTTCGATTCTTAACTGCCGGTAGTTATTTCGAACTGGCTGCTGACTTTCCGGCCCCAACCGGTATATACACGTTTATCAGCCACGCTCCATTTGCCTGTTTCCCACCCTGTTGTTTCATTATATCCGTTAAGCCATAACAATATCTTACCCCAAGTGAAAGTCCCTTATCCTGCCTGAATTTATACACCAGGCCCCCGGCAATATCAACGGAAAATGCTGTTGTTTCATCTTTTATTTTGGTGGTATATTCAAGAGGATTATTATCCACCTCTGTTTTAAAAACATCTTTTGTTTTCAACTGCCAGTCAACCTGCGGGCCGGCTTCTGCAAACAATGACCCTTTGATGCGGTATTGAACCAGCAGTGGCAGACTTACGGCTTTGATCTTTCTTGTAACACTGCCATTCTCAAAATCTTCATCAATTTCCGGGTTGCCTGTAGGGTAAGGTGCAATACCTTTTGCGCCCAATGATTCTTTGGCTATTGCTTCAGGATGAAGAAAAAAGTTTTCTGACATTTTTATATTAAAGAATAAACCAAGATTAAATCCGGTTTTTGCCTCAGCATCCATATTAGAAATATTAGAAAATGTTGGGCCGCCAAATAAACCAAACTCCATTCTTCCGCTATTTAATTTGTCGCCAAATAACAATGCGATAATTACCTGCGCAGATGCTGCCTTACATATAATGAACAGTAAAGAAGTAAAAAAAAGCTTCTTCATGATGTCAACTTTTGAGCCCGTGTGCAAAAGATAATAATGGCTGAATATATAATAAAGAATGTAACTTCTTTATGTAAAACAAATTAAAAATACTTATCTTAATTTTACCAGCATCTTTTCTACCATTAATTGTTTATACTATTAGAAATATTCCAATGAAACTATTGTGTACTTTGTTTACGGGTATTGTATTAACCTTGTACTCCTGCACTCCAACGCCATCCATACAGCAAAGCTGGACCAATCCCGAACAAAAAGACAGCACTAAAGTGTTCCAGAAAATTTTATTAGTTGCGTTATTAAAAGATGCATATACAAGAAAAGTTGCCGAAGATAAACTGGCGGAAGATGTAAAGCCAAGAGGTGTTGTGTCTTATAACTATTTGCCAAATTACCAGGCAAATGCTGATACCGGTTTAATTGCAAACAGGCTGAGGCAGGATGGTTTTGACGGAATAGTTATTATGCGTTTTATAACCATAGATAAAAATACGGTGAACAGCTCTCCGAGTAATCAACCTACATATTACAATAGCTGGTATGGTTATTACAGCACAACATATCCATTGTATAATGTTCCGGGTAATACTGCAGCCAATGAAATTTATAACGTAGAAACCAATGTATATTCCCTGGCCTCCAATAAGCTGTTATGGAGCGGTGTAACCACGGCGGTTAATATTTCCAATAAAAGCCAGATGATCGACCGCATTATTGCTATTGTTAAGCAAAAAATGAAGGACGAGGGATTTTTAAAATGATCTTCATTACTCATTCATTACTCATTCATTACTCATTCATTACTCATTCATTACTCATTCATTACTCATTCATTACTCATTCATTACTCATTCATTACTCATTCATTACTCATTCATTACTCATTCATTACTCATTATTCATTACTCATCAATGTTACTGTACAAGCTGTAACGTGCGTTTAATACGATCTATTGTTTCCTGCTTGCCTAATATGGCTGCAACATCAAAAACACCCGGGCCAAATTTTCCGCCAACCAGCATTATCCTGAAAGGCAGCATTAACTCCCCTGGTTTTAACTGACTTGCCGCTGCTATTTCTTTAAATATGTTTTCGAGATCATCATGCTGCCATGTTATACTCAGTTGATAAGCACGAATTAATTCAACAAAGAATTGTTGCTTATGTTCATTCCATTTTGGCTTAATGGCTGTTACATCAATTTCTTTAGGCGATTGAAAAAAGAAAGCGGACTGCTGCACAAAATCAGGAATTAAAGTACAGCGATCTTTTACCAGCTCGATAACCGCTTTCAATCTGCCATCGTCATTCACCTCAACGCCTGCCTCCCGTAAAAGCTGTTTTACCATGGACTGCAGACTATCGACTGTGGACCGCTTCATCCATTCATGATTGAACCATTTTGCTTTTTCATAATCGAATTTGGCGCCGCCTTTATGCACCCGTTCCATAGAAAATTTTTCAACCAGTTGCTTCAGTGAAAAAACTTCCTGTTCCGTACCGTCATTCCATCCAAGCAAAGCAAGCATGTTGATGAAGGCTTCCGGCAAAAAACCACGTTCCCGGAAACCATGAGTAAGCTCACCTGTTTTAGGGTCGGTCCAGTTCATGGCGAACACAGGAAAACCCAGGCGGTCACCGTCGCGCTTACTTAATTTCCCTTTCCCGTCCGGTTTTAATATCAATGGCAAATGGGCCCACTGCGGCATGTTTTCCAAACCAAATAAATATTGCCACAACAAGATATGAACAGGCGAAGAAGGCAGCCATTCTTCACCGCGGAAAGCATGTGTTATCTTCATCAAATAATCATCAACAACAACAGCAAGATGATAGGTGGGCATGCCATCTGCTTTCAATAAAACTTTATCATCCACTTGTGATGTGTTGAAGTTTACCGCGCCGCGGATCATATCAACAAAACCGACTGTTTCATCATGGGGCATCTTAATACGAATAACATACGGTTGGTTTTCATTTAATAATCTTTTTATTTCATCATCATTCAGTGTTAACGAATTTTTCATCCCGCTGCGCGATGATTGATCGTATTGAAAATTGCTCACCGCTTTTCTTTTTTCTTCCAGTTCCTGTGGTGTATCGAATGCATAGTATGCTTTGCCATCTTTTGCCAATTGCTCAGCATATTGCTTATACATTTCTTTTCTTTCACTTTGGCGGTATGGCGCATACTCACCGCCATGCACAACACTTTCATCCGGTTCTAATCCGCACCATTTCAAACATTCAAAAATGTATTCCTCCGCGCCGGGTACAAACCGGTTTTGGTCAGTATCTTCTATGCGTAAAATAAAATCGCCGTTGTTGTGTTTTGCAAACAAATAATTAAACAATACGGTGCGCACGCCACCAATATGCAAACCACCTGTTGGGGATGGCGCAAAACGCACTCTTACTTTTTTGTCCATGGTGCAAATGTAAAGAAGCAATTATTTTTCGCGCTGAGATAACAGAGCTAATGAGTTTGAAATAACATAACAGAATTCTCTGCCTGCCCTGCTTGCTCTGCGCGAGAAAACTATCCCTTGTCAGGTAGATTTAAAAAATCTTTATTACACTCCTCAACAAACCCCAATACTTCTTCTCTACCCAATTTATTAATCGCACTTGTTACAAAATACTGCGGCAGAAACTCCCAGTTCTCTTTCATCTTTTCAAAAAACGAATGCACATTGCGCTGAACAGCGCCGGGTTTCTCTTTATCGGCTTTTGTAAAAACAATGGTAAAAGGCAATTGCCATTCCCCTAAACTGTCTATGAATTCGAGATCAATTTTTTGAGGTTCATGACGGGCATCGATCAATACAAAAATATTCAACAGGCTTTCGCGTTTGCGTAAGTAGTCTTCGATCATCCTGCTCCATTGTTTTCGTTGCTGCTGCGATCTTTTGGCATAGCCATAACCGGGCAGGTCAACCAAATACCACCTCATACCCTTGCCCTCCCGAAGTTTCGGGACAAGTTCTCTACGTGTGGAGAGGGATGGGGAAGAAACTATTTCGTAGTGATTGATCAATTGTGTTTTACCAGGCGCGGCAGATGTTTTGGCAAGCTTTGTATTGTTGCAGAGCATGTTTATCAACGATGATTTACCCACATTGCTTCTTCCGATAAATGCATATTCAGGACGATCAGGTTTTGGGCATTTATCAACTGAAGGACTTGATATAAGATATGTTGCCTTAGTGATTAGCATATTGCGCACAAAGAAACAAAGTTTGCAAAGAAAGAAGCAAAGTTTTAATCACGAAGACAGAAGCCTGTTTAGTATTGAACAAATGCGTTACAACTATTTTGATGAACGATATATATCTCTGCAAGAATCATGACCAAAGCGATTACATAAGGGAACAGGTTAACATATTCAAACTCCTTGAACAATTTTGTTTTATGCGGATTGGAAATCATTCTGTCCATAAAACATGCTTTAAGCAAATACGTTAAGCTTTTGAGATACAGCTATGCTTAATTTACATTAGGTGGTTCCGGCCCACGTTTTCTTACCAGGCTGTCTTTCGGATATTTTGCTTCCATTTGTTTACGAATGCCTTCACTCCAACTGATAAGTATATGTTTATCGGCATCTGTTAATACTGCATTCCTGTGAATAATTGTATAAGAGGAAAGCGGCATTTCATCTTTCTCAATTTGTTCTTTTATTTCTTCCAGCTTATGATACTGCCGGCTTAGCCTATACGTTGCAAATTCATCAAAGTTCAGCTCGTCCTTGCCTTCAACTACATGATTATTCAAATACCACATTACAGGCTGGATATTATTATACCAGGGATAGCGGGTGTTGTTGCTGTGACAATCTTTACAGGCTTTAACCATTATCGAATCAACGTTAGCAGGAACAGTGTAGACAGTGGAAATAGCGGCAGATTGTGAACCCAAATGAATATTTTTCTGCGGTCTTATAAATTGTATTACAACAAGGATTAGCAGTAATATCAACAAGATTTTTTTCAGCATGAGCCAATTTTATTTGCCGGGTGCAAGAATATTGCCTGTCATCTCTTTTGGAATAGGCAGCCCCATAAATGTAAGAACGGTTGGCGCTATGTCGCCAAGTTTACCAGGCTTTACTTCCCCTCTGAATTCATTATTGATGATAAAGAACGGAACAGGATTCAATGAATGCTGCGTATTAGGCGATCCGTCTTCATTTATTTCATAATCAGCATTGCCGTGGTCTGCGAGTAAAAATGTGGTGTAGCCATGTGCCAACGCCGCAGTAATAACTTTTTCAACACAGCCATCAACGGTTTCAACTGCTTTTATCACGGCATCCCAAACGCCTGTATGGCCAACCATATCAGGATTCGCAAAATTCAAACAAATAAAATCGGCTGTTTCATTTTCAATTTCAGGAAGCAATTTCGCTGTTACCTCGTACGCACTCATTTCAGGCTTCAGATCGTATGTGGCAACTTTTGGTGATGGCACTAATATCCTCGTTTCCCCATTAAATGGAGCTTCTCTTCCGCCGCTGAAAAAGAAAGTAACATGCGGATATTTTTCTGTTTCCGCAATACGGATCTGTTTTAAATGATGTTGCTCCACGATCTCGCCAAGCGTGTTATTTAAATTGTCATTGTCGAAAACGATGTTTACGTTTTTGAATGTTTTATCATATTCTGTCATGGTTGTATAATTCAACGCTAAAGTATGCATACCCTGATCAGGAAATTCCTGTTGTGTAAGCGCCATTGTAATTTCACGGCAACGGTCTGTCCGGAAATTAAAACAGATAACTGCATCACCGTTTTTAATGGTTGCCAGTGGTTGTTGCGCTTCATCTACAATAACGGTAGGCTTTATAAATTCGTCGGTAACATTCTGCGCATAAGATTGTTCGATCGCTTCAATAGCATCTGTTGCCTTAATGCCTTCACCTTTCACCAGTGCATCGTATGCAAGTTTTACGCGCTCCCATCGCTTATCCCTGTCCATAGCGTAATACCGTCCGCTTACAGTAGCAATTTTTCCAACAGAATTGTTAATACTTTGCTGTAATTGTTTTATAAATCCCAAACCACTTTTTGGATCTGTATCACGGCCATCGGTAAATGCATGAATATAAACTTCGCTTAACCCTTGCTGTGCGCAAACATCGCAAATAGCTTCCAGATGTTTTATATGCGAATGCACACCGCCATCACTTACCAAACCGATCAGGTGTAATGGCTTTTTGTTTTCTTGAGCATATCTAAGCGCATTTAACAAATGCTCATTCTTTTGAAATTCGCCTTCGCGGATGGCAACATTTATACGCTGCAGTTCCTGGTACACAACCCTGCCGGCGCCTAAATTCAAATGGCCAACTTCGCTGTTGCCCATTTGACCTTCAGGTAATCCAACCGCTTCACCGCAGGTTATTAAGGTAGTGTTAGGATACTTTTTGTATAGACTGCTTACGAAAGGAGTTTTGGCATGTTGTATGGCATCGGATGAATACACTTTTCCAAGTCCCCACCCATCCATAATAATTAAAATTGCTTTTTTGCTCATGGCGCAAATCTACACGCTTTCAGGTGTATGTTACTTGATTTTTCAATTGTCCGCGAATTGTCAGAAGAGGCTATTTCACAATTACATAACTATACCGCTTAAACAATAAGCCTTATCTTTAGTCCAAATTCTATAAACATTAAATGAAAAAATTTTTAACAATACTTGGATTTCTGTTTTCCCTTTCTGTGTTTGCTCAAACGGGCGACGATGTGGTAAATGCTTTGAAAGCAGGCAGCGCGTCTAAATTCACCGGTTATTTCAGCAACAGCGTTGATGTGAAACTCCCTCAGAAAAATGAAATGAAAAATGTAAGCAAAGCTGACGCTTCCAGTGCCGTTTCCGGTTTTTTTTCGTCTAACAAGATCAATTCTTTCGAAGTAACCTCTCAGCGGGAAATGAGCGGCACCATGTATATAGCAGGTAAATTAAAGGGCGCTTCACAGGATTATAATCTCACTGTAATGCTGAAAGGCAGCGGCAGCAGTCTTGCCGTGATCACAGTACGTATAAGTTAGTTTGGGTTTGATGTAATTTTTATCTGAAGGGAATGAATTTTTTCGTTCCCTTTTTTTGTTGCATAATTGAGTTACCGGGCAGGCAATGCCTATGTTGGAAACCATACTACTTCACCATTCACATCGATCAGCACATCTGCGCCGCTTTTCCATCGCGGTTTAATGAATTGCGTGTTTTCCCATTGTTCCAGTTGCCGTTTCAACTCATTTACTTTCGCAGGGTATTGCTTTGAAAGATCATGCGATTCGCTTATGTCATTGGCAAGGTTAAACAAATAGGTTTTTTTGTTCTTTTTATTGATATATAATTTCCAGTCGCCATTTCTTATTGCCTGTGAATACCCATTGCGCCAATAAAAAATATTGTGCGGCAAACCGTCCTTTTCTCCGGTTAAATATGGAAGGAGGTTAACACCATCGTACACACGATTAGCGGGCAATGAAGTGTTTGCAACAGATGCTATCGTTGTAAAAATATCGAGAGAGCTGACAGGCGCATTATATACTTTATTGCCTTGTAATACGCCAGGATAACTGATAAAGAATGGCACCATCAATCCGCCGTCAAAATGTGTACACTTGCCGCCACGCAATGGCGCGTTGGTGGTCGCCCTTGTATAAGTGGCGCCTCCATTGTCACTCAAAAAAAAGATCACCGTGTTTTTATCGAGCCCTTCTTTTTTCAGCTTCTTCATCACGTTGCCAACAGCATCATCTAACGCCTCGATCATGCCAAAATAAACACGGTGCAGCGTGTCCGTAACGCTGTCATTTACCCGGTCAAAATATTCTTTGGGAACCTGGAAAGGGTCATGCGGCGCATTAAATGTGAGCGTAAGAAAAAAAGAGCTGTCCTTGTGTTTATCTATAAAATCAACAGCCTTCGAAGCCAGAGAGAACGTAAGATAACCTGTATCTTTTACAACAATGCGGTTCTCCCGTATAGCAGTAGAACCATATCGCGGCGCCCATGCAACTGCTTCAGAAAATGCCCATGGCAAATGCTGGTTAATGTACCTGGTTGTATCTGCAGGATCATCAACATACCTTGTTAACGCCCCCTCAAAATAGTAACTGTAATCATAACCATGTTCATCAGGATAATAGTTTGTTCCAAGATTCCATTTGCCAATTAATCCGGTAGGATATCCTTTTTGTTTCAAGAGTTCAGCAATGGTTATTTCATTGGAAGGCAAACCATCATTGAATTTTTCACGGTTGACAAAAAAATCCGGTTTCATGGTTTTCAACCCCGGGATAGATTTTTTCATTGAACCGTAATGCGAGCGCAAATTTTTCATGAAGGCAGGATCGTAGTGATCATAAGGCATAAACTCATCACCAAAACGTTGTTGGTAACGGCCTGTAAGTAACCCGATGCGGGAAGGCCCGCAAATCGGCGACGTTACATAAGCTTGCGTAAAACGGATGCCTTCATTTCCAAGCGCATCGATATTGGGCGTTCGAATGAGCTTATTACCATAGGATGAAAGATCGCTATAGCCAAGGTCATCTGCAACGATCAAAACAATATTAGGCGCCTTAACAGGAACATTTTTTTTAAATGATCTGAAAGCCATTACGCAAACAATAACAGCTAATACAAATGCGGGTATAAGCTTTTTATGTATAAGGTGTTTCACAATGTATCTTACCAAACTGATCGCTTTAATTGTTTACAAAACAATGATCATGTTAGCGAATGCTTAAGTTTCAGGTCAGCAATACTGTAAAGTAATAATCAATTTCCATTATCCTATAAAACATAGCCTTCAAAATTTAAGATTAAAAGAAAAAATTATATTTGTTCATGCCAAATTCGTACAGCCAACTGCATGCTGCTTTTGCCCTGGCAAAAGCAAGTTTAATTGCTATGTTGCGCAGCCCTACCTCCGTTGTTTTTTCCTTGTTATTTCCGGTTATATTCATTATTGTGTTTGGTTCGATGGTTGATAACAGCATAGTGCAATTAAAAATTGTTCCTGCTCCTGGATGCGACACTGCCAACCCTGTTTATAAAGCGATATCCAACGTTAGCAATATTACTGTTGATACGAAATTAAATATGGAAGATGCGACGGCAGCTTTGCAAAAAGGGCGGCTTACAGCGATACTGGATATCAGGAAAATTGCAACAACCCCTCCTCTTACCAAATATGATGTATATATTACCTCGAGCGCTTCTTCTGCAAATCAAAATACATTACTGCAAACACTTTTAAAAAATGCTATCGCATCCATCGATGAAAAAGTGTTCCCGGCAAATCCATCGATAGCATCCATTCATAATAAAGAATTACCGGGACGTGTTTACCGGCAGATTGACTTTATCCTTCCCGGCCAGCTTGGCTTTTCTTTATTAATGGCCGGCGTTTTTGGATCTTCTTTTCTGTTATTTAATTTAAGGCAAAGCCTGGTATTAAAACGCATAGCTGCCACACCGATCAATCGTGCACATCTTATTTTGGGTGAAATGCTCAGCCGGCTTTTTTTCCATGTTATCAGCTTTATCATAATGGTGGCGCTTGGCTATTTTGTTTTCGACTTTACCCTGGTAGATGGTTTCTATACTTTTCTTGAAATGTTACTCTTCTCCCTGTTTGGACTCATTATATTCATGGGCATTGGTTTTATCATAAGTGGCATGATACAAAATGAAAGTTCCATCGCGCCGGTTGCCAATACACTCACGCTTCCCCAGATCCTGTTGTGCGGGCTTTTTTTCCCGATAGAAAATTATCCGCATTGGCTGCAATCTTTTTGCAATATTTTGCCGCTTACATTTTTTGTCGACGGCCTGAGAAAGATCGCATTTGAACGATCACACATATGGCAATTACCCGTTCAGCTTACCGGGTTAATTATATGGGCAGTTGTTATCAGCGCTATCAGTATAAAAGTTTTTAAATGGGAATAAAAGTATCCACTTTAAAAAGCCGGCTTTAAAAACTATGCCGCGCTCCATGCCTTTGCATCAATAAGTTTGATGGTCGTATGTGTTGCGTCAAACAAAGTTTTTACAAACAGCTTCAACAAATAAAAGCAATACAATGCCTACAGGAAATTATGCTGAGATGAATGATATTAAAATGTAAAAGTGCGGGAAGCAGGGTCATTCGTTTGCCTGACTTGCAAAACTTACCCTTACTTTACATGTTGTTAATCTAAATTTTTAAAATGAAAGTGCGCAAAGTATATTTAGTTTATATCGTATTAAGTGTGTTCTTTTTTTTCTCCTGCAATTCATTTAAAAGTAAAAGCCAGGATTCCGATACAACCATTCACAAGAAGGCTGAGGAAGCAATCACTCCGGGGAACTTTAACGATAATTCAGGCATTAAGTTCGATAGTGCAGCAATACAAAAATTTCTTTCTGAAAAACCATTGTTCCGGGAATTCAGTAAAGAATTCGACACTTTTTACAGGGCTAACAATTTCAGTTATGTCTGGTACGATAATAATGGATTGATAGAGACTTCAGGCACACTTATTTCAGCCATTGAAAATATTGAAGGGGAGGGCGTAACCGCTAATGTGCCGTATAAAGACAGCCTTGACCAGCTATTGAACAATATTAAAAATGTAGCCAACAACAATAAGCCTGACATCAATGCTGAATTAATGTTAACCGGTGAATATTTTTTTTATGCTAAAAAAATATGGGCTGGTTCTTTGAGCAGCAAAACCACTTCAATGAACTGGTATCTCCCCAGGAAAAAATTTTCTTATTCCGCTTTGCTTGAAGATAATTTAAGCAAGGGAACACTTGCAGGTGTGGAAGGCCCTGTTATAGCTATGCAGCATGCAGGCCTGAAGAAAGCGCTGACTCATTACAGGGACATTGAAAAACAAGGCGGTGAAGTAACTGTCCCTGGCATCAGCAAAACGATAAAACCCAATCAGGCTTCAACAGTTATTCCGTTTATACGAAAACGTTTATTTCAATTGGGAGATGTACATGAAAACGACACAAGCGATGTGTATGATGTAAAACTGGCCGAAGCAGTCAATTACGCAAAATTGAGATATGGCTTAAAACCCGATTCTCTTATAACAAACAGTTTGATAAATGAAATCAATATCCCTGCAAAAAAGCGTGTTGAACAAATAATGGTAAATATGGAACGCATGCGGTGGGTTACCGGCGATACGAGCTCAAATGAATTAATCCTGGTAAACATTCCCGAATACACGTTACGCTATTTTGAAGACAATAAAGAAGTGTGGAACTGTAATGTGGTGGTAGGAAAGCCCATGACAAAAACAGTGATCTTCAGCGGTAAGATGCAATACGTGGTTTTCAGCCCTTACTGGAATGTACCGCCAAGCATTATTAACGGTGAAGTACTGCCCGGAATGAGAAGAAACAAAAATTATCTCGCCCGGCACAATATGGAATGGAACGGAGGGCGGGTAAGGCAAAAGCCCGGACCGTCCAATTCACTTGGACTTGTAAAATTCCTTTTCCCCAATTCCAATAATATTTACCTGCATGATACGCCATCCAAATCATTGTTTTCTGAAGATAGCCGTGCATTCAGCCATGGGTGTATCCGTGTTGCAAAACCAAGAGATCTTGCAATAAGAGTATTACAACAAATGCCGGAATGGACGCCACAAAAAATTGATGCTGCCATGCACGCAGGTAAAGAACAATATGTTACACTTAAAAAAACCATTCCCGTGTATATAGGATATTTTACCGCATTTATGAGCAGTGACGGGCAGTTGAATTTTCGTACAGATGTTTATAAAAGGGACGCCAGCCTGTTGGAAATGCTGATGCAAAATTAGCGCTATGGTAATTATATGTTGTCGTATTTCAGGTAAGTATGCGTGATGAGTTTGAGCGAAAACATTACTCATTGCTGATTATTCATTACTCATCGACCGGACTCTATCATTGGCACTGTTTTAGACTCATTTCATCGTATGACAAATCATGACTTACAGGTAAAGCATGAGTTAAAAAGCTGGCAGAAAAAAATGCTGCGCAAGCCATCGTTTTTCAATGCGCTCTCCAAAAGAATGCAAACCAAAATAAACAGCTACATACCCGAGAAAATTCACCAGGGCATTACGGCTGGCATAAAACAAATGGTGAAAGTGGTATTGTTTGGCTCAGGCATCACTACTGCAAAGCCCAATACCAAAGACAGTTTGGAAATTAAAGAACGATTGCTACAGGAAAAGATCAAATGGTATAAAACCACTGCCGCTGCAGAAGGCGGTGTAACAGGTGCGGGTGGAATTTTACTTGGGCTTGCAGACTTTCCTTTATTGCTTGGCATTAAAATAAAATTGTTGTTTGAGATAGCAGCCATGTATGGCTTTGATGTAAAGGATTATAAAGAACGCATTTTTATTTTGTATATCATGCAGCTTGCCTTTTCAAGCCACCAGGAAAGACGAAATGTTTATTTAAAAATTGCTGACTGGGATGAACATGCAAAACAACTGCCTGATGATATCAACCATTATGACTGGCGCACATTCCAGCAGGAATACAGGGACTATCTTGATCTTGCAAAGATGGCGCAACTGGTACCCGTTATAGGAGCGCCTGTTGGCGTTATTGTAAACTATCGCTTAATAACAAAACTCGGGGAAACCGCGATGAATGCGTACAGGATGAGGTTGATGGAAAGGTGAGTGGTGAATGGTCAATAGTGAATCAATATCTTGAAGTGTGAAGTTCATGGTTCATGGCTGATAGATCATAGCAGAACGCAATACCATGAACTATCAGCTATGAACTACCAACCTATCTTAGACATACACAATTGAAATTTTTAATAATCAATATTCAACACGCAATAATCAATATTCAAGTTTTTGGTTTCCCCTTGAGCATTGAATATTGAACATTGATTATTGCGTATTTGAATTACCATTTCTCATTTGCTTTTCCTATCTTTTGCCAAAGTTTTAACCATGGATACGGAAGCAATAATTGCGGGGAAAACTTTCAATTATAAAAATAATTTTCCACCGCCCGGTTCTGATGAAGAAAGAAATGCATTCAATACATTACAGGAGAATTTTAAAAAACAATTTGAAGAAATATTTCCTGACCGGTTAGCCCCGCGCACGGTGGTTATTCTGCCATCATTCACGATGGACATTGAAATACTTTCCAAGGTAAAAGGCATAATGCATTATGAAGAACGCATGCTTTGTTTGCTGATGCTGTTGCGTATGCCCACAACAAAATTGATTTATATAACAAGCATGCCTGTGGCCGACATCATTATTGATTATTACCTGCATTTACTGCCCGGGATCACCGGCCAGCATGCAAGGAAAAGGCTTACATTGTTAACCTGCTTTGATGCATCATCGAAACCGCTTACACAAAAAATACTGGAACGTCCAAGATTGATGGAGCGTATCAGGCAACAAATAACAGATGCATCCTCTGCGCACCTCACCTGTTATAATATAACACCGCTTGAAAAAACACTTGCCGTACAATTGGGCATTCCTTTGTTTGGTACAGATCCCGATAAATTTTACGAAGGCTCCAAATCAGGCGCAAGAAAAACATTCAGGGAATGCGGTGTGAACATGCCGGATGGCTTTGAAGACCTGCATACAAAAGAGGACATCCTGAATGCGCTTGTTGGATTAAAAAAACAATATCCTGCTTTAAAGAAAGCAGTCATAAAAATGAATGATGGTTTTAGCGGAGATGGTAATGCAATTTTCCGGTATCCTGGTACAAATGCTTCCGAAGTTACTGCACAAGATATCGAAGCTGCGCTGACGCAAAATCTTGCACCTGTATCTAAAGATGTAAGCAGGGAATTATTTTTTGAGAAGTTCAATTCGATGGGTGGTGTTGTAGAAATATTTTTGGAAGGAGAAATAAAAACTTCCCCTTCAGTGCAATGTGTAATTAATCCCAATAGCACCATAGATATTGTGAGCACACATGACCAGTTGCTTGGCGGCGATGACGGTCAAATATTCATTGGCGCCATTTTCCCTGCCGATAAAGCCTATAGTGTGTCCCTTGCACGGGAAGGGAGGAAAATTGCGCAAGCGCTTGCGTTAAAAGGTGCATTGGGTCGTTTTGCAATTGACTTTCTTTCCGTAAAACAAGATGATGATACCTGGAAACATTATGCTATTGAAATAAACCTGCGCAAGGGCGGCACCACGCATCCTTTTCTCATGCTGCAGTTCCTTACAAATGGCATTTACCATACAGATACCGGTCGGTTCATTACAGCCGCCGGCAATGAAAGATTTTATTTTGCCTCTGATAATGTAAGCAACGAAAAATACAAGGGATTAACACCGCACGATCTCATTAATATTGCCATGTATCATTCATTGATGTATGATGGTGCAGCACAGGAAGGCGTCATGTTCCATTTGGTAGGCGCCCTATCTGAATTTGGCAAATTGGGCCTTGTTTGCATTGGCAGCAGTCCTGAACGTGCAAAAGAATTTTACGATAAGGTATTGCACGTGCTCGATCATGAGTGCTGTTGAAAAAGACAAAGAAGAATAATTAAATAGTGCTCACGAGATTGCTATGTTAAGTGGGAATTTCCATTCACTATTGACTATTCACCATTCACTACAATCACTCATCACTGATTACTCATTACTCATTCTCACCCACTATTTCTTCGCCGCAATAAAACTCAGTTGTTTAATATAGTTGATGTTGCTGTAATCATATTGATAAAGGCCGTCAGCCGTTACAACCATTAGCCTTTTATTCATAGCTATGGCGTCGTAAGGTTCGTTACTTTTTATTTGTTTCAGTAATACCAAACCGGCAGGGTCGGCAGCGTTGTAAACTTTAACTTCTGTGCCGTCGCAAACAAACAACAGGTCGCCATCTTTGGAAAGGCCTGTTGGCTTTTTAAGATCATATGTTTTTACAAGCTGGCTGTTAGCCATATCCTTAATGTTGATCACATTGAGTTCGTTCTGATCTCCGCCACACATAGTGCCTGCATGCAACGTTACATACGCGTAATCGCCATCAGCTATAACGGGATCACAGGCGCGGCCGTGTTCAAACTGGCCAACGGAAACAGGTTTTTCAGGGTCACTTACATCATACATAAACATACCGATCGCAGAGCCCAGGAACAATTTATCTTCAAAAGGAAAGATCGTTTGCAGGTCATACCCGGCAAAAAAAGCTGAATCCAGCTTTGGCGATGAGGGATTGCTTACATCCACAATACCGAGGGTATGCATTTCACTAATGGCATACAAATAATTATTCATTATTACCATAGCGGCCATAGAACCTGCTGTGCCCGATTTACCGCCGTTGCTGCTTGTATTGGTTTCGTACTGGCAGCCATTACAATCAGGGTATCCATAGGTTATTTCTACGGTGGTGTCTTTTTCTTTCCAGTCAACAGCAATTTTATCTTCGGTATTTGCAGGCGAATTTCCCAGGTAAGCACGGCCGTAAAAAAAATTCTTGATGGTGTTGGTGATTTTAGCGTGATGTTTATCTGTGATGTCCAGTGCCAGCAGTTCATCATACATGTCTGCATACAATATGTTGCCTTTAATGGCAATATCAAGATTGCCGGGAATGGCAAGGAAAGCAACCTGCACAGGATGCGACGGATTGCTGTTATCAAATATGTGAATGCCTTTGTTCACATCATTCAGGTAAATAAAATTGTCCTTTATATACAACTTACCTGCATGTTCAACGGTGGTTGCTGCAGAACCGTTGATAGAAGCTAACACCTGCGATTTGTTTTTGTAAACAGGGCTGTAAATAGTATAGGTAAATCTCTCTGTTCTCTTATCACTGCCATCTTTGGAACATCCCTGCAATGCCAGTAACCCACCGGTTACCACAATCACGAAAAATAGTATAAGGCCTGAATTTTTTTTCATATAACGAAGCTTTTGCCTACTGACAATTAGTTTGAAAAAAACGTTGGTTGAAGTTTAAAAAATTTGATCCGGTTAAAAAAACCACAAGTTCAGGTATTAAATTCTTAAAGCGTTATAGTTGGCGCTGTTCCTGACCTCACCGCTGGCGCCACTTCCTTTCCAAAAAGTTCGATGGAATGCATGATCTTTTCATGTGCGATATCCCCGGAAATTACCTGCGTGAGAAACCTCGTGTTGTTAAACAACTTATACTGGTAGATCAATTTTTCTGTCACCTCTTGCACGCTGCCAACAAGCAAAGGTCCTTCGGGCTGGCACAAATATTCGAATTGCTGTTTTGTCATCGGGCTCCAGCCTCTTTCCTTTCCGATCTTGTTCATTATTCTCCCGTAAATAACCCAGAACTCGTCTCTCGCCTGCTCACCGGAATCTGCGATATATAAATGCTCATTAATGCAAAGCTGAAGTTTTTCGACATTGTGCCCGGCTTTTTTTGCTGCGTTTCTATACAAATTAGTCAGCGAAGTAAACTGTACAGGGCTTCCGCCAAGAATGGCGATGGTTAATGGCAAATTCAAACTGCCTGCACGAACAACGGAAGACGGCGTTCCGCCAACAGCGATCCATACAGGTAATTGTTGCTGGTACGGTCTTGGGTAAACCCCGAGGTTATTGATGGCTGGCCTGTGCGTTCCTTTCCAGGAAACTCTTTCATGCTGATTGATGTTTAACAAAAGGTCAAGTTTTTCAATAAACAATTCGTCATAATCCTCCAGGTCGTAGCCAAATAAAGGAAATGATTCAATGAAGGAGCCGCGACCGGCCATGATCTCGGCACGCCCATTCGAGATAAGATCAAGTGTTGCAAAATGCTGAAACACACGCACCGGGTCAGCAGAACTTAATACGGTAACCGCGCTGATAAACTTTATTTTTTGTGTGACCGATGCCGCAGCCGCAAGGATCATTTCAGGCGATGATATCACATAATCAGAGCGGTGATGTTCTCCCAACGCGAATACGTCCAAACCAATTTCATCAGCCAGCCTGGCTTCTTCCAGCAACTCCTGCACGCGCTTATGTGCATTCCATGCATTCCCCGCCTTATGGTCAGGAACAATTTCTCCAAATGTGCTTATACCAAATTCCATGAGTTAAAATATTATGGTAGTGTTAAGTTAACTAGGATCTGCTGAAAAAGTAAAAGTCGAAATACGTATTAAAAATATTTATATGTTTATTATGCCTATTTTATTTCCCATCTATTATTGATTGCAATAGCGGCTGGATATTTTTGAACCATTATTACCGCTGTTGTTCTTTTTTTCATAGGTAATAGCCCGCAATGCGTTATATATCCGACAAAAAATGACAAAAAAGAACTTCCTGCAAACACCAGGATGTTCATTACAAAGTATACGGCTGCTATCCAGCTGGCAGAGGTGTTGGCATATTTCGCTTTGATCTCATTTAACTCATATCCGTTCTTGCCCTGGCCAAATTTGCCTTCGATATGGTTGCAGCTGTTATGAAGCTTTTGATAGGCTTTTCGCTCTTTGGAACTCATCTTTGTCATCGCCCGTTTGTTATATTCATTTGCTTTGGGTTTGATCTTGGTTTCTCCAGGTATCAAAAACAAATCCTTTATGTTACCCCGGTAACAACGGCGTAACAAAAAATTGGAAAAAGAGTCAAATTAAAGAAACAAAAAGAAAATTAAACCGATGAAGGCTTTGGTTGGCTTACATTTCAAGGGCAAAATAACCACTTGAAAAAGGAGTTATTTGTGCCCGGGACTGGATTCGAACCAGCACATCCTTTCGGACGCCGCCACCTGAAGACGGTGCGTCTACCAATTTCGCCACCCGGGCATTTCAAAGTTTACAAGTTCACGGGTTTACGGGTTCACAAGTTCAACTTGTGAACATTAAGAGCGCAAATATAATAGCAATTAAACAACCATCAAACTGCAACCTCGAATATCGCTGCCATCCAGCCTGCCGTGTACCGTAAAACTGCTATCCTCGAAAACTTCACCCACATCATCGGTTGCAATAAATGCACAACTGTAAACATTGGCAAGATCAATAATATTTAACGCCCCTTTGCCCATTTCTTTTACAACTAAAGGATCATCTTCATCTCTTACAAAAATTTTCATCCACGGCGGACAATAAAATCTCCCCTCTCCTTTTGAATACGCCTGCGATAGCAATTCGCTCATTCCATATTCGGAGTGCACCTGCTGCACCCGGAATTGTTTTTTCAAAATATCATGAACCTCATTTCTTGTTATCTCTTTACGCCTGCCTTTCATACCGCCTGTTTCCATTACCGTAGTGAAAGAAAATCGCATAGGAAAATGTTCCGCAAAATCCAGCAAAGCATACGTCACGCCAATCAATAAAGTTTTTTGTTGCTGACGCTCTGATTGCTGAAGCAGATCATAAAGTTTTTCATATTCATACAGGTAAAAACCACTTTTACCATGCCCGCTTAATTGTATCAGTTCATCCACCATTGTTACCAGGGATGAATTTTGTTGCTGCAGATAAGACGGCAGTAAACCGATGATGCACCATTCTTTTATATCCCCATAAAATATATCAAAACACCTGGTAAAACTTTCTTTGTAAAGGTTAATGTCTTTCACATAATGCCTGCTTTTAAAAGATTGCGTGGTACCGCTGCTTTCAAACAGTACATCGTATTGCTCCTCACCACAAATTATTTTATCGGTTTTAAAAAAAGAAATAGGCAAAAAAGGTATTTGAGGTATTGCCGTTACCCTGCCCGCATTTATATACAAACGATCACACCATTCTTTATAAACTTTGTTTTTTTGCTGCTGGTAAGCAAACCATTGCATTGCGACTTCTTCAAAACCTATGTTTTCAACCTCAAAAATTTTGTTAACAAATGAATCACTCACAATGAACCAATGTTTGCTTTTGTTTAAATGTTGTTTGCTTTTATATAAATTTCCCATGCAAAATGTTGTTATTTTATGCCACGGGTAACCTTTGTTTACATTTTTTCATGGATAATGCGTTGTATATTTACCATGAAAAAATTTAAACGGTTTGAAACCAATTACAAAGAAATGAAGATTAAATTATTGGTTATAGTTTTATTAGTGATCGGATGTATAACCTGCTCAAAAGATACCTACAATACAAAACCCACGCTCAAGTTTGAAAGTGTAAATGCCACGGTGTTTCCTCAGCCCTCTGTTGTAAAATTTAATCTTCAGTGCACCGATAAAGAAGGAGATGTTGTTGACACCATTTGGGTGCAGCGTATTTCAAAAGTATCTAACTGCCAGTCTTTATCGCGAATAGATAGTTTTCGTATTCCCAACTTCAACCCGCCTAAAAACGTAAAGGCTGATTTCGAGTTCACCTATAATTACGGAACCATTTTTCCGCCCAACTTAGGCGCATGCTCGCAGTTTGACGACACCAGCTATTTCCGTTTTTGGATGCATGACAACAAAGACCACGTGAGTGACACCGTACAATCACCGGACCTTGTTTTCCTGAAACAATAGATTATTTTATTTTCCTGTAAACGATCGATTCTATAAACCTTCGGTAGTAAAACTGTTGAGTGATCATGTTGTATTTCTCTGCAAAGTATGGCCGCATATCTATCAGCTTCTTTGTTTCTATGTTAGCTGCGAGACTAAAAAAGACATACATGGTTTTCAGAAAATATTGTTTCCATGCTTTTTTCACTTCTTCGTAGTTAACAAAATCTGCATATAACCAGAAGCCTTTTTGCTTCAGCAGAGCATCCAGCTTTTGAAAAACATATTGAATCCGCTTTTCAATAAAATTATCAAATAAAAAAGGGGTAAATATTACATCGAAATGTTCCTCTGCCTTATAGCTTTCAATACCTGTATGCACAAATTCTACGGATACATTTTTGTGCTTCCTTTTCTTAGACAATTCGATCATTTTGGAAGACTTCTCCACGTACACCACCGAAATATTTTTTCTGTTCAGTTTTGAAATCTCGTCTAACACCCAGCCTGTACCGCCGCCTACCAACAGCACTTTATTATTATCTGAAATAAAGTCAATTAAATATTGCTGCGCTTTTATAATAGACCGCTGGAAGACAAGACGGCTCAGCCTGTCATAATATCCCGCTATACTGTTATAATCGTTACGCATAAATTATCTGTTTACAAACTGCATGCCTGCAATGCCACATAAAGCTTTTAAAAAGATCAATCCATCTATAACTACAAGATAATATAATATTTTCTGCGGCTTCTGCATTCCCCACGTTATTATGAGTAATAAAATAAAAGGAATAAGGTTGAATATAATAGTAACACCACCCGTGTGGCGGCTACCCGTAAAAGCAATCAGAGAAAAAAGACCGATGATGATCAGCGGCAATAAAATAAAATAGATAGTATTTCTTATTCCAAAGCGAACCGCAAAAGTTTTTAACTGCCTGTTGGAATCATCGTCATAATCTTTAATATCAAAGATGATTGCATTTACAGTACAAAACATCCAGTTTTTCAAAAAAAGCCAACCTAAAAAAATAAGCTCTGCGGCATGCGGACCGTTTTCAATCTGCACAACAATAAATGATAAAATGTTGGCGCAGCAAGCCCACACAAAACCAATCACAAAAGCTTTTAGCAAACCGGTATTGCGCAGGTTTACCTGAAAAAAAGATTTCGGCAACAGGCCATAATAAAAAATTCCCGCAACCAGTATTATGGCAACAACGAGCCAGTAAATAACCGGCAATCTTTCAATGCCTGCAAAATTCTTATAGCAGAAAAAACAACCTAAGAGTATGCACATCAAAAACAAAACAACCTGGCTATACATTATCAACCGGTGATTTTTATTATACCAGGCTCTTCTTGGGTTCATAATGGGCCCTGTACTCAGCGGGCCCAAATATGCGTAGGTATAATAAAAAATTGTTGCAGAAAAAAGTATCACGTAATACAACAAAGAATTTAAAGGCAACCGCAATTGTACGCAGGATTCAATTGATAATGCAATTGCAATGAGACCTATAAAATAATTGCCGAAAAAAATTGATTTTATAAATTTCAACATGTGTTATAATCACTGCAATTTACGTTTGCGAAATGGACAAGAAAGCTTTTTGCGTGCAGATGCAATTGCACAACCGCCAAATACGATTTCAAGGCTAAACATGCGATTGCGTCAGCCCGGCATTCAATTGATCGCTTCCTTATATATCTTTGAACATTTCAGTTACTCAACTTATATTATTACATGGCAAAAAAAGAATCAAAGAAAAAACAGCAAAAGCCAATCATTGATAACTCTATTAATTTCTTAAAGGAATATGTCAATACGCCTTCACCGGTTGGTTTTGAAAGCAGCGGTCAAAAGGTTTGGCTGAATTATGTAAAAGACTTTGTTGATACAATCTTTACAGATCCTTATGGTACTGCAGTTGGTGTTATTAATCCGGATGCAGCGTTTAAGGTTGTGATAGAAGCGCATGCGGATGAAATAAGCTGGTTTGTGAATTATATCAATGACCAGGGGCTTATTTATCTAAAACGCAATGGCGGTGTTGATCACCAGATCGCTCCTGCAATGCGCGTGATCATTCATGGCAAAAAAGGGCCTGTAAAGGCGGTGTTTGGCTGGCCTGCTATTCATACGCGGCATGCAGGCAGCGAACCTAAGGAGCCACAGCCTAAACCGGATAATTTATTTTTGGATTGCGGCGCCCGCAATAAAAAAGAAGCTGAAGCATTGGGCATTCATATCGGCGCTGTTGCTACTTACCAGGATGGATTTGATGAGCTTTCGCATAATTATTTTATCGGCCGCGCCTTTGATAACCGCGTCGGCGGATTTATGATCGCCGAGGTAGCGCGGCTCATCCGTGAAAATAAAAATAAACTTCCTTTTGGATTATATGTAGTGAACGCTGTGCAGGAAGAAATTGGCTTGCGTGGCGCCGAAATGATCGCAAGAAGAATAAAACCCAATGTGGCTATTGTGACTGATGTTACACACGATACCACAACGCCAATGATCAATAAAATTGTAGAGGGTGATATTGCCTGTGGCAAAGGCCCTGCGCTTGCTTATGCGCCGGCAGTGCATAATAAATTACTTGGTTTTGTGGAAGGTATTGCAGAAAAGAAAAAGATACCTGTGCAATGGCGAACGCTTAGCCGCACAACCGGTACCGATACGGATAGCTTTGCTTATGCAAACGATGGATGCCCTTCTGTTTTAATATCAATTCCATTGCGTTATATGCATACAACAGTAGAAATGCTGCACCGCGATGATATTGAAAATACAATAAGGTTGATGTATGAAACTGTAAGGGCATTAACACCTCAAACAAATTTGAGTTATTTGTAATAAATATTTTAAGCATAAACAATTTTGAATTTAAAAATTCGCGGTTGACCTTTCAATAATTTTACTCCATGATCTATCAACAACGGCTTGCTTCTTCTTTAAAAAAATATCAGCATACATTTCATACCGTAGTACCTTTTAATCCTGGAAAAGATAAGTTATTGCAGATGAATTTTACTGCAACAAATGCAGACCTAAAGAATATTAACCTGGAAGACGGGGATCAGTTTGCATCGTATATTAAAGGGCAAATAAAAAATGCCGGTGCATTGTATGGCATAGGTGGTTATGCAGAATACCGCAGTTTTTACAGCCGCAGCCAGATGTTTGACAATGCTGCCGGAGCAGAACCAAGACGCCTGCATTTAGGCATTGATATATGGGCGGATGCAGGCACGCCCGTATATGCGTTTATGGGCGGTATGGTGCACAGTTTTGCCTTCAATAACAATTTTGGTGATTATGGCGCCACGCTGATTTTACTTCACCAGTTGGATGGAATTGCTTTTTACAGTTTGTATGGGCATATTTCTTTAAATGACATTAATAATATCCAGGCCGGGGAATATGTGAGCCGCGGAGAAAAAATTGCACATGTAGGCGGGCCCGCAGAAAATGGCAATTGGCCCCCGCATTTGCATTTCCAGATCATAAATGATATTGAGCTTAACAAAGGAGACTATCCCGGGGTGTGTGCTTATGGCGAAAAGGATAAGTACCTGGGCAATTGTCCGGACCCTGATATTATTTTGAATATGATGCGTTACGCCCTGCAAAAACAATAATTCGATCTTGAATTTTTAATTGATTCATTATTTTTGACAACTTTTAATATTCAAACCAAATAATATGTCTGACCACAGCACTCCAAACGATCCAAAAAAATTTACGCTGGTTGCTTTTGTTGCCTTTGTTGTAGTTTTCGTTTTCGTTATGATTATGATGCTGTGGCACGGAGATTTTGAACATAACGAACATGGGGAAAGACACTACGATACTAAGGTAGTACTGCCTTAAGGTATTTGTCTTGTAATGCCTGCATTAACTCCTATACTTGAGACAGGCAGACTGCCTGTGCCAACTCCGTTTAAAGGCGCCTTATAATATGGCTCAATACGAATACGGGTTTTTGAACCGGTGCGTAATTCGTATCCCGCACTTAAATTTAAAATAGAGAACCAGTTCTGATCTGAATGCATATAAGCGCGGCTGCCGTTATGCCATAGGCCGTCCTTAATATAATCATAATTGTAATACTCCTTGTTCATCAGATAAGAAGATAAGCCGGCGGTTGCAAAAAAACTATGTCTTTTTTTTTCAATAAAGTCATATTTTATATTAAGAGGAATTTCAAACATGCGGCAATATCCATCTACCGTCAGGATCTCTGCATCGTTAAAATACGGGATTTTACTCTTATCAAAATATTCCCCGTCTGTATAATAATTTTTCTTTACAAACAGTAACCCTGATTCGATACTGAGCTTTTTAAATTTATAACCGGCAAGCAGCCCGATGTTGTAGCCTATGGGTTGCGCTTTTTGATATTTTACAAAGCTCATATCTCCACCAACAACTAAACCCGCATAAAAATAATGATCAGTTGGCTTTATTGTTATTGCCTGTTTTTTTGCTTTATCAGAGATATTAATAGTGTCTTTATCGTTTACAGCAGCGGCAGTGGCGCTGTCTTTTTTTATTGCTGCATTTAACAATGAGGGGGCGCCTGTAACGTCTCTATCAACCGGTGTATCAAGATTCATTTCTTCATGCGGCTTATACATTTCGGTTGATGGTGGCGCTACATTGGGTTCAATCCCTGATGAATAGTGATATGCGTAATCTTTAGCGGCGTTCTTCCTGTGGCTTTTATACTGCAACATATCCTGTCCGTTTACAGACTGCTTAATTGAGGTGTTCTTATCCATTCCGGTTGAACTTTTAGCTATAACTTCTTCTTTCGCCGCTGAACCTTTTTCCGGCGAGGATTGTGTGCCGCCCGCAGCTTTATTTGTTTTTGTTTGAACCGATGCCTGGTGCATGCTTTGCCGGCTGGTACCATCAACCTGAAATTTATTATATGCCGTATGCCCCAGCCATCCCAATGGTATCAGCAATAACCACCAAAATATAAACCTGCGGCGCTTGTCTTTTTTCTCTCCGGGTGCTGTTTCTTCTGATTCGTGAACTGCTTTATACACAAAATTCCAGTCGGCGGCCTTGCCGGCGTCAATCTCATAATTTTCGGCAGCCCTGCGTAACATTTCATCCATATCGTCTTCTCTCATGTAAAGCATAGAATATTGCCTTTATCGTCCTTTACTAAATATTTTTGAAGAAATGCTCTTGCCTTCGACAGGTTAGATTTGGATGTGCCGACAGAAATACCCAGCATGTTTGAAATTTCCTGGTGGGTATAGCCATCAATGACATACAGATTAAAAACCAATTTATAAGCAGGGCTCAATTTTCTTATAAGTGCTATCAGCTCTTTGTACACAAGCTGATTTTCACCATGATTATTTATGTTATTTACATTCCTGTACTCCCCATTATCGGGATATACTGTTCCATTCGTTGACATTAAATTCTCCCTGCCCATAAAATCAATAGATGCATTAATAACTATCCTTTTTATCCATCCAAGCAGCATGGTTTCAACATGGGCATAATCCCTTATTTCAAATTTTTTAAAGTTCTTAAAGATCTTTACAAATGCATCATTGGCTGCATGCGCCGCATTTTCAAAGGAATGCACATACCGGTATGAAATGCGCAATGCATAAGGAAGATACCTGTCATAAAGCATCTTCTGACATTTGGCATCATTCTCCATGCAGCCTTTCATTATGTGCAAAAGCTCATCCAACCCGCTATTAAGTTCTTTTTTATTTAACGTAATGAAACCGATATAATATTAAAAGAGTTGCCTATCCATTAAGTTCAAGAAGCAATTCTGTAGTAATATCCTGCCATTCCTCCGGTAAACTCCGGGTAGGCCTTTGTGTGTTGGCGCGCCTGTACCAATAATCGGCATTTGAAATATCGCCTTCCTTTCTATGCAGATAGGCGTGTACGCGGCAGGAATTTCTATCGTCCAATGAATCGATCAATGAATGCGCTTTATGCCAATTACCTTTCCCATCATACCACAAAGCCTGCAAATATGCCGGCAGGCCGGAGGGTAACTCATTATTTTCAATGGTTAATATAAATTCATCGTAAGTCATACAATTTTGGCTTGATGTGAAACTCCGGGCGTTTTTCAATTTTATCATAAAACCCGCCATATGTATTTATTTGCACGGCTTCTTCTTTAAAAAATTTCATCGGAAAACCCAGGTCAATAGCGCTTATTTCGTCAAGGTGCTTCATGTCTTCTTCCGGGATAACGACATGAATAGCCTGCAGATTTTGTTCCAATTGTTCGGGTTTGGTTGCTCCAACAATAGGAATTACAGAAAGCGGCTGCTGCATGGTCCATTTCAGCGCAACATGCGCAGCTTCCACGCCCAGCTTTTCGGCAACAGCCATCACCTCTTTTGTTATGCGCTGGCTGTTTTGGTTTAGCCGGCTGCTTCCTTCTTTGATTCTTCCATAATCACCGCGCAAATATTTTCCGGTTAATGCACCGCCGGCAAGGGGAGCCCACGGGGTTATAGTCATACCAAAATGTTTTGCCATGGGTATCAATTCTCTTTCAGGTGTACGTTGTAACAAACTGTATTCTACCTGCAAGGCAATGAACTGGCTCCATCCCATTAACTCTGCCAGCGTATTTCCTTTGGCAACCATCCAGGCCGGTGTATCGCTGATAGCAGCATAGTTTACTTTACCTTGCCTGATCAAATCGTCAAGCCCGCGCAGCACTTCGTCAATTGGTGTGAGATCGTCCCAGATATGCAGGTAAAACACATCAATAAAATCTGTTTGCAAACGCTTCAGGCTTTCCTCCACGCTCCGCATCATATTCTTACGGTTATTACCGCTGGCATTCGGGTTGGTTCTGTTATCGAGCAACGTATATTTTGTAGCAATCACAAAAAAATCACGGTCGCGGCCATTGATGAATTCACCAATTATTTTTTCGCTGGTACCAAACTTATAGATGTTGGCCGTATCTAAAAAATTGCCGCCGGCTTCAGCAAAACTTTCTATTATTTTAAAGCTTGTTCCCTTATCTGCACCCCAATCGTTCTCCGTTCCAAAACCCATCGTTCCAAGGCATAGCTCTGATACTTTTAAACCGCTTCTACCAAGTAATTTGTATTTCATAGTTGACAAAGTTAACAGACCTGGCAGGATTAAAACCCGCCAGGTCCTGAATTGAGCAGGAAGGTAGCAATTAGTTTGCCACCTGTCCTCCCACGCCACCGTGCGTACCGGTCTGGCACACTGCGGTGCGTGCTCCTTTGCTGCTGTTGCCCCACATATATGTTCCTGATTTTGTTATTCCTAATTTTGTCAGGTTACTCACTTTTGTCCTTATCCGCTTCCGGCTTCCTTCAGATTTCACTTCTCAGTGGGCGCCCTTGCTCCGGGCTAACAGTTCCCGTTAGCTGATCTGTTAAGACTTTAACCTTATAGAACAATGGCATGCATGGCGCACATTAAAAAACCTGTGAGGCTTCAAAAACCCCACAGGTTTGTGTCCCAAAGATTACAAAGTATAACTAATGTGTAGGCCTTCTCTTCAAAATACCGCCAGCCGTTTCTTTTATGGTGTTGGCAAAAACAAACGCTTTTGGATCTTCTGCATATACAAGATTCTTTAACCTTCTTAATTCCAATCTTGTAATTACCGTGAAGATGATATCAACTTCGGAATGCACTTCATATTTGCCCGGGAGAAAACCACGCTCTCCTTTGTAAATGGTGATACCTCTTCCCATTTCATTCACGAGCTTCTCTTTAATACGCTCGCTGTTAGCAGAAATTATTGTAACGCCGGTATAAGCTTCAATTCCTTCTACTATATAATCAACCGTTTTAGAGGCAGTAAAATAAGTAATCATAGAATACATGGAAACTAATACACCGGAGTGGAAAGCCGCTATACTGAAAATGATAATGTTTAACGCCAATACAATTTCACTTATGGTAAAACTGGTATGCCGCCATGTATATAATGCCAGCACTTCAATACCATCTACCGCGCAGCCGGCGCGCATGGTTAAACCTATTCCCACGCCAAGAAAAAACCCGCCAAAGATGGATACCAGCAACTTATCATTTGTGATTTGGTAGGATGGAAAATAATACAAACAAATACCAAGCAGTATGATACACAGCAATGTTTTTACGGCGAATCTTATGCTCGCCACATATATGCTCATAATGATGAACGGAAGGTTTGCGGCAATAATGACAAACGCCAAAGGGATATGATAGATTTCGTGTGCCAGTAGTGAAATGCCTGTAACGCCGCCATCAAAAAATTTGTTGGGAACAAGAAAGCCCTGTAACGCGAACGTAGCGGTTGCCACTCCGATTATCATTAGCAAGATGTCTGAAATGCTGTAATCATTGTGCACACGATAAACGAAATGCTGGCGCTGGAGCTTTCTTATATTGGATTGTTTTCTGGAATTTAATTTTACCCTTGCCGCCTCTGTCAAATAAGTATGCGACCGCAGAAATTCGCGTTGCTGCCTGAGCCATGTGTCATTGGTTAATGTTTCATCCTGGTGTTTTAATTCGCGGAATAAGCGATTGGCAAAAACCTGGTAGTCATCTGTACCGATATAATACAGGTCAGCATCGCATAGAATCCCTGACAATAAATCAAAAGGCGACTGCGGTAATTTTGTTGACATTACCAGGCCGCACACCTTTTCTATAGACTCCTGGTCGTAACCATACTCAGGCAAATATTGCCGCGCAATTTTACAGGAGGCTTCCTCATGCCCTGCATAAGTGGTTAAAAAACCGGTATCATGCATAATTGCTGCAGTATGAAGCAGCTTTAAGTCGGCCTCCGGGAGATTTTCAGCTTCTCCCAGTTCAATCGCGTATCTTATTACATATTCTGTATGCTCTACATTATGATAACTCAACCAGTCAGGTAATTCTTTTCGTAGTTTCTCAAGTATAAAAGTTTGCAGTTTTTCTATTTCCATAAGCGCCTGGTTAATGATGCAATGTAAAGCAGTATTGTTTTATCAAATTAATTTAAAACTTCATACACCTCTAAAGGGTCCCGCTTATTTTTCAGATCCAGTTCTCCAACCGGCGTGCCGCTGAAAAATTCTTTTACTTTCTCATAAGAGTTAGCGGATATTAATATCTGGCCTGGCTGCGCCTTACTCTGTAACCGTTGGGCAGTGTTCACCACATCGCCAATTACGGTGTAATCAAGCCTGCGTAAATTGGCAGAGCCGATATTCCCGGAGATCATATCACCGCTATTTATACCGATGGAAACCTGAGGCAAAAAATTAAGCACAATTTTTTCCGGCGGCAGTTGCTGGATGGCATTGCGGATGGCAAGGCAAGCCTCTATAGCCCGGTCTAAGTGAAATTCACCACGAAAAAGCGCCATCACCGCATCACCAATAAATTTGTCAACATGCCCGTTCTGTGCAATAATTTCTTTTACGATCACATCAAAATAATTATTGAGCAGACCCACCACCGTATCAGGTTTTTCCGTTTCGGTTATCATAGTGAAACTGCAGATATCAATAAAAACAATAGTAGCCTCTATATTTTCATTCGTGGTGAGTGACTGCTCGAACTCGCGTTTTTCCATGAATTTCAATACAGACTCATCCACATACATTTTAAGGATATTGTTTTCCTTAATGGCCTGCAATGTTTGCTTTAATTGAGTAACGTGGTTAATGGTTTTTTTGAGGGTAATTTCAAGATCTTCAAAATTCACCGGTTTCGTTATGAAATCAAATGCTCCGCGGTTCATGGCCGTGCGGATGTTATCCATATCGCCATAGGCAGAAACGATCACTGCTTTTAAAATAGGATTTGTTTCATTTAATTTTTCAAGCAGGGTTAAGCCATCCATTTCAGGCATATTAATGTCTGTGAAAACCATATCAACATCCGGCTGCTGATGTAATTTATCCAATGCATCCTTACCGTTAAGCGCAAACACAAATTCGTATTGGTGCTCTCTTATCTGCCTCCGGAATTTTTGTTTGATAAGCGCTTCCAGGTCCGCCTCATCATCTACTACCAATATTTTAGACATGTATAATGTGTTTTAGTTTTTCTTTTAAAAGCACAAAGTCAACCGGTTTGGTAAGAAAATCATCTGCACCCAATTGTATTGCTTTATTATAATTTTCACTGTCTCCATAAGCAGTAATCATCATAACGATGGGTGGCGGCACTGCGTACAAATGTTTGATCTTTTCAAGCAGTACAAGCCCGCTCATGCCCGGCATATTAATATCAGACAAGATCAACACCACCTCATGCTCGTGCTTATTAATATAAGCGAGTGCTTCTTCGCCTGAAAAGGCAAAGGCAAATTCCATTTCATGGCCCTTTATCTCCCGCCTGAAACGCTGTTCAAATAATGTTTGAATATCTTTTTCATCATCTACTACTAAAATTTTCATAGTAACGTTTTATTGTTTTGGTGTAAAATTAAACAGGTAATTCAATTATAAATACAGTTCCTTCTCCTTCTTTGCTTTTTACGCTGATAGCTCCGTTATGATTTTTAGTGATAATATCATAAGCAAGCGATAAACCCAGGCCCGTTCCTTCACCGGTAGGTTTGGTAGTGAAAAAAGGCTGGAATATTTTATCCACTATGTTTTGAGGGATACCATTGCCGTTATCTTTTATCGTGATCTCAACTTTAGCTTGTGCACCCTGCAGGGGAGCTATCTTTTTTGTTTGAGCAGAAACCAATGGCTTATAATCTTCACCGGCGGTTTTACCCTTTTCGGTCACGGCATAAAATGCATTATTAAAAATGTTCAGTAACACCCTGCCGATGTCCTGGCGGTTGATCATTATTTTTCCATTGCCTTCCGCGTCGGGTGTAAGGCTGTCATCCATATCAAGTTCTTTTGCCGCTTTGAAAGATTTATCTTTTGCCCTTAAACCATAATAGCTCAATCTTAAATACTCATCACACAAGGCGTTAATGTCCGTTGGCGTCTTCTCTTCCGTATTTTTTCTTGAATGCATCAACATACCTTTTACGATAGCATCAGCACGTTTGCCATGATGATTTATTTTTTCCAGGTTTTGTTTTATATTTTTTGAGATCGATCTTGCTTCATCAAAATTGCCATCATTCAGTTCTTCATTCATTTCATCAATCAGCTCATTACTTATCTCGGAAAAATTATTTACAAAATTCAAAGGGTTTTGTATTTCATGAGCAATACCTGCGGTGAGCTCTCCCAACGAAGCCATTTTTTCTGATTGAATGAGTTGCACCTGGGCGGCTTCCAATTCTGCGAGTGCCGCTTCTGTTTTTTGTTGTTGTAACAATAAAAGCCTGTTTGCTCTTTGTTTATGAAGATAACCGTTAAGCGCAACAAGTGCAAGGATAGCAGTGAGAATCAACCCAACCAGTAATGCTGTTTGTTTTGTCTGCGCAATCTCATCCTGCTTTTTTTTCTCAGCAGCCTGTATTTCCTGTTTTTTTTCAAATTCAAAATTCATTGAAAGTTCTGTTGCTTTGCGGATATTCTCTCTTCTCTTTATTGAGTCTGCAATATCTGCCGCTATTTTAAAATTTGCAAGCGCTTTTGAATAATTACCTGTTTTTTCATAGCATTCGGATAATTCTTTATAAGAATTCCCCGTGCCTTCGCCATAAATATCAGAACCCTTCAATGCATGGAAATTCTTCTCGTAAAAAGGAATGGCTTCTGTATACTTTTTTTGAAGAAAAAAAATAGCGCCCATAGCAGCATAGGCCTGTGAAATATTCAGGGGTTGGTTGGAAGAGTCTGCCAGCAGGATAGCCTGCCGGTCTAAATTAACAGCTTCTTCAAATTTGTTTTGGTTGGCTAATGCTACGGCCGCTTTTGAAAGGCTGGCCGCTTTAATGCCCTGGTCTCCAAAGGCGCCGCCAAGTTCAGCGGCCTTCATGCCAAATTCATAGGTCTTCTCCCATTTTTTTAAGTTTGTATATAACGAAGAAAGATTTGTGTAAGCATAGAGTTCTACGTTTTTAAGGTCTTTTTTAATACCCAGTTTTACTGCTTTCAGATACGCTTGCTCAGCTTTAAGCGTGTCGCCAATATCTTCGTAAGTGTTAGCGAGGTTTACCAGCAGGTACGCCTCATCTGTTTCATCATTTCTTTTTTCTGCCAGCTTAAGGCCCTTTTGTTGATATTGCAAAGCCATGGGATAATTGCCCGTTTGCTGGTATCCTATAGCAATGTTTGAGTAATTACTGGAGAGTTTATCTGTATAGCCATTCCTTTCATTTATCCCGACTGCCTTTTCATAAAATTTTAAAGATGAGTCATATTTACTTTGTATGCCATACATAAGGCCGTAGTTAGAATATACGTCCGAAATGTCGGAAGAGTCTTTACCCGGAATAATGAATTTTTCAAGATAGGCCAGGTCTTCTCTTGCAGCATCATAATTTCCTTTAAAACAGTAATTAGCTGCAAGTTTCATTCTCGCATTCAGTTCGCCCCTGTAAAATTTTATACGCTGTGCTTCTTTTAAGTTTTGCAAACCGTAGTAAATAGCAGAGTCAAGGTTTATGGTACTTAGTGCGGAGATTCTTTTGTTGATAAGGTTTATCCTGGCAGTATCTGTTTTGGCTTTAGCTATTAGCTGGTTAAGGCTGTCTAATTTGTTGTTTTGTGCATGCGTCGCGCAAACTAAAACTGTACAAAAAACAAGGAATGATATTTTAAGCCTTACCGGAAACAACATAGTTTTAAACTTCGTCATGCGCGGTGACAATTGAGATGGCAATCCGAAAGCAAAGCAAATGTTCTCATTGTGAATTGTAACCTGCGTGTGAATATAAATATTCTTTTCTAAAGCGAAGATTTCACAACTGAACATCTCCAGCCGGTAATTCAATAATAAAAGTTGATCCGCTTTCCCCACTTCCCGGTTGCGCAAAAGCAGCGCTTTCCACTTTTATGGTTCCGTTATACTCCCTGGTGATGATATCGTAAGCCAGCGAAAGGCCCAGGCCCGTTCCTTCACCTGTTGGCTTCGTGGTAAAGAACGGCTGAAAGATCTTATCAATGATATCCTGCGGAATGCCCGCGCCATTATCCTTGATTAGAATTTGTATTGTGGCGCCCATCTCCTGGTGAGAAGGAATTTTTTTTGTTTTAACGAGCACCATGGGGCTATAATTGCTTCCCGCCGTTTTCTTTTTTTCATTTACCGCATAAAATGCGTTATTGAATAAATTTAATATTGCCCTTCCGAAATCCTGCGGGATAACGTGTACGGCGCCTATTGTTTTGTCAAAATCCGTTTTGATATCTGCATTGAAAGATTTGGTTTTTGCCCGTAACCCGTGATAGCTCAGGCGTAAATATTCATCGCACAAGGCATTAATATCCGTAGCCTCTTTTTCACCGCTGCTTTTTCTTGAATGTTGCAGCATAGCTTTTACAATAGCATCTGCACGCTTCCCATGAAAAACGATCTTTTCATTGTTCTTAAAAATATCATTTAGTATAGAACTCTCCTCCTGGTTTTGATTTTGAATTGTTGCCCTCCGGCTTTTTAATTCTTCGATCAATTCATTATTTATGTCAGAAAAATTATTTACAAAATTCAGAGGGTTTTGTATCTCATGAGCGATGCCTGCAGTAAGCTCGCCAAGCGAGGCCATTTTTTCTGATTGGATGAGTTGGGCCTGCGCCGATTTAAGTTCGAGCAAAGCCTGCTGCAGTTCATCCTTTTGGGACGACACTGCATTAAAAGCGCTGATGCGGAGGTTTTCAAAAACAATGGAAATAAAATAAATGATCAGCACAAGCCCTGCATAGCAGGAAAGATAAAATGTAATTTGCTGAGGAGAGAAGACCTCGGGAAAAACATAGCCATTGTGCTTCAGCATACTGAAAATGACAATGCATAAAACGGAGATCACTGCCCAAAAAGAACCGCTTTTTTTTCCTGCCAGCAACAAGATCACAATGGGCGTGGTGGCAAACCAGGGCAGTACCGGCGACATAGCGCCACCGGAAAAATAAACACTGCCGGAAATGATTATGATGCCGGTAAACCCGAAAATATTGGCAATAGCGTAAACATTAACGCCAAATTTCAGGAGAAACAATAAAGCAGTAAAAATAATAAATCCGCACAGCATGATTGCAACGCCCATCGTATAACCCGACAGCCATGAAACAGCTACATAAAAAAGCGAGAACAACGCAGTAATGAATAAGGCATACGTTATCAGCCGCACCCGGCGCTGGTATTCGTTATTGCCCTCCGGCACAGGAGGAATAAAGAATCCAATGATTTTTGTAAGCATACCTGTCAGATAATTTTTTGAACAATTACTGCGCTATACGAAATGCGATAAAGTAGGCGGCCCAGATCCACAGGCCTTCAATTATCCCTAAAATTAATTGCCAGCCATAATTTTTTTCATAGATATATTTATAAAAAAACGGAAGCAAACTGCAGATCAATCCTTCAGCAAGAATGATGTACCAGGGCGTATTGCCGAGCATTTTACAGTTTTGATAATACCACCAACCGGCATTTTTAGCCCAGTGTTCAAATAAAGGTATCACAGCAAAACCTATAAATGTCGAACACAGCATGCTGATCCACATTTTTTCTTTGTTGCTGATCAGCCAGCCTAAATATCCTATTTGTATAAGTATCACTGCCCAGGCCAAAGGCATATACAACGGGGAACAGGCAATCATGGGTTCATCCATTGGATACACAAGCGTGCCCGTGCTTTTCACCAACCAGCAATCAGCCAGTAATTCTACAACGCCTGCTGCAAGTCCAAAAAGCAATAACCGTTTTAAGAATAGGTCCTTTTGACTAAAAGCAAAGCAGCCAAGCGCTATATACATACCCGCTGCGAGGCAAAATCCCGAACGCCAGGTGAGATGATAGCGAGCGCTGATCGCAGCCACCGCAACCGTTATTACCAGGGTAGCAATAACGAATCTTGTTTCCTTCTTCTTTAATTTTTGCGGAAGCGCTTTTAAAAACATGTTGAATCAATTAGAAGATTAAGTATAAGTATTGGTTGCAGTCCGGAGCGTAATTGCATAAGGCTTTCCTGTTTTTCAGCAAACTGTATTTATTGTTTTATACATGAAACTTGTCCTGCATTACATTTATCATGTGCAGGCGCAGTTATTTATTAAGCGTTATAATAAACTCTGAACCTTCCCCTTTTTTGCTTTCTACTTTTATTGTACCGCCATGTTCTTTGGTAATGATATCATAAGACAGGCTTAATCCAAGGCCTGTTCCTTCACCTGCCGGTTTGGTGGTAAAGAACGGCTGAAAAATTTTGCCGAGGTTATCTTCCGCAATGCCTTTACCATTGTCTTTAACAACAATCTCAACGGCTCCATTTCCGGAAGGAGCGCTTATTTTTTTTGTTCTAACTGACACTATTGGCTTGTATTTCTCTCCGAGTGTTTTTTTCTTTTCATTTACTGCATAAAATGCATTGTTGAAAAGATTGAGCAATACCCTCACGATATCCTGGGGAACAACCGATATAGCACCAGTGGTTCTGTCAAAGTTGAATGTATATTCTGAATTGAAACTCTTGTCCTTTGCGCGTAACCCATGATAACTTAACCGCAAACATTCTTCGCACATAGCATTGATGTCAATAGGTTCTTTTTGACCGGTACTTTTCCTGGAATGTTGCAACATACCTTTTACTATGGCATCGGCACGTTTGCCATGAAAGTAAATTTTCTCCAGGTTTTGATCGATATCGCTTATCGTTTCATCTTCCAGTTCTATGTTTCGTACCGCTTCTTCCTTTTGTCTTTCTTCTTTTAGCTCACCGATCAATTCGCGACTCACCTCAGAAAAATTATTTACAAAATTCAACGGGTTTTGAATTTCGTGTGCAATGCCCGCGGTGAGCTCGCCAAGCGAGGCCATTTTCTCGGATTGAATGAGCTGTGCCTGCCTCGTCTGTAGTTCATTTAATGTTCGTTCCAGTTCTTTTTTCTGGCTATCGAGCATTGCATTGGTTTTGTCTATGATGCGGTAATTCCTGAACAAAATAAATCCCACAAGTACTACGAGGGAAAGAACGGCAATAAGAGAATTTCTTACCGTTTTCTGTCTTTTCAGGTCGAGTTCCTGTAAGGATTTATCTCTTGTCAGGAGATCAATTTCAGCCTGCTTTTTTTGTATTTCAGCGTTGAATAAAAGCAGTGCGAATTTTTTGTCTTTTTCAGCATTATACAAAGTATCTTTTACAATTAATAGCAATGATTGATATTTATAGGCATTCCCATGGTCATTAATTTTAGCATACGTATCTGCCAACCCTTTATAAATTTTTTCCAATTCATAGTTTGCCGATATTTCTTTGGCTATTGCTTCTGCCTTTTTATATGTCTCTAATGTTTTTGGAATATCGTTCATTTGAAAATAAACGGCTGCAAGTCCCTGAAAAGATTGTGACATTTCCAATTTAGCCGATAATTTAGTCGCTACATTCAGTGCCTGCGTGTTATACTTAATAGCCGTTGAATAGTCTTTTCTTTTTTTGTAAACCTTTGCAATGTCGATTAATGCATAAGGCGCGTTTTTAGAGTTACCGTAGGCATTAAGCGACCTTTCAAAATATTGCAATGCTAATGCGTCTTCGCCTTTCTCAAGATATATCTCTCCGATATTTACACTGATGGTGCCAATAGCATCGTCGTCACCAATTTTTTCACATAATGGTAATGCCTGCAAATAATAGCTAAGCGCTTTATCATGCGCAGAAGCCCTGTTAAAATAAAGAGCTCCAATATTATTTAATACTGTTGCAAGCCTTAATGTGTCATGAATTTCTTCGGCATAATTCAAAGCCTGTAAATAATAGTCGAGAGCCTTTGCTTCATCCGCCTGGTTATTATAAACGGCTCCGATATTGCCTAAAATATTAGCTATCCCCTTCTTATCCTTTAAATTTTCAAATTGTTTCAATGATTGATTCCAGTAAGTAAGCGTTTGCACATAATCTGCCTGCATGTAATAGGCGATACCTATATTTTTTAATGCATACGCCAACCCGTTTGTGTACCCGGTATTTTCGGCAAGTGTTTTTGCCTGCATAGCATATTTGATCGCATTTTCAGGGGAGTTATTAAAATAACTTACAGCGACCTGATTTAATATGTTAACCCTCGAGGTATCTTCTTTTGTTTTATTCAGCAATGCAAGCAAACTATCCGTTTGCTCATCCTGTGAAAAACAATTGGTGAAAAATAAAATAGTTATCAAAAAGAAAATAAACTTTCGCATATTAAAAGGAAATGCATTTAAAAACTTGTTTCGCAGGCTACCGGATTTTGTTCGGTTAACATAATCACTACAATTGCATGATCATTTCCAACGTCGTCACATAACGGCGTTTAAAAATAATGATATTCACTAATAAAGAATCCTAAAATAAATTAAACGGCCTTATAAAAAATATGAGGGTGTGACGGCACCCTCATATCGTGAATTAAACTGGTATCATTTTATTACTCTTTAAGTATCCGGAATATCCGGTACGCATCATTTACTTTAATCCTTACCATATATACACCGGAATGTAAATAAGAAAGATTCAACACTATATCCTCGTTCGACCTGCTTATTATTCTTACCTGGTATTGTTTTCCTGCAATATCAAACAAGCTTATGCTATTATCTTCTGTTATTGCCCCGGAAGCATGTATCGTTATCCTGTTGCGGGCAGGATTCGGGTACAGGTTAAATTGAGGCTTCATCTTTGATTCCGTTTCGTTTGTCTTAACGGATTCACTACTTTTCGCTGTTATAGCCAATCCTGAACATTGGGGTGATGAGGGAGATGCAACTGCTTTTTCGGTTACTTTAAATAAGCATTGGTACGACTTCACGATCCATGTAACAGGAAGCTCGTTTGAATACACATCAAAGTTTCCTTTTCCCGGCATAAATACTTCGGGAGGCGCCCCATTGTAAGAACCCTCAACTTTTAAATAATTGTCTGTTCCTGGAGGAATAAATACCGGTGTCTTATTATCGTTGGTATAAGTAAAATGTGAAAGGTATTTAAAGCCTGAATTATCCGAAACTGTTTCAACGCATTTAACATGAAGCACTATCTTTTTAGCAAACAGCTTATAAGGATTAATGTACAATTTACCGGGTATATAGCTAATCAAATAATTTCCCGGCACTTTTAAATTCAGGCCGGATGGCGTAATAGTGTAAACGCCCGGTTCGCCCGCACATTTAGGATCTAAAGTGTACTTTGGTCCCGAAAGGATGGTGGCCGTATCATTCCCGATAAATCCCGTGATAGTTGAAGTAAATGCAGGCATCTTCTCAAAAGGATACATAGACTTATCGTCTGCCTTCACTTGTAGTGCTGCCGGTTTTACCACAAGTGTTCCCGCTACATATTTCGGCTTATAATTAACTGTATCACCAACAAATGACAGATTCTTTGGAACTATGGTATAAACTCCCGCAGGTATAATGCTGTCTTTAACCGGCTTGTTTGATGCATCGAGGATAGTGTATGTTGGTCCGCCCGCAAGGATAGTGCTGTCATCATCATACTGGTACCCTGTAATTTTAGAAGTGAATACAGCTTTATCGCCATATTTGATCACCACATCATTTGCCTGGACTTTAAGATTATGCGGAGTAATATTTAAAGCACCGAGGTTATAAGAAACATCAAAATTTTCTGTCAAAAATGCACCCGGTACAACTGTAAATTTACCGGTTGTGGTACCGGTTATAAGCGTAATGGGCTTAAATACTGATATTGTATCGTCTTCAGGAGCATCTACATCTTCTTCATCAATAATTGCAGCTACATAAGAATGTGCGCTATCACCTACGGAATTACCGTTTACCACTGAGGATCCGTTTACTAATGCTCTTGAATTGACGGTAGCTGTCCCATTTACCAATGGACGGGAATTTACCAAAGCGCGTGAATTTACCAATGGGCGTGAATTCACAAGAACGACTGAAGCCGAATCTTCCTGGTAGTTAAAAATAGCTTCCACCCCAAGGTCAACAATAAAAATTGTATCGGAACGATGTGGGGTAAGATTAACAAGGGCTCTTGAATTCACAAGCGGTCTTGAATTTACCAACGCCCTCGAACTGGCAATAAAGCTAAGGTTTGCAAGATCCTCATTCGTCAACATTCGCCCATTTACTAATGCTCTTGAATCTGCCATTGCTATTTCATCAGCAAGCTCAGATGTATAACCCGTTTCAAGGCTGTCAAAGAAACCGGCTTTGTCTTTTTTGGCAATTAGTGAATCAGGATAATTGAATTGATAATTGAATGAACCTATCTTATCGCCATAGATCAATGATGTGTCTTTTGCCGTTATGGTTAATGGCAACTTGTTGATAGAAAGAAGCCCGTCATTAAACTTGTATTTATATTTTTCCAATACCGCAATATCAATGGAATCATTAGGATCAAGCGGTGCAATAGCGGGTCTTATGAAGTAAATGCCTGTATTGCTTAACGGTTTAGCCGGCGTGGTGTAGAAAATGCTGTCGAGGCCCAGTTCTTTCAATGTATAATTCGTGCTATCCAATGGAATGCTGTCAATTAAAATCTTAACTGTAAAGTCCGGAAGCTTTTCACCATACCTTTTCACTTTATTATCGGCCATTACAATTATATTTTTCTTTACAGGCGAGAAGAAGAAAAGCGAGTCAGACGAACCGGCGTCATTCTTATTGGCTGAAATGGGCTCTGAATACATTTGTATGGGAGGATTACCATCGAATTTGGGTATGGTGGCAGTTGCCAGTGAATTGCTCAGCACTGTCGTCTCCAAAGGCTTACCCCTGAACAAAATTTTTGAATCATCACTGAAGTAATTTCCCTTCACCGTTAAAACAAATGGCTGCTGGCCCGGAATTATGGTGGAATCGGGCAGGATCAGATCTGATATAAATGGCTTTGGAGATGCAAAAGACCTGATAGCCGAATCTGCCTGCACAAACCCATAACCGGAAATATAATCAAAGCCCGGCGTGTTCATATCAACAGCCGTGGTTTGAAGCAGTGTGCGTACCTGCTGCGGGCTAAGCTGTTCGCTGTAAAACCGTTGCCTTGCTTCCATTGCCAATGCTGCAACACCGGCGATATGAGGAGCGGCTGCAGATGTTCCAAAGAAGTTGGGGAAAAGATCGCCGTCAATATTAACTCCCCCAAGGTAAACCGTAGTATTAACGCCATTAGGGCCGGTGAAATCAGGCTTATTCCTCACCACGCCATTTACCGGAGTTCCTCCTACAGAAGAGAAGGAAGCAATTGTTGGAGGGTTAACGCCATAAGCAGGCGTATTGGAATAAAGCACTGCACCCACCGTCATAGCACCTTCTGCATTTGCCTGGCCAACAATAGTTGACGTGCCGCTGTTGTATTCATTGATAACAGCTTCACCGCGGTAGATGAGGTATTTAATATCGATATCATCGTCAGGGCCTGCATTCTTGATGATCATTATATTGCCCGTTGAATTAGATGTTACCATGAACGGCATTACTTCAATAGGGTCGCCACCAATATTATTGCGGTTAAATCCAAACAAGATGTTTCCGCTGTTATCTGTCAGGTAGAAATCCAGGTCATTCCGGGCGCCACCGCTGGCAGGGTTCAGCGAATAAACAGAATCCTTCCATTGAAGCACTATGGTATAGGTACCCGCGGGAAGCGAAATATTCTGGTAAATATCTCCACTGCCAAAATCGTGGGCAACACCGGTAAAGCCTGCCGGGGCAGGAACAGGATGGAACGCGCTTGCATAGGATTTATTGCCATAATTGCCTGCTGCGGTAAAATAAGAAACGCCGCTGGCGGCCGCTTCATTAACAGCTTTGGCAACAACACCGTCTCTAAAGAAAGGCTCCGTAATATAAGTAACGTCGTCTACAATTATATTACAGCCATCATCTCTTAAGGCTTTTATGCCTTCGGCAAAATCACCCGGACTTATAAAGCCGGTTCTGAATGCCAGTTGGGCGCCCGGCGCTTCGTCATGTACCAGTTGTAACATCGCACGCCCTTCGTCCGTTGAGCGGCCATAGGGATACTCTCTCAATATTTCAACATCGGGCAGATCGCCGTTATCCCTGTCTATTTGCGCAGGATTGCCGGGTATCGTATTAAAGCTGTTTGAAATAACACCCAGTTTTATCCCGGCGCCGCTTACACCAAAACCATTGCGCGCAAAATGCGAGTAGAGTGCAGTATCGCCTGCCGAATTCACGATGCCGCTATTGGCGACAGGTGGAAATGCCGGTCTGCAATAATTAATTAAACCAGGCAGGCTGTCGAGCTTTAGTAAGTTAGCCACGGGGTACTTACCCGTAATGATCAAACTGTTCGGGCCGTTATCTACAATATTCGTTAGTCCATATTCTGAGGTTTGCAATAATGACAATAGCTGGTTGTATTTGCCCTGGAGGGCAATTATATCCACCATCACACTGTCGCTAAGTATTGTAAAAATATTCTGTGCTGTATCCTGTACGGTTCCGAAATTATCATATAAAGCATTCAGCTCCGACCCGATCAGGTCATGTGTTTTACCGCTATCAGGCGGCGGATAATAAGGCACAATGCAAGAGGTGGTTACCAAAGCGGTGTCCGTTGATTTACACCCGCCTGCCACACTTACCGTTAACACATAATTACCCCCTTTGGAAACAATTGGTGTGGGCGAACCAGCGCCGGACACGATGAAACCGCTGTCAATAGCCTGCCAACTGAATTCTGCGCCCGGTGTTGAAGAAGAACCATTTAAAATTACTGTTGATGAATCTGTACAGCCAACCACCCTGTCTTCGCCTGCATCAACATCGGGTGGCGTGCATGTCTGAAATGCAGCAAGCTTAATTTCAACTCCATTTTTAATGGTTACGTTTGTGCGGCTCCACAAGGCGCCTTCCACTTTGGACGATCCGTAAAAATAAGAACCGATATTTATTCCGCCGTAAGGTGCATAAACAGTTCCTTTCCACACTGAGCTGCCTTTTGAAGAATTATCCATGGTCCAGGCATACTCGCCGAAAAAACAGGATTTGCCATTGCCATGCGTTTCTGCATAAATACGTGAGGCGCTACCGCCGTTCTTTAAGGAAACTTGTATTTTACCAAGTGCAACATCACCATGAATGTATAGCTGAAATACCCCGTCCTCACTATTTGCAAAATCAAAGACAAATTTATTGAGATCGCCATAATTAGAAATAGAGCTGAATACATAAACACCAGGACCGGAAAATGTAATAGTGCTATTGCCCGGGAGCTTGATGGCGCCATAGGCGCCGGGATTTATTGCTTGTGTTTTAGTGATACCGGTTTTTCCCGCCGGTTTAAATTTTGTTATCGGAGCATTAGGAGGAAGTACAGGAATTGCAGGCGTTCCCTTTACTTCGCCTTCTGAAGGAAGCGGCCCGGTGTAAGATGTGCCTGAGGGATGCGTCACTTTTCCATCTACTTTGCTGTTATAATATTTACTGATAGATATATTGCCATTGATGTCGAGATTACCTTTCAATGAAAAACCACTAAAAGCTGTAAAAGCATTGTCTTTATTGCTGCAGTTGTTGCCGGCTGATGTGATATTTCCCTGGATTAGATTGCCCGATGCGAGTGTTATAGCACCGGCACTGTGGATGCTGCCATAGATACTCACCGGGCCGGTTGTTTTTACAGGATAATAACTTCCAATACGCCCGGACAAAATTTTTGAATTGCTATGTATCTCTACTCCATTATTTGAGCCATTGTAAAAACCTTGTGCAGCAGTGTCTGAATTCGCATAGATCACAAAATCTGATAAGGGCAGGTTCTGAGCCTGGCCGCGCGTGCCGGTCAGCAAAACGAAAAGAGTAGAAAGAATTGTGTAATAAAAACGAGGGCTAAAAAGTAAAGATCTTTTTTTCATGGAGTGTAGTTTACTTAGTTTAATCAGCAATCAATGATTTATGAATTGGTTTTAACTCTTACTAAATTTGCCATCTCAGCTAAGCCAAAAAACTTTTCCAATTTGTACATCATGTTGATCATCAGGTAACCTCAAAATTTTACGAAGGCAGCAGTTTCAGATCAGAGAAATGGTTGTTTTGTCAATTACCTATAAATATACATTTAACTATTAAGCTGCTAATATAAACCAAATTGCTGTCGCAACGACTTATTCAGTAAAAGGTAACAGATAATAGCGTTTGCCTTCCCTTATGCAGACATCTGAAACATAACAATTCATAATCTTTAAGGATCAATCTTCCTTCAGCCCCTTTATAACTACCCGTCCGGTTCCATTTTTATCACATGGATAGCTGAATTCTCTTTTTAAGTCTGAAGGGTCATTAATGGTTTTGTAAAACTCATCGAAATATTGCAAAGTGGATTTAATATATTTTGCATCCAGCAAGGGGCAATCGCTATAGAGCTTATACATGTCTGTTTTTATACGGTTATATTGTGCAATGGCTTCATCAAATCTTGCCATGTCTTCCATACAATAACCACGATACCGGCGCTCTCTCACGGAACTCATTTGGAGTTCCTCAGCGGGTTTTGCATAAGGCGTATTTACCAACCCTGACTGATCGAAATCATACGGAACTGCAACCGGAACAGCGTTGGAATCTGCCGCTATCAGTTTTGTATTCTGATATTGCACTGACCAGTCTGTATTGCCGATTAAATACTGAAAGACTGCCATCTTTATAAATGCGGCCGGCTCAGTTTGTTCCGGCCTCACAGTTCTTTTAATCAAAATATCCTGGTTTCGTTTTGCCATTTGCCGCTCTTCTTCCAGCAGCATACCATAAAATGGCGAAGTAGCTTTTTTCTTTTTTGTATCGTTCAGCTCTATGGTCACTAACCGGGTCCTGAAACTTTGTGGTGTAACAAGGTTATATATTTTATAGGCCAGCCATTCCCGGATAATGTAATCATCTCCGCGGCAAGGCACTACCAGTTTTAACTTACGCTGTTCCCTAAAAATTGAAGATGCAAGCGTATCGCTCTTTGAAAACTGCAGTGAAAGCGGAGGATAGGTACATCCTCCCATGGTTCTGCGAAAATGACCTCTTGTTTTAGCTTGTATGGATAGAGAAACTTCATGGTCCTGCCCCGCGTTGTAAGAAAGAATAAGCGGATGTAATTCAGGATTGTCACCCCTGTCATTCATCAATTCACTAATGTTGCCGGTTAATTTTATAGTAAGTGGCACATCAGTATCAAACAAGCTTTCTGAGGATGGTGAATACGCAACGGCGCCGGAAGGATCGTTATGTGCCTGCGCATTTACGGCATTGGGCCACATGGTGCAGCCTAATACAAAATATACCAGTGAGTGCAAAAATGTTTTCATAAGTAAATGACGCTGGTGAGGTAAAGGCCAACTTACTTCCTGGTTTTGTCATGCATTCAATATGCCCCAAATAGTGTACGCAATCACTGCCACGGCAATACCATACATAAATATATTATAAGAAAAATGCAATAAGCGAAATTTTCTGCCCATTACGCGGCCCTGCCAGTAAATATCTTTTATCATGGTAGTATATAAGAACTCGCTGTCTTCCATCATGCCCAGCATAGCTTCTTCGTAATCTTTATACTTCATTTTATAGAAACTTCCGTAAAAAAGCAGGTTCACTGTTTTTTGATCTACCTGTTCTTTGGTAAAAACACCGGGATGAATTTTAGGCCTGGTAGCAAGCACGGCAAAAATAATCGTAAACACATTTACCAGCAGTAATATCATCGTTGGAATAATAAGATAATTGTTAGCCGTAAAATTGTGTAGCACAAGCCCGATGGTTACAGAAATTATAATCGAATTGACTGATATCATAATATGCGCTTTATTATCGGCTAATGCGCTTAATTTCTGATGGCCCGCAAATGAAACCCTGAACATAGTTTCAATTCCCCTGTCAGGATTCCTGAGTTGTTTTTTGTTTTTCTTAGCGCCGGCGGCTCCCGGTTTATTCTGGCTTCCGGTTGATAAATTTTCTGAGCCAACATCACTTACGCCGGACAATTTTGCCTGTTGTTTTTGTTTTAATTGTTCAAGATTTGATGCTTTAGTCGCATCCAGGAGCGACCTGCAATAATCGGTGTGGTATTGGTGTGATTCAAGAAACTCTATACTTTTTGTACGCCACTTGCTGCGTTTGATCCCGGCGCCCTTAAGGTTTTCACATTCTCTTCTTAAACGGTTGTTATGTTCTTTAAAATCAGGTGTGCCGAGGTTAAACAAGTCAGCATCACAAACAATTTTTTCAAGTAATGAAACAGGTTGTTGCGGCATTTGTGTAGCCAGTATGCAATGCTTTATCTCATTTATTGTTTCTTCGTCAACACCAATACTTTTTAAAAATTCGCCGGCAAGTTCAGCACTTTTATTTTCATGGTTCTCCATATCAGGATAAAAATATCCTGTGTCATGAAACCAGGTAGCAGCACAAACAATGAAGTAATCCCGTTTGTTTAATTTATACCAATCAGCCATTTTTTTTATATCATCAAGCATTTCGGTTACGTGTGTATGGTTGTGATATAACAGTCGTTTATCCGTATGCTCTACATAAAATAAGGATACGTGTTCCGCAACTTTTTGCAATAGATCATCAGTATAGCCAACAATATCAGTAAACATTATTGCAGCCAGTTTGCGGTCGGAGGGCATAAAACAATTTTACTTGAAAGTTAGGTAAAGGAAATTTATTTAAGCAGGTAATTGAATAATAAACTCCGTTCCCGAACCTTCCTGGCTCATCCCTGAAGGACGGTATCATTGCGATAATAGAATTCTTTACCTGCTTTTTATCTCTGCGTGAAAACGTTCCCGGAAATACTTTACTATATCGAATGAGTATTATTCTCTTTACAATAATTCATGCTATCAGCAGAAATGCCTGAGCACAATCATTTTTAAACAGCCGCTTAAAAAAATCTTTAAAATTATGTTACCATAATTTTTTTTGTCATGACTAATATCACGGGCCCATACACACGACGATCCAATAATTATAATTAACGGAGTAAGCCGAAAATCCGTTCTTAAAGAGTAGGCAAAAAATAACCGGAAAACACAAACGAAATTTTTTTATCACTTCTCTACGCATACCTCCCTTTTATTATGTAAACAGGTATTTACACTATTATTTTTTATTGTCCAACCACATAAACCACGCAGGCAAATTTTACCTGTCGTATTTTATTCACCCTACTCTGCTGATCCTATGCTTTAAGGCAATGGGAAATGAAGCTGTTTATACCTCCGGCTAAACACAAAGCAGACATATGCGATGAATGCTTCTTGATTTTAACCAGCTTAAAAATGAACCAATCAATTAAAAATGAACACCATGAAAAAAATAAGTTTAACACTCTTCATACTTGTATTGATAATACGGGCCAACGCGCAAGTAAGCCTGAAGGCTATTATCCGCGATGACCGTGCCGGAACTACACATCGCTTCGTTACCTTGGAAGATAACGAACAGGTATCTTTTAACGCAGCCGCTGTGAAAAGAACATTAGGGCTCGACCCATTATCCGACCTTGTATTAATGGGAAAGGAAACGGATGAACTTGGCTACACGCATTTCCGTTTTTACCAGACCTACAAAGGTATTCCTGTCGAAAACTCCATGTATATTCTGCATGTAAAAAATGGAAGGATTACAGGGATGAGCGGAGAAATTGTAACAGATTTTGACACAAAGAATCAGCAGTCCGCCAGCGCAGGCATTTCAAAGCAATCTGCTATTGCTGCAGCACTTAATGTAGTGCAGGCAAAAAAATATATGTGGCAGGATGCTGAAATGGAACAACGTATCAGGAACGAAAAGAAGGATATGAAAGCCACCTTTACGCCTGGTGCGCAACTGGTATGGTATAACGATGGCGAAAGTATTAATCCGCATGCTTTGCGCCTTGCTTACAAAGTGGATGTTTATGCTAAAGAGCCATTAAGCCGTGCGGATTATTTTATTGATGCCCAAACAGGAAAGCTCTCGGGAAGAAAAGACAAACTGTATCATTCGGATGCAGTGGGAACAGCGGCTACCGCATACAGTGGTTCAGTATCTATTCATAGTGATTTTACCGGCGCGAATTACCGGCTGAGGGATTATACAAAAGGTAGCGGTATCATAACCCTGCATGGGGAAACCGCTCTTTTTGGCAATGATTATACAAGCAGTTCTGCCAACTGGGTACTGTCAGGCACTAATATAGCCGCATTAGATGCACATTATGGCGCATCCCAAACCTATGAATTCTATCGTACTGTATTAGGCCGAAACAGCTATAACAATACAGGTGGTGCCATGTATAGTTATGTAAACCGCCCGGGTAGCGATAATGCCTATTGGGACGGTTCTTCCATGAATTATTTCCCGCGTTCAAGCGGGAACCCCGGAGGTGTAACCGGAATTGATGTCTGTGGCCATGAATTGACGCATGGCGTAACACAATATTCAAGCAACCTTACCTATAGCAATGAATCAGGCGCCATGAATGAAAGTATGAGTGATATTATGGGAAAAGCCATACAGTTCTGGAGCAAACCTGCTGATATCAACTGGAAGCTAAGCAATGATATGGGCTGGATTATCCGCGATATGTCTAATCCTAACGCCGAGGGCCAGCCTGACACCTATAAGGGGACACTCTGGTATTCAGGTACGGCCGATAATGGCGGTGTACATACCAACAGTGGTGTGGGAAACTTTATGTTTTACCTGTTGGTCAATGGCGGCAGCGGAACCAATGACCTTGGTAACGCTTATAGCGTTACAGGTATTGGTCTTACGGCAGCAGAAAGAATTATTTATCGTACCAATGTTGTTTATTTAACGCCTACATCCAAATATGCTGACTGGCGTATAGCCTGTATCAATGCTGCGGCAGATTTATATGGCCCAACTTCCACACAGGTTACCCAGGTAAAAAATGCGTGGTATGCGGTGGGTATAGGCAGTGCATCCGGAGGTAATGCATACTGTACCTCTGCAGGAACCAACAGCAGTGTTGAATACATCAACAATGTTAAGTTGGGCACTATCAACAATACAAGCGGCAATAATGGTGGTTATCGAGACTACACTTCATTGAATACCGCCCTTACTGCCAATACAACTTATTCCATCCAGTTAACACCTGGCTTTAGTGGCACCGCTTACACAGAATACTGGACCGTATATATTGATTATAATCGGAATGGTAAATTGAATGATCCTGGTGAAAAAGTAGCAACAGGCAGCAGTACAACCACGAGCCCGATATCATTATCTTTCAAAGTGCCTAAAAACGTTTTGAATGGTAAAACACGCATGCGCATCCAGATGAAGTATGGAAGCGCCAGTACTAACCCGTGTGGTGCATTTTCTTACGGTGAAGTAGAAGATTATTCGGTTACGATCTCGGGCGGTATCAATTATTGTGCATCTGCGGGTAACAGCACTTATTATGAATACATTAATAAAGTTGCTTTAGGTTCTATCAATAATACAAGCGGCAATAATTTCGGCTATGGCAACTATACGGCCTTAAGCACCAATCTTACCCAGTTATTCTCTTATAATATTACATTAACACCAGGCTTTACAAGCGGTGCCTATACGGAATACTGGGCTGTGTATATAGATTTTAACCAGAATGGATTATTTACCGATGCAGGTGAGAAAGTAGCAACCGGTAGCGGCACTGCTGCAATAGTAAAATCATTCACCATACCTTTAACGTCGTCTACAGGCCCAACAAGGATGAGGGTGCAGATGAATTATGGAGCAGCGCCGGCAAGCCCGTGCGGCACGCTTTCTTTTGGTGAAGTGGAAGATTATACGGTAAATATTTTACCGGCAGTCATTAAGTTACCAGATACTTTTGCGGCCAATTCCTCTGAGGATGCAGCAACAAAGCAACCTGTGTTAGTAAAATCAGCTTCTGTAACTGTAGTGCCTAACCCGGTGGTAGCTGGTAACGCAAAAATAATGTACGCGCCAGACGGTAATGGACCTGTTTCTTTAAAGCTGATCGATCTCAGCGGGCGTGTATTTAAAACCGTAAGTATCGGCAATAAAACTGCGGGATCATACACACAGGCATTAAACGACATTGCAGGAGTCAGGGCGGGGAGCTATATCATAGTAATGGAACAAAACGGCAAGGTGATCGCACGCAACCAGTTTATTATTGCGAAATAAATTATCAGCGTCAAAATTAAAAAAGGCTGTCTCAAATTTCGAGGCGGCCTTTTTATTGATAAGATCTACATTAAATAATTATTTCACCTGCTCAAAAAAGAACACACCTTTTTTGTTTGATATAATAATATCCGGGAGATCATCCTTATTGATGTCTTCCACAACAAAGCTCAAACCAATACCTGAATTGTCATCAATTAAATGCGGTATCCATTGCGGTTGTTTCCCGGGAATACATTCAAACCAATACAAAACGGCAGGTTCAAAAGCACCACGGTCACCATCATTATGGGCGCGGTAACGCTTACCTGTTATAAAATCGGGGTTACCATCTTTATTCAGGTCTTTCATTACAAGTCCGTGAGATTGCGAGAACAGCTTACTGATCTCATGTGTCTGCCATATTGTATTTCCACCTGCATCTTTTTTTTGTTCATGCCACCACATACCATAATCATGCGCTGAAGAACTAATGATATCTTCATCGCCATCCTTGTCGACATCCAGTACAAACATGTTAGCGCAATCTTCGCCGAGGTCTGCGGGATGAAACTTCCAGTTGGGTTCTTTTACATCGGCAGGAGATTCCCACCACCCGCTTTTAATGATTACATCATTCTTTCCATCCTTGTTTACATCGCCCCAGCCAAGCCCGTGTGTATAACGGTTGGTTCCTGTTGCTTTATTGCTGCTGATAATAAACCGCTGCCATATCGTATCATTTTTTGAAACAGGCGGTTTAAGCCAGATAACCTGTTTGGCCAATGTATCATTGCAGATGATATCTTTTTTCCCATCTCCATCCACATCAGTAAATGCCGGGTTTTCTATTCCCGCCCCGGGCAATATCATGTGTTTCTGCCATAAAACATTTTTATTATGAGGATTTTGATACCACACGCAAACACTACCGGGCTGATCAAATCTTATCAAATCTATCCATCCGTCATTGTTTACGTCTTCTGTATAATTTAAAAAAGTAGTGCTGTATTCCGGCACAGGATTTAAAGTATCTGCATGGAGAAGATGTGGCACCCATGATGGAGATTCAAACCAGTAATTCCCTGCAAGAATATCTGCCTTGCCGTCACGATTTACATCTCCAACAGCAACGCCTTCAGAGACAAACCTGCTGCTGATGACATATTTTTTAAAACTAACCTGTGTATTGCCTGGTAATGATGAGCTGATTAAAAATGCCAGGAATAAAACAGCGTGCAGGTGAAAATACTTTTTCATGGTCAAACCCTTGATAGTCTTTTAGATTTTAATTGCTTTGTTTTTCTTTAAATCCAAATACAAATAGTACACTAACAATAGCTGCAAACAATAAAGGTATGCTCCAGAACGCCTGCCATTGCTCCAATGAGCTGCTGTTCTGCATAACATGGTTAAAAATAAAACCCGCTGTGATCGTACCAAGCCCTTGTCCTACACCATAAGAAATGAAAACAAACAGCGATTGCGCCTGCGCGCGAATAGTGGCATTTGCTCTTTTGTCGATATATACCTGGCTGGCAACATATACAAAATCATAACAGGCGCCGTGCAAAAGAATACCAAGTATGATCATCCATGCAATTCCCTGCGGAGCAGCGATAGCAAAAAGTGCATAACGTAATGTCCATGCAAGCATGCCGCTAAGCATTACCCATTTCAATCCAAATTTTAAAAAAAACCACGGCAGTAATAACAAGAATACCACTTCCGACATTTGACCAAAGGTCATTTTAAATGCAGGGTCCGCAATGTTGGCTGCGTTGATGTAGACCGGGACATAAGTAAAATAACTGGCAAATGGCACGCTGATCAACAGTAGGCCTGTAATGAAAATAATAAACGGCTTTGATCTTAATTGAGCAAAAGCATCAATACCGATCACATCGCGTGCAGAGAATTTATTACCGGTTCCGCGTGGAGGAATATACGGCAATGTAAAACTGTACAGGCCCATTACTATTCCGCCGATACCTGAGATGCGCATGGGTAAAGCTGTGGCGTCAGCCTTTAAAATATAACTGATAAAAATGCCGGCGGTGATCCAGCCTACTGTTCCAAACACACGTATTACCGGGAATTCTTTTTCTTTATTATCAAGCAGGTGAAACGCTGTTGCTGTTGCCAGGCTTACCGTAGGCATATAGCAGAGCATATGTAACAACAGGAATATAAGGAACAGTACAGGTGATACAATATTCCTTTCAGCAAAAAAAGTTGCAGTGAAAACAAAGATGCCGCTTAAGATATGCATCACACCCAACACTTTTTGCACGGGAAAAAATCTGTCGGCAATAGCACCGAGAAAAAACGGAGATACAATAGCACCAATGGAACTCGCTGTATAAGCCAGGTAAATTACGCTGGTCATGCCATGGCTTTTCATATAGTTGCCGCCGGTGGCATACCATGCGCCCCAGATAAAAAACTGCAGGAACATCATCAGGCTGAGGCGCGCCTTGCTGTATTGCAACATAAGCAGTATAGATGTTTGCTGATTATGCGAGAATTGTATTATGCACCAGTTGCTTCATATACTGTAATGTTATTTTCGTGGCATGATCCACTTCTTCTATGCCGGCGAATTGATGATTTTTATAAACGGGCAGGCAATATTCTGAAGTAAGGTAGCCTTTGTATCCGGTGTTATGCAATTCTTCGATAAAGGCTGCATAATTAATTAGCTCACCGGTGGAAGGCGAAGGATCCTGTATAATTTCGCTATCTGGTGTTTCACTGAAATTCCATGCGCCATAATGCGTATGCACTAAATCTTTACCACATTTTTGTACCGCTTCGCGGATGTATTCATCGCTTTGCCTTTCGTAGAATAAAGGCACGTCAATACAAAGCTTTACATTTTTCCGGTCGATCTCCTGCATCATGTTCAATGCATCTTCATAGCCCTTGGCCAATACCGGTGCATGATTCTGCAGTGCCAATGTGATGCCCATATCTGCAGCTATACCTGCTGTTTCCCTGATGCCCTGTACACAACGGTTCCATACACGCAGTTCGGCAGGGAATAAACGCTTATAATAATTACCGCGCTCAAATTGACCGTACATAGCCACATCTTCTTCATCATTGATGATACCCGGCCAGGCAGCAAAAATTTTAACCAGGTCAACCCCCAGGTCTTTTGCCATTTCAAGCACCATGCGCATCATGGCAAGATTATTTTCTCTTTCTTCCATGTGTTTGCCGCCAAAGTTGGACATGCTTTCAATGGCGCACAAAGGCAAGCCTTCATCAGCAGCAATGGTCTTTATGCGGTTACGTGCAGTCTTTGAAAGATCAAGCGGTGAAGCGACAGGGCGTTTCGTTTCGATGGCCAGCGCATCAAAACCCAGCGCCTTTGCTTTATGTATTTGTTGTTCCAGCGATAGAGCTTCTCCTTTATAAAACAATCCGCCATAGGTAACGGTAAGCAATGCAAATTTCATGTGAGGATAGTTTAGTGTATGCTTAATGCGCCTAAGATAAATATTTTAAGTTGTATAATTATTTTGACGAAGATGCAGTTTTGATATTGCTAATTTTGAAAGAGATAATTCAAAATTTTCATACTCTCTAAAATACCGTTATGAAAAATTACCATAATAAACGGTTCCCGAATGAAAGCGAAGCTTACAGGAATGCGCGCAATGAATTACCTGAAGCCGAAATGCACAAAAGTGGGTAAGTAGATGTTTTTGGACGTGCGGTTGTTTAAAAGATGAGGAATATAATTATCTGAGCAAATTTTTATCCGGGAAATTTCACGTGAGGGTTGTGGGGGAAAATACCGATTGTTGCTGAAGGAAAAAGGTGAAATTGCACGTGTAAAATTATTTTATTTATCTCTAAAAAATTGAGTTATGCCATTTTCTATTGACAAACAAAACAACCTTCTAACACTTTTAGAGGGGCTCGAAAAAATACCTTTAAACCGAACAGAAGAAGGCAACGAAGTTGAAATTAGGTATGCTCGTCAAGCAAAAGCTAAGTTCCGCACATTTATGAAAAATCTCAATATTGACTCGCCGTTTAAAGGCCTGACTCTATCAATAAGTTTCTCGGGTCAAAGATTTGTAAACTGGCTTGCTAAAATTGGCGATTATATGAAACCAGTAGGACAACCAAGTGCAAAAGTTGATGAGTTGAGAATTGTTTTAGGAATGTATTCTGATGATTTTACAGATCTGCATAATTTTAATGATGAAAATGTAGGCAGGTTAACAGTATTAATATGGCCCTTCAAAAATGGATCGCCTGCACCTGATCCAGATGATCTTGCTAAGTTGCTTAAGCCTTACGATCTCGGTGGTCTTTACCCTTAGTTCTTTATGAGATTGGACTATTATATTTACTTTCAAGCTTTAAGCCTTCTTTTAGCACTTATAAGCTATAGGAGGCTTAAAGTTTATAAACTTCAAGGTTTTGTCTTTCTAACATATATCGCTTGTGTGGTGGAAATCACAGGCTTTGAATTTAAGCAATTGCATCAGGTCAATTATTTAATTTATAATGTTTATCTTTTATTCTCCACTCCGTTCCAACTTTTTCTATTTTATGAAATGTTGCAACCGCCAAAATTTCAAAAGCAAATTTTTATAGCGATAAGTGGTTTACTAATGTTGTTTATACTTATTGATTTTTATTTTCTTCAAGGAGTAAGTATGTTCAACACTTATTCTCTTATATTGATTATGCTTTTGAATATTGTGTTTAGCGTTCTTATTTTGGTTAATTTTTTCTTATTCGATGAAAGAACAATAGATTTTTTAAAACATCCTTATTTATGGATAAACTCAGGTATTCTCATTTTTAGCCTGGGAACATTGGTGGTTTTAGGACTACAACACTACATTGAAGCAAATAAAATTGTGATTGGTAATAAGAATGCGTACCGGCAGATAATGCCAATCTTAAATGTAATTTTATACTCAGCATACAGCTATGCTTTTCTATTATGTCATCGGACGTCCTCTTAATAATAATTGCCGTAATCATTGCATTAATTTTTTTGGGAGTGGTTTTTATAGTGATACTAATGTATTATTCCGGCAAGAAAAAAAAGATGTTACAGGAGAAACTTGCTCTCGAAACCCAATTCAAACAGGAACTCCTTCAATCCCAGCTTGAAACACAGGAATATTCTTTCAACCAAATAAGCCAGGAATTGCACGATAACATCGGTCAGTTACTTAGCAGCACGAAATTGTTATTGAATATCGGAACAATGGAATTGCCAACTATTCCTGATTCAATTAAAACAGCCCAGGAAACCGTTAGTAAAGCCATACAGGATCTGCGCTCCTTATCAAAATCATTGAGCAAGGAATGGCTGCAGGAATTTAACCTGGTGGAAAACCTACAGGCGGAAAAAGACCGCATCAATGCTGCAAGAAATATTACAGTGGAAGTAAGCAGCGAATATAATAAGCTGCCTTTATCACCGGAAGCGCAGGTGATGCTTTTTCGCGTGGTGCAGGAGGCTTTGCAAAACAGCATCCGGCATGCCTCACCCAAACATATCAACATAGAAATAAAAAATAAAGGCCATCATTTTGAGCTGAATATACAAGACGATGGCGCCGGCTTCAATGTAGAGGCAGCCAAAAAAGAAAGCCTTGGTTTACGCAATATGGAACACCGCGTTCAATTATTAAACGGCACAGTTAAATGGCAAAGCAGCGAGAACATTGGAACATCCATACTGATTGAAATTCCTGTTGACGATAAAGCTTCTTTATAGGATAATACGAACTAATATTTTGGGATGTGGGATTTCGGGATTTTGAGATTTGGTCTTTTATGTCTTCCAAATCATAAAACTAATATTGGAGCAAACCTGACAGGTTTAGCTTATAATAAAGCTTAACCCTAATGAATTGAAACCTGTCAGGATTAATGATTTTACATAAATTTCCCAATTCCAAAATCAACAATCCTACTTATGTATCTCACTCGTAAAATGAAACGCTATATCCGGGTTATTGTTGATCTCTGTATTTAAAAACCATTCGCTTTGCGCTAAATAAACCGGGTGGCCGTCTTTATCTTCCCCGCTGTTTTGTTGTTTAAAACGAAGGAATTCATCTAATTTTTTCTGGTCTTTACCCGTAAGCCAGCAGGCTTTATAAAAAGGCAATACACGGAATTCACAGGCAGCGCCATATTCATTCAATAATCTGTATTGAATTACTTCAAACTGCAGTTCTCCCACACAGCCGATGATCTTTTTATTGCCGCCAAACTGCGTGAACAACTGCGCCACGCCTTCATCGGTTAGCTGCGTTATACCTTTTTCGAGTTGCTTTGTCTTCATCGGGTCTTTGTTCACCAGCTCTTTAAATATTTCAGGAGAGAAAGATGGGATACCTGTGAAATAAAAATCTTCGCCTTCTGTAAGTGTGTCGCCGATCTTGAAATTACCGGTATCAAATAAGCCGATCACATCGCCGGGGTAAGCATCTTCAATAATGTCTTTACTGCGCGCCATGAAGGAATAAGGATTGCTGAAACGGAAATCTTTATCCAGCCTTACATGATGATAATATTTGTTGCGCTCAAATTTTCCGCTGCACACGCGCATAAATGCAATGCGGTCGCGGTGGCGCGGATCAAGATTCGCGTGGATCTTAAAAACAAAACCGCTTAATTTATTTTCATCAACTGCTACAATGCGTTTGCTTGTCTCGCGGTCTAGTGGTTCAGGCGCTATCCGGATAAATGTGTCCAGCAATTCTTTTACGCCGAAGTTGTTGATGGCGCTTCCAAAAAATACCGGCGCTACGTTTCCCGATAAATAATCTTCCGCAGTCAGCTTGCCATACACGCCATCTATCAGCTCAACATCTTCGCGCAATGTATCTGCATCTTTATCACCGGTCTTATCATTCAAAATTGTGTCGCTCAGATCATCAATGATTATACTGTCATCTTCTGTTGCTTTAGTATTGGCGGTAAACAGCAATAAGCTTTTTGCGTCCAAATTATACACGCCTTTAAAATCCTTACCACTATTAATGGGCCATGTCATCGGGTGCAACTGGATCTTTAGTTCCTTTTCTATTTCTTCGAGGAGATCAAAACGGTTCTTCCCGTCACGGTCCATTTTATTGATGAATACGATCACCGGTGTATTGCGCATACGGCAAACCTCCATCAGGCGGCGGGTTTGTTCCTCCACGCCATTCACACTGTCAACCACCAGTACCACGCTGTCAACAGCCGTTAATGTGCGATACGTGTCTTCTGCAAAATCTTTGTGGCCGGGTGTATCCAAAAGGTTGATCAGCATACCCTGGTATTCAAAGGTCATCACGCTGGTAGCCACCGAAATACCGCGCTGCCGCTCGATCTCCATGAAATCGCTGGTAGCATGTTTTTTTATCTTATTACTTTTTACAGCTCCTGCTGTTTGAATGGCGCCGCCGAACAACAAAAACTTCTCGGTCAATGTAGTTTTACCGGCATCAGGGTGAGAGATGATAGCAAATGTTCTTCTGCGACTAATTTCTTTTAAATTGCTCATTGGTTGATAGTTCATGGTTCATAGTTCATGGCCGGTTTGTTCAACAATTTCCTTACAATGAACTACCAGCTATGACCTATGAACTTCGCTCAGGGGCGCAAATGTAGCATTTTAGATAATAGCGAATAGTTCATGGTTCATAGCCGTTGACAAGTTGATTAGTTAATAAAAATCCCGGGATGTTAATTTATACAATGGTAAGGTACCATGAACTATGCACCCTGATCCATCTGCTATAATCTATTCCACCTATTTTTGCCCTATGTTGCTGCAACAATTTCAACAGTATTTAAAAGAAAATTTTCCCCGACTGTTATCCCCCAACTTACAGCTTTTGCTTGCTGTCAGCGGCGGTATTGACAGCGTTGTAATGTTGGATCTTTTTTTTCAATCAGGATTTGGTTTTGCTATAGCGCATTGCAATTTTCAGCTAAGAGAAGAAGAGAGTGATCGGGATGAGATGTTTGTACGATCGCTTGGAGAAAAATACAATAAAGACGTTTTCGTAAAAAAATTTGATACAAAGCAATATGCTGCTGATAAAAAAATTTCTATACAGGAAGCAGCGAGGGAATTGAGGTATGAATGGTTTGGCAAATTGGTCAGTGGTGAGTTGTCAGTAGTGAGTAAAAATACAAACGACCTAACTCACCACTCACCCCCGCATTTCGCGGGGCAGGCATTCACCACTCACTTTCTGGCCACTGCACACAATGCAGACGATAACATCGAAACCATGCTCATGTTCCTGTTTCGCGGCACAGGCATTCATGGATTAACGGGTATTACTGCTTTTGATAAAGAAAGAAAAATAATAAGGCCGCTATTGTTTGTAACGCGGCGACAAATTGAATTGTATGCTGAAGAAAATAATTTAAACTGGGTGGAAGATTCGTCCAACGCAACAGATAAGTACACGCGCAATTTTTTCCGGCATAAAATAATTCCTTTGGCTGAAGAACATTTTAGCAATGCGAAGGAAAACCTGCTTGTAAATATTCAACGCCTGAAAGATGCGGAAGTTTTATACAACGAGGCGATAGATCTGCATAAAAGGAAATTGCTTGAATATAAAGGCAATGAAATTCATATTCCAATTTTAAAGCTGCAACAAACAAAACCGCTTGATACAATCATTTGGGAAATAATCAAAGCCTTTAACTTTCATGCTAAACAAATTGATGAAGTAAAAAAGTTGTTCGTTGCAGATAACAGCAGTTATGTGCAGTCCTCATCGCACAGGATAATTAAAAACCGCAAATGGCTGATCATAGCGCCGAATGAAAATGAAGCCTCCAATTTTATCCTTATCGAAAAAAGCGATCAACAAATAAAGTTTAAAAACGGTGTACTTCAATTTGAATGGATGCCAACTTTACACTTTACACTTCAAACGTTAAACTCCATCGCACAGCTTGATGCAAAACATATCCAATATCCTTTGCTGTTACGAAAATGGAAACAGGGTGATTATTTTTATCCCCTCGGCATGCAAAAGAAAAAAAAGTTAAGCCGCTTTTTTATTGATCAGAAATTATCTGCCACAGCAAAAGAAAATATTTGGGTGTTGGAAATGAATAAAAAAATTATCTGGGTCATTGGCTATAGAATCGATGACCGGTGTAAAATCACTGCTTCCACCAAAGAGATTTTAAAAATAAGTTTTACTCCTTTGCAACAATCCTGACAGTGGAAAGAATTTGTTGCTGGATTTTTTTCTTCGTTAGAAGGTTGATTGAAGTCAAAGATCACTTCGAGAAATATTGCTGTATGCTCTGAATAAATTTGTCAAACAGGTTATAATCCGGGTTCAATGCAAAGCTTAATACAACAACAAATGCAACGCCATACAATGCACCCCATAAATGTGCTGAATGATTAATACCACTGCTGCCACGCTTATCAAGGTAGGCTGTGATAATAAGATATAACGGGCCGAAAATAAAACCGGGAATAGGGATCGGCAGGAAAAACAAAATGAGCTCTGCTGCAGGATATAAAAGTATGCTGGCAAAAATTACTGCAGACACAGCGCCGGAAGCACCCAGGCTCCTGTAGTAGAAATTATCCTTATTGCTCATGTAGGTTGGGATAAGGCAAATGGCCAGTGCAGAAACATACATTACCAAAAACAGCATATTGCCGCTGTTGCCAAAAATTTCCAAAAATTTATCATTGACATAGTCGCCAAAAAAATACAATGACATCATATTAAACAATAAATGCCCTATATCTGCATGAATTAACCCGTTACTGAAAAAGCGGTACCACTGTTTGCGCTTTGCAATATCGGGTGGATAAAAAATTAATTTATCCATCAGGTTGTTATCCCGGAATGCCATGAATGAAGTAACGCTTGTTATGATGATGATGATAATTGTAATACTCATTTAAATTTTTATTTATGCTATGACCCATCAACTATGAACTATGAACTATGAACTATGAACCATCAACTATGAACTATGACCCATCAACTATGAACTATATGCCATGAACTAACTATGATGATATTTTTCGTTGCGCAAAATAGTGCATGCGCGGTAAACCTGTTCCGCCAGTATCAAACGCACGATCATGTGAGGGAAAACAAGCTTTGATAAGCTCCAGGTAAAATTGGCGCGTTGTTTTATTTCATCGCTTACGCCAAAAGCGCCACCGATCAAAAATATTATTGATCGTGCGCCTGTATTAGATCGCTGCTCTAAAAAATTGGCAAGCTCAACCGAGCTGAGTTGTTTACCGGTTTCATCCAACAGCATTAAAAAATCATCTTTATTTATTTTGCTGATGATTGATCTCCCCTCCTGCTTTTTTAATTCGGTTTCCGGTAATGCTGCTGCATTTTTTATGGCTGGAATGATCAGCCATTCTGTGTTATAATAGTTATTAATACGTTTGGTAAAATCGTCTATCGCTTTTTTTAAAGCTTCCTCGTGCGGCTTACCAATATTAATAAATTGAAATTTCATCAGCGTAGTTCAATTCAAAATTATATAACATTGCCACAAATTATTTGTTATGCGTTTGTTGAAATTTCTTCTGCTGACCTTATTAAGTGCGAATTGCTTACTTGCAAAAGCACAGAAACCTTTACAGGTAATGACGTTTAATATCCGTTTGAATGTTGCATCAGACAGTTTGAATGCATGGCCGTACAGAAAGGATATTGCTGCATCGCAGGTTAAATTTTTTGATGTGGACGTATTGGGTGTTCAGGAAGCATTATACGATCAAATGACCGACCTGAAGGAGCGCTTGCCAAAGTATAAATATGCTGGTGTGGGCAGGGAAGACGGAAAAACAAAAGGCGAATTCAGCGCGATATTTTATGATACAACAAGATTGAAATGTTTAAAAGATGCAACGTTCTGGTTGTCCCAAACACCTGATGCAGCAGGCTCCAAAGGATGGGATGCCGCCCTTCCGAGAATAGTCACCTGGTGTTTTTTTGAAGACAAGGCCAGCCACAAAAAATTCTATGCGTTCAACACCCATTTTGATCATATGGGACAGGTAGCAAGAGCAGAAAGTGCAAAGCTTCTATTGAAAAAGGCAAAAGAAATCGCAGGAGATTTACCTGTAATCGTAACAGGAGATTTTAATGCTGCCGCTGATGATGAACCGATAAAAATAATTGTTGATAAAAACAATCCTGATCATCTCATTGAAACAAAGGAAATATCGCAAATGCCGCATTATGGCCCTGATGGAACATTCAATGCTTTCCAGGCAAAGGAAGTAAGCAACAAGGCAATAGACCACATTTTTATAAAAGGCCGGCTTACCGTGCTTAAACATGCAAGTATTTCTGAAAGCTGGAACGGGAGGTTTTCTTCAGATCATTTTCCGGTATTGGCCGTGATAAGTTTTTAGTGATCGCGGGTTGGGTCACAAAGACCACTAAAAATCGCAACAGGCACAAAGGAGGAGGAAAGGAAGTTTTATTTTCTCCTGGCTGACTGCAATGTCTTTAAAGTCACTTATATATACCCCTTTAGGGGATGGGGGTATAATTTTATCATTCTTTTCGCAGGCTTGTCAACACCCACAAATAATTTTGCTTTGATAATGAAAGCTAAAACTTTATTTTATTTCATCCTGCTCGTCGTGGCAGGCTCCTGTGAACGCACCATTGATCTTAAGGTGAACGATCAGCCGCCTAAGCTCGTGGTGGATGCCAGTATAGAAAACAATGGTTCGCCGCTGGTGGTGCTTTCCAGGTCATTGAATTACTTCAGCACCATAACACCCGAAGAGCTTTCCGCATCGTTTGTGCATGATGCCATAGTCACCATAAGCGATGGCAGCAAAACAGTGCAGCTTATAGAAAATAGTTATACAGATTCAACCGGCTACAGCCTTTATTACTATACAGTTGATTTCACCAATCCTCCGCAAGTGATAACCGGTAAGTTCAATACAACCTATAATCTAAACATCACATTGCCGGATAATTCCGTATATACTTCCACCACAACCATTCCCTCCTTACGCAAAACATGCGATTCTTTATGGTGGATAAAAGCGCCTGATAATCCCGATACTTCCCGCTGTGTGCTGTACGGTTTATTTGTCGACCCGCCCGGTCTTGGCGATTACGTTCGTTATTTTACAAGCATCAATAGCCAGCCTTTTTATCCCGGTTACACTTCGGCTTTTGATGACCAGATCACGGATGGCACTACCTATACATTTCAAATCCCGCCGGGCTATAACAAAAATGACACTATCAAATTAAGCAGTGACGATTATGGATTTTTTCACCGGGGAGACAGCATTGTCTTTAAATTCTGCAACATCGATAAGGCTACATTTGATTTCTGGCGCACCTGGGAGTACGCTTTTCAAAGCAACGGCAATCCTTTTTCTTCGCCGGTAAAAGTGATCAGCAATATCAGCAATGACGCACTCGGCGTTTTTTGTGGTTACGCTGCCCAGTATAAGCCCATTAATATACCTAAGTGATTTTTATAGCCGTGTTTAGTAAATTTGCCGGCTTTAGTAATTTGTCCCGCCAAGGCGGGAGCAGCATAATTTCAGCCTTTAAATAAAAGTTCAACATGCAGAATAAAGAAACAGAGAAAGTTCATTGTTTGATCATAGGCTCAGGCCCGGCAGGATATACCGCAGCTATTTATGCAGCAAGGGCCAACATAAAACCCGTTTTATACCAGGGCATTCAACCCGGCGGGCAATTGACCATCACCACAGAAGTGGAGAATTATCCCGGTTATGCCGAGGGGGTGCAAGGCCCCGAAATGATGATCGATTTTGAAAAACAGGCAAAACGCATGGGGGCTGATATCCGGTATGGCCTCGCCACAAAAGTTGACCTTACCGGCCCCGTTCATAAAGTTTGGATAGATGATGAAAAATTAATTGAAGCGGATGCAGTAATCATTGCTACCGGCGCATCAGCCAAATGGCTCAATCTCGAAAGCGAACAGCGTTTGAATGGTTATGGTGTAAGCGCGTGTGCGGTGTGCGACGGTTTCTTCTTCCGCAATAAAGAAGTGGCCATTGTGGGCGCAGGAGACACCGCCTGTGAAGAAGCTTTATACCTTTCAAAATTGGTTTCCACTGTGCACATGCTGGTGCGCAAGGATGAGCATGGCATGCGCGCCAGTAAGATCATGCAGGACCGCGTAAAGAATACACCCAACATAAAAGTGTACTGGAACACGGAAACATTGGAAGTGCTGGGCGAACATAGAGTAGAAGGCGTTAAGATAAAAAATAATAAAACCAACGAAGAGCAAACCATACCGGTGAGCGCATTCTTTGTGGCAATCGGCCATGATCCCAATAGTATTATTTTCAAAAACTGGGTTGACATGGATGAAGCGGGATATATCAAAACCATTCCTGGAACAAGCAAAACAAATATTGCAGGTGTATTTGCGGCAGGCGATGTGCAGGATAAAATTTACCGCCAGGCTGTTACGGCGGCAGGAAGTGGTTGCATGGCAGCATTGGATGCAGAACGGTACCTGGGTGAATTGGAAACTGCCTGACATTAATTAAGCATACTATTTCGGATTTTGAGACCGGCTTCCAAACACAATTGGTGTTTTAATTGGAAATCTTTGGTGTGGTGTCAACTAAATTATGACGCAGGGAATATTCGCACTGAGAACGCAGAGATAACAGGGAAAGCTTTGGGTGCTCCGTTAGCTCTGTGCGACAAAAATGTGTCTTTGTGCACCTGTAGGAGACACGACAATTTTATGTTGACATGACATTAGATCCCAAAATTCCAGAATCTCCACACCAGTAATTTTTTGAATAAATTTTTTTAAGCCGGCGGCTGCAAACCATGAGGGATGAAACGGAAATAAAAGATCTTATAATACGGCTGGCTGTTAGCGATGAGAAGATAAGAGCTGTTTTATTAAACGGCTCGCGTGCAAATCCAACAGTACAAGCGGATGATCTCAGCGATTTTGATATAGTTTTTATAGTGTCTCACCTGGAAAGTTTTGTCAGCGATCATAGCTGGACAAATATTTTTGGTGAGAAACTGATCTGGCAGCTACCCAATGAAATGTGTTTTGGAAACGAAGTTAAAACCGTGGCATTTTCTTATTTAATGCTTTTCACAGACGGGAACCGTATCGACCTCACGCTTTTCCCCATTGAGTACTTTGAAACTGATTTCAAATCCGACAGCCAGACAATTATATGGCTTGACAAAGACAATCTATTTCCAATAATTCCGCCGGCCTCCGACGAGGATTACCACATCATAAAACCAACTCAAAAAGAATTTACAGATACCTGTAATGAATTCTGGTGGGTTAGCACCTATGTTGCAAAAGGCCTGTTGAGAAATCAAATAACTTATGCCAAAGAAATGGTTGAAACAGTGGTGAGGCCGATGTTCATGAAAATGATCGAATGGAAAATTGGTGTCGAAAGTAATTTTTCAGTTGCAATTGGCAAAGGAGGAAAATTTATGTCCAGGCATCTGTCTAAAGACTTTTACACCGCAGTATTACAAACCTACGCTGATGCCGGGATAGAAAGCAATTGGAAGGCGCTGTTTGTATTGACGGAATTGTTTGAGGCAGCTTCAGAAGAAGTTTCATTAAAACTGCAGTTGCAGCTAAACAAATCAGAACAACAAAATACAACAGGTTATTTAAAGGACTTGTATAATAAACAGAGCGTTATTCCCGGCAAAAACCCGCATGGCGGTTGACCTAATTTCCTTTGTTAATGCAACCTTCAATCCGTTTCCTCAAGAATAAATATTTGTTCAACAGGTTTATTAAAAACTTTAGCAATTTTCAATGCCAATACTGTTGACGGCACATATTTGTTGGCTTCCATGGCATTAATCGTTTGCCTGCTCACCGACACCTTATTGGCAAGCTCTTCCTGGGTAAGGTTATTGATGGCACGCTCTATCTTAATTGTATTTTTCATTTGGAACTAATTTGGAGTTTCTGTACAACATGTAATTGAACCTGGCAATAAAAATTATTAATACAGTGAACATGTTATAGACCATCACATTAAAAAATGCTGTACCGTAGATAAAAGCAAAGGCGGCAAGCAGCAAAACGTAATTGACAAAAACCGACCAAAGCAGCGACGATTGGCGGAGATTTGCAATAAACTCATCTTCTGTTTTTTCTTTGGAGAAGCCAACCAACAGGCCACCGGTAATGAAAAGAATTCCTGTAACGGTGTTCGTGATGTTCGTGTGAATGAAGCTGAAAAACTGCGTTTTTCCAAGGACTTCATCGTTGTATATCGCGAAGGTTGTGGCCTCAAGCGATAATCCTTCATATTGAGTTGTCATTAAGATAATCCCGAGGATAGTGGCTGGTATTAATAAGAACCACCCGATTTTTTTATACCGGTTAGGTAATAACAGTTTGTTTGACATAAATTTAAATTTCAACTAAAAGTAGTGCATTTTTTACATTTTGTAAAAATTTTATTACAAAATGTAAGAAATTTAACACAGTGAATTTAACTCTAGGAAATCATAGCTATGCCGTTGTTTGCACAAAAATGCCTGATTAAACTTCCTGTGTATAACGGCAACAAAGCTTACTACTGTAACGTCAAGATAATATTGTCATATTTTCGATGCAGGTCACTAAGAGCACGGCGAACTACTACGAACACGAAGGGGAGAATGTTACATTGTGATCTTTGTGTCTCTTTGTGCACTTTGTGACCTGTTTGCGGATACATATCGATCCGACATAATGTGGTTGACATAGCACTACAATGGTTATTATGATACCTGTAATTTAACAGGCACGATAAAGTAAGGATCGTGGTAATAGTTGTTTACCGGAAACGCAAACAGAACATTGCATCAGACTTAATTAAAAAAGAGATCGAGGACCTAAAAAAGGATTTTTTGCTTTAAATGCTTCTATCAAACAAACGGAAAGAATTACCGGAAAATAAGTTTAACGGGCAAAACGTTATTACTCCTGTAGCGGAAACAAAATGAAAGACCCGGCAACATATGGGCTTACACACCTGGCTATAGCTGTTCATGATGTTGAGCGAACCTTACAATTTTACCAGGCTCTTTTTGATATGCAGGTGATGTATCATCACAAAGGATTTTTACAGCTCACCACGCCCGGTTGCAATGACATAATAGTTTTTGAAGAAAGAAAAGACAGGCCAATTGGTGATTCAGGCGGGATCGCACATTTTGGCTTCCGGCTTAAAAATGCAATTGACATTGATGAAATGATAAGCAGGGTTATCACCGCAGGCGGCACTATCATAGAGAAAGGTGAATTTGTGCCCGGTTCACCTTATGTATTTTTTAAAGACCCCGATGGCTACGAGGTTGAAATATGGTATGAGCTCGTGGAATGAATGATGCTCTTATAAATTTTTCATACAATGTTTAACTCTCGTTTATTAGGTTATATTTACACATTATCTGTTTTAAAACTAAAGCTATATACATGAAAAGAATTACCGTAGTGCTCATTTTTTTTGTAATACTTCCCTGCTGCATTATGGCCCAGGCTAAAAAGAAGCCGACCAAAGAAACGCCACCCAAACAGTTATGCCTTTTTGAGAAACTTTTTTCGGTAAAGCCGGGTATGGATATGGCTTCCGGGGTTGCTGCCCTGCAACAACTTTCCAAGATCACATTACTGGAGGAAGTAACGGAGAAACTTAAACCGTACGCAGGTACAGGCGGCGATTCCATTTTACATCAAACCTTAACTTACCGCATTGATTCCACCGTGTGTTTCAAGGGAAGGGATAATACGGTGAAATTTGAGTTTGCAGACGGCAAGCTGTACAAAGCGTATATTGAAACCATTTACCTGCAAAATGAATTTCCCGATATGATGGTCAATTTTGATGTCCTGCATAAGCAAATACTGAAATCCTGGAAAATTGAAAAGAAAATAACGATAAAGGGTGAAAGCACAGAAGGTATTGGATATAATTTTTATAAGACGCTGGATAAAAATGTGAAGCTGGATATGTGTACGTTACAGTATGTAAAGACCAAAGGAAATAGCCCCGGCAACGATAAATACCACCTTGAAATGTTGTGGGTTAATCTTAATAACACAAGAATGGAAAACTCTATGTATTAAAATCTTTCGGCTCCGATGGAGCTGGCCCATTCACCATTCATTTTCCACTAAAAACATGTGGCCCTTACTGGGGCTGGAATCCAATCGCAGTAAAAAAGCCTTCATTCCATTTTAGCACACTCTTAGCCTGACGCCCGTGTGCGAAGGCGGGAATCTGCTGATTATGGAAATATTGCATATAACTATTCGCTATATACGCGGAATTTATATGTCGTCCCTACGGGACTTTTGGTTAACTATCTCTATTATTTTTACTACTACCAATATGTCGTCCCTGCGGGACTTTTGGTTAACTATCTCTATTATTTTTATTACTACCAATATGTCGTCCCTGCGGGACTTTTGGTTAACTATCTCTATTATTTTTATTACTACTACCAATATGTCGTCCCTGCGGGACTTTTATTAACCATCTTCTGTTATTTTTATTACCCATATTTCATCCCTACGGGATTTACTATAAACAGCAGATGCCCGGTCGTTGCTCCCGGAAATATCCGGACAGGCGGAATGACGTGCTGTTTGTTGTTTCGCTTTTCCGAACTTGTTCCAGACAACGGATTCATAAAACACTATTGTGAAAACACAGTACTATTAAGACCGTCATTTCCAGAAGTGGAACCTTCTTCATGATTGTGAAAACATAACTCCATTATGCCCGTCATTCCCGTCCCGCTTAAGCGGGAGAAATCTCCTGTTATTGGAAACGTAAGATGCCTATTCGTAGCCGGCTATAATTTAGTGTATGATTGCAGCCTGCTGCTGTTGCCGGCAAATTCCTTAACAGGAGAATCCCCCGACTGCTAAATCTGTTTCAGCAACCCGGGCTTCTTTTCATGCAGGTGTAATACCAGTTCCCCGAATAAGGTATTGGCCCATGCAAACCATTTCCTCGTAAATTTTGTGGGGTCGTCTTTATGAAAGCTTTCATGCATAAAACCGGTGCCTGCATGGGTGGCGATCAGTGTTTTAACTGCAGTGATTATTTCCTGGTCATCATCGCTGGTCAAAGCACGCATACTGATGCCCAACGGCCATATCATATCCATACCGGCATGCGGGCCGCCAATGCCTTCTGCAAATTTGCCTTTAAAAAAGAATGGATTTTCAGAGGACAAAACGAGTTTTCTTGTTTGCTGGTACACTGCATCATTTTGGTCAACTGCATCCAGGTACGGCAGTGATAACAGGTCGGGATTGTTGGCATCATCCATTAAATTAAAGCTGCCGAAGCCGTTCACTTCATACGCATACACTTTTCCGAATTGCGGATGCTCTGTTATAGCATGTTCTTTTAATGCTTTCGACACCTCTGCTGCGAGATCAGTGCAGGCTGTTGCAGCTTCGATGTCTTTATTCACCTCATTTAAGATTACTGCAGCCTGTCGCAATGCCACCACCGCAAAAAAATTGCCCGGCACCAGGAAAGGAAATACGGTTGCATCATCACTTGGCCGGAACATAGAACAAATAAGCCCAACCGGTTTTACGGGATAGCCATAACCGCTTAAGGGAACACCATCGGTAGCCCATGAGGTTGTACGCTGAAAGGTATAAGGGCCGTTGCCGTTCTTTCTTTGCTGTTCACGGAATGTTTTTACGGTCAAACGGACAGATTCCTTCCAGTTGGTATCAAAGGATTTTGTATCGCCTGTTACTTTCCAGTATTTATAGGCCAGCCTTACCGGGAAACAAAGGGAGTCTATTTCCCATTTCCGTTCATGGATACCGGGTTTCATATCGGTAAGGTCATCCTTCCATTCACTGATCTTGTTTTCATCTTTATAAAATGCATTGGCATAAGGGTCTTTCAAAATGCACTTCACCTGCCTGTTGATTACCCCGGCTAACAATTGCTGCAGTTTAGGGTCTTTGGCAGCCAACGGCACATAAGGCCAAACCTGCGCGGAGCTGTCGCGAAGCCACATGGCATCAATATCACCGGTGATCACATAGGTATCCGGCACGCCGTTATTCATCTCAAAAGAAACCGTTGTATCAAGTGTATTAGGAAAACAGTTCTCAAACATCCAGGCCAGCTCTTTGTTCGGCAAATAATCTTTCATTTGTTTGATAGCAGCTTCCACGGCATCGCTGGTGAATTTCCTTTCTGCCAGCGGCGGCCGCATGCTTTTAAAATCATGGTTGCTTTGTGAAAAAACAGTGTTGCGTGAAAGCAATGTGGCTGCGCTGATGAGGCTGCCTGTCTTTATAAAATCCCTTCTCGTTCTCCTATTTGATGAATGCATGATTGTTGGTGAATGTTTCAGAAGTTTTTGTGATAAAGGTTCCTGTAATACCAGGCCATCAAAAATTTTGACGACATAGTTAAAGATAAAAATTGAAATGAGGATAAGAAGCTGTTTGAACTAATTCATAAAAAAACACACAGGCACATCAAAATAACTTCTTTTGTTATCCTTGCTCCCATTAGTACAAAGTCATCTGCGTACCTTACTATCTTTATTCCTGCCTGATAGAACATACTCTTTGTGTTGTTCACTATTCTATCCACAAGGTGCATGTATATATTCGCCAATAACGGTGGTAATACTCCACTTACACAATTGGTAACTTTTGTCGTTTTGCTCGTTTTTAGTCAGCCTCTCACGTTTCGTATAAACGCCTATGCCATGTTCCTGTCACCTCAATGCCGGAAGACCTGTAACCAGTACACAGCTTGCCCGTTACAGCTTTATCCCGCCGGCGGCTGAAAACCCGCGGTTTGGTCTTCTACTTAGTATCTTTCGACACGTCTTCAGTGATTCATTCGCATTCAGCCCATTGCACTTACCTGATCTCGTTTTAAGCGAAACCTTTTTACCCAAACGCTCAATACCATGCCTTTTGAACACTGCACCTTTGGGCGGTTTGCACACTCCTGCTGTAAAGCGTGTGCGGCAGACCTACTGCCATCATTTACACAATTGCAAAACCTTTTGGAATGAGGTTTTTCGTGACACACGCAGCCGATAACTAAAGCCGAAAAAATACAACAGATGATTATAAAAACAAAAAGCACAACAGCGAAATGTCAGCAGAATATGCAGATTAATGCCTGCACAACAACTGCTGCTGCTTACTACGTCCAGCTGCCATATTGCCAATACCCATGTAAGGTGCAGGCGGATTTATCCTTGATGAAGTTTTTTGTTTTTGCAGCGAGGGGTCTTTGGAAGCGTTGCAAGTCCGCAAGCTGGTACAAAGGTTTGCTTTCTGTGTCAGGATTTTGTGCGCCTTTAATACCTGCTTGTCGGCTTAGTGCGTAGGCTGACCCCACCCCTAAACAAAAGTTCTTTGAAATATTGCTTCGTTATTTACAAAGTGTAATTGGTTTTCCCTATTACAATATCTTCATCTTCCCTACAAATATGTTTGCCTGTCTTTTCAAAAAATTTATCAAAAAACTTGTCTGTCTTTTTACTGGGAATGCCTTTAATATTTTTATGACAATCATCACCTGTGTTAGAGGCTTGTTCCTCTAAATAAATAGTTTCAGAGCTATAAACCGATTTTACATTATCCAAATCAATTAACCAATACATTACTGGTTCTTCAACAACTGATGGATAAAAATTTTTTAAATGGTTACAGATAGTGTTTTCGTGGGAGTATATGCAGTCCAAGTCAATGACTGAAATTCCTCCATCGTTGGAACTGGTATAGCCGGACTTAAAAAAATTCTATCAAAAATTTCGTCAGGTTTTGCTTCTTTCTTATTTTCTTCCGCCATTTAATTAAAATAATGCTTAAAATTAAAGTTTGATTTTGCAAATATGGATAATTTTAGTTAAAGTCAAAGTCACTCTTAAATATGCTAAGGACAATTCTCCTTCTGTATTTTTTTTAGAGAAAAGGGGGAATTCACCTGATTTTGCCGGTTCTGTTCTTACATCCCTGACGGAAAGTAAAACCTTAAGCTTTTTCAATGCCTTTACTGTGATTGGGGTAAATAAGTAAATCGTCATTTGTAATTGCCGTCAGCCTGCAGATTTGAACAGGCAATCTTTACGGCGGCTTTATGCGGAATTGCTATCATGAGTTTAAATCCTGTTCCAAAAGATCATTTTTAAATAAACTAAAATTCATTTATAGAAATATATAAAGAGCCTGAAATATTATAAGCCGTTGTAGTTGCATTCACAAATCTTATTTTAACCTGTGATGTGGAAATCATTCTTGCAGATGCAATGGATACACCAACAGGCAAATCGAAGGATGGCGACACATTTACGGCTGCCTGCGTTGAAGTAAGGTAATTGGAGTTGGAAGGAATGGTTACCGTAATATCTGTTGAAGAAGCAGTAAAAGCAACTACCCCTCCTAATACAATATTCCCCCCGGTACCTGCGGGAATAGCGGTGCTTGCAAGCGCGGAAGCAAACATTACCGTGTTTTTGGAAACCGTTCCGGAAGCGCCCATCTTGTAAGTTCCGGCCACATCCAGCCTGGCGCCGGTGTTAGGTGTTGTGGTGGCAATACCCACATTATTTGTTGAATTGCCTAAAATAAAGGCATTGGATTGCGCAACGGATACAGAATTTCCAATCACTACAGTATTAATGGCTGTTGTTTTTGCGCTGTAACCCAGGGCTATAGAATTTATTCCGTCCGCCGATGACCTGTCTCCAATAGCTGTCGCGCTGTTTTTTGAGGCCTGGCTCTGGAATCCGAGAGCAACAGTATTTGCGGCACTGGCCACGGCACTGTTACCAATTGCTACGGCGATGTTGGATGAGGCGGAGGCGCCGTTGCCGATAGCCATTGAATTAGTAGCCGAAGCCGCCGAAGTGTTTCCAATGGCAAGCGAACTACTGCCGGAGGCATTTGCCGAATAGCCAAACGCAATAGAATTATCAATAGATGATTGCGCACTGTTGCCAAATGCTATTGTGCTTACCGCTAAAGCCTTGGCAGTATAACCTATGGCAACAGCATTACTAAAAGTGGCCTGGGACCCGTTCCCTATTGCGATTGTATTATCGGATAAAGCGAACGTATTATCACCAAGAGTTACTGCATTGGCTCCGGAAGCAGTTGTAATATTGCCGATTGCAGTTGTATTGGTTCCGGAGGCGATTGCTGAAATTCCGAAACTGTTTGCACCCTCGGCAGTTGCCTGTGCGCCTGAACCAAATGCGGTAGCATTTTTTTGCGTGGCTTTTGCCCCGTTGCCAATTGCAATGGAGCTTTCGCCGGAGGCTGTTGAATTATTTCCAAAAACCTCAGAATTTATACCTGTGGCCGTGGAAGAAACTCCCACAGCAGTGGCCCCGGCGGCTTTTGCAGAGGATTGAGTGCCTACAGATAAAGCATTATCGGCAGAAGCTGTATTTCCATTCCCGATAGCCATTGATCTGTAACCGGAAGCAATAGCTGCATTTCCCATAGCCAATGTATTTTGTGCTATCGCCTGGGACTGGTAACCAAATGCAGCTGAAATATAACCGGAAGCTATTGCACTAGGGCCTATTGCCATAGCAATAGCATTGGAGGAAACCGATGCCTCTGATCCAATGGCAATTCCATTATCAACACTGGCAATAGCTTTATACCCTATTGCTATATTTTTTGTCTGGGAGGAAACTGCGGCATCTGTTCCTATGGCTATTCCATTATATGTGCCTGCACTGGCTCTTAATCCTATCGCTATTGCCTCATCAAAATTTGCAACCGATGAGGTGCCAACGGCTACCGCATTTTGCTTACTGGCAGTTGCCTGGTAACCAATTGCCATCGAAGAATTAGCGCCGGTAGCCTGTGCGCCTGCACCTATTGCCGTTGACTGGTATACTGCAGAGGCCCCCAAACCAAAGGAAGTGGCGCCGGTGGTGGCACCGGTAACACCTAAAAAGCCTGCCTGGGTATTATTGACTTTAAATGTGAGCCCTTGCAGGTCTGTAGTGCCGATATAATTTGTACCCGAATTGGTGCCGGTATTACCAGTTAACAACCAGCCACTGCCACCGCCACCTGAGCCCTGCCAGGTTGGTGCATTACCCGGACCATTAGAGGTTAGTACCTGTCCGGCAGTACCCGCGTCAGTTGCACCAATCTGTCCCGTAGTGGCCGCGGTATAAAACACGCCGCCTATAGTAGTGAATCTCCCAAATATGATATTGTTGCTGGAATTGCCCAGGGTTATTAAACCGTTGGTTGTTTTAAAAGTACCGTTATTTGTAATACCACTGTTTGTCGTAACCGCGTTGCTTAGAAACGATGTACCTGTTACGTTTAAGTTGCCGCCCATACTTCCATTGCCACTAATATTAAAATTTGAAGAAGCTTGTGGCGAAGTACTATTTTGAATATAGTTTCCGGAACCGGAAGGAATATCTGATGCCACCAGTGTTCGCCATACCGGAGATGTTCCGGTACCGGCAGATATTAATACTTCCCCGGTAGTACCTGCATCATTCCCGGGCATAAGCGCACCCTCTAACCGGATGTTACCCGAAACATGTAATTTTTGACTGGGGGCATTGGTACCTATACCAATGTTTCCGTTGTCACCTTCTACAAAAAAATCAGGATTACTATTACTGCCCGACAGGCTCGTGCTCATAATAAAATCCTTGCCATAAAATAAAAAATAATTCCTGCCTGCTATATTGGGATTCTCAGTTGAAGTACCCGTATTTGCATAACCAAAAGTGCCTGACAGAATGCCGCTATTATCCATCATATCAACACTGCTGTAACCTGTATTGGAAGTATTTTGGAGAGTAAGAACATTCTTTTTTGTAAAAGCGCCTGTAACGTCAAGCCGGCTTCTCGGAAGAGTGCTTCCAATACCCACCCACCCGGCCTGGCTGGTACCATTAACGGCTCCCAATATATGTATACGTTCAACACCGGCCGTTTTTACAATAAAATCAACCGCATCAGTTGTGCCGATAAAATTAGCAGACGCGCTTGTGCCACCGTTGCCTGCAAGTGACCATGCGTTCGAAGTAATGGCAGGTGATATATTTACCGCTGCAGAAGTTACTCCGTTCACAATGGATGTTAAATTGGAACCGCTCAGCGATAATGCGTTTGAATTGATAATATTTACGCCAGTTCCGGTTACACCGTTTACAGTGGTAGTCAATGTATTGGTTGTTGAGGCATTGCTTACCCCACTTACAGCATTTGAATTTGCAGCAATTCCATTTACCGTGGAAGTAAGTGTATTACCGGATAGTGATAAACTATTGGTTGTTGTTCCTGTCTGATTCGTCCAGCTTAACACACCTGAACCGTTGGTGGTTAACTGCTGCCCGCTTGTTCCGTCAACAGTTGGTAAAGTATATGTGGTGCCACCCGCTGCTGCTGCCGGCTGAAAGCCAACAAAACCTGAAGTGGAGCCGCTTAAACGTAAAGCTCCTTTTATATCCAATGCGCTGCCCGGCGCTGTGGTTCCGATGCCAATATTACCCGTACTGAGCATCCGCATGCGCTCTGCATTGTTTGTTCTGAACACCAGGTTTTGGCCATCTGTTGTGCCCAAAAAATTATTTGAAGGATTTGTGCCCGCATTACCTGCCAGGCTCCACGCTGAACCGGATAGTGCCTGCCAGGAAGGCGGCGTGTTGATGCCTGTAGAGGTTAACACCTGGCCTGCTGTGCCCGCATTGCCGCCGGGCATAAAAGCACCATCTAACTGAAGGTTACCGTTAACATGCAATCTTTGCTGGGGCGTTCCGGTATTTATGCCAACATAGCCATTATTGCTGCCCTGTATAAAAAAATTATAGGTGCTCGGGTTGGAGGCAATAACAAAATCTTTGTTGTAAATGGATAGATAATTCTTTCCGGAAAGCTGCCCGGCCACCCCGGTATTTACATAACCCAAAGTACCCACCAGGTTACCGGCATCATCCCTTATATCCATACTGCTGTAACCCGTGTTGGAGGTATTTTGAATAGTAAAAACATTGGCATTCCCGGCAGCTCCTGTTACGTCGAGCACACTCCGTGGCAAAGCAATGCCCAGGCCTGCCCAGCCTGCCCCGGCGGGGCCTGCGGAAGCGCCCAGGATACGGAAGCGCTCTATGTTGTTTGTCTTTACCACAAAATCGGCGGCATTGGTGGTACCGATAAAACTGTTGGCAGGGTCAATAAGATTGTTACCCGTCAGGCTCCATGCAGTTGAAGAACCCCCTGTACTTAGATACATCCATACAGTCCCGTTCCATATATACAGGCCGACGCCATTCCCGCCTATTATACCGGCCTTGGTGTTATACACCACGGTACCCGTTAATAATCCCGGGGTTAAAGGGTCAGGCAAAGCAACATTGTCTAATGCAACCCTTGGAAACACCAGTCCTTTGTTGGCAGATTCCAGTTCCAATAAAGAAGCGCCATTGATGTTTGTGGGATTATCGCCAATCTTCATTTGAGCGTTAACGGCAACCTGAATAAATACAAAGCAAGCAAGAATAAGTAGTCCGGCTTTCATGGTTAGCTATTTATAATGCTAATTTACCCAATTAATAATAACAGCGTGAATGTAAAATCTGCGTTTGGTGTTACGAGAAACAGGATAAGAGATCCTCCGTACTTCCTTCATGGTTGTATTTTGCCGTTACATTAAAATATTACAGGAACATAATCAACCGGTCGAACGTCTTTCCTCCATAGGCGTCAACTTAAGAAACATAAAGTATCCAATTCAATTCAATCTGAATAAGCTTTCAATATTGTGCCCTTCCGATAGCTACCGGAACGTAACATTAATACAACCAAAACCGCATGCCGGACAGGAAGGCATTAATTGGACGAATAAATAACAGGAATCGCTTTGGGATAAAAATCATCCTTTGAAAAATTTGGCATTGGTATGTGAACGATATATTTCAAAATACCTGAATATATTTCGTCCCTACGGGACAGGAGCAACATTTCAGATAGTTAGCCTGACGCAAATGCGATCCCTCGGAAAGGCAGGAATCTGCTCCTTAACAATTCAGATGGTTGAATAACGGCAAGCTGCCGCGCTTGTTTAAATAAAGATACCCGAACACAAGCCCGGGTATCCTGTCAAATTTTACAGCCCTTATTCTTACTGAATACTCTTTAAAGTAATATACTTATCCAGTTTATCGTAATTGAATCCTTTTGCCTTCATGTCTTTTATCCAGGCTGGTGTTACGCCTACGGCTTTTAAAGCAACTATATCATCCAAATCAATATTTTTATAACCAATCGCTTCAAACTCTTTTATAAAGGCCGGCGTGATATTCTGCGCTTTCATAGACACCGCATCATCCAAAGACATATCTGTATAGCCATTGTCTTTAAAAGATTTGATATACTCCGGTTTTACGTCAAGCGCCTTTAAGGAGATCAGTTTGTCGGTGGGGATACTTTTATAACCAATCGCTTCAAAACCTTTAAGAAATTCGGGCGTTATGTTCTGCGCCTTCATGGAAACAAGGTCATCCGTTGAAATATCCTTATAGCCCAATGCCTGGAATTGCTTTACGTACTCAGGGGTAACGCCAACTGCCTTCATAGAAACGAGATCGCTGGCGTCAATATCGTCGTATCCCAGCGGTTTGAAACCATTGGCAAAGGCTTCATCCACGTTCAGGGCTTTAAGGCTTACCACATCATCTGCCGCCATAGCCCCGCCACCGGATGTTGTTTTTGGAAGTTTGGTAAGATAATCTTTATCTATACCCTGCGCTTTAAAGCTTACCAGTTGATCAGTGGAAATATCCTTATACCCCGCATCTTTTATCTCTTTGATATAGGCGCCGTCTATACCCAGCGCTTTGAATGAAGTAAGCTGGTCAAGGCTTACCTCTTTATAACCGTTCTGCTTTATTGATTCGATGAACGGCTTATCCACTTTCAGTGCTGCCACAGCGATAAGGTCGTTTTTATCAATTCTGGTGTAGCCTTCGGCCTTCAGCATATGCACATAATCTTTGCTCACATTTACAAAGAAAAAGGTCATCAGGTCTTCATCATCCACATCATTTATGCCGACTGTTGATACAGTAGTGCCAAAGGTTTTATCACCGCTAAACTTATAACGCCCCATGCCCTGGTTGCCTTCAAATTTGCCATTAAACTGCATGGTGCCGGCATCTCTTGTAAGTTTAAAATCGCCGTTCGTGCCTTTCGGAAGATTGGGGAAATCGCTCAATAAAAATTCGGAGTTGTTATAGGAATTATGGTCATCTTCATCGTTGGCAAAACGAAAATTGATCTTATCCCCTTTTATCGTGGCAAACCAATATCCTTCTGTGCTTATACCATTGTGATTTGCTTTATTGTTCGTGTTAACCGGAATTTTATTATTCTGATTATTATTGGTGTTGTCCGGATTCTTATTGTTCTGCGCTTTGGCAACCGGTTCATTCAGCAGGCTCGCCGCTGCAATTAATAAAGGAAGCAGGAAGAAATACTTCCAGGTAGTATGTATGCTTGATCTTTTTGCGTTCATCATAACGATGCGTTTTTTTAGTAATGATTGATTGTAATTTGTGGTAAGGCTTAAAGGGAAATGTGGCGCTGATACTTTTAAAAGACTGAGCTGGTAAGATTTTTTCTCTACCTTTTCTTTTTGCACCAATTGTTCATCCGTGAGAAATTCAAGATTGTTTTCTATTTCTTTACGGTACAGCCAGGCAAAAGGATTGAACCATTGCAGGACAAGCACCAGTTCAGCAAAAAGAATATCGAAACTATGCCGCTGCTGAATATGGATCTTCTCATGCATCAGTATCTGGTTATAGGTATCCCAATCGTATTTTTCAGGATTGATAAAAATATTATTGGCAAAAGAACAGGGGGCTTTGTCTCCTGTTACTTCCACGATACGGAATCTCCCGTCTTTTATTACAGGGCTTGTATAAGCGCGGTAGAGCAATACGGCAGCCTGTACAAGAAAGTTCAGGGCAAACAGGATAACCCCAAACCAATATAACCAGGCTGCCCACTGCAACAGGCGCTGCCAGGACAATACAGTTGCATTATTATCTACAAGAGCTTGTGTTTGTGCTACCCCGGGCGATTGTATTTCCTGGCCGGGATTAACCGTATTATTCCCTGGCTTTTGATCAACAGGAATGTACGTAGTAACTGCAGGCGTTTCCGTTTTTCTAAATGACAATTGCTGCGGCACCGGTAATAACGGCAGTGCGAAGGCCACAACCAGGCAAAGCAGGAGCACAAAACGGTTTAACCGGTAAAAGGTTTCCTTCTGCAGCAGCAACTTATAAAAAGCGATGCAGGCGGTTAAGATCAAACCCGCGTTTATAATGTATGGTATCATGGCTTGCCGGATTTTATTATTTGAAAAATTTCATTCAATTCTTCCTCAGACAGGTTTTGCTCTTTTGCAAAAAATGCCAGCATGCGCGGGTAGGAATTACCGAAATACTGTTTAACGATATCTTTCATTGCATGCTTCTGGTAATCCTCTTTTGAGATAAGGGGACGGTACTGATAGAGGTTCCCGAATACTTCGCGTCCCAAAAATCCTTTTTCTTCGAGAATCTTTACAATAGTCGCTACGCTATTGTAGTGGGGTTTGGGATCAGGGAGATGCGGGATTACTTCTTTAATAAATGCCTCATTAAGCTCCCAGAAAACCTGCATGATTTGCTCTTCGCGTTTGGCCAGTTTTACCATAATAAATTATTTCCTGTAATACTACTACTAATTAATTAGGAGACAAACTAATTTTTTAGGAGCGGTAAAATTTTGCGGTTTTTTTTCAGTATCCAGTTAATATCTGTAGGCATTCTATTCCCGAATATATTTAAATGACCTTATATAATTTTTCCGGCAGAAATCTTATTGGTACTGAAAAGGTTGTTCCATTTTCCCGGCATACATCCTTCCGGTTTGGCAGCAGGAATAAGTTAGTTTTCGCAAGCCATACATGCAAGTGTTGTATGTAATAAAACTACAAATTGATAAGCCCGTTACGATCAATAATGAAAATCGAGTAGGAGGAAAATGAAAGTTTTCTTCCTGCTTTCATTTTCCGTCCTCTCACACCACCGTGCGTACGGGTTGCGTACACGGCGGTTTGCTAAAACATGGTTAGTTGCCCCGCCCTTGTTGGTCTTGTCACCAACAAGGGGTTTACAAATGAAAATTATTATTCATACAATCGAATTCGTTACCTCACAAGACCAACGAAGGCAAAGAAATATAAAACTGCATGGGCATTGTCAGCAAAAAGCATTATCATCTGTTGCGCCAACGGTAAAAATCTTGTCATTGCCTGAAAATTATACGGTGCAAACCATCCCTTCAGGCTGTTGCGGCATGGCCGGTTCTTTTGGTTATGAAAAAGAACATTATGATATTTCTATGAAGATCGGCGAGCTGGTTTTATTTCCCGCTGTGCGCAATAAAACAAGCGATACCATTATTGCTGCGCCGGGTACAAGCTGCCGCCACCAAATAAAAGACGGCACAAAGGTTATAGCAAAACACCCTGTTGAAATATTGTATGAAGCGTTGGGTTAAAGGGCAACCGTGAGTTGTCTCAAATTGAATACAATGCTTTTTCAATAATAAATGTTCAACGCCTGAAGCCTGCAGCCCTACAACTTCCTCATAAACTCTTCCACCTCAAAATTGGTTGGCAGGTTAAAGCGCTGGCGCAGGCGTTGTTTGGCCTTTACTACACTGTTGGGCGAAACGCCCAGCATATCGGCCATGTGGCGGGTAGTAAACTGCATACGAGTAAGAGCGGCCATGCGCATTTCGGCCTGGCTTATATCGTTTGCCTGCTCCCGCAGGCGGTTAAAGAAACCTGGATGTGCTTTTTCAAAAATGGTTTTAAAATGCAGCCAGTCGGCATCGGTAAAAATAGATTGCTGCACTAATTCCTGCACAATATTCTGCTGTTCTTCATTGCTGGGATTTACTTCCTGTTGATGCTGCAGTTTTTCTATCAGGGCCGATTTCTCAATAATGCTGTCCGTAAACCTTTTTAATTGTTGCTGTGCTAACGCCATCTCCTGTTGCAAAACCAGTTTCTCCTGTTCAGCTTTCTCTTTTTCCAGTTTTATTTTTACCCTTTTCCTGTTTACAAGCAACAGGGCAACTGCGGCAGCTACTACCACCCCGGCAACCGTTACGTTACGGGTAGTTTCTGTTGCAAGTTTTTCCCGGTTTAGCGCCTGTATCTGGTGCTGGCTGTTTAAATCGTTTACACGGGCACGGGTAATAGAAAGGCTGTTGGCAGCTACTATTTGTTCCAATGAATCATTTAGGGTAATGTAGAGGTTATTATAGTAAAAAGCGCTGTCATATTCCTTCAGTTTTTTAAAAACCTGGGCGGCTGTATAGTAAATATTTCTTGCATACGAACGGTAATCGTGTTCGAAAACATTGCCTGATGCCATTGTTCCCAGCGCCTGCTTTACTTCAAGCAGTGCCTTGTTGGTGTTATTTAAAGCAAGCTCAGTTCTTGATAACCATTGCTGCGCATTTGCGCCCTCTGCGGGATGTTCTGGTACGCTGGTTTCATAAGCCAATGCAAACAGGGAACGCGCTGTATCGTAATTGCCCAATGCGTAATGTATCTGCCCCATATTCCCTGAAATAATCCCGATCCATACAGGATTATTTATTGTAGAAAATATTTCCAGGGCCTGCCGGTAATATTTAAACGCAGAATCGAACATTTTTTGTTTTTGGTAGGCCAGGCCAATAGTATTTAAGCTATATCCCCTCCTGTTACTGCCTTCGAAATCAGATGACTTATTTCCTGAAATTGCTTTGTGTGCATATTTAATACAATCATCGTATTCTCTTACTCCGTAGAGTTCCACCGACAAAAGATCGTATTCTATAGCGGGAATATAGAGTGATAATTTTTCCGACAATACAATAAAGTTGAGGCCGTACATTATTCTAAACGCTGTTTCGGGATGTGTTCTTGCGCAATAGTGGTTTGCAGAAACTATCAGATGCTCATCTTCTGAATTGTACGCCTTTTTCATCACCATATCCAAAAGGCTTTTTACCTCACTCACCCTGGCGCTATCAAATAAACCTTTGCCCAAATAAATGTCGCCGCCATAAAACCTGTTCAATTGCCTTGCCTTAAGCAGGTGGTATCGTACCTGGAAGTAATCATTATTTTTTTTCCCAAGTTTTTCTAATGCAGAAAGGAAATGAAATACATAGCCGGTGTCCCCGTAGTTCAATGTTGAATCCAGTTTTGCAAGGGTCTTCCCCTCCTTATCGTTTTTATCGCTTAAACCCTTTGCCCATTGAGCGGCATCGAGGTTGCCTGGCAATTGTGCATGTGCTAATTGGGCAAAGCAAATAAATAAAAAAAGTAACCGGGACCTTAATTTCATGTGAGTTTAGCTTGGCCGGGGAAATTAGTATTTTTATTCACATGAAATTAATTTCAATATTATGCTATTCAAATTAAATAATTGGATAAGGGCTGCTATATGAGGCATAGTTGTAAAAACCGTTTGATTGTATTGGGACGGAGATTCAGTGAAGCAAAATATATATCGAGGGATAATTATTCATTAATAACCTGTTATACCGCCATCAAGGTTTTTGCTTTGCCGGCACCGGATAATTTGTTGGATAACTGTTCTGCATCGCCGGGCCAGTAGCGTTCAAAAAAGTCTGCAACGTTTTGTTCATGTTTTATTTGATGAGTAAATGCCACGTAACGGAGCATACTCCTGTTTTTGCTGAAATATTCCATATCTTCCATTACTGCACACATCGGTTCCGAAATGGAGCCGTCAGGATAAACAAATGCAGGTGCATAATTGCGAAACCCAAGTTTATGATAAAATGCAGAAAGCTCGTGTGCACAATCTAAAAAAATGAAATGGGGGCCTGGTTTGGTTAATATAAAAGCAGATATAGCAACAATCAGGTTCCAAAACGCTTCACTGCCCCGGTAGCCCGGTAAAACGACGGTTTTTCTAATTAAAAAAACGGAGTGCTTTGAAAACGCTTTTTCAAAAGTCTGAAATTGAAATCCTGCTATTTTTTCGGGCGGTATTTCTGTATGTTTCCACCAGTCAAGTGTAAGGGTTCCAACAGGAACATCGTTATTCATGGCCACTAATATTCTTGCCGTTTTATCCTCCTCTTCCTCAAGGTTCATTTTTTGAGAAACTTGTGCAAGATCATATCCTGTATCTTTCAATACCTGGTACCGAAGCTGGTAAGCCATCAATTTTTGCGGGGAGGTTTGCGCATGAATAACTGAAATATTCCTTTTCATATAAATACCGTATTTTTTGCTGTTATTAAATTAATTGCTGCTTGCACCGGATTGCTTGTGTAATTTATTAGTGAAGGCCACGCAAAGCCAAATTTTCGGGGTGAACAATGGTGACCGCAGGTGACAAAAAGTGACAAGGGTATAAGTTGTTGAAAATCAGATGGTAAAAGCTGTGAGCTTTGAGCGTGAGCAGAATGACAGTCAGGGGTTTAACGTGCCGATATCTCAATATCCCAAATATCAGCAAAAAGAAAAGCGATGCGCTATCAGCTATGAGCAGAATGCTATAAACACAAGCCCGGCATTGCTGCCAGGCTTGTGGCAGGATTACAACTTTTATTTTTGGTATAATAACCTTGCCGTATAGATCTTATCATTCACAGCTACCCTTACGAGGTATAAACCCTGCGGCATACCAGCCGGCATTGTGATGGCCTGTTTTAATTTTCCTGCCAGGAGCTTTCCTTTTTCTGTATGCATTGTTTTACCATTGGCATTGAGTATTTGTATGCTCGCTGCAGTTTCCTTACTGCCTGTTGTGTTGAGTTCAATGGTAAACCTGCCGCTGGTTGGGTTGGGGAATATATTGATGCCTGCCGGTACTGAGTTTATCTCTTTCGCCTGCAACAAATCCTTTCCATCACCCGAAGCAAAACTGTAAGATGTAGTTTTAAATGTTTGCACAGGTGAATAACCTGTCCATTTGCTGCCGCAGAGCGCCTTAATACGCCACTGGTAATTCTGATTGGAGGACAATAGCAATACAGGCAGGGAATTGCTTATGCCCGGTAAAACAACAGGTATCCATATTGTGCTGGTGGTTCTCTTGTATTCTACCTGGAAGAGCAGCGGTATGACTGAAGAAGACCAGCTCAACCGGGCGCTGTAAGCAGTGATATTGGTAGTGCTGAGATTGCTGATGATAATTTCATCCACCTGGCCGTTACAATTATCATCCACACCATTGCCGCATATTTCGGTGGCGCCGGGGCTTATCCAGGATTTTTTATCATTACAATCACCGCTGTTATTTACATAGCCTGCTGGTTTTGAACAGGCAACAACTGATACAGCCGGGTTGCCATAGCCATCTTTGTCTTTATCCTGGTACCAGGTAATGGCACCTTCATCTATACTGCCATTACAGTTATCGTCAATACCATTGCCGCATATTTCGGTGGCGCCGGGGTTAACTGCAGCATTGGTGTCATTGCAATCGCTGCCATTGGTGGTTACAGTATAACCTGTTGGAACAGGCGCTCCGTAGCAAACGGTTGCTGTGCCTGCATCGTAGCCATCACCATCGGCATCAATGTACAGTGTGGCGGATTGCCATTTTGTGTTATCAGCATCGTTGCTGTCTGTGCTATTGGCCACGCCACAGGCAACGGATGGGCCTGCACCAAAGCCATCACTATCATTATCTGCATACAATAGTTTTGTATCATCGCAATCGGTGTTGTTTGCTACATAGCCTGCAGGAGGAATAAGCGAACATGCACTGGTTGTATTACCTGCATCACCAAAGCCATCACCATCATTGTCCTTATAAAATACTACAGGTGCGTGAATGGCTGCATCCGCATCATTACAATCCGTATTATCTGTTACATAACCCGGGGGTGGAGTGGTTACACAATCACCAATGCTGTTTCCTGTATCGCCAAAACCATCACCATCCGCATCCTGGTAATACGTATGCAATGGTTGTATGCTGATGGAGATAGTGCTGTCAACCATAGCTGTATTATCTGTATTGTCGCTTACACTTACTAAAGTATAAGTTACAATACTACTTGTTGCGGAAGGCACCACAATAGATACTGTATCACCTGTTTGCGTGGTGATTATTTGTGCCAGCCCGCCATTAACTGAGTAGCCAAAAGTATAGGGGGCTACACCACCAGCGCCGATGAAAGTTACCAGTGTGTATGTTTGTTGGCAAATGGTCGTATCTGCCTGCAGGGTGGCGGTAACCGGCAACGCTGTGGATTCATAAGCGCCTATATCTACAATGCCATGCAAGATGCGGTTATTGCCATTAAGGTCTGTAGTTCCGGAAACATAACTGTTATTTCCCTTGTTAATAGAGGGGCTGCCGGGTTTTAAAGTATAATCATTACCAACAGGATTATTAAAAACAGCAGCATCGGTAAGGCCGGTTGCATCAAGATTGGAATTGGCGGTACTACTGCTGCCTTTGATAAGGCAATTTGATGCGGAATAACCAGTTCCATATATTGGTGCCCACACAATTGAATTATACAAAAAAATATGACCAGCATCAGCACGGACGGCAGTTGCTGCATTGCTTATAATAGTAACATTTCTAAAATTAGGATAGGTGTTCCCTCCATTGTGGTGTATCTCAGCGCCTTCGTAGTCGCTTGAGTTTTCATAAAACAAAGTGTTTTGTACTTCAGCATAAGAAAAAGAATTATACATTGCACCACCGTACTTCAATGCATGGTTATTGTAAAAAATGCAGTTATTTATTGTTGGGGATGCTCCTAAGTTATATATACCGCCTCCTTCTTCCGCATTGCCGCCGGTAATAGTAAATCCGTCGAGCACATCGGTGGGTGTAAGATCATTAACAAAGTTATATATTACGCAGTTGTTGTTGCCTTTTAAGATGGTTGTATTGGTTTTCCAGTTTCTTTGCTCCAGTGCCGTTTCAGTACCGGCAAACCCGCCATATATCTTTACATTTTTTACCATAGCAAAACTCTGCTTGTATAGGGGCTGATAAGTACCTGCAGCCACCCATATTTGTTTTACAGATGCATTGTTTTTTGCAGTGCTAAGTGCATCAGTTAGTGAGGAGATGGCGCTGGTCCAGCTATTGCCGCTATAGGCAGGTACAGCAGTGCTTTTCACGTATAATATGCCATTTATATCCGGAGCCACAAGACTGTTTTCGTATGCTCCCATATCTACAATCCCATTAAAGATGCGGTAATTGCCGATGAGGTCTGGAGATGCAGTAACATAGCTGTTATTGCCTTTATCAATACAGGGGCTGCCGGATTTTAAAGTATAATCATTGCCAACAGGGTTATTAAAAATAGCAACATCAGTAAGGCCGGTTGCATCAAGATTGCCGTTGGCGGTGTTGCTGCTGCCTTTGATAAGACAGTTGTTTGCAGAATAGTTGAACTCTATTGCGCCCCACACAATAGAGTTATACAAGGAAGTATAGCCATTAGCAACGAATGCATTAGCAACATTGCTTACCACTGTAACATTTATAAAATTGCCATTGCCGGAAGCATTGGTTATCTCAGCACCGGATAAGTCGGCTGAGTTTCCATAAAACAAACAGTTTTGTACTATGGGAGAACTATTTATATTATACATTCCTCCGCCATCCCAATCTGCATAGTTGCTGTAAAAAATGCAGTTATTTATTGTAGGAGACGCATAGTAGTTATACATTCCACCACCATCACCGTCCTTTGCATGGTTACTGTAAAAAATACAGTTATTTATTGTAGGCGACGTATAATAGTTATGCATCCCGCCACCATCACCATAGTTTGTATTGCCACCGGTAATGGTGAAGCCATCCAACACCGCTGCGGATGTAAGCCCGGTATAATGGTTATATACCACGCTGGCGTTGTTGCCTTTTAAGACGGTTGTATTGGTTTTCCAGTTTCTCTGTTCCAGTGCTGTTTCGGTGCCGGCAAAACCGCCATAAATTTTTACGCCTTCTTTCATTGTAAAGCTTTGGCTGCTTGCAGGCTGGTACGTGCCTGCCGCCACAAATACCACATCGCCCACAGCAGCAGCATCTATGCCTGCCTGGAAACCTTTAAAGGCATTTGCCCAACTGGTGCCGTTATTGGCGCCGGCGGCTGTGCTCTTTATATAAATTATTTTACTGTAAGCACTTAAGCTTACCAGGCAAAAAATACAGGGTAGGAGTTTTTTTGATAAGTAAATTGGTTTCATATACTACGGTTTTATTTTTTTTGAATTTGGTTGGGTATTAATAAGGATCAGTTCACCAGTTGCTGCATTTCTATCATTTCAATTCTTTGGTTAAAAAACAGGATGATGGCCAGGATAAACAGTAAAGCGATTACGATGACCAACACGATTGTCCAATTTGTCTTCAGCATACATAACCCGGTTTTTTTCGCCAGGACAAGTTAGCTGTGGCGGCCACGCAAAGCCAAATTTCAGAGGTGAACAATGGTGACTGCAGGTGACAAAAAGTGACAAGGGCATAAGTTGAGTGAAAGTGTTTGCACATCGTTATCTGTAGAAGCCACCGTAAAATTTGGGTAAGTGCCGGTAACCGTAGCAGCACCGGAACCGGTGAGCGTAACAGGTATGTTTGGCGCTGTATTGCTAATGGTGTTGCCGCTTATTGCAATGCCTGCGCCTGCTGTATAAGTATTGCCTGCGGCAACATTGGCCCAGCTTACTGCCCCGCTGCCGTTGGTGGTTAATACCTGCCCGTTTGTGCCGTCGGCTGAAGGCAGGGTGTATGCGCCTATTTTTAAAGTGCCGGCAAACACACCATTTCCATTATTGCTATTTACTGAAAACACAGGTTTGCCGGCAGCATTCCTAAACTCGTATCGCGGCAGCGTTGTATTAAAAAATAATCCATATTTGGCATTGCCGGCAGATTGAAAAACATATTTATTATCAGCAACCAGGTAAGCGCCTTTGCCGCCAAAGCTAAGTTTGCCGGCATCAATCATGGTATAATTGGCAGCCGTACCAAAGCTCCGGGCGCCTCCCGGGATTAAACGGCCGCGTTCAACATTTTTAGTACGGAAAGCAAGGGTCTTGTTGTCTATAGTGCCAATAAAGTGCAGATGCAGTACCGCTTGTTGCCGGTAAGGCTCCAGCTTTGGACGGATCTGCCCTGGAAAGCGGCTGCTGCCGGCAGAATCAGTAAACATTTTTTCATAGATTTTATTTTTGGTTTGAATAATGTGTGCTTATTGCTTTGTTTCGTTTTGATGCACCATGCTGTTGCGTATGTTTTCTATGCGGTTATTAAAAACCATTATCACCACCAAGATCAACAACAGGGTAAAGAGCAAAATGAACAGTATGAGCCGGTTTTTTTTAAACATGTGTTTCCTGGATTTCATTGTATGGAAGAGCAGCAAATAATAAGGATTGCATTTTATTTATGAAAGAAGGAACGGTTGCCCGCTCCTTCTTTGCATTGCCATATTACTTTGCTATCACCAGTTTTTCAGTTTGCCTGTTGCCCTGTTCGTCTGTAACCGTTACCAGGTAAACACCGTTGGCAATATTTGAGATGTCTATTTCCTGCTGTGCAGGTGCATTTGCTTTGTACACCTTCCTCTCCGCCAGTTGTTTCCCGTTTATATCTGTTATATGTATAGTTACCTTACCGCTGTATCCCGTAAAAGCTATATGCACGATGGAGGAAGCCGGGTTGGGCGTGACAGAAAAACCAGCAGGCAGTGTAGCTGCTTGTGCCGCCGCCACCAATGCTGCCGCCGCCTTTGTTTTAAAGTTTTTGCCTTTGCTGAAATCGCTTACCGCTGCCGGCGAACCGCCGCAAATAGCCTGTACCTGCCACATATACGTTTTATTCGGCTTAAGGCCGGTTAATACCTTGCTGTTTTGCTGTACGGAATCATAGGTTGTCCAGTCGGCAGCATTTTTTATTTTCACCTGCAGCCTGTACTTGCCTGCACAGTTGGGAGAACCCCATTTCAGCGTAGCGCCGGTGGCTGTAATATTGGAAACCGTTAATGCTGCCGGCTTTGCACAGGGCAGTGTTGTAACAACAAAAGGTTTGCTTGTATTTTGGCATTTTGCCCCTTTGGTGGTGGTAACTGTATAGCTGCCCGCAGCCGTTGTTTTTATGGTTTTGGTAGTAGCGCCTGTGTTCCATAAATAAGTGGTGGCTGCCGAAGAAATAAGTTGTGCTGTCGCTCCCGGGCAGAACGCACTGTCGCCGCTGATAGAAGGTTTGGGGGACAATTTGCCCGAATGTACACTCGCATTCCTGTCGTTGCAATCGGTGCTGTCGGTTACGTAACCGGTGGGCGGGGTGGAAGCGCATGCGCTTATTTTATCAACAGGATTGCCAAAGCCATCCCCGTCTGCATCATGGTAATAAGTAACGGGCGCATGCAGGGAGGCGTCGCTGTCATTGCAATCTGCATTGCTGGCAACGCCTGTGAAGTAAGTATAAACCGGGTAGCCGCCATTGGCCCCGGTAAAATCAGCCAGTTTTGTAAAGGTGGAAGCGGCAGGGTCGTAAGAAAAGCTAACACCACCGCCATTGCTTCCGCCTTCAGCAGTCATACCATATAATTTTCCGTCAGGCGCCTGCATAAGGCTGCCGAAAGGGTGCTTGCCACTTGTTTCATTAAAATCTTTCAGTTTGGCATAGGTGGAAGTGGAAGGGTCAAAAGAAAAAATAACGCCATTATCATCGCCTCCGCCGCTGTAAGTCATTCCATATAATTTCCCGTCAGATGCCTGTATAAGATTGCCGTAGGGAGTGCTGCCATTTGTATAATCAAAATCTATTAATTTGGTAAAATCAGCCGTAGCGGGGTTATAAGAAAAAATAACGCCGGCATAGTATCCGCCGGAAGTCATACCATATAATTTCCCGTCAGATGCCTGTACAAGGCTTCCATAGGGAGCGCTGCCAATTGTATAATTATCAAAATCTTTCAGTTTGGTGTAGGTGGAAGTGGCAGGGTCAAAAGAAAACATAACACCATTGCCACTGCTTCCGCCGCCGGAAGTCAGTCCATATAATTTCCCGTTGGATGCCTGTATAAGGCCGCCAAAAGGGTATGCGCCGTTTGTATGATTAAAATCTTTCAGTTTGTTATAAGCAGCCGTAGCCGGGTTATAAGAAAAAATAACACCAACGCCGCTGCTTCCACCCAGGCTGGTCATGCCATATAATTTCCCGTCAGACGCCTGTATAAGGTTTCCAGCGGGGTATCCCCCGTTTGCATTATTAAAATCTTTCAGTTTTTTATAGATACCCTTAGCAGGGTCATAAGAAAAAATAACACCCCAGCCGTAACTGCCGCCATCACCGGCTGCCATTCCATATAATTTTCCGTCAGTTGCCTGTACCAGGCCTCCCTGTGGGGAATAGCCATTGGACGATGCAGCAGAAAAACTGAACACCGGTGTTACAATATTGGTGGCCGTGTTTAATTTGCAAATAACCCCGATATTATCGCTGCCGCCGGATGATGCGGTGCCATATAATATTTTGGGACTGCTGAGGGCTACATAACCTGCAGGCGGTTTGGATGAACATACTGTTTTTGGTTTATCCGGGTCGCCAAACCCATCACCATCTGCATCGCGGTAATAAGTGATGGGGGCATATACACCCGCATCGTTATCATTACAGTCTGTATTGTTGGCTACATAACCCGGAGGCGGTGAGCATGCCTGTATTGCGGTATTGGCATCGCCAAACTCATCGCCATCTGCATCGCGGTAATAAGTAATGGGATTCTGACATAGTTTCACTACCCAGTAATCGTAATATCCCTGGTTGTTCTGGGTTTTATCCCCACTAATTCCTGAAGTTGACCTCCCGCCTAAAATAAACCCGCCGTCTGCTGTTTGCCGCAGGAAGTTGAACTCATCCAAAAATTTGCCGCCAAAGTCTTTGTCCCATTGCTTATTACCGCTGCCGTCAATTTTTACTATCCAGTAATCAGACTGCCCCTTGCTGGCCTCGGTTTTATCCCCGTTTATTCCTGAAGAAGAAAACCCGCCTAAAATATACCCGCCGTCTGTGGTTTGCTGCATAGAACGTAACCTGTCCACATCGCTGGTGCCAAAGTCTTTGTCCCATTGCTTATTACCGCTGCCGTCAATTTTCACTATCCAGTAATCGAGGTATCCCTTGCTGGCCTGGGTTTTATCCCCGCCTGCTCCTGACCAGCAAAGCCCGCCTGCGATATACCCGCCGTCTGCTGTTTGCTGCAGGGAGAGTAAATTGTCATCATCGCTTCCGCCAAAGGTTTTGTCCCATTGCTTATTACCGTTGCCGTCAATTTTCACTATCCAGTAATCATTGCCTCCCTGGCTGGCCTGTGTTTTATCCCCGCTTATTCCTGAAGCAGATGTTCCGCCTAAAATATACCCGCCGTCTGTGGTTTGCTGCAGGAAGGATAACTGATCATAACCGCCGCTGCCAAAGGTTTTATCCCATTGCTTATTACCGCCGGCGTCAATTTTCACTACCCAGTAGTCGAAGTCTCCCTGGCTGGGCTGGGTTTTATCCCCGCCTATTCCTGAGCCGGAAAGCCCGCCTAAAATATACCCGCTGTCGGCCGTTTGCTGCAGGGAGAATAACCAATCATGCGTGTAGCCGCCAAAGGTTTTATCCCATTGCTTATTGCCATCGGCGTCAATTTTCACTATCCAGTAATCCGATTCCCCCCAGCCCCACTCGGTTTTATCCCCGCTTATATTTGAGGCAGAATACCCACCTAAAATATACCCGCCGTCTGCCGTTTGCTGCAGGGTGTTTAAATTATCCGCAGCGCTTCCCCCAAAGGTTTTATCCCATTGCTTATTACCGCTGGCATCAATTTTCACTATCCAGTAATCGTAGCTTCCCCTCGAGGCCTGGGTTTTATCCCCGCTTATTCCTGCGGTAGTATATCCGCCTACAATATATCCCCCGTCTGCCGTTTGCCGAACGCATGAGAAATTATCATCATCGCTGCTGCCAAAGGTTTTGTCCCACTCCTTTATCGGCGCCTGCCCGTATACTGTAAATGTATCAGCCAGGATGAATATTATAATGGCTGGCCGCATTAGCCTTCTTATAAAAGAACTGCTGCTTTGAATGGCCTGTGTAAACTTTTTTTTCATGGTGTATGGCTTTTTGAAGTGCATGATAAAATGTATGAGCCGGTTTTATAGGTATGATTTTCTGATGGTGCTTTGCATAAAGCAGCTACAAGATAAGATGGCAACACCCGGCAAAGCAAATTTTGCAAGTGACAAAAGGGTGACAGCGGGATGACAAAAAGAGGACAGGTTTTTTGCTGATAACCAATAAAATGGAACGGCGTTACATGCCTGCAATAAACTCCAGCACTTCAGCATCGGTATTTAACCCAAAGCGCTGGCGAAGCCGCGACCTTGTTTTTACCACGCTGTTGGCAGAAATGCCAAGCAAAGCGGCAATTTGTTTTGAAGTAAGCTGCAAACGGGTAAAGGCGGCCATGCGTTGTTCGGCAGTGGTTATATCGGGTATAGTGTTTTTCAGGTTAGCAAAAAAACCGGGGCAGGCTTTTTCAAACAGGGTTTTAAATTTATCCCAGTCTGTTTCGGTTAGTATGGCATTATGGGTAAGTTCGTGCATCAGTTGCTGGTGTTCGGGCGTGGCTGTTTTATTGTGCAACTGGCTTTCCAGTTTTTCAACCAGGTTTGTTTTTTCTACAAGCGTTTGGGTAAATAACTGTATTTGCTCCCTGGCAGATTGCATTTCAGCCTCCATAGCCGCTTTTTGCTGTGCAGCAAGCTGCTCTTTTAACCGCGCCTGTATGCGCTTACGGTTAAAATATAAAATAACAATAGCTGAAATAAGCAGGAGAGCAAGGATGATAAAATTGCGCTTGAGGGCTTCTGTTTCTATTTTGTTTTGCAGGTTTTGTATTTTAAAAGAATTGTTCATGTTTTCCAGCTTAATGGCCGAAACTTCCATGCGGCTGTTAAGGGCAACCTGTTCGAGGGAATCGCGCAGGTGTGTAAATAGTTGTGTATATAACAAGGCGCTGTCTTTATTGCCCAAAGCCCGATAGACAGCGGCGCTGGTTTCATAAATATGCTGGAGGTAATAGGCGGGTGGCTGGAACTCCAGCATTTTAACCGCGGTTCTTAGTTGTTGCAGGGCTTGGGCATTTTCGCCTTTTACGAGGCTTATTTTTGCCAGGAACAGCAAGGCATTGCCGGCATCGCCCACTTCACCGGAAGCAACACTTCCCTTATAATCATATTCAAACAACGCTTTTGCCGTATCATATTTTTGCTGCGTAAAATATATTTGTGCCTTATTGCCTGAAACAATGGCTTTCCAGGCCTTATTATTAAAAATGCCTGCGTATTGCATGGCTGAATCAAAGTAAATAAAAGCTGAATCGTAGCGCAGCATTTTCCTGTAGCAAAGGCCGATTGTATTGTAAGTGCTTATAATGGTGGCCTGACCGGGCAAAGTGGTGTGTACCTTATTGGTCAGGGCCATCATCTGCCTCATGTAATAAATGCTTTTTTCATACTCCCTTGTATTATATAAAACAGTGCCCAATGCATTGTATTCCCCTTTTTGCAGGGCAATGCCATTCTTTTCAAATAATTCCGCACCGTTTAAACTATACAAAGCACTGAGGCCCAGTTCGCCATACCCGTTCATAGCGCTTCCATATTGCCAGCTTACAATGGCAGTGAGCAAATCATTATTCAAGGCATAACACTCATTAATAGTCTCCTGCATTAATTGCTTTGCCCGGGGCAGCCCTTTATATCCACCTGGTGTTACCCACGGCATCCGAAGCAGGCGCATCCTGATACGGAAAAAATCATTGCGGGCATTCCCCTTTTTTTCCAGCGCTGCCAGCGCATTCAAAACCGTTACAGAATCCTGTGCATTATGCAAGTAATAGGAGTATAGCGTAGAGTCAACCTCTAAATACCCCCTGCTGCGGACGTCAGTTTTATCACTGAGTTTTTTCACCCAGTCATCAATGGGGAAAGATGGCTTTTGGGCGTACATAAAGGGTTGCCATAAAAATATTGAGCTTAAAAAGAAGGCTGTTGCAAGTATATGGTTGCGGGGCATACTTCAATAATTTGTTACAACGAAACAGTTTGAGTAATTCAAAAGCCTGCAGCCAATGCTTCACACTTTTCGGGGGTGAGCCAGCTTGATAACAAGATTAAGGAAAAGCGTTGGAATTATTGAATGAATTTAGGACATGCAGTGAAACAATATTCTGTTACAAGTAATTATGCAACAATTACTCAGCCTATATGTTTAATTTTTGTGTGATTGATTTTAAGGTGATTTTACAGTAAGCTCATTTTCAGGAAAAGCAACCGGTAATTTTAAATTAAGGCCTGCGGGGTTTATCTGCGCAATCACACCTGTATTCATTTTCTGCACATCTTTAACAGCTACTTCAATTAACGTAAACGGGGTATTTGTTCCGCCCTCATACCTGATACTAAAATCAGCCAGTTTGTTTAACAGCCTTCTTGTTTTGAATTTATCAAATATTACAACCTTTTGTTTCCAGTCATTTGTATTTGTGTTGGCAACTTTAAAACCGGTTTCGCTTCCATTAACTGACCACATGCCATTACCGGTATCATAATAAACAATAGTTATTTGTACATCTGCATTTGCACTGTCACTCACCAGGCTGTCTTTCAACCTGAAAAACATTTCGCCCTGGTTATTTTTATCCAGCCTGCAAAGCCTTGCATAACGCCCATACATGCTGCTGTCATCGCCTACCCGCCAGGCGCCGAAAGAAGTGCTGTTGGGGAAAACCTGCCTTACAAACCGTGCGAAGTTTATTGTCATATTGATACCAAAATCGTCATGGTACATGTCATTCCCATCTGTGTACATGGCGCCGGCCGGCTTGAATTCGTTAACAATCGAATCTCTGCGTAAAGGATTGAGATATTGCTTCGTTAACTGCATTATCTTCCAATATTTATAGCTTGCAGAATCGTTTTTGCCCGCTTTAATTATTGCTACTTTGGTATCATATTCGGTTTTTCTTCCCGGGTCTATAACCGCACCATATTCGTCTTCCGGGAAACGAAGACTATCAGCAAAATCAGGCACATCGCGTAAAGCAATAAAACCTCTTTTTGCATCTGCGGCTTTTCTTAATCCAGCATATTTCTTAAAAAATTCCGTTGGCCTTGTATCCATGGTTGCGTTAATATAGGCAGTGCCAATATTGAACATATCAAGGCCTCCTGAAAGCGCGGAACAGGCGAGGGTGAATGCCTGCTTAACCGGTGCCTCCTTCCACCAGGGGTAGTTAAACATGCCCTGCACTTCGCCACGGCTGCGGTTCCTGAAAAATGTTTCGTTGATATCCCTTACCTGCCGGGAATAATACAGGAATTCCCCGTCAAAAGAATATTGATGCGACAGGAAGCCTTCTTTATGAAAATCCCCCGGATATTTTGTTCTTACATACTGAAGATCCTGTGCCAGGTTACCCGTATTGAACAGGAACCTGTAATACCGTGTATTGCCCGCATATGTGTTGGCGCTATCCCAGCACCGGTGCCGGTAATCCTGCCAGTCATAATAATTGATCGCATATTCCGTATCCACCGGCGTGCCTTTATAGGGTTGCTCATCGCCGGTACTTCCCTCGCATATCTGCCAGTATATGAGATGCTTTTTTATTTCGAAAGGAAGGTTAGCCAGGTGTTTAGCGACCTTAGTTAAAAGGATAAAATAACGTTTCTGGTAATTCGGGTCAAAATAATAGGGATAAGGACCGGGATCATTGCCATCTGTTGTAACAACCTTAGGCACATTTTCATAGATCCATCCGGGCGAATTTTGGCCGACCATTACCTGTATGCCTATGCTTAAATTCTTACCGGCAATAAGTTTTAATTTATCGTCAAAAGGCTTCCAGTTAAAATCATTTTTCACCGGCTCCAATTCGCTCCAATGATAATATAAATGATATCCCCCGATCTTGTAATCCTCAAATACATCCAGTGTGTTTTGGTTGCTGATATTACCGATTCCCCAGGTACCCCATGGATTGAGTAAACGCTTTCCGCTATCCTGGCGATTAAAATTCTGGCCATGAATTACGGAGACAGTAAAAACACAACATATAAACAGCAGGCTTTTCATATTGGATAATTAAATTATTGGTTAAAGAGTATAAACCTATATCTGTTTATTGCTACACTGTAACATTGCCTGGCCGGATGCATATACCCACCGATAAAAAAGATGCAGGCTCCAGTCTTCAGGCTGGGCCTACCGGCTTGGATATACATAGCCAAGGGGTTGGATGCCATTTGACAGTTTGTACCCGTTTTTGCCATTGTATTCTTCCGGGTTCAGTGCGTAGGCATGGTCGTTGCCTTTGGTTTCGCTTATAAATTCGTACAGGGGCAAAGTGCCCGGCTGCTGGGTAGTGTAAATACTGCCGAGCAGTTTGGAGGTTTTAGCCAACTTCTCCCCGCTTAATTCCGGCTCGGTTGACAGGCGATGGTCTATAAACATATAGCCTCTGTTTACTTCATCAGTTTTATCTACATAACATAAATAAAGGCTTTTTGAATTTGCTTCGCCTGCCGGACGAATATAGAATTTAACATCGTTTACCAGGTATGTTGTTTTGGTCCATCCCTGCCAAAACCAGGTGTCGTAACGATATTCATACCGGTTATTTGCATTATCATGGGCATCCAGGTATTCGTACACGGGTATTTTATTGTCGGTAGGCACATCGGCCCGCTTCAGGCGGATTTCTTTCGAAAGGGCTTTTACAATTGACTGGGATTTTGGAAGGGATGTAAGCCCCTGAAAATTAGGGTTGTCGGCCCAGGTAAAATGGTCTATGCCCACAACCTGGCCATCTGTACAGGCCAAATCCCAATACCTGCAAATTGCCTCCGGCAGCTGCTCGTCTGAAAGTGTACCGTTATAGGCTTCGGCAGTAAGCAGTATATGGATTGTTGAATTCATTTCCTTTAGTTTCTTGAGGGTGGGTATAACTAATTCATCAATATTTCTTTTTGAGCTGCCGTCTGTTCCATTGCTATACCAGTCAAACGAAACATAATCCAGGTTGGAGGGTATGCCACGGTTGCTGCCGGGCTGTGTTCCTGCCTTATCATTTTCTTCCGTAGAAAAATAATTGTGGGCAAAGGTTATATAGGTGGGGATATTGGGGATTTTGGCTTTGAGTTTTCCAATAGCTGTTTCAAGCATGGCCCGGGTAATCTGCTTGCCGTTCAGGTAAGGTTCATCGGCTATATAAAACATAGAGATATTGCTTTCTTTGCCGGCAACCTGGTTTGCCAGGTGGTCAATCCTCTGGTCAATGTCTGTGTATAGCTGGTGATTGGTATAATCAAGTAGATAGGTTTCTACATCCAGTATCCATTTTACATCGGTTGCTTCAATATCGCTAATGTGGTCCGGGTGCCCATGTGCTTCGGTGAGATGATAGTTTACCTCATTGCCATGCAGGTTGTATGGATTGCCAAAAACCCAATAGGCCGAGGAAATCCTCAACTGGTTGGAAAGCCCCTTGCTATCCTCCAGTAAAAAAGACCAGTCAACATTCGGGGCCGGCGACCCGTCTTCTTTCTTGCAGGAAACCTGTAAAAAAAGCAACAGGCCTGCGGCTACAATAAATGCTTTAAATGTTTTCATTGTTTAAATATTTTATTCTGTCAACAGCAACTGTTTATGGGGCTGCAATCATCTTTATATGTAAACAATTTAGTATAAATTATTCAAAGTGCAGGCTGCGGATTTATATAAACCCGAAAGAAAAAATTAGCGTGTTGTTTTGTTGATTTTAATCCTGAAGGGGTGAAATGATTATAGGATCATACATTATTCAACAGCAAAACCCAGCATGGGTGACAGGAAATTAATTTCTTAAACCATGTTATTTAGTTTTAATATCACCTCTTCGAGGTTTATAAATCCCGTTGGTTAATCTAAATTACAATTATGTCAGCCCTTCGGGCTTTTACAAAATCATTCACAAAACAACACAACACGTTATGTATTATTTACCATACACTTCCGTTTGCGGATGAAATGCTTTCCACGAATGCCAGAACTCCTGGTAAGATTGCACTCTCTGCAGTTGAGCGTCTTTAAGTGTGCCTGTAGTGCAGGTTCCATTGGCTAACCATTGCGAATGTGTTTGGGTATCGGTTAAGATTTTATTTGAATCAAGATAAAAATTTAAACGCTGGTTATTTATTTTTCTGTCGAGCACATAAAAACTCCTGTTATCGTCAGCCAATGTCAGCAGTAAAGATTCATTAGCTATTGTGTCTTCAATTATTTTTTTGTCAGCCAGTTCGTTCCAGTCATACGCTTTGGAAACATTATTTAGTGTTACGCCAATAACCCATGATTTTTTATTCCATGAAGACGTATCCCTGTGTTCAAGGCCGCCATAGATAGTGCCTTCATCAAAACCTTTAAGACTGTCATACCTCACCTTAAAATTACTGTCGGGCTGCAACACCAGGCTATTGGGATGCAACGCCAGCCATTCCTGCAATGCCATTTGCTCCGATGGGATTTCTTTTAACCGGGTTCCTTTTAATGCCCCTGTTATAGCAACACCATTTTCCTGCCGCCACCAGCTTTTGGTAGTGGCATCTTCAAACATGGCATTAAAATGATCCATGCCCACCAGCCTGAAGGTTTCCATTTTGCCATGAACAAAAGGGCTGAACACGCGGCCTGACCGGCACACGGTGCAATAGGTAACTATCAGTGATTCTCCGCCAACGGTATCTTTTACCTGGTGATGATACCCGATGATCTCAATAGGATAGGCTTTTGCTTCATTGTTGATACGAACGCCAATCACCAGCTTTGATTTTGCTGTGGTGTCGGTTTGAGCCGTTGCAAATGATTTCACTTTCGGCTGGTAAAACATTTTTTCGGCAAGAAATTTAAAGTTGAATGCATACGTTATCACTCCATAAAATAAAAGAACCAGTACCAACACAATCTTTTTCCAGATCCTTCCATTTCGCAAAAAGTAGATCAATGGTATGATAACGATTATAAAACCAATCACCCGCAGCCACCATATATTCCTGTCAATAAAATAAGCAATGCTTATAGTGTTTGACTGCTGGCTGCCGGGAAAAGGCATGATGAAATAAACTCTCAAAACCTCTATGGCAATAAGAAATATTAAACCGATGGTAAGTAGCCAACCTTTCATAAAAAAATTTAAACTGGTGAGTAGTGAGTTGTGAATGGTGAGTAAGTACACTTCCCCGAAAGATCGAGGCAGGTGCCGGGTATGATATTCAGTTGATGTCCCGTTTTCATTTTCATCGCCATACCCGGCACTGACCGGGTATCCCATCATTGATAAAAGTTTTTAAAAGGAGAATGGCACTCATCACTGACAACTCACCACTCACAATTCACCATGTTATTATTCTGTGGAAGGCAAAGGAAATTCAGTCCACACATTATCGCCATCTGTAGGCTCCGTTCTGGCAATTGGCAGTTGGTCAAGACGGTCATAGCGTCTCATATCTATCCAGCGGTGGCCTTCGAAATAAAGCGAATACCTGCGTTCGTATAACATCTCGTTTATGAGATCATCATATGTAACAGCGCCGCTGTAATTGGCGAGGCCATGAGCTTTTCTTATTACGTTCAGTGCGGTAACCGCGTCTGACAGCGCGTTTGTCTGAATTTTTGCTTCAGCATAGATCAGGATCAATTCTTCATTTCTTATAATCGGGATCGGCGCAGTGCTTGACGTATATACCCAAACATCCCTGTCGCTGGTAAGATCGTCTTTTGAGGCCGGCGCATCCCGTAAAGTTGCTTTGTTGATCCTGTCATCACCAGGCAAAATATCTGTAGCGAAATGTGGTTCCGCCAAACGCACTTCGCCATTTTGATTCTGCCCTACATAAACCGGGTTCAAAATATCACCGCTGCTGGTGCTGAACACTTCAAATGCGCCCGTATTAAAACTTCCGGTGAGGCTAAAAAATGACTGACTAAGGTTAGTAAGCGCATCGGCCCATTGCTCCCGGTAAACTGCCACTCTCGCTGCTAACGCCCGGTTCACTTTTGCAAACCCTGCCGCATCATCCAGGCCATCAAAACCCGGCATCGGAAAATTAATGGTTGCACCACCCAGGTCGGCATTCGCTTCATCCAGCAAAGAAGCGATAGCTGTAATAGATTCATCATAACCAAGTATGGGGCCGAGGTTATTCGGATCCGCAACATCTACACGAATGCCATTACTATAAGTAAGATTTAAATTGAGCAGTAACTCATACGCCTTTAAAGTTTTTGCAAAACCCAGGTACCCTTTTCTTTCATTATCTGTAATGAGCGTTGAATTAGTTGCTGCCTCTAATAGTACGTTGCAATTTTTCACCGTGCGATACCTGGATGACCAGGGATTGGTAATATAAAATCCTGTGTTATTCAGGGTGGTCATCCCATAACCAAGCAAATCGCTGGTAAACCTTGGATCGGCATTGGAATACCGGTAGATCTCCCTACCGATTACACCAACATCGTCAAGGTAAGTATTCTCATTATTTCGCATCCCGGATAGAGAACCTGTAACCAGGCTGTTTAGCTGTGCCGGCGTTGCATTTTTTATATAATCTTCAACAGCCGGACCGTTTAAGCTTTGGTATTCTTTCTTGCAGGAAAACAGGGTTATTGCAAGCAAGAAGGAAGCAATTATATTATTATGGATGATTTTTTTCATGTTTATTTTTTTATCGGTTCATTCATTAAAAATTAATAGTCAGGCTAAGTGAAGCACGTTTTGATGCCGGATAAGGATCAACATCAACACCTGATGAAAACCCTGTTCCGAAGTTGGATACTTCAGGATCATAACCTGCATAGTCAGTGATGGTGAGAAAATTGTACAATGCACCGCCTATCCGAATATCATGAATGATCTTGCCTAAGCTGCTGAATGTATAATACAACCCTATTTCCCTTAAACGCAGGTAGCCGGCATCCTGCACAAAACCTCTTGCACTCCCGCCCAAAAACTGCCCGATTCTTTGCGGTCCGTCAGGTACACCATTACCGTCAGCATCCTTATCGTAATCGGCACTGGTACTACCAAAGTCATTCAACAGGTTGGTAAGATTTACATTATCGCCACCCTGCTTCCAGTGTAAAAGAAAACGAAGGCTTAGCTTACCCTTGTAGGTAAGTTCATTGAAAGTGTTCATCTGGAATTTTGGTTCTGAATTACCCAACACCACCAGGCCTTCTTTAGCCGGTGCATCGGTACCAACAATTTGTGTGGCTGACTTTCCCTCTTCAATATAGAATGTACCCAGCGAAGTACCGAATGAACCCAGCACCACCGGCGGTATAGTAAGCCGGGTTACCTCAGAACGGTTAAACCAGTAATTAACCGAAGTATTCCAGGTAAAATTTCTTGATGAAACCGGCTGAGCGGTTAAACCAAACTCAACGCCCTGGTTACGCAAGTCGCCGGCATTAACCCATTTGGTTGTAAAACCGGATGAAGAGGGTAAGGTACGCAGCAACAGAAAGTCATATATCTTCTTGTTATAAACTGTCAGTTCAAAATTCAGTTTATTATTCAGCACACTGAAGTCAATGCCGCCTTCAAATTCTGTCTGGCGCTCTGCTTTTATGTCCGGTTCCCCAGCCTGTATGTTCACCAAAGAACCCTGCAAGCCTAAAATATTGGAAGGACCTAAAATGGTGAACTTACTGCCTGTTGCCGGGAAGTTGGCTGATTCTCCATACGCAGCACGCACTTTAAAGTTGCTAAAGAGCCCGTCTTCATTGATCACATTTAAACGGGTGAGGTTAACGGCAACACTTGCTTTAGGATAAGTATAGAATTTCCCGACCTCGCCTCCGTTATTGGTAGAGTTATCGAAACGTACGCCGGCGGCTAAAGTGATACCATCCTTTATCAATGCTTCTTCCTGTATAAAGATGCCATTGTTCTCAAACTTGTTTCTTACCTGGGTGGCTGTTAAAGAACCGCCCTGGTCAACATTGCTTTGCCCTGGCGCTAATTGTGTGGCTACATCAAGCACGTTATTATAATCCCCGGTTTCCTGGGAGAAACCTGCGGAAGTAGTTAAGTTCAAATTATCATTTGGAATAAATGTATTCACAAGCGATAGCACATAATTGGTGTTCAGATTTTTTGTAGAGCCTTGTATCGACGTTCCATTGTTTACAGATTGCGACTGCAGTTCCCTGGGGAATAAAGCGTTTGTATAGAGGTTATAAAAATCAATACCGCCCCTGCCTATAAATTTAGTGGTTGATTTGGCGGAATGCTGCAGGATTGCATCCAAACTAAACCCGGTTGAAAAACGGTTTACACTTTCATTGTTCTTCATTAAAGCGATCGTTTGCAACACATTTGAATTACCAAACGGGTTATTCGGATAGTTGCCGAATTCATCAGGATGCAATTCCGCAAAATTAGGTGTTGAGGAAAGGGAAATGCTATAAGTAACGCCTGCATTATCGTTACCGGTTAAACCCCTGTCAGAAGAAGAATTGATATAACTGGTAGTAACGCCCAGCTTAATATTATTGTTAATCCTGTGATCTATGTTTAAGCGCAGGCTGCTATTCCTGTAACCTGTGCCATCCACAAGGCCATCTTCTTTTTTTTGTGCTGCGGAAAAGTAAAAGGTCGTTTTATCTCCACCGCCCGTAATGCTCAAGACGCTGTTGCGTATAAACCCTGTATTATCGTAAACCTCTTTTTCATAATCGTATAATTTGCCTGCCGCGTGGGCATCGAGGAACTGCTGCCTTAACGCCGCACTACTGGCGGAATCGTTGCCAAGGCTTGCCGCGGTTTCTGCAGTAAACTGGCGAACACCCAATAATTTTCTTACCTGTATAAAACCAACATCCTGGCTAAAACTTATATTGGTTTTACCGGCCCTACCCTTTTTTGTAGTGATGATAATAACACCTGCTGCAGCTCTTGAACCATAAATGGCGGCGGCTGATGCACCTTTCAGTATCTCGATGTTTTCGATATCATCCGCTTTAAGGTCTGCAATACGGCTGGAAGGGTTATCCTGGGTCGAGGCATTACCCCCTGCAGCAGCTGACGTTACAGCGTTTAAACCTCCGGAAGTAGCGGTATTATCCATATAGATGCCATCCACCACGTATAACGGTTGCGTATTACCAAATACGGAAGTAACACCCCGCAGTTTTACAGAGATGCCACCACCCGGCGCGCCGCTATTGGCATTGATAGTAGCGCCGGCTATTTTTCCGTTCAAAGCGGCATCAAATGTTTGGGCCGGTGCAACCCCATTCAATTCTTTTGAGGATATGGTTCCTACATCATTCGCAAGATTTCTTCTTTTTATAGATGTGGTTAAACCCGTAACCACCACTTCATCCAATTTGGCAACATCTTCTTCCATTTTGATCTGCAGTGCTCCGGATACCTCGCCGGCTTTTACAGTTTGCGTGCTATAACCGGTTGAACTTATTGTAAGCGTTGCATTTTCAGGAGCAGATATCGTAAACTGTCCTAAAGCGTCAGCAATAGTGCCCTGGTTGCTGTTGTTAACAGTAATAGTTACACCAGGTATCGGGTTACCTCCTGCGTCTGTTATCTTACCCGAAATAGTTTTATTCTGTGCATACAAAAACTGAGGGAGGAACATTGTACATAACAATGCCGCCGTCATAAACAGTCGTGTTCTCATTTTTTAACTAGTTTAATAAGTGAATTTTTATAAACCGGTTTTATACCGGTTGTTTCTCAATATAAATATGGCTACCGTATCCTTTTTCAGCAACCTGCTTCGCTCTTAATCCATAGGTTAAAAGATCAGTTGGTGTATTGGCAGCTAACCCATCAACATACCGGTTAAACATACAGAAAGCTGCTGCTATTAATACTGTATCGTGAATATCTTTATCTGTAGCACCAAGTTCCTTAGCTTTTTCAATTTGCTCTTTTGTAACGTGTTTTCCACCTTTTTGTACGCTACCGGCAATGGTTAACAGGGCTTTTAACTTATCAGGTATATCGGCATGCTGATAATTTTTCTTTACCTGTTCCACCAGGGCTTTATCATTTAAATAGCAGGCAGCAATAGCGCCATGCGACTGCTGGCAGTAAAAACAATCATTCAGATAAGAGACATAAGTTGCAATCAATTCGCTGTCTGCCCTGCTTAATCCTTCGTCATTTCTAAGCAATAAATTGGCAAGCTTGCTCATTGGTTCTGCAGTTTCGGGGCTAAAGGCCATTAATGATCTGATGCCCGGCAAGTCTGGATCTACATTTATGTGCGGCATAGTTTTATTTTATTTGTTTAATTGGATACTATTGTAAGTTAATCGTGAGTTATCAGTCGTGAATGGTGAGTAATCACATACATAAGAAGTATATCACTCACAACTCACCACTCACAAACTGAAACGTCATATTTTGCTTAACATATCACTACTTATCTTTTATTTCATTATATTTCTGTTCAAGAAACTGATAGCCTGCTGTTTTATATTCCGGCGTTGATACGGTAAAATGATCACCGGGATAATAAGCAAGCACAAAACCTGCATTTATTTTTTTCATTTCATCCTCCAATAAATGCACAGCATAATTCAGGAGGAAGTTATCCTGTTCACCTACAGATACTCTTATCTTTCCTTCAAGATCTGGTTGAAGTTGCTGCCAGTTAGTTTTTAAATAAAGTGAAATGTCATAATTCTTCCAATGCTCAACTGTTACAGGATCAATTTCACCGGTTAATTCATTACACAATCTTCTTGGAGTGCCGTCGGCATTTTTTGTGCTGAACACTGCATCAAAAGAATGCATCTGTTCACCGCGATAAATCACATGTTCCATTGCGTACATGTTTTTTTGAGTGATCCACGGATAACGTCCGGCAACCGTGCCTGCAGCTCTTAATGAACTGTCGTTTGCATAAAAAATATTTTTGTCTTCATACAAATTCACCTGCTGAAAACTTCTGAAGTCAACCGGGTCAGGAGAGCTTGACCAGCATGCATCAAACAGTTTGGGATAATGTGTTTGCAACCATAAAACCGTCCAGCCGCCGCTGCTGTGTCCTGTAAGCAATCTTGCTTTATTGGTTCTATACGTTTTTTCGACCTGCGGAATAAGTTCCTGTGTGAGCGCATCACCCCATGGCCCGTTATTGTCACTGTTAGCGTAAACGCAATGGCCAAGTGAACAATTACCATCGAGATAAACTCTTATGCATGGCGTGGTATCAATTGGTAAAGAAGGATCATTTTTCCCGGAATAATTATGATAATCGCCGCCATAACCGGAAATCAAATATAGTACGGGAAACTTTCGTTCAGGCTGATCATAATATTCTTTTGGCAACAAGATGGCTGCATCGATAGTTGTTGCCCGTTTGTATGATGCACTAAGCAATGCTGAAGGCACTTTGAGCGCTTTTACAAACTGTGTTTCAACAAAGTTTTTTTCCTTAACTACATTACTACAATTGATACTGAAAAAGGCATTTGTGTTCTTTGTTAACTGAACAGTTATCGCATCATTATATATATTGCCGGGACTATTAGCAATTGAACGGCCGCCTTCATTTTTATCCCACACAACCTGTGCATTGTATTCGCCCCTTTCTATATCAGACAGTTTAACCGGGTAAGAAACTGCTTTGTCATCAAATACAATTTTCTCACCCGCCTTTATATTATTTACCGTGATTGAAAAGCAAGGAAATCTTTCAACGCCTACCATTTCATCTTTGGGTGATTTAGAATCTTTTGATAAATACAAAATCACCTTGCCGGAAAAACTTTCATTGGATGCTGCGGAAGCAAAACTCACGTTGAACTTTTGGCCGCAAACATGTAAAGCGCTTATGATGATTACAATTAAAAGACTGCTTTTTTTATACCTGGTCATAGCGTGATATTGATATGAATTTTTTTGAAGTTGGCCGTCACCTCGACGTTAAGAAAGTTTTCATGATTTTTTTTCTTTTCCATTTTTAAAGATGTCTCTCCCGCCTTGCGGGATAGACATGACGTATCAAACTTTGCTATCATTTTATAACTTTTCTTCTGCCAGTTTTGTTCCTTCAATACGGGCTTTGATTTTTGAAAATGCCATATCTCTCGAGGTGGAAAGATCATCAGCAAATGGAGAAAACCCACAGTCATCTGTTGTGCCAAGTTGTTGTAATGGAATTTTTTCTGCAGCCTCTAAAATGGTATCGCGTATTTCTCCCGGTGTTTCCACACGAGAATTCAATACATCTGTTACACCAATAAATACGGTTTGATCAGGACGCAGATTTTCTTTTATCGATTGTAAGACATCCTTTTTATTTTTTTCACCCGCATATTCCAGGTAAAAATTCCCCGCGTTCAATTCAAACAGTAAGGGGAGCAGGTCAGCATAACTGACATCCGCGCTATGTGTTGAATCATGATCGCCTCCGGGACAAGAATGCACACCAATTCTTTTTCTTTCTTCTTCAGTAAACCTGGAAAGCACTTGGTTATTCAGATCAATAAATGATTTCAATAACCCCTTTGATGGATCAAGTTTCAATGCAAGCCTTCCCTCTGTAAAATCGATCTGCACATTGTAAGCGCCGGCGTTCAAACATCTTCTTATATCAGATTCTGCTTCATTCAGCAGGTCATTGATAAATTGCTGATGCGAATAATCCTTAATTCCTTCCTGCGGATATAACAAACTGATAGCAGACACGGCGATCACCGCCTGCTTTACCGGCAATGTTGTTAATTGTTTTGCTTTCTTCAAATAAGCATCTGCATAACTTGTATAATGAAACGGGCCGGATGTTATTGTTGGCAATTGCCTCGTGTGGCCGTCTGCAAAAGGAATGACAACACCATTTGGCGAAAGATCTTTTATGCCGCTTACAGGATAGGTTGCGAAACTTGGTTTTGTTTGCTCGCCGTCAGTAATAACCGGCGAACCTGTTTCTTCAAAACGTTGGATGGTTTCTTTTAATGCTTTGTCTGATAGTTGTGATAATTCGCTTTCCGCGATTTGTTGTTGCGCGAATGCCTGTAGTGCATCCACCAAATATTTGGGGCGAGGTACACTTCCAATTGGTTCGGTTTTTATTTTCATAGAAGTAGTTTTTATAGGGTTGATTACCTTTTGAAAGGTTGTCAGCCCGTGAATATTATTTATTCATATCAACATTGGCGTAGCCTTCTTTGGCACGCATTGGAGCACGATCAACATATACCTGCCTGTCTTTCGGCGCCCATGTATTTAATCCGTCAACATAACGGTTAAACATACAGAATGCAGCAGCGATCAAAACGGTATCATGTATTTCTTTATCTGTTGCTCCAAGATTTTTCGCCTCTTCAATCTGTTCCGATGTAACATATTTGCCGCCTTTCTGTACGCTGCCAGCAATGGAAAGAAGCGCTTTTAATTTTGGAGAGATAGATGTTGACAAATGATTCTTTTTGATATCATCAATCAACTGCATATCGCATGCATAATAGTGCTGCGCCAGGGCGCCATGCACATTCTGGCAATAAAAGCAATCGTTCAATGATGATACATAAGCGCCGATCATTTCACGGTCGCCGCGTGATAAAGTATTGTTATCATCGTGTAATAAAATTTCTGCAAGCTCATTTAAAGCATTGCCTGTTTCAGGACTATATACCATTGGCCCGCGAATACCGGGCAGGTCGTTTTCAAGATTGATAAATGCCATAGATATTATTTTGAATTCTAAAATTTTAATGGTACACCACAACTTATTAAGCCGGCCTCTTCTGAAAGAAAATCACATTTTGCAAGGCTTTTGGTTGTATAAGAATTAACTCCCTCTTTTATATGAATATTGATACCAGGTTTTACCTGTTTAAACACCTGTACCATATTGCTGAGCGGCCATTTTATTTCAATACTATCAACAGATGTGGCCTGTCCAATGCCGATATGCTGCATTAACGGGTTGGCGCCGAAACTGCCACCGGAATTCACATCGTGGTATACCGATCTTTCCATGCCGTTCTCTTTGAACGTAACCTTAATTCTTGCACCAATGGCCGCCCTGTTGCAGGTAACGCCTTCAAGAGAAATGTTGATCCAGCGATTATTATTCTGGCCGGGATTTATATAAAGCGAGTTCTGATAGGCATCGCCGCGGTAAGCGCCACCCATTTCAATATAAATATCCTCGTCGCCGTCATTATCGAGGTCGGCAAACGAAACGCCATGCCCTTTCTGCAAATTGCCCACCCGCGCCGCAGCAGTTACATCTGCAAAATGTTTTCCGCCTTCGTTCTTAAACATTTTATTGGGCACGAGCGATTGGTAATTCGGATTGCCTGTACCCATGTAAATATCAGGGTAGCCATCATTATCAATATCCCCGAAATTGGCGCCCATGGCAAAAGCGATCCTGTTTAGCCCGGCTTTGGCGGTTATATCGGTAAAAGTGCCATCGTGATTATTATGAAAGAGATATTGTTTGGCGGCATTGCCTGTTTTCAGGTGTAAGGCTTCAGCGGCTGCATACCAAGCTAACGTAGCATAAAAATCATAATTGCTCACAAACAGGTCGAGCCAGCCGTCGTTATCATAATCCCAAAACCAGGTAGAAAAAGTTTTGGTATTGCAGCTATCTAAGCCGGCCTGCGTCGTAACATCTTCAAAATGAACAATACCGTTCTTTATCCCTTCGTTTTTAAGCAATACTTTTTTATTGTTCAATGTAGAGACAAAAATATCGGGCCACCCGTCGTTATCATAATCCCCCGAGGTAACTCCTTTTACAAAAGCATTTATATTGGTATTGCTTTCAGCGGCAATATTGGTAAAAGTGCCGTTTTTGTTGTTGAGGTAGAGTTCGCATGTATTGCCATCATTTACGCTGGAAGATTCATTGCCTATAAAAACATCAAGCCAGCCGTCGTTATTAAAATCATTCCATGTTGCGGTTTGCGTGGGATGAAAAGAAAGCAGCCTGCTTTGTTTTGTTACATCTGTAAAAGTGCCGTCTCCATTATTACGCAACAATGAATTCGGTTCACGGCCAAAACTGCCTTTCCATGCGCCGCGTAAAACAAATAGGTCTTTTAGCCCATCATTGTTATAATCGGTTTGCATAATGTTTAATCCGCCGGTAAAGTCCCGCAATCCTGATAAATCTGATACATCCCTGAAACTTCCGTTGCCGTTGTTGCAGCAATAATGCATGTGACTGGTTAAATCCCAACCCGACGTAACAATATCAAGATACCCGTCGTTATTAAAATCTTCTATTATGCTGCCGCCGGCCATGTTCTTTGTATTTAAACCCGTATTTACTGCTGCATCAATAAAGGGTTTTACAAGATGGGAGGTATCGCTGTCGAGGCCCTTTATTATATATGCACCAGGCACGCCCTGCGGGTATTTGCCCATGGTCATATAAGCGATATTGAGCAGCCATCTTGATTCAAGATCGTTTGGCTGAAGCTTTAGCAACGACTCGTAAATTTCAATAGCTTTTGCAGAACCTGATTTATCATGATGAACGCCCTTGCCTTGGATAGGGAAAATGCATGATTCCACACCATGATTATATATACAGTTTGTTTTTTCGCCAATACGTAAATAAGTAAGAGCAAGTGCTTTTTTAATTATGTCTGAACCGGAACTGCGGATGAGCATTTTATTGCTTAATAACTTTTTCAATATTACTTCTGACGACTCCTCATCACCCAACTGAAGAAATACACAGGCCTTAGTATATAAAGCTTCTGCGGTTTGCATTTCATCGTTTGAAGTACTAAGAAGAGAATCAAGATGCGTCAACTGCGCCCCGGGAGCAAAACCATTTGCTGCGTTGTTCTCAGTTTCAGCAATTGATGCAAGCAATGTGATCATTTGCCGGTTTGAATGATTTAAGTCGTTGCATGAATTATATAAGATGAATATCACGGCTGGTAATATGTTGAATAAAATTTTTTTTGGTTTCATGGTAATCGGTTTAACTCCTGCGTTTGCGTGCAGGATAATTAATAATAAAACCTGTGATGTTTTAAGTATCCTGTTGTGGCATTACATAGCCTTTTGCCATTCGTTTGCCCATTTCATCATATACTTGCGGCTCAGTTGGAGTAAAACTTGCAAGCCCATCAACATAACGATTGAACATACAGAAACTCGCTGCAATTAAAACCGTGTCGTGAATTTCCCGGTCATCAGCACCATGCTTTCTTGCAGCTTCAATATCTTCTTCGTAAACCTCTTTACCCAGCACCTGCACTTTGCCGGCAATATTTAAAAGCGCTTTCATTTTGTCGCTGACCGGTGAATGATGCATATCCTTCAAAACCTCATCCACAATATTTTTATCGTCGCCGTATAATTCACGTGATGCAGCGGCATGGCTCATCATACAGAACAGGGTATCATTTCTTTTTGAAACATAAGCGGCAATCAACTCTCTTTCTGCTTCGCTTAATGGTGATTCCCCTCTTAATAAAACCTGCGCCAGTTCGTACAAAGGCTTACCTGTCTCAGGCCGAAACATTGCCAAACTTCTTATTCCCGGAACACCTTCGGGTACATCTATATGTGCCATTCGATTTACGATTTCAGATTTTAGATTTTAGATTTCAGATTTCAGATTTTGTAAAACAACCATAGGTAACTCGCTTCCCCATGCAAGTGATGGTAATTATTCTTTCGACAAAAACGTTGTAATTAGTCCAACTAAAAAAATGAATGAAAAAATAAAAACGGCGTTGCCATAACCCCCTAAAAAAGATACAAGAGCGCCGATGAAGAAAACGACTGTTGCTGTGAACAATCTTCCAATGTTAAAGCAAAATCCCGTTGCGGAAGCTCTAACTTTTGTTGGGAACAATGATGGGATATAAACTGATAGCGCACCCTGGCTTATCCCAAAAAAGAAAGCCAGTATGGCCATTTCAACTAATGTTATGTTAGAAACAGATGTATTCAGCTTAAATACAATTGCCGTCATAATAAAACAGCCAATAAAACACATCATCATTGTTTTACGCATACCAATTGCATTCACTATCCATCCTGAAACAATGCTTCCCACCAGTCCGGCCAGCGCTAAAATCATCATGGTTATACCGCGCAATTCATTTGCTTTATCAGCATCAGGCGTAATGCTTTGCACCCATGTCGGCGCCCATGAAAAAATAGCCCACAAGCCAATCAGCATTGTACCAAAAACAATGGAACCGCTTAGAAGATTTTTCCTGTAATCATCTGAAAAAATTTGCCCTTTCTTTTTATTGACAGGTGAGCGGTCTACCTGCTTCCAGCTTTCAGGCTCTGCCAAAATAAAAATGGAGGCAATAGCTGTTACCAGTGGAATAATGCCTGCAAGAAAAGCATTGCGCCATTCCGGTATAAGATTATTTAAAGCGCCTGTAACAATAAACCCTACAGGCATTGCAGCGGATATAATACCCAATGCAACTGCCCGTTTTTTCTCGGGCCATATTTCAGCTATCAGAATATTTGTGGTAACAATTACACCACCTACACCAAATCCTGTTACAAAACGATAAACGCCGGTAAGCAACCAGGATGATGAAAACGCAGTGAGCACAGTAAACAAACCATACAGTGCCGTTGAAAAAACAACTGCTTTTGAACGCCCGATCTTATCGCAAATAAATCCCCAGGCAAAGCCGCCAAACATACTGCCGAATATAAAAACTGAATTTATATAAGCGCTTATATAATTCATTCTTTCATCAGTTACATTGCCCAATATATCTTTAACCGCTACAGGTAAGTACACAGACATCAGCATAGACGAAATGCCGCTGAACATAATGCTGATATAACAAATTATAGCAGCTGCTGCCAAACCTCGCGCTCGCACTGAAGATGGCTGATGTAATGTTTCGGGAACAATTGAATTGCTTTCTATATTAATCGCAACTTGCTTCATTGCACAACAGGTTTATTTTTCTTCAAATGATCATATCCCTGCGGTAAACGATTATAGCCATGATTTTTAAGGCGCTCACCTAAACCTTTGTAAAATTCGGGATCGGCTGGTGTTAAGGTAGCAAGGCCATCAACATACCTGTTGTACAAACAGAATAATGCTGCAATTAAAACCGTGTCGTGAATTTCAATATCGGTGGCGCCTTCAGCTTTAGCTTTATCGATCGCTTCTTTTGTTACTGCTTTGCCGCTTTCCCTAACCATGGATGCAACAGTCAACAATGCCTTCATCTTATCGCTTACCGGTGCGGTAAGAATATCCTGTTTTACTTTTTCAGATGTTTCGTTTTCACCTAATAAAATATCTGCAGCGGCCGTGTGTGCAGCCGTACAAAATTTACATTGATTACCGTTTGAAACAACTGTGGCAATCAATTCTCTTTCACCTTCGGTTAAACTGCTTTCGCCGCGTAAAAGAACCTGGGTTAATTCACGAATAGGTTTGGCACTGTCTTGCCGGTATTCAAGCAAACCCGTGATACCTGGCAAATGCTCTTCCAATGGTATATGAGGCATATAAAATTAATTATCAAAAAATAAAAATATGAATGTATAAGCCAGGCAATATGCATTGTTCAGCACAACGCAATATTCCATACCTAACGATTGAACAGAGAGCGAATAATCAGCAATTATGATCGGGAGGCCGGGCCGGGGATTTTATAAATACAGATAAGATTTCGGGGCAAATAAAAATATTGTGAGATCGGTTAAGCGCCAATTGAAAGAAGGCTATAAACGGTGCAGCTATATAATTGTATTCATTTACTGCACCTTGTTTTTTTACGAAAGAGGTTTCCGTGCTTTTCTTGCTGTTTGGAATATCGGCTGCTGCTTTTGCAAGATCCGTTTTTGCGTTATGTAATTGAGTTTTTAAAAAATTCGGCAGGCATAATAAATACAAAGTATCACCGGCTACTTTACGCTTTACATAATTATATTGTATGCCATTCCACTCGAGTGTGCCGTCAACGCGTACAAAATCCTTTGCCGTGGTTAAATAAGGCATGTTTAAGGGCAGCTTTACTTCCACCAGGTCTTTATCATTATATTCATTATTATCCAGGCGCTGCACCACTTGTGTATCTGCATTATCCATCAGGCATTGAAACAACAATGAATATCCTGTAAGATTAAACAGGTGAGTGGCAAGCAGTATTATAGCAAGCAGTTTTTTCAAAGTTATTTTAATGTCAGGGCTTAAAAATATAGGAATTTGATTATAAAATAAAATTTTTGATTTATTCAAATCGCTGGTAAACGCTTTTCATCAATGAATGAAAAATATTACTATTTTATTGCATACTGATTAGTTATTAATAAACCTGCCCGTTATACTTTCCTGTATATTTTTCAGGTTTGACGGTGTGCCCGCATAAACAATATTGCCGCCTTTATCACCGGCTTCGGGGCCCATATCAATTATCCAGTCGGCGGTTTTTAAAACGTCTGTGTTATGCTCGATAACAATCACAGAATGCCCCTGGTTTATCAGGGCGTTGAAGGAAGCCAGCAGCTTTTGTATATCATGGAAATGCAGGCCTGTTGTCGGTTCATCAAAAATAAAAAGTATATGCCCGCTGCTTTTTCCTTTGCCTAAAAATGATGCAAGCTTTACACGTTGCGCTTCTCCGCCGCTTAAGGTGTCGCTGCTTTGGCCGAGTTTTATATACCCAAGGCCAACTTCCTGCAAAGGCTGTAAGGCTTTTGCCAGATTCTTTTCATCTTTAAAGAATTCTATCGCATCATCCACACTCAACTCCAGAACATCATAAACGTTTTTGCCTTTGTATGTTACTTCAAGTACTTCTTCTTTAAATTTCTTTCCACCGCATACTTCGCAGGTTAAATGCACATCTGCCAGGAACTGCATTTCAACAACCTGCTCGCCTTCGCCTTTACAAGTATCGCATCGTCCGCCATCAACATTAAAAGAGAAATGTTTTGGTTGAAAGCCCCGCATTTTGCTTAAAGGCTGACGCGCAAACAAGTCTCTTATTTCATCATATGCTTTGATGTAAGTGACAGGATTGCTCCGGCTGCTTCTCCCGATAGGGTTTTGGTCAACCAGTTCTACCTGTGTTATATAATCAATATCACCTTCGAGATTTTTGTGAAAACCTGCTTTCTCCGTAAACTCACCTTTTAGCCTTCTTAGTGCAGGATATAAAATTTGTTTCACCAAAGTTGTTTTGCCGCTGCCGCTTACACCGCTTACAGCACACAAAACATCGAGCGGAAATTCGACATCTATGTTTTTTAGATTGTTTTGCCGCGCACCGGTTATTTTTAATTTATGTTTGGATGCGCGTAATTTTTGCGGGACAGGAATGCTTAATTTCCCGCGTAAATATTTCCCGGTCAAACTTTCGTTGTTATTAATGATAGCTTCGTAATCGCCTTCAGCCACTACTTCGCCGCCGAGATGAGAGGCCAGCGGGCCCATATCGATTATATGCTCTGCCTTCCGCATCATCATTTCGTCATGCTCCACTACCACAACTGTATTGCCCTCATCCCTGAGCCTTTTCAAAACGCCAATCAATCTTTCCGTATCTCTTGCATGCAAACCAATAGAAGGCTCATCTAAAATATATAAGGAATTAGTGAGGTTACTGCCTAAACTTCTTGTAAGTTGTATACGCTGGCTTTCTCCGCCACTGAGTGAATTGGCGAGACGGTTTAATGTAAGATAGCCGAGACCAACATCCAACAAAGTTTGCATGCGTTGATGAATTTCTATCAAAATGCGGCTGGCAACTTTTTGTTCATAATCGCTTAATTGCAAGTTATCAAACCAAGCCTTCAGCTCATTAACCTGCATTTCGCATAATTCACCGATATGCTTATTATCAATTTTTACATATAATGCTTCTTTGCGCAAGCGGTAACCTTTACAATCAGGGCATTTGGTCCTGCCGCGGTAACGGCTTAATAAAACACGGTATTGAACTTTGTACAGATTCTGTTCAACCTCTTTAAAAAAATCATCAATGCCATATACGCCCCCCTGCCCCCTCCACAAAACAGCATATTGTTCATCTGTAAGGTCTGCAATGGACTTGTGAACAGGGAAATTTATCGACCTTGCACCTTTTACAAACTGGTCTCTCCACCAACCCAGCTTTTCCCCTTTCCACGGAGCAACACCGCCGTCGTACACACTCAGGCGCCGGTCAGGGATAACAAGGTCAGGATCAATACCTAATACCTGGCTAAAGCCTTCACAGGTTGGACAGGCTCCATAAGGATTATTAAATGAAAAAAGATTAGGCACAGGTTCTTCAAACACCATTCCATCCATTTCAAATTTATTGCTGAAGGAAATTAACTGCGTTTCATTCACCTCCAGGTACATAACGCCATCGCCTTCATAAAAGGCCAGACCAATGGAGTCATTCATGCGGTGAATATCATCTTCATCGAATTCCTTTGTAACAATGCGGTCAACGAGAAGAAAAGCGGCGAGTGGTGAGTGGCGAGTAGTGAGTTTTTCTTTCAGCTCTTTATCATTTAACTCCAGCAAAGTTTCTATGCTGATGGTTTCATTTGTTTCGGCCTTCAGGTACATGCGGGAAAAACCTTTCTGCAAAAGAATGCTCAGCTCTTCCCGGAAATCTCTTTTGGCATGTTGCCGGAAAGGAACAAGAATGTATACTTTACTATTTAAGGTCAATTGCTGAATAGCTTTTAACACATCCGCTACGTCATCTTTCTTCACCTCGCGCCCGGTGACAGGAGAAATTGTTTTTCCGGCCCGGCCGTACAACAAACGCAAATAATCATATATCTCCGTCATGCTGCCTACCGTGCTGCGTGGTGTACGTGTAATTACTTTTTGTTCGATGGCAATTGCCGGGCACAGCCCTTTGATAAAATCAACATCCGGTTTTACCATTCTTGCCATGAACTGCCGCACATAGGCGCTAAGGCTTTCGGCATAACGGCGCTGGCCTTCCGCAAATAGCGTATCCATTGTAAGCGATGATTTGCCGCTTCCCGATACGCCGGTAACCACGATAAATTTATTACGCGGAAATGATACAGAAATATTCTTGAGGTTATGAACTCTTGCTCCCCTAATAAAAATATTTTCAGGTGTTTTCTTCTTTAGCGCGAGTTTATCTTTTACTTCCACCCGGTTCAGATTCATATAAAATTTTCCTTTGCTGCTTCCTTAAGCTGTAAAAAACCGAATTTAAGGCCAGCAAAAATTTTTTCAGCAAATATCATTTGGGCAATTCACTTTTTTTTTACATATTGCATATAATATTTTCAAATTAACGGGTTTTTCCAAAAATCGTTGCCTATAATTTAAATCTCTACCCCGGTATTCCACGTAAATTTTCTATACTGTAAATGGCATGCCGTTAACCCAAAGGCACGATTATGAAACTATATCAAACATTAACAGATACCCAGTTGGTCCTCCAATTCCAGGATGGTAACTGCGGAGCGCTTGAAACCTTGGTTTCCCGTTATAAGGACAAAATTTTCAGCAGCATCCTTTTTTTAGTCAAAGACAAGTTTCTTGCCGAAGATCTCTTCCAGGAAACCTTTTTGCGCATTATTGATACGTTACGAAGCAGGCGCTACAATGAAGAAGGCAAGTTTCTGCCCTGGGCCATGCGCATAGCGCATAATCTTTGCGTGGATTATTTCCGTAAGGTAAAACGCACACCGGCCATTTTAACACAAGATAAACAGGATATTTTTGAAGTAATACATGTTGTAATTAACGACAATGCGGAACAGCGCATAATCCGGGAGCAAAGCTATGACCGCATGCACCAGATGCTTGCGAAATTGCCCGATGAACAACGGGAAGTAATTGTGCTCAGGCACTTTGGGGACATGAGTTTCAAGCAGATAGCAGAAACTACCCACTGCAGTATTAACACTGCCCTTGGAAGAATGCGGTATGGCTTAATAAATCTGAGAAAAATGATGACAGAAAAACAAATAAATTTGTAAAACTATTGTTATCCTGCAGGTGAGAGAGGATGTGCGGGTTGATGTTTCCCCTTTAATTTGCTTACCCTGTTTTCGATAATCTGCAGAATAATGATACGATAATAAAGGCTGTTTAATCGCAGCCTTTATTATTAACAGCCGCTGAACTCAAAACCATTTCCTTTTCATAAAATACCAGGCAATTATAACCGACACAACCACAGAAAGCACGACAGGAATATAAAAGGCGTGCGCCGTATTGGCATATGGTATCGCTACATTCATACCGTAGATACTGGTAACTAACAAAGGCAGCGACAAAATAATAGTGATGGATGTAAGCCGTTTCATCACATTATTAAGATTATTGCTGATGATACTTGCGAAGGCATCAAGCGTACTGCTCAATATATTGTTATAAATATTCGCCATCTCTAACGCCTGGCTTGTTTCCACGATAAGATCCGCCAGCATTTCACGTTCATCTTCGCTAAGCTTTAAGAAATCAGTGCGTTCAAGCTTTATCATTAACAGTTCATTACTGCGTAATGCGGTAACAAAATATAAAAGGCTTTTTTGAATCCGCATAAGGTTAAGCAGTTCTTCATTCCGGTTACTGACGTATAATTTTTGCTCATAGGAGTTGCGCCGGTTGTTGATCTCTTTTAAAAAGTCCATAAAATTTAATACCACCTTCTCAAAAATCTTCAATACCATCACATTTCGCTTATCCGGGTTACGTTTTTGAAAAGTGTTCAGGAATTTCTTTATAGCATCATTGTCGAAAGAATTTACGGTAATAATTTGCCTTTGCGTTAAGATAATACAGATCGGGATCGTTATATAATAGGCATCACTGTCATTAAAAGAATTGTTTTCTGCCGGGGTTTTTATGACGATGAAACGGACGTCATCTTCTATTTCGTAGCGGGGGCGTTCATCAATATCCAGTGAATCGCGCAAAAATTCAATAGGTATATTCAATGATTTGCTAAGATCATAAAATTCTTCATTCTTAAAAGGCGGGACGAGGTTCACCCAAACAGCATCGCCAGGTTTTTCAATCTCAACGGAAGTATTGGATATATTTTTAAAAAGCTGGATCATTTGGTGAATAGTGAATGGTCAATAGTGAATGTGAATCAAAACCATATACAATTTAATGCTTACGCTATTTCAATCTCGCCTTTAAAAACAAAAGTTGCCGGACCGGATAGCCACACATTTTCAAAAGAAGCTTCGCTGATCTTATCAAACTCAACTGCAAGATTTCCGCCAGGCGTTTTCACATTTATATGATTAAACCCGTTTTCATTATGAGCAAATACGAGTGCTGATGCCGTAACGCCAGTGCCGCAGCTCAGTGTCTCATCTTCCACACCGCGTTCGTAGGTGCGTACAGAAATATTGCCATCCGCATTAAGTTCGACAAAATTTACATTGATGCCTTTATCTGCAAAACGCTTGCTGTATCTTATTTCGCGACCTTCCTTTATTACGTTAATATTCCATACATCGCTCACCGGTTTTACATAATGAGGAGAACCGGTGTCCAAAATAAAATCGGAAAGGGGTGTTTCAACAGAATCAACATCTTTCATTTTCAGATTGATCCATCCATTGTCAGCAACTGAAGCCTTATGCTCTCCGTCAATAGCGTTAAATAAGTACTCAGGTTTCCGCAAACCCATATTATAAGCGAACATAACCATACAGCGGCCGCCGTTACCACACATGCTGCTCCTGTTACCGTCCGAATTGTAATAAAGCATGTCGAAATCGTAGCCTGCCCTGTTATTCATCAGCATTAACCCATCCGCACCTATGCCAAAGCGCCGGTCGCATATATCCTTTATTTGTTCCCGCTTCAATTCAATTTTGTTTTCCCTGTTATCAACGATTATAAAATCATTCCCGGTTCCCTGGTATTTGTAAAATACTAAATCCATGTATTGTTTTTAAAGTTGAACGGAACTAATTATCTCCAAAGTTTTTTGTATTAAAGTCTCAACAGCCTCAGACGCATTTTCTGAAAACGTTTTTGATATTCGATTTGCCACAACCGTGCTGAGGCTGATACAATTATGTCCAAGCAGTTTCCCCAAACCATAAATACCTGCAGTTTCCATTTCAAAATTTATGATGCGATGATTACCGAACCGAAATGCAGCTAACCTGTCTATCATGTCAGGATTAGATAATCCCAATCTTAATACCCGCCCCTGTGGCCCATAAAACCCCGGGCAAGTTATGGTAATACCATGATGAAATCCGTCAACGAAATGTTTAAGTAAGGATGGAGAAGCGAATGATATATAAGGTTGGGAAAAACGGCCGGTCAACTGCGTATGCGTTATAAACTGCTGCAAAATGTTTTTTTCCTCCTCATTATTGGTGTGCACGTAAAAATTCAAAAGATTATCAATTCCCAACCCGTGAGTGGAGACAACGAAACTATCAGGAGGAGCTTCCTGCTGCAGTGAACCGCAAGTGCCTACCCGTATAATGTTGAGTGATTGCAGTTGCGAATTAGCTGTTCTCTTGCTCAGATCAATATTAACTAAAGCGTCAAGCTCATGCAAAACGATGTCAATATTATCTGTACCTATACCCGTTGACACAACTGATATTTCCTTATTGCCAAGCCTGCCGGTATGCGTAACAAATTCACGGTGCTGTTGTTTGAATGTTATTTCGTCAAAGTATTTGCTTACAGCAGGTACACGGTCAGGATCTCCCACCGTTATTACAATTGGCGCAATTTCTTCAGGCAACAAATTCAGATGATACACCGCACCTCTTGCATTCAATATCAGTTCGCTTTCGGCTATTCTCATAATCTTTATTCAGTAACACAAATATTAAAATTTATTTGCGAGTTATTATTTGTTTTGGCACTTTGCCTCTTTGTTTTATTTTCGCAGCCCTGTATAACGGTTCCGTGGCCGAGTGGCTAGGCAGAGGTCTGCAAAACCTTTTACAGCAGTTCGAATCTGCTCGGAACCTCTTAAATAATCCCTCCGCATATTCCGGGGGGATTTTAATTTACATTATACGAACGCAAGTAAAATTCAGTACATGAAATATTCCCAGTTGTTAGGATGTATTGCGGTTATTTTATTGGCAGCTTCCTGCTATTTGCCCTGGAGTTATATTGAGGAAAAGCGTATCCTGATTACAGGAATGAGCGCACCCGGCACCATTTACGGTAAACCTGGCTTAATGCATTTTGTTCTGGGAATAATATTAATATTATTTTTTATATTACCAAAAATATGGGCAAAACGGATCAATCTTTTTGTTGCTGCCATTAATCTTGCCTGGAGCATTCGCAATTATATTCTGTTAACCACCTGTTATATGGGAGAATGCCCCCATAAAAAAATGGGATTGTTTATACCAATTCTTCTTTGCGCTTTTATTTTAATCATGACTTTCCTACCTGATCTAAAAACACTGGAAAAGAAAAAATAAAGGCAGTATTATACATTATTCTAAAAAATATGTTATAAAATAATAACAATTTTCCTGTTTTTTTTATTTATACTTGCAATTAATAATACATTAAATTATTATTAATATCTATTGTATCAGACCATTAACACGATTGCCTGTATACCTAATCAGTATCCTTTTGCCGTGTGGGGGAAAGATTTTTTAACTAAAATTAAATGTCATGATCAAAAAAATCCCGTCTTCCATTTTGTTGTTTTTTTTAAGTATTACCGCATTTAGTCAGACAGATTCTACAAAGTCTCCGTGGCCAACCATTACCGGCTCAATTGACGCTTACTACCGGTATAATTTTGCCAACGCAAAAGATCCGCAAACAGGTGATCAAATCACTAACAACTACACTTCCTTCACCAATTCACAAAACGATTTTGAATTGGGCATGGCCAGCTTTCGGCTCGACCATAGTTTGGGTAAAGCCAGTGCAACTATGGATTTTGGCTTCGGCAGGAGAGCTGAAGAATTTTCTTATGCCAACACTGAATACACTTCACTGTTCGCGCTTAAACAAGTTTATTTAAGTTATGCAATTACTGATAAGTTTAAACTAACCATGGGTAAATGGGCCACGCATATAGGATATGAACTTGTGGATGCCTATCTCAACCGTAACTACAGTATGGATTATATGTTTTCGTACGGACCATTTTCCCACACCGGTATAAAGGCCGATATTGGCTTGGGCAAGAAAAGTGCTATCATGGTAGGTGTCGCTAATACAACGGACCAAACTACTGCAAAATCTTCAAGAAAATTTGCTCTGGCACAGTTTAGCACAGCAACAGCTGATGATAAACTTAAAGCCTATATAAATTACCAGGGCAGCTATGGCGGTAGTTATGGTCTTACCCAATTTGACCTTGTATTAATTGGTACGATCAGCGACAAATTCAATATCGGTTACAATGGAACCATTCAATCGGTAAAACCTGAAAAGGATAACTCTAATAGTTGGTGGGGTTCCGCATTGTATTTTAATGTTGATCCCACAAGCAATTTTGGTATTACGCTTCGCGGGGAATATTTTGATAACAAAAAGGGAGTGGTGGCAGCTCCTGCAAGCAACATATTTGACCTCACACTTTCACCCAATATCAAGATCGGCAATCTTACGATCATACCTGAATTAAGATTTGAGACCGCTAAAGATGAAATATACTTTGACCATGACGGGGATCCTACCAAATCCACGTTTACAGCGCTGCTCGCAGCAACCTATCATTTCTAAATTTCAGCAAAACAAAAATCTTACAAAAAAGAGACTGTCTCCTGACAGCCTCTTTTTTCATTTATCAATACAACAACTGTTCATAATATATCCAAATAATAGAATTTAGCTTGAATAATGTACTCGATTTAATTCAAATCAATTTTTTCGGTCATTACATCCCAGTGTGCAATAAGCAATTCAAAACGATGTTGCTCATCTTTCTTTAATTTATCGAGATCCGGATAAAGTTGTTTTTTGTAGGGTGTGGTGAGTTCCGGGTCCATAGCTGTTTTAGCATCTTTAAAAACGAGGACCACTTTAAAATCCCATCTTGTATCTTCCCCGCTGTGCAATACGGGTATTTCAGCGTTAACACTGATGATGTCACCATGCTCTATCGCCTTTTTTAATAAAGGGTAATGATTGGCTTTCCACAGATCGATAAACTCCCGGGCATATCCCCATTTCACTTTGTAATAGTTCTCAATAGTGAAATAATCTTTCGCGTCTGCATTACTGCTTTGTGCAAAAACGGGTGCACTGATTATTACAGCAAAAACGAGCGGGATGAGTTTGGCTTGCATAGCGTAAAATTTATTCATGATCATGAAAGCTAATTTAAAGAAAGCAAATCAGCAGTTATTGATATAAATTGATCAAAGTACCGGTATAATTTTTTCGGGTTTTTTCTTGCGCCTCCTGTAAACAGTATCATGCAGGAAGGATTTTAAGTAACGCTAAAAATGTTATACCAACCTCGCTTCATGCCAATCCGCAACGCAGCATAAAATCGTTCGTAAAAACTTTACGGCAATTCGCATCTAACAAATTGCTGCGGCAGTTAAGCCAGGTGTCAACGGCATTGCTCCCATACATGATCTTAACGCGCTGGGGATCTAAATTAAAATTGAATTTGCCCCAATGCAAAGTATAAGGAATAGATAATTCTTCAAGCTTATTCCATATGCTTTGAATAAAGCTGCGCGAAACCTGTGAATCAACACCATCCAGTTCAAGCACACAGGTCTTTTCAAAACGCGTAAAGCCAAGCAGCGCTGATGTTCCCTTTACGTAACGCATGGCCATTCCCCCGGGGAAAGGATGATCACTATTCAGCTTTACTACTTCTTCAATCAACTGTGTTGCATAAGCTGCCGGGATACCGATAGCGGCGCTTGCAGCTTTGCCTTTAAATTTTGTATAAGCAAAAGTTTCACCTATTGTGCCATAAGTAATTCCGGTTACTTTAAATGCAAGCGGGAACATTTTATTTACCAATGGCGGAATTAAGAGATCAGAAAGATCAGAGCCCAGGCTATCTATAATCGTTTGAATAACGCCCAACGTATCATCGCCGTAAGTAAACTTGCCCGTGGTTGTATCTTTCTTTGGATAATTAGCCTGGTAAGGCACTTTATACATCAGCTTAAAATAAACTCCGTTTTCAGGATCATTATCTTTAAAATTTTGCGGGTTGACAATTATCTCAAAATGATATAATTCTTTGCCCGGTGCATTTGCCGGCGACGGTAATACATCTTCAATGGCTGCAAAATCCAATGTGTTCATTGCATGTTTTAAAGCGTCTGTGTACGCAATATTGCCCACACGGTGTTCTTCCAGTAAAAACACCGGTTCTGTTTCCAACAATATTCCGTGGATAAAGCCAAAACTTCCAAAGCTTACAACAGCAGCATTGAACATATCATCATCTTCCCTGATGGGTTCAGCGCCAAGCCAGCTTATAAATTCATCTGATGCTACAGGATTTGATTTCTTTTCAATCCATACATGACGCGTGGGGCTTACTACGATATGTAGTCCGACAATGGAATCGTGCACAGCGCCTACATTATAGGCAGCGCCATGTGTTCCTGTTGATGTAGCGCCTGCAATAGACTGGCCATTGCTGGCGCCTGATGCTTTTAATGAACGCTTTGGCTGCGATTCCTGTTCCAGTTTTTTATCTATATCAAAAATGCTCATGCCGCACTCAACAAAGAATAAATTGTTTGCTGTTTTACCGCTTTGCAAATATGCCGGTGCAACAGAAGAGTCGTTTAAATTATAAGTAAGCCTCAATGCTTTTGTGTCTATAATTCCCCCATCACAAACAGCCACTTCGGAAAACGACCAGCCGTTACCGATAGCGCGCATTTGAATATTATTATCCAATGCATACTGAATCAGCCACTGAAAATTTTTAGTGGTATCCTGGTAAGGTTGATCTGAATGAGGAATGCGCAACTTAAAAGAGCTGTTGGGTTTAAAATTATGCGTGAAATTTTGGTGGGCATTTTCCCATTTTGTAATGGGTAGAACTTCTATGCCATCAGGTAATGTGAGCGCCATAAAAAGTAGTTTAGTTTAGTGACCGATATTTTGTGTTGGAGGCGTGTAAGGAGCGCAACACCATTGCACATGCTGCGGAATAACTGTTCCTAATGATACAATTGATATGAGTGAGTAACCAAGATTTGTTTTTACCGTTACCTTATTCAGGTGATTAAATCTTGTATCGCATTTCGGGTTAATATCTGCCGGCTGAACAAGGCCCCACAAGAAGCTCCAGGTAGTTGTCTCATTCACAGGATTATTGGCGAAAGTATCGCAATCCGTTTCCGCAACAATACGTGTTGTACTGCAACTTTCCAGGCAGGTAAAATTTAGCAGTAATATGGCGATTATAAAAATGCGCCGATAATTCTTCATACGTCAGTTTTTTAATTTGAACTAAGCTACAAAAGATATTAGAAACCTATCTTATGCAACAGGTATAATACTGTCGGAATTTTTATACTGCAAGAAAACACAATGGATTGAAACCGGGTGCCGGGAATTTTCTATACATCAGTTCACGAAACCCCACCATATACCGATACGGAACCACAAGGCACGTGAAGGATAGCCTGTGGCAGCATAATTATATTTTGTAAACGAAAAGCCGTTGGAGAAATCAATCGTATTCAGGTGCTCCAGTCGCAAAAAACCTTTAAAGTTCTTTATCCGGAAGTTGACATAGAGATTTATATCAGGCCGGTTTGAGATACGGTTTGTATCCTGGAAAAAGAACTGCCCCGTGAGCGGAGAATAACTGTCGGCTTTATAGGGTGTGTTATATATAGCCTCAAGCCCCGTGGATAAAACAAGGTTTTTAAAAAAGTTACCCTCAAAAGCAAGCCGGCTTCTTGCCAGCAACAGCGGCAAGTTTACCGGTGGATTTCCCGCCGTTTGCTGAAAATGCCCTTCAAGATACCAGCTTAAATTCCTGGCCACCCGAAGTTTTTTGTAAGCGCCTATATGCAGCACATTAAAGATGGATGATGATTGCGCCGTTGTATAAAGGTCTTTAAAATAAGTGTAGTTGGTAATAAGATAATATTCTCCCATTAATTGCAGGTCGATAGGAGGCACGTTTAAAATGGCAAAAACTCGTGTTATGTTTTCTTTATTATAATTGTCCGGCTGATTGACCGGGAATGCACTAAGCGCCTGCCGTGCAGAAACAGTATCATTTACTATGCCGCCATTTCCAATATCTATTGAGTCTTTAACCATATCTTCTCTCACATATTCACTCATAATAATGAAAGGCGTTCTGCTTGTGTTCTGAAATCCCAGCTGCAATGAACCGCGGTTATTACGCAATGAACGGGAAAAGCTCAGGTACGCGGAATAATCACCGGTATAATGACCGGCAACGTACAATTTTCCCGATGCTTCAATGTCATATAACTGGTTGCGGGTGCGGTTGCGGTATTCTGCCCCCGCATAAACATTGTTATAATCAGTGGTGAACGGATCTGATTTCCCTTTCAATAATTCAAGACCGGCATTCAGTTTTAAAAACTGATTAAGATTATTTTTTTGAGGATACGATATAACGGAAAAATCATTTGTAAGATTTTGCCAGGTATCGTTAAAGGATACCGTATCGGTATTGGGCGGCACCTGGTAATGCATATACGTTGCATAGTCATCAACAGTGGACTGGTATTCCTGAGTACCTGTACCAGGTAAAAAATCATGGTACTCATAATTGTTTTTGGAGTACTGTAGCGTATGCTGCAATCTTAAGCGGGGATAAAACAGTTTATAGGTTGCCGAATCTGTTACCAGGGAATCTTTTTGCCCGAAATCATAACTGTGGCGCATTACAAAAGCAAAGTCTTTATATTGTGTACCGGTGTTAACGGTCGCATTGAAGATACTGCGGGGAGTTACCAGGCTGTTACCCAGTTTGGTTGAAGCGCCAAAAGGATTATTAAAGGCGAGGCTATCGAGATTTTGGTCCGGTTTTATACCACCGTTTTCAGACGAAAGGATTTTATTTAAAATCACTATCATCGTATTGATATAACGCTTGTTGCTGGTTTGAAAAAAAGTGTTGACACGCGTGTTGGCTATAGTAGTGCTCTGATTTTTATACGCGCCGGGAGAACTGATGACTCTAAAATCCAACCCAATATTAAAATTGCTTTTGCGGTTTTGCGTATGAAACAGGTTGATCATTTGCTCCGCCCTGCTGCCAAGCAGGTAAATGGTTTCAGAGTATGGACGTGTGGTTTGAAAGAACCGGGTGTTCTCAGGAGTATAACGATAAATATCGTATGCATGGAAGCCGGCATCAAACCCGGGTTTCATGCCGGGAGTAAAAATGAATGATTTCGCCGCGCTTCCAAAATTTCCCAGGTCATAATACGTCCATGGCTCGGGGAACCGGGTAAAAAAATCATTAACGGAGGAATCCAGCTTATTAATGCGGGAAGAATCCCAATACCGGAAATAAACCGTAATGGAATCTTCATATACATCACGGTGTTTTAAGTTTTGACTGGTACTGTCTCTTTTTATAGGCCTCCCCTGTCTGTCATATTCATATTGCTGACCGGGAATTGTATCATATACCTGCGCTTTTACGCCGGCATGCAATAACATTATAAAACAAAGAAGACAAACCGCCCTTATGAAATACTTATGCATCAATTAAGACAAAGATGCAAAGTAATTTCAAAGCTGTGAATGAAAAGGTAATTTGATCAGCTCATGTCAATAAATAACGGTGCGATTAATACACGGCAACATTTTTCTGAACAAGAAAAAACAAATTAAAAGTTATTAGTTACCGCAAACAACCAATAGAGGTATAAAATTTTTTATCTTTCAATGTAAAAGCGCAAGTTCAGGGAGTTTTTTATAATTAGCTTTTCGCATGCACCAAAAGCAAATTAACTGTGAAACGGGCGTTGTTATTTATATTGATTCTTTCAATCACAATAAACGTTAATGCAAATCATATTGTGGGCGGAGAGGTTTTTTACAAATACCTGGGGGCCGGAAGTACACCGGGTACAAGTATCTACCAGGTTTCACTAAGGTTATTCAGGGATTGCGATGTTGCCTGTGGCGGAACAACCGGTGTGGCATGTTTACCCATAATTGCTGTTGTATCGGTTTACCCGGCAGTTTCGCCTTACTCACCTTTTTATATACTTAATCTTCCTCTTACCGACAGCACATCAATTACACTTGCAAATTATCCAAAGTGCATTGCTAATAAACCTTTGGTTTGTTACGAAATAAAAACTTATACTACTACAGTCACGCTGCCGGATACCAATGAAGGCTATATTGTTACCTACCAAAATTGCTGCCGCGCTGAGTCTGAAAATCAATACGGGACTGAATATACCGCCAGCGGCAAACCGGGAGCAACCTATACTGCGTCCATACCGGGAAAAAATATTTTAGCGACAGCACATAATAACAGTTCGATCTTTACATTAAAAGACACTGCTCTTGTTTGTGCGGGCGCAGCGTTTTCTATTGATTTCGGCGCTGACGATCCGGATAAAGATTCGTTGAGCTATGCTTTCGCTCCTGCTTACAACGGTGGCGATTATTACTCAGACGGATGCGTTTCTATGCAGGACGGCAGCGTGACCTGCCAGGATGCCAAACCCGGTCCGCCGCCGTATAATTTTATCACTTACAGAACTGATCAAAATTTTTCAGGAACGCAACCGCTTGGTCCCGCTGTTTCCATCAATGCTGCCACAGGTTTAATAAGCGGAACGGCGCCCTCCATTGACGGGCATTATATTGTAAATGTGATCGCGTACGAATGGCGGGATGGAAATATTATCACTACTCATCAAAAGGATTTTATCATTCATGTGGAAGACTGCAATATACCCGAGGCTAAAATGAAACCGGTTTTTGAGAATTGTAAAGGATTTGATCTAACTTTTGAAAACAATTCTGTATCTACACTTATCAATTCTTATTACTGGGATTTTGGCGATACAAAAAATTTTCCCGACACATCTGTAAGCAAAGAACCTGCTTATACCTACTCCGATTCGGGCACGTATGTGGTTACCCTTATTACAAACAAAGGACAGGATTGTTCTGATACGGCAACTGCATTGGCAAAAATATATCCGGGTTTTACACCGGCGTTTGATGCAGGCGGCGGTTGCATATCGGTTCCTTATACATTTACTGATCTTACGCTATCAAAATACGGTACCGTGAATAACTGGAGATGGGATTTTGGAGATCTCTCCACAACCGCTGATACTTCTATAATTCAGAAGCCGCAATACACTTATCAAGGAATCCGGCAGGCGGAAGTAAGGTTAATTGTCGGCGATTCAAAAGGTTGTGTTGATTCGATAACGAAAATAATACAGCTATATGACAAACCGCCTTTAACCTTACCTTTTAATGATACATTGATCTGCGCAAAGGATAGTGTACAATTACAAGCCATTGATTCCATTAATACCGCGGCTGTATATAACTGGTCGCCACCGGTTAATATCAGTAACATCCATATTTCAAACCCTGTGGTTTATCCAACATCAACAACAGTGTATCATATTGACGTAAGCAATGCGGGGTGCACTAATTCAGACTCGGTTAAAATAGAGGTTATCCCTTTTGTAACGCTTGATGTGGGGAACGATACGACCATTTGTTTAACAGACAATATACTGCTTTCTCCCGCCACCAATGCCGTTTATTTTACATGGTCTCCATCAACGGGCCTGAGTGATGCTACCGCAAAAGCTCCCCTCGCTATACCACCCGGAAATATAATATATACTTTAGTTGCAAGGGTTGGCGGCTGTACTGCAACAGACAGTATAAAGATCAACGCGATGCCTTATCCCATGGTTAGTGCGGGCACAGATACCGCTATTTGCTTCGGAAGAACGGCAGAGCTTTACGCGAATACAAGCGCGTCTTTATTTACGTGGAGTCCCGTAAATAGTTTATTGCGGGCAAACACACTTACGCCAACTGCCGGGCCACAAACTACCACAGCCTATATCATTACAGTTAATAATCTGCAGGGCTGCCTCAAACCTGTCAGTGATACAACTATTGTTACAGTAACGCCCCCGGTGCATCCGTTTGCCGGAAACGACACTGCAATTGTTGCCAACCAGCCATTACAGTTAAATGCAACGGGCGGTGCCATTTATTCATGGTCTCCTGCTATTGGCATGGACAATGCTCATATAGCTGATCCGGTCGTTGTGCTTGGACCTCAATATGATTCAATCACGTATCATGTAACCGTAAGCACTGCCAATGGCTGTTCAGCCATTGATGATATAAAAGTTGTGGTCTTCAAAACACAGCCGGATATTTTCATTCCCTCGGCATTCACGCCAAACAGCGACGGGCTTAATGATGTGCTCCGTCCGGTAGTTGCAGGAATGAAACAGTTGAATTATTTCAGGGTATTTAACCGCTGGGGACAGATGTTGTTCAATACTTCAGCCATCGGCCAGGGTTGGGATGGCCGGCTGTCAGGAAAACTGCAGGCCTCAGGTACTTATGTTTATATGATCAGCGCAATAGATTATACGGGGAAAGCTGTAACGAAAAAAGGTACCGTTGTATTGATACGATGAATTTTTTTAAGGAAGTTACAAATAGCCGGAGAATAAATAACTAAAAAACACTCAAATATTCAATGCTTAAAGGAAAAACCAAAACTTGAATATTGATTATTGTGTGTTGATTATTGAGTTAAGTCAACCACATTGACACGTCAATGAGAAATAGCTGACCGCGGCATTGTTCAAGACTCGCAAAAGCCAACGTTTTCCGCTTTTATTGGATTGATAAACCCTGAATAAATTTTTATAGCTTTATCCTGTTTATCCATACAAAATTATAGTTCATGAATTTAATGAAAGGCGTTCACATCAAAGCCCTGCTGCTGCTTAGTGTTTGCTTATACAGCTATATAAACATTTCCGCACAAGTTGCGGGTTGCCCTGACCCGGCAGCGAATAACTATAATGCCTTAGCAACGGTGAATGATGGCTCCTGTACCTATAACAATACCTCCGTAACTCCGGTTTTAAAAACTAATCTTAGTACAACCGTAAATGAAACTTCCGGGTTGCTTTGGTGGAATAAGCAGGTGTGGACACACAACGACAGTGGTGGTGAAAAAGACCTATATACCAGTGACAGTACGAACGGGAATATTTTAAAGACGATAGCCTTGAGCAAGGGCAATAATGTTGACTGGGAAGATATAGCGCAGGATAACAAATTTTTTTATGTAGGGGATTTCGGTAATAATAAAAATGGCAACAGGACCAACCTTCGCATTTACAGGATAAAAAAATCAGAGCTGAAAACACTGACTACCGTAAAACCCGGCGTCATCAAATTTTCTTACAGTGATCAAACAGATTTTACACCCAAAGGCAGTAACAATACAAACTTTGATTGCGAAGCGTTGATCGCTTATGGCGACAGTCTTTTTTTATTCAGCAAAGACTGGGTAGATAATAAAACGCGCCTGTATAAATTGCCTAAACTTCCCGGCACTTATGTTGCGCAAAACATTGGCGAACTGAAGGTGGGCGGCCTGGTGACCGGCGCTGAAGTTATCCCCGATAAAAAAGTTATTGTACTTACCGGTTACAACGCACTGCTTTCTCCTTTTATTTATTTGCTGTATGATTTTACAGGCAATCATTTTTTTGATGCCAATAAGAGAAAGGTTACCATTAACCAGGGATTTCTTCAAATGGAAGGAATTTGTGCTGTTTCCGGCACACGGTTTTTTATAAGTAATGAAAGGCTCTCTAATATCGTGCCCGCTAAGCTGCAGGCCATAGATCTCAGCGCTTTACTGAATCCTTATTATTCAAAATTGCAGGGATTAAAATCAAAAGCCGCTCCAATGGCTACAAATAAATTTCAGTCTCACATACCCACAGCGATAAAATAGCCAGTGAGTAGTTGATTAGTTGAGAGGTTGAGAGGTTGAGAGGTTGATAAGTCAGGAGCATCTTTGTGAAAGGAATAAATCTCAAGATCTCAACATCAGCAATGCAATCCGACATCAACACATCAGACATCAGACATAATGGAAGCACTGTTCAGGCTAATTATACCCTTTGCCGGTCAGTTCGGAGTTGTTAACCGTTCACAGTCAACCGCACTGCATGTTTCATGAAAAGGTGCATTATTTCCAAATTCTCCGGGTCATCAGTAAATGGGCGACTGTTACTCACCACTCACGCTTAACACTATTTACAACAGCAGTTCTTTTGCAGGATCCCAGAACAGTTTATCAAAGTCAACCACCTTATCTTTTTCTACTTTGATCTTTTCTTTTTCAAGGCGTTTTTGCATTTCATCATGCGATCCAAAATGCATTTTACCGCTTAATAAACCAACACTGTTCACTACCCTGTGTGCAGGCACTTCTGGTTTGGTATTTCCGGCTGCGCTCATTGCCCACCCTACCATACGTGCAGACATTTTAGTGCCAAGGTAACCGGCAATCGCGCCATAGCTTGTAACACGGCCTTTTGGAATTTGCCTTGCAACGTCCCAAACATCTTCGAAGAAAGAATGCTTATTGGTTAGGTCTTTTAAATGGTGCTTTGATTTAGCCATAACGTTTATGCCTGATGTTGGATTTGTTAGCTGTGAGCTATGAGCCTCGAGTTTCGAGCATTTGCGATTGCAGATTGGCGATTGCAGATTGCAGATTTGAAATTTACCATTCAACAAAGTTTAGTTTTCTCTTAAAACGGAAGTTCATCAACCTATCAACCTATCAACTTATCAACCTATCAACTTACCAACCTATCAACCTATCAACCTATCAACTTACCAACCTATCAACCAATCAACTTATCAACCTCTCAACTAATCACCCGATCAACTTCCATGTATGTCTGATGTTTGATTGTTAGCTGTGAGCTATGAGCCTCGAGTTTCGAGCATTTGCGATTGCAGATTGGCGATTGCAGATTGCAGATTTGAAATTTACCATTCAACAAAGTTTAGTTTTCTCTTAAAACGGAAGTTCATCAACCTTTCAACTTATCAACTTATCAACCTATCAACTTATCAACCAATCAACCAATCAACCACAAATTCCCAATTACTCCTCACCAGCTTCCCTTCTCTTCTCTAATAACAAACTCCGCTTCGGCTCGGGAACATTCTTATAATCATAAGGACAATTCACGCAACCATTGCCGCAACAGTAACCACGCTCCAATAAATATTCTTTCGTAAACACAACAAGCCCGTCGCTATTAAAATAATAATCGTCGTCATCAGTCAAGCGCTTGTTCACGGAATAATTCTTTTAGTTGTTCGTCTTTTTCTTTTGGCAGATCGGCGTTCAATTGAAAGGAAAGGTAATGCACTTTGTTGCTTTGCGCAATGTCTAATTTTTCGTAATGCGTTTTTATAGATAATGCTTCGCTGATATTTTCTTCCTGGTATAAATCATCTTTATCATCTACTGTTTTTAATTGATAAAGATCAATAACTGCTTTGGTAAAATTATACAGGTCAGGACTGTCAGTTTTTAAGTGAATGATGCCGTTTCTTTTCAAAATGCTTTGATACAAACGCAAGAACTTCGGATGTGTTAAACGTTTTTTCATTTTTGAAAAACGCAGTTGCGGATCTGGAAAGGTGATCCATATTTCACTTATTTCATCAGCACTGAAATAATCAGTGAGCTTATCAATTTGTGTGCGCAAAAAAGCAACATTGTACAACCCTTCCGATAGCGCCGTTTTAGCGCCTTTCCAGATGCGGTTGCCTTTTATATCAATGCCGATAAAATTTCTTCCAGGATACAATCTTCCCAAACCAACGGCGTATTCGCCTTTGCCGCAGGCAAGTTCAAGCGTAATCGGGTTTTGGCTGTGAAAGAATGCATGCCATTTACCCTGCATGTTCTCAGGATATTGCAACACATTGGGAAACGTTTTCAGCTCTTCAAAACGAATTAATTTTTTTTGACCCATTAAATGATTAGGAAAAGAATATTAGTGAAGAATTTTTGTTACCCGGCCTGGATTCGAACCAAGACCATCAGAGCCAGAATCTGAGATACTACCATTATACTACCGGGCAATTTTGGAGCGCAAATGTATAGGATTTTATTTTTTTGTGAAAAAATGACTTGTGAAAATTTGTTGTGATGTTACTTCAATGCGCATTTTGTTTTATAGCAGCAGTTAATTTAATTTGTTGAATTATTGTACATATATCACTTTAATTCAATCAAACCTGATATGAGCGTTTTGTCAAAACCCATTTTAAGTTTTTCCCTTTTATTGATTGCACAAACCAGCTTCCCGCAATCTAAAAATGAAAGTTTTTATGCTTTTAAAGAAGATTGGAGCGCTTCGCCTTCAATTGATCTTTGCACTTATTTTATGCACGAAACAAAAAAATCTGACACAGAATACATTTGCCGTTATTACAATAAATCGGGACCGATGATTAAGCAGGAAACTTATAAAGACGATCAGCTATCAATTCCTAACGGCCGTTTTTGCTGGTATAATGAAAAAGGAAAATTGGACAGTTGCGGTTGGGTGATAAACTCAAAAAAAGACGGTAATTGGTATTACTACCTGGGTGACAGTACCAGGTACACTTATTATGATGAATACGATAATGGCAAATATTTAGGAAGACATGGCCATTCAAGATCAGATTCGTCTGCAATTGATTCAACTCAAAAAGAAGCAACCTTTAAAAATGGGAATACAGGATGGATTAAATATCTTGAAAGAAATTTTATTGTCCCGGAACGTTTAAAGAAAACCTTTGGTGAAGGAAAATATACAGTAACTATTTGTTTTACTATAAATAAAGAAGGCAGGCCGGAAGATATTTATATGGCAAAGTCCGTTGAATGGTCTGCAGATACTGAAACCATACAACTAATTGAAAAAAGCCCGGCATGGAATCCTGCTGTTCAAAAAGGCCAGCCTGTTAAATACAGGCAAATGCAAAACATTGTTTATTTAGTAAACTAATTTTTAATTGCCGCACCAGGCTAACCAACCTGTTACCGGATACAATTTTTCCCGGTATTGCTTGTTGCTTTTTACAACTCCACTTTACCGGTCATTTGTGAAATACCTGGTAAAAAATTTTATCAATTCTTATAACCTTTATTTTTACCAATCATGTCAATAACACCTGTAAACAAAAAAAGGCTGCATGTGCCAAAAGTAATGAGTGATGATAAACTGCTGCCGGAAAAACTGCAAACAGAACATTCGAAGTTTAAAACACCCTATATGTTTATAATTGTTTGTGCCGCCATTGTAAGCATCATAATATTGTGGACATTTGCCGACCTCATCATTATCGATATCACCTTGTATGGCGCAAGTCTGTTCCTCGAATTTTTATCGCTGATCATATTAAGGAAAAAGATGGCAAATGCGGACCGGCCATACAGGATAAAATTAAATATCGCCGGCTTGTGTATCATGACATTTATTCCATTTTCAGTATATATTATTGCACTCACCGGTAGCTTTGCTGCAGGAAATGCCGATGCTGTATTGTTTGCTCTCATCACTTTGGCAAGTGCTGAAATAATATGGCAGGCAATGATATGGTTAAACCCTGCAGTTAAGTCTGCTAACGTTAAAATTAATGACCGATGAAAAAAATTATTTTACTCATTGTTGTGACTTCTTTTTGTGCCGGTTTAGCTGCGCAAAAAGTTGCGGTAAATCAGCCTGTTCCTTCTGCAAGACAGTTGCCCTGGCAGCAAATGGACTATTATTTCTTCGTGCATTTTGGGCCTAATACGTTTACGGATCTTGAATGGGGGAAAGGCACAGAGCCGGAAGATGTTTTTAATCCAACCAATTTGGATTGCGGCCAATGGTGCCGCATTGCAAAGGCAGCCGGTGCAAAGGGGATTATCATTACAGCAAAACATCATGATGGTTTTTGTTTATGGCCAAGTAAATATTCAAAACATACCGTGGCCCAAAGCAAGTGGAAAAATGGTAAAGGCGACGTATTGCGCGAACTGAGTGATAGCTGCAAAAAATATGGTTTGAAAATGGGCGTGTATTTATCACCGTGGGACCGCAATCACCCGGAATACGGAACACCCGGGTACAATGAGGTATTTATAAACATGATGAAAGAAGTGGTTAGCAATTACGGGCCTTTCTTTGAGTTCTGGTGGGATGGCGCGAATGGTGAAGGCCCGAATGGCAAGAAACAGGTGTACGACTGGCGCCGCTTTGAACAAACGATGAGAACAATTGCACCGAATACGGTTGTGTTCAGCGATATCGGCCCTGATGCGCGCTGGGTCGGCAATGAAAGAGGAATTGCCGGCGATCCTAACTGGAATTTATTGGATACCGCAGGTTATACGCGTGGCGAAGGAGCGCCATCTACAGATACTTTAAATCATGGAAATGTAAATGGCAAGAATTGGATCCCTGCTGAATGTGATGTGAGTATAAGACCGGGTTGGTTTTATCATACAGAAGAAGATGGAAAAGTAAAAACGCCCGGGCAGTTGTTTGATCTGTATTTGAAGTCGGTTGGCCGTGGCGCTAATTTGTTGTTGAATATTCCGCCAGACAGGAGAGGCATGATAACCTCGTTTGATTCTGCAGCGTTGGTAGACTTCAAAAATTTAAGGGATGAAAGTTTTAACAGCCCTGCTGCAAATAAAAAATTTACTGCCGGGTCATCTTTTTATGCAGTGAAATTACCGCAGGCAAAAAAGATCAATTGTATCGTTTTAAAAGAAGATATTGCAACAGGCCAGAAGATACAGGCACTTACTATTCTTATCAAACAAAACAACAACACCGTTAAAGAAGTACATGCGAACACTGTTGGGAAAAAACGTATTCTTACCTTCCCTTCAATAGAAGCCGATTCATTTACTGTTACCATTGATGCAGCAAAAGCGACGCCTTTGTTGAATGAGGTTTCGGCATATTTAATTGATGAAGGTTTGGTTGAAAGAGATTAACAAGGGAGCGCCGGGTAAGCAAGCGGGAATTTACAGAGTGCACGGCAGGTATTAGCGTTGTGATCTTTGTGCCGCTTTGTGTTCTTTGCGACCTGATACGTAGAAAATAAACACTGTTCGTTCACTGCAAAAAGATTCTATCAACAATACATTATTTATTTATACTTACATTCAAATTGAACTCTATGAGAAAATTATTTTTCTTTTCCGTTATCACCCTGTTCATCGTTGCATGCAATCAAAATGAAACATCAACTTCAGAGGAAAACAGCGCCTCCTTTAGCCGCGACAGCCTGATGCACCACATAAATATCCTTGCATCAGATTCATTTGAAGGCCGTAAACCCTTTTCTGAAGGAGAAACAAAAGCAGTGGATTATATGCAAAATGCTTTTAAAAAACTAGGCCTCGAACCCGGCAACGGCAATAGTTATATACAGGATGTACCGCTCGTTGAAATAACGCCTGTACCCGATGCCGTGATGAACGTGCAATCGCCCAAGGGCAGCTTTGATTTGAAAAAAACGGAAGACTTTGTAATAGCAACACAAAACACCGATTCACTTATTTCTTTGAATAACGATGAACTGATATTTGCCGGTTATGGTGTTGTAGCGCCTGAATACAACTGGAATGATTATGCCGGCATTGATGTAAAAGGCAAAGTTGTTTTAGTGATGGTGAATGACCCCGGCTTTGGTGTTGACACCACCATTTTCAAGGGCAGGACAATGACTTATTACGGAAGATGGACCTACAAATATGAAGAAGCAGCAAGGCAGGGCGCCAAAGCAGTTTTGATTATTCATAATACTGACGCCGCTTCTTATCCTTTCAACGTGGTGCAAAACTCATGGGGAACATCAAATTTATACCTGGATAAAAGAGGCGATAAACAATACCATTGCGCATTGCAGGGTTGGGTTTCTGCTGACGCTGCGAAGAAATTACTCGCCGCTGCAGGTAAGGACACATCGCTATTATTAAGCGCGAACAAGCAAGGCTTTAAAGCAGTACCGTTGAATGAGAAATTATCGTTGAATGTAAAAGTGAAAGCAACTTATAATACTTCGCATAACGTGATCGCAAAGCTCACGGGCGGTAAAAGGCCGGATGAATATGTAATCTATACGGCGCATTGGGATCATTTAGGCATTGGCAAACCTGACGAAAAAGGCGATTCTATTTATAATGGCGGCTTAGATAATGCGAGTGGTTCTGCGGCACTCATTGAAATGGCAAGAGCTTTTATATCATTGAAAGAAAAACCGGAACGCACCATTATCTTTTTATCGGTAACCGCAGAAGAACAGGGTTTGTTAGGTTCGGAATATTATGCAACGCATCCTGTTTATCCTTTAAATAAAACAGTAGCTGACCTTAATATGGATGGAGTTAATCCTCTTGATAAAACAAATGATATTGTTATAAGCGGTGCTGGCCAAAATGATCTCGAAGATGATATAGCTGAAGTGGCAAAACAGCAAAACAGGTACCTGGCGCCGGAATCGCATCCGGAAGCGGGGTATTATTTCCGTTCTGATCATTTTTGTTTTGCCAGGGTTGGCGTGCCCGCGCTTAGTTGTGCCGGCGGTATTGATGTGGTGGGTAAAGGCAAGGAATATGGCAAAAAACTGGAAGATGATTATACTGCCAACCGTTACCATCGTCCTGGTGATGAATATGATCCTTCATGGACCTTTGATGGCGGCATACAGGATCTGCAGATGTTATTTTTGGTTGGGAAGAAACTGGCCAATCAATCAGCCTTTCCTCAATGGAAACAGGGTTCTGAGTTTAAAGCGATAAGGGATAACATGAAGATGCAGTAAGAATACTCAAGCCTAACAGGTTTAATTCTTAAATTATAATAGGATAAAAGTCAAACCTGTTAGGTTTCTATATCGAAAAACTACATTGAAAGATTAAGTCTTACTTTGCCTGCTTAGTATCTCTGCTTGAAATTCCTTATATCATCTCACTTTGTAACAGCGGGTTTTTATACGCGCTGCGCTGTTCATTAAAATTCTTTGCTGCAGCCACAAATTCTACAAATAAGGGAGCCGGTTTTTCCACCGTGCTTTTTAATTCCGGGTGATATTGAACACCTATAAAAAACGGATGATCTTTTGCTTCAAGAATTTCAACCAATCCGCTATCAGGGTTTATGCCGCTTGCTATCATGCCGTTTGCCTCAAATGTTTCAAGATAGTTATTATTAAATTCAAAACGGTGGCGGTGGCGTTCGCTTATGAGTGTTTTACCATAAATACGGAAAGCCAATGTACCTGGTTTTATTTCACAGGGATACGCGCCAAGCCGCATGGTGCCGCCCATCATCCTGATCTTCTTTTGCTCTTCCATCATGTCAATCACCGGATCAGAAGTTTGCGGATCCATTTCAGTGGAATGTGCTTTTTGAATATCCAAAACATTCCGCGCAAATTCAATAGCAGCCATCTGCATACCGAGGCAAATACCAAAGAAGGGCAGGTTATTTTTGCGGGCATATTCTACTGCAATGATTTTTCCTTCAATGCCACGCTTGCCAAATCCGGGTGCAACCAGCAGGCCGTCAAGATGCTCCAGCTTTTCTTTTACATTGTGTTTGTTTAAGCTTTCGCTGTGCACATCCACCACCTGTACTTTTACCTCGTTCATAGCGCCGGCATGGACAAAGCTTTCAAGAATTGATTTGTAAGCGTCCTGCAACTCCATATATTTTCCTATCAAACCTATATTCACTTTGCTTTTAGGATATTTTAGCTTGTCCAAAAAAGCTTTCCATTTGCTCAGGTCAGTTTCAGGAACCAGGGTTGTGTTTAATTTTCGTAAAGTGATGATATCAAGCTTTTCCCGCAGCATCAACAGCGGTACTTCATAAATGGTTGATGCATCCAATGCTTCAATTACAGCATCCGGTTTTACATTACAGAATAAAGCAATCTTTTTCTTAAGATCATCGCTCAAGGGCTCTTCTGTTCTGCAAACAATAATATCAGGATGCACGCCTGTTTCACTTAACATTTTTACACTGTGCTGTGTGGGTTTTGTCTTTAATTCTTTTGCCGCACGCAAATAAGGAATTAATGTAAGATGAATAACGCAAACATCACCATCAGGCAGCTCCCATTGCAACTGGCGTACGGCTTCAATAAAAGGAAGGCTTTCAATATCGCCTACTGTTCCGCCGATTTCCGTTATCACAATATCATAATTACCATCGTTGCCTAATAAAAGCATACGGCGTTTGATCTCATCTGTTATATGCGGAACTACCTGCACCGTCTTGCCTAAAAAAGCGCCGGCGCGTTCCTTATCTATCACGGTTTGATAAATTCTCCCGGTAGTAACATTATTAGCTTGCGAAGTATAGATATTTAAAAAGCGCTCATAATGCCCGAGGTCAAGATCGGTTTCAGCGCCGTCTTCCGTAACATAACATTCGCCATGTTCATAAGGATTAAGCGTGCCGGGATCGATATTAATATAAGGATCAAATTTCTGGATCGTTACTCTGAAACCTCTTGCCTGCAACAATTTTGCAAGAGAAGCTGCAATAATACCTTTACCTAAACTGCTGGTTACACCACCGGTAACAAAAATATATTTAGCCATAATGAATTATTTTATATATGATGTTATTGTTTTTTTGAGGCCAGCAACATTTTCTTATGGCACAATACTTTATTACAAAAGCATTTCAATCAAAGCAATAAAAATAAACCTGCACAGCGAGGCTGTGTTCTGTTTTCAGCTATCTTATATTATTGATTATTTCCGTTGACCGGAGAGAAGAAAAATTCTCAGTGGTCGTGCAAAGCTAAAAGATATTTTTCGGGCATCGAAATTTAAGCGGGAAAACTATGCACTAAAGTTGATAATTTTTATTCTCGTTATGAAATGCCGCTATAATCTATTAACATTATTTAAAATAAACATAGGGCGGCATTACATCCGGCGATTGAAAAACAAACTTATACAGATGAAATTACTAACATGCCTTTGGCTTTATTACCTTTGCCACCCGATTTAATTATTTCACTAAAAAATTTAATATGAAAATTACTGTTGTAGGCGCCGGTGCTGTTGGAGCTACCTGTGCCGATAACATTGTGCGCAAAGAACTGGCACAAGAAGTTGTATTGCTTGACATTAAGGAAGGACTGGCAGAGGGTAAAGCGCAGGATATGATGCAAACCGCCACCCTGCTTGGCTTTGATACCCGTATAAGCGGCAGCACAAGCGATTATTCAAAAACAGCAGGCAGCGATGTGGTGGTTATCACTTCAGGCCTGCCACGCAAACCCGGCATGACAAGAGAAGAATTGATCGGTACCAATGCCGGCATAGTAAAAGGTGTGGTGGATAATATCTTAAAGCATTCTCCCGATGCCATTATCATTATTATCAGCAACCCGATGGACACCATGACCTACCTGGCATTAACCTCCAGCAAATTGCCAAAGAACCGCATTATTGGCATGGGCGGTACGCTTGACAGTTCCCGCTTTAAGTACCAGTTAAGCCAGCATCTTGGTTGCAGCCCGGCAGATCTTAATGCGATCGTTGTGGGAGGCCATGGTGATACAACCATGATACCGTTAATAAGCAAGGCAACATGGAACAGCATCCCCGTTACGAAATTTTTAGGTGAAGAACAGCAAAAGCAGATCGTGAATGATACTATGGTGGGCGGCGCCACACTTACAAAACTGATCGGCACTTCCGCATGGTATGCACCCGGTGCAGCAGGTGCGGCACTGGTAGAATCTATTGTAAGAGATGAGAAAAAATTATTTACGTGCTGTGTTTATCTTGATGGTGAATTTGGCCAGAAAGATATTTGTCTCGGTGTTCCTGTGGTGATTGGAAAGGGCGGCTGGGAAAAGATCGTGGATGTTGAATTGAATGAAGAAGAACAGGCTGCTTTTAAGAAAAGCGCTGATGCCGTAAGAAGCATGAATGATGTGTTGAAAACATTATAGAAGCCTGATATAAATTTGCAGGCTATATTAAAAAACCGTTCTGTTACCGGAGCGGTTTTTTATTTGCGCTGCATAGACAATGAGAATTTATTCATCGGAAAAAGAACGATAAACATAAACAGCAGACCCGCCAAACTCCGATAATTCGGCGCCTTTGTCATCAAATGTGAGGAGGAAGAACCGAAAACCAATGCACAGGCAATTGCCTGCTGTACAGTGGGTATCGGAATACTTGCCCTATCTATGAAATTTTTAAACTTTAAATTCTTTTGGTACAACAAGGTTAAAATAACAAGGTATATCACCACGCAGGCAACCAATGTATTTGTAAAAATTATTTTATTCAGTCTCTCGCCACCCAGCACCAGGTTATAGTTGTTCTCTTCATCCTGTGAATTATGCTCTTTGAAATATTCGGAAGTCTGAAAATTAAAAAAGCAGGGATTGTCATTTTTATTTGCCACGGATGACCCGGAAACACAGAAGAATTTGTCTCGACATTATGATGTTAACCTACCACCGGGGACCTTTATATACTTTAATAGAATTTAATAGTTTGTTGAAAATGCAAAACATTACAAGGTTTTATTCTCATATACATTCAGTTTGCTTTTGAGATAAGTGATTTCCTGCTGCATATTTTGCACACGATCCAATAAAAAATTGATGGCTTCAATGCCCTGTATGTTTATGTCGAGCTCATAATGCATGCGTATAAACTTTTCAAGTGTCTGTAATTCATCGATATCAATAAATTCGTTTGATTCACCTGAAATAATTTTTATAAACCCGTATTGGCCTAATGAGTGGATAAATGACATCTCAACATTATAATGCTTGCAACATGCCATTACAGGTATAAGATTTTCGTTTTGCATATCTATTGTTTAGATAATTCCCTGAATAGTTCTTTTTGTTTTTCGGTCAGATTGGTGGGTATTTTCACCTGCCAGGCCACGAACAGGTCTCCAAACTCACCTTCTTTTTTATAAACCGGGAAACCTTTCCCTTTTAAACGTACGGTGCTTCCGTTCTGTGTTCCGGGGTTTACTTTTAGTTTTAATTTTCCGCTGAGTGTATCCAACAGAACCTCGCCACCCAGTACCGCGGTATACAGATCAATTTCACCGCTAGTATACAGGTCATTTCCAACACGCTTAAACTTTGAATCATCGTCAATAACAAAAGTGATATACAGGTCACCATGCGGTCCACCATTTACACCGGGATTTCCATACCCCTTTAATTTTATCACCTGTCCATTGGCAACCCCGGCCGGGATAGTTATTCTCACCTGTTTGTTATTAATGCTGAAAGTTTGTTTATGCGTGGTATAGGCGTCTCTCAGTTTTAATTGTAATGAAGCATTCACGTCATTACCGCGAAACTTCGCATGGGAACTCCTGCCATGCCCTGTGGCCCTGCCAAATAATGATTCAAAGAAATCAGAAAAATCGTCTTCTCCCTGCGTACCACTGTACGTATATTCCTGCCAGTCTTGTTGCGCCCCTGAATGTGACCGCCCGGCCTGCTCAAATTGTTCTGCATGACGCCAGTTTTCGCCGTAGGCATCATATTTCTTTCTTTTCTCCGGATCGCTCAGCACTTCATTGGCCTCATTTATTTGTTGAAACTTCTTATTGGCTTCCTTGTCATTGGGATTAAGATCGGGATGATATTTCCTGGCAAGTTTCCTGTACGCTTTTTTTATCTCTTCATCCGTTGCATTTTTTTCTATGCCAAGGGTCTTATAATAATCTACAAATGCCATTCCCTGTGTTTATCGTTGTAAATAATGAAAATTGAAGATAGTAAGTTTATGAAAAATCAAAGTTGCGTAAACTAAAATTACTTTGTTAACGTATGCAAATAGTATCACTAACAATCCACGCCATATGAACCAGGGAGATGAGAAAAATTTGAGACAAAAAATTAATCCAACAGATGTCCATGCAAAAAATCTTTCAAACCAAAATGTACATGAACCTCTTGTCGGGGCCGTAGAATTTATGCAGGAAGCAAATTCCGTCAACAAGATAAAAGAACTATTGGCGCCTTATTACGATGAGTTTCATTTTGCAAATTACGAGTAATGGGAAATGATTAAAGGGTTTGTCTATTTATATAGTGTTAAGCTAAGTGTGATTTGTCAGTGGTGAATGGTCAGTAAGGGGCTCTAAATATACGGTAAGTCCACTCACAACTGACCGCTCACCACTCACCCGAATGCGACAGTTTACAATTAACACAGCAATAGTTATTTTTTACTTATACGATACATGCTCCCGCCATCTGTGATCGCATACAGCATTTCGTTGGTATAAGCCAGGTCGCGGAATCTTTCATTCTTATCTGCCAGTAATCTTTCCTCACCCACCACCTTGTTATTTTTGATTATGAGGCGGTCTATGTGCTGGCCGCTAAGCGCGCTAACAAAGAGATTATTTTTCCACTCGGGTATAGCATCTCCTTTATAAAAACAAATGCCGCTGGGCGATATCACCGGGTCCCAATAATATACGGGCTGCTCCAGGCCGCTTTTCTGTTGAATGCCATCGCCTACTTTTCCGCCTGAGTATTCAATACCATAAGTAATCACCGGCCAGCCTAAATTTTTACCGGCACGTATAATATTGATCTCATCACCTCCGCGCGGACCGAATTCAGATTCCCACAGCTCCCCGGTTGCCGGGTTTATATCGAGCCCCTGCGGATTTCGTACCCCATAAGCAAATATTTCCGGCATGGCTCCAGCCTTATTGACAAATGGGTTGCCCGGTGCAGGTTTGCCTTCAGGAGTTATCTTAAATATCTTTCCCAGGCCTGCACCAAGTAACTGCGCCTGTGCGCGCCCTTCAGGAATAGATCTTTCTCCTGCGCTTACAAAGAGGCTACCATCTTTATCAAATATTAATCGTGAACCAAAATGTGCCGAGCTTTTTAAAGCCGGTGTGGCACGGAAGATCACAACGGGATTTTCAACGGTTCCTGAGGTTTCATTCAATTTCCCCTTGGCAACTGCAGTAAGATTACCTTCTCCATATTTTTCAGAATAAGACCAGTAAATGATCTTATTGCTGGCAAAAGACGGATCAAACGCTACATCCAGCATACCTCCCTGGCCATTAAAATCTACCGATGGGAAACCGGTAATTTTCTTTACCAATGCGCCGGATGCATTGTGTATTTCCATATAACCTGATTTCATGGTGACCAGGAACCTGCCATCGGGCATCGGTGTGATTGCCCAGGGATTGCTCATGCCTTCCGCAATCTTTTCTACTTCATACGGCGTTACTGTTTTTACACTGCCTATTCTTGTTTGCCCTGCGAAAGCAGGTTTATAATTAGTGTTAGGATTGTTTTTTTCAACCGGCGGAAGGCTTGTTGTATCGCCTGTAGCGGTTGGTTCAACATGGTTATTGGCACATCCTGCCGTGCAAAATAAAAAAGCGATAACAGGTAATAAGATAGGTTTTGCATGCATGGGAAAACAATTTAGCGGTAAGTGGTAAAAATAATTGAAGAATTTTTATCCAATGAACATAACAGCGCGCTTTATGAAATGATTATAAGTTAAAGACTGGTGCAGTCTCAGAGACTGAGCCAGCCTGAACATTGTTTATCAAACATTCTCTCTCAACGGATGCACCCATGGCCCACGGTAATTTCTCTGCAAAAGCTTTGTAGCCTCTTCATCATTTATTACTTCCCGTTTTGCCGGATCATAGCTCAACGGCCTTTGCAATTGCATGGAAAGGTTCGCCATAATGCAACTTGCCGTTGAGATATGCCCTTCCTCGATTGGAGCAACGGGTTTAGCGCCTTTGTCAATGGCATCGAGAAAATTGATCATATGCCTTCTTGTTGCGGAAGCTACATGCAATTCTATATCAGGTTCTTTCAGGTCCTCCGGATATTTTTCTTTTTCCCATAGCAGGTCGCCATGCAATTTTTCACCTTTCCCATCAGGGAAGAAATCATATTTCCATACATCGCAACAAAGCGTGCCTTTATCACCATAAATTTTAAAAGCCCAGGGATAATCAGGATCCGCTGCCCTTCCCCAGGTTCTATGCTGCCAAACACAATCTATGTCATCATAAGCAAACACGGCGGATTGCGTATCCGATATATTGCTCTTGCTTGCTTTATCTATAAATATTCCTCCCGTTGAATAAATACTTTTTGGCCAGCCAAGATTCAGCATCCAGCGCACCGCGTCAAACATATGAATACACATATCACCTATAATGCCATTGCCATATTCCATGAATGCACGCCAGCGGCGATGTGGTAAACCATCATAAGGACGTAGCGGCGCCGGGCCTGTCCACATATCATAATTCAAAAATGAAGGCACAGGCTCTACAGGCGGATTAGCACTCGAACGCATGTGGTAATAACAACACATTTCAGCATGATGTATCTTTCCTAAAAGCCCGGCATCTACCACTTTTTGTTTTGCTTCCACCAAATGCGGTGTACTCCTGCGTTGTGTGCCCACCTGCACCACCCGGTTATATTTTTTTGCTGCAGCTACAATGGCTTCACCTTCTGCTACATCAACGCTTATTGGCTTTTGAAGATAAACGTGTGCCCCTGATTGTAAAGCATCAATCGCCTGCAGTGCATGCCAGTGATCAGGCGTGCCGATCAAGACAATATCAGGCTTTGATTCATCCAGCAATTTGCGATAGTCGCCATACAATTTTGGCTTCTGGTGATTCTGTTGTCTTTCACTTACCGTGGTTGCAGCCTTACCAAGCATTTGTTCATCCACATCGCAAAGCGCAACCACTTCAACCGGTGCTACCTGTATCAGCCTGAACAGATCACTCTTGCCATACCATCCTGAGCCTATTAAAGCAACACGTTTTGAAGATGCTTTATTCAGGTCTATGTCATTTTTATATAAAGTACTCATGGCGAGTAAAGCAGAACTGTTGCGTAAAAATTCCCGGCGATACATTTTATGCTGACTCATAATTACATGTAATTTTTATTGCTATAAAAAGTATGACTAATAAAACAGATGAAATGCTAACATACATCTTATTTGGTTGTACAACCATCCCTGCTTACCATCTCCATGATGGCAGGAAGTAGTTTTTCTAATTTTTCTGTAACCGTTTCTATCTTTTGAGTTGTTTTTTTTAAACCCTCCACCTGATTTTCAATCCGGGTTAATTTTTCTTTTATGGCATTCGTATTTGAAGTATCCATGCTCTTTGCATGAGACAGAGCGTTATTAAGCTTTATGATATTCTTTGAAAGCTCATTATTGGTTTGAACAAGCAAAACATTAGCCTTCGCATATAACTGGTTCGTCTCAGCTTCTTTCTTATGTGTCGATGCCTGGATGTTGGTGCTCTCTGTAAGCTCATGAATGATATCCATTGGGTTCAGGTCGTTATACACTTTTTCCAACCCTGTTGGTTCCTCTTTTTTTTCTTCGTTGGTGTCAGTCATAAATTTTTTTAATAAATATACTGTATTTGGGCAAAGCCGTTTTTCCTGACAAGTTTATACATTTAATTGCTATAAAATTGTAATTACACTTTTCTGTGATATGAATTATTTGTCTCTACTTCTTTAATTTATTTTATTTTGAAACATAAACCATTGCTTCATGCCACAATATATTTTATCATTCGACCAGGGAACAACAAGTTCACGCGCCATTATTTTTGACAAACAGGGAACCATCGTTTCCGTTGCACAGAAAGAGTTCACACAAATATTCCCGCAACCCGGCTGGGTGGAACACGATGCAACGGAAATATGGAGCACACAGTTAGGAACCGCAGCAGAAGCCGTCACCAAAGCAGGCCTGACTGTAAATGATATTGCCGCTATTGGTATTACCAACCAGCGGGAAACAACAGTTGTTTGGGAAAGAAAAACAGGCAAGCCTTTATATAATGCCATTGTCTGGCAGGACAGGAGAACAGCCAGTTACTGTGATTCTTTAAAAGCAAAAGGCCATATTTCCTCCATACAAGAAAAAACAGGTTTAATAATTGACGCTTATTTTTCCGCAACCAAATTAAAATGGATACTGGATAACGTAAATGGCGCCAGGGAAAAAGCGGCGAACAATGAATTATGTTTTGGAACGATTGACTGCTGGCTTTTATGGAAGCTTACTCAAGGCAAAGTGCATGCAACCGATGTTACCAATGCAAGCCGCACCATGCTTTTTAATATTCATTCTTTGCAATGGGATGATGACCTGCTGGCGTTGTTTGACATACCACGATCCGTGTTGCCGGAAGTAAAAAGCAGCAGCGAAATTTATGGTTATACAGACAACATTTTATCAGCGAAAAATATTCCTGTTGCAGGCATTGCCGGTGATCAGCAGGCGGCGTTATTCGGGCAGATGTGCACAAAACCGGGAATGGTAAAAAACACATATGGTACAGGTTGCTTTATGCTGATGAACACCGGTGAACAACCCGTGCTGTCAAAAAATAATTTGCTTACAACAATCGCATGGCAGATCAATAACAAAACTTTTTATGCGCAGGAAGGAAGCGTTTTTATTGCGGGCGCTGTAGTGCAATGGCTGCGTGACGGATTAGGCATTATTCAACATTCATCGCATATTGAAAACCTTGCCATGCAGGCGACTACAAATGAGGGCGTGTATGTTGTTCCCGCATTTGCAGGCTTAGGCGCTCCTTACTGGAACCAGCATGCAAGAGGGACTGTAGTTGGAATAACCCGCGGAACTACATCGGCGCATATTGCACGTGCTGCTTTGGAAAGCATTGCCTATCAAAGCATGGATGTTATTAAAGCGATGCAGGCAGATGCCGGTATCGAGATAAAAGAATTGCGTGTTGATGGCGGCGCTACTGCCAATAACCTGCTCATGCAGTTTCAAAGCGATGTGTTGAATACAAGAGTAGTTCGCCCACAGATAACGGAAACAACAGCATTGGGCGCCGCTTATCTCGCCGGTCTTGCGGTTGGCTATTGGAAAGATATGGATGAGCTATCAGGTCAATGGCAGGCAGAAAAAATATTTGAGCCGCAAATGCAGGATTCCCAAAAAAATGAATTGATCAAAGGATGGAAGCGTGCTATAAAAGCTGCACAGGTTTGGAGTGAAGGGTGAGAATAAACTGTATAATTACTACTGCTATGTTAATTGTAAGTTGTCATATTTTAAGTGAGGGGTGAATGGTGAGTTGTGAATGGTGAGTTGTGAATGGTGAGTGGTGAGTTGTGAGTAAATACCAGGTGCCAACATTATTTACCGCAAAAAATTCTTCAGTGCTTCTGTGTCTTCAGTGGCAGATAAGAAATTGCAATTCTTGATATAAGCTACAATGTATCTTCAATGAAAAAATTAAGCTGCAGGTTTTCAAGCCTGCAGCCTAATCAGGAACTACCGCAATAATTCCATTACGGTAAAAAAATATTAATCGATAATCCTGCAATACTAACAGTGGCTTTATTATCGCAATCTCCGTTTCCGAAATCTATGGTCCGTGTTAAACTGGCATCTGGTTTAAATTCAATTTTACCTGATTCGATCCATCTGCAGTTTAATGCAACAATTAAAGGACTTGTAATTTTAGCTGTATAAGAAGTACCGTTAAATGATGTGCCGCTTGCGTTGCCGGTAATGCTGTACACATCATCAAGCCAGCCGAATAAACCATTGGTGCTTTCGCCTGCAACCCATTCTCTTGTCCTGGCAGAAATATAGGTAAGCTTATTGCCGGAAGTATCGGTAATGGTGCTGTTAATATCAATACTGAATGTAAGATGCCCTTTGCTATTATGGCCGTTGTTTGAGACCGTTTGCGTGCCCTCTACTTTATAGTTGTTGACGTGGTAATTATCAAAGCTGATTGTATGCGAACTCCCTGAATCTGCATACAACCCCGTGAAAGACACCAGTATTTTCCCACGCCTGTATTTGCCATCCAGGCACTTACAGTTTGTGTTGCCAAAATCAATTGTAAGCTGGTGGGGAGAGGAAGCAAGATTTAAACTTATTGTAGCACAGGGGCTTAATAAATATCCAAAAGATGAATCAGCTAATGTTCCGCCAACACCATTGTCTTCTGATTGGGCAGTAACAGTGGTAACGTCATCATGAATACTTTGCGCAAGCATGTTGTCTGCTGTAGTCTGCGTTTCATTATCGTCATTGTTATTGGTGGTGCTGCTATTTTTTGTGCATGAACAAATCAAAATAAATAAACTGCAACATAACAGGGACAAGGATATGATTGTTTTCTTCATTTTATAATTTTTTGTACGGAGCTGTAAGAACGGCTTAATAAAAAAAATATTTTACAGCCTTGAAGATTTACAGAAAAAATCACAAGAGCACCGATGATACACTACAATCGTATAGTAATTAAGATTACAATAAATTATTCGACAGGACAAGCAATTTCATTCAGTTGTAATCCATTGTTGAAGTTGATGCGGTCTGTATTTTTAAAAACCATTTTGCCTTTCTTTTCTTCCATATCTCCATAGCCTTCTTTTACAATATTGCCTTTGATTAAGAAAGCAACCTGCCTGACTGATTCTTTTCCCTCAGACTCAAATTTATAATCAGCTATTAAGGTATCACCATATAGCCTGCCATCCAGTTCACCATGATTTGCATCTTTTTCATATAGTTTATATTTTAAAAAGCCGGTAACAACATTGGGAAACTTTTCCAGCTTCAGGAAAATTGTATCGCGCCCGGTCGTATTTGCATAGCATTGCATATGCGGTATTTGTGTTCTCATTGTGGTTGTGTCTGACGCGCTTTCCGACCCATCGGCTGTTTGATTTTTCTTGTTTGTATTGCAGGCAACAAAAGTTATTAAGGCTGCCAGGATTAAATATGATTTATACATAAAACATATTGTGGATATTGTAAAATTAAAGCAATCAAAAATTTACAAGCCTCCCTCACTGCGGTTTTAACATTTGGAAAAGCAGGCAAGGTTTATTACGCTTTATTATTTCTTTTATAGTCAGATTGCTTTAAAAATCCAAACGGCAGCATCGTAAACAGTAAGGTTATCTTAATGGTTGCGTGTAAATATAGCGTTAACCGGTTCCGGTTTGTGTGATCAATATAAAAACTGAGCTGAAAAATAAGCCTGGTTTGCAATTTTTCAGCGTTATGCCAAACCGTATTGCTGTTTTAACTCATCGCAAATTCGCTCAACAGATTCTTTTAAAGGAGTATACGTAAATGTTGGAATTGCATTGAGCAATTTGCTATTGTCAAAATATACTTTTGCCATGGCTGTCCGGGCGGTTTCTTTTGTGATGAAAGGCGCTTTGCCCGTGAATAAACTTTTTACCGCTTCAAAACGCCATACTGCTGCAGCCATAAAAGGAGTAATATTTTTGTGTGGTGGCTCTTTATGAAAAGCAGCGGCTATCATTTCAAACAATTGTTTATAGGAAGTATTTTCTGCACTGATGATAAACCGTTCTTTCGAAATATCACTGTGCATTAATATAATCATTGCCTTTACTACATCTTTCACATCAACAAATCCTGTAACACCTTCTGAATAGTAAGGAAACTCTTTATACACGGTTTTAAAAATTTCTGCTGAGCTTTTATTCCAGTCGTTGCCGCCAAGAATGATCGTAGGGTTTACTACGACGGCATTTAATCCTTCTGCAATGGCACGCCACACTTCCATTTCAGCCAGGTATTTACTTTTACCATAAACACTGTTACTTGTTTCTTCGCTCCATTGCATGTTTTCATTTACAAAACTGTTTTCTCTTATTCTCCCCAGGGCCGAAACAGAACTTACATGCACTAATTTTCTTACACCTGCATTCAAACAAGCATTTACAACATTAGCTGTGCCTTCAATATTGGTTTTAAACAGCTCTTGTTTATCTTTTGGATTAAAGGACACTTTACCCGCGCAATGATACACTTCATCAACACCGGCCAATATTTCTTCCAATAAAGAAATATCGGATATATCGCCTTTTATCCAATCGATATTTTTATCATTAAAAGGAATTTCATTCCTGTACAAAGCTTTAATCTTCCTGTCTTGTTCTGCAAGCTCTTTAAGTAAATATGAACCAAGCAAGCCTGTTGCGCCGGTAATAAAGATCATCGCAGCAATTTAAGGTTTATAAACTTCCCAATACTCCCGTGGTGAAACTATTAGTGTATTATTAAATTTAGAAAATCATTGTTGTCCGACTAAAATTTTAATTCTTGGGCTAAAGTCCTTGATGGGCTTGGTTTTCACTATCCCCAGGCTTTAGCCTGGGGTTATATAGCGGAATCCTTATTCAACGGGCTTTAGCCCAAGTTAACCGGACAATACTGTTAGAAAATGTAAAATGAAGCTTGTTACCTGTTATTAGATAATCAGCTTCTGAAGCAAAGGCCAGTTCTAAAAACCTGTTATCTTTTTTATCCTTTATTGTATTCACAACAATTGACGGATTTACATGAACTGACAATTGGATCAAGTTGTTTAAAAGTATAAAAGCAGATTTTGAAAACAATGGATATTTTTTTACAAATCTTGTTCTGCCGAATATATCTAAATACTCCTTAAGCGTTTCACCACTATGATTTTATAAGAGAACCCATTTTTTGAAATAAGGTATGAAATAAAAACATTAGTATCAATCACCAGCTTTTGCATCAGGGTTGTCGGAAGTTTTTATTTTTTTTATACTCAATTTCCGCTTCATTTACTGCATCAAATATCTCTTCTTCTGAAAGTGCATCAAACCCATATTTTTCATTCGCCGCCTGGAGCATTTCTCTTTGCCGGCGAATAGATTGTATTAAAATTTTTTGTTTTGATTCTTCGATAGAAATATGCTCTCCTGAAATTCCAGGCTCTTTATAATCCTGATCGTCTATATCTACATTTATCGTTTTCATTTATATCGCTTTATTCAAAATTACATTCAATATTCATAAAAACCTTTCCCTGCTTTTCTGCCCAATTTATTTGCTTCCACTTTTTCTTTTTGTATAACAGAAGGTGTAAGCCTTTCAGGTTTACCGAGAGCTTCCCATATAATATTACTTACTGAATAATTCACATCCATGCCTATTAAATCCATCAGTTTAAATGGCCCCATTCTAAAACCTGTTGCTTCCATTACCTTATCAATTGTATCCAAATCAGCTATGCCTTGTTCCAATAATTGCAATGCCTCCAGGTAATAAGGCCGTGCGACGCGGTTGACAATAAATCCGGGCGCATCATTGCAAACCACAGGAGTTTTTCCAAATTTTTTTGCGAGTTCAACCAATGCTTCAATGATGGTTTCCGGCGTTTTTTGAGTACGTATTATTTCAACCAGTTTCATTACAGGTGCGGGATTAAAAAAATGCATGCCTGCTAACCGGGAAGCATATTCTTTACCATGGCCTAATGCAGAAACAGGTATGGATGAAGTATTGGTAGCAAATATGGCGTTGTCGTTATTGAGTAATGTAAGCTGATCAAACAACTGTTGCTTGATAATTATATTTTCTGCCACAGCTTCAATGACCACATCCGCAACACAATCATTTATTTCAGCAGTAAAAGTTAAACGACGTATGACTTTTCCCTTTTCTTCACCACTTATTCTCCCCTTATCTGTCAGCTTTTGCAAGCTATCTTCCATAGATGTTTTGCTTTTCGAAAGCACCTGCTCACTTACATCAAACACGATGACATCAAAACCGCTTTGCGCAGCAACCTGCGCAATACCGGCGCCCATAGTACCGGCTCCGCAAACACATATTTTATCAATTGGATGCAAAAAACTTTTTTGCAAACATAGGTTAAAGCGGGTATCGTTTTAATTGTGTAAACACCTTAGTCACATTTCCCAAAGCAGGCAGCGTACCAGTTCAAATATTTGTAGTTTTACAACATGCAGCAATTAGATCTATTTGATAAAGAGCCGGAGAAAAAAAAAGATACTGCAAAACAGCCGTTAAAGCCGCCGGTTAAAATATTAATTGATGAACCTGAAAAAAATACAACCGCCGGGGAAAAGAAATTTGTTCAACTTATAAAGCCGCTTTCAAAGAATGCAGAACAGCCTGTAAAACGTGGCAGAAAATCTTTAAAAGAAATCAATCTTGATGTAGCCTTGCTTGAGATTCCTGATGATGAAATTCTTTATCAAAAACAATATTATTCCATCAGCGAGGTGGCAGAATGGTTCAATATGAAACCTTCCTTATTGAGGTTTTGGGAAAATGAATTTGACATTCTGAAACCACGTAAAAATAAAAAAGGCGACCGCCTTTTCAGGCCCGAAGATGTAAAAAACCTCCGCATTATATATTACCTGCTACGACAACAAAAATATTCTGTCGAGGGCGCCAGGCAGTTTTTAAAAGACAATAAAAAGAAGGCGGAGATACAAATGCAGTTAGTAGAAACCTTAACAAAATTCCGCTCTTTTCTTTTGGAATTGCGCTCTAATTTAGGCGCATGAAAAAATTGATCGGCATCTTTATAGTTTTCAATTGTTTTTATTCAGGCAAAGCACAAAATACGGCGAGCGAAAATTCATCTCCGTTTCACGCCTACCAGGTTAGCTATGATGAGAAAAACAGGAAAGTGCTTCGTGGTTTAATATCACGCGCTGATATTGAAAGCGACACATCTTTCGCCTGGTTTCAAAAAAATTACAAGCTTGGGAAACCTGATGCAGGTGCTGTTGCAGCGTTTAAAGAACATGCGCATGATTTCCAAATGCTCATATTTGCCGGTACGTGGTGCCCGGACACACATAATCTTTTACCGGAATTTTATCGCCTCGCAGATGCTTCCGGTTATGCAGACAGCAGCATTACTTTGATCGGCGTTGACAATAATAAAACCACACTGGATAACCTGAATAAAACTTTTCACCTGGTTGATGTGCCTACGTTCATCGTAATGAAAGATGGTAAGGAAGTAGGGCGCGTGGTTGAATATGGCGAAAGTGGCGAAGCCATGAAAGAGTTGGGTAAGATCGCAGAAGGTTTATAGTAAAATGATCAGCTTATAATTTTTATTGCTTCTGCAGGTGTGATAATTTTTAAATGTTCATCGGCATGTTTATAATCTTTGGTATTACGCGTTACAAAAAAATCTATCGCTTTATCAGCGGTTGCAGAATAATACTGAACAGCATCTTCAACGTCGGCAAAAGAAGAATTATATGCTTTGGTAAGTGTATTTTTATCTGTTAAACAAATTTTCATAAAGGAGAGCAATTCTTTTATTGCGGCCTTTGCCGATGTTTTTCCAAATAATTTGCTCCCTGTATATTGAACATTCAAAACAATAGTACCGGTAGTAAAAAGCTGTACCTGCTTATTGTACTGCGCTTTGAATAATTCAAAACTTTCTTCGACAAAAGGCTTACGATCAAGCAATACATCAAGTAATACATCCGAATCAATGAAAAAATTATAAGCCATGTTTTTTCTTTAAATGTTCCCAACGGGCATTATTAACAGCATCTTCCACAGACACAGATTTATTTTTGGGTTTTAATATACCAATTAAAACAGAAGGGTCTTTCCTGGTTTCATCATCCGGCAGCTTTTCAAAATAGCTTGATACCAGTTTTGAAATACTTGTTTTTTTTCTTGCCGCAATCCTTTTGGCTTTGGAAATAATTTTTTCGTCTAAACTTAAAGTGAGTTTTGTTGTCATTTGTTTTTAACAAAAATACGTATTTACCGAGTTATACGTATATAAGCAATAAAGTGGAGCCATTAATTCCCAAACAGATCGTACTTGGTTTTCGGGCGGCGGGCATCCAGCCATTTAAAACTGCGCAACCGCATTTCAGAAGAATTTATTTTTCGCATGGGATAAGAAGTCCCCACCAGGTTACTCCTAAAAACAACTTTCTGTGCCTGGCGCTCTGCAAAATACATATCAATCACATCGGCAGTTGCCTGGTTTACGCCAATGAATTTACTGCTATCGTCCTGGGCATAATAAATACTTTCGGAATTTCCTTTTGCCCGCACATAATCAATATCACCATTAATAAAATAACCATTGATCGTTCTGCCTTTAACCTGGTTGTAATAATCAGGACCAACCTTTTGCACGCTTATCGCATTTTCAAAAACATACACGCGTTTAGGTTTTTTATTAAGCGTAAAAAGATAAATAGTATCACCGCTTATCTGGCTTTCACGGCTCCATACAACCGGATCTTTAAATAACCGGAACGCGGAGTCTTCCGATGAATAAAATAAACTATCACCAACAGCCTGCAGCGAATCGGAAAATATTTTCACATTAAAATAAGCCTCCACGAAACGGTCTTTTGCGCTGTCTTGTTTTGCTGTTGCCGAATCATTCATAACAATGGAATCTGTTGCCGGCAAAGAATCCAGTATTACAGGAATATTCCTGTACTTCTTAAGATTGGAAAGCTTTGCAGAAAAGAAAGTATCAGCAGCCATATAGATAGAATCCTGGTCCTGCTTTATCACCATTACCGGTTTTTGTGTAGCAAGAAATGAGGACTGATCTCCATTGCTTTTGAGATTATTTGAAAAAATCGTGACCCCCTGGGCTGTGTCTTTATACACTACATTTCCGCTGGCCTCGCTTTCCCTGGTTGAATCGTTGGAAGCCACTTCATCGGCATCAAGAATAGTGGTGCTATCTTCAATATGCGGGCGTTTACCGAAGTATGCTTTTTTGTTTGCCAGGTCATAGTATCCATCGCTTGTATAGATCTTTCTTTTCTCACTGGCTTTTATCACCGTAGGTACGGTGAATGTCGCCACATTGGTATATGTATTAAAAAGCAATGTATCTGTTGTTACCGTATAATCAGGATTTACCAGTACAACATTTTTTTTGAAATAGACATCTTTTGTTTCGCCGTAATAGTAGCCCTCCATACTCGTGAGCACAGTTTTATCACTTACAACCTTTCCTGTTTTTGCATAAATGCCGATGTGTGTATTAAGATCATAATCCAGGTCAGGCGTGGTAAGCGTCCCTTTACCATCGGTTAATTTTACATTTCCTTTGAGATAAGCTTTCTTTTCATTGCCAAGATACCGCAGGTAATCAGAATACGTGTGAATACTGTCCTGGTCATTAATATGCACATGCCCGAACGCTTCCAGCATGTTCTTTGTTTTGTTCAGTACTACGCTATCGGAATAGAATAAAGTCGTTTCCTGCTGAATGATAACCTTGCCTGCTGCAGATTGATATTCTGCCGAATCTATTTTTTGATAGTTCAGCCGTTCAGCATTAATAATGATTATTTTTTTTTTGCCTGAAGTATCAGCAGGCTGCTGTGCATAAAGCGATGAATAAATGAAAAAAAAGACAGCACAGAAAAAACAATTTATCGCTTTATATTTCATCATGGTTTGGGAATACTATCTTTTGCCGGGAGCGGCTCTGTTAAATAATCTCCGTTGTCCTTTTTGCCAAATACAGAAATGTTAACATAGCGCTTCGGATGCACGCGAAGATCATCAAGTAAAACATTAAGGCTGCGTGTGATGTTGTTAAGGTTATTATATAATGCCTTGTCATTTATTAAGGCGCCGAGAGAACCATCGGTTGAATTAATACGGTTGATAATGGACGAGAGGGAATCAGCGCTGCGCTTAAAACCGTTTATCAATCCATCAATATCAGCCGCTGATAAATTTCTGGTTGTTGTTTGCAGATAAGTAAGTGTGCTGTCTATTTTAGAATTGTTTTTTGCAAGGTTGCCTGTAAAATCGTTTATGTTGGCAAGCGATTGCGCCAGTGCGCCGGTTTGTACATTTAATAATTTTTCAAGTGAAATGGTAGAAGTGGTTATATGCCCTGTTGCATCGTTAAGGTTTGAAATCACGCTGCGAAGATTGCCTTTGGTATTTGTGTCGAGCAGGGTATTGAAATTTCTCATTAACGAGTCAAGTGTAACAAGCGTAGCGGTAAGCTGGTCTGAAAGCGGACCCAATTTATTGGATATAGCTCCAAGCATCCCGGCATTCTCAACACTGCGTAATGTTTCTCCGGATTTCAGATACTTTGTAGAGTTGCCAAGCTGTATATTCATCACAGGAGAACCAAGCGGGTTTGTTTCAATCGTGGCTACCGAGTTTACAGGTATTTCATAGTCATCACTCAATTTTATCTCTACAATCAATTCCTTTAGGGAAGGATCTGCTGCAGCCGTGCTATAAACCGTGCCCACCTGTAATCCATTTGCATAAACCGCATTTGAAGATGCCAGCTTTTTAAGATCACTATACTTTGCATATAAAAAAAAGCCGGTCTTTAAAACACTTTTTCCCTTTAAAAAATTAAATCCTAGAATAAGAAAAACAACGGCGACCACGGTGAGGGCGCCTATTTTAGTTTCATTCGAAATTTTCATGTGTTTGATTTATCGGGATCAGCCTGCCTAAGCTTTGCAGCATAATTAAATATAGAATCGTGCCAGGCTTTAGTATGGCAAAACTAACTGATATTGATTATCGAACAAACCGGCGCACATTTTTAGGCTCAAATTTGCAAACCGGTAAAACAAAACAGCGGTCTTTCTTAAAAAATACAAATGATTCAGCCTCCATAAAATTTACACACGATACAACGCTTTGCCCGGGCATCGTACCTGCGGATACAATAAAAACCACCTGGTTTAAAAATAAAATTTATGTTTGGAGCTAAACAAAACGAAAATGAAGCCCGGCAATGAAAACTCAACTGTTGACCTGCTTGAAGAAGAAGATCTTTCGATGGAAGGTTACGACAAACCCGTAAAAAAAGCCAGGGCTGTTCAATTCTAAAAAATAAAAAAGGCAGCAAACAAAGAAGATGTGGATAACTTTGTAATGAACTAAAAAACAGAGATATACACACTATGCTTACTACCTTTTTTGCAGACCTCATAGATTTCAGGCGCCCGCAGGGACGAAGATACGAATTGGATAAAATATTATTGCTGTCCGTTATTGCAATTCTATGCAATGCCAAATCCTATCGGGATATCAGCCGGTTCATCAAAACAAAATTTGGAACGATTCAACGAGAGTTGTCGTTGAACTGGAAAAGTCCCCCGGCGTACACTACGGTTCGTAATATCATTCAGGGAATAGATAAAGATGAGATGGAAGCGGCCTTTCGTGCTTTCACACAGTCCATGACACGCTATGGCGCTGATGATAGTAAAACACTGGTTCATATTGCTGTTGATGGTAAAGTGCTTCGCCATAGCTTTGACAATTTTGAAGACAGGAGCGCTATGCAAAAACTGAGTTTTTTCGATGCAGGGCAATCACTGATATTAGGCCATGTAGCCGTAGAGGATAAGAGCAATGAGATACCCGCTTTTCAAACACTGCTG
>DASUGF010000041.1:0-111414 GCA_036274175.1 Parafilimonas sp.
GTACTACAAAATCAACGAAGCCTTTATACGTAGGCTATATGAATTCGTCCCGTACCCCCATACGAAATATGACCTGAAAATTTTCTTTATAAAACGAAAATTTTAACAAGTAACAGGTCAAATGCTGCAATGTGGGTTAAGTATTTACTATTACATATTTCCCACCACCTCCACCTTACTCTTCCCGCTCTGCTGTTTACTTACCTTAATCTGCACCGGTATTCGTTCTGTCATTTCCTGCACGTGGGAGATAACGCCAACCTTGCGGCCCTGGTTATGCAGGCGTTCCAGTGCATCCATAGCAATATTTAAAGTAGCAGGGTCGAGGCTGCCAAACCCTTCATCAATAAATAGTGATTCCACCTGCATGCGGCTGCTGGATAGTGAGGCCAGCCCCAATGCCAGTGCCAGCGATGCGAGGAATGATTCGCCGCCGGAGAGGGAATACACAGTACGCACTTCATCGCCCATATCCTGGTCTATCACCTGCAGGCCCAGCGTATTGGGTATGCGTTGCAACAGGTAGCGGTTGCTGAGCATGCGTAGGTGTACATTGGCATAGCTGAGCAATACATCGAGGGTATATTCCTGTGCTATGAGCCGGAACTTTTTGCCATCCGAGGAACCGATGATGTCATTAAGCTTCGCCCAGTTTTCTGTAACAATTTCTTTGGCTTTAATGACGCCCAGCAGGTCGCCGATTTTTTGCTTATTGGCGAGGTTTTGCTGTAGCTGGAAACCGATCTCATTCTTTCGCTGTACCTGCTGTTGCATTTCTGTTCTTACTGAGTTCAGTAATTCGGTTAAGGCTTCTGCACTTTGTTCAGAAATGCGTTGCCGTTCATGTTGCTGCAGTTGTATGCTGCGTTCCTGCAATACGGATTGTGTTTGTGTAATGGCATCATCTATCGCCCTCAATGCGGTACGTTCTGTTTCTATCCAGTCTGCATCGTAAGCCAGCAATTGCAACAACCGCTCTTGGTGTAATGCCGATGCATGGCGGCTATTGAATGCGGTAAGCCATTCCTGTATCTTTTGGGCAAAGGCTGCAGCGTGTTGCTGTAAAGACAGCCTGTCTTTTTCGGCCTGTTCTTTTTGTGTGCCGGTACGCGTGATATTTGTTTGTAACAGTTCACGTTCAGACTTAATTTTTTCCACTGCCTGTTGTGCTGCGGTTACCGCCTGTTTTAAACGCTGCTCTATGCTTGCGGCAGCTTCGCCGTTAAAGATGGCCTTTCGCTTTTGTTTAAGCATATCCTGTTGCTGCGTTACCGCGGTAAGTGCGGCCTGCTTCTTTTCTACTTCTATTGAAGCATTTTGCAACTGTACATTTGATGCCTCGATTGTTGCCGTTAAAATATCATGCTGCCGGGAACCGTCTTCCAGCTTTTGAACAGTGGTTTTCCATTGTTCAGCAAATTCATTGATGCGTTGCAGGAATACCGCAGGGTTATTTTTCCAATTATCAAACCATCCGGGTGCGGTAAAGTAAGCAGATAAGCTTTGTTCTATTACGGCAAGTGCATGGTTGCTGTTCTGCTGTTCTTCATAGTACCGCGCCTCCTGGTCCTGTAACGATTGCAGGCGCCGCTCTGTATCTTTTACAGCATTGCTGTTTTCGTTCTGCCGGCGTTCCAGGCCATTTATGTTGTTTTGCAATGTATCTATCTCCTGCTTTTTTGCGGCATACAACTGTATTTGTTGTTGCAGGTTTTTTTGTTGTGCCCTCGCCTCTTGTAATTGCCCTGCCAGCCATGTTGCTTTTTGCTCATCAGGTATTTCAGCAGCATGGGTGTAGATGGCAAAGCCTTCCCAGGTTTTTTGATGCGCTGCAACTGCTGTTTTTTTTGTATTGGTTTCCTGCTCCTGCAGGGCGATTGCTTCTTTTAAACGGTTAACTGTTTCTTTCAAACTGCTTTCTATTTGCAGGCAGGCGGTATAAGTGTTATCATTTTGCTGATGTGTTGCTTCCAGTTCCGCTAACACATGATTTAATTTAGGCTGTTCGGTAACATATGGATGCGCTGTGCTGCCACAAACGGGACAGGGTTCTTCGGGTATTAATTGTAATCGCAGTGATTCCACATTTTCAGCAGCAGCAAGACGCGCCTTATTCAACATACCAAGCGATGCGCTACGCTCTGCTGTGGCAATCATCAATTGTTCTAATGTCCCGGCCAGCGATTGTGATTTATTGATTAGTTCGCTTTTATTTATGGCCAGCTTTTGCTTTAATGCATCCAGGTCTGCCTTGCTATGTGATACTATTTTCCAGTGTGCTTCCGCCGCAATCATATCTTCTATACGGGAATCAATAGCTGCTTTTTCTTGTTCTGCACTTGCAATGGGTATAGTTGCCAATACGTCCGAAGCTGTAGTATGTTTTTCCTTTTCTGCCTGTAAGTGTTTGGCTATAGCTGCTGATTTTGTTTCCAGGCCCGTTTTTGCCTGTTTCGCTTCGGCAATAGCTAATTGTGTGCGTTCCAGTTGTGGTAACACTGTTTGTATAGCAGCCAGCAACGCTTGTGCATCGCCAAGCTTTGCGCTGATGAGGCCATGATTTTCTGCAATGGGTTGCCGGTCGCTATTGTCTTGCTTCCATTGCTGTAATTGCGTAATGGAAGCAAGTAACAATCCGGATTGCTGCTGCTGTGCCTGGAACTGCTGTTGTAATTGCTGCTGATTAGCTTCTGCAGTGTTTACTTCTGTTGCGGCCTGGTTTACCTGTTCTTCTTTTTCTTTGATCTGTACATCCAATGCCTTTGCTTCTTCCAGGTGTGGTACTGCTGCTTCCTGTTGATGTAGAGCGGCCTGCGCTGCTTCATTCGCGGTTTGCAATTGCCTCTCCAATGTTTCCTGCTGCTGTTGCAGGTTATCAAGGGTTGTTTGTAATTGTTGCAGCAAGGCCGTCTTTTCAGCCAGTTGTTTTTCAGCCGCTTGTTGCCCATCCACCCATGTACGGGTGGGTTGCACTTGTTCTACCTGTTTTAATTCCTGCTCCCGGCCTGTTGCATTTTGTTTGGCTTCAATGGCCGCTGCTTGCGCTGTATTTGCTGCACTGAGATTGGTTTGTAAAACTGTAAACTGGGTATGCCAGGCAATTTCTTTATTTAAAGCTTCTGCATCTTTTTCCAAGGCGGCTATGCTTTGTTCCAGTGTTGCTTTTTGTTGCTCCAGGTCTTCCAGTTCTCCTTGCGTAAGTGTGGGAATACCTTCGCGTTGCAGGTTCAGGTCTTCCAGCTCCCGCTTTTCTTTGCTGTAGTTTACGAATACCTGTTTGGATATTTCCGAGTAGATGTGCGTGCCTGTAAGTTTTTCCAGCAGGGCAGATTTTTCGTCTTTGGCTGCTTTTAGAAAAGCTGTAAAATCACCCTGGGCCAGCAATACGGACCGGGTAAACTGTTCAAAGTTCAATCCTATCAATCTTTCTATTTCTTCCAATACTTCGTTCTTCCTTCCGGGAATATCTGTATTGGTAAGGATGTTTTTTAAGGCAATGCTATATTGTTGCAGGCTTCCTTCGGCCTTATTCCTTGCTCTTCGCACCCGCCAGGCAGCCCTGTAGCGTTGCCCGTCAACACCTGCAAAATCTACTTCTGCAAACCCTTCGCCGGTGCCGTCTCTCAATATACCCCGCACGTCTCCCTGGCTTATAGCGCTACCTTGCACATCGGTTATTTCAATACCGGATTCTTTGGCCTGCAGGTACCTGGGTGTTTTTCCATACAAAGCCAGGCAGAGTGCGTCAAGTATGGTAGATTTACCCGCACCTGTTGGGCCTGTTATAGCAAAAATTCCGGCAGAACAAAGTGGTTCACTGGTAAAATCTATTTCTGTAACCCCATCAAGGGATGCGAGGTTTTTTATCCTTATTGCTAATATTTTCATGGCAGTTTAATCTTGTGATACTTCCTGGGTTACCTGGTTAAACAATTGCAGCAGGTTTCCAGGAACTGTATTATTATATCTCGACTGGTACACTTTTTTCAATACGTCCAAAGGCTTTAGCTCATTCAATTTATCCTGTATTGCACCTTCTGCCGGGTTTATAGTTGATGCTTCATTCTTGTAACGAACATCAATTTTTGCCAAACGGACAAACTTGCCATTCAAAGCAATTTCTATTTTATGCCGAAGGCCTGGTTCCGGCCCATCTAATAATACCCGTACTTCCAGGTAAGGCGCTTTTGAAGCATCTCCTTTGATAATTGATAATTGCGATAATGCATTAAGTACCTCCTGCACTGAACTGTGTACAGCAGGCACGCGTTGAAGCGGAACAGATACCGGGATTTCTACTGACTTTAAATTCTCAACAGTTTCCCTGTTTAAATCAAATATAATTACCTGGTGTTTGTAATTTATTTCGGAGAAGGACATAGGCAACGGGCTGCCACTATACCGAACATTTTCTCTGCCACCAATACGCTGGGCTTTATGTATGTGCCCTAATGCTACATAACTGATATCATTATGAAATGCAGATGCAGGAATGCATTCCACGCCGCCCATTATCTGCCTTTCCATTTTGTCCATATCACCTGTTTCTGCCTGTTGCGTATGTAAATGGCCCATTGCAATGATGGCTTGTCCCGGCTGTTTTTTCGTAAGGGCAAACTCGTAAGCTTCTTTATATAAACTTGTAATCCCTTCCATGTATGGATTATCACAATCGGCAATGGCAGGGTAATCACCCAGCCGAAGAAAAGGCACTGCGAGGCAAAGGGCTTTTACTTCACCTTCATTATTTTTCAGAGGGATAATAAGTTTATCATAGTCAACAGTCCCAACTTCATTCTTTTCTACTAATCCTATGATGTGGATGTTTGATGATTCAAGTAATGGCTTGGGAGACTCCAGGCGTGAGGCAGAATCATGATTGCCGGCGGTGATAATAATCTGCAGGCCAGGTTTGGCTTTTGTTGCCTTATTAAGGAATGAATAAAACATTTTAACCGATGCAGCCGAGGGATTTGATAAATCGAAAACATCACCGCTAATGAGCAAAACAGCAACCTGTTCATCAATCAATATCTCTACAAGCCAGTTTAAAAACTGCTGGTGTTCGTATGTGCGGTCGTATTCATGAAATAATTGTCCAATATGCCAGTCAGCAGTATGCAATATTCTCATAGTATTTAATTTTATCAACCAATAAACCCATAGGCAAAGTGCATGTATTTTATTATCCACTTTTTATAGCAGATAATATATATGCACCATGTTTTTAGAATTGCACCGAAACCTTGCTTAGAATCAATAGTCGCGTTGTATTAAAACTGAATGCTATAGGCAAGCAACTATTCGCAAATTTACATGGACAGGTTTGGGCCTGGTATCCCGGGAATAAAAATACTATAAATGAGAGATTAGCATTACCGATATTTAAAAATTTCCTTAGTCAATTACTTTCTGAAAAGCATATCGAAGCCTAATTGTAGAACAACAATAGGGTATCCCAAAGTTTTTATTAAAATCCTAAGCAAGTAGCAAGCATATGTAGCAATAAGCATATACAACAGCCATTTTAGAACCACCGCATAATAATCTTTCGTATTGTATTCAGGAAAAAACAAGTATCGTTTTTGTTGTACCAGGTTTTTAGAAGTTTTCTCCTTGTTTCTTTGATATTTTACTTGGTTGAAATTTTACAATTTCAGTTTGGTAATTAATTTACCAGTACAATCAAATAATGCTACTTTTTTAATGAAAGTATCCTGGCATTTTTTTGTGCCTTTAATGCTAATTCAGTGGCGAGGAAACAATGCGCTTGTGTCATCGCCGTTTCGGTTCTGTTTAAAACATCATCTACGAATAAAGGGCCAAAAGGCAATATTTCATTATTGCAATCGATGTGAACCATCTCCGTTTTATTGGCCATATATAAATGATTGCCGCCTTTATTCCCGGAAGCTATATCTGTATTTTTTCTTACTTCAATAAAACCATCCGTTCCCAAAATAGTTAACCTGCCGTCTCCCCATGTATCTAAACCATCCGGCGTAAACCAGTCCACCCGTATGTAACCGGCGCCGCCATTTCCACTTAGCATTACATCTCCAAAATCTTCGAATAAAGGTTTGTCCGGATGATGAACATTACCCACCTGCGACATTAATACTTCTGCTTCGGTAGAACCTGTAAAATGTAAATACTGGTCAAATTGATGAGACCCTATATCGGTTAGAATGCCACCATATCTTTTTTTATCCCAAAACCAATCAGGCCTTACTGCTAACCCGGTATTGCCAATGTTATTAAAAATTCTGTGCGGCGCTAAGTTTACGGTTTGAATTACATTGCCGATGGCGCCTGCTGCAACCAGTTTACTTGCTTTTTCGGTGCCTTTATTTTCAAAACGCTCGCTATACATGATGGAGTAAATACGTTTTGTTTGTTCCTGCACCTTTTTAACAGCAGCCAGTTGTTCTAATGTAATGATGCCGGGTTTATCGACGAGGTAATCTTTGCCATGTTCCATTACACGAATGCCTAATGGCGCCCTTTCATCGGGAATACCCGAACTTAATACCAATTGAATGGAAGCATCTTCTAAAATTTCATTTTCGCTTTTGGCCAATTTGGCTTCGGGGTAGGTTTTTATAAATGCAGCAGCCAGGTCGGGTTGCTTTGCATATAAAGCCACTAGTTCGCCGCCACCTCTTTTTATGGCGTCTGTCATACCGTAAATATGAGGATGATCAATATTGATCACGGCAAATTTTATTCTGTTTGTGATAATAGGTTTCATATTGGAGGGTGCTATCGTTTGTGTAATAACTTTATTTTGAAGCCCTGACAGTAAATATGCCCCCGATAACAGGGAAGTGGTTTTTAAAAAATTACGGCGATTTGAATTGGATTGATTCATGGTATTGATTTTATTTTTTGATGGTTAATAAGCCAACAGATTTTGAAAAATATACAGAGAAAGCCTTTAGGTCTGCGGCATTGGAGGGAGGCCCTTATTCTAATCCTTTTATTTGATAAGGAAACCGATGCGGACGGTTCAACATGCTGTTGGCTACATCATCATTGATGAACCGCTCATTCATGGGGTCCCAGTATATTTTTCGTTTTAACTTCATGGCGATATGATGCAGTAAACAGGTGGAACAGGAACGATGACCCACTTCAACAGGAGAAATAGGTGGCAACCTGCTTTCAATACAGTCTAACCAGTTGCCATGTTGTTCATTGCTTTTATATAAGTGGATCTCGTTTTCGCCAATCACCGATGTAATGATCTTTTCATCGCTTGCTGTTAATGCTTTTGCATTGGTTGTATTTTGAACAGGATCGCTTGCGCTTGCCCGGTAGTCGCCACGGGTAACAAAGACCCATCCTTTCGTTCCTTCAAATTTTATACCGTTAGGGATTTCGTTGCTAATGATCATTTTTACGCCATTTGCATAAATACCTTCTGTTCTGAATATGCCATGCACATCCCATAAACCACTGGTCGGAAAGTTTGCCCACCCGGAAACTTCAATTGGCCCCGTGTATTCGGTATCCATGGCCCAATGGGCGCAATCTACATGATGGGCGCCCCAGCCCGTTATCATGCCGGCGCCAAATTGTTCCATCCTTAACCATCCGGGCCTGCTGTAATCATTTTGCGGATGCACTCTTTTTTCTGTGTAATACACATAAGGCGTAGAGCCTAGCCAGGCATCATAATTCAGGTTTTTGGGTATGGGCATTTCGGGCTCTTCATTTCCGGATGGATCTCCGGGTAATCCAACATACACTGTTTTTAAGTCACCGATTCTGCCGTTGCGTACCAACTCGGCCGCATACCTGAATTGTGCAGATGATCTTTGCTGGCTGCCGATTTGTAAAATCCTGCCGGTACGGTGCACGGCATTGCTTAATGCCCTGCCTTCTGCAATAGTTAATGAGGCTGGTTTTTGCAGATACACATCTTTCCCGGCTTCTACCGCATGTATGCCTATATAGGCATGGGCATGATCGGGTGTGCTTATTAATACCGCATCAATGTCTTTGTTTAATAATAATTCCCTGTGATCATTATACATAGTAACGCCATCATAGGCCTGGCCTGTTTTTTTTGCGTAATAATCATTCACATAGTTTTTGCCATCTGTTAATCTCTTGCTGTCTACATCACAAACAGCAATGATCTTTACTTGATCATATTTAAGCGTCTCGGCCATATCGTGTTCCCTGGAAATTCTTCCCACCCCAATAGCGCCGATATTAATTCTATTACTTGGAGCATTTTTTCCAAAAACGGATGCGGGGACAATTGCAGGAAAACCGGAAAGCGCTAATGAGCTTGCAGCGCCTGCTTGCAAACTTTTTTTTACAAAACTCCGGCGATTAAGGTTTTTTTGATTCACCATAAATTAATTATTTAAAAATTTCCTTTGTGAAAGATGCAGAGGCTTCACATAGGGTTTCTAATTAATACAATACACTAATGACAAAGCGAATTTTTCAATATAAAAGAACGGCACAATACAGATTGACCGTCCTTTTATATTTCATTCTATTAAAAATTAATAACCGGGGTTCTGCATGGCTTGTTTTTGATCCGGTGTTAACGCAACTCCTCCGCTTTGAATACCATCGAGGAAAGTTTGCGGTATTGGCCTTAGCGTATGATAATCTTTAATATTTGCGGCTGCCTCAGGGTTAAACGCCTTAGCGCGGGCAACCAATGTTTGAGTTCGTGATAAATCCTCCCAGCGCTTATATTCTCCCATTAATTCACGGGAACATTCATCTAACACAAGGCATAACATTTTATCGTATGAATCTGACAATCCTAAAGCGTTAATAACATATTCATCCTGCGCAGGCAAAGAATTTATATCTGTAATTGCCAAACTTGCAGAGGCCGCAGTAGTAACCGGAATATTATTCGATTCATAATATGAATTTCCAGGATAAAAAGAATTTTCTACGCCGGCTGGTTGAAGTAATGGAGACAGCAACGTATTACCCCCATCATTATAGGCAGCCCTGTTTTCTCCATCAACGTATTGTGCACGACTACGAACTGCATTAATATAAGGCAATGCATCATTATAATTACCCTGGCCAGCCTTAGCCAGCCTGATTTTTGCTTCAGCAGCCATTAAATAAGTTTCGGCTGAACGGGCTAAGATGAAATCTCTGTGACCCACAACATCATTTAAAGAATTTCTTGAACCATCCAGATGTTTACTTAAAGATGGAAAAGCCTGATAAGCTGTTGTCAAATCAGTATTTAATGCACCATCAGTTGTTGTACCATTGGGATAAGCTACGTAAGTAGTCGGTATTGGCCTGCCGGTTCCATTAACATCTGTAACAAGGTTAGTCCCTGATGTACCTTTACATATTTTGGATAAAGGAAATCGCGTATCGCCGGGCTGATTGATCACAAACATAATTCCCAGGTCGCCTTTAACATTTGGAGCAACAGGTGAGGCGCCATTTATAGCGCTTTTAGTTTTGAATGATTTCCAAAATCTTGAATCGTTAACCATATCATATAAATGGTAATCATAGTAAGTAGCTGCCATTCTGCTAAAGGGCCTGTCGCCGGTTAAATCACGGGCCATTTGATCCTGGATATCATATCTTGAAACAAAATATAAATGTTGCGTATTCCCATTGGCAAGATTAGTGGTTACATCGTTGGTAAACTGAGCAGAGAGAATAAGTTCCGGCAAAGTTTCATTTGCTGAATTGATACCGGTAAAATTCCACAGGCTTGCAAAATTTGGAGCTAACGGGTGATTTGCAATTACCTGGTCGCAAAGAGAAACGGCGGCTGTTAAATCTGAAGTTAATGTTGATGCGTTCCATGAACTGTTTATTTCACTTGCCCTGGATAAATAAGCTTTTGCCAAATAATGTTGAGCAGCATCTTTTGTAATATGATAAGGGCTTCCTGTAGTCGGCAACAGATCAGAAGCACTATCAAGATCAATGATAATTTGGTTAAAAACATCCTGGGGAGTGGCACGGGTATATTCTAAACTTACCGTCGTTGTAGGTATGGTTACCAGCGGAACAGCCCCAAATTGAGATACTAACCGCAAATAGCAGTAGCCACGCATAAAAAGCCCTTCGCCTAAAGATGTGCTTTTAACGGCAACAGAAGTGGAAGTACTGTTCCTTGCATTTTCAATTAACAAATTTGCGTCTCCAATAGCGGTATATAAAGCATCCCATTGAACATTAACCCCTTGCAAATTACCATTAGTAGCAAGACCGGAATTAAAAGTTTGATCATAATTGTTCCAGGGTGAATTGGATGGATCGCCACCAATATGAAATTCATCAGTTCCATAATTAGCAGCACTAAAATACCATTCCCCGTTTTCCGGAGCATTAAAAGTTTGGTAATAGGTACCCACTGCTAATTGCAGTATGCCTTCATCAGTTTTGTAAAACTCGGTAGTTCTTGCAGTGGTAAGTGTTTCATCTAAAAAATCCTTTTTGCAGGACGCAGCAGTAAAAAGTATTGCCGTAACGATGATTAATTTATTATAGCTATTCATTTTATTCAAAATTATTTAGTGTTAAAATGTGGCATTAATTCCAAGGGTAAAACCACGATTCCAGGTTGGGCTCACTACATCCATATCAAGGAAGTCAATTTGAGAATACAACATTCCGGGGTTTTGCACCTGCGCATAAGCTTTTAAATTGGAAATGCCTATTCCACTTAAGGCTTTGCCTGTAAAATTATATCCCAATGATATGTTTCGGATTTTGATAAATGAAGCATCCAGATAACCTAATGAGGCATAATAAGGGTCAAGTGGTGCGCCCCCGGCATTGAATATCGGTTTTTGAAATTCAGCGTTTGTATTATTTTCATTGTAATAATCAATTTTCCTGGTAACGTAACGTGCTGCCTGTGCTTCGCCTCCATAAGCATACATGTAATTCAGTCGTCCGTACAAGAAGATAGAAAATTCAAATCCTTTATAATCGATTGTATTTGTCATACCAACTACCCAGCGCGGCCTGGTCCATCCAATGAGCTGGCGATCATTGTTCGGATCAATTTTACTATCGCCATTAACGTCTTCCACTTTTACGTTGCCAGGAGTAAACGCATTACCGTTTGCATTAAATTCTTTGTAATTTGATGAATCACCTGCATGCCACAGCCCTGAAGCTTTATAACCATAAATTACACCAAGGGGTTCGCCAGGAAACCAGAGATTGCTTATATCCGGTTGGGTTCCGTTTGCCAGGGACACAATATGGTCTTTTTGCCATGACGCATTTAAAGTGGTAGTCCATATTAAATTTTTTGACTGAATGTTAACTGTTGTTATGGAAATATCAACACCTGTGTTGGCTGTTTTACCAATATTTTCATAAGTGGTAGTGAATCCTGTAACGGTTGGAATATTAGCCTTTAGTAACAAATCTGATGTATTGGATGTATATACATCTACGCTTCCGGATATTCTCCTGTTAAACAATGAATAATCTATACCAAAATTGTATTGAGTTGTTTTTTCCCATCCCAGGTCCTTGTTCGCAAAAACTGAACTTGGTATTGAACCGGCAGTAGAGGTAGTATAAAAGGGATAAAAAAGTGATGTTACTCCACCCTGCGTTTGATAAGGGGCTACGGCAGAGTTCCCTGTAACACCGGCGCCAATCCTTAATTTTAAGTCATTGATCCAATTTACGTTCATGAAACTCTCCTTACTAATTCTCCAGGCTAATGCTGCAGACGGGAACAAGGTATATTTATGGCCGGGAGCAAGTACGGAAGAACCATCCTGGCGGGCTGAAACCGTTAACAAATATTTTTCCTTATAGCCGTAGTTAAGCCTTGCCATATAGGACAATAGTTGTTGTTGAATGAGCCCGGTACCCGTACTTAGTGTACCCGTAACTGTACCGCTTGACAGAGAATTCCACAATTGAGAAGACAAAGGCACACCAGTTCCTGTAATAACACTTGTATCCCTTGTATAGCCAGTTTGACTTTGTAATAAGGTTATGCCGATGCTATGGTCACCAAAGGTTTTGTCATAATAAAGTAAATTATCTAACGTATATGAATAGATACTGTTTTTAATAAGCGAAGCATAGCTGCTGCTACCTCCATTAGCCACTGAGTTTTTATCAATATAAACGCCATCACGGTAATCAGACAGGTCAGGGCCAAAATTCAGGCGATACCTTAAGCCTTTTAATGCAGGGAAGATTGCACCAAAATCTACCTGTGCATGTATGCTTCCAAAAGCTCGCAAAGTCACTCTCTCATCTATATTATATTTCCATTCGTCAATAATAGTCTTAACGGCATTATCACCTCCCGGGTACGAAATCCTGTTACCTGCAGAATCATAAGGCACGGCAAAAGGGAATACGCCTCTTGCGGATTCATATAGTCCTCCCTGTGGAGTACCAACAGTGGAAACCCCGGTAGCCGATTGGCCGTATTGTTGCTTGTTGTAGTTAACGTTAATATTACTGCCAAAGGTGAGCCATTTGGTAGCCGTAATATCTACGTTTACATTGGCAGTATATCTTTCAAATGACTGCCCTTTTATAGTTCCTTTATTATTCAAATAGCCAAAAGAGCCATACGCCCTGATCTTATCTGTTCCGCCACTTACACTTAATGTATTATTCGTAGTTATACCTTGTTGTGTCACCATACCTCTCCAATCTGTGGTTGCAACCTTAGAAGGATCCCATGTTCCGGAAGCCCAGCCCTGTTCGATATTAGCCCATGCGTAAGGATCCGCAGTTGCACTAAAATAAGTCTTATCAAATGTTTCATCCGGCTGGTCTCCCCTGGGATAAGTGCTGATGCCGGTTGTTGAATTTAAGCCGGCATAATAATATGCCCAGCGGCGGTAAGTAATGAAATCTCCGGCATTAAACATGTCTTCATTATCAACCAAATTTTCAAAAGTAAGCGAACTGTTAAGGCTTAATACTGTTCGTCCTGCCCTTGCCTGCTTTAGCGTAACTATAACAACCCCGTTAGCGCCCCGGGAACCGTAAATAGCAGTTGCAGAAGCATCTTTCAAAACATCAATTGATTGAATATCTCCGGGATTAATATTTTCAAGACCACCGGTAGTTAATGGGATTCCGTCAACGACAAATAATGGAGAATTTGATGCAGTGAGAGAACGGACGCCGCGGATGGTGATATTGCCAATTGTTCCGGGACGTTCATTGGAAGTAATATCCACACCCGCAACTTTACCCTGCATCGCATCCAGCGGATTGTCAACAGGCCGTGATTGTATATCTGCCTGCGTTATGCCCGCAATCGCGCCGGTTACGTCCTTCCTTTTAACGGTTCCGTAACCCACTACTACTACATCAGATAACCTATCCGTAGTGCTTTTCATCACCACCGATAATTGCGCTTTATTGTCAACTGCAACCTCCAGCGGTTCGCGACCTACATAACTAATTACCAGTGTCGCTTTTCCGGATGAAACATTTAATTTAAATAACCCATTCTGATCAGAAAGCACTGTGTTTTTTGTGCCCTTTTCCGATACAGTTGCCCCTTCCAAAAGCCCGCCGGTATCATCAGTTACGGTACCGGATACGGGAAAGCTTTGCGCTTTCATGGTAAGAGAACAAATCAGGAAAAAGAGAAGAATAATGCAATTCTTCGTTAGAAGTTTGATAGTCATTGCTTCGGGAGTTTTAAGAATTAGGAATAGATTTTACTTTACCAACAAAGAGTTAAAGATATCATAATATTGTGCTTGAAAAAAGTTCTGCAACCGTTTTCTTACTCACAGGTTTTTTGATCATGTAAAACAGCTATATAAAGACGGGAGTCTTCGGCATGCTGAAAATTTTGCGTTCACCAATTGCAATATTGGCGATGCGGAAATAGGATTGTTTGAATATACAGGCAACTGGAAATTTAATAATGTAAAACATTAGTATAGATAAAATAGAAAAACGCCGGAAGGCGATAGCAGTAAAGAGGAAAATGAACGTTTGAAGAATCAGTATAAACGAGTTAGTTCCATATTTTTAACTTTTTTGAACAGATAAGGTTCACAGCATGAATAATACAATCAACCGTACGGTGCATGATGCTAATATTTCCCGGCCACAATATTTTCCACCGGATAGTTATTCAATCTTACAAATACTCGCTAATATGAATTGTCAACGATTGCCATTTAATGTTTTGAATTTAGTTTTTTTCGTTGCTTTTATTTCCACTGCTGCAAAAGCCCAATATGTAAGCGGTAAGGGAAATGACGTAACCACGCCGTTGCATCTGAGCAAACCAGATTATGTAACGCCTTATGGCGAAACCACAAAAGAAACCATAAAAGCAGTGTTGGACAGGGTGTATCATTATCTTGACACGGTTACACCGATGCAGCTTGTTAGTTCGCGCACAAACGAGAATATTACAGACATTTCAAAAGCAGATACCGGCAGCATATTTAAGCAGGGCGATTTCAGGCTCACCAGCTATGAATGGGGTGTTACCTACACCGGCATGCTGGAAGCAGGACTGGCCACCGGCGATAAAAAATTTATTGATTATACTATTCAACGTGTAGATTTTATTGGAGAAGTAGCGCAGCATTACAGAAGCGAAGAACAGAAAATCAGTGAGCCTAATCCTGTAAGGTCAGTGTTAAATCCGCATGCCTTGGATGATGCAGGTTCACTGGCAGCATCTATGATTAAAGCATTGCGAAATGGCGCCGATACGGCTACCACAAGACCAATGGTGGATAATTTTTTATCCTATATCATGACCAAACAATTCCGCCTGGGGGATGGAACACTTGCCCGTAACAGGCCGTTACCCAATACACTCTGGCTGGATGATATGTATATGAGCCTGCCGGCAATTGTGCAGATGGGTGTGTTAACCGGCGATAAAAAATATTATGATGAAGCCACAAAGCAGTTTAAACTTTTTACCGGCAGAATGTTTAATAAAGAAAAAGGATTGTATATGCACGGTTGGGTGCAGGATATGAGCCCGCATCCGCAGTTTCACTGGGCAAGGGCGAATGGCTGGGCTTTCATGACGATGGTGGAATTATTAGATGCCCTGCCTGAAAATTATGAAGGAAGGAATGAAGTGCTGGATATCTTCAAACAACATGCAGCAGGGCTTGCCAGGCTGCAGGATAAAACAGGCTTCTGGCACCAGTTATTGGACAAAAATGATTCTTATCTGGAAACATCAGCTACGGCTATTTATACCTATTGCATTGCCCGCGCCATTAACAAAGGCTGGCTCGATGCCAAAGCTTATGGTCCTATGGTGGTACTGGCGTGGAATGCTGTAACTACAAATGTAAATAAGGAAGGCCAGGTAGAAGGTACATGTGTAGGCACAGGTATGGGCTTTGACCCTGCATTTTATTATTACCGCCCGGTGAATAAATATGCAGCCCATGGCTACGGGCCTGTATTGCTTGCCGGCGCCGAAATATACAGGATGCTGCAACTACATCCTTTTAAAATAAATGACAGCGCTGTACAGGTAGAGAAATAGTGCTTTGATATGTAAGCCCGCTTTAATGCGGAGGGGTGCTTTACTATTTTTGTAACCGGCATTACAGAAACCGGTTAGCTCGTAATGGAGCGCATTCAAATTTTCGCTTTCGTAATTTCCAGCGGCTGAGAAATACTTGAAGTGTTCGAAACCTTAGTAACAATCAATGCTATCGATGTAGCAACCTTATTAGCTTATTTTTTTGTTTGATGCAATAAGAATAAGGTTTTATTCTACCTTAACCCTATTTGTTATGAAGGTAATAAGTTTGATAATCGAATATTGTGTTACGGCTATTTTAAATTTCAGACACTTGAGATGAGAACAATCCAATTGCCAGACTTTGAAATACATCCTCGCAATGTCATAGAAAATGAATAATTATTTAAACGCTATAGTATGAAAAAAATGAAATGCTTACACTTACCAGCTTTATCCACTGTTTTATTTTTTCTGGGTTGTAGCGCAGCAGCACAAAAACTTCCTTCAAAGGACGAAATATTGAAAACGGCAACGCTGGCCAATAGTTATTTTATGAATAAATGGCCGGATGTGAGTAAAGAAATTTATGTGCCGTCAAAAAATAAAACATGGCCAAGCCATATCTGGACGCGGGCTGTGTATTATGAAGGTTTAATGGCTTTGTATGCAATTGATAAAAACAAAAGCTATTATGACTATGCAGTTGAGTGGGCAGACAAACACAACTGGAGTTTAAGGAATGGCATTGCCACACGCAATGGAGATGACCAGGCATGCGGGCAAACCTATATTGATTTATATAAGCTTGATAAAAAAGAAGAGCGTATTAAAGACATCAAAGCTTCTATTGACGCGATGATGGCTTCAGATAAAACAGATGACTGGACCTGGATAGACGCCATACAAATGGCAATGCCTGTATTTGCTAAGCTTGGGGTTTTGTACAGCGATACAGCTTATTTCAACCGCATGTACCAAATGTATGCGCATACAAAGTATAAAGAAGGCAATGGCTTGTATAATGCAGCGGAAGGTTTATGGTGGCGAGACAAGGATTTTACCCCTCCTTATAAAGAACCTAATGGCGAAGATTGTTACTGGAGCCGTGGCAACGGCTGGGTAGTAGCCGCTCTGGTAAGGGTTTTAAGTGTGCTTCCTCCATCAGACCCGCATTACAAAGAATACTTAGATAATTATAAAAGCATGATGAATGCAGTGGCTGCCGTGCAAAGAAGCGATGGCTTTTGGAATGTAAGCCTGCATGACTCCACGAATTTCGGCGGCAAAGAATTAACAGGTACTTCCCTGTTTACTTACGGCATGGCATGGGGGCTTAATAATGGCTTTCTTAAAAAAGATAAATTTTTACCCCTGATTGTTAAAGCATGGACCGCAATGGCAGAAAGTGTGCATCCCAATGGGTTTCTCGGTTATGTGCAGGGAACCGGCAAAGAGCCAAAAGAAAGCCAGCCTGTTGGTTATGATAATGTACCTGATTTTGAAGATTTTGGATTGGGTTGTTTTTTATTAGGCGCCAGCGAAGTGTATACATTGAAAAGGTAAGCTTTGTAAGGGCTGCTAAAAAATGCAAAAAGCTCATCCACGTGCGTTTCACGGGCTTTTTAATTAATTGAAGAAAGAAAAAATTGCTTCTTAGCGAAGACTGAGGGATTCGCCCCGATTTATCGGGACGATCCCCTTTAGAGATATACACATTTTCTCCCGATGTGTCGGGACTTTTTCAACCACTCGGCACAAACATTGTTCTGTTATCAATCAATGATTGAATATACTTTCTGCTTTTATAGCTTTTTATTTGCTTTTCTCTTTTGGGCATGCACATTGCCAAAGCATTGACTATTCGCTCTTGACAGTTCACCTCATCAATCATTATTCATAACTCATAATTTTGAATAATGTTTTATACACCATATATACCAACCTGGTTTATTAAGTTAAACCCATTAATGGTGTGGACCATCCCAACAAAAGAAAAGGAATTATATCTCACATTTGATGACGGGCCACATGAAACAGCAACGCCCTTTGTACTTGATCAGTTGAAGGAGTATAATGCAAAAGCAACCTTTTTCTGTGTTGGCAAAAATGTGAGAACATACCCGAAAATTTATACACGCATTTTGGATGAAGGCCATGCTCCGGGCAATCACACATTTAATCATTTAAATGGATGGAAAACAAAAAATAATATATACGTGCGTGATATTGGAGAGGCAGCAAAATATATTGATTCAAGATTATTCCGGCCACCGTATGGCAGAATATCACCCTTTGTTTCAAAAATGCTGCGTACTCAACTTCATTATAAAATTATCATGTGGCATATTTTAAGCGGTGATTTTGATGAAAAATTATCAATGCACAAATGCGCAGAGAATGTATTGTTATATGCAAAGCCGGGTTCTATAATTGTTTTCCATGACAGCGCTAAAGCATGGAAACGAATGAGTTTTGCACTGCCTAAAATCCTGCGGCATTACCGTGATAAGGGATTCTCTTTCAAAGCCATTGAATAAAAAAGGCCAAGGTAGAAACCTCAGCCCGTTTTTAATCCGTACCCTATGAAAACTGGGTCAAAAATAAGAGAAATATATTAACATAAGCGAAAATTGGAATTTAATTTAATTTTTTAAAATGATTTTGTGCGACTAATTGATACTCATTGTCATTTATATTTAAAGGAATTTAAAAATGATTTGATCGAAGTGTTTAACCGCGCAGAGGCTGCGGGAGTAGAAAAATTTTATTTGCCGGCTATTGACAGCTCGGTATTGGCTGATTTGCTTGAAATGGAAGAAAAATATCCGGATAAATGCTTTGCAATGGCAGGCTTGCATCCTTGCTCCGTGAATAACAGTTATAAAAAAGAACTTCAACAGGTAGATAATTTACTCCAGGTAAGGCAATTTCCTGCTGTCGGTGAGATTGGGTTGGATTTTTACTGGTCTACAGAATTTATCAACCAGCAATATGAAGCTTTTGAAATACAAATGCAATGGGCATTAGAAAGAAAATTGCCAATTGTCATCCACACACGTAATGCCATGCAACAAACCATTGATTTTGTAAAACCTTTTGCTGTAAAGGGCCTTACAGGAATTTTTCATTGTTTTGGCGACAGTTATGAAAATGCAGTACAGATACTGGATATGAATTTTTATTTAGGTATCGGAGGCGTATTGACCTATAAAAAGTCCGGCCTCGATGAAGTAATGAAAAAAATAGATATTGATCATGTAGTGCTGGAAACTGACGCACCATATCTGACACCGGTTCCCTTTCGAGGAAAAAGAAATGAAAGCAGTTATATAAAAATTATTGCGGAAAAATTAGCCGGTATAAAGGGTGTTTCTTTGGAAGAAATAGCCGCTGTTACAACAACAAATGCCGAAAAAGTTTTCATTTTCTAAAAAGCCATTATTTTTGCCGCCCTGTCGAATGGAGACTTGTTCCCGTGCAGCAGGATTGAAGGAGTCCCGGCACGTGGGGAGAAAATATGTTACTCTAAAGAAATAAAATTTTTTTTGAGTTCTTATAAATTATTGGAGACTTGTCCGAGTGGTTGAAGGAGCACGCCTGGAAAGTGTGTATACCTCTAAAGGGTATCGAGGGTTCGAATCCCTCAGTCTCCGCTAATTACCCTACCCAATGCCCTTTTATATCTACGTTCTGCAAAGCCTGAAAGATTATTCTTTTTATATCGGCCAGTGTGATGATCTCAATAAACGGATGTCAAAACATTTTTACGGAATGAGCAGCCATACAGCTTCAAAGCGTCCACTATGGCTTCGCTATTTTGAGTTTTTCTTCACGGTCTGATGCAATCAAAACAGGTTGATAGTTTTTATAACTTTTCAAACAAGTTTAATTGCATAGTGAGAATAATCTAAGGCATGCATACAAATTTGCGCAACAACTTATTTTGCGCCGACAATAACGATCACTTCATCAGGCTCTTCATCGTTTGTTTTTATGGGTATGGTGAGCGTTGCATTTTGTAACTGCGTTTGTACGCTTGACTTATCTTTTAAGAAATAAGCCTTTCCAATTTTTTTGTATGGAAAATTCTCAAGCATAATGTTACCGGTGTTTTTATCCAGCACATGCACAAACATGGTGTCACCCCTTTGCGTAATACAGCCCCAGTTTTGCGGAGGTATATAACCACCTTTTGTGTTGTAAATGCTTACGCCATATGTATGCAGCCAGTTGCCCATGTAAGCAAGCCTTTCTTTAAATTCAGGCTGAATATCACCGTTGGGCATCGGTCCTATGTTTAATAAAAGATTGGCGCCATAACCGCTCGCCTTAACGAGCAGGTCTATTAATTGTTTTGTTGTTTTATAACTGGTGTCGGTAAGATTAAAACCCCATGAATTATTCATAGTTACACAGGATTCCAGCGGTAATGAAGACGGTTTTTGATAGTTAAGACCGCCTTTATTTTCGTTGGGCAAATCTTGTTCGAACATTTGAAAATCTTCCCCGGGTAATGGATCGAGATGATGATTGTTGCCAATTAAACATTGTGGCTGTAACTTATGAATAAGCGCATAAATTTCATCTAAATGCCAGTCGATCCTCGGTGATCTGTCGGCAGCTCCTTCCGGCGCAGTCTGATCCCAGTAACCGTCAAACCAGATCCCGCCAACCTCGCCATAATTAGTAAGCAGTTCTGTTAACTGCTGTTTCATGAATGCGATGTAATCGTTCCAATCGCCGTGAATGGTGCGGCCGGTACCCTGGCCTGTTCTTCCGGTCCAGTAACTGTAGTCATCACGGCGCCAATCAAGCAAAGAATAATAAAAAAATATTTTTACGCCTTGTTTGTGACATTCCTCTGCGATCATCTTTACAATGTCTTTGTGATAAGGCGAGTTCATGATGTTGAAATCAGACGCTTTGGTATCCCACATGCTAAATCCATCGTGATGGCGTGTAATTAACGTGATATAGTTCATGCCTGCATCTTTCGCCATTTTTACCCATTGTGCAGCATCAAAATCTATGGGATTAAAAAAATCCATCAGCCTTGTATAATTCTTTACGGTTATGTTGCGGTTGTTCATTACCCATTCACCATCGCCGGGAATGCTGAAAGGACCCCAATGAATAAAAAGGCCAAACTTTGCATTAATAAACCACTCACGGGCTGTAAGATTTTGTTGTGTGGGTGTATAGCCTTGCGCGTTTGCAGCGAGAATAAACGCGAAGAAAGAAAAAACAAGAGAGATCTTTTTCATGTAACAATAATTATGGCTTGAAGATAAGAAGAACAATATTAGCAGACAGCATACAATCGATTGTCAGAATGTAGTGCATCGGGGAAGACTTGTGATAACGCAACTTTAGTTATGCCGGGAAAGCCTGAACAATTTTTTATGCTACTTTTCCGAAAATAAAAGTGGCATAATTTTTTAAATACTTCAATCAAAATTATAAAACTATGCGCGACTGGTTAAGAACTTTAATTGCCGGCTACGGAGCTTACAGGTGGGGTGGCGGTTGTCTTGGTACAATAGTGGTATTTCTTCTTATTTATTGGGCGTTGGGGCATTGTTGATTGCATTGCCCGAATAAGGCTTGGTATTTCCGTACTCACTGTGAATTCAGAAAATTACTAACGCTGTTTCTCCATAATACCGGTTGTTTCAGCAATAAATTTTCATGCCCGCAATCAGGATAAATGGCAAGTTTCTTTTTCGATGAACCCAGATTGTTATAAATACTTTCTGTCTCCTGCCTGGATACATTTTCATCCCGACCTCCCCACTGTATTAAAACAGGGCAGGTAATTTCTTTTGCATATTGCTGCGGGTTCAGGTTGAATAAATAAGTCCCCAGTTCTACAGAGGCCCAGAAAGTAAGTAAGGTTCCAAAGGGCCGGGCAGGCTCATGCGTACTGTTGCGGGCAAGCGCGTTGGCTGCATCTGTCATTCTGCCAAAGCATTTTTCCAGGATGATCTTTGAAGGTTTGATGGAATAGTCATCGTGCATTGCTTTTGTAATGGAAGCCGCACCCATTGAGCCGCCCCATAAAATAATATTCTTTTCACCAGTGTTGCTAATAAAGTTATAGGCAGACTTTACATCCCCGGCCTCGTGGTACCCCATTGAACATACGTTGCCTTCACTGTTACCATGAGCCCTGAAATCGATCATTAAAACATCGTATTGCATTTTATAAAAAGCGGTGGCTTCAGGAATGATATCGCTGCGGCTGCTGCCATAGCCATGAAACATAATAACGGTTCCATTTTTAGTGGTATCAGGATTGTGTTTCAAATACCAGGATGCAAGCTTTAGTGTCCCTGATGTAATGAACAAAGATTCATGCTGAACCCGGAGTGAATCTATTACAAGCTGCCTTGCATGTTTTTTACCGAATATCCTGCTCAACTTTTGAGGAATAATACTTTGCTGCTCCTGGTTCTTTGAAATTTTTTCCTGCGAAAAATGAGTAAAAATAAATGCCTGCCATGCACAAATGGCATTGATCACAATAAATAAAATCAATAAAACCCGGGCAATCCATTTTAAAATTTTTCTCATTACAACAAAGTTGAAATCTAACAGGTATAACAACTGCTGCATTCAATTGCCGGTTTGGTTATTTAGGGATTGATTTGGTTAAAGTTTATTGACCGGAACTATTTTGAATAAGGTTAGAATGCCTTTTTTGCAATTGCTCATCCTTTTTTATTTTGTCGCGGTATCTTCTTGCAACGAACAACATACCAAAGCTTTCTCCGTGCTCTTTATTTAAATGACGGTGATGCATTTTATGTGCCCACCGGATTGATCTTATATAGCGGTTATTGCTTTTGGTAAATATTTTAAGCCGTTGATGAATGATGATCTCATGGACAAGAAAGTAAGCCAATCCATATAAGGTTATACCACAGCCAGCGCTTACAACATACCAGTTTTCTGCCTGCCATCCAAACTGGATGCATAACCATCCGGGTATTGCAAAAATTAAAAAGAAGAAATCATTTTTCTCAAAAAAGTTTTCATGCGGCTGATGATGATCTTTATGTAAATGCCATAAGAAGCCATGCATAATGTATTTGTGCGCGAACCATGCAACGCCTTCCATAAAAGCAAAGGCTGCAATAACAATCATGATATACACTACGAGGCTCATAAAAATGTTCTTAGCACCACGAAAAATAATACCTGGATTATAAACAAATGTACTGCGAATATGTTGTGCTGATTCCGGTTCAGTTTTCTGAAGACTATCAACAATCCCGAGCTGATAATTATCCAGGAAATGTAATTATACAGCGGGATGTTATTATTTACCCATTGCCAGTAGCCAAGTTTTACAGCAACCGGTTCCATTATCCAGTCAAACATAAATACCAGAACAGTTGCATCAATGATAAAAGAAGCAAACATCATTTGGTTTTTAATAATAATGCCCTTCTCATTTATTTTTCTCAGCAAATAGTTTTCATAGGCCTGTGTGAACATACCGGCGCAATACACAATGATAAACCAGTTGATGCCGATTATAAGAGGCGCCCGGAATAATTTAATTCCAAGAACGTTGCCATAACTATAAGCGCCGAATATAAATCCTGTATTCACCCCTATAACTTCTGCTATAAAACCAATCACAAAAGCAACTATAAAAAATACAAAAAACCTTTTGTCTTTTACGGGATGTGTAAATACCAGCAAGCCAGCCATCAGCAATAAGTGCAGACAGGTATTTTGAATAAACCAATCTTTATGAGTTGTGAATAAAATACCAATGAGGCCGCTTATGTGAAAAAGCAATGCAAGAGACAGCGCTACATTAAATCGGATTTTTTTATTCATGCCTCCGGGTTTTATAATCGTGCATAATCATATCTGCTGTGATTTTTGCGCTTTTTAAACACAAAGGAATGCCTCCCCCCGGATGAACACTTCCACCTGTAAAATAAAGGCCGCGAACATCCTTTGAAAAATTAGGGTGCCGTAAAAAAGCAGCTCTGATCGAATTGGAACTTGTTCCGTACAAAGCGCCCAGGTAACTGCCCGTTTCTTCTTCTATCATTTTTGGATGAAGAACGGATTCAGTCTCGATAAGTGGTTCAATATCCGTTTGTAAAATGCGGTTAAGTTTTGCAAGAATATTTTTTTTATAAGCGCTTATTACTTCTTCGCGACTGATCTCCATATCACTGGGAACATTGATCATAACAAACCAGTTTTCCTTTCCTTTCGGTGCATGAACATCTGCCTCCATTTTTGAGGTGATATTTATATATATAGTGGGATCATCAAAAGGTGCATTACTATCAAAGATGCTGTTGAATTCTGACTTGTAGTTCTTGCTAAAAAAAATATTATGCAGGTGCATTTGCGGAAATTCTTTTTTTATTCCCCAATAAAAAATTATAGCACTGCTGCTGCGTTCCGGCTTAATGATTTTTTTTACTTCGTAGCTCTTGTTAAGCAATTTGCTATACGTAAAATAAACATCTGCGTTGCTTATAGTAATATTTCCATAAATATCCTGGTTATTTATTACGATGCCGTTTGCTTGATGATTGTTTTCAATGATCCGTTGAACCGGTGAGTTGAACCTGAAGACAACACCTTTTTTTAAAGCAAGGTTATATAAGGCTTTATTTATTGCCATCATTCCGCCTTCAGCGTAAAAGACGCCTTTATTACATTCAATATGGGGAATAAGCATAAGCATACCCGGTGCTTTGTAAGGACTGCTTCCGCTGTAAGTCGCATACCGGTCAAGCAATTGAATAACATGCGGGTTGTTGAATTTTTTTTTATTTATTTCATGAAGTGTTGAAAAAATATAACGCGGCCTTACAGAGGTCAACGCTTTTAAAATATCATGCTGTTTCCAGGTTTTTCTTTGATGCAAAGAATGGTTCAGAAATACCTTGCCGATATTATTATAAACTTTTTCTGATTCTGTCAGATAGGAGATAAGATGTTGGGATGGCTCGCCGGTTTTTTCCCGGAGTTCTTCTGCAAATCTTTTCTGATCCGAATAAGCATTTATAACAGTGCCATCTTCATAGAAATATCTACAGTTAATATCAACTCTTTTATAATGTAAGTATTGATGAATGTCCCCGCCGGCGAGATTAAACAGTTCCTCAATGTTGTCAGGTTCAAGGAAGAAACTTGGCCCCGTGTCAAAACGGTAACCATCCTTTTCCAGTAGATATAGTTTACCTCCCGGGTAATTATTTTTTTCAAATATGGTTACTTCAAAACCCTTTACAGCCAAACGGATCCCACAGGCCATACCCGCCACACCGGCGCCTATTATTAACGCTTTTTGTTTCGCTGACATTCACTTAAATAACCGCAGTAGTTAATTCATATTGCCATTTTTTTATCAATGGGAAAGCAATAAGGAACCAGGCAGTAAATTTATCAGGATACATTTGCAGGTCTGATTCTATTTCCTGCATCGACCGGAAGCAAACATCCTGCACTTCATTCCTGTTGAAGTTTATCCCGCCGTTATAAATACCTGCAAATACATGATCAAATTCATTTTCTGTGAGCCCGTTTTCAAAGGATGCCCTGTACGTGAAGTCGAAGATCTTTTCAAGACTGGTTTCAAATCCCAATTCTTCTCTTAACCTCCTGATGGCCGCGTCTTCAGTTAATTCACCAGGCCGGGGATGGCTGCAACAGGCATTCGTCCACAAACCACCGCTATGATATTTATGCGTGGACCTTTGCTGTAACAACATTTCTTTTTTATTGTTGAAAATAAAAATACTGAATGCCCTATGCAATATACCATTGCGATGCGCCTCCATTTTTTCAATGGTACCTGTTTCTTCATCATGCTCATTTACCAAGATAACTTTTTCCATTTTTTAAAAGTAAGGATTGTAAAGTTTTAAATGTTTTTAATATTCGGTTATACTCCTTAACGGATCCCATTGTTTATCTTATTAGTACCGTTGTTCCTTTTTCCGAAAATAGCTCACCTGTATCCCGGTTTGTAAAGCGTAACATCCATACATAAGTCCCCGGCGCCTGTGGGCTCCCGTTTATTTTGCCATCCCATTTATTTGTCCAGTCCTTTGTTTCAAATACCAATTGCCCCCAACGGTTAAATACCCGAAATTCAAGATTATCTGCTTTGTAGGCATTCAACGGGTAAAGATAATCGTTCAATCCATCGCCATTGGGTGTAAATGCAGTTGGTACAGCGATGTAGCAATTATACAAAACCTTTATCATCCTGTAAGCAGTATCAAAACAGCCAATATCATTTTTTACAACTAATGCAGCTGGATAAAGACGCCCGTTTCGCGTTGGTGGCGAAGGATATTTTTTAGGAGATGGGTTTTGAATGCTGACAGAACTGCCATCTCCAAATATCCAGTACCAGCTAACGATCTTTCCGATACTCGAATCTGAAAATTGTATGGCATCTTCCGGGCATAATTCAGGCGATGGTGAAACATTAAATCTTGATACAAGTTCGTTGTCCAGCACAATATTAGCCGAAGAAGAATCGCTGCAGACACCGTTATCTGCATGCAGCGTAATGTGTTTTGTTCCGTAACTTTTAAAAAGAAAGAAGGAGTCTTTTGCATGGCTTGTACCGCTTGTATCAAAATTCCAGTTCCATTCATTAACACCATTGTTGCCGTCATGTGAATAAAATAATGTATCGAACACGCAGCCCAGCCTGACGCTGTAAGCGAAGTTTGCAGAAACTGTGTCGGCAGTTATGAAATCTAAATAAGAACCGGCAGGTGTTTCCTGGGCGCAATCATCAAGAACGGTATTACTATCAGACCCGGTTTTTAGCGTGATGGAAAAATTTCCTGCATTTTGAATAGGTTTATTGAGTTTAACTTTTATCACGGATGATAACCCGCCGGCACAGCTATCGCCATAAGCACTAATCACCGAAACCGGGTAACTACCCGTCACCATGAAATCACTGCCATTACCGGCTACTGAATTGCAGCGAATAGGTTTCCGGAAATATAAGCTTAGAATATCCGGAGCGCATTGCACCGGTATAATGCTGTCCATTGGTGTAGGCGCCAGCGGATAAACTGTAACAGATATACTTGAATTTGGAGGGATGTTGTTATTACAATTATCAAGTAAACTGTTGCTGTCACTTCCGTTTTGTATTATCACGGAATAATCTCCGGGTGGCAAAGGCTTGTCAAGCGTTAGCGTGATGGAGCCCATGTCAAACGAATTACTGCAATCAGTTCCGGATGCTGCAATTACGTTGGCAACCGGGGGCGATATTTTGAAATCGCTTCCATTTGCAGCGAGGCTTGAACATAATACTCTTTTATTTAATCCAATATTGACAACTTCACCTGAACAGTTTGCGCTTGCGGAAAGCATAGCGGGTTTAAGCGGGTCAACGATGCTTGCCGTGGCGCCGCCAACACCGAAAGACAGGGAGTAGCCACTTTGTGTCTGTGTGAAATGACTGATAAGTAACAGGTAAGTATGCCCCTGCGTTATTACAGGCATCTTGCTAAAAGTTGTGACATTGGCATTTGGATCTGAGCCGCAACTTATGATATTGGAATTTGATGCAGAAGTGCCGGTTTTCCCATAGCTGCCACTCCAATTAGCCACCACGAATAAAGCAGGATTTGTATAAACTTCGGCAGGATTATGGCCGGTAATATCAAATAACTCCCAATCGTAATCATCCTCTAAATTATTGGGAGTTATCAAAAAGCCAAGAGTGCCTGTTGTGTAGCAGGTAAACTGATACCAGAAAGGGTTTGTATCCGGGTAAGAGCCGCATGAATTGGCAGGAACAGAATTGTTAACGCATTGGGGAACCGTTGTTTGATGAAAACTATCTATACCACAAACAGGAAATGCAGTTTGCGGCAGTTGCCCTAAAGTAGTACAAGCCCCGTTTTGGCAATTTGCATAGCCACTCAACAAGATTAAAAATGCGGGTAAAATCCTCCTAAGCATAAAATATTAACGCAAATAAAGACAATTACTGTAATTGTTATGCTGCTATTAACAAGATGTAAAAGAGGCTTACATCGTTGTATCAAGAAACAAATTTTTTAATTCGGGAGCGGGAAGCCGGCAGTCTTGCTTTTTGCCAAACCATTTATAACGATTTTTTGCAATGATATTATATGCTGCATCGCGCATAAATTTGGGTAAGATCATGAAGACATACAGGAACTTCGCAAAACCGCTTAACCTTCGCGCTACCAGTAATGCTGCAGTTGAGCGGGTGTAAATTTTATTCCCGGCAAACAGAATAAACGAACGATAATCATTTGAGGAAAGATTTTGACCTGTCAATATCTTTTGTGCGAATGGTGATTGCAACGAAGCAAAACGAAATACTTTTTGAGGATCGTGTTTAATTACATATTGCACACTTGTATAACACAGATTACAAACGCCGTCAAATAAAATTACAGGATGCTTTTCGGGCTCATTCATTATGCAAGTTGTTAGTGCCTGAAGTGCCGCATGCCTGTGATAACCATTGCGAGATTATTCTGAACACAATACTCAATGCTGTCTTTATCGCGTACAGAACCGCCCGGCTGAATAAATGCTTCTACTCCGGCAGCATGCGCCAACTGCACACAATCATTAAAAGGAAAGAAGGCATCGCTGGCAAGTACTGCACCTTTCAGATCAAACTTAAACTGTTTTGATTTTTCAATTGCCTGTCGCAATGCATCGATGCGGCTGGTTTGCCCGCAACCTTTACCAATAAGCTGCCTGTTTTTAATTAAAGCAATGGCATTGCTTTTCAAATGTTTACAAACGGTATTGGCAAACTGTAAGTCTTCCTGTTCACCGGGTGTTGTATTCCTTCCCCCAACTTCTTTCCATTCATTATAATTTCCAGTGTCCGTATCCTGCGCCAGTGTTCCATTAAGCACAGACTTGTACTGAGTTTTAAGAGCAGTGTTTTGAGTTTTAAGCTGTAGAAGGATACGATTCTTTTTTGATTTCAGGATCTTTAACGCGTCTTCATCAAAAACAGGGGCGATCAATACTTCAAAAAATATTTCATTAATGGCAGAGGCTGTAGCTGCATCAACTGTTGAATTGGTCACAAGCACGCCTCCAAAAGCGCTTTCAGGATCGCCGGCCAATGCTGCATCCCAGCTTTCTTTGGTTGATGCACGTTGCGCAACACCGCAAACATTTGTATGTTTAATGATGGCAAAAGTTATGCTTCCATCCGCTGAAGAGGAGGCATTAAACTCGTTTATCAGTTGAACCGCTGCATCTATATCGACAAGGTTATTATAAGAAATTTCTTTGCCGTGCAACTGATCAAAGCACTCTGTCAGATCTCCATAAAATAAGGCCTGCTGGTGAGGATTTTCTCCATAGCGCAAAGACTGTTTTTGATGAAAAGAATTAAATAATTGATGATTGAAATAATTGCTGATGGCAATATCATAATTCATTACTACTTCAAATGCTTTCGCAGCATGTTGCTTGCGTTGTTCCAGGCTTGTTTCGCCTTGTTGTTGCTGTAATAAGTCAACCAACGGCTGATAATCTTCTTTTGCAGCGACAACAAGCACGTCTTTAAAGTTCTTTGCTGCGGCGCGAATCATAGAGGGGCCACCAATATCGATCTTTTCAATTATTGCTTTTTCAATGCCATTCTTATCTCCGCTGAATAATGGCGACGCATGCTGTTGCACGGTTTCTTCAAATGGGTAGAGGTCAACGATCACCAGGTCAATTTCGGGAATGCTATATTGAGACATCTCTTTCATATCCTGCTCAACATCTCTTCTCCCCAAAATGCCGCCAAATACGGCAGGATGAAGAGTTTTAACGCGACCTCCTAAAATAGAAGGGTAAGTGGTGAGCTTTTCAACAGGTTCGCATTGGATATTAAGATCTTCAATAAACTTTTGTGTACCGCCGGTTGAATAAATCTTAATATTTAACTGCTGTAAAGTTTTTACAACCGGTTCTAATCCATCTTTATAAAAAACAGAAATCAATGCACCTGAAATTTTCTTTTGCATAATTTAAATTTAAGCTTATAAGTTAATTGTAAAAGCCCCGTCTTGTGCTACAGAATAAAAGCGCAAATGTAGTTGCTCAAATTCTTTTTTCCATTTAATAGCTTTCCACAACGGAATGCTGCCATCAGCGACTATGTAATCACATTTGAAGTAGTTGTTTATTTCTTCAGGTGTTTGAACAGTATTTCGGGACAGGATTAAAATATTTAGTTCCATCTTTTCTTTTGGCTGATACGCAGGCAGTGTTTTTGCCAACATCAAAGTACTGGAGGAATTTATAGATAGCACACAATTTTCAATATTTGGAAGAACTATATCTTTCGAAGAGTGCACTCTGTTTTTAATGCGCGCTGGTCTTAAATTGAAATTTTTGAGAAAGGCATTTTGCAGAATAGCCGAATCTCCTGTAAATAGGAAAGTGTTGCCAATGATAACATCAACTGCGCTTTGTTTAGGGATGTTATATACAATAATTTTTTGCTGCAATTTGTGATGGATAATATCTGCTGTCCGCAAAACAAAAAAGAGTGTAAATACAGTTAACGCTCTTACAAAAGCCCTGGTATTTTTATAGAAAAGCCATACGGCAAAAAGGCAGGTAGCTATAAGCAGAAGAATCAACTGGATGAATGAGATATGCAAGCCATCCCATACTGAAAAAGAAAATTTATCTATATGTTCAATAAAGGCGTTCATTAACCTTATGCCTGATTCTGCTACAAACCCGATTAATACAGCTGCTGAATGCCACCATGAAAAGCAAAACAAAATAAGTTCTGCGAACAGTACAATACCGGATAAAGGCACAGCCAGTAAATTACTGAATAAAAATAAGAGCGGCAATTGATGAAAATGATATATTACAAGCGGTAATGTGAAGATTTGCGCCGACAGGCTGACCGCAGATAATTGCCAGATCCATCTCAACGATTTGTTCTTAAAATATAATAAAGCATTAACCGGTTTATAAAAAAGAACAATGCTAAAAACAGCGGCATAAGAAAGCTGAAAACCAACATCCCATAAAAAAAACGGGTTAGATATTAATAAGATAAAAGCTGAGGCAGCGAGGGTATTATAGATATTACCATTTTTGTTTAAAACTTTACCGGCAAGAATAAATGTAAACATTACCGCAGCCCGTAAAACAGAAGGCGCTCCACCGGCTATAAGCGTAAACAACCATATGATCAATAAGATAAAAACGGGCTCGAACCATCTTTTAATCCTGTAAGATTTAAATAAGGAAAAAAACAGTACCAATGCGCTATAAATAACGCCAATATGTAAACCGCTTATAGCAATAATGTGCACCACGCCGGTATTACTGTAAGCCTGGATAAGTTCTTTATCAAGATCGTTTCGGTAGCCTATTAATAAGGCCTCGGCGATACCAAGCTCTTTTGGCGAATTAATATTTTGTCTAAGTACTTGCAAAGCCCAACCTCTCACGGCAAGTAGAAGCTCCTGGAAAACATTTATATTTTTTAATGAAGAAGTATGGTAATCCTCAGATGAAAGGAAAACCTGCGCTGTTATATCCTGGAAAAGGCAATATCGGTTATAATCAAATGCAGCAGGGTTTCTGCTGTTTTGTATGGGCTGCAATGATTTATTAAATAATATTTGTGAGCCGTATTGCAAAACCGGCTTAAAAGAGTCCTTTTTAAAATAAAGCAGAATATTTCCGGTAGCGGGAAGCCAGTGTTCGTATGCATATACCGCATTTATTTCAGCCAGCGTTTTATAAGAATTTGCTTTTTCTATTAAAGGTTCTTTGATTGTTACGAGCAGACCTGGGTTTGATGAATAAATGTTTCCATACCAGTTCTTATCATGATGGATATTTTGTTGCCAGGTTAAGATCATTCCTGCGCTGACAAATAAAAAGAGTATAAAAAGGCCACGTAACCACCCGAACAAAAATTTTTTAGAAGAGGATAAAATACCGAAGGAACATGCCAATCCTAAACAAATACATGCAAATACTATTATGGCTTTTAATGGCACATCAAGATACCATTCTGCCATTATTCCGGCAACTAACGCAATGACAAGCCTGGTGAATGGATAATTTTTAACAGGAATTTGGGTGGGTAAGGGCATTGAATAAAATTAATAAATTTCATAAGATGTGCATATCACAATTATTACTTGAATTAGAATTTTTTATGAAAAAGGAAGTCTTATTGCAGAACGTTTAAAAAAAGAGAGCGTATCGTAGTATTATTTAACCCTATCACTGCAGCAAAAGCCAGCTTTTTGAATTTAATTGTAAATTTTACAAAAAAATCTTACCTTTGCCTTCCCGTATTACTAATACAAAAATTTCATTTACAGAATGTTCTCCAACAGTTTGTTTGAAAAATTGGATTTAAGTGAAGAAAAAAACTTGTTAATCCAAGGTCTCCCCTCATCAATCGAAAAGCAGTTTGCAAAGCTATCTTACGCTAAAAACGTAACCCCGCTTTTGCGAATGAGGAAGATTGATTTTGCCTTGGTATTCGCAGTTAATTGTAACCAACTCGGCAATATTTTGCGGGATGTTTTTCCTGCGTTGCATTGCAAAAGCAAGTTGTGGATCGCTTATCCAAAAATTACGAGTAAAATTGCCAGTGATCTCAACAGGCAGTCAAGTTGGGAAATCTTTAACGACAGTGACTATGAGCCGATTAACCAGGTGGCGCTTGACCATGTTTGGACGGCAATGTTGTTTAAAAAGTCAATGCCGGAAGATGGCCCCAAGATATTAAAGACTAAGTCAAAGTCTGTTCTTTCAGAAGCAGAATAATCTTTCTGTTGCGTTTCAGGTTTAATTTATTTCGGGTGATGGCACGAAATTTATAGCTTAATGCTGTAATGTATTTGTGTTGTATTGCATACTAATAGATAGTAAAGAAAGTGTGGCAAGACATATCTTTCTTTATTACTATTTATTATTTGTAGATGCAGGCTGATAAAAATGCATTATATAGAACGATTTTAATAATTGAAAGTAATCGAATATGAAAATACTCGGTATTGTCTTAATAGTCGCAGGAATTATAATGATGGTCTTTAGAAGCATAAACTTTACCAAAAAAGAAAAAGTTGCAGATATCGGTCCTCTTGAAATTAATAAACAGGAAGAGAAAACAATTAACTGGCCGCTTTACGCAGGTATGGTAGTAACTGTGGCGGGGGTTGCAATTACATTAGTTGCGAATAAAAAATAAATTACTTAAGTAATCAGTAAATTAATCTTGCGTAAAGTTGTTCTTTAAACCAATGTAGCCCGAACAAGAATCGAACTTGTATCTAGAGTTTAGGAAACTCCTATTCTATCCATTGAACTATCGGGCCTAAAAAAATCGGAGCAAAAGTATAACTTAAAACAATTTACCCGCTTAAAACAATTTCAATTATTCTCTTAAAATGAATAAAATTCGGTTATCGTTTTAACCTGTTGAATATTTAATTTCGAATACAAATGAATAAAAGAACTGTTGTATTAGGCGCCTCTCCGAACTCCTCCCGTTATAGTTACCTTGCGGTAACGCGTTTACAAGCGCATGGACACACGGTAGTGCCGATAGGTAGCAGGAAAGGAGAGATTAACGGTGAAAAAATAATTAATGAATCCCCGCAAATCGAAAATGTAGATACTATAACCTTATATCTTAATGCCCAAAACCAAAAGCAATATTATGACTATATCCTCTCTTTACACCCAAAACGTATCATTTTCAATCCTGGAGCGGAAAACCGTGAATTAGCAGAATTAGCCGCCAAGAATAATATTCAGCCTATGGAAGCTTGTACTTTGGTGTTATTAAGTACTGATCAGTATTGATACCGATTTTCGCTATTAAGATTTTCCTTTTCAATGATGTTTTGGATGACATTTCCTGAAGAATAAATCAAAAAAAAATAGGCCGGCCCTAAAAAGAGCTGGCCGTTGCTAACCTATGAAAAACACCAATTTAAGTATCTTTAAAACGGGGAACGCGATTGCTTATTATGACCATCTCCCTGTTTAGGCTTTTTATTTGGATTGTTTACCTTATTTGGATTGTTCGATTTATTTTTTGGTACCTGATTCTGAAGCTGTTGCTGGGGTTGTTGTGTTTGTTTTCGGTTTTGCTGGCGATTTTTTTGCTCATTGCGCAGCATATTATTAAACTGTTTATCTGTTGTATAAACCTTGTTTAATCTTTGATTATTACCACCTAAAACCTTTTTAAAATTTTTTTGGTATCGCTCCTTAATCTCAACAACTTTTTTCTCAAAAGCTACTTCATCGTTTGGGTACTGATTTCTTGCTTGTTTTATTTCGTTTTCATAATTATTATAAACCGGCCAAAAATTTTGTGCTTCCTCTGGAGTTAAATTTAATTCCCGGGTTATATATGCCATTTTCACAACTTCAACGTTACTTGGATTATTCTCAGTAGGGGTTTGTTGTGCGGGACAAAAATAACCATGAAAGAATAAAAACAATGATAAAAAATATTTTTTTTTCATTTTTAGCATTTTTAAATTCCTTCTCCTTTTTCCTTAGCTGCCTCAGGGTTTTCGTTTAAATACTGCTGTATTTCTTCGTCTGATATATTTTGAAGCATCATTTGTATGTTTAGATTTTGAGGTTGATCAGCATCTCCGTTATTAGTATAAATACCCGTGTTGTTATTTTCTTCCAGGTAATTTGCAATTTCTTCATCGCTCAACATAGAAATCTGTTGTTGTACATTGGGTTCATCAATGGAAGAAACCGGGTAATTTTTATTTTTTTCAAAGTAAAAATATCCGCCTCCGAATAAAACAGCTGCAACACAAGCTGCGGCTGCATAGTTTATCCATTTAGGAGCCCGGCTTCCAAATGAAATCACCTTTGCCTGGGGGTTTGAATTGGCTGCATCAATCGATGATAATGACTGTTCAAAATATGTATCAGGAACGGAATACACATTTGTCTTAGGTATCTTGCTCAGAAAAGGCGAAATTTCTTCTAATTCCTCCTGTACAGGATTAGACGGTGAGTTGATCTTATTAAGAATATTTTCTGCAAGACTGTTAAAATATCCATCCGGTACGGCATACAGGTTTTTTTCTTCAACAAATGAAGATAGATTTCTCTTCACTTGTATTTTATCTAAAATAATATCCGGAAGATGCTCAAAATACATGGAAGGAACGGCAAACGGGGTTTCAATTGGCAAAGATTTTATAAAGATATATCGCAATATATCCGGCGCCAGGTCATCGAAATAGCTGTCCGGAACAGAAAAATAGTTCTTGTTAGTTGTATTAAGTAAAGCAACAGCGCCATTTTCTTTAAGCTCATCCAATATGTTAAATTTTTCTGTCATCACAATATTTTTTGACGCATGCAGCGCTAAACCGTTTAATGATTTTTAATGAATTCCTCTATTTTTTTCACTGCATGATGATAGCTTGCTTTTAAGGCGCCTTCGCTTGTATCTAATATCCGGCTCATTTCTTCGTATGGCATTTCATCGTAATATCTCAAATTAAAAACAAGTTTTTGTTTTTCAGGCAATTGCTGTATTGCCAGTTGTAATTTCCATTCCAGCCGGTTCGCATCAAAATTTTTGTCGGCAGTAATTTTATTTGCCAAACCTGATTCCACATCGCTTAGGCTAAGAGCGCTTTTTTTCTTTTGCTGCTCAAGAAAAGTAAGGCTTTCGTTTGTTGCAATCCTGTAAAGCCATGTATATAACTGACTATCTTCCCTAAAATTTTCAAGCCCGTTCCAAACTTTTATAAAAACATTTTGCAACACATCGTTGGCGTCTTCATGATCAATTACCATCCTCCTGACATGCCAATATAATTTTTCCTGGTATTTTTTAATAATTGCAGTAAATGCCTTTTCCTTAATGTCCGGCTGCCTGAACTGTTGTAACAACTCCTTATCTTCAATCTGCATGCAGGGTATTTTTAATGAAAATTTGAAAAAACCAGGTTATTTGGATATGGCATTATTCAAAAAGTTTAATACAGGAACTCTTAACCATTTGACAATTAATTTAAAACATGGTTTTGAGTATTGATCAGGTCTTCTTCTTTTTTGATTTTTATCTCCCAATCCCATGCAGTCCGCATCATGTCTTCGAGCGAGTAGTGTATGTTCCAGTTAAGTACGGATCTGGCAAAATCGTTGTTGGCATAAATAGCAATTACATCGCCGGGTCTTCTTGGCCCTATTTTATAATTAAGGGTTTTGCCGGAAACTTTTTCAAATGCCTTTATTGCTTCAAGCACAGTTACTCCATTACCGCTTCCTAAGTTAAAGATCTCGCATCTTGATTGGTTTTGCTGTTTGATCAGCAGTTCAAGCGCCTGGGTATGCGCATGTGCTATATCGCATACATGAATGTAATCACGAATGCAGCTGCCGTCGCGTGTAGGGTAATCGTTGCCATGCACCGTCATTTGTTTGATCTTACCAATGGCGCACTGGGTTATTACAGGTATGAGATTCTGTGGCTTACCAACAGGCAATTCTCCTGCAAGAATGGTTGGATGTGCCCCTACCGGGTTAAAATAACGTAATAATATGGCGTTACAGGAAGACGCTTTGGTATAATCTTCTACTATTACTTCCCCCATTTGTTTTGTAGCCCCATAGGGAGATTCGGCTTTTTTTACAGGGGAAGATTCTGTAACCGGTATTGAATCAGGATTGCCATAAACGGTGCAGGACGAAGAAAATACAAAATGAGGAATGTCAAACTCTTTAGCGCATTTTAGAATATTTATTAATGAAAAGAGATTGTTTTCGTAATATAACAAAGGTTCGGCAACGCTTTCCCCAACGGCTTTATAAGCCGCAAAATGGATAATTCCGTGTATGTCTTCATTTTCCTGGAAAACGGCCAGGGTTTCATCAAAATTTTTAAGATCAACTTTGTAATTTTTTACTTTTTTCCCGGTAATTTTTTCAATGCCATCTAATAAATAAGTTGAAGACCGGGAATTATCATCGATGGAAACCACATCGTACCCATTTTCCAAAAGATCTACAATGGTGTGAGCACCAATATAACCGCAACCGCCCGTGACCAGGATTTTATTCATAGCTGGATAATAAACCTGCAAAATAAATAAAACTAAACAGAAAACAGGTGGAAGAACCAGTATAAAGCTGCGGCAAGTAAAGCACTTACCGGGATAGTGAGCAACCACGCCCATACCAGGTTAATTGTTATACCCCAGCGCACCGCGCTCAGGCGTTTTGTAGCACCTACGCCAATAATAGAACCCGCAATAGTGTGCGTTGTGCTTACCGGCGCGCCAAGATTAGCGGCAGTAAAAAGAGTAATGGCGCCGGCAGTTTCGGCGCATACGCCCTCGAGGGGAGTGACCTTTGTAATTCTTGACCCCATGGTTTTTACAATTCTCCAGCCGCCACTCATAGTTCCAAAGCCTATGGCTGTATAGCACATAAATGGCACCCAGGCAGGTATATGGCCAATGTCAGGGATTATATTTTCCGCTACCATTGCAGCGCCAATGATACCTATCACTTTTTGAGCATCGCTTCCGCCATGGCCAATGCTGAAGGTTGCGGAAGAGACAAGCTGCAGCCGCTTATACATATTAGTGGTTCTGGCGGCAGTTTCACCACGGAAATGATTGATAAAATAAGATACCAGGAAAATTATTCCCAACACAAGCAATGCCCAGAATTCAAATGGCTTTTTAAAGTGAATAAGTGTAAGGCAGGCGGTAAGCGTAAGAATAATAATTGATATTTTAAGCCAGAAGTTTCGTTGTATCGTTACCAGTGTGATGAAGATAGAAATAACCATTCCAATGATTGGGGCAAGTAAAATGAATAATATTGTAAGGCTAATACCTCCATTCAACGACCAGTTAATGCTGCTAAACCCCGAATGCGCCACCGCGGCGCCTGCAAAACCACCAATCAAAGTATGCGATGAGGATGATGGGATACCATACCACCAGGTAAGGAGATTCCAGGTGATAGAAGCAATTACACCGGCTAAAACTACGGTAAGGTCATATTTGCCGCTGATAACCGTTTTGGCAACAGTATTCGCTACCTCATGGTCCCGGAAGATAAAATAGGCTACAAAATTGAAAAAAGCAGCCCAAACAACTGCCTGGAATGGCGTAAGCACTTTGGTTGATACTATGGTTGCAATAGAGTTCGCCGCATCGTGAAAACCATTTATAAAATCAAAAATTACAGCAAGCGCTATAATTACGATAAGTAGTGTTGACATGCGATAGGGATAATTGAATTAAGGTGCTTATGAATATTTTATGATGATCGTTTCTATCGCATTGCCGGCATCTTCACATTTATCCGTCGCAGTTTCCATCGCATGGTACACTTCTCTCTTTTTAATCAGCATTTTTATATCTTGTTCGAGGTCAAACAGCCGTTCAGTGCTAAGATCATAAATATCATCTGCCTGGTTTTCAATGCTGTTTATTTTAACCAGGGCGGTTGTCATTGCCTGGAGGTCGCGCATGTTACGTAGCCCGGTAACGGCAATTTTCAGCTCATGAACAGCATAGCCAATCAGGTTTGCCAGCTTAATAATACCCTCGTCATCGTTACTTATATTGTAAAAAGCCATGCGCTTTCCCGAAGCATAAATATAGTCGGCAACATCATCAAGAGCGGTTGCTAAAAAATGTATATCCTCGCGGTCAAAAGGAGTTATGAACGTTCTGCCAAGTTCTGTATAAATGCGGTGGGTAGTATCGTCGTTCTTGTGTTCAAGGTTTTCGATTTCGCTTAAAATTGCAAAGCGTTTATCCCGTTCAGTCTCTATGATCAGCCTTTTGAGCATATCGCTCATTTCAGAAACCGTGTTAACCACTTCTTCAAAAAGTGTATAAAAGACCCGGTCTTTAGGCTGAAAAATCTTCATGATAGAATTAAATGCCATAGCTGTGTTTTTGCAAAAATGAAGGAATAGTGAACGAACTCTTGGTTTAATTCAATTGGTAATAATTTCTTAACATACGCAATTTAGAACTTTGATTTCATTTGATAAAGCGCGACTTAAACAGGCTACAACCCACTCAACCTGAAATAATTCCGGCATTTAATTTTTTTCACCCTGGAAAAGGTAATTATACATTTTAAGATATTGAAAGCTCATAATAATATGTATAACCAAAACGATGGCGTATGCCAAAAAGAAATAAGAGGTTATGCGAAAGTAATTTCCATAATCAGCCTCCCTCAATCTAAAATCGCTGCCTGCAATTTGCTTTGTCTGGTTAACAAGCCTCTGCATCATTTCAGGATACATTAAAAACACTACACATTCAATCATTATCAACAAAGCAAATACAATACTTACAATGGCGTTTACTTTAATCCAGTCTTTGGATGATCTCCTTAGATTTCTTTTGCCATCGATCCCTTTTATTAAAAAGTTTAAAGAAGCAAAACTGTAAATAACAATACATGCAATTAAAAACAGCGGGAAAAGCATAGCCGGATTAGCAAATGCAGCACTTAAAAACGGAAGCACTCCCATGGCAAACAATATTGCCATCGGCACCAGTAAAAAACTTAATATGCGGTAGATGGTAAGTTTCATTATTTCTTTGATTTAAAATAAGTACCATGGGAACTTTCCATTCGCCATGTTGTTGATTGATTTGGAAATTCTTGCATTACTGCACTTTGCAACTATCACTTCAGCCAAAAACCGGTTATCTGTTTTAGAAAAATAGGAAGGGTCGATGACTATACTTTTTTCCCCGGCATAGAATGTCCATTTTACATGTGGATGCTGACCGGCAAAACCAAAATGTATATCCACATCAATAATATCATCCCAGTTAACCTCTTTTATATAAAGGAATGTTTTATATGCAATTGATTGTTCATATATCCTGATCTCAAGCTTTTCCAAAGAATACCAAAACACAAATATCAAGGCGTGCGCAAAAAATATAAATACTATATAGAAAACATTGTTGGGATCACCATAGCTACTTAAAAGCTTAACCAATATGAACGGAAAGGCTATCAATAAATAAATAATAAGAAGCGGCCATTTCCTTGCCCTTAAATAAGTTGTTGTTATAGCCGCCATTTTAAGCTTTTACATTCAGCCTGATGCTTAATTCTTCCAACTGCTTTTCATCAATGTCTGAAGGCGCATCCAGCATCACATCTCTTCCGGAGTTATTTTTCGGAAATGCGATAAAATCCCTGATGCTTTCGCTGCCGCCGAGTATTGCGCAAAGCCTGTCAAAACCAAAGGCAATACCGCCATGCGGTGGAGCTCCATACTCAAAAGCGCCTAATAAAAACCCGAATTTATGCAGCGCTTCTTCTTTGCTCATGCCTAAGGCTGTGAACATTTTCTCCTGTAATTCCCTTTGATAAATTCTTATAGAACCGCCTCCGATTTCATTTCCATTCAGCACAATATCATAAGCGTTTGCTTTAATGTTGGCATACGGGTGCTCCAGGTATCGCGCTGCATCTTCAATAACAGGATTATTATTAATCATAACTTCAATATCCTCCGGTTTCGGCGAGGTAAAAGGATGATGCCTGGCTACCCAGCGGTTACTTTCTTCATCATATTCAAATAAAGGAAAATCCAACACCCAAAGGAATTTAAACTCATTGTCCTTGCGCAAACCCAAACGTTTGGCCATCTCCAAACGCAATTCGCTCACGGCTTTACGGGTCCGTTCTTCATTGCCTGCGAGTAATAAAACAAGATCACCCGATTTTGCGCCTGTTGCATCGACGATAGCCTTTAGTCTGCCGGGACTATAGAATTTGTCGATGCTGCTTTTATAACTGCCATCACTATTACACTTAATAAAAGCCAGCCCCTTCATGCCAATTTGCGGACGTTTTACCCATTCGGTAAGTTCATCCGTTTGCTTGCGGGTGTACTCACTGCAGCCTGGTACAGCTATAGCAACAACCGTTTCGGCACTGTCGAATACCACAAAATCAGCCCCGATAATCAATTCGTTATTATCTGTTTTGTTAACATAAACTGATGCCGGTTTTTTTAGATTGGCGATCTTCATATCAAACCTTGTATCCGGCTTATCATTGCCATAATTCCACATTGCATCTTCCCAGCTCATTCGCTCAACAGGTTCGGTATAATCAATGCCTTTTACATCTTTAAAAATGCGTTTTGCCAAACCTTCGAACATGTTAATGATATCTTCCTGTTCAACAAAAGCCATTTCACAGTCAATCTGTGTAAATTCCGGCTGACGGTCGGCACGCAGATCTTCATCCCTGAAACATTTTACTATCTGGTAATAACGGTCGTAACCACTTACCATTAATAATTGCTTAAAGGTTTGCGGGCTTTGTGGCAAAGCATAAAATTCACCGGGATTCATTCTCGACGGCACTACAAAATCCCTGGCGCCTTCCGGTGTAGACTTGATTAAAAAAGGTGTTTCAATATCATAAAAGCCATTTTCATGCAAATAATTCCTGGCAGAACGGTTCACCGTATAACGCAATTCAAGATTCTTTTTCACCGGATTACGCCGCAGATCCAAATAACGGTATTTCATGCGGAGGTCGTCACCGCCATCCGTGTCATCCTGTATAGTAAATGGCGGTACCGCAGATTTATTGAGTATCCTGAAAGACTCTACGGAGATCTCAATATCGCCGGTAGGTATATTTTTATTTTTACTGCTGCGCTCGGAAACCCTGCCCTTTGCCTGCAGCACAAATTCGCGGCCCAGCGGGTTTGATTCCAGTTGTGCATTCAAATCTTCGCCAAACAGCAGTTGCGTAATACCATAACGATCACGCAGGTCAACAAAAGTTATTGCTCCGAATTTGCGAACGGTTTGCACCCAGCCCGCCAATTCAACCGGTTGCCCGGTGTTTACAATTCTTAGTTCTCCGCAAGTATGTGTACGATACATATGATGAGTGATGAGTAATGAGTAATCAGTTTTGGCGCTTCTGAAAATTTATCCACGCCAAAATCAGGGCGGCAAATATACGCGGATTGAATATTGAATATGGTAATGACAAGAAAGCCAATGATAAGGATGTGATTTTTTAAGCCCTTTATGCATACCCCAAATTTTGAAAGCAGCCGATCTTCCCGTTCATCTCAGTTCCTTACCACAAAGCTCTTATTTCCGATATGTTATGGGATATTAATATACTTATGCACCTGCAGGCTAAGCTGCCATTGAGGATTGCGTTTTATATATTCAATAATTAAAGGAGTAATCTCTGAAGATTTGCTCCATTCCGGTTGGAGATAAAGTTTGCAGCCGGAAGAAACTTGTGCGGCGTTTACTTCTGCCCATTTGAAATCTGATTTATTATATACTATTACCTTCAATTCGTTGGCAACAGCCAGCACTTCAGGCAAAGGCTTCTTGAATTTTTTGGGTGAAAGGCAGATCCAATCCCAATAACCCGAAACAGGAGAGGAGCCGGAAGTTTCAATATGTGTTCTGAAATCCTGAGCCTGCAATTGCTCTGTCAGTTCGTCGAGATTATGTAATAAAGGCTCGCCGCCGGTAATCACCACTATGGGTTGGTAACTGGCTGTCGGCTGTTGACTGTTGACTGTTGACCGTTGTGCTTCCCCGATTATTTGTTCAATTGTTTTAACCGGGTGTGCCGATTCTTCCCAGCTTTCTTTTACATCGCACCAAAAACAGCCAACATCACAACCTGCCAGCCTGATAAAATAAGCTGCGTGGCCCTGGTGAAAACCTTCTCCCTGTAATGTATAAAAAGCTTCCATCACGGGAAGGCCCTGTGTAACAGACTGTTGACTGTTAGCCGTTGACTGTTCACCATGATCGATTGACTGTGGACTGTGGACTGTTGACTGTTGACTGTTGACTGTTGATTGTTGACTGTGGGCTGTGGACTGTTGACTGATATGTACCGGCTGTTCGATCATGAATTGAAAATATCTTCAGTTAAGTTATTCCGCATTAAATAAGCATTCATGGTGTTGGTTAGAAGTGCGGCAATCGTCATTAAACCTACGCCACCCGGCACCGGAGTTATCCAGGATGTTTTAGGGGCAACCCCGTCAAAATCTACATCGCCCTTTATACGGAACCCTTTTTTAGCTGTTGCATCTGCAACCCTTGTAATTCCCACGTCTATCACTACAGCTCCGTCTTTCACCATGCCTGCGGTTAAAAATCCCGGTTTACCAAGTGCCGCCACTATAATATCTGCCTGCAAACTTAATTCTTTTAAATTGCCTGTATGCGAATGGCAAACGGTGACTGTGGCATTGCCGTACGGCTTATTACTGCTAAGTAATATGCTAACCGGTCTTCCTACAATATTGCTTCGTCCTATCACTACTGCATGTTTACCTTTAACGTCAATGTTATAATGTTGCAGTAATAATATAATGCCATAAGGGGTAGCAGAAACAAATGTTGGCGCTCCCTGAACCAGTTTGCCTATGTTTACCGGGTGGAAACCGTCAACATCCTTTCCCGGGTCTATTGCATTTATAACCTTTTGCTCATCAATATGTTTGGGAAGCGGAAGCTGTACCAAAATTCCATCGACAGTAATGTCCTGATTGAGTTTTTCAATGGTAGCCAACAATTCAGTCTCCATGATGCCTGCATCAAATCTTAATAAAGAAGATTGAAAACCGATCTCAGCGCAACTTTTTATCTTGCTTGCAACATAAGTTTCGCTGGCGCCGTTATTGCCAACCAGTATAGCCGCCAGGTGTGGGGAACGCAAATTTCTGCGGTTTAATGCAGATACCCTGTCTTTGAGGTCAGATTTTATTTTTTCGGCCGCTTCCTTTCCATTTAATAATTGCATTGCGCAAAAGTAGTTGCTTAAGAAAATAAATTTGGAAAGACTTAAACTGAGATATTAATAAACAAAAGTATAGAGGTGTAGTTATCTTCTGATATATTTAACATATAAGCCGCTTTAACATTATATTAATAAACGTTGAAGCATATATATTTTAAACAGCCATGCGTAAATTTCTATTTTGATGAAGTTTGTCAAGGATGAATGGTTTTATATTTTGTTGCGTGGTAAAAAGCAGCATTTCAAATAGGCCATTTGTCTTACTGCTTTCAGCGTTGATTTAACAGGCTGTTCTGTGTTAATTAACCGTTTGTTTATAATCCCATCTATATTTACACGCAAATTAAAATGTCGAATGAGAAAAATGGGGGAGGTATGATAAACAGGAGGAGTTAGTATTTTGAAGGAAAGCAGCATTTAATTAAAACAAACTGTCTTCAACATCTAAATTAACGCGCTTTATAGTTTTCTTAACGTTTTATTCGTAATCCTTATATTCACACGTAAATTTTAAAATCGTCTATCATGAGAAAAATTGTAAGCCTTCTTACCTTCATGCTGTTTATTAGCGTTGTGGCATGGTCACAAGGTAAGATAAGTGGTACAGTGCGGGATCAGAATGGTGATCCGGTTCCTTTTGCTACTGTTAAAGTAAAAGGAACAAATGTTACAGTTGCGGCGGATGTAAACGCAAATTTTACAATCCCTGCGAAATCAGGTGATGTTCTTACAGTGTCTGCAGTAGGTATTGAGAACGCAGACGTTACAGTAGGAACAGAACCCGTTGTAAATGTTCTTGTAACCCGCTCGTCAGGAAGTATAACTGATGTGGTGGTGACAACGGCATTGGGCATCAAAAGAAGTAAAAATGAATTGCCTTATGCGGCACAACAGGTTGGGGGCGACGAGGTGAGCAAGCAACGCTCAGGCAATTTTATCACTAACTTAAATGGTAAAGTTGCGGGTTTGCAGATTAACCAGTCAAATTCAATAGGAGGCTCTACCAATGTGGTATTGCGTGGTAACAAATCTCTTACAGGTAGTAACCAGGCATTATTTGTTGTAGATGGTGTGCCCATCAGCAACGGCAATACCAACTCGGCAAACCAAACTACCGGCCGTGGTGGTTACGACTATGGTAATGCTGCATCAGATATCAATCCTGATGATATTGCATCTATCACTGTTTTAAAAGGAGCCGCTGCAAGTGCCTTATATGGTAACAGGGGTATTAATGGTGTGATTTTAATTACTACCAAAAAAGGCAGAAAAGGACTTGGTGTTACTGTAAATGCAGGCGTTACAACCGGTGGTATTTTAAATTCAACTTTTATTGAATACCAAAAATCTTATGGCGGTGGTTATGGCCACTACTATGAAGGGCCGGACAGCGGCCCCAATGCATACAACTTCCTGTATCGCGATATAAACGGGGATGGTGAGCCTGACCTGGTGATGACTACAAGTGAAGATGCTTCTTATGGCGCTGCTTTCGATCCGAATTTAATGGTTTACCAGTGGGATGCTTTTGATCCTTCTTCCCCTTACTATGGTAAGGCAAAACCATGGGTGGCAGCCAAGAATGATCCTTCAAGCATGTTCCAGACACCTTTTTCTTATAACACAAGTGTGTTTGTTGATGGCGGCGGCGATAAAGCTACATTTAAGTTGGGCTATACGAAGAATGACGACAAGGGAATTATGCCTAACAGCAGTGTTACAAAAGACATCTTCAATTTTGGCGGTGAATTGAAGCTTACTGAGAAATTAACCGCAACCGCTAACCTTGACATGAGCAGGGTTAAAGGCCTGGGCAGATATGGAACCGGTTATGACTCAAAAAACCTTATGGGTACTTTCAGACAATGGTTTCAGGTAAACGTGGATATGCAGGAACAAAAAGATGCTTACTTCCGCAATCGCCAAAATATTACATGGAACTGGGCAGATCCTACTGATCTTGTTCCTATTTACTGGGATAACCCTTACTGGACGAGATATGAAAACTATGAGAATGATTCCCGCTACCGTTATTTCGGTTATGCCACTTTAAATTATAAAATCGCGGACTGGGTTAATATTCTTGGCAGGGTATCACTCGACCACTATAACCAGCAACAGGAAGAGCGCATAGCTTTAGGTAGTGTGGATGTGTCTCAATACAGCAGGTATCTTCAGAACTACAGCGAATATAACTACGACATCCTTGCAAGTTTCAATAAGGAGATCACCTCTGACCTGAAGTTCAATGGCTTGTTGGGTATGAATATCAGGAGAAATTATATCAATTCTATTTATTCTTCTACCAATGGCGGATTGATCGTACCAAGAATATATTCTTTGAATAATTCTGTAAGCACTCCTTTAGCGCCAACAGAAACAGACATACAATATGGTATTGACGGTTTCTTTGCCGGTGCTACATTTACCTGGAAAGAACTGCTTACTTTGGATGGAACTGTAAGGAGAGACCAATATTCTACCTTACCTAAAGACAACAACATTTTCTATTATCCTTCCGTATCAGCAGGTTTTATTTTCTCTAACCTGTTGCCTGATGCAAAAGGATGGTTGAACTATGGTAAGTTAAGAGCCAACTACGCAGTAGTAGGTGCTGAAGCTGCTCCTTATAGTGTGTATGATTCTTATGTATTGGGTTCACCTTTTAACGGTCAGCCATTGGCATCAGTTCCATCAACTAAAAATAACGATGCACTTGTGCCTGCAAAAGTTGAAAGCAAGGAAGTTGGTGTAGAATTAGGATTGTTTAAGAATCGCATCACTGCTGATTTCACTTACTATTATGCAAAATCAATTGACCAGATCGTTCCTGTAGCGGTTTCAAATGCTACCGGTTACTCTTTCAAATATTATAACTCCGGTACCGTTCGTAACAAAGGTATCGAAGCTACCATGACGGTTACCCCGGTTAAAACAAAAGACCTTACATGGGATGTAACTTTTAACTTCACACAGAACCGCAACAAGGTGTTGGTATTGCATGATTCAGCAGACAACCTTCAGTTGGCTTCTTTCCAGGGTGGCGTTTCAATCAATGCCACTGTTGGCCAGCCTTACGGTACTATCCGTGGATCTGATTATGTTTATACTGATGGACAAAAGACCGTTGGTTCAAACGGCTATTATTCCATTACTTCTGCATCAAACATTGTGATCGGCGATCCTAACCCGGATTGGACCGGTTCTGTAGCGAGCAGCCTGAAGTATAAGAATCTTACTTTCAGCTTTTTAATTGATACAAAACAAGGTGGAGACATCTTCTCTCTTGACCTTTATTATGGTTTGGCTACAGGTTTATACAAGGAAACTGTATTTACCAACGATCTTGGAAACCCGGTTAGAAATCTTGTAAGTGATGGTGGTGGTTTGATCTTACCTGGCGTTACAGCTGACGGTAAAGAAAATACAACAAGAGTTTCTGCAGCAAACTATGGAACTTTCGGTTATGCAAGAAACCCTGCAAAAGCCTTCGTTTACGATGCAAGCTTTGTTAAGTTAAGAGAGGCAGCCATTGCGTATTCTATTCCAAGTGCATGGATGGGCAATGCTAAATTCATTAAGGGTATTGACCTTTCAGTTGTAGGTAGAAATCTCTGGATCATTCATAAGAATTTACCGCATGCAGATCCTGAAGAGATCATCAGCGCCGGTAACTATCTTGGCTACCAGGGTGGTGCATATCCAACCGTACGCACATTTACCTTCAACATTAAAGCAAGGTTCTAAACTTAGTATAACGTAAAAAAGAAACGAAATGAAAAAAATTCTTATATCAGCTTTTGGATTGGTGCTTCTCGGTTCTTGTGCAAAAGATTTTTCAAACAAGGATCCGAAAGCCCCATCTATAGTACCTTCTTATACGCTTTTCTCGAATGCAGAAAAAGCTTTATCGGACCAATTGGCTTCTTCAAATGTGAACTCCGGTATTTTCCGTTTGGTTGTTCAGCATTGGCAAGAATGTACTTATACAGATGAAAGTAACTATGATCTTGGTACCAGGAATATTCCTCAAAACTGGTGGGCAACCTATTATCTTACCGTTCTGCAGGATGCCCAGGCAAGTAAAAATCTCATCCCAACAGATGTTCTTGATGCAGGAATACAGAAGAACCAGTTAGCTACAGCCGATATATTGCAGGTGTATGCATATTATATCCTTGTTGCCACTTATGGTAATATTCCTTATACCCAGGCATTAGACATCAATAATCCCTTCCCCACTTATGATGATGCTGCAACTGTTTATGCAGATTTGCTTTCAAGATTGAATGCAGATATTTCAGCATTAGATCCGGGTGTTGAAGCCTTTGGTTCTGCTGACCTGTTGTATGGCGGTGATGTTTCTGCATGGATCAAATTCGCCAACTCATTAAAATTGAAAATGGGCATGTTGCTGGCTGATTCAGATCCTGCAACAGCAAAGTCAACTGTAGAATCTGCAGTAGCTGCCGGCGTTCTTGAATCAAATGATGACAACGCCCTTTTCCATTACACTACCAGCACTCCGAACGTAAACCCTGTTTGGACTGATCTTGTTCAAAGTGGAAGAAAAGATTTCGTTGCCTGCGCTACTTTAGTAAATGCATTAAAAGGTTTGAATGACCCAAGATTAAATGATTATTTTACTACAGATGCAAACGGTGATTATTCAGGTGGCGATCCTGGTGCATCAAGCAACTATGCTACTTTCTCAAAACCTGCTGAAGCGCTTACTGCTGCTGATTTCCCTTATGATGTACTGGATTATGCAGAAGTAGAGTTTTTACTGGCAGAAGCGGTGGAAAGAGGAATGAACGTTGGCGGTACTGCTGAATCACACTATAATGCAGCGATTACTGCATCAATGGAATTCTGGGGTGGCAGTGCTTCGGATGCATCAGCTTATCTGGCGCAAACTTCAGTTAAATACTCAACTGCAGCAGGCGATTGGAAAGAAAAGATCGGTATGCAGAAATGGATAGCGCTTTATAACAGGGGTTTTGATGCATGGACCGAACAAAGAAGATTAGATTATCCTGAACTGGAAGCGCCTGAAACCGCTCTATCTGATTACCCTATACGTTATACTTATCCAACAAATGAACAAAATTTAAACGGTCCTAATTGGAAAGCGGCATCTGCTGCTATTGGCGGAGATGAAGTTACTACAAAGCTTTTCTGGGATAAGTTTTAATTTTTGATTTTTCTCATATAGAAAAAAGCAGGAGCATGTTCCTGCTTTTTTCTTTTAAATTAGTTTTGCCTGCCCTGAATTACTACAAAAATGTATTGCTTATACAAAACACTGATTATTCTTTTATTGTTGTGCGGCCCATGCTGTTTGCTGGCTCAGGAATACAATAATGTCTGGATATTTGGTATTAAAGGCGGCCTTGATTTTAACTACGACCCTCCAAAACCATTTCAATCTAATTCCAATAAAACAGGCCTTGAACCTCCTTACTATATTTCATCAATATGCGATTCACAGGGAAAATTATTATTTTTTACAGATGGGATAACTGTATGGGATAAAAATGAAAAAGAGATGCCCCGGTATTTAGAAAGATGGCCATGGTCGGGTTTTATGATGCCATTGATCTGCCCTTATCCCGGTAATGATTCTTTGTATTATATTTTCGGAGTATCAGATGCCAGCTATGCAAACAGGCTTCAGTATCTTACTGTAAATGCAAAAGCGGGGAAAAGCGGCGCTATTGTTTACCCGCAGCCTCCCACCTTGACCAACTATTTTACCCGGCTTTTAGATAACGCATCTCTTTTAGTTGCGGGCACCGGTGCCTGTAATGGCAAAGATTTTTGGATTACTGCAAAAGCAAATAATAGCCTGTATAGTTTCATGGTAACAGATAAGGGTGTTGATTCAATACCTGTCGTCTCATCCTTTCCCGGTGTTTTACCCGGAGGATTTATAAACCCCGGGTATGGCAATATTAAATTTTCAGCCAGTGGCGAAAGATTGATCCTGCCCTCGGCAGCGGATCATGCCATCTTTGTTTTTGATTTCAACAATCAAACAGGCAAATTCAGTGCTCCTTTAAAAATAAGAATTGATGATGTTGAAGAATTTGAAGATGCCGAGTTGTCGCCGGATGGGTCAAAACTATACTATGCTTCTGAAGCACAATCTTCAAATCCTGAAATACCTGGTTCTTTTCATGATGTTTACCAGTTTGACCTAAATGCCGGAAATAATTTAGCTATTGAAAAGACAAAGCTTAAATTATCTTATTCCGAGCATGAAGCCTGCAGCCCGAGGGTTTGTTTTTTTGTTTATAAAACACTTCAGCTTGGGCCGGACGAAAAAATTTATGTAAGCCAGCGAACTGCAAGCATTGATGTTGACCATACTGCAAGCGTAATAGAGTTTCCAAACAGGGCAGGTACCGAATGCTTTTATAAATACAATGCTTTGGATTTAAAATTGAAGTTTTCTTTTATTAACTATAATTATATCCGTTCACTAAACTATACCATAGAAAAAAACGGCATCCAGATTCAAAAAACAAATTGTAAAGACGCGCCCGTTCAATTCTCTTTATTGTATAAAAATATAGATTCTGTAAAATGGAATTTTGGAGATGCCGCTTCGGGCGATAATAACTATTCTACTGCTTTAAACCCCTCACACACTTACCCGGCTGTGGGCGCCTATACTGCAAAAGCGGTTATTTATACACGTTGCAAAGCAGATACGGCTTCTACGGTTGTAAATATTAATGATATATCAACAGTGCACATATCCGATAACGTCAAAGACACCACTATCTGCAAGGGCCAGGACTTTATTTATGATGCCACCACTCAATATGCTACAGGTTATTTATGGAGCACCGGCTTAATATATCCAACCAAGCCAATCACTGAGCCGGGAACATATTCTATAACTGCCTATAATGAATGTTCCGTTGATAAAAAAAGTTTTACGGTTGCCATAGAAGAGTGCAACTGTAAAGTTTTCGTGCCAAGCGCTTTTACACCAAACGGCGATGGGTTAAATGATAAATTCAGACCGATAATAGACTGTCAGGCGCTTAATTATAAGTTTTCTGTTTACAATCGTTTTGGTCAGATAGAATTCAGTACTGAAAATATCAATGATGCATGGAATGGAACTATTAAGTCATTTCCCGCAATCAGCGGAACTTACATATGGCGAGTGGCATATCGAAATCCAAATGATAAAAAAGATTATCAAAAAAGCGGAACTGTAGTTTTGATAAGATAATAACTGACATATAGTGCCATGTTAATAGTAGTCTGTTGTATCTCAGGTTGTGGGTAAGGAGTTGTGAGTAATATTAATATTAAAGACGTTTATTCATTGTGTAAATTCATCTACCTTTCATAAAAAATAACACTTGTATGTTTTTTTGTTAACATTTTATTTGTAATCACTCTATATTTACACGCAAATTAAAATGTCGAATGAGAAAAATAAGGGAGGTCTGGTAAAACAGAAAGATGTCAGTATTTTTGAAGGAAGGCAGCATTAATTAAAAACTAACTGTCTTCAAATCAAATTAACGCGCTTTATAGTTTTCTTAACGTTTATTCGTCATCCTTTATATTTTAACAAGCAAATTCAAAAATTGTCTATCATGAGAAAAATTGTATTAGCACTATGTGTAATGCTGGGCATTTTCATGTCTGCATCTGCACAAACAAAGTCTATTACGGGCCGGGTCACCGATTCCACGGGGGCTCCGGTGCCTTTTGCTACCGTAAAACTACAGAAGGCAAATTCCGGTGTTATAGCTGACAATTCCGGTACATTTAGCATTAAAGCGAAACCAGGAGATGCTATTGAGGTTTCAAGTACAGGTTATGCGCTTCAACACATTATTGTCGATGAGAAGAATGTTTATACTGTTGTATTAAAAGTCGGAGATCAGATAACGCTAGCAGAGATAGTAGTGACCGGCGCTTATAATACAAGAAGAACTGCTCGCAGTGTTTCCTATAATGCCCAGGTTGTAACTAGTGAACAACTTAACACTATCAGGCAAACGAATTTAAATAATGCCTTAGCCGGAAAGGTTGCAGGTTTGCAGGTGCAAAGTCAGTCTGTAGCAAAATTAGGTCAGGCAGGCAGTATAAGGTTGCGCGGAGCAAGCGGAATAGGCACTGGTGAAAGTGTTATTTACGTTGTTGATGGCACCATTTTGCCAAATTCCAACGATATAAATACAGATGATATTGAAAACGTAACTGTATTGCAAGGCCCTGCTGCTGCTGCTCAATTTGGCAGCCAGGGGGCGAACGGAGCTATTGTAATAACAACAAAGCGAGCGTCAAAAAATCAAAAAGGGTTAGGCGTTGATGTTAATATCGGAACACAGTTCGATAATGTTTATATTATGCCTAACTACCAGAATAGTTATGCAGGTGGTAGTTCTGCTGATATGTTGAAATATACCTGGCAGCCAGGTCAGCCGGAGGAATGGAAAGCGCTTGACGGAAAGTATTACCATAATTATGAAGACGATGCGAGTTGGGGCCCCCGAATGTTAGGGCAGGAATATATTCCATGGTATGCATGGTATGGTGGTACCAAATATTCTTACAAAACAGCGTCTCTTAACCCACAACCCGATAATGCTAAAGATTTCTTTAATACAGGTGTACTTTTAAATAATTCTGTTGCCGTTAGTAAGGCTACGGATGCAACTGCCGTGAGATTTTCTTATGGCAATATTTATGCGAAAGGTCTTTTACCCAACTCTTCTTTGAAAAAAAATACAATGACCTTCAACCTGACTCATAATATCACTCCCAAATTGATTATGGGCTTAAATCTCAACTATATCTCGCAATTAGTGAAAGGTGAAATTGGCAATGATGCTGATGATTATTCAAATCAATCTTCCGGTTCTTTCAACCAGTGGTTCCACAGAGACCTTGATATGGGGATTATGAAAGAGTTACGTGGTCTGCAGACACCAGGTGGTATTTATGCAAGCTGGAACCATCAAAACCCCGGATCTTATAAAACCGGTGACGAAAGAAGTTTTTATCCGGCTAACTACTGGTATAATTTCTATACATATTTCGATCTTCAGGATATCGAATCAAGACGAGACCGTTTTTATGGAAATGTATCTTTAGCTTATAAACTTACCAGCGATATTGAAGTTCGCGGAACTTTTCGCAAACAACAAGCCAATGCATGGGGTGAAGTGAAATACAGCTCCGATTATTTAAAAAGTGGTACCCAAACAACTGGTAATAACGAACTTTTATTTGGTTACTATGGCACCGGCCAAAGCTTTGAAGACAGGACCAATGTTGAATTTTTGGCTTCCTACAATAAGAAATTTAATGACTTTGCTGTGCACGCCAATGTGGGTTCAGACTTCTTTTCCTGGATGTATAAAGATAATGGTGGGAACACTAACCAGGGTTTGATCTTTCCTAACCTTTATACTTTAACTAACTCTGTGAACCAGGCAAGCTCTTATAATAACCGCTTTAAAGAAAAATATAATGCTCTTTATGGTGTGGCGGACCTTGGGTATAAGAATTTTTTGTTTGTAAATGCGACTTTACGTAATGACTGGTTTTCCACTTTAAAGAGTGATGATAATAATGTATTGTCCAAATCATTCGGTGCATCATTCGTATTTAGTGACCTGGTAAAAGTGCCTGCAATTTCTTATGGCAAGTTACGCGTATCATGGGGTGAAGTACCTCAGGCGTTGGGTACATCCTTTCTGCCATTTGGCGCTTACCGGTATCCCAGTCCGGTCTATGGCGTAGGTCAGTTTCAATGGAATGGAAATGCTTTGCAATCTACACCTGACCAGTTGGTTGATTCTAATTTAACGGGTGCGGTAAAAAGAATGATTGAATATGGTATAGATATGAAGTTTCTGAAAAACAGGGTAGGATTTAGCTTTACTTACTGGAATGGTACCGAAGAAAACTTCCCAACTAATGTGACCATAAACGGTGCAAATGGATTTACATCTTATCTGACTAACGCTGGAAAGCTGGATAAACAGGGTATAGATGTTCAGTTTAATGCAATACCATTCAACAGTCCCAATTTCAGATGGGAATTAAATGCAACATGGGCGTACCTTCTGAAAAATACTGTTGTTTCAGTGTCTAATGATACTACGATTAAAAAAACCGTTACACTTGAAGCGGCATGGGGAGCTACCGGACCCGTGTTGATTCAGGAAGCAGGCCAGGAATGGGGTCAGATGTATGGTAATGGTATGAAGAGAATTAACGGCAAGCCCCAGCTTACCAGTACCGGAAATTATATAAATGACCCAAATGTACATTTCGGCAGCGTACTGCCTAAATACACCGGTGGCGTTCAGAATTCTTTTGTAATATTTAAAGACTTTTTGGTTAATGTGAATATAGATTATCAGGTGGGTGGTAAATTCTTCTCCCTCTCTGATATGTGGGGTTCTTATTCCGGTCTTACTTCACGTACTGCTACTGTTAATGATTTAGGAAACCCTATCAGGGATGCGGTTGCCAATGGCGGCGGTGTTCACGTATATGGTGTTGACGCAGACGGAAAAGATGTGGATTACTTTGTTGAGGCGCAGGATTACTATCACAACCTTTACAATAACAAGATCATGGATCCATATATCTATGACCTGACCTTTGTAAAACTCCGTGAATTGTCAGTAGGATATGAAATCCCGGTTCAGAAACTAGGAATTGGCAATGTGGTGCAGGGCGCTACGTTCTCTCTCGTTGCAAGAAATCCCTGGTTAATTTATGCTCAAACAAAAGATTTCGATCCTTCTGAATTACCGGATGTAGGCAGTGAATCAGGCCAGCTACCAGGAACGAGAGGTTTTGGTTTTAACCTAAAAGTTAGATTTTAATTAATAAGCAAATAATGAGTAAAATGAAACTTAAAATATTAACAGCAATTTCCGCATCAGCAATATTGTTTTTGTCGGGTTGTGATAAATTAAAAGATTTTGACAACACGAATGTTAACCCAAATGGTACTACCGTGCCAAGTGCGGCCGCTCTGTTAACCAATGTTGAAGCAGGAGTAGGTAGTTATGGTTTTAATACCAGAGGGGGTTTGTATTGCCAGTATTTTTCTGAAACCCAATACACAGATGTTTCGCTATACAGTATTCCACAGATTGATTTTGTTGGTACATATACAGGATCACTCGCAGACCTGCAAAACATTATTAATCTGAATGTGAACAGCAGCCAGACGGCAGTAGCCAAAATCCTGAAGTCTTATATACTGTGGATCATTACCGACCAGTTTGGATCTGTTCCATATTCCCAGGCGCTTACCGGCGGATTGACTGCTCCGGGATATGATAAACAAGAGGAGATTTATAAAGGGTTAATAAGCGATCTTACAACCGCCGTTGGTATGTTTGATGGTAACCTGATCACGGGTGACATTATCTTCAACGGCAACCAGGACAGATGGAAAAAGACCGCCAATTCCATCAGGATGCTGATGGCCATGCGGTTGAGTAACGTGTACCCCGGCGCAGGTGATTATGCTGCTACGGAATTTAAAGCGGCATTAAGCGCAGGTGTTATCACAGATAATACGGATAACTTTATGGTTAAATATCCGGGCGGTAATTTCCAAAGCCCAATATTTGCTGTTTACAATGGCAGGGAAGATTATGGTGAAAGTGAAACAATGACCAATATAACATCTGGCCTGAGTGACCCAAGACAGCAAGCATTTGGCGGGATTTCGTTAATGACTACCGGTTCTTCATCTACCGGAGTTCCCTATGGTTTAAAACGCGATGATGTAGTGGCGTTTACCACTGCCAATCCTGGTTGGGCCAGAATACTTGAAGGTTCTTACAGAACTGATGCATCTTCCATTTATCTTGTTACCGCAGCTCAAACTGCTTTAGCAAGAGCAGAAGCTGCGCAACGCGGGTGGACAAATGAAACTGCAAGCAGTCTCTATCAGCAGGGAATCACAGCCTCCTTTGTGCAATGGGGCATTGGTATACCAAGTGAAAGCTATTTGGGACAGTCAAAGGTGAGCCTTGCGGCCGGAGATGCATTGTATAAAATTCAGTTACAACGCTACATCGCTACATATCCTGACGGTATGCAGGGGTGGAGCGAATGGCGCAGAACGGGTGTTCCTGAACTTGCCCCGGCGCCGGATGCAACAAATGGAGGTATCATACCTACGCGTTACCGGTACGGGCAAACAGAAAACAGCACCAATCCGGGTGGTATCGCTGATGGCATTAAAGATCTCGATCCAAAGCAGGACGTTGAAACCGCACATGTTTGGTGGGATAAATAATACATAAATTAATAATCTTTATAATGTTATGAAAAGAAATATTTTATTATACGTTGGCTTAGTCTTTACTACGTTAATATTGGTATCGTCTTGCATAAAAGATGATACACCGGGGGTGGGCAATGCTGGTACACCTCAATTGAAAATCATGGGAGCTCCAAAACAATCTCTGTTTTATTCGCCTTTCACAGATGTAAAAAAAATAGATCTGCTCAGCGTAAGAAGAGATGAAACTTCGCCGGCAGGAATAGACCAGGCGATTACTGTAAAAATCATGGCTGAGCCTGATTCTGTCGCCGCTTATAATGATGCCAACGGTACAACTTATGAGCCATTGCCGGACAGCGTTTTCTCTTTAGCCGGAAACGGCACATCGCGCGATGGAAACCTATATGTAGTTCCTATGGCTTCCAAGGCCATCGGCAACGAATTAACCATTTTACTGGATGGTTCAAAATGGGATGTAACCCACAAATATGCCATGATGTTTACCGTCGCCGATGCCGCTGGACTTAAAATTGCTGATGGTGCAGGCAGTATTTTTGTTACCATTGAAGCCAAGAATAAATGGGATGGCGTATATGCGGTAGAAGGCAGCCAGGCCGACATTTATAGTCCTGAATTAGGTAACATTAATCTCTATCTTTCTTATGATAACCAATATGCAGATCCTCCAATGCAGTTCGAGTTGAGAACACTATCGCCAACAAAATGTATTTGTTATGATAATTATTTCTATGGAGGTGAATACAAACCTATCTCTGTAAATAATGGGGATGGCACTTTTACGTACAGTGCATACGGAAGTTTTTGCCCGATTTTTGAATTCGATCCGGCAACCGATAAAATAATAGGTGTTACAAACTCATATGGGCAGCCTGCATCTAACTCGCGTTCTGCTGCGGTTGATCCGAGCGGTCAAAATCAATATGATGCTTCCAGTAAGACAATAAACATCAAATACTTTATGCTTCAGCCATCGCTTATACCAGACCCTTATATACGTGTATCATTCACCGAAAAATGGACGTACCTGGGGCCCAGAGGTTGAGATTAAACATATTTATTATTAAAAGCCGTTTCAGTTTTCATACTGGCGGCTTTTTTACGTGCTTGCTCACATCTTAACATATCTTATATTTATCCTTACTTGAATGGTTTAGAAGATAATATAGATTTGCCAAAAATTTTAAATGCGCTTTTTCAAATTCTATATCCTGATAGCGTTTCTAACTGCATTTTTTTCATGTAAGAAAGATTCTGACTCTGTCACCATAACACCTAATTTTTACATAATTAACGGTAATGTCGCGGACTCGGCTAAAACACTTATCCTTTTTGCTTCCTCAGATACAGCGATCTATAATGTGGTTATATCATCAACATATTATTTGTCATCTAAGGCACTGGTAACGCTTGGCGTATCGGATGAAGCACGGGTTGCCTATAATTCGAGATTCAATAAGAATTACGAGCTGATGCCGGCTGGCAGTTATAGTTTTAAAGATACCACTACTTTTACCACATCTTTCGTTATCGATACCATTCCCGTATCAATTTACAGGCATGCGCTTTCCGCAGATAAAGAATATATGTTGCCTATAAAGATTCTGGATGCAAGCGGTAATAAAATTGATACAGCTAATTCTATTATTTATTTACATACTGTCAGTAATCCTTTTGCAGGAATTTACAATTCATCGGGCACAAAGACCCTTTATAATGGTAATGCTTCAGATAGCAGTGTAGACACAACCATTAATTTTTCACTTGTTAAAAGCCTTATTCCTGCCGGCATAGCCACTTCAGAGATAGATTATGCGGATCTTGGCGCGAACGGATGGAAATATATTCTTAAAATTTCACCGGAAACCGGTTTGTTTTCTGTCGAGGCCAATACCGTTATATTAAATTCCGTACAACCTGATTCCTTTGAAGTCTTGTCATCCACATTTGATCCGGTTACAAAGGTTGTTTACATCAAAACCAGCTATAAAAATCTAAGCGGAAATGAGCGGATTGTTGAAGAATCACTAACATTGCACTAACAAACTTTACACTATGGCAGACCAGCCCCAGCAGCAGCAAAACCAATTGAATATAGAGATAAGCGAAGAAATATCTGAGGGCACTTATGCCAATCTTGCAATAATCACCCACAGTCATGCAGAGTTTGTAATTGACTTTGTTAATGTAATGCCCGGAACGCCTAAAAGCAAAGTGAAATCGCGTATTATATTTACTCCAATGCATGCAAAACGTTTTATGCGCGCTATGCAGGAAAATATCGAACGCTATGAGAATGTGCATGGCAAGATACAAGACCTGGAACAGGTTGAAATTCCATTGAACTTTGGCGGTCCTACAGCACAGGCATAAAACAACTCTTCACCGCTTCTAATCCTAAGCGAATTAAAGTTCTGTTGGTTACTCCGATGATGCAAGCGTAGCTTCATCATAAATTTGTTATCTTTTATTTCATTAATTTTTTGCGTAGCTTACACCTATGATAGGAAACCGTTTCGTGCAATTTGACCCCAATGCAAACGGGAAAACCAGGTTTGAGCAATTGCTTGACCTGTTTCTGCAATTGCTAACCTATACCAGTGGTGATGTGAATGAAGCTTTGCAGTGGATGAATGAACTTGACAAAAAATACCAACTCACCGATGACGAATACGGAATGGGCGATTTTATTGAGGACCTCAAACGCAATGGCTATATAAAAGATAATAATGAAACCGGTGCATTGGAAATAACCGCAAAGAGTGAGCAAAGTATCCGTAAAAAAAGCCTTGAGGAAATTTTCGGTAAACTTAAAAAAAGCAAACAGGGAGATCATACAACAAACAAGCCCGGTCAGGGTGATGAAATAAGCCCTGATCACCGGCCATTCCAGTTTGGTGATATGCTGGAGCAGATCGATTTTACTGAAAGCATCCGCAATGCGCAGATCAATCACGGCGTGGAGAGTTTTCAAATGCAGGAGGATGATCTGCAGATCCGCGAAACAGATTTTAAAGCGCAAACATCTACTGTGCTGATGATCGATATTTCACACAGCATGATCTTATATGGCGAAGACAGGATCACCCCTGCAAAAAAAGTGGCAATGGCTTTAAGTGAGCTCATCACTACAAAATATCCTAAAGACACTTTGGATATTGTGGTGTTTGGTAATGATGCGTGGCCGGTTGAAATTAAAGATTTACCCTATCTGCAGGTTGGCCCATATCATACAAATACAGTTGCAGGAATTGAACTGGCAATGGATATTTTACGCAGAAGAAGAAACCCCAATAAACAGATCTTTATGATAACGGACGGTAAGCCTACCTGTTTAAAGATCGGAAGGCGCTATTATAAAAACGCATTCGGGCTTGACAGGAAAATTACCAACCGTTGTTTAAATTTAGCAGCACAGTGTAAGAAATTAAAAATCCCGATCACTACTTTTATGATAGCAAGCGATCCTTATTTGCAACGTTTTGTTACCGAATTCACCGAAACAAATAATGGAAAAGCATTTTTTGCATCGCTCGACAAACTAGGCGCGTTCATCTTTCGCGATTTTGAAAGCGGTAAGAGAAAAACGGTGTATTGATATTATAACTGACTATGATAACCCATGGCATCTTCGTTGTGCCACCCTTGTATTTCCGTATTTGTGGCGCCGGTGACCGAACTTATAATTAACAGTAACGTATCTGTTTACTCTTTACATTTGAGTAGCCTGCTTTATATGAAATTAAAATATTGATAGTGTACTTAAATTGACATATAATGAATATCGATAAGATCAAAACATTAGGTGAATTAAAAAAGAGCGGTTATAAGTCTGTTCCTGTTAAAGATGAAATAAGAAAGAACTTAATTGAAAGCATACGTAATAAAGAGAATACTTTTAAGGGAATTATCGGTTATGAAGATTCAGTAATCCCTGATACGGAAAGAGCTTTATTAAGCCGTCATAACATTTTATTTTTAGGATTGCGCGGCCAGGCAAAAACACGTATGGCCAGGCAAATGACTGAGCTGCTTGATGAATATATTCCTGTTATTGCCGGGAGCGAAGTAAATGACGATCCTTTAAAACCGCTAAGTAAATACGCAAAAAACCTTATCGCTGAACATGCCGATGAAACACCAATAACGTGGTTACATCGCAGCGAGCGTTATGGCGAAAAATTAGCCACGCCCGACGTAAGTGTTGCAGATTTGATCGGCGATATAGATCCGATAAAAGCGGCCAATCTGCGCCTGAGTTTTGCAGATGAAATGGTCATTCACTATGGCATCATCCCGCGGAGTAACCGTGGCATCTTTGTTATTAATGAGATCCCTGACCTGCAGGCACGCATACAGGTTGCTTTGTTCAATATACTGGAAGAAGGCGATATCCAGATACGTGGTTTTAAATTGCGCATGCCATTGGATATCTTATTTGTGTTCACCGCTAACCCGGAAGATTACACAAACAGGGGCAGCATTGTAACGCCGTTAAAAGACAGGATTCAAAGCCAGATATTAACACATTACCCGAAAAGCATTGAAACATCGCTTGAAATAACAGAACAGGAAGCCCATGTCCCGGAGGAACAAAAAGTAAAGGTGAATATAAGTGATCTGATAAAGCGTTTAATCGAGCAGGTTGCATTCGAAGCACGCGGCAATGAATATGTTGACAAGAAAAGCGGTGTGAGTGCGAGGCTTCCCATTTCGGCTTATGAAAATGCTTATAGCGGCGCCGAGCGAAGAACAATCCGGAATAACGAAAAACAAACGCAGGTATGGATAAGTGACCTGTCAGGTATTGTTCCCTCAATAACCGGGAAGATAGAATTGGTATATGAAGGAGAACAGGAAGGCCCATACCAGGTTGCTCTGAATCTTTTAGATAAAGCTATTCGCTCACAATTCATTACCTATTTCCCAAATCCTGAAACATTAAAAAAAAGAAGAACCACTGGCAAACTATCACAGCCTGAAAAAGAAAATGATAATCCCTATAAAGCTATTACAAGGTGGTTTGACAGTGGCAAACATCTTGATCTTTTTGTTGACATGAAGGATTCGGAAAAAATAAATGCTTTGTATAAAGTTGAAGGCTTATACAGTTTTGTAAAAAAATACTTTCCACATGCCAATGAAAAGGAAAATGCCTTATTGATGGAATTTGTTTTGCATGGATTGGCGGCTTATTCACTCATTAGCAAAAAAGTAATTGAAGGTAAAACTGAATTTAAAGATCTTATTGGCAGCATGATGAATCTCGGACAAATGAATTATAATGACGATGATGATTTAAGCGATGATAGTTTCAGGTAAACTATATATTTATCATTTTAAAAGCACTTATGAGATTTCGTTTTTTTACAATTTTATTGTTTGGATTAGTGATATCATGCAAAGCAAAAAATACCTCTGCCGACCTGGAAAATGATCTTAAAGCTACAATGCAGGCCTATTTATACAGGGATAAGAATAATGATTCAGCCAATGTAAAATTCCGCGTATTGGAGGTTATTTATTATGATGATAAGCTAAAAAATATGTATGATTGCGAGTTCAAGGTCAACATGAAAACCAGGTCGCTCGATACTACTGGTATTATGAAAGCCAATATCTCTAAAGATTTCAAAAAAGTCGTGCGTTTACTTTAGTGATCATCTTCCGTTTTGAAATGAACAAGCACCGGCGCCTCTCCCCAATGAGGCGGCAATTGATCTGATACCAGCAGTGGCATTGAAGATGAAACTCCCCCAAGATAATCCGCCTGTTGCAGGTAAACTATTTTTGAGATCCTGTAAAATCTTATCGCGTAAGAACACATGATGCAGGGCTCATGTGTGGAGTATAAAGTATAGCCGGATAAATTGTTGGTTGTAAGATTTTTTACAGCCAATCTTATGGCTTCCAATTCAGCATGACAGGTAATATCATTCCTGGTATTAACAGCTTCTTCGCCTTCGCTGATGATCGCATTATCTTTTACTATAACCGCTCCAACTGCTGAGTTACCCTTTTCTGCAGCTTTTGTTGCCAATTCTGTACATCGTTGTAGAAAGAAATAATCCGTCTTCATTCAATTCATTCAATAAATCTGAATAATTATTCAACGATCAACGTTGTAATAGAATGCGGCAAACTTACCGCTTCTGCAGCTTCACTATCAATCTGCAAGCAATATCAGAGCCATATTGAAATAAGCTACAAACCCCGTAAGCCGGATTCTGTTTTATGCTATCATTTATCTGTGCTGCCTACCCCTCCCGCGATACAGTGAATGTAATAAGCAGGCTACTTATTTGTACGCACAGCACTAAACTGTACACACAACGCGGGATATATGTGGCATTGCAGCGCCCAAGGTTTACCCTTCTGCTGTATTGCTATAGCAGAACGTGAGCTTTTACCTCACATTTTCACCATTTCCTATGTCCCCTCAAAGAGGCCAGAGGTTGTAATTTTCTGTGGCACTTTCTCTTTCTCCGCCGGCTGGCAAAGAAGCCCCGTTTAACACGGGGTGGGTTGCCCTGTGCTGTCCGGACTTTCCTTTCAGCTCCGTTTTGCGGAGGATGAACGATAGCCCGGGTTTGTAGCTCCGCAAAGGTATAAAAGAGCGTTGAGCCTATAATTTTTCACGGCCGGGAATAAAGAAAGCCGCACTATATGCAGCTTTATGTTGCCCGACCTGGATTCGAACCAAGACACTCAGAACCAAAATCTGATGTACTACCCTTATACTATCGGGCAATTATTTTAATTATTATTGCTGTCTGACGGTAATTGAAAAGTGCCGGGATCCTGTGTTTGGGAATTTGCAGGAGCTTGCTGCGAAGGCACAGTAGAGGTATTTATGTCCTGAATTGAATTGTTTTTGCTTCCGCCGCTTGTGGAAATGAACAAAACAGATATAATGCAAAGAAAGCCTAAAACAGAAGCAAAAATCCAGGTGCCTTTTTCCAGCACATCTGTTGTTTGCTTTACGCCCATAAACTGGTTATTAAAACCCGCAAGCGTGCCACTCAGGCCACCACCCTTTGGATTTTGTATCAGAATAATTAATCCTAAAATAATGCTTATAATTACAATAAGTATGAATAAAACAATTGTCATCACTTAACTTTTAATTCTTTAATTCCTCAATTTTTGCCGCAAAGTAAGCGGATTTAGAGGGATTATTAAAACTTAATTTTTCATAAATTTGAATAGCCTGCTCGGGTTTACCCTGCTTTACCAGCACTTCAGCCATAGCTTCGGTTATAATCTCCCTCGTTTTGTTGGAATCTTCAGCTATATGCTGCACTGCTGTTTCCCCTGCTTCATCGTTCCCAAAATCCACAGGGTTAGGATTGATGCGCTTCATTTGTTTCAGCCATTCCGTAAACCGTTTTAATTGATTTCCAAGCTTGTCTGAGGCTTTTGTTTCTTCCAGTTTTATGCCCTGGGAATCAAAGTAGTCAACCCGGTGATATGGAATGGTCTCAACAGGAACTTCCGTTGACACTTCTACCGGTTTATCAAATTCAGCGGCCTGCTGTTGTAGCATATCGCTCAATTTTACATTTATATCTTCCTTAACTTCTGTATCGTTTTTGTCAGCATTTTCGTTCACTTCTACCGGCTCAATCAATTCGCTTCCACCCGGATTTTCCCCTAACCGGTTTTGCGACGGTTCTTCATTATTTAAATTAAACCGAAACCATAGGTCATTTGCAAAATGCAATGCGGCTTTCTGAACGGTAATTTCACTATTTGCTTCTTTTTGCAGGTACGATTTTTTTGCAAAAAAGAAATAAGGTGCGTAGTAATAAGGGCATTTATTAATTAATTCCTGAAGCTGTTCTTTTGAAGCATCCTGCAGTGAAGTAGTATGCACGAGGGATTGCAAAATATTTTCTTCATATAACGTCATCCGTCCGAATAGTTTTACAGGTGAAAATACTATTCTCTACCAGTTTGAAAAAATATGATTGAATATCTGGTCTGTAAGCTGATTGATGATATCGGTTTGAAGTGTTGCTTCCGCCTGCTGAAGCGACAGGTTTGCAGAAAAATCAAAATCACGGCTGACAGTAAAGTTGTCGGTCTTATTATCAACCGTATTGATAAAAGTGATACTGGCGCCCACCGTTAACCTGTTACCCGCCGGGGCATTATTGCTGATCGCCGAAGTAGATACATCGTAACGATTTATATAACCGGTAATAATGTAACTGGCATCATCGCCGGTTACTAAGGTAAGTTTTGTGTAGTTATTAATTTTCTGCTTTAAATTGTCTGTCAGCCGTGGGCTTAATTGGGGATTTATATAACGGGCCTTGTTTTCGATAAATCCAACCTTTACCGTTTTTATTTTCGAATAATCTACGGATACGTCACGGAAAGTATATACGCCGCAGCCAGAAAGAAGAAAAAGACCGCAGACCATAGTTAATAAACCACAGACTGTATGCCAACGCCCGAAGGCTGTTGACAGTTGACCGTTGACAGTTGACCGGAACTTAATCATTGATATCATATTCTTTCAACTTTCTGTATAATGTTCTTTCACTGATACCCAGGTCAAGCGCAGCATCTTTTCTTTTGCTGCGGTGCTTTTTAAGTGCTTTGATAATTAATTCCCTTTCCTTGTCCATTATATTCAGAGATTCCTCCACTTCCTCATGCTCATGAATATCATCTTTATGCGGCAGGATAACAGGCTGGTTTGATGGCTGCACATTTACGGGCAGCGCGGCAGACTGTGTATTTGATAAAACCGGCGCAGCATATTCATTGCCATTTACAGCATAATCTCTTTGCAGCGATTCAGCCGTAAAATTAGCTGCAGTATTTGCCAGGGCAGGATTTTTAAGAATTTCCAAAAACATTTTCTTTAATTCCGTCACATCCTTTTTCATATCAAAGAACAGCTTATATAGAATTTCACGTTCGTTATTGAATTCACCGGTTGCATGCTGCGAAGGCGCTAATACAGGCAAGCGGTTGACATTCTTTTCGGGCAAAAAACGTTGCAGTTCTGCCGCAATGATAGTTTGATTCGTGCTCAACACAGATAACTGCTCTGCAATGTTCTTTAATTCGCGCACATTTCCCGGCCAGTTATAGTTAATTAACATGTTTTTCGCCTCATCATCCAACTGAACCGGTGTTGTTTTATAACGCTCTGCGAAATCAACCACAAATTTTCTGAACAATAAATAGATATCTTCTTTACGGTCCCTCAATGCCGGGACCCGGATAGGAACTGTACTTAAGCGGTAATACAGATCTTCGCGGAATTTTCCGTTTTGAGTAGATCCATAAAGATCCTTGTTGGTTGCTGCAATTACGCGGACATCAGTTTTCTGTACTTTGGATGAGCCTACGCGGATGAATTCCCCGGTTTCCAGTACACGCAACAAGCGCGCCTGTGTGCCAAGGGGCATCTCGCCTATTTCATCTAAAAAAATAGTTCCGCCATTTACAGTTTCGAAATAACCTTTACGGCTGTCAACGGCGCCGGTAAAAGAGCCTTTTTCATGCCCGAATAATTCCGAATCTATGGTGCCCTCAGGTATGGCGCCGCAATTGACCGCGATAAAAGCATTATGTTTTCTTGCTGATAAAGCATGAATGATCTGCGAAAATGCTTCTTTTCCCACGCCACTTTCACCCACAATTAAGACGCTCAAATCTGTTGACGCTACCTGTGATGCCACTTGTATAGCATAATTAAGCGCCGGTGAATTTCCAATAATTCCAAACCTGTTTTTTATAGATTGTATATCTGCCATCAAAAATTTAAATTAAGTTGATAAAAGATCCGCACGTAATGTGCGGATTGAATAGAAAGAAAGGATAGCTAAGCCCCAGATGATAAATTCTATTTTGCAACTTCGCCAATTAAAGTGGCCTGTGTAAAATCATTCACTTTCACAAAGGCATAATCACCTTTTCTATACTTGTAATTTTCCTTTGGAAAAACGATCACTTTATTCTGTGAATTCCTGCCCATCCAGTCCAAATCACTTTTTTTACTATTGCCTTCAATTAAAACCTTAAAAGTTTTACCTACGTCCCTTTTGTTGCTTTCATAAGAGAGCCTGCCCTGCAACTCAACGATTTCTTTCAATCTTCTTTTCTTTACGGCTTCGGCAATGTCATCCTTATATCTCCTTGCTGCCAATGTGCCCGGTCTTTCGCTATAAAAGAACATGTAACTCATATCATAAACGCTGCTTTCCATCATGCTTAATGTGTCTGCATGATCCTCTTCTGCTTCTGTACAAAAACCTGCTATGATATCTGAGCTAATGCCGCAATCAGGAATGATTTCCCTGATCCTTTTCACCTTCGCCATGTACCATTCGCGGGTATAGGTCCGGTTCATCAATTGCAATACCCTGGTGCTTCCGCTTTGCAAAGGCAAATGGATATAGTTACAAATGTTTTCATATTTAGCCATGATGAACAATACTTCGTCTGTAATGTCCTTGGGATGAGAAGTACTGAAACGTACCCTTAATTCGGGGCTAACCAAAGCAACTTTTTCCAGTAACTTTCCAAATGTTACGATCTCATCATTTACCTCATCCACCCAATAATAACTATCCACATTTTGCCCAAGTAACGTAACTTCTTTAAAGCCTTGCTCAAATAAATGCTTCGCTTCACTTAGGATAGAAGATACATCCCGGCTACGTTCCCTGCCGCGCGTAAACGGCACTACACAAAAACTGCACATATTATTGCAGCCGCGCATAATCGAAATAAATGCTGTAACGCCATTGCTGTCTAAGCGTACCGGGGAAATATCTGCATAGGTTTCTTCACGGCTTAATAAAACATTCACGGCTTTTTGACCGGTTTCTGCTTCTTCAATTAAAACCGGCAGTGTACGGTATGCGTCCGGGCCAACAACAATGTCAACCAGTTTTTCCTCTTCCAAAAATTTTGATTTCAGTCTCTCCGCCATGCAACCCAGCACTCCTACCAACATTCCCGGTTTTGCTTCCTTAATCTTCCTGAATTCCGTCAAACGTTTACGAACGGTTTGCTCTGCTTTTTCACGTATTGAACAGGTATTGAGTAAAACAAGGTCCGCTTCTTCATAATTACGCGTGGCGCCAAAACCTTCATTTTGCAAGATGGAAGCCACAATTTCACTGTCGCTGAAATTCATCTGGCAGCCATAACTTTCTATATAAAATTTTTTTGGATACTGATTTACATCATTGATAAAAGGCGCAAAAGCTTCACCCTGGCGTGTTTCATCATGTACTTTACCTGCAACTACATCCAACATTTATAAAAATTAGGGGGCAAAGATATTGATTTGAGACAAATTGGCAGCGATGTTGAAAGTTAAAGGTTTAAAGTTTTAAGCTTTGAGCGGAAGACGGGACTCGAACCCGCCACCTTTAGTTTGGGAAACTAATACTCTACCGGATGAGCTACTTCCGCTTGTTAAGAAACCACCGTTTTGAGTTTTGCTTTCAACCAGCTGTTTTTTATTGGAATAAGCCAGTTGTCTTCTAATTCTTTCTTTGTGTCCACAACATTATTAAAAAATAATGTATCTGGCGTAATAAAATTATTTTCCAGTGCATAATTAAATTGCCGGCGCGGAATTATCTGTACCTTATCTATCACCACGAATGCAAGGTTTTGCCAATTGAACATCTCCACTTTAAATTCTTTTTCAATTTGCTGAATTACCCTTACTGAACTATCAATGCTGCAACCGCTTACGCCGGTTGCGGCTTCGTCAGCCATTAAAATAACGAATTGTCCGAAAAACAAATTTGCATAAGCTTTCACCGGGGCGCCGTGGCTTTTCCAGTTGGTGACAAGCTCATTCAGTATATCTTCTATATGCAATGCTTCGCCGATGGTAAACAAACGGCTGCTTTGATAAATCCACACTTTTGAATTATCACCAAATTCTTCAGGTAATAAATGTTTATATTCAAAATTCATCAGGCAAAATTAATGATCTGTAAATTAAAAGAATTTATCTACAGGTACCCCATTGCTCATTTAGCTTTTATTTTCTTCTTTATACCTGGCTGCGGCTTCTAATGCATCATAAAATTCCTGTCCATATTTACGAATGATGGATTCCTTTAAGAAAATATAAACAGGGACCTTCAAACGCTTGCCTAATTTGCAGGCGGCTGAGCAAATATCCTGTCTTGGCTCATAATTTAAATATTCAAGATCTTTGTTTTCTTTGCTTTTGCTTGCGCGTATGGGAAACAAATGACAGCTAATGGGTTTTTTCCAGTTTAGCTTTCCCTCGTTATACGCTTTTTCAATGCCGCATTTTATGATCCCGTTTTCGTCCCTGAAACCATAAGCGCACATTTCGCCTTTGATGGTTGGCGTAACCCAGCCAAACTCTCTGTCATACAGGTATTTACCTTTTGATTCAATTGCTTTAATGCCTTCAGGAGTAAGGTAAGGTTTTATGGTTTCATAATTGTGGATCAGTTCATCAAGCTCTGTTATGTCGAGCGGGGCGCCGGCATCGCCATCCTCACAGCAGCCACCTTTACATTTTACAAGGTCACAAACAAATTGTTTTTCTATTATTTCATCGCTTACTAACCTGTTTTCAATCACAATCATGCTGCAAAAGTAAAAAGTAAAAGCCCAAAAATCTTTGAAAGGGAACATCTTAACGATTTGCCTTTTAGCGCGGGGGAGCGCCTGTTTTATTTCCAGCGAAGCGTATTGATAAGGTGTTTCATATCTGTTACGAGGAATTCATTTACAGGCCTCAATGAATCTTCATTTGGAGTGGCATCAAAATATAAAGCGCCGCGTAAAAAATTCCGGGTTGAATCTGTAAGAAAAAACTGGTTCGCGGTGGCAACATCGCCTTCGACCTTAAAAAATTCTCCATGTACATCAGAGGAGACATTCATTACCGAGTCATCGATATAAGAAGCCTTTATTGAATGTTTATTGGTTAGGTTAAAAGCATCGTTCAACAGGCTGTCAAGTTTGTACCTGCCAATTATCTTATAACTTAAATAAATGCGCGACGAAAATTGCGGAAACTCTACATTCAGCCACCAGGGATTTTCTGTTTCATCGCCAAAAAAAGTACTGTCTTTTACAACATGTGCATAGGTTGGATATTCAAATGTATAAGGATAACCAGCCTCGGCAAATAGTTGATATTTTTTTTCCGGGAAATCAATTTTAAAATAACCCGTTGGCTTTGGTGTGTAGGCAGAATTGCAGCTTAATAAAGGAATAGACCATAGACCACAGACCACAGACCACAGATGGTTCCTGATAAACGACAATGAACTATGGACCATTGACCGTTGACCATTGACTACGGACTGCTGACTATCGACCATTGACTTGTTTTCCTTTTTCCGCAACCACATGTGGCTTTATCGTGATTTTAATGGTCCGTAAACGGTTCTTATGCATTTCCAAAACTACAAACTCAAAATCACCACTGGTTATTACCTGGTTTTGCTGTGGAATTTCACCGGCAATTTCGAGCACAAGCCCGGCAAGAGAATCGCTTTCGCCCTTGACAGGATTAAACGTGTCAGATGGCAGTTGCATCAGGCGGCATGCATCGCTTATCATGATGCTGCCTTCAAAAATGAAATTGTTGTCATCAAGCTTCCTGAAACCTGTATCTTCCTCATCAAATTCATCTTTGATATCGCCAATAATCTCTTCAAGAATGTCTTCCAGCGTTACAATACCACTTGTTCCGCCAAATTCATCAACCACCACGGCAAAATGAATGCGTTTCGATTGGAATTCCTGCAGCAGGTCCTCAATAAATTTATGTTCATGTACAAAGGTCAACGGGCGTAATAAACTATGCCAGTCAAAATCTTCTGAATTATGTATATGAGGAAGCAGGTCTTTGGTGTTTAAAATACCAACAACATCGTCAAGATCATCTTTATAAACCGGCAACCTGCTGTAATGCAATTCTTCTATTTTTTTTAAAAGCTCAGGAAATGGTGTTTCATATTTAATACCGCTTACGTCAAGCCGGGTGCGCATGATCTGTTTTACCGTGATATTTCCAAATTTTACTATGCCTTTTAAGATGTTTTTTTCCTTTTCCGACGCGGCATTATTGGTGGTGATATCTATTGCATGGTCAAGTTCTTCAAGACTGTAACCTCCTTTGGCTCTCCTGGACAATTTCCTTTCAATAATATCTGAATACTTCACCATCCAGTTTCCGATACTATGAAAAATATAATACGTTCCTTCGGTGATGATCCCAAAATTCTTCAAAAACCGGATGTTATTCTGGCTGGCATAGATCTTAGGAAGCACTTCACAAAATAAGACAAGCAGGGCGGTAACAATGATCACTTTAATGATAAATATTACCCAGAGGGAAGATAACTGTTTAAATTGCAGCAGATTATCCAGTAAAAGATTGGATATTATAATAATAGCAATGTTGGCAAAGCTGTTGGCTATTAATAATGATGCCAACAGGCCTTTGGGATCTTCCAGCAAATCAATGATCCTTTTATAATAAGACTGCTCCTTGGTTTTCAGCAGGTTTATCTCTTTGAATGTCAGGGAGAAAAAAGCAACTTCTGCTCCTGCAACCACGAATGAAAGCATAATAAACGCGATCAGGAAAAAAATGAGCACGGTTGTAGCCTGGGGATCAATAGTACTATGTATTTGTATCTGTAATAGCGAAAATCGCGATGGCAGGATTTCCAAAATATAAATTTTTCGTTACGATGTTTAAAACATCAATGCAAAATAACACTATTGAAAATAACACAAAAAATTAAAAAGGGAGTGTGCCTGTTGGTTCGTCTTCGCCGGGAGGAGTACTGCTGTAGCCTTCCATGCTGTCGGTGTCGGGTGGAATAGAGGAGGGGAAGGCAGCATTATTATCGCTGCGTTTATCAAGCATAATTAAATTATCGGCAACAATTTCTGTGGCAAATTTCTTATTCCCTTCCCTGTCTTCCCAACTGCGTGTACGCAGGCGCCCTTCAACATAAATAAGACTTCCTTTGTGTAAATATTTTTGCGCCAGCTCTGCGAGGCCACGCCATAATACAATTATATGCCATTCCGTTTGAGATATAAGCTTGCCATTCTTGTCTTTATGTGTTTCGGTGGTAGCAAGTGGAAATTTGGCAACGCTGATATTTTTTTCAAGGTACTGTATTTCAGGATCTTTACCGAGGTTGCCTATTAACATTACTCTGTTAACTCCTCTCATAGAAATTTAATTTAGATTCATCAGCTATAGGTTAAGCTTGAATAAATGTAACTAAATTAAACAAGATTTTATGGAAAAGGGTCAAAATTTATAAAAGCTGGGTTTGCAGCGTTTCCTTTCCTGTAAACTGATGGATAAATTTTGGAAATGCTTTCGTTTTTATTTCAGCACTGTTAAGCCACAAGCCTTTTTGCAAATTAAATAACGGTTTCTGGCCTATGCTGACGCAGATAAAATATCCATGAATAACCTGGTGCGTAAGTAATTGTTTTTTTGCAGAAAGAATGGTAATATTTTGTATTGCGTCTATTTTTAATTCAAGCTCAAGCCAGTTTTTTATTTTCCCCGCGTTCCATTCGGGATCAGTTGCCGTTTCTTTGAGATAAAACTCATAAAGGTTCTGCCAGATGTCTTTCTCCCTTCTTAATTGAACATAGGCTTCATCATTGAATGAAAAAATGAAATAAGAAAACCATCTTTCCTTTTTTACGATCTTTTTTTGCTTTACCGGCAGATCAGTAACTGTGCATGAATTGAAAGCCATGCACTTTTTGTTAAGCGGGCATTGTTTGCAAACTGGTACCGGCTTGCAGACTGTTGCTCCGAAATCCATGATGGATTGATTGTATTCGCCAGGCTGATCTTTGTCCAGGCATTCCTGCGCAAGCTGGGCAAAGATCTTTTTTCCCTCCGCAGAATCTACCGGTAAATAAATCCCAAAAAATCTGGATAAAACGCGCAGTACATTGCCATCAACAACAGCATGTGGCAGATTGAAACAAAAGGATGCGACAGCACTTGCCGTATAAGCGCCGATGCCTTTTAGCTTTATAATGGAGTCATAATCTGATGGAAAACTTCCTGCATAATTCTCTGCAACAATTCTCGCGGTAGATAACAGGTTCCTGCAACGTGTATAGTAACCCAATCCTTCCCATAACTTAAAAACATCTTCTTCCCTGGCATTGGCAAGATGTGTTATAGTTGGATATTGACGGATGAATTTTTCATAATAAGGCAAGCCTTGTTCCACTCTTGTTTGCTGCAGTATAATTTCACTGAGCCATACTTTGTAAGGGTCTTTTTCGCCTTTCCACGGCATAACTCTTTTATTTTTTTTGCGATGCCATGTGAGCAATAGCTCCCGGAACAATTTTTTACTCTTCATATACAAGCCGCCTGCTACCGGTTTACCGTAACCGGTGTTTTCACGTCATGATAAAATAAAAAAATCCATCCTTCTTTGGTGCCTTCCTCCCACCATTGCCGGCGTAATTCCATAGCTTTTTTGCCATTAAAATCATATTTGGCTACAAACCGGTGTTTCATTTGCTGCAACTGGGGTGCATCATCCGCACCAAAGAAAATAGTTTCATTATCCGCTTCGATCCGGAAAACCTGGTGGTTCGGGCTGTGCGCGCCTGTAATTTTATAATGGATATAACCATCAACCTTACCTTCAGGCTCATCTAAAAAAACAACCTGTGAGTTTTTTTCGAGCATGGAGATTTCTTCCGTCATGAACGAGGGAAAACCCGTGTTCATGGCAAAATCCATTTCAGGTTGCTGCACATAATATATGGCATTGGGAAAAGAGAGATGATAGTGCCCGAGCTTGTCTTTATAACTTACGCCGCCGGCATGGTCTTTATGCAAATGCGATAATAAAACTTTGGTTATGTCTGCCGGGTTAATGTTATTGTCTTTTAAATTTTTATGCAATTGCATTTCTCCGTTTTGTATAAAACCGAGGCCTGTATCAAGCAATAAGACATCTTTGCCGGTAACAACAACAAACGGTTGTACTTCCACCAACAGGCTGCCGCTGCTGCGTGCCTGCAGTTCATCTTTAGCTACATCAAACGGAACGAAAATTTTAGACTTGTCAATAGTAAAAACACCTTCACTTAAAGGGATTATCTGCATGGCCGCAAATTACATTATATGTTGATGTCCTCTAAATGTTGCGTATTAACGGATAAGTCTCCTGTATAATGTGGAAAAATTTTATTGATACAAACAATCCTTAGACATTACTTTAAGCCTTTAAACCGGACATCTGCGGCGACCAATGCTGTTAAACCATTTAATCATTTTTATTAACCATTCAATCATTCGATTTTGACTTAACAAGTCTCGGAAACATTTTTACATTAAAATTTTAAATCATCGTTTATGAAAAAAAACTTTATTGCAATTTTTTATGTTCTGCTCTCTTTTGGAGCTTTTTCTCAAAATGTAGGTATCGGCACTACAACGCCTGCTTATAAGCTTGATGTAAATGGTACCATAAACACCAATAGCAATGCTTACGTGGGTGGGTATTTAGGCATTGGTACACAAAGCCCTATCTATAAAATACAGGTAGATGATGGCTCTGTAGCGCTGCACAACAACACCGATTCGAAATACTGGATAATGACTTACAGCAGCGGCGGTAATTATTTTAATATAGCTGAAGACGGAGCTTCAAGAATAGCTATTGCCAATGGCGGCAATGTTGGCATTGGCACCACAGCCCCTTCCGCAAAATTAGATGTGGTGGGCACCACAGAATTAAACGGTAATGTAACGGTTAACGGCACTCAAAAGGTAAGCGGTACATTAACCGTAAACAATAATAAAGGTGTGCTGTATAATCTTTCAAACAGCACCAATATAAAATTTTATACGCGCACTGCAGCATTTACCATTAATAACCTTGCTGCCCATTCCTTATCTCCTGAAGCATCAATAGGGTTTATCGGTGGTTTCAGCAGTGCGCCACAGGTATATGTGGGCAGTATTGTTTCCAACGGAGGCAGTGCAGGGCCATTGTACCAGCTTCAGTTAGTGATATACAATGTAACGGCAACCAATTGCAAATGCCGCCTTTTAAATACAAGCAATTCTACCATTAGCCAGGATATCACATGGAATATCATGTGTTTGGGTAATTAATTCGAAAAGTTTTTTTAAAAAAGCAAAAACTATTGTATGAAATTAATTAAGGCTATAAGAATTGTTTTCCTGCTGGCAATTACGTTGCCGGCACTGCTGAAAGCTGCAAGTGCGCAACTGGTAAACAATGGAACATCCATTACCATAACCGATGGTGCAGTGCTCTATACGGGGTATAGTTTTACCAATGCTGTAAACGGTAATGTGATCAATCGCGGAAGTATTATTACAGACAGTAGCATTATTAATGAGCAGGGAGCTACATTGTCGGGGCATGGCATTTATTCCATGCAGGCCAATTTTACCAATAAAGGAACATATAATAATGATTCTTCCATGCTGGAATTTACGGGTGCGCTTAATTCCTCTATAAAAAATAAAGGTGGGAAAATTTACCTGGTGCAAATAGCCAAGAACGAGAACAAATATGTAAACCTGCTTGATAACGAAACAGTTTTAAACGGCATTATGTTCCTGAATGACAAGAACTGGATAAAACTGGGTAACCACAATTTAACATTGGGCAATAATTGCGTTATTGAAGATTATAGCAATAAAAGGTTTATAATTACCAATGGCACAGGTATTCTTAAAAAGCTAAACGTAAAAAATGCACCATTTACCTTCCCGGTAGGGTTTGATAAAAAAACCTATAATGCTCTTACCATTACAGAGAACGGAACCCCTGAAGATTATTCTGTACGCTGCCTTGAAAATGCATTGCTTAACGGTTCATCAGGCATCCCGGTTTCTTCGAAGGGTATAGATGCAAGCTGGTTTGTTGAAAGAAAAACTGAAGCCGGCGCCAATGCTGTAATAAAAGCAGGATGGAAAACTACGGACGAACTGACAGATTTCGATTACACAAAATGCATGGTGGTAAGATATGCAGCAAACAAATGGGATTTTAAAATAAACCAGGCCGGCACTGCCACCGGGAATACTTACAGGTCAATTAGCAGAAGCGGCTTTTCATCTTTTGGTTATTTCACCGTTCTTTCCGGTGCGAATCCTGGATTTGGCGGAATGGTTTCTGCAACAGGCGATGAAAATGCTTTCGCTGTTGCAGATGACCGGGATATGCAGCCTAAGGTTTATCCTACCATTGTTCAAAACAATATAAATATCAATATGCCGGTAAGTAAGAATGGTGGAAAAATGAATATCAGAATTATTGACGGAACGGGTAAAGCAGTTTGGCAAAAACAAAATGCGGATTATGGATCACAAAAGATATTCCTGCCAAATCTTGCTCCGGGAATGTACAACGTGTTAATAGAAGCTGATGATACAAAGTTTGTTCAGAAAATAATTATCGCGAGGTAAACCAGCCGGTTTTTTGTTTTCCCGTCCTGAACAGTATTTCCAACTTCCCGGATGCCATTTCCGTTACGGTAAATGGCATTTCCTTTTTCCCAAACACATTCCATCGCAACAAACTTTAATTTGTTAGACGCCACCAAGGTCTCTATAGTTCTTTTTTATCAGGAGCCTGCATACATTCAGGTATTTCCTATCTTGCCGTATATGAATAAAGTATATGCTAACGCCGATACAGCCCTGTTTGATATCGCCGGTAATAGCACTATAATGCTTGGCGGATTTGGTCTTTGCGGCATCCCTGAAAATTTAATTGCTGCCTTAAAAAGAAAAGGCGTTTCGGGATTAACCTGTATTTCCAACAATGCAGGCGTAGATGATTTTGGACTGGGCTTACTGCTTAAAACAAGACAGATAAAAAAAATGATGAGCAGCTACGTAGGTGAAAATGCGGAGTTTGAGCGGCAACTGCTTTCAGGTGAACTGGAAGTTGACCTGATCCCGCAGGGTACTTTGGCAACACGCATTCAAATGGCGGCCATGGGCATCCCGGCATTTTTTACACCGGCCGGCTATGGCACCGAAATAGCGCAAGGCAAAGAAGTACGGGTATTCGATAATAAACATTATTTAATGGAGTATGCTTTGCACGCCGATTTTGCCCTGGTGAAGGCCTGGAAAGGAGATACGATGGGCAATCTTGTTTTCAGAAAAGCCACCCGCAATTTTTCAACATCCATGGCCAAGGCCGGTAACATAACCATTGCTGAAGTGGAAGAACTTGTTCAACCCGGTGAACTCGACCCGGAGATTATAGACGTTGCCGGCGTATATGTACACCGCATTCTTAAAGGAACGGGCTATCAAAAAAGAATTGAAAGAAGAACAGTGAAAATTCATTAATTGATTGGGAAATTTTGGAATTGGGAATTTTGAGATTTGGGATCTACCCAATTTCCCTCCCGCATTTGCGGGACAAATTTCAAAATCTTAACGCTTTCTATCCTTCCACATCTCATTAAATGTTTTCTGGCTGAAATTCAGATCTGCCCTGTGTTTCGTCCACCCTTTGAATAAACTATTCACCACCTTATTTTTCAAATTACCATTGCTCATGTTCATCATGCCCCGGTGAAGGCTTGCCTGTTTCCACAGTTTCCAGGCGACACGTTCTGATACGCTGCTTCCACCTTCAACCACCGATTCGTAACGGTTCTCCAGTAAAAGTTCATGCAGGTTAATTCTAACGGGACAAACCTCTGTGCAATTGCCGCACAGGGAGGAAGCATAGCTTAAATGCTTATAGGCCTTTAAGTTTTTTAAATGTGGAGTGATCACGCTGCCGATAGGCCCGCTATAGGTTGTGTCATAGCTGTGGCCGCCAATATTTTTATACACCGGGCATGCATTCAAGCAGGCGCCGCAACGAATACAATACAGTGCTTCACGGGTTTTGGCATTTGCCAGCAAATTAGTTCTGCCATTATCTAATAAGATCACATACATTTCTTCAGGCCCGTCGGTTTCATTCTTTTGTCTCGGGCCGGAAATGATCGTATTGTAAACCGTTAATTTCTGTCCTGTTCCAAAGGTTGCAAGCAGCGGCAGAAACAAAGAGAGGTCGTTGACCGAAGGCAATACTTTTTCGATGCCTGTAATTACAATATGCGTTTTGGGAAAAGCGCTGCTAAGCCGGGCATTGCCTTCATTTTCTGTTACAGAAATGGAACCGGTATCCGCAATTAAAAAATTTGCGCCTGTGATGCCTACTTCAGCTTCAATATATTTTTTTCTTAGCCGTTCTCTTGCAACCAGGGTAAGCTGTTGTGGTGATAAACCTGCCGGAACGTTTAATTTTTCGGCAAACAATTTGGCAACATCTTCCTTGCTTTTATGCATGGCAGGGGTTACAATGTGATAGGGCGGCTCTTCATCCAGTTGCTGAATATATTCTCCCAGGTCTGTTTCAATGCTTTCAATTCCATGTTTTGCGAGGAATTTATTCAGGTGAATTTCTTCCGTAACCATACTCTTGCTTTTCACCAGTGTTTTGCAGTTCTTGGCTTTACAGATCTTTTCAATTTCGTGCAATGCGTCGTCGGCAGTTTCCGCCCAGATAACTTTTGCGCCGCGGATCGAAATATTATTTTCAAACTGTTCGAGCATTTCATCCAGCTTTTCAATAGCCTGCCATTTTACATTTTTTGCATGCTCCCGCGCGGCCGCCAGGTTGTCAAATTGCGCCTTCCCCTGCGGTACAACAGCGTTATATTTACCGATGTTGAAATTAATTTTTCTGCGGTGATCAAGATTGGCTGCTTTGATCGTGCTTTTTGCTTTAAATGTTGATTCAGTTTTGCTCATGATGGTTTTTAGCCGTCATTTTTTTGGTGAAAAAACGGTGTCAAAATTAATGATCTTAAGACGTAAGCATTCATTATTTAAAAATTGCTTTGGCGAATTTTTCCGTTGAGATTTCGGAATGACAATTGTTAGTAATATGTATGGCGCATAAGATTTATGAGTGGATTTTTCCGGCTGATAATTTTACTTTTCTAAACCAATTTTAAACCTACATTTACCGTTTCTGAAAAATTAAAAGTTTGCCAATGAAAATAATTGCCGATAAGATACAGGAAGTGTGTGAAGCTTATCTTAAGCAATCCCCGCAACGTATTGAACAATTGCCCCGCAGTGGAAGTGACAGGATCTATTTCCGTGTGTTTTACGAGCATAAAACTTTTATCGCAACCTATAACCTTAATGTAAAAGAGAATAAAACTTTTATCGCTTTCAGTGATCATTTCAGGGAAAGAAAATTGCCCGTTCCCGAAATTTATTTTTTGAGTAATGAATCCACAGCATACATACAGGAAGACCTGGGCACAGTGAGCTTGCTTGATGTACTCGAGAAGAATGGCCATGACGATTACGCATTTCATTTATATAAACAAAGCTTAAAACAGTTAGCGCGTTTACAGATCAGGGGCGATGAGGGGCTTAATTACGACCTATGTCTCACGGCAAAAGAATTTGGCAAACAGGCCATATTAAGCGACCTGCTGTATTTTAAATATTATTTTTTAGATACGTTGCAATTGCCTTACGACAAGCAGGCGATGCTGGATGATTTTGAGGCGCTCGCAACCTATCTTACCAAAACGAGATATAAATATTTTATGTTTCGTGATTTTCAAAGCAGGAACATCATTATCAATAATGACGATGTTTATTTTATAGATTTCCAGGGTGGCATGAAGGGAGGCTTGCAATATGATGTTGCCAGCTTATTATGGCAGGCAAAAGCACAGTTGAGTGATGAATGGAAAGAAAAATTGTTACAGTATTATCTTGACGTCGTAGATGAATTGCTTGCAAAGCCAATTGACAGGAATTTTTTTGTGGGTCAGTATAACGGTTATGTATTGATTCGCATGCTGCAGGTGCTGGGTGCCTACGGTTTCAGGGGTTTATTTGAACGTAAAGCGCATTTTCTTACCAGCATTCCGATAGCTTTAAAGAATCTCAGGAGTTTTTTAGACAGTAGCCACATGGGAATTGTTACTGCGGAATTAACGCGCATGCTGGATGCCATCACAACACGGGAGATCATTGCTAATTTCGAACCTTTCCAGGCAGATGAACAAACGCCGTTGGTTGTAAGCATAAACAGTTTCTCTTATAAAAAGCAATTGCCACAGGATGAAAGCGGGAACGGTGGCGGTTTTGTGTTCGATTGCCGCGGCTTATTAAACCCGGGAAGATTTGAAGAGTTTAAAACACTCACCGGCCAAAATAAAAAAGTGATAGATTTTTTAGAGCAACGAACACGCATGCATGAGTTTTTAAACGGCGTGTATGATATTGTTGATATTTCAGTGGAAGATTATATTAAAAGAGGATTTACTGATCTTATGATAAACTTCGGCTGTACCGGCGGACAGCATCGTAGCGTATATGCTGCCGAACAAACCGCAAGGCATTTAAAAAACAAATACAAAGTAAAAGTGAAAGTGCAGCATTTAAATGAAGCCAATTGGATAAAGGCTTCATCTTTGGAGGAGGAGAAAATTAAATCTTCCAATCTTATAACTGACTATGAATAAGGAGAGCCTTAATGGCTCTTCTATTAAGAGTCGGGGAAAGTGCGCAATGCTGCTGGCCGCGGGTTTTGGCACACGGTTAAAACCTTTTACAGACTTCCACCCAAAAGCATTGGTCGAGGTAAACGGCAAAACCTTATTGCAATATAATATTGAATACCTGCAGCGGTTTAATATCTATAATGTGATCGTAAACGTGCACCATTTCGCGGAGCAGATCATACATGCAATACAACAGAATAATGGCTGGGGCAGTAACATAACCATTTCTGATGAAACAGACGACATTCTTGAAACCGGCGGCGGTTTAAAACGGGCAGGCTGGTTTTTGAAAGATGAAGAAGATTTTGTTTTAATGAATGCAGATGTTCTCACTGATCTGCCTTTAAATGAAATGGTCTCATTTCATCAGCAAACCGACCCGTTGGCAACACTCGCAACAACTAATCGTGCAACCTCGCGGTATTTTTTATTTAATGAAAGCAACATACTGTGCGGATGGAAAAATGTAAAAACAGGCGAGCAAAAGATTATGCGGAACAATGAAAATTTAGTAGCAAAGGCGTTTAGCGGAATTCATATCATTAATAGCAAAATATTTTCACTAATACAACAAACCGAATTAAAGTTTTCCATGGTTGATGTTTATCTTTCTCTGTGTGCTGAACACAGTATTTTATCATTCGATCATTCGCAAACGAAATTTATTGATGTCGGTAAACAGGAAAGCTTAAGGCGGGCGGCTGAGTTATTTAGCGTTAATCTTTAATTAGTTAAAGATTTTCATCCGCCTGCGTGCAGTCTTAAAATTGCTATATTTGCCGCCGTACTTTTGATGAATGAGTGTATGCACCTTATAAAATAAAACCTTCTGTTTTACGTGAAGGTTTTTTTATTTTTAATGTGACTCAGTGGGCGAAGCTATATTTACATTTGAAGACTTTATATAATGCATAAAAAATCAATACTTCGGCTTTTAAGTTTGATAATATTTTTTGTATGTATTACGGCAGCCGGTAAAACCCAGGACTTGTTACGCAATTACGATCTGAGTTCGGTTAAGGTGGATAAGCTTTCCGATGCAGATATTTTAAGATTTAAAAAACAATTAGATGCGTCGGGCTTAACACAACAACAAGCTGAACAGTTAGCCATTTCAAAAGGGATGCCGGTAGCTGAAATACAGAAATTACGTATGCGACTGCAGCAATTGGGCGTTTCCGGCGCTCCTGCTCAAAGAACACAATTGCCGAGTAATAACCAGGCAATTAATCAGCCTGGCAATAAAAATAATTTGCAGGATACTTCGATCAATCAATACAATATTGATACCACGCAGTCAAAGCCACTAATTAACCCGCGCATTTTTGGCGCTGAACTTTTTAACAACCCCACTTTAAATTTTCAGCCAAACATTCCGGTTGCAACACCTTTAAATTATATCATCGGTCCGGGCGACCAGTTAAATATTAACGTATATGGTATCCAGGAAACATCTGTTCCGGTTACCGTTTCTCCCGAAGGGAATATTCTTATCCCCAATGTTGGGCAAATGCAGGTTGCAGGGTTAAGTATTGAAAATGCCACACAAAAAATCACTGCGTTAATGAGCCGCACGGCGTATGCTACATTGCGTTCCGGGGCGTCCAAAGTAAGTATAAATGTTGGGCAGATTAAAAGCATAAGCATTACGGTGATAGGAAGCAATAAGCCCGGTAATTATACAGTGCCTTCATTGGCCACTGCCTTTAATGCATTGTTTGTTGCAGGAGGGCCGTCTGAATTCGGAAGTTTCCGTAGTATAGAATTGATCAGGAATAATAAGCTTTATAAAACCATTGACCTGTACAGGTTTCTGGTAAATGGTGATGGCAGTGATAACATCACGCTGCAGAATAATGATGTATTAAGAATACCGGCCTATAAAACCAGGGTTATCATTGATGGTTACGTAAAACGTCCCGGCATCTTTGAAATGTTGCCGGGCGAAACATTGAACGACCTGCTAAAATATAGCTCCGGTTTTACTGACAGCGCTTATACTGCATCAGCAAAAGTTGTTCAGTTTACAGGGAGAGAATTGAGCGTAAGAGATGTGAGTGCAGCAGAATACGGCGCTTATGCAATGAAGGGTGGCGACAGTGTGATTGTGAGTAAGGTGTTGAACAGGTTTACAAACAGGATAATGCTTACCGGTGCAGTTTTCAGGGAAGGTATTTATGAGCTGAAAGAAGGCATGACGCTGAGGGACCTTATCAATAAAGCGGACGGCTTACGCGAAGACGCATTTATGCGGCGGGCCCAGATATTCAGACTTAAGAGCAATCTCACAAAAGAAATTTTGTCGTTCGATCCTGCTGATACTATTGAACAAAAAAGTATTTTATTAAAGCGTGAAGATTCGATTGTTGTGTCATCCATATTCGATCTGAGAGATCAATATTATATATCTGTTTTAGGTGAGGTGAGGAACCCGGGTTATTATGATTACAGGGATAGTTTAACATTACAGGATGTTATCCTGCAGGCGGGCGGGTTTACGGATGCCGCATTTCCTCAACGAATAGAAGTAGCCAGGTTAATAAGGAGGGATTCATTGACAGCACAGGATGTAAGGGCAAGTACCATAATAGAAGTAAAAGATATTACAGATATTACAGCAACACATAATAATGCGTTGTTACAGCCCTCCGATGTTATAACTGTAAAACGCAAACCGGGATTTATTGCTTTTCAATCTGTAACTGTTTCGGGACAATTGCAATATCCGGGCCCTTATGTTTTGGAAAAGCGACAGGAACGTGTGAGCGATCTTATAAAACGTGCCGGCGGTTTTACACCCGAGGCATATCTCGAAGGCGCTTATATCAAGCGGTATAATTTTAGTGATCAAACGGCACAGGCAAAGCAAGAGGTTATTTCAAATATTCAACAGCAACTTAATGATTCAACAAACCTTCTTCTCCGGAATCCCGTAAGGAGAGAGTCTGACCAGCTTCCCCTTGACATTAAAAAGATACTTTCATCACCAGGTTCGCCTGATGATGTTGTGTTAATGTCAGGAGATGAATTGGTTGTTCCCAAGTACAATGCACAGGTTAGAATAAGCGGTAGTGTTTTGTTTCCCACGCAAATTCCCTATAACGAAAATTATAATTTGAATGATTATATTTCATCTGCAGGTGGCGTTACTGATAATGGAAAAAAAGGTAAAACCTATGTAGTGTATGCAAACGGTAAAGCAGCTACAAAACGAGGATTTCTTTTCTTTAAAAGTTCACCTGAGGTTAAGCCTGGCGCCGAAGTTATCGTGCCGGCCAAAGAAGAAAAGAGGAGATTATCAACCGGTGAATTCATTGGTATTGCCAGCGCTGTTGCATCACTTGCCGGCGTAGTAATAGCGATATTAAGATATTAAAGTAAGTAAGTATGTCCAATGGCGACGGCGAAATTTCTATAAGACAGGCTTTTTTAAAGTTGATGGAATGGATCAGGTTTTTATGGTCCAAATGGCTCATCATTGGGATTGCGGGATTTATATGCGGTGTGCTCACTATGGTGAATACCTGGCTGTCCCGGCCTAAATACACCGCGTCATTAAGCTTTATTTTATCAAGCTCAGCGCAATCAGGCGGGCTGGCTGGTATCGCCAGTCAATTTGGAATTGATCTGAGTGGGGGAAATAATGATGCTTTTGCCGGTCAAAATATAGTGTCATTAATGAATTCAAAAACAATGGTTCAAAAAGCTTTACTGCGAAAGCCTGATGATAAAAATGAGTTACTGGTAAACATTCTTGTGAAGGATGAAAAAATGGATGAGGGTTGGAACAATGCGGAAAGAACAAAAGGAGCGTTCCCTTTTCCCGACGACATGTCGAAGTTTACGCGGATCCAGGATAGTTTATTCAGAAGTCTCTACCAGCAGGTTGTGAATAATTATCTTACCGTTTCAAGACCGGATAACGGGCAAAGTGTTTATGTTGTATCCACCACATCCTACAACGAAATTTTTTCGATGTATCTTACCAAATATCTTGTTGACGCCACGTCAAAATTTTATATAGATACTAAAACAAGTGTTGCAAAATCAAATCTTGAAATGATACAGCGCGAAGCAGATAGCTTAAGAGGGTTGTTAAGCAATTCTATTTCAGCAACAGCACGTATCTATGATCAAACGTATAATCTCAATCCTGCTTTTCAAAGCCAGCGCTCCGGAGCGCAGGAAGGACAATTAACCATGACCGCATTAGGAAGTGCTTATGGTGAGGTGCTTAAAAATCTTGAGCTCGCTAAAATAACTCTTTTGAAAGAAACCCCACTGTACCAGGTAATTGATGAACCGCAGCTTCCGCTTATTGCAGAAAAACATGGGCGTTTAATGAGTTTGATTACCGGGGGAATTGTTGGAGTGATACTGACGTCAGCATTTCTCATAATGAAAAGACTGCTTTCGTAAACACCACTGTGTAATAAGTTATTTCCCGGCTACTTCTTGATGTCATTTAAAAAACAATTTTTCAGGAATGTGTTTGTTTCAGGTGGATACAGTTTCCTGGCGCAATTTGTTAATTTTCTTTCAAGCCTGATTACCGCAAGATTATTACTGCCGGCAGACTTTGGCCTTGTTGGATTGATAACAGTTTTTTCAAATTTCATTAGTGTATTTACAGACAGCGGGATATCTTATGCTATCATCCGTTCTAACTATAAAGACACATATTATCGCGGCTTGCACGCATCGTCTATATTATTAGGTTCTGCATTATGCCTGCTCTTTATTATATTAATATTCCCCATTTCTTTTTTTTATAGGAATACAAGCCTGGTTCTTCCGGGAATTGCCATATCTGCTTTATTTATTGTGCGTGCTTTTAATGTGGTGCCCACTGCCCTTTTACAAAAAAAACTCCAGTTCGCTTTAGCGGGAAAAGCTATTTTTTGGGGGGCTTCGGCGGGCGCCATTTCTACCATTGCATTGGCTTATACTGGTTTTGGATATTGGTCGCTTATATGGTCACAGTTTATCAATGCATTTGTAACCGCTTTAATCGTATATAAGGCTTCACCACTTAAAAGTTTCAAAATAAGAAAAGCTGTTGTAGTAAAATCGTTTTTACTGGCGCGTACACTTATTGGCAGTATCGCGGGATTTAATACAATTACTTATTGGTCAAGAAATGCAGACAATCTTACTGTAGGTAAATTTTATGGTACGTCTGACCTGGGCGTTTACAACCGTGCTTACTTAATGCTTACGTTGCCGCTTACACTCATAACGGGAATATTTTCTTCCGTGATGTACCCCAGCCTTATAAAATTAAAGAACGAGGGCGGCAACGTGGAAGAAGAATATTATTTCATGCTGAAAATAATTTCACTTATTAATATTCCAATTGCTTTAATACTTATCATCTTTCCGCAGCAGTTTGTTTTCATTTTGTGGGGTAAGAACTGGATACAGGTTGCCAACCTGCTTCCTTATTTCGGCCTGCTTGCGATGACACAAACACTTTTGTCAACACTGGGCAGCATAATGATCATTGAAAAGCTTGAAAAAAGCCTCATGTATACCGGGTGGATAGGCTCAGCTTTATTGGTTGCCGGCATAATTTATGGCGCCACTATTTCTATTACAGCCATCGCCGCTTTTTATGCATTATCTTATATTATACTGGTAGTGCCTTTTAATATTTTTTATGTAATGCTATATAAGCTGAAGTATAACTCGAAGATATATTTCTGGTTACCTAAAATATGTTTATCCATATTAATATGGGCAGGCATCTACTTTTCTCTCCCTTACCTTGTTTATTCGTCCCTGCTCTTATGGATATTTGTAATTGTTTGGGATTCAAAAAATGAAATAAAGAAAATGATGAACCTTGTTGTGGCAAGGCGTTTTGCATAAGGTGTAATATGAAAGTATATGTGGTGATTGTAACCTTTAATGGAATGAAGTGGATTGAAAAATGCCTTAACAGCGTTACTTCATCTCAACTTAAATGCGAAATAGTTGTAGTTGACAATGGCTCTTCAGACGGTTCCAAAAAATTTATCAGAGAGAATTTTCGCGAAGTATATTTTATACAGTCAGAAAAAAATATCGGCTTTGGAGCCGCCAATAATATTGGAATAACAAAAGCCATGCAGGCAAACGCTGATTATGTCTTTTTACTTAACCAGGATGCATGGATTGAAGAAAATACAATTGCAGAATTGGTAAAAACTGCCCAACAACATCCTGAATATGGTATAATAAGCCCGGTGCATTTAAACGGAAGTTATACGGCGCTTGATGTAAAATTTTCAGAATATATTATACCTCAGAGATGCCCGGATTTTGTTTCAGACATTTATTTAAATAAACTGAAAAGCGTTTATGAAATTGAATTTGTGAATGCTGCCGCGTGGTTAATATCATCATTGTGCATTAAAAAAACAGGCTTATTTGAACCTATGTTTTTTTTATATGGAGAAGATGACAATTACCTTCAGCGGGTAGAATACTATAATTTTAAAACCGGTATTTCGCCATCTTGCACCATTTGCCATGACCGGGAAATCAGAAAAGAGGACCGTAATAAAACGGGCAGCAAATTATGGAATCGTACACAAAGCCTTATCATGCTGCTGGATATAAGAAGATCATATTCTAAAAGCATTTTATTTTTTTCCAGGCAAACCTTGTATTCTTTCTTTAAATCAATTAAAGACAAAAACCCGGGCGGGATAATGATATTGTTTTCTGAGTTTTTCTTTTTGATCAAAAATTTTTACACTTTGAAGAAAAGAAGAAGTAGCATGAAGCAGTAGCCAAAATTCGCATTCGATAGTGCAGAACATTTAAGAGAAAATTGAATTTATATACATAAATAGTTGTATTGGCAACTGAACCTTTGATATCCATTATTACGCCTGTGTACAACAGGGCATCTTTAATACCGGCAACGATAGACAGTATCATAGCCCAAACTTATAAAGACTGGGAGCTTATTTTAGTAGATGATGGTTCTGATAATAATACGCTAAACGTGCTGCGTCAGTATGAAAAGAAAGATACCCGTGTTAAAGTCTTTGAACGCAACCGGCTTCCTAAAGGGGCACAAACCTGCCGTAATACAGGTTTTCAAAAAGCCATAGGAAATTTTATCATCTTTCTTGATTCTGATGACCTGCTCGAAGATTTTTGCCTTGAGCAAAGAGCAAAATTTATGAGCGAAAACCCGGCTTTGGATTTTGCAATTTTTCCCGGGTTGATCTTCAACGAAAAAAAATACGATAAAAATATTTTAGTCTCTGATTATAAGGGCGATGGGATAATTCCGATGTTGTTGGGATTAACGCCGCCCTGCGTACCCGGCAATAACATATGGAAACGAAGCAGCCTTGCTGAAAAGAATGTTATATGGGATGAAAATTTAAAAGCATTCCAGGACGTGGATTTTCACCTGATGGCTGCATATAGTAAGCTATCATTTGCGTATTCTGATGACCCCCCCGATTACTTTTGGAGAAAACATGATTTGGGTAATACCGGTAATGAATTAAGCAAAACAGATAAACTTATTTCGCACCAATATTTTTTTCAAAAGCATGTAAAAATATTACAGGAGAAAAATTTATATAACCAATATAAAAATTACATCAATCGGCTTGCCGGTCAATTAATTTTATTGGCTTTTAAATCAAACAATGCCGGCGATGCAAAAACAATGATCAGCTTTTTTAAAGGGTTCGGCAAGCCTCTTTCCCGGATAAAGACTTCCGCCTTATTGTTTTTGGGCAGTATGTATAAGTCCGGAGGTTTATTAAAGGCTTTATCAAGGATAAATGTGTATTTTCTTTATCCCTCTGTTTTCCCTCTGTTTAAGAATAAGAATTTCGCCAAGATAAAATGGACAGGGAATTTATAGCGCTTAACGCAATGAATACAACAGTATCACTCAAAAATGGGGAAGATCTTAATGATATTTTTTGCGTGATAGTTTTATATAAAACAGACCTTCCCCATTCAGCTTCTTTTAACAGCGTTTTGAAAGCGGTTGAAAATGCAGATGGAACATTGCATATTTTATTATATAACAACTTTCCTGAAATACATCTGGATACAACATTGTATGCGCGTGATAATATTCATGTCTCAGTTATAAATGATGATGCAAATTCGGGCGTGAGCAAAGCTTATAACGAAGCCAATGCAATGGCATCAAGCCGTAGAAGGAAATGGCTTTTATTGCTTGACCAGGATACCGCATTACCGGAAAACTTTTTTGCTGTTTTTTTTTCAGAACGGAAGCAAGCCGCAAAAGATTATAAATTGTATATCCCGGTGATCAGAGATGGCAATAAAATAATATCGCCTGCAAAATATTTTTTGTACCGCGGGTTTATACGAAAAGAGGTGAAAAAGGGGGAAGCTCAGTTGAGAGACCAGGCTATTATAAATTCGGGAGTTATTGTTGATAATGATCTTTTTAAACAGGCCGGCGGTTTTAATGAAAATGTAAATCTTGATTTTAGCGATGTCTCCTTCTTCAGGAGATTGAGAAAAATATATTCCATAGTGTTTGTATTGGATGTTATATGTAGCCACTCTTTTTCAGGACTGGAATATGACAGCTATGAAAAAAATTTTACAAGGTTTAAAATATATAATGCCAACGCAATTGCCTTCAGCAAGGAAAAAGGTGTTAACAAACCATTATTATTTTTAACCGTTTTGGTAAGGGTAGCAAACCTGTCATTAAAATTTAAAACTTTAAGTTTTCTGCGCAGCTTAAAATTTAGCTAGGCCATGCTTTTATATTCAAAAGAGCGTACATCTTTTTTGTTCCTTTTTTTCCTGTATTTCTTTTTTGAAACATGCATTGGAGGATCAGGAGGATTACTAAAATATGATTTCATTACCCTGCGTAAAGTAAATTTTGTTTTAGCAATACTGGTGATGCTTTACGTTATTTACATGCGGGAAAAGCTGGATTACGAAACTCTCCGCCTGACTTTTATATTTATAATCTTACTTCTTACAAATACGATCATTGGTATTTTTAACTATGGTAATGACGACAGGATATCGGAAAACTTCTTAGCCGAATCATTTTTTATTCTGCTGCCTTTTTATCCGCTATTCATCAAGAATACATATCATGTTAGGGCAGTGATTAAAATATTTGCATGGTCATCTATCATACAGGCAATAGCATACCTCTCATTATTGGTTTTGATCTATCTCGGTGTATTTAATTATATAGCTGTTTATGATGTTTTGACCCAGTCGGGCGATTTTTTCGGAAGAGGGATATTTGGATTTTGGTACAAAGGATTTATCTATATGTGTTTGGGAATCTATTTCATGGATTTGATTAAAAGCAGTTTTCTGAAACGACTGGTGCAGGTGATAGTATTAATTGCTCTTGTCTTTACACTTACAAGGGGTTTTGTTGCTGCATTATTTGGAACAGCGATTATTTATAATTTCTTTTTTAAGAGTAAAATAAAAAGCGTGGCCGTAGTTGTAATTGCGCTGGTAAGTATAATTGCTTTAAAGGGATTGTTTGAAGACCCTTCTCTTAACCGTGGCTTATCAGATAACGTAAGATCCGTTCAGGTGGAGGAAGTGATGGATGCAGTCACGCCTCTTTCATTTTTCATAGGACATGGTTTGGGAAAAGGTGTTAGCATCAGGCAGAATCACATGGAAATTAATTACCTGGAAATTTTTCATAAACAGGGAATAATCGGCGTGGCATTTTGGATATATCTTCTCATTTATATAGTTCTGGGCTATGTAAACGTTAGAAGAGTATCACCCGAAAATGAAAAAATAGCCAGGCCATTTTTTTTGGCAACAGTATTTGTTTATATAGAATCTCTTACCAATCCGTTTTTAACCAATTCAATCGGATTGAATGTTATTATGGTTTCTATAGTGTGTTTAAATGTTTTAAAAAGAAGACAGTCACATGAAGATATCGGTAGCAATGGCTACTTACAATGGCGGTAAATATATTGGTAAACAATTGCAGTCAATTATTGAGCAGCTTGATGATAACAGTGAAATAATTATTTCGGATGATGGATCAACCGACAATACAATAAGCGTTATTAGAAGTTTCAATGATAAACGGATAAAGGTTATCTATAATCCTGCAAAAGGAGTTATTAAAAACTTTGAAAATGCTTTACGGAATGCAACAGGCGATATCATTTTTTTATCAGACCAGGATGATGAATGGATGCCGGGAAAAGTAAACCTTGTAAAAAAATATCTCGAAAAGTACGACTTCATAGTTAGCGATTGTTTTATCGTGAATGATGAAGGGGAAATCCTGCAAAATTCTATTTATTCATTAAAGAAGTCCGGCGCTGGTATTATTAAAAATCTTAAGAGCAACAACTATGTAGGTTGTTGCATGGCATTTAAAAAAGATATTTTGGCAGTCGCTTTGCCCTTTCCTCAAAAAATTCCTATGCATGATATCTGGTTGGGCTTTATTGCAGATGTTTTGTTTAAACCTCGTTTTATTACAGAAAAGCTCGTTTTATACAGGAGGCATTCCGGGAATGCTACATATACTTCCTCAAAATCGGGATTTAATTTGTACCAAAAAATTAAATTCAGAATAAATATTGTAAGGTACCTGCCGCTACTATTAGTACGGAAAATGCGTATCAGTGCGAAATAACATCACCGGTCTTATCGCTCACACGCAACACAGGTAGTGTTAAGTTAAGCGTGCGTTGCGGCGAATGGTGAGTAATTGTCCTGATACGCGGTATCACTCACAACTCACCACAATTACGAAATCTGCAATTAACATAACAGTAGCACACAATCTTTGTAAACATTATTCAACTTAATAATTCAATTTCTATTTTGAAAAAAATATTATTGGTAACAGGTTCATCCGGACTAATTGGCTCAGAAGTATGTATGCATTTCGCAGACAAAGGATGGCAAATTCATGGCATTGACAATAATCAGCGAGCCGTTTTTTTTGGTGCACAAGGGGATACGAGGTGGAACCAGCGAAGGTTGGAAAACACCATTAAAAATTATGTGCACCATGAGATCGATATACGCAACAGGGAAGGCATTTTGCAATTAATTCCTTCAATAAAGCCGGACGCGATCGTACATACAGCCGCACAGCCAAGTCATGACAGAGCTGCTGCGATTCCATTTGATGATTTTGATACAAATGCCGTGGGTACTTTTAATTTGCTTGAAGCAACCCGGCGTTTTTCAACCTCGGTTCCCTTTGTACATCTGTCAACAAATAAAGTGTATGGCGATGCACCCAATAATATAGCACTCAATGAACTAACAACAAGATGGGATTATGCGGATAATGCCTATGAAAATGGAATCCCTGAAAATTTTTCAATAGATCAAACGAAGCACTCGCTGTTTGGAGCTTCAAAAGTGGCTGCTGATATTGCCGTGCAGGAATACGGCAGGTATTTTAATATGCCAACTGTCTGTTTGCGGGGCGGTTGCTTAACAGGGCCAAATCATTCAGGGGTTGAATTACATGGTTTCTTAAGTTATCTTATCAGGTGCAATCTTGAACAAAAAAATTATACCGTGTTTGGATATAAAGGAAAACAGGTTCGGGATAACATTCATGCTTATGATGTTTCAGCTTTTATAGAAAATTTTATTGACGCACCACGTATTGCGGCAGTGTATAACCTTGGCGGAGGAAAAGGAAATTCCTGTTCGATTATTGAAGCATTTGATATGATCACTTCAATTTCAGGTATAAAAATGAAGTGGTCTTACACAGATGAAAACCGAATCGGCGATCATATTTGTTATTACAGCGATTTACGCAAAATGATGGCTGATTATCCCAATTGGACCATTACAAAAAATTTGAAGACTATTTTCTCTGAGATATATGATTCATGGATAAAGCGCAACCAATTATAGTAAATATAATTAACAGAAACTATCCGCCGGGACCAGGTATAACAGGCGAATCTGCAAATGAGCTTGCGGAATTTTTAATTCAAAAAGAAATTGTTGTAAATGTTATTCATATAAATGCTTTATATGAAGGCGCCGGCAGCGCAACGCCTTTTGGAAACGTCTTCAGTATAAAAACCTTTTATAACGGCAAAAACAAATTACTGCGATTATTTTCGAACTTGTACGAAGGGTTGGCGCTCCTGGTAAAATCAAACTCATTAAATCCTGATGTAACAATTTGTTTAACAGATCCGCCATTACTTAACTTTTGGGCATCACTTTTACTCAGAAAAAAAAAGTGGATATTATGGACAATGGACCTTTACCCGGAAGCATTTAATTCAGGTAACCTGGCAAGTAAAAAAAATATTTTTTATAAGCTAATTGATAAAATTGTAAAAAAACATCCCCCTGCTCATTTTATTACTTTAGGTCCGGTGCAATCAAATTACATCAGGGAAAAATACCGGGAACAAATTACGATCACGGAAATTCCCTGTGGTATTTTTCAACCTAAGACTCACGATAATATATTGCAGGAAAAGCCTTTATGGGCAACGGAAGATGATAAGATCTATTTAGGATATTGTGGAAATTTAGGTGAAGCACATTCATTGCGATTTTTATATGAATGCCTGAACAACTTTGACCCTGAAAAACATGTTTTTATTTTATCAGTTTATGGATTGAAGGCTAAAGAAGCCTTAGCTTATGCAAAGGACAGGAAAGGCGTGAAGGTGCTTTCATCTGTAAATAAAATTGACTTGAAATATATTGATGTGCACCTGGCAAGTTTAAAAGAAGAATGGATCAATGTTTGCGTGCCATCAAAAACTGTTAGTTCAGTTTGCGCAGGTTCTGCTTTTTTGTATTGTGGTTTACCGCAATCAGATAACTGGCAATTATTACATGATGCCGGATGGATCATAGATGCAAAGCAAAATATTTCTATCGCTGTCAAACATTTTTTAGATGGTCTGTCTAAAGAAGAATTAGATGAAAAAAAACAAAAAGCCCGTAAAATTTCCGGTGAGCTCAATTGCTCAAAACAAGAAGCTTTCAGAAATGTTTGTCAAACAATAATTGCTTTATCTGCATTGGAAAAGCCTGTGAAATACCCAGTCAACGTTATCTGATATTTTGAACAATACAATTTTTTAATGCACGATCTTTCCATATCAGTTGTATTGTATAAAAATAAAATTCAACAACTTGAGCACTTGCTTAATTCGATTCTAAAAACGCACCTTTCTTACAAAATTTATTTTATCGACAATTCTCCGTCAGACGAACTAAAAGAAAAGCTGTTAAAATTAACGGGTGAAGAAAATACTGAATATATTTTTACCGGCAGAAATATTGGCTTTGGCTCCGCGCATAACATTGTTTTAAAGCAGGTAATTAACCAAAACAAATATCACCTTGTTTTAAACCCGGATATAAGGTTTGACGCAGGTGTTTTGGAAGAGTTATTTAAGTTTATGGAATCAAACAGCCAGGTTGGTAATGTTATTCCTAAAGTTTTATATCCTGATGGCAGCATTCAATATGTATGTAAACTGGTGCCAACACCATTCAATTTAATTTCCAGGCTATTTCCGAAAGCGCTATTAAAGAAATATAAACAAGATTTTGAGCTTAGATTCTCCGGGTATGATAAAATAATGAATGTTCCGTACTTACATGGATGTTTTATGTTCTTAAGATGCAGTGCCTTAATGGAGATCGGCTTGTTTGATGAAAGATTTTTTATGTACCCGGAAGATATTGACCTTACAAGAAGAATGCATAGAAGATACCAGACTGTTTTTTATCCTTATGTTCAAATTTGTCATGAACATACACGATCCTCATTTAAAAGCCTACGTATGTTTGTTATTCACTTGTATAACCTGGTTAAATATTTTAATAAATGGGGATGGCTTTTTGACAGCGAAAGAAAAAAAATAAACGAAGCTGTATTGCAGCAATTAAAATACAATAATCAGCTAATTTAAATGCAGGCTATTTTAACTTTTATTGTTATTGCTTTATTATAAAATTGAGATCAAAGCTGCTTATAATAACAAACCGGCTTATTGTTGGAGGAATTTCAAACGATATAGTTCCGCTTGCATGGTATTTAAAAGATGAATTTGAAATACTTATTATTAGCGGTGAGAAAGAAGAGGACGAAGCGGAAATAAATTTTTTATTAAAATTATATCCCGGTTTACAGTTTAAAAAAATAGACAGCTTTCGTAAAAATATCAATCCCTTTAATGATCGTATCGCTTACACTGAAATTAAACGGGAGATAAAAAATTTTAAGCCTGACATAGTGCATACACACGGGGCTAAATCGGGGCTGATGGGCAGACTGGCTGCTTACAAAAGCAAAGTGCCCTGCATCATGCATACGTATCACGGTCACCACTTCCATTCTTATTACAACACGCTCATCAGTTCAGCTCTAACAGCATTGGAAAGGATGCTTGGCCGTATTACCACAGTTGTTATCGCAATAAGCAAGTGGCAGAAAAAAGAACTTACAGAAACTTATAAAATTGTTCCGGAAGAAAAAGTAAAAATAATTCCTCTTGGCATTGAGCCTGCCCGCATCAGGACTGAACCCGTAACACAACGGTTTATTTTCAGAAAAAAGTATAAAGTTGAGGATGATACGATTGCTATTGGTATTGCCGGCAGAATAGTACCGGTGAAAAATTTAAAGCTTTTTGTGCAGGTTGCAAAAGACTTAATTGCTGGCAGTACAAAAAGACTTTGCTTTTTTATTATTGGTGATGGATTTTTAAAAAAGCAGATAGAAGAGCAATGCGCAGCATTAAATCTACCCTATACAGAAAATGAGGAAGAAAAAGCTGATATTATCTTTACTTCCTGGATCGAAGACATCATACCCGCGATACATGCCATGGATATCGTGGCCCTTACCTCAAATAATGAAGGAACGCCAATGAGCCTGATCGAAGCGCAATTTTGCGGAAAACCGGTGGTGGCAACTGATGTTGGAGGTGTAAAAGATATTGTCCTGGATAATGAAACCGGTTTTCTGGTAAAGGCCGGAGACGCAGCGAAACTGGTGGAAAGACTCAAGTTGCTTATTGAAAATGAAAGCCTTAGAAAAGAAATGGGGGCTAAAGCTGAAGCCTTTGCCGAAGAAAATTTTTCAAAACAAAGAGAGGTTGAAAATTACAGGCAACTGTACCAAAACTTACTTACACCAAAAAATATGAAGCATTCAGTGCCTCAGCATGCGTGAATTAAATAAAAAATATACGTTTGCACCCCAATTTGAAACAGGCCATAGAATTTTAAAGCTGTTTTTAACCGGTAAGAGTGTATGCGAAATGGGTTTGGCAAGGCGTAATAAAATGAATAATTAACGCATACATTTCGCTGTTAACTAAATCAAATGATTTCAGATGAATAAAAACATTTTAATAACAGGGGGCGCAGGGTTTATTGGTTCGCACGTGGTAAGGTTGTTTGTAAATAAATATCCTGGCTACAAAGTTGTAAACCTTGATGCGCTTACTTATGCAGGTAATCTTGAAAATCTGAAAGATATTGAGCATGCACCCAATTATGTTTTTGAGCATGCAAATATTTTAGAAGCGGAAGCTTTGCAAAATATTTTTGAGCAGCATGATATTACAGATGTAATTCACCTGGCGGCAGAAAGCCATGTTGATCGTTCTATTCTTTCACCGATGGATTTTATTTACACCAATATAATCGGTACGGTAAATCTCCTCACTGCCGCAAAAAATTATTGGAAGGAAAATTTAAGTGCGCATCGTTTTCATCATGTATCCACTGATGAAGTATATGGCACCCTGGGCGCTGAGGGTTTTTTTACGGAAGACACCGGCTACGCACCAAATTCACCTTATTCTGCGAGCAAAGCCTCATCCGATCATTTTGTTCGCGCTTACGGTGAAACATTCCACATGCCTTATGTAATTACCAATTGTTCTAATAATTATGGCCCCAATCACTTTCCTGAAAAACTGATCCCGCTTTTTATTAATAATATCATCAATAAAAAGCCATTGCCTGTTTATGGTAAAGGTGAAAATACAAGGGATTGGTTGTATGTAATTGATCATGCAAAAGCTATTGACCTCGTTTTTCATGAAGGAAAAAACGGCGAGCATTACAACGTGGGTGGTTTTAATGAGTGGAAGAATCTCGATCTTGTAAAATTGCTTTGCAAACTGATGGACGAAAAATTAAACCGCAAGGCAGGTGAAAGTGAAGAATTGATCACTTATGTGAAGGACCGCCCCGGTCATGACCTTCGTTACGCGATCGATGCTACAAAGATTAATAAAGAACTTGGCTGGAATCCATCTGTCACTTTTGAAGAAGGCTTAAGCAAAACGATAGACTGGTACCTGCAAAACCAGGAATGGCTGAAGCATGTAACCAGCGGTGAATATCAAAACTATTATACGGAACAATACACAAACAGGTAATGAAAATAGAGAAAACCCCGCTACAGGATTGCTGCGTCATTCATGACACTGTTTTTGAGGATAGCCGTGGATATTTTTTTGAGAGTTTCAACACCAGGAAATTTGAATCATTAACGGGGATAAATGCACAATTTGTGCAGGACAACCAGTCTTCATCAACCAAGGGAGTTTTAAGGGGACTGCATATGCAAACGGGTGAACATGCCCAGGCAAAATTGGTGCGTGTTCTGGAAGGAAGTGTATTGGATGTCGCGGTTGACCTGAGAAAATTTTCATCAACATTTGGGAGAGCCTTTACTATTGAGCTGACAGCGGAAAATCATAAGCAACTGTATATACCCCGCGGCTTCGCCCATGGCTTTGTTGTATTAAGTGATAAAGCTGTTTTTTTCTATAAGTGCGATAATTTTTATAATAAAGAATCCGAACTGGGGATTATGTATGATGATCCTGATTTAAAAATTGACTGGCAGTTATCAAAAGAAGAGTTGATATTATCAGAAAAAGACCAGAAAAATTTTTACCTCGCAGATATTTTGCACCGCTTATAAATATTGAATCATGAAAGGAATAATTCTTGCCGGTGGCTCAGGCACACGTTTGTACCCCATCACAAAGGGCATAAGCAAACAGATAATGCCTGTGTATGATAAACCGATGATCTATTACCCGCTTTCTGTTTTAATGCTTGCCGGTATAAAGGAAATTCTGATCATCACCACACCTGATGATTCGGCTCAATTTAAACGCCTGCTTGGAAACGGGGAAGAATTAGGCTGCAGTTTTTCCTATGCTGTCCAGGAAAAACCAAACGGTCTTGCCCAGGCCTTTATAATTGGTGAGGATTTTATTGGTAATGATAAAGTTGCTTTGATCCTGGGTGATAATATTTTTTATGGTTCGGGTTTTAGCAAGTTGGTTCAATCATTTAATGACATTGAGGGTGCTGCTATTTTCGCTTATGAAGTGAGCGATCCCGAGCGATATGGTGTGGTGGAATTTGATAATGACTTCAAGGCTTTATCTATAGAAGAAAAGCCAAAGCATCCAAAATCAAATTATGCGGTGCCGGGTTTATATTTTTATGACAACGAGGTCATCAGCATCGCAAAAAATGTTCAGCCGTCTCCAAGAGGAGAATACGAAATTACTGATGTGAACAAAGTATATTTGAATAACAGAAAGCTGAAGGTAGGCGTGATGAACCGCGGCGTTGCCTGGCTTGATACCGGAACCTTTGATTCATTAAGCGATGCCAGCGAATTTGTTAGGGTGATTGAAAAAAGACAGTCGCAAAAGATAGGTTGCATTGAAGAAGTTGCTTACAGGATGGGTTTTATTGATGATACGCAATTGATGAAACTGGCCGATTATTATTCAAAAAGCGGTTATGGCCACTACCTGAAAAAACTAAAGCGCTAAATAGAAATAATTTTTGCATAATAAAACAAGCCGGTATTTCCGGCTTGTTTTATTATGTGTTGTACCAGGGAATTTTTCTATTGAAAGAGGTATAAATTATTACTAAGCTGTTGTTATTTTCGAAGGTTAAGTCTGCCCGATGGATATTAATATTTATGATAATACATTCCCGGAGATTCAATTATATTTCCCGGTAAACAAACCGATGATTTTATTATAAAAAAGCCCCTTGTTATCGGGGTTTTTTTGTTGTTAAGATGTGGTTTCCGGATTGTCACCAGCCGGTGTGTCTGCTGGTGGCTCCGACAATAAACCAGACTTAATACCTTCTGGCGCAATATTACCAAGGATGGCTTTTTTAAGAATTGCCCTTCTTACAGCTTTTTTAACGATAGCTCTTCTTACAGCTTTTTTAACAACAGCTTTTCTTGCGGCTTTTTTAAGAACAGCTTTTCTTGCAGCTTTTTTAACAACGGCTTTTCTCACGGCCTTTTTAACAACAGCTTTTCTTGCGGCTTTTTTAACAACAGCCTTTCTTACAGCTTTTTTAACAACGGCCTTTCTTACAGCCTTTTTAAGAACAGCTTTTCTTGCGGCTTTTTTAACAACGGCCTTTCTTACGGCTTTTTTAACTACAGCCTTTTTGACCGCTTTTTGTGCAGCTTTCTTAGCTGCGGCTTTTTTTATTGCTTTTGCCATGGTGAAAGTTTTTCTGTTTTATAGAAATGAGTTGTTAAGTTAAAAATGTTTTCTAAATATAAATCACAAGCGATAAAATTTTTTTCAGTAATGTGTAAAAAGGTTTAATAACTCTATTTAAAAAGTATCTTAGTCAAAACATAGTTTATGGAATTAAGCAACGCTTTAAATTGGTTCGAAATACCTGTTAGTGATTTTGATCGTGCAAAAAAATTTTATGAAACCATCTTCAATTATCAAATGCCCGAAAACTTCATGGGAAGCACGCGTATGGGATTTTTTCTGTATGATTTCCGTGCAGGAAAGGTGGGCGGAGCGATCGTGCTAAACGAGCAGTTACTTTCTCCATCCGAAAATGGTTCGCTTATTTACCTGAATGCCCAGCCCGATCTGCAAATAATACTGGACAGGATAGAGGCAGCCGGCGGAACAATTATAAAAGCCAAAACAATTATTTCAGAAGAGCAAAACCTGGGTTATTGGGCTTTAATGAAAGATACGGAAGGTAACCGGGTGGCATTACATTCAATGGGTTAAATCAATGATACAGTTGAAACTTGCCAAAGTATAAAGTGCAGCATCCCGGAAAAATATAGCTCTCGCTCAAGAAGCATATAAAAGTGGTTCGTTTAATTCATTTAATACCTTAAAAATTCTAATGCAAGCACAAAAAAAATCTTCCAATCTGGATATTGTCAACGAAGTACTGGAAGAATGCATACTGGCATATCCTGTTTCATCCTTCATCATTAGTATTTACCAGCAATATCAAAAGAGAGGCAGCCTTAGCAAAAAACAATTGGAAGGCTTGTTGGGCAAGGCGTCTAAAATAGAGAATATCGCTCCTGCAAAGCTCGCTACATTGGAAGCCCGCATAAAAAAAATGCCCAACCGTTTTAAATCAGAAATGCCTGAAGCAAAGCCCTTGTATGAAAAAGATAAAACCGCCGGTGAACTAATTGACGCGATACTTGCGAAATATCCGCAACATAAACGGGTTTTATTCCTGCAATCTAAATACAATAATAACCAACCGCTTTCTACGGTGGAAATTGATGAACTGAAAAAGTTTAAACAAATCCTCAAATTGTAATACCCGTTTATTTATTCACCCTGCTTGTTTAAGTAGCAGTGTTCATTAATTTGCAGCATGTCTTTGTTCATCGCATCATTAAATTCGGGTAGCAATGGTAACTGTTATTACATCGGTAATAACAATGAAGCTGTTTTAATTGATGCCGGGATTTCCTGCAGGGAAACAGAAAGAAGAATGAGCCGGCTCGGGCTTTCCATGCATAAAGTGAAAGGAGTTTTTATTTCACATGAACATGATGACCATATAAACGGTGTTGAATCCCTGTCAAGAAAATATTCACTACCTGTTTATATCACAGACGCTACTTTACGCAATTGCCGGTTCAGTGTTCGTAAAGAATTGATACATCATTTTTGTTCGAATGAACGCATAACGGTCGGCAGCCTTACCATAAAAGCTTTTTCAAAGCAGCATGATGCCTGCGATCCGCATAGTTTTATCGTGCAGGACGATGAAGATGTTTGCATAGGTATTTTCACTGATATTGGCAAGGCATGCGAACAGGTTATTTATCATTTTAAGCAGTGCAATGCTGTTTTTCTGGAAGCCAATTACGATGAAAATATGCTTGCAGCAGGACGCTATCCCTGGTTTTTGAAAAACCGTATCAGCGGGGGACAAGGGCACCTCTCCAATAATGCAGCACTCGAGCTGTTCTGCCTGTATCGCCCAAAAAAACTCTCACATCTTATTCTCTCACATCTCTCAGAAAATAATAATACGCCTGAACTGGTTGAGCAGCTTTTTTTACAGCATGCCAATGAAACAAAAATTGTTGTGGCCAGCCGGTATCATGAAACAGATGTGTATCACATACAACTGGCATCAACAGTAAAAGAAGAAAAAAATTACAGCCAGAATGCTGTGCAGCTAAGTATGTTTTTGAACAACTGGGATGATTTAATATAAGTCCCTCCCCTTTGGAGAGGGATTTAGGTTGAGGTCAAAAAATGTTTAAATAAACGACCGTGATTGACTATTGAATATAGCCCATTAATTTATTATTAAATATTATGACCGATGAGTAAAATAATAACGGGGATAAAAAAGCAATGTTTGCAGGTTTTATTATTATGGATAATCTTGCCCGCCGCACTGAATGCACAGCAACCATTAGATAGTTTGCTGCCCATTCGCGGCTTTTGTATTGCTGCGCCTTCGGTAAAAGATGTCGACAGGTTTGTGAAATTTATTGATGAGGAATTGGCGCCACGAAAGGTAAACACTTTAATACTTCGTGTTGATTATAACTATCAATATACATCACATCCTGAACTGGCCGATAGCGGCGCTTTATCAAAAAACGATGTACAAAAAATAGTATCGGCTTGTCAAAAAGATCATATCAGTCTTATACCGCAGGTAAATCTTTTAGGCCACCAGTCATGGGCGGGCAGAACGGAAAAGCTGCTAAGCGTTTACCCGCAGTTTGATGAAACGCCCAATGTGAAAATGCCGGAGAAATATGAATGGCCAAACCCGGACAACCTGTATTGCAAAAGTTACTGCCCTTTGCATCCTGATGTGCATAAGATCGTTTTTGATGTGGTGGACGAGATTTGTGATGCGTTTCAGTCAACAGCTTTTCATGCAGGTATGGATGAGGTTTTTTATCTGGGTGAGCCACAGTGTCCCCGGTGCAGCGGCAGGGATAAGGCGGAGCTTTTTGCAAACGAAGTGCGGCTGATAAATGAGCATCTCGCGCAAAAGAACCGCAGGTTATGGATATGGGGTGACAGGCTGATAGATGGAAAAACCACCGGGCTTGGTATGTGGGAGGCCAGTTATAACAATACTTACCGGGCAGTTGACATGATCCCCAAAGATGTGGTCATCTGTGACTGGCATTATGAGCGTGCCGATAAAACGCCTGTATATTTCGCGATGAAAGGATTGAATGTGATCACCTGCCCCTGGAATAAACCCGGGATTGCCATAATGCAAACAAACGATATGATTAATTTCAGAAAGACGGCCAGTAAAGAAATGCAGCCGCATTTTTATGGAATGATGCAAACCGTATGGTCTGGCGCCGGCAATTTTTTAGATGCATTCTATGGTAAAAAAGCCGGCAGAAATGGCAGCGATCAAACAGACTGGAAATGTTTTGTGGAGATGTATAAAGCAATCGATGATTTGTAATCATACCGAATTGCTCATTAAGTTCACGGATGCGCTGACCTGTCACAGGATAGTTTAGTCTTTATTTAAGATTTCTGTTTTTTATCTCATTAGTTATTTTTTGAATAACTTTAGTTGTATTGCTAACCACAGGTATTGTTCATTGCTCTATTATGAAAGTAGATATTCACACAGCGGGTACACTCGCCCGCTACAGGAAAAAACTGGAATCGTTTACGCCCATATCAGACGAAGATTTTCAACATATAACGGAAGCAATACACGAACAGCAATTTAATAAAGGAGAAGTACTGTTACGGGAAGGACAGGTTTGCAAAGATTATTATTTTGTCCTCAGCGGATGCATTCGCAGCTTCGGCCTGGAGAATGGCAGGGAGGTGAATGTTAAATTCTTTTTTGAAGATGATACAGCATGTGATTTCTACAGCTTCCGGTACGAGGAACCTTCCCAGTTTTACCTGGTTGCCATGGAAGATACCGTTGTTTACTGTGCCACCAAAACAGAGGCTTTGCCCGTATTTCAGCAAGGTGGCGCCTCTTTGCAAACACTTTTGTTCCGTTTTTTCCAGGACTTATTTTTAAAAGAAGAAGAACATTCAAACAATTTTAAACTGTTATCTCCCGAAGAGCGTTACAATTTTCTTCTTGAGCACAGGCCGCAGTACTTATCCCGCGTTCCACTGATATATCTTGCTTCTTACCTCGGTGTCAGCCGCGAAACACTAACCCGCATACGTAAAAAAATAAGCTGATCGCGTTGCATCAAATAAAGCACTGCTTTTACTGTTGGAAGCAGCTTTGCTTTTCCAAAAATATAGTAAGCCCGGTGGGTAATATTCTTTGATAAAATAATATGCATACTTTACCATACTGTGTAAACTTATCAAGGATTAAGTATTTTTGTTTTCGGTTTTATCCATTTTATAGTTAATCCGGACCTGATTGTTGCTAACAATTTTTATGAGAATACACAACATGACCGGAGCACCTGAACGCTTCAGGAAGAAAATGGAATCGTTCGCACCCATATCAGATGCTGATTATGAACAGTTGCCCACAGTAATGCAGGAGAAGCATTTCTATAAAGGAGAGGTGTTATTAAAAGAAGGGCAAACATGCACAAAGTTTTACTTTATTTTAAGCGGCGCTATCCGAAGTTTTGGCCTGGAAGACGGTAAGGAAATGAACGTTAAATTTTATTTTGAAGATGATATAGCCTGTGACTTTAAGAGCTTTCGCAGTGATGAACCCTCTCCGTTTTATTTGGTTGCTATCGAAGATACTGTTGCTTACTATGGAAGCAAAACAGAGGTGGTGCCTCTGCTCAGAGAAGGCTCGTCCTGGCATATGGTATTATTTCGCTTCTTTCAGCGTTTATACCTGGAAGAGGAAGCACATTCCAACAGCTTTAAATTGCTGTCGCCCGAGGAGCGGTATCATTTTCTTCTTGAAAAAAGACCCGATTATTTAAAACGTATTCCTTTAATTCACCTTGCTTCTTATCTCGGTATCAGCCGCGAAACCTTAACCCGAATACGCCAACGGACGTAATGTTAAGTTAGGTATGCTATTGGATTTCCTGATCCCTTAATTTTTAATTCGTAAAACTTAATCACAGTTTCATTTTGCGTCATTTGACGCAGCGCTTTTCAATGAGTAGAAATAATTTTGTGTCTGATAAATGATGGCCGCAACCAAAACTTGTGTGAGCGATAGCGTGTGAATGATATAAAGGCCGGAGGCAAGGTGCAAACTTTGCCTCTTTTTATTTCCAGAAATCATCAGCGTTAAACTGTCTGTTAATAGATTGAACTATGCGGTTTTTGAGTCAAATGACGCAAGGGCTTGTTTTAAGTCCTGATAATTTTGCGGTCAAAAGCTAAAAGAAATGGTGGTAGCAGAACGTCGGGATCTTATGCCTGTGAAAGTGTTGATCAGTAATTCACTTATACACCTGGAGTTATTTGAGAACAAGGAAGGGAATTTATTTCTTTCTTCCCGGGCATGTAAGCCGGAAGGCACAGTCTATTACGGAGTAACGCTTTCATTGTTTTGCTCTTTTCTGGAAGATTCGATTACCCTTCAGGCTTTATTTAATACAAGCCCCTCTTTTTTTGTAGAAATAAACAATAAGGAAAAAAAAGTTTTATACAGCCGCGCCGACACAGAAGTAAAATTGATTTGCGGAGATAAAACAATGAGACAATTAACAAATAATTGCCCTATAGAAGTGTGGCGGGCTTGATGGAAATATTGCCGTTTCCGGACCATTCCGGGTGGCAATGATAATATCAACGTAGTGAAATGTGGAGAAGTAAAAATTAGGTATGAGTAAAGAGAAATTGATCATTGTTTTGAGATGGATTGGGGTGCTGCCTTGTGCTGTGCTGGCTTCACTATCAGCTTACCTGTTAATATTTCTGTTTAGCAGGCTTCTGGTAAATACAGATTCGTGGATGGCGGTTTATATACTTCCGCTTACGTGTTCCTACATTTCCGGTTTTGGTTTTATGACGGTAGGCATTCTGTTGGCGCCATCGCACACACGTATAGTTGCATTGATATTATCCGCTATGCTTTTAATTCTTTTAAGGATGGGGGTAATGCTTGTTTTTTCTTCTAAAGAATACCTTGAGTTTGCGCAATATGTTACTGCTGTTGCCGGATCAACTATTGCATATTTGTCTTTAAGAGAAGCTGTAGAAGGTTAACTGTTCATTCCAGTCTCAAATCTTTCAACAAAAGTTATTATCAGAGTTTTACCGGTTGACGCAATGCAGTATTTGTATCCTGTGTTTAAAAATTATTGCGTTGATCTTTTTTTGCGTCATTTGACGCAGTGGGGTTGCATTGTTAAAAATAATTTTGTGCTATCGATAATGAGGCCGTAACTGAAACTATAATGAGAAAACATTCCTGTGAATGAGAAACCGACGGGCGGAGTCTGAACTTCGCCTTTTTTGTTTTGTAAACAACCTGTTTACTTCGTCTGTAAAAACCCAGGTGATCTTTAAATCCCGCAGAAATTAAGTTTGATAATAGAAGTGCAAAACAGTCGCTGTGTTTTTGGGTCATTTGACGCATATTTTTTTTGTAAATCCTGTTAGTTTTGCAATCTCTAAAATGCTTTCACATTAAAATATGATACAAATAAAACTAATTGTTAGTTCGATGCTGGCTTTGCCACAACCGGCTGAACATCCAATAATTACTGCTTCTTTGATGATCTATTTTTCTATTCTCTTTTTTGTGCTTAAAACTTTAAGGTATAACAGAGACAGGTTTAGAGATCAATAGCAGCACGCATTTGTAAGAGCTTTTTTATGATATGACCCCTTTTTGCGTCATTTGACGCAGTGGCTTTTCTTATCCGGGGATATTTTTGCGGCAAACTAAAAAAATTGTGATAATAGCAGAACGACACAACCTGAGCCCTGTAAAAGTTTTAATAAGCAATTCCCTGGTGCATCTTGAATTATTTGAAGACAGCCAAAAAAACCTGTTTCTTTCTTCCATTTTAAGCCACCCGGAAGGAATTGTGTATTATGCCACCACTTCTTCTTTACTGTGTGAGTTTGCAGAAGGCTCTATTACATTACAGGCATTGTTCGACCGAACCCCTTCACTTTTTGTTGAGATAATCAGTGAAACCAAAACAGCTTTATACAGCCTTAATGATATTGACGTGGATTTGAAATACGGCGATAAAACCATACAGGAGTTAAGCAGGATTGAGGTAACAAAAGTGTAAGAGTGATGTTCGCTGGATTGCTGATTGGGTGATTTGGGAATTTTGTGATGTAGATGAAATTCCAAAATCCCTGCCTGAACGATTCAGTCGGACAGGAAAAATTCCGAAATTACAAGGTTAGTGTATAGGCTAAAAATTCGAAAAAGCTGCTTACATTTATAACTGTTCTGAAGGCTTTGAAATGAATAAGACTACGATCAAATACCTGCTTTTTTTCTTATTCCTTATTTATATGTTATTGCTTTCCAAATACATTCTTTTTACAAGAATGCATACGGCGCCTGAAAATTATTTTTCGTGGAAACATATTCAGGCTTCTGTTAAAAAAGGAATGAATACAGCCAACTTAAAACCTTTCCGTACAATAAAACTGATGTACTACGGAAAATATATACACACAGACTATCAATACAAAAACCTTGGCGGTAACTTATTGGGGTTTGTTCCATTGGGAATATTTATACCCCTGTTGTTCCGGAGACTGCGAATATTTCCTGCTGTTGTTGCTGTGGTTTTTTTGATTAGTCTTGGTTATGAGCTTATACAACTAAGTACCGGGCTTGGCATCTTCGATATTGATGATCTTATCCTGAATACGACGGGAGGCATAATCGGGTTTATCATACATTTTTGTGCTACCCTCATTTACCGTCAACCGCTGGTTACAACAAGTCCCTAAGTGTAAATGTGTACTTGGCTCCGCTTATCCGTAATGTGTTCGTCACGCGTAATTTCGAAGAATTCACAGGGGTCACCGCAGGCAGCGGCAAAAAATCGGGATAATCTTTAGCCGTTGGTACTCATTAAAAGATCGGTTCAAAAATTAATACCCGCTTTCTAAATCTGTGCATCTTCGCTAAACCTAAATGTTTAACACAGTTACATGTCCGCAGAATTTTATAACACCATAGAAAAGCCTTCCACAGCGGAATTTAAAGACCGTGGCAGCAGGTTCCTTGGATTTGCCTTTCCAATAAAAGATATTGAAGATTTCAAACTGTATCGCGCCCAATTAAAAAAAGACCACCCAAAAGCAAATCATCATTGTTTTGCTTACCGCCTCGGCACAGAAGGAGTGAATTTCCGCGTAAGTGATGATGGCGAACCGTCCGGCACTGCAGGCAGGCCCATATTGGGGCAAATCGATAGTCATCAACTAACAAATGTCCTTATTATCGTAGTGCGTTATTTCGGCGGTACTTTATTAGGCGTGCCCGGGCTCATCAATGCTTATAAAACAACAGCCGCTCTTGCTATCCGGCAAACAATGATCATTCAAAAACCTGTTTTAGTTAATTACCGCCTGCAGTTTGATTACATGTTGATGAATGATGTAATGAAACTGGTAAAACAATTTGATTGTGTCATATTTAAACAGGAATTGCAGTTGTTTTGCCTGATTGACATTGGTGTACCCAAAAGCAAGCATGAGGCAATGCTTACCGGGTTACAAGATATCAGGGGTCTTGAAATAACTGAACCCGCAACACGATAGTCAGCATTCAAAGGCTGAGGGAAGATATTAAGTGAAACAAAATTTTTCATTACTCTGTAAAGTTTAGTTTATTGCACTGTATCAAACCGATAATAGCGTATGCTCCAATTGCCCCGCCGGCTGCAATCCATCGATGTTTTTCGGGCGGTTACTATGTACTTTATGATCTTCGTGAATGATGTGGATGGCGTTGAAAAGATCCCGGAATGGATAAAACATGTGAGTGCGAATACCGATGGATTAGGTTTTGCCGATACTATTTTCCCTGCTTTTCTTTTTATAGTGGGCTTATCTATTCCTTTTGCCTTGAACAAGAGAATTCAATCCAATGAAAGCACATCGCAGATCGCATGGCATGTTATCCTGCGTTCACTGGCTTTAATTGTAATGGGTTTCTTTCATGTTAACCTCGAAAATTATAGTGACACTGCGTTCTTGCCGCATGCAGTTTTTGAGATCCTGGCCACCCTGGCTTTCTTTTTCATTTGGCTTGATTATAAACCGGGTGTCAATAAAACGAAGCAATACATTTTACAGGCGGCAGGGATAATTGTTTTGATCGTGCTGGGTTTTTTGTATAAAGGAGAAAACCACGGAGAAATAATTGGCTTGCGCACGCATTGGTGGGGAATCTTGGGTTTGATAGGATGGGCTTACCTGACATGCGCGCTGGTTTATCTTTTCACCAAAGGAAATTTTACAGCACAAATAATTGCATTAATCTTTTTCATTGCTTACAACATTGTAAATACTGCCGGTATGCTTGATTCTTTATCACCGGTGCTGAAATATTGCTGGTTTTTAAATAACGGCTCTGAAGCATCATTGATCATGGCCGGAGTGGTTATCTCACTCTTTTATATGGAAAGTAAAAAGAGTAGCAGGCAAAATTTTCCTGGGAAAATGTTGCTGATCGCATTTGCCATGTTTGCCTTTGGTTTTATTACAAGACCCGTTGGAGGCATTTCAAAAATTCATGCCACACCGGCCTGGGTGGGCATTTGTACAGGCATCAGTATAATGGTGTTCGCATTATTGATTTTTATTGTTGACGCGAAAGGGAAGGCCAACTGGTTTAACATCATAAAACCTGCCGGAACAAGCACATTGACCTGTTACCTGGTACCGTATTTTTTATATTCTTTCATGGAATTCTTTCACTTTCAATACCCCGTCTTTTTAAGCGAAGGTATTGGTGGCATCCTCCGCTCTTTTGCAATAGCGTTCATTGTGATTTTTATCACAGGATTTTTAGAGAAGAGAAGTCTTCGGTTAAAAATTTAACAGGCGTTGTTTTAATATAACCTATTATGTGAGAGAGCCATTGTGACGCAAATTAACAACGCTATTGGCACAGAATATTGACTACTCACCATTCACTATTCACCATTACATTTGCAGCCATAACAAACTATATGGAATACCGCATAGAAAAAGATACAATGGGTGAAGTGAAAGTGCCTGCCAATGTTTACTGGGGTGCACAAACCCAGCGCAGTATTGAAAATTTCAAGATCGCGCAGGACATTAATAAAATGCCTAAACCTGTCATTTATGCTTTTGCCTGTCTGAAAAAAGCGGCAGCGCTTGCCAATAATGAATTAGGTGTTTTGCCTGGTGAAAAACGTGATGCTATCGCAAAAGTTTGTGATGAAATTGTAGAAGGAAAATTAGACGACCAATTCCCATTGGTGGTGTGGCAAACAGGCAGCGGCACGCAAAGCAATATGAATGTGAATGAAGTGGTGGCATACCGCGCACATGTATTGCATGGCGGCGCATTGACCGATAAAGAAAAGTTCCTCCATCCGAATGATGATGTAAATAAATCACAAAGTAGTAATGATACCTTTCCAACGGCAATGCATATTGCAGCTTATAAGATGCTTGTGGAAACAACTATCCCGGGCATCGAAAAACTGCGCGATACTTTAAAGGGAAAAAGCAAAGCTTTCATGCATGTTGTAAAGATCGGCCGTACCCATTTTATGGATGCAACGCCGCTTACATTGGGACAGGAATTCAGCGGTTATGTTTCGCAGCTGGATCACGGGTTAAAAGCAATAAAAAATTCTTTAGCGCATTTAAGCGAACTGGCATTGGGTGGAACTGCTGTTGGCACCGGCATCAACACACCGGAGGGTTATGCGGAATTAGTGGCAAAAAAAATTGCTGAGCTGACAAGTCTTCCTTTCATCACTGCTGAAAATAAATTTGAAAGTCTTGCTGCGCACGATGCTATTGTTGAAGCGCATGGTGCATTAAAAACAGTAGCGGTTAGTTTGATGAAGATCGCCAACGATATACGCATGCTGTCATCAGGCCCGCGCAGTGGCATCGGTGAAATATTTATTCCTGATAATGAACCGGGTTCGTCGATAATGCCGGGTAAGGTGAACCCCACGCAATGCGAAGCGCTGACGATGATCGTGGCCCAGGTCTTAGGTAATGATGTGGCAATCAACATTGGCGGTGCAACTGGTCATTTTGAGTTGAATGTGTTCAAGCCGGTAATGATCTATAATTTCTTACACAGCGCAAGATTAATTGGAGAAGGATGTGTTTCTTTTAATGATAAATGTGCAATTGGCATTGAGCCGATAGAGGCCAATATTAGAAAACATGTCGAAAACAGTTTGATGCTGGTAACATCGCTCAATACAAAAATTGGTTATTACAAGGCTGCGGAAATTGCACAGAAAGCGCATAAAGAAAATACAACTTTAAAAGAAATGGCTGTAAAGCTGGGCCATGTTACACCTGAACAATTTGATGAATGGGTAGTGCCTGCTAACATGGTGGGGGAAATAAAAAAATAAGCGACATTTAATAAAAAACAATTTATATAACTGCAATACGTTATTAAAGAACCAATCGCACAAGGCCATGAATAAACTCTTTTCTCACCTGGTAATTATTTGCGGTATCTTTTTTTTATTTTCCTGTAATAAGGAATTCAGCGTTGAAACAGGAGCGCTCACCCAGGCACACGGCAGCTTGTGGGATTCAACAGGTAACTGCCTGCCTGAAACCGTGCATGGCACTTTTTATAATGGCATTGTTGCCGGCAGCGATACTGCTTATGTAGCTGTAGATGTAAATGTTACCCAAACCGGTACTTACAATATTACCAGCGATATGCAGAATGGGTTCCAGTTTTTCGATTCAGGATTTTTTAGCCAGACCGGGATCAATACCATTCATCTTAAACCTTTGGGGGCAGCTATTCTTCCCACACCTACAACTTTTACAATTAGTTTTGACAGCACCGTCTGCAGTTTTACAGTGAATGTGCAGGATAGTACCGGTACGGGCCTGGGAGGCGATTCAACAGGTGGCGACCCGGATTCAACCTTTGGCTCAGGCGACTGGCAGTTTTCCACAGATATCGGCGGTTCTTTCCAGGGAACTGTTGTATATGTGTCATCATCTCCCGATACCCTTTTTGGAAGCGGTGGAACTCTTTTTGCAATGTCAGGATTTACGGCTTCCGGCGATACAGCGATTAGCATTGGTATATTATTTCCAGGTAATACCATAGAACCGGGCACTTATCATACAGCTATTGTTGGAAGTGATACTCATTCAAATGCTGCATTTGGTTTTGCATCTATAACAGGGGGTACGATTTATGATGGTTCGCAGGATCAGGGCGCTCCAAGCGACGTGGCAATAACTGTTTTATCGTATGATGCCTTGACAAAAACGCTAACGGGAACTTTTTCGGGGCCGGCATCCAACGAAACAACTGCTGATGTTACAGATATAATAGGGATATTAAATGGCAGCTTTACCGCAACATTTCCATGATGTACCGGTAGTTCATAAAAAGATTATTCCGGTGCCTCACAATTTTGTGGGGCATTAATTTTTATTGATGAAGTTTAACTGCAGAGAAACTCAATAATCTCACACAATATCTGGTCTCAAAGAAGATTAATTGTATAGTAAAGCTTTGATTTAGCCCCTGACACATGGTTGATGTATCCGGCTCAATAAAAGATTCCATAGCGCTTAATCATCATTTTTCCGGAGATGAATTACAGAACGTCCGTGAGATTCAAATGATCAACTTGTATGGGATAAGCTTTCGGCATAAAATAATTACTGCATAACGCAAAGGAGCAGCGTCAGTAAAATAAAACCGGCAGAAAAGAGCTTTATTAAACAGCTTTTAATTCATCATTTATTTCGGGTGATGGAGTTTCTGAAACCGTGGCGGTTTCTTCGAGGTGTTTTTTAGGGAAAAATTTCTTTTGCCAGATAAGTAAGGCAATCACACCAACAGAAATAGAAGCATCGGCCAGGTTAAATACCGGGCTGAAAAACTCAAATTCCTGGCCACGCCAGCCTGCTACCGGAAACCATGAAGGATAGGTGGTGTGGATAATGGGAAAATACAGCATGTCAACCACCTGCCCGTGGAAAAAAGAAGCATAACCACCAGCGGGAGGAAATAAGGTTGCTACAGTAAAAGGATTGCTGGCATTAAATATCAAGCCATAAAACATGCTGTCGATAAGATTGCCGAAAGCGCCGGCATATATCAGCGCAGCACAAATAATAAAACCGGTATGATATTTCTTCCTGATAATATCACGCAGGTAAAATGTGCCTAATATAACCGCAAGAAGACGGAAAAGCGTAAGCAGTATTTTTCCCAAGCCACCGCCGAACTTCAGACCCCAGGCCATGCCTTCATTTTCTACAAAATGCAGGCGGAACCACGACCCAAAAACTTTATGTTCTTCACCCAGGGTGTAATGTGTTTTGATATAAAATTTCAGCGCCTGGTCTGCAATGAGTATCAGTATTATTAAAAGCGTTACGCCTCTTCCTTTCATTTATTATTATTTGGGAAAATATGTAAGGGCGCAAATATAATGTTTAAAGATGTGAGTAATTGGTTAAGATGTAAGATGTAAGATGTATGATGTACGATGTAAGAAGTAAGAAGTAAGTGTCTTGTCCTGACATAGGTAGACAGATTTTTAAAACAAAAAATCTGAAATATTATGACAAGACAACCACGAACAATCATTCGGTACAGTATTAGCTTTAAGCAAAAAGTTGTTAAAGAGATAGAGGAAGAAGGGCTT
>DASUGF010000042.1:0-33311 GCA_036274175.1 Parafilimonas sp.
ATATAATGAAACAAGGCCGCATCAAAGTCTGAAAATGATGTCGCCAATAGAATATGAAAGGCACTTATTGAAAATTGAAAAAGAAAAAAGACATAAAATGAAAATTTTCACAATAGAAATTAATAAGGAAGATCAAAAAAATATCCAATTAAATTTGTTTGAAAAGTTATAAAACTGTCAACCTATTTTAGGCATGCACAAATATTCAATATTCAACACTCAATAATCAATATTCAAGTGGATGAATGCTCTTGTCAATGAACATTGAATATTGAGCGTTTAAAAAAATATTCAATAATCAACGCGCAATCATCAATATTCAAATGAATGAAGGCTCTTATCGATGAGCATTGAATATTGATCATTGAATATTGCGTATTCCTGGCTGACCATTCATTATTCAATTAAATTTGTTTGAAAGTTATAAAATCTGTCAACCTATTTTAGGTTCAAACCTTCGGTTCCCACCCTTTTTCATATTCTCTTTGCCACAGTTTCATAGCATCCTTATCATCAAGTATATGCCCGTTGGATGGATTGCAATTCAAGCTTCTGCCTGTGCGTTGTGCGATATTTGCCAAATGACAAAGCAACACAGATTTGCTGCCCTCGGTAACCGGTGAATTAATTTTTGCTTCACCGCGAACCGCATCAACGAAATTCTGGAAATGATACAGGTCGAGATTGCCTGTTGAACTCACGAGGTTATTGGCTTCTGCTTTTGTATCGTTGCCACCTTCCTTTATCAGTGTATTTTTCGTATCGAAAATTTTGTAATCGCCTCCGCCGTTATTCACTAATGTTCCGCCATCGCCATAAATAATAAAGCCGCGGCTCGCCCCTTCAACAGGATAATTATTGCAGCTTCTTCCTTCCCATGTTATTGCTTTATCAGATCCGAATTCAAATGAGGCGACCTGTGTATCGGGCGTTTGCCAGTCATCTTTAAAAGCATAGCGGCCACCGCCGGATGTAACTTTTGTAGGATAATCAACTCCCAAAAACCAACGGCAGCAATCCAGTTCATGTGTTGCGTTGTTACAGGTCTCCGAAGTGCCCCAATGCCAGAACCAATGCCAGTTATAATGAACGATATTGTCTTTATATTCTTTGCGCGGGGCGGGCCCTTGCCAAAGATCCCAATCGAGTGTTGAAGGAACAGGCGCCACTTTTCCAACGCCAATTGATGTGCGGTTATTGGCATACCAGGCTTTACCAAAATAAGCTTTACCAATAGCGCCTTGTTGCACCAGGTTTGCCGCTTCCATTAATGTTGGCATTGATCGTCTCTGGTTACCCATTTGAATATGCTTGCCATATTTTAGATAAGCCTGCGAGATCAATTCTCCTTCATGCGCATTTTGTCCGCAGGGTTTTTCAACATATACATGCTTGCCGTTTTTCACGCCTAAAATCGCTGCAGGTGTATGCCAGTGATCCGGCGCCGCTATCAATAATGCATCAAAATCTTTTTGTTTTACCAATTCGCGGATATCTTTTACTACGGTTGGCTTGCGCGGTGCATCCTTCAAGGCATCCAAGCCGTTCTGAATAGCCTTTGCTTCGACGTCACATATATAAGCCACTTCAACATTGGGCAATGTTGAAAAACTCTTGGCCAGGTAACTGCCGCGACTATTTACACCCATTACTGCCAATACAACTTTATTGCTGGGCGCATTTTTACCAAATACAGGAAAATTTAGAATGGTTACTCCTGCTGTTACTGCTGATGTGTTCTGAATAAATTTTCTTCTGTTCATGATTGCAAGCTTAGGCGATAAAGATAATAGTTTGAAATGAACAGGTAATAGGGTTATGTTAATTATAAAAGGTCATTTACAGTATTGCTGATTTTGAGATTTCTGTATTTCGCAATTGAAGTAGTTATTGAGTTTGGGAATTGCAATAAGGGATTTAGATACAGTGATTACAATAAGTATCTGAGCAAGTTGTTGTTTCTGTTGTTCGCTTAATTCTTTGTCAACATCTTTTGCGAACTTTTTTGTAACAACAATATTCATTTCTCCTGAAGCTGTTTAATAAATTCATTTGTATCGATTACATTATCATAGTCTGTTTCCTGCATTAATAACCCCAATACAAAGTCTTCTTTGTTTTCCTCATTCAAAACATGATTTTTTATGTTGCGTCGTTCCAGGAATTCTTTTAATATTTCCATTTCTTTCCTATTCGCAGGCTGCACTATAATAATTTCCATAAAAAATTATTGTTGTCCGACTAAAATATTTTTCCTGGGTTAAAGCGGGCTGCTTCAATAGCCCCAGGCTTAAGCCTGGGGTTATATAAATGAAACCCTTACCCAACGGGCTTTAGCCCAAGTTAACCGGACAATAATGATAAAAAATCTTTAGTGCAATTTAATTTTTCGGATGAGACAGAGCCAATCCTGCAAAAATTAGTTTTGCGACTATAGCGAAATTGAGCTGGAACGGCAAGTCTCTTTAATAATCAAAACAAAACTTGATTCAGTGTTGACAAGCCTTTATCTTTAATCATTTATTAAATCAACATGTCATTTATCATACTGCTTGCCGGAATTATTATTCTGATTCTTTTAATCACCTGGTCCAAACTGAATGCATTTCTTGCTTTTCTTGTTGTTTCCATATTGATGGGTATAGGTAATGGAATGTCGCTTGAAAAGATCGGCAATGCTATGCAAACAGGTATCGGAAATATATTGGGCTCTCTTACCATTATCCTTTGCATGGGCGCTATGCTTGGAAAGCTTATTGCTGAAAGCGGCGCTGCACAAAAGATCACGACAAGCCTGGTGGATGCATTCGGCAAAAAATATATTATGTGGGCCATGGTGTTAACAGCATTCATTGTGGGCATTCCATTGTTCTTTGATGTAAGCTTTGTGCTGATGGTTCCGCTTATCATCACCGTTTCAAAAAGATATAATATACCTGTTGTGTATATTGGGTTACCTATGGTGGCTGCCTTATCTGTAACGCATGGATTTTTACCGCCACACCCGGCGCCAACTGGTTTGGTGAAGCAATACAATGCAGACCTTGGCCTGACCTTACTATATGGATTTGCTATTGCCATTCCCGCTGTAATAATTGCAGGGCCTTTGTTTGCTCCGGCATTTAAAAAATACACCAACAAACCGCCTGATACTTTTGCGTCAAAAGACCTGCCGGATGAGCAGTTACCGGGTTTGTTCAACAGTGTGTTCACGACATTTTTGCCCGTGCTGTTAATTGCCATTGCAACCGTGCTGCAGCAATTAGTTGCTGAACAAAACGCGATCACAAAATTTTTTATTGGCATTGGCGATCCTCCCATTGCCATGATCATTTCGGTATTGTACGCATTGTATAGCCTTGGCCTGAGAAGGAAAAGATCCATGACTGTTTTAATGAATCATCTTCTTGAATCGGTGAAAGATATTTCTCTTATTCTTTTGATCATCGCCGGCGCCGGCGCCATGAAACAAATTCTCACGGAAACCGGCATGAATACACAAATTGCAACAATGCTTGATAATTTTCATGTACATCCATTATTAGCTGCATGGACGATAAGCTCCGTCATACGCATTGCGCTCGGTTCTGCAACCGTTGCAGGATTAACCACAGCAGGCATCATTGCTCCGATCATTGCAACCTCAGGTGTTGATCCGAATTTGATGGTGTTGGCAACCGGCGCCGGCAGTTTGATCCTGGGTCATGTGAATGACGGGGGATTCTGGTTATTTAAAGAGTATTTTAATTTGTCATTGAAGGACACTTTTATGACGTGGACAGTAATGGAGACCATTGTTTCTGTGATTGGATTGATCGGTGTTTTTGCGCTTAATTTTTTTATGACGTGAACAGGGGATAATGAATGACGAGTGATGAATAATGAGCCATGAGAAAAGGAATTGGGAATTTGGAATTGGTGAGGGAATCGTTCGCGATCAGAAAATAAAGATGAAAATATTCAATACGCAATGCTCAATATTCAATTCTCAATTTGAAAACCTTAAATGATAATTAAGCATTGATTGTTGATTATCGAACATTAAATTATTAAAATAAATGACGACTAATAAATGAGTAACGAGTAATGAAAAATCTGCAATCTGCAATCGTCAATCTACAATTATAAGATCTAAAACATTTAAACCAATAATATGACCCCGGATGAACGCTTCGAACAATTAAACTTAGAATTACCACCTGCCCCTACACCGCTGGGTGTGTATAAACCTTTTCTTATTGCAGGCAACCTTGTGTATGTATCAGGGCACGGGCCTTTATTACCTGATAAGACTTTAATAACAGGCCGCGTGGCAGATACGATAAATATTGATGATGCTAAACTGGCTGCGCAACAGGTTGGGCTGGCTATCCTGGCAACACTTAAAAAAAATCTTGGCTCATTGAACAATATCAAACGTGTCATAAAAGTATTGGGCATGGTGGCGAGCACACCCGATTTTGAAAAGCATCCTTATGTTATCAACGGGTGCAGCGAATTGTTTGCAAAAGTTTGGGGGGATGATAATGGCGTTGGTGTGCGCAGTGCTGTGGGCATGGGCTCTTTGCCCGGCAATATTCCTGTTGAGATTGAAGCCATATTTGAGCTGGAAGCACAGCAGTTTGCAGTATATACTGCATAGATGCTCCTCAATGGATGCTTCCGGTGATGAATACATTTTTGGATGCGAAAATGCAGAAGTATTATGTTTACCTCATTTAATAACATTCTATTTCTGAAACAGCTACCTGCTTTCTTGTATGTTTAAAGTTTATCCGGATAGCATTGGCGGTCACCTTACTAAAAACGATTTCATTTACCGTATTGCCGATAAATTTAAGAGGCGTCTGTGCTTTTGGTTCAACGGGAAGCCATTTACTTTTGCCTTCATATTCAATATCGGCAGAATCGGGAACGTCAAAATTTTCACCGTCTGCAATAAAATAAATTTTTATCCCGGAAATAGTATGATTATGCCCAAAGTCAAGTGCATACCAATCTGATGATGCAGTTGAGCCGAGGGTTGTCCAGCGGTTCGTGATCTCGGGGAAATACCATATCCTTCCGTCAATTGCCTGGTATAATGCAGTGTCGGGAACTAAATTCACAGAAGCAGAAGGTATTGGATAACCCTTTCGTGTGATATTTAAAGCATAGTCTTTTTCCGGGTTGGAATAATAGTTTTTTATTGGCGTTCCAACGATCACTTTGGTTTTATTATCCTCGTGCAATAATGTAGCTATTTTTCCATCAATGAATACAATCAAACCTTTACCGAGATTATACCTGCTGCCATCTTTATCATACACAACAGTTAAGCTATGACCATGATATGGTATCCCGTCCAAACAGAAATATTCAATAGCATTATCAACGAGCGGATTAATAACAAGCGTATCACCTGCCGAAGGCCGTATCCCGCAAAGTCCTGTAATAATGAGATTATTAAAAGAAGAATGATTATAATGATTACTCCAGTAATAATACACGATAGGGCCACCCAGGTTGGGGTCATAATTTTCAACCAGGTTTAATTTGCCATTTGGCAGGTAATGTTGTTGTGCAAAAAGGCGCAATGATTTTACATAATCAGAGGCTGTAATGACATCCTGGTTATAATTATTTAAAAAGTTTGCCATGCCTGTTAATACCTGGCTTGTCTGGTAAGGCCAGCTCGGGCCATTCCACTGGCTGCCGCGTTGCCCCTGGAAAAAAACAAATTGTTTGAAATAATATTGATAAGATGGTTCATTGGTCCGGAATCCGTATGAACCTGACAACTGTGATGTATCTGTGGCATGTTTCCATGCAGCATTAAATGTTGAATTATCTGCTGGTAAATTAAAATACCATGGGATCAATCCTGCCAATTCGCGCCCCCGTATAAAATTCCAGTAATGTACATATTGATTATCCTGTTTAAACCTGTCAGTGAAATGCTGCAGCGAATCATTCCATAAATTACGTTCAACATTTGCTTTTAATTCCGCTGCCTTTTTTAAATATTCTTCGCTGGTTGCTTTATCACCCTTCATAGCAGCAACGCGGGCAATAGCCAAAGCATTGCCATACATATAACTGTTAATGGTTGGGCGAAAAGCTTCGCCGCTATCGAACCCGGCAGTGCCATTAGACGCATCAACGGAAGCAATTGTATATTCAGTGGCATCCGGCATTGCCGGTATATAATAAAGAGCTTTAGAAGAGTCGATATGATCACCCCATTCATTGTACATGCGCTTCATGCTATCCAACTGCTTTATAAGAAAAGCTGAGTCTGCATTTACGAGATAACGGGCATAAGCTGCATCTGCAACGCTTTCACTATACCTGCGGTTATTGCCTCCATCCTGGTACAGGTAGTTGATGTATCCGTCCATATAACGGCTATTTTTCAGCCACCTTCCTTCATAAATATGATGCATAGAAGCGGCATTTATCGTGCAGTAAGGATCCCTGTCCCAGGCAACATGATTGATGAATTCCGTTATCACATAATCATTATCTGCTACGCGCCTTATATGCGCTTTATACATTTTCCACCGGTAATAATAAACCTCCTCTAATTGTTTATCCGAGCATTCAAAAAAAGGGATGTTGTCGAGATACCACTGAGCGTCGGTATTATAATATGCAGTTGCCAGTTTGGTCCGGTCAGGCATTTCCTGGTATTTAGTGGTATTATTGCAACTCCATAAAATTAGCAGTGCACATATGGAGATAATTTTTGCGATCGTTATTTTTTTAAGATCCATGGACCTATATTTTACTGATATAAGTAATAGTCATATGAAATGTAGTTATTTTTTAATAAAGGTGGTCGAGTAGATGCTTGGGAGTTCGAATGTAGAACTTCTGATTTGTCAGGTTAATGCTATTGGCCATGAGCTATCACCTATCAATTCATTACACTGCATTTAACCGTAAAACATCTTGAATATTTCTTTTTTCAGTGATAATTGGCGTTCTTTCGCAAAATAAGTTTATGAAAATAAAAATCATTTTAATAGCAACATTTTTTGCCTTTACCACACTCGCTGCTTATTCTCAAACATCTGATGCCGAAACAGAGGCCCTGGTTAATTTACTGGGTGTTCAAAAGAAAGAAGCTATGGCAAAACTCGTTTCCGTTAGCGCTAAGGATTCTGCAACTTTCTGGAAGATCTATGATGACTACCAGCAGAACAATAAAGAAACCGCTAAATACAGGATAAGATTATATGAGCGTACCGCGCAGTCATACAGCAATATGAGTCCTGCAGTTGCCGACTCCCTGGCAATGGCATATTTTGCAAACCGGGATGACCAGGAAAAGATGCTTGAAGATTATTACGAAAAAATAAAAGCTTCCACCAACGCTGTAACTGCATTTGAATTTTACCAGGCAGAGATTTATATGATTACCCAAATAAGGGCTCAGATCATGCAGCAAATACCTACTTACGGACAATTGAAAAATTCGATTATAAAGAAGTAGTGTTATGTTAATTGCAGGTTGTCGTAATTGTGGTGAGTTGTGAGTAGTCAATTGTGAGTGAACCCCATGGTCAGCGCAATTACCCACCATTCACCACTGACAACTAACAACTCCACTTAACTTAACAGTAGTATAAAAAGTTGGTAGTTTAACGCTGTAAGCAACAAGTCTATCGGTTATTTAAGTTATCCAGTAAAGATTGTACCTCTTCAATCTTTACTTCCCTTTGTTTATTGTCGATATCAATTACAACTACATAACCATTACTGCTTCCAATGCTATCGAGTACACTTACAATTTTTTGCTGATTACTGCTGGTACGGTATCCTGAATCATTCCATTCTTCATAGCTGCATAAGCATCCAAGTGATGGCGTTTGCGGGTAGTATGTCTCTGTTTTATAAAATGCGGGATCAATGGTAGTGCCATGCATGATCACGGCGCTTCTTCCTATAGCGCCCGCATAAAAACTCTCATAAATACGGTCGTAATTTTTCCATGAGGCGGGCAATAAAGAGGCATACATGGTTTTATACCAGGGCATATAAGTAAGCGTACTGTCACCAAAAAATGCAGCCGGCGCAGCTTCATAAGGCAACTGTAGCTGAAGATTTGTTGTGGGCCCGATATATAAAAGCCTGGATACATCAAAACCACTGAAACGCAATATGCCTTGCGGTGTGTTGCCATTGGTAATGTAAAACGGGTAATCAGCAAGGGCCCTTGCCAATTGTGCCGTATGAAAATAATTGCCGGACGAATCTTTAACGAAGGCGCCGTCAGGTCTGCGGACAATCACAAGGCCGGCATAATCCCGGTTACTTCTTTGAAGGCTATAGATAACGGTTTGACCAGTTAAGAACTTATTGCTAAAGAGATCACTTAATGGCGGCAATAGCTGGTTTTTTTTTGCAGTGATACGGCTTTTTAAAATTTGAATGCCAATACTTGTATCTCGTGGGAATTTCTGGTTTATAAGGGCAGCGACCGTTGTTTTTCCATTGACGGGGTCTGCTCTCAATACGTATTCGGCGCAACGAATAAAAATTCCGGCTGATTTTGTTTGCTTCATTAGTTGCAGCGCCTGCGCTTTAAATTCCTTTACATATAAAGAATAGGTTGTTTCCAGCAGGTTTTTCTGGAAATAATCTGATAGCTGCTCTGCCTTGCTCCAGGCAACCATTAATTTTTGCCTGGTATAGTCATCCTTGTATTGCAGTAATTCCATTGACCACAAAGCATCATTCCATTCGCCCTCATTTTCCTCGTTTAAAGGATCTTCGAGGTATTGTTTAATCGTGGTGTCAACAAGGTATTTATAACGCTGTTCCCTTGCCTGTTTCGTTGTAACCTTTGAGTAAACGGTATCATCTAAAGCTGGCTGGGCAGACAGAGAAAGAGAAAAAAAGACCGGGGCGATTGCTAAGAGATAAAGCTTCATGGGGCGCTAAGCTACGCTCCGGCCGTGCAGAAATTTCTTAAAATTGTTGACATATGTGAACAGTTGATAGTCCACAGTGGACAGTCGATAGTCCATTAGTCGATCAAAGCAAAAGGAACATGCATCTATATGCGGTTGAGTAAATTGCAGCACGCAACTTTGACTCTTTTCCGGGAAGTCCTCGAGTATCTTCTACAAATCTCTCATCAATCTATTTCAAAAAAATTTTTTTCTTGCCGTAAGTTTTTTTTAAGCCTTCATTATCAAATAGGTAATTATTTTTTTAAGATATATTTTTTAATTTCTTGACATATCTTTTTAAAATTTTTATAAAAGTTTTTTGTTAAAATGAAATATCCTGTTATTTTGCCGCAAAATTTATCAAATCAAATTTTTGAAGAAGATTGTTGCTTATAAGAAGGAAATTGTAAAAGAACTCTTTTTTGGAGGCGAACTTTCGGCTGCAGAACTGAGTGCTTTAACGAATAAAAGCCTGCCCCTGGTTACTAAGATCCTGAACGAATTAATTGAGGATGACTATGTTATCGAAAATGGCTATGCACATTCAACAGGTGGCCGAAGACCTCAAATGTATTCTCTTAAGGATGGCATTACCTATATAGTCGCAGTGGCCATGGATCAATACATAACCAGTATTGCTATTATAAATGCTAAAAACCAGGTTATTGGTGAAACAGAAACGATTGAACTGCTTTTAAAAGATAATCCCGATGCTCCGCAAATACTGGCTGATTTCATCCGGCAGTTTATTGAAAAAAGCCGTATCCCTGCAGATAAGTTTGCCGGCATAGGCATAGGCATGCCCGGTTTTATAGATGCCGAAAAGGGCATTAACTATTCACTGCTCAAATCACCCAAGGATTCCCTGGTGAACTACCTGGCTGATGCGATCGGCATCCCGGTTTTTATTGATAATGACTCAAGCCTTATAGCGCTCGCTGAATTGCGCATGGGCATAGCCCGTAATTACAGGAACGCCATGGTTATAAACCTTAGCTGGGGAATCGGTTTAGGAATGATAATCAACGGAAAATTGTTCAGGGGAGATGATGGCTTTGCGGGCGAGTTCAGTCATATGACGCTGTTTGCTAACGATAAAATATGCAGTTGCGGCAAAAACGGTTGCCTTGAAACAGAAGCTTCCCTATACACAATGGTTGAAAACGCAATGAAGGGCATACGTGATGGCAAGCCGACAAATTTAAAAAGCCTGTCATTAAACCGGATAGAAGATGCGGTAAACAGCGTGATGTCTGCTGCAGTTAAGGGCGACAAATTTGCCGTGGAATTGTTATCAGATACTGCTTACAACATAGGCAGGGGTGTGGCTATTCTTATTCACATTATTAATCCCGGGCAGATAATATTAAGCGGCAGGGGAGTTGCTGCCGGTAAATTATGGCTGGCGCCATTACAGCAGGCATTGAATGTGCACTGCATTCCCCGCCTTGCTGCAAATACCGTTGTGCAGTTGTCGAAACTTGGCGGCAATGCAGGATTAATGGGTGCTGCCTGCCTGGTAATAGAAAATTTAAGCAAAGACTATATAAAGAAAAATATTATAAAACCGAGAGTAACTGCTGATTAATTGCACAGGCATGGCTTTCTAAACTAACGATTGAATACAGATATGACATTAAATCAAAGAATGCATGTAGACAGCAGGCAAAAATTACTAACAGCAGTATGCATTTTTAAAAGAAGACGAGAGAATAACAGTTGATCAATGCTTTTTGATAAGCCATTTTAGCGTATAAACATTTTTACCACTGATTATTAAATATTTATTTTTTAAAATTAAAACAACAAGAATGAGAAAAACAGCTACCCGCTTTTTGATGCTGGCATTTATTTGCATGTTCATTAGCCCACATGCATTTTCGCAGGCCACTCAAACTGTTTCCGGGGTTGTAAGAAGCAGTACAGACCTGCTTTCTGGCGTTTCGGTCATAGAAAAAGGGACTAAAAATGGAACATTAACTAATGGTCAAGGTAAGTTTACCATTAATGTTACAGAGAATGCAACATTGGTTTTTAGCTTCGTTGGTTATGAGACGAAGGAAATTAATGTCGCAAACCAATCCACAGATGAAATAGTTTTAAATGCTACAGATGTTACGCTAAACACTGTGGTGGTAACGGCGCTTGGTATCAAACGTGAAGCCAAGGCTATCGGTTATTCGGTGCAAAAGGTAAGCTCGGAAAATCTTACAAAGGCTTCCCCACCAAACATTGCCCAGGGTTTAATAGGCAAATCGGCTGGTCTTAATGTTACCGTGCCAAATGGTGTTGAAGGCGGTTCGCAGCGTATTGTTATCCGTGGCAACAACAGCCTGTTAGGTAATAACCAGCCTTTGATCGTAGTGGATGGTATCCAGATGTCTGACGGGCAAATGGGTGTGGCGCAAAGCAATGGTACCGGTTATAATATTACAACCGGTAGTTATGACAAGCCTGATCTTGGCGCTGCCATAACAGACTGGGGCAGTTCTTTAAACTATTTCAACAGCGAAGATGTAGAAGATGTCAATATTTTAAAGGGACCTACTGCTGCTGCTTTATATGGCGCCCGTGGTGCGAATGGGGTGATATTGATCACAACAAAAAAAGGTATCAAAAAGCCGGGTTTAGGTGTTGATTATAATTTTTCAACCAGGTGGAACAAAGCTTATCTCTTCCAGGATTTCCAGGATGAGTATGGCTCCGGTGGCGCTATTGGTTTATGGAGTGCCACAGACAAACTCCCCAAAGATGCAGATGGTAATTTAAGATATCCGGCAGAAGCTCCCTGGTCTGGTGCAGGCATACCTGATAAATTTACCCAGTTCGGCCCTTTACCGGGAGGAAAGAATTTTTGGGACCTGTTTAGCTGGCCCGGCGCTGGTTTGTCATGGGGTGCTAAAATGGAAGGACAACCTGTTATTTGGTGGGACGGCGTAACAAGGCCTTATTCTCCAACAAAGGATATAGAAAAATCATTTTTCCGTACCGGCAATACAACATCTCATAATATATCCTTCTCTACAGGTGGCGAAGGTGGAACTTTACGGGTATCGTTAAACAGGACAGATAATACCGCCATCATACCTAACAGTAATTTCGATCAGACAACAGTTAATATGGGTTCTTCTTTGCAGGTTACTCAAAAAATGAAGGTTGAAACTGTAGCGGGTTATACAAGGTATAACCGGTTAAATGTACCGAGTATTGGCGATAATAATGGTGTTGCCAAATTCCTTTCTTATGGTATGCCCGGGGATTATATCAATATTGAAAAAGATGTCTTCAGAAATCCTGATGGCTCTAAAAACATGTTTAATAACGCCACTTATCCTTTAACCTATCCGTACAGCAGTTATACCAACATGTACTGGCATATGTATGAAGAGAACACTACTTTGAAAAGAGATATGATGATTGGCTCGCTCAAACTTAGTGCGGATTTTCTGCCATGGCTTAATCTTATGGCCAGGGCGGGTGTAAATTATGCCACCAATGAGTTTGAGTCAAAATATACACCTGTAGATGCTGCGGGATACCAGGGCCAGTATGGTTATGAACTGAACCGTGATTATACCCTTACTTCAGAAGTTATTGCCACTGCTCATAAGAATAACATTCTTGGAGATTTAAATGCGAGTTTCAGCGTTGGTGGAAGCTCCTGGTATAATAAATTCAATGGTTCAAGGGCCTGGAATAAAGGACCTTTTAAAGATCCTTTCCTTTATTATTTAGGTAATACTACTGCCACATTAGACATCAACTGGCTGCCAACTTATTATAAGCTGGAAAGTGCAATTCATTCTGCATATGGTTTGCTTGACCTGAATTACCGGAACTACCTGTTCCTGCAGGTAACAGGCAGAAATGACTGGGCGTCTACACTTCCCAGCGACGAAGCTTCATACTTCTATCCTTCTGCCAGCTTAAGTTTTGCTTTTACCGATGCATTTGACATGGGTAGCGTGAAAGACTGGTTAAGCTTTGGTAAAGTAAGAGTTGCCTATGCCGGCAGTGCAAATGCTACAGATCCTTATAAGACCAAGTATGTATATGGTTCGGGTGTGTTCGGCGGTGTACCTACAAGATATCTCCCGACAACACTGCAGTCAACCGATTTGGTACCACAGCGTTCCCAATCTTATGAATTTGGCACTCAGCTCGCTTTCTTTAAGAACAGGCTTTCTGTAGATTTTACTTATTATAATATTAAGTCGACTGACCAGATACTTGACGGTAATCTTCCCTGGTCTTCCGGCGTAGGTGCAGTTAAATTCAATACAGGCGAATTATTGAATAAAGGCTATGAATTTATAATCAATGCCACACCGGTCAAGACACGGAATTTCCAATGGAATCTTTCATTTAATGGCGCACATAATACCAATAAGGTTGTCGCATTGGATGAAGGTGTAGATAAATATTTCCTGGGGCAGGTGTTCGGTACCAAAACCGGTGTATCCATGTATGTGAAAGTCGGAGATAACTATGGTACGATTTACGGCACTGATTACACTTACCTCAACGGTAAAAAAGTGGTTGAGCGTATTATGGACAATACCGGCACTTCAGTGGTGGGTACTAAATATGTTACTACTGCAGAACCGGTTGCTATCGGCAACGCTACGCCGAAACTTACAGGTGGCTTGTCCAATACATTTAGCTATAAAGGGTTTTCTCTCTACGTGCTGACTGATTTCAAACTAGGCGGTGATATCTACTCTTTCGATTACGCCACTGCAATGGGTGAAGGCAAAGCGCCTGAAACTTTAAAGGAAAGAAACGGCGGCGGGTTACCTTATACTTATCCTGACGGAACTACAGCTAATCATGGTGTAATACTCGATGGCGTTTTTGCTGATGGCAAAGAGAATACTGATGTTGTGAATTACATGTTCAAGTATGCAGGTCAATACCAGTCATGGACCAATATTGATATGCCACGTAGCAATGCAGTATTTGAAAATACCTGGATTAAATTAAGAGAATTAAACCTTTCATACGATATACCGGCAAACATTGTAAAGAAGACAAAGATCTTCCAGGGATTATCTATCGCTTTGGTGGGAAGAGACCTGTTCTACTTCTACAAATCATTGCCTGATAACCTGAATCCTGAAGGCGTAAGCGGTGTTGGTAATATGCAGGGATTACAATGGGCCTCTATGCCGGGTACACGTTCTTTAGGTTTCTCCGTAAAAGTGAAACTGTAATAACAACATTCTATACAAACAGTAAAAAAGAATTATGAAATGAGTCATAAAATTTTCGAGGTATTATACCAACCACTGATGAAAATTTTATGGCGAATTCCATGTGGCTAAAACAAAAAAAATATACACATGAAAAGTCGATATTTAGTTTATGGAATGATGGCGGTGGCGCTGGGCGGCACGCTATCCTCCTGTACCAAGGGGTTTGAAGAAATGAACAAGCCCTATAACAACCCCAGCACAGCCTCTGTTGGCGACCTGTTTAACAGCATGGTAAGTTCTTTACAGATAAGCTGGCAGGAACAAGCTACCTACCATTCATTTATTTACGAGGTTACGCAGCAAACAACACAGTATGCAAGCTCCGGCTACAGGATGGAAAATGCATCCAATGAAATGTGGCAGTCATACTATGCAATGCTGGCGAACTCCAAATTGATAGATTCGCTCATTGCTGTTGATCCAAACAGCGCTAATATGGCAAACGTAGCAGCAATGACCAAAACACTGAGGGCTTTCAGAACATTAAGAATGATGGAGAATTTTGGTGATATGCCTTATTTCAATGCAGGTCTTGCTACAAACGGTGCAGCTTATTACAGGCCCGCATATGATAAACAGGAGGATATTTATCCATCTTGCATCAACGACCTGAAATGGGCAGTGGATAATTTCTCAGATGATGCGTCACAGGTGTCATTGGGCGGCTCTGAAACTTTCCTGCATAATGATATAACTACCTGGAGAAAATTTGCGAATTCTCTTCGCCTGCGTTATGCGGTCTCTATGTATGATAAAGACCAGAATTTTGCCGGTGGCCAGATCACTGAGGCATTAAATAAACCGCTTCTTGCAGATGGGGAAAATATCGGTTTATGGCCTGCGAACATTCCGGGTTTGGTATTTGACATGCATGCATGGTCTTTTTCTGCCAACCAGTATATCCGTATGGGAACTACCATGTGGCATTATATGTCAGATAATGACGATAAAGATGGCAGCGGCATATTTGATCCCCGTTGTAAAATTTACTTTGAAGGCAATAATGCAGGTGAATGGGTACCTTATCCGCAAAACCCTACATTGACCACGCCATCTGAGGGCGGCGACCCTTATAATGATTCCAGAGATAATGACTGGGCAAACAAAGGTGCCGGTTGTATTTATTCTCCTATCAATTATTATTTCAAAGACAGGACCTATATACCTGAACTGATGATGACGGCATCAGCGGTGCATTTGTTGAAAGCTGAAATATATAACCGTGGTCTTGGTGTTGCAGCCAACAGTGCAACTGCCAAAGCAGAGTATGAAGCCGGTGTAAAAACTTCCTGCAACTTCTGGTATTCTATTGCGATGAATTGTCCGAAATGGGTAGTAAATAAACCTGCTGCCTTACCGTCAGAAGCGGAATTAAGCGCACTTTTATCAAATGCTAAAGTGGCTTATGAAAGCGAAAGCCCTGCAAATTCATTGAAGAAGATCTATGCGCAGATGTGGATTGATGGCTTCAGGCAGCCATGGGATGTATGGACATTATTAAGGCGTACCGGCGGAGAACTTCCAACTGACCCGAATAATAATACCTACTGGGAAAGTAACTACGGTATCTATCACCGTTATACATTCCCTATCTCAGAACAGGATTACAATTTTGATAACTGGCTTTCTGCTACGAACAACCAGGATTTGTTCAGCACAAAAACATGGTTAGAAAAATAGGCTGGATTTGTTATAAAAAGTGAAATAAAAAAGGGTTGCGCAATGCAGCCCTTTTTGCTTTCTTTTATTTTCTAAAACTGCGGTTTAGAATTTATTTGGTGACGAGCAGTTTGTATTCTATGGCATCTTCGTGAAACCTGCCCCGCACTTGATGCAGATCGCAACACTTGTGCTATATATTTTCATGGCGGCTTAAAGCGCTGCAGCGCTTTCCCGCAAAAATCACTTTCCGAAACTCCCCAATACTAAACTTTTTCCCGCAAAATACCTTCCTGAGCTCTCCGACAGCTCATTTTTAAATGCAAATGACTTCCCGGGCACTCCGACGCCAGATTTTCCCACGCAAAATGCCTTGTCGGACTCCCCGACTGCTCATTTTCAAATAAAAATGCCTTGTCGGGCGCTTCAGCCCAGGCTTTTCCAAAAAGTCTATTAATAACAGCTGATGTTGACACGCTCTTATAGAAAATTCTTTATTGGAGAGCTAATGAGGAACGGTTGTGCTTCGATAAACCAACGCCTGCTATGAAAAATTTATTTATTTTCCTGCCTCATTTATCAAAGCTGCTACATGAATCATTTAAAAACGCCGGATTACATAGTCTTTTTAATTTATTTTATTGTTGTTGCTGTATATGGATATTGGGTATATCATAAAAAGAAATCTGCACAGTTAGATTCCAAGGATTTCTTTTTGGCTGAAGGTTCCTTAACCTGGTGGGCGATCGGCGCTTCTCTTATTGCTTCCAACATTTCTGCAGAACATTTCATCGGCATGTCGGGTTCAGGGTTTGCTTTAGGACTTGCCATTTCCACTTATGAGTGGATGGCCTCGGCAACATTGATCATCGTCGCCATATTTTTCATTCCTGTTTACCTGAAGAATAAGATATATACCATGCCGCAATTTTTGGCGAGAAGGTATAATGATAAGGTAAGCACCATTATGGCCATATTCTGGTTGCTGGTGTATGTATTCGTTAATCTTACCTCGATCATTTATCTCGGCGCCCTTGCTGTAAATTCCCTCTCAGGAATAAGTTTTGGCTGGTGTATGACAGGCCTTGGTGTTTTTTCGATCATCGTAACACTTGGCGGCATGAAAGTGATTGGCTATACCGATGTGGTGCAGGTACTGGTTTTAATCATGGGCGGCCTGGTTACAACATTTCTTGCCCTCAATCTTGTATCAACACATTTTGGTTTTGGAAAAGACGTTGTAAAAGGCCTGGGTATCATTTACGATAAAGCGCCTTCTCATTTTCATATGATATTCGATAAATCAAACCCGTATTATAAAGATTTACCGGGCTTATCAGTACTGATCGGCGGTATGTGGATCAACAATCTTAATTACTGGGGTTGCAATCAATACATCACACAACGGGCACTGGGCGCCAATCTCCCGACAGCGAGAGCAGGAATTTTATTTGCGGCTTTTCTTAAGCTTCTGATACCGGTTATCGTTGTTATTCCGGGGATCACCATGTTTGTTATGCATGAGAACGGGTTGTTTCAACAGGAAATGATGAGCAATGGCGTTATCAAGCCGGATCAGTCTTATCCTACCTTAATGAATTTATTGCCTGATGGTTTAAAGGGCCTTGCGTTTGCAGCATTAACGGCGGCGATAGTGGCGTCACTGGCAGGCAAGGCTAACAGTATCTCAACGATCTTTTCTTTAGACATCTATAAAAAATATTTTAAGAAAGACGCTACAGAAAGACAACTGGTGTTAACAGGGCGCATTTCAGTAATTGTCGCCATGTTACTGGCTGGTATTGTTGCACCTGCATTAAAAAATCTCGACCAGGCGTACCAGTTCATACAGGAATATGTTGGCTTTATCTCGCCGGGTGTACTGGCTATTTTTTTATTGGGATTTTTCTGGAAACGAACCAACTCAGCCGCTGCGTTAACCGCAGCATTGCTTACGATTCCGCTTTCAACTGTATTAAAATTTTTGCCGGTATGGACAAACGGCGCTTTTCCTGACTATCCTTTTTTAGATCGTATGACAATAGTGTTTGTGATAATTGTTTTGCTGATGATTATGATCAGTCTTACAGATAGAAAAACAAAGGACAATCCCAAGGCGCTGGTCATTGATACAACTATGTTCCGTTGTTCGCCATCATTTATAGTGGGCTCAGTAATTATCATCGGCATTTTAGCTGCATTATACACAGTGTTTTGGTAAAGGAGGACAACAGAGATTTTTCAAAACAGGTTAAAAAAAGTACTTTTATCAGCTAAAAAACAATTCTATGAATGCTGCCGCTTTTTCCAAAGAAGAGATCAATCCATTACAAAGTATTGAAGAATGGGAAGACGATGTGCTTGCCCGTTATCCTGAAGAAGGTAAACCTGCGAAATCAAAAGAGGAATTTCGCAATTACGATAATCCGCAAAGAGATACCGTACGTGAATTCTACCGGTTGAATCATAAATACCAGACTTATGATTTTGTGATGGAAAAGCGGGATGAATTCCTGCAATTTAACCGGAAAAAGATGCCGGTATGGGAAGCCATGGAATATTTAAATACACTGGTAGATGATTCAGATCCGGATATTGAACTGGATCAATTGCAGCATCTTTTACAAACAGCGGAAGCTATACGAGCCGATGGGCATCCTGACTGGTTTGTCTTAACAGGTTTTATTCATGATATGGGTAAAGTACTTTGCCTGTTTGGTGAACCGCAATGGGCAGTAGTAGGAGATACTTTTCCCGTTGGATGCGCGCATTCAGATAAAATCGTTTATCCTGAATTTTTTGCATCAAATCCTGACAGTGAGGATGAACGTTATAGTACTAAATACGGTGTATATGAACATGGTTGCGGACTAAAAAATGTGCATATGAGCTGGGGACATGATGAATATCTTTACCAGATGGTAAAGGATTATATGCCGGAGCCTTCACTGTATATGATTCGTTATCATTCATTCTACGCACAGCACCGGGAAAATGCTTACGACCATTTGCTCGATGACCACGACCGCGAGATGTTTGACTGGGTAAGGAAATTTAATCCTTACGACCTTTATTCAAAAAGCCCGAAACCGCCGGTTGTTTCGGAGTTGAGGCCTTATTATGAAAATTTGATCGCTAAATATTTACCTGCAGAAGTTTGCCTGTGATAAAAAAGAGTGGCTCAGTCTCGCAGACTGAGCCACTCTTTTTTATATATTTCTCGGGTTCTTCCATTCTTTGCCTAATCGTTCAATAGTGCCTTCTATCCGTTGCTTTCTTGTTTCTTCGCGTTTGGCTGTTATTATCCACTCCACGTATTCCTTTTTATTGGTAAAGGATAATGTATTGAAGAAAGCTGTTTCCGGTTTGTTTTTCTTTAAGGCTGTTGCAAGGTCATCAGGCAGGCGGATCTCTTTCTTTTCAGCATTGATATAATTAAAGATCTCGCGCTCTTTCGGTTTTGCTTCCCTGGCCTTATCTGATGCTGTTTTCTTCCTGAAACCAAAGGTTGACCAGGTTTCATCAAAAGATATTAAGCTTATCCATTGCAGTTCTTTATGCTCAAGCAGTTTATCCCAACCGTTGTCGCGGGTAAGATCTGTCTGGATTTTGGAACTCCCTTTCGGATAATATATCCAGCACAATACATCTTCCTGTACAAGTTTTAAGACTTTGTCAACCTCTTTTTCCAACTGCGCTTTATTCAGTACAAACCAATGTACCTGGTTAAATTTTTTTGCATTGGAAAGGATCTTTACGCCTGCAGGAAGTGGATTGAGTTGATCTTCAAAATTTTCCGGTGCATGAAGCGGGAGTAATGTAAATCCTTCCTTGATCTTTAGTTTTTGTGCAATTGTATTGGCCATGGCAAACAGGATAAAAGTGACAATGACCGCGTGAAATTAAGAAAGTGTTTTTGATATCAATATCTCTGTTTGACCTAAATGAAACCAGCGTAAGCATGCCACAATTTTTTGCAGAGACTTACGCTGGAAATTTGATCGTTTATGATGTTTAAGGAATAAAAGCCTTCCTGATTGACCTGCTGTTTCTCATGTTATGAATATTCCACAAGTTTGCTGCTGTGAAAATAGGTTTTGCGCTATCAGCATGAGTAGGAGCGGTTGTGGTTTCTTTTACTATCCTGGTTAAGTTTTCTAATTCCGATGCATTTAATTCTGCAAACAGTTTAATAAATTCTGTTCTCATAAAATCTGATTTAAAATTTTTTTGAATTGACATTTTATTTGTGTGGAATTAAGAAATAAAAGTCTTTCTCGGTTCCCTGGTTCTTTTCATGTTATGAATATTCCACAAATTGGCTGCTGTAAAAACAGGTTTTGCGTTTTCAATATGCGCCGGGCTTGCGAGCGTTTTTTTACTATCCCCGGTTAAGTTTTCCATTTCTGACCTATTCAAGTCTCTAAACAGGTTAACAAATTCAGTTCTCATAAAATTTATTTTTTAATTGTTTTTTTACTAATTGACGATACAAAGATAAAGGTAAATTTTTAGTACTATGCAAAATATAGTACCAGTTTATTTTTAGTAATAAATAATAAAAAGTATCTTATGAAATTATAATTATTGATAATCAACACGTTATTAAAAAACTTGAGGGATAATTGAATTGATAGACGGTTAAATAACTTGACGAAAATTTTGAAATTCACCATTAAAGAATGTGTGAAGGGGTGAAGAAGTATTGAGGAGGGCAGTTTTGTATAGACAAAAAGCAATAGAAAGCATATTGCTTTTGCCTAAAGCAGATAATTTTTATGTGGTTAACAGGCGGATAAACTTTCTAAGCAATATTTTCAATGATTCCGGCAATGCCCTGGCCGCCGCCAACACAAGCGGTAACCATTCCATATTTTTTGCCGAGGCGTTTCATATCATTTAGTATCTGTACAGTCAGTTTGCAGCCGGTGCAGCCCAGCGGGTGGCCGAGCGCAATGGCGCCGCCATTAATATTTACTATGTCAGGGTTAAACTCCAATGTTCTTATTACAGCCAGTGCCTGCGACGCAAAAGCTTCGTTCAATTCGATGAGATCAATATCGCCCAAATTCATATTGGCTTGCTTCAAAACTTTCGGCACAGCCGCAACCGGGCCAATGCCCATTATCCGGGGATGCACACCCGCAGAAACACAATTTACCAGGCGGCCAATTGGTTTCAATCCAAGCTCGTTGATCATTCTTTCACTCATCACGATCACAAAAGCGGCGCCGTCACTTGTCTGTGAAGAATTGCCTGCAGTCACGCTTCCATTTTGCGCAAAAGCAGGTTTCAGCTTAGCCAAGGCTTCCATCGTGGTATCTGCACGGACCCCTTCATCCGTATCAACACTATAGTTTTTTGTCTTGCGCCTGTTCTTTTCATCTATATAAACCTGTTCGATGTTTATAGGCAAAATACCGGTTTTAAAATAACCTTCGTCAATGGCCTTTTTTGCTTTCTGATGGGATTTCAATGCAAATGCATCCTGGTCTTCCCGGCTGATATTATACTCTTTGGCAACAGCTTCGGCAGTCAGGCCCATACTCAGGTAATAGTCGGGTTCGTCTTTCGCGATGGAATAAGCCGGAACTGTTTTCCAGCCTGCGGTGGGAACGAGGCTCATGCTTTCTGTACCGCCGGCAATAATGCAGTCAGCCATGCCGGTTCTTATTTTAGCGGTAGCAATAGCAATAGTTTCGAGGCCGCTGGCGCAATAACGGTTCACCGTGGCGCCCGGCACTTCAAAACCCAGGGCTCTTGCAGCAATAATTCTTCCAACCTGCAGGCCCTGTTCCGCTTCGGGCACTGCATTCCCGACAATTACATCATCCACCCGTTTTGCCTCGAGTTGAGGCACAGACGCCATCAACCCTTTTATCACATCAATAGCAAGATCATCTGGCCTGTAAAACCTGAATCCGCCTCTTTTACTTTTGGCAACTGCTGTTCTGAATCCGGCAACGATATAAGCTTCCTGCATATTAAAAGTTGAGATCCAAAATTAATAAAAGTTGTCTATGCAACTAAAATTGGATGTTTTTGAGTAGGCTTTATTGTCGAGCCTGCAGCAATGGCATTTATTCTGGCATTGAACACCCTCATAGTTTAACCAGTGACCTATTTATTCAATCTATTCCGTGGCAATTTTTATATTTTTTTCCACTGCCGCAGGGACAGGGTTCATTGCGCCCAACTTTTGGCATTTCTCGTACGAATGGCTTATCGCCAGAATAAAAATAATCCGTATCATCTTCATCCATTTCTTCCCAATCGTCATACAATTCATCTTCCTCTTCCAATTCGTCTTTTTCCTCATCGTTCATGACAAGTGTGAATTCTGACGCAATTTCAAAATAGTCCTGTATGGACTTTTTATGCCTTTCGGCTGTTTCACCGGCGGGTATTTTATTAAGCTCCGTTATAATCTCCTGCAGACTGCCGGCCATAGATTCATCCACGAGGTCCTCATCATACAATCTTTGTATCTCAGGCAATAATTCTTTTCCATTAAACTCAATGATATCTCCGATCATTAAGCCGGTTACAGAATCATCTGCAATGGTTTCATCTGTTTTATTGCTGATATAAAAGTTTATAACTTCTTTATATAAACTGGTAATTTCTTTCCTTTTTTCCGGGTGGTGCAATAATATTTGCGTTAATGCAACGGATATTTCCGAGCGGGCAAAAGTGTGGTTCAACGGTTCTTTTAAAAAGTCTGCCAGCTTATCCACCCGGTTTATTCCCAATGTGTATAATACCTGCCAGATATTATCTATAAGTGAATCCATAAGATAAAGGTCCAGCAATGCTTCAGGCTGCCGCAACAATTCAAGAACAACCGGTAAACTTTCTTCTGCTTTTATTTCTTTCAACAGGTATAATGCATGCAGGCAGAAATCATATACATTAATATCCGACTCATAATCATCGAAGTGATCATAGCGTTTTATGGCATCAAATATTACAGTTTCAAGATCTGTACGCAGGAATTCTTTTTCAAGCGACAGTATCTCGTGGATTTTTTTATCAGGCAATTCATTCATGCCATATTGATACAACCAGTTTATTTGCGGGTAATGAAACACCGGGGGTTCTGTTACCTGGGGCAGCGTGGGCTCCGTTCTTTCCTTATTGTTTTTAAAGGATCCCTGGTACTCATTTTGAAGCTTCAGGCCAAAAAGAAGATCCTCAAGATTTTCAAATTCCCTGTCATCATTCAGCAGGTCTGCTACCTCGTTCAGGTTTTCCAGGATAGCTTCTGCTTTTTCCGGTTCATGTATATGGCAATAATATCTTCCTACAGTTTCATAGAAATTAAAATACTCCTCATGATGAAATATTTTTCTTTCCGGGTAAAGGTCACTCAACTCCAGGGTGGTTCCTAAAATGCCAGGTACTTTTTCCGGCTCGTCTGCAGCAAGATAAAAATTAGCCTGGTTCAGTAAGGCATAGAGATAATCAGGAAATTGTTTTAGAAGTTGATTATTTGTTTCAAACGCTTTTTCTCTTTCCCCACGGAGCGCATAATATGAACTAAGGAAGTTTTTGAACTGGGGAACTTCCGGATGTTTCCTGATCAGTTCAAGCAGTGTTACAACCACATTTTTGTCGTTGCGGGTTACCCTGGCATAGATTGCATCCATTTCAGGAAGAAGGTTTTTGGATAGATGCTGCTTCAGGTCTGCTTTATAAATATCTGTTGTGAGGGTATATTGTAAAAACTGATGCTTATCTTTTTTCATTATTTTTTATTTAGGCCGGGTAAAAATAAGATTTGTCTGAACGGGAGATATGCAATGTGGAAGAATAGTCAGCAATGTTTAAAACTTCTCATTAAACACACAGGATATCAACAGGGAATGATCGGCAGGGCAGAAGAAATTTGTTAAGCTTTTAATCGATAGTAACCAGGTTTTTAAAATCAGTTCGCATGTAAACTTTCAATTCATTTAATGGAATAAATATCACAATTTCCCCTAGTGCATAAGGTCCTATTTCATAAGGCGCATAACTAAAACCAATACTTTTTCCTGTAATAAAAAAGTTTTTATTCGGCTCGATCTTGTTTTCAAACAAGCCGCCTTCCGTTAATGCTTCATTATCTTTTACATTGTATTCCCTTCTGAAATATTTTTCCAGCAATCTTCTTAGCTGGCTTTTACCCGATGCCGATAAAATATCATCAAGCGATAATTTTTTATTTTTCGCCATGTCGATAGACATATAACCGGTTGCATAATTGCCATGCGCTCCTCCGGTATAACTATAAGATGAATTAGCAAGGGTTAATAATTCAGTTGATTGATAGGCAATATTGATTGTTTGTATCTCTTCCATGTTAAAACTATACGCATCTACCAGCTCAGAGTCGGCCACATTTTTATTGTCTGAAAGATAGCCCTCAAAAAATTCTTTTTTCCTTTTCAAAAATAGCTGCCCGATATCCGTTGCTGAGGTGTCTTTGGCAAACCATTCATTGATTGTTTTTTTCAGGAAAAGCATTTGCTCTGTATTCCCATCGGGCCAAACTGACGCGGCTTCATAACCGGCTACCGGTGAATTTTTCAACTTTGGCCTTAATTGAACAGAACCTTTGGTAAATATATAATCCCACACAGGTGTTTGGGTGATCTCATTAGCTGAAAAACTTAAAGTTTTACCTGTTGAATTCGTCCAGTTTCCGGTACAGCTGTTTCCGTTAATAGAAAATGCAAAATTTTCTTCTGTTTGCCCGCCTGGTACAAAAACAGTGAGCTTTACTGTTCCGTCTGTAGTTGAATCTTCACCAATGAAAAAAACAGGTTGTTGAGTACTGTTATAATAATAATAACCCGTGTATTGATGTGCCCGTTGATGCAAATGAACGGTTACATCATATTTATCAATTTTGCCGGAGAAGCATTTATACCAGCTCACCTGGGCTGTAGCTGGGATACTCAATAAACATATTATGAAAATTGGGGTGAGCTTCATACAGTTCATCAAATGAAGGTAAAAATTTTTAACGCTACTAACCGAACCACGGGCAATAATGTATGATCTTTATTTTGCCCTTCATGCATATTGCAAACCTTACGGTAAGAGTCACTCGAATTTCCATGGAGTTCATTGTTCGCGACGCTCCGGTAAACTTTTTGATATCAATCATTGAATGTATTGACATCTGTCATTATATAATTGAAATCTATCGCTGAACTTACTATAGCTATTTTTCCTGTTACAGGTGTGATTTGATTCTGTACTCAAAATTTTTTTATGCATACGTCCATCACCCCGGCCAGACCGAAAGAAAGTAAAATCCTGGCAGCGAGCACCAGGCATGGCAGCCATAAAGCACGAAAACTTTTATTGACCTGTGGCATCTTTTCTTCCCTGTTATACATTGCCATGAATATTTATGTACCAACCCGGTTCCCTGGTTATAGTATTACGGCGCAAACGGTAAGCGAATTGTCAGCAATAGATTCTCCAACAAGATCGCTATGGATTTTGCCGGGAATTTTGTATTGCCTGCTTGTCGCCGCGTTTGGTTGCGGGATTTGGCAATCGGCAAACAAAAATCGTTCGCTGCGTATAACGGGAAGTTTGCTTTTTACCTATGGTATTATTGGTCTTTTCTGGCCGCCGATGCATTTGCGTGATGTTTTGGCAGCCGGCGGCGGAACGTTAACCGATACCATGCATATTGTTTTTACTGTGATAACGGTTTTGCTTATGCTGTCAGCTATTGGATTTGGAGCAGCAGCATTTGAAAATCGATTCCGTCTCTATTCAATTGTAACTTTTATAATTCTGCTTGTATTTGGCGCCTTTACAAGTTTTGATGCGCCGCGGCTGCAGGCAAATTTACCCACTCCCCGGATGGGAGTATGGGAACGTGTTAATATTGGCGCTTTCCTGCTTTGGGTAATTATACTGGCTATTGTGCTATTGAAATCCAGGGAAAAACGGGATGCGATATCCGACACAAATCTTCATTAATGGTCATGCGGTTCTTAATGCTGACCACCAATAGAGGTTCTTTTATTTTACAGGCGGTTTCTGCATAAACTCATACTGATATACATTTAGTAAAACAAAACCGTTTTACTATGCGCTCCCTGTCCTTACTGTTATTGCCCATGATCGTCTTTGTTTCCTGTGCTTTTGCTTCAGACCTGGAAATCGAAGGAATTGAATGGAATGCCAACAGACAAGATGTGTATAAACTGAAATGCACTATTACCTGGAACAATAGCTGGCGCAACGAAAAAAATTATGATGCAGTATGGATCTTCCTTAAATATGTTACACCGCCACAAAACACCCAGTATCGTCATGCCTTGCTGATGGCTTCCGGTCACCGTCTTTTACAAAATCACAACGCTGGTTCACCGGCGCCTGTGTTTGAAATTCCCGGCGATCGCACGGGTGTCTTTATTTATCCTTCTTCAAAGTATCGGGGCAATATCAGGTGGACAATAGAATTATTGTTGGATACAGCCATTTTTCATGAACCTGATTTCAACCCGAACAGCCGCTTGTTAAATGTGTACGGCATAGAAATGGTTCAGATACCGGAAGCTCCATTTACACTGGGGGAAGCAGATACCGCTGCTGCATGGAATAATTATGCCTTGTTCACGGCAGACGAAAATGGAAGGCCCGGCGGGTTATGGAAGATCAATTCAGAGAGTGAACCCATTCCTGTTGGAAAAGAAAAGGGCAAATTATATTACAACAGCAAAACCCTTATTTACCAGGGTGATCAGAAAGGAATTATCCCCGCTTCCTTTCCGAAAGGTTTCCAGGCTTTTTATATAATGAAATATGAAACAACACAGGGACAGTATGCCGACTTTTTGAATTGCATTTCTAATGCTGCTACAGCCTCAAGAGCAAATTTTGGCGACAGACAATATTATACGTTCCGCGGCACCATTCATTTTGAAAATGGAAAATATACTGCAAGCTCTCCCCGTCGCCCCTGTAATTTTTTTAGCTGGGATGATGCCTGTGCTTATGCAGACTGGGCCTGTTTGAGGCCAATGACAGAACTGGAATTTGAAAAGGCCTGCCGCGGGCCCTTGCAGCCAATACCCCATGAATTTCCCTGGAACACCGATAACAAAGACAAACTTCAGCGCGTAGTGAATATTAATGATGAACTGATGTTATTGCACAACCTGCAGGAAAGCGGGCTGAATGACGGTAACCGTGAGCAATTTGGCGCGTCGTATTATTGGGTAATGGATCTTGCCGGCAGTTTATGGGAACGGTGTATAACTATCGGCGATTCTGTTGGGAGGGTTTTTAAAGGAACCCACGGTGATGGTTTGTTGGCGCCGTATGGATTTGCCTCTAACGCTGATTGGCCCAGGGGCAGCACGGAAACAGCAGGGTTTGGCTTCAGGGGCGGAGGCTATTATGAACATAACATGCAATATGGTGGGTTTAATCCGCATAGCCCTATTGGTTTTCGCAATTTTGGCAGTTGGCCCGGCGGGGCCAGGTCATTGGCTTACGGAAGCCGGTTTGTAAGAACTGCTTCACCCTCTGTCATTAACAAATAAACAGCTATTGAAAAAGGCTTGACGGACGGGATGAAATTAAAATTATTAGTAGCTTACCCGCATAAACTTCCATTATGAAAAAGTTATTTGCTATTTCATTGCTTGCTACAATTATGCTTTTCATCCAAAACAATGCAGACGCCCAAACCAGTACAACAGTTTTAAGACATATCGTTATTATAACATTCAAACAGGATGCGCCGGCAGACAGCATACAGGCATTAGACAACCTGTATATAAGTTTGTCAAAAAGCCCGTTGGTTAAAGATTTCGAATGGGGTGTAAATATGTCAACCAGGGATACGGGAGTTGTAAAACATATTTATGCAACAAGTTTTGCTTCCAAAGAAGATATAGACAATTACAGAAAGCTTCCTGACTATCCAAAACTTTTTAAGCTCTCTCTTCCGGTCGCTGATGATGTTACCGTTGCTGATTACTGGGCAAAAAAATAATTTCATTTAGCTGCTTTACTCATTAAGCAAAACCAACGTTTCATCACCATAAAACTGCGTTTTACATGCAAATAGATAGGGCATATCAATTCACTGCATTTATTTGCGATAAATTACTGCATGGCATCCCGTAAATTGAATGATGGCTGGTTCAGATTTTTTGGCATACCGGTTATCGCCTTAATGGGAAATATTATTTTTTTTAACCGGAATGAGAGCGGTGATCAACGCTTTGGCTTTGGGATAATATTCCGGCATTCCCTGGTGGTAAATCAATATAATAATGTCGCAACAAATTCTTCCGTGTTTCTGTATGATTTGTGGCAAATAAAAACGGCAAGTTCTTCATGACATAATACTATCCGGGGGCGCTCTATGTGGATAACCTGCCAAAAAATTACCTGTAAATTTTACATTCAACTCAATATTCGATTATTTTAGCTGCCGATCCATACATCAAATACTAAAACAACAAAAATGAAAAAACTCTTAACACTCTCAACAACATTACTGCTGCTTGCATTTTCAGGAAACCTGCGGGCCCAAAAAATTAAAGTAACAGACGGTAATCTTGATGCCATTAAAAGCGAAACCAGCCTGAACATTGAATATACCTACGACAGTATGAAGGTGGGCAAATATGATCATGAGGCTGATTATGTCGCCAAGAAAACGGAAGATTATAATAAGAAAGAAGCCGGTAAAGGTGATACCTGGGCTAAGTCATGGGTTGAAGACAGGAAATATCGCTTTGAACCAAAATTCGAAGAATTATTTACCGAGTACAGTGAAAAGGCGAAGGATAAAAAAGCAAAATACACCTTGATCTTTAAGACTATCTTCACCGAACCAGGTTATAATGTTGGGGTAATGCGTAAAAATGCCAAGATAAATGCCATTGCTTTGATCGTGGAAACAGCTAACAGGGATAATGTACTGGCAAAACTAACTGTTGATGACGCACTGGGAAGAACGTTCGGCGGTTATGATTTTGATACCGGTGAAAGAATTGCTGAAGCTTATGCTGATGCAGGTAAAGCCCTTGGTAAATATTTGAAGAAATAACAAGCTTTGCTATTTATATTTTTAAAGGTTGCTCAAAACAGGGCAGCCTTTTCTTTTCAAAATATATTGATCTGCGTTCTCCTCCTCCGCAGGAGAACTATGGAATATTACGCTTTATTATTTTTTCTGAATTAAAACATGGCCGGGCAGCGGCCCGGAAAAATAAAAAGATGATAAAGCAAGGAGCGCGTATTTAAACCTGTATCACCTTTGCCGCCTGTTTTTTTTGCGCCGCCTTTTGAAGCAACCACATTAATGTAAAACTTGGGATGAAATCTGTACCCGGCATCAGTTCTTCTATAAAGTTGAACACCGCACCAAAACCACCTTTCCATCCTCCAAAAGCAAGATAAAATATAAGAGCAGACACCGGCGCCCATATAATATCAACGAATTCACCGAAAACAGGGACAGCGTATGTTGCATATCCAATAAGATCCATAACAATACAAAACAGGAGAGATGGCTTAAAATGCTTCATGCCGAAAGATTAAAATGTGATCAATTATACGTGCAAAATGCCATTTAACATTGTTAATTGTGGGTTGGTTTTTTCCCGGTATTCATTAGGCTGAAACGCTCCGGGTAGTTGAATCTCCTGCTGACCAAATCCGAATTTGATTTTGAAACAAAACACAAAAAGGATTGGAAAGAATGTTGTGCGTTTGCCCTCTTACAATATATTGCACCGGATGGTGTAATTATGGCGCACAGACTATAAGAAAAGCCCCTGTAAAGAACATAAAAATGAAAAAAGCCTTGACGCTAACCGTATTTATTGTGCTAAGCACATTCCTTTTCGCAAATGATGTCATTGATAATTTACAATGTGAACACATGATTGCACCGATCGGTGTCGATAACCCGAATCCAAGGCTTTCATGGCGGCTGCAGGGCATAAAAACACAATCAGTCTATCAGGTTTATACCGGTACGGATTCTTCGGCTTTATGGCGACAACCCGTGTGGAACAGCGGAAAAATAAACAGCAGCGCTGTGCTGGTTACATATGCAGGCATCGCCTTACAGCCATTTAAAAAATATTATTGGGGAATAAAGGTTTGGGATGATAAAGGAGTTGAATATACAAGCTCCATTACCTCTTTCGAAATGGGCATGATGAACATTAACCAGTGGCAGGGCGCCTGGATCACCGACGGGCATAATGTGCATGAAAAAAGAGCGGCCAGTTTCAGGAAAACCATCAACGTAAATAAAACCATCACGAAAGCAAGGGCATATATAGCTGCCGGCGGATTATTCGAGTTGTATGTGAACGGTGTCAAAACCGGTAACCAGCGCTTAAACCCAATGTTTACAAGGTATGACCGCCGCATATTGTATGTAACTTATGATATTGCCGGTCAGCTTACTTCAGGAGAAAACACGTTTGGTATAATGTTGGGCAATGGCTGGTTCAATCATCAGCCGCCTGCCGTTTGGTTCTTTGATGAAGCGCCCTGGCGTGCCAGGCCAAAGTTTTGTATGGATATAAAATTAACTTACAGCGATGGCACGGAAGAAACCATTGGCACAAACAGTACATGGAAGTACGCATACAACGAGATCACGCAAAACAATATTTATACAGGTGAAATGCATGATGCCCGTTTGGCACAGCCCGGTTGGATGACGAAAAATTTTACCGATACTGCGTGGCATAATGTGGTGTACACATCAGCGCCTTCAAAAAATATCGTGTCACAATTGTTACAACCCATTAGGGATGTGGATACGGTAAATACTGCCAGCTTAAAGCAAATGAATGATAGCACCCGGGTATTTAATATGGGCAGGAATATTTCGGGTGTTGCAGAATTAAAAGTATCGGGCAGCACAGGCGCCCGTGTAAAACTGGTTTATGGAGAACGCTTAGACAGTTTGGGATTTGTTGACCAGTCAAACATAATTGTGCACTACCGCCCAAAGCCTGATTCAGATCCTTTTCAAACGGATGTATTTATCTTATCCGGGAAAGGAGAGGAGTCCTTCCGGTCATTGTTTAATTATAAAGGCTTTCAATATGTGCAGGTTGTTTGCGATAAGTCTGTGCGATTAGATAAGAACAGTCTTAAAGCTTATTTCATGCACAGCGATGTGCCGCAAACAGGTTACATATCATCGTCCTCTGACCTGCTGAATAAAATATGGCAGGCTACCAACAATTCTTATTTAAGCAACCTGTTTGGTTATCCCACGGATTGCCCGCAACGCGAAAAGAATGGCTGGACAGGCGATGCACACATTGCTGTGGAAACCGGCTTATATAATTATGATGGTATTACGGTGTATGAAAAATGGCTTGCTGATCTCCGGGATGCACAGGAACCGAATGGCGTCTTGCCTGCTATTGTACCCACTGCAATATGGGGTTATGATTGGGCAAACGGCCCCGACTGGACAAGTTCTATCGCCATCATCCCATGGAATATATATTTATTTTATGGAGACACGCTGTTGCTTCGACAATCATACAACGCCATTAAGCAATACGTGGATCACATAGCCGGCATCAGTCCGGATGGTTTAACAGATTGGGGTTTGGGAGACTGGATACCGATAAAATCAGAAGCGACAAAAGAGTTGGCCACTTCCATTTATTATTATGCAGATGCAGATATTTTAACGAAAGCGGCTACACTATTCGGCAACAAAGCAGATGCATCAAAATATGATGCCTTGCGTCAAAAGATAAAGAATGCCATCAACGCAAAATACCTGAAACGCGAAACGGGCCTGTATGCCAATGGCTATCAAACCGAATTAAGCATGCCTTTATTCTGGGGTATTGTACCGGATGATATGAAAATAAAAGTAGCGGCCAATCTTGCCAAACGTGTAAAGGATGACGGCCAGTTGGATGTAGGTTTGCTGGGCTCAAAGGCTATCCTTAACGCGCTTACAGAAAATGGTTATGCCGATATCGCATATGATCTTGCGTCAAGGGATACATATCCCTCATGGGGTTGGTGGATAAAGAATGGCGCCACCACTTTGTATGAGAACTGGCGGATTGATAATGCGTCTGATGTATCATTTAACCATATCATGTTTGGTGAGATCGGCGCATGGTATTATAAAGCGCTGGGTGGAATTTATCCCGATGAAAAAGAGCCTGGTTTCAAACATATTATCCTTAAGCCAAACTTTGTAAACGGCCTTGATCAATTTGAAGCAAAGCATGAGTCGCCTTACGGATGGATTATTTCCAAATGGAAAAAAGAAAACGGAAAGGTGCAATACCAGGTTGAAGTACCAGCCAATAGCACCGCCACTTTATACCTGCCGGGCAGCGCGCCAACATTGCTGAGTGCAGGCAAACATGAATTTAATATTAAACAAAATTGAATTACCGGTTTTTTTAATTTTCGTCGGTTCAACAGTTATGTCACTTACGGCACCTAATTGGTTTTTATCAATGTAAAATCCCCGGTGTCCCACCAGTCCCTGATTTTTAGGCTCATCCTCTCTACCTATCGATGAAAAAGAGCCGGGGTAATGAATCAATCTTTTATAAAAGGAAAGCTTGCCTGTTGATAATTGGGCAATTGTTTTATCATGGCAACAGAAGTTTTGTAGGGCGCCGTAATGATACTGGCATTGATAAGCCAGGTGGGAACACTGCCCCCGGGATCTACAAATATTTCAAACTCAACATTCGCCCTGCCGCTGTCTAAAGGTGTGAGTTTGTAGCTGGACTGAACACGCTCCACCCTGACAATACCATTTTTTTCTGGAATAAATTTTGGTTCACTGGTATTACTGATAGTGACAATTTTTGTTGACGGGTCTTGTGTAACCTTAAAATGCCAGATCATATCGCGGTTGCTAAGCGGCCACGGAAGGCGCGTTTCCTGGTAATGGTATTCTTCGTGATCATTGATCGTTTTTAATGTAGAGGCTTCATTGCAGGCATAGATCCAATTCGGGTAATTTTTCACATCGAACAACAGCGCAACAATCCCTGAGAGTGAAGATTCTACCATGTTGACTGTTCTTACTTCTTTCAGTTTGGAATTTTCTGCATAGCGTGTATATACTTTAATACCGTTCTCCTCTTTTTTCAGTTCCCAATCTGACTGTTCTGGAAAATATAATGGCAATACCATAAACAAGCAAAAAGGAAAAAACAGGATGTGCGTATTTTTCATTGGTGCGTTTTAGCTTCTTATGTAAACGGTATTTTTTTATAAAGAGAAGCCTTATGGGATTTATTTACAGGTCATGCTTTTCAAAGATAAGTTAGGGATTGTAAGGAAATAACATTTACGTTTTTGGACTTATAGTATAATTCCACTCTCCATGAAATTTATGATGTTTTATGTTTATATTCTTTAATTCTTCATCTGTAATTATCCTTCCTTTTTCATATTCATTTTC
>DASUGF010000043.1:0-44772 GCA_036274175.1 Parafilimonas sp.
ACTGACCACTGCAGCTATAACAGACTGCTTCTTGTGAGTCTGCAGCCTTATGCTTTTTTGCCTTACAAGTTTGATAAAAAATTGCAGCGGCAGATGCTGACTGCTAATAGGAGTTTGACCAATCTGTGATAGCAAAAAAAATTATTTATGAAATAACAACATCATAAAACAAAACAGCGGGTTCAAAAAATTTAAACCTCTTGCAGCGAATTCCTTTACATAGGAGTGGTAAGTGATGAGTTGTGAGTGAATACCGCATATTTAGATTGATTACTCACATTAGCACTGACATATCACAATTAACTTACACTACGAACATAATAAGAAACGTACCATATTACTTATTCATTATAATTCTCCCCTTGATTTTTTTGGCAGGGACTGTACAATGAGATCATAAGAATCATCTATCATTTCTTTTATCAACCTGGTTGAAATACTGCCATCAACTATAACAGTGTTCCAGTGTTTTTTATTCATGTGGTAGCCCGGTTTAACCGTATCATATTCTTCCCGCAATTCAATAGCTTTTTCAGGATCGCTCTTGGCATTGAATTGCAGCGGATCAGCGTCTAATGCCACCAATAAAAATATTTTATTTTTCACCCTGAACACCAATGTAGTTTCACCAAAAGGAAAATCTTCTGTAACGGCTTTCTTCGAAAGACAATATTCACGAAGCGTTTCAATATTCATTAAACAATTTATTTTTTATAGCCCGGGCCTTTGATGAATTTTCCCGGCGTTGCACCGGTATGATCATTATTTCTTAAAACCTGCGTTCCGTTTACAAAAACATCTGTTACCCCGGTTGCATATTGGTGGGGCTTTTCAAATGTGGCGTGATCGGTTACAGTGGCCGGATCAAATACAACCACATCAGCATAATTACCAACTTTTAATTCACCACGTTGCTGCAATTTTAAATTTGTTGCCGGCAGTTTAGCAAGTTTGTATATTGCCTGTTGAAGGCTTACTACTTTTTCATCTCTTACATAATGACCAATTACGCGTACAAAATTTCCATAAGCACGAGGGTGTGCATTAGACTTGAGGAAAACGCCTTCATTGGTGTAAGAAGCTTCGTCGCTTCCGAAACTTACCCATGGCAATGCCACCTGTTTTTTTACATTGTCTTCATTCATTAAAAAATAAGCAACCCCTACCCTGGTGCTGTCATCAATTATCAAATCCATAGCAGTCTCTTCAGGAGTTTTATTACGAAGCTTTGCCACTTCCGCTAAAGTTTTCCCAGTATATTTTTTTAATGAATCCTGGTTAAAGCTCAATAATAAAACATGATCTGCACCACCTGCTACATAATATAAATTTTCCCAGTCAACAGCATTTGTATTCATGGCTCGCGCCATTTGTTTTCTTATGGAAGGATCATGTAAACGCTGCCACAAATTTCCAAATCCACCATCCTGCAAAGTAGGGGGAAATGCTGATGTCATGCCTGTTGCGCCGGCAAGATACGTGTACATATCAGCGGTTATCTGCAGACCTGCATTCCTTGCGCTATCAACAAGGCTAATGAGGCTGTCCATTTTGTTCCAGTTATCTTTTCCGGCAGCTTTTAAATGAAAAATCTCAGCAGGAATATTTGCTTCTTTTGAAATGGTGATAAGCTCTTTTGCAGCTTCTATAAATTTATTGCCTTCACTGCGCATGTGGCTGGTGTACATACCGCCATACTTTGACGCTTCTTTTGATAAAGCAACCAGTTCATCCGTTTTTGCAAAAAAATCGGTCGGATAGATCAAAGCATTTGTTACTCCCAATGCGCCTTCCTCCATTGCCTGATCAACCAGCATTTTCATGCTGTCCAATTGTTGCGGTGTTGGCGCTTTATCATCTTCTCCAATAACATACTGACGAATGGTTCCTGTGCCGACAAATGATGCAATATTGCAGGAGATGCCTCTCTTTTCCAACACATTCATATATTCCCCCAAAGTATTCCACGTTACATCATATTTAATGTCGCCCTGCCCTTTTTGTAGTTGTTCTTTCATTTTGGCACTGAGTGGCCCCATGCTGAATTCGCCAAATATTTCTGTTGTCACGCCCTGGCGAATATCACTTTGCGCACGCCCGTCCTGGAAAAGAGATTCTTCTGAATGCCCCATCATATTTATAAAACCCGGCGCCACAGCTTTGCCAGTTGCATCAATTTCATTTTTGGCAGAAGCATCCTTCAGATCGCCGATAAAAGCAATAGTGTCTGCGTTGATAGCTATGTCAGCTTTGAAAGGTTCGCCGCCATTGCCATCATAAATGGTACCATTGCGGATGATTGTATCATAAGCAGCATTATTGTTACAACCGAGAATGAAACATAGTGAAGATGCCGAGAATAAATTAAGCAAAAGTTTTGGTGCCTGCATAAAACTTATTTGTTGCAATCTAATTAAAGTATGTGTAATTTGGCAGACTCAAAAAACATCGCACAATGAAAGCTTTTTTACCCGTACGTTTTTCTCTGAAATATCTTTTCATGGTACTGCTTATAACCATGAGTTTGTTAACTTGTAAGATCGCTTATGCCCAGGACACTAAAGATTTTAAATTCAAACTGGGCATTACCTATGATGTTTCATCCGGCGGAGGCGAATCGCATAAGCTAGCCATGTGGGTTTCTGAAGATGTATATACTGGCATGGAACCTACTGAAGGCAACAGTGGCGTATTTATCATTTTCAATATGAAAGACATGAAAATGCTTACCGTGATGCAGGCGCAGAAATCCGTAATGATAATGGACCTTAACAAATACCAAAAGATGGCCCAGCAAAATCAAAGTACCGGTGACAAAACAGCGACACAAGCGCAGATTACAAAAACAGGTGTAACTGAAAAGATCCTTGGGTACAATTGTGATCAATATAAAGTAAGCTCCGAAAAAAGCGAATCATTAATATGGGTTACCACCGAACTCGGTTCGGGGTTTTCAGACTTTGCAAAGAGTCTTATGATGGCACTTAATAATGGAAGAGGAAAAACACAGGGTGCAACAATTCCTGATATGCAGGGCGCCGGTGGTGTGATGCTGAAGATGGAAGCGACAGACCTTTCTACAAAAAAAGTAACAAAGATGGAAGCCACACAAGTGAATAAAGATGGAAAAGAAGTAAATATAACCGATTACAATGTCATGAGTATGTAAAAGGAGAAGTAACAGATGTTGAAACATACTTACCTCTAATTAAATAACCCCACACTCACTTCCACATCAGGATTATCCATCAGGAATGCAGCCATCTCTTCATTCATGGTAAATCCTTTTATTTCTTCGATACAATAGTTTTTGATTATTAAAAGTATGTTTTTTACTTATTTGCACTTTATTTTTAAATACTAACTAATTAATTCAAGAATGCCAATCAATCCAAACATCAAAAAAATATTGCTTGAAATAAAGAACGTAAGAATTAAAAATGGAATTACTCCCGAAGAGTTAGAGTCAAACTTATTTTTAGGAAAAGGTTGGATAAGTGCGTTGGAAGAAGGTGAAATAAATCCGCCATTCGATCTTATGTTATCTGTTATTGACTTCCTAAACGTTGATCTTAAAACAATAATTTCAAAAATAAAATTCGATGACGCGCAAAGCTTGAACCGGCTGATTACAGCACAACAGGATGGTAATAATATAAAATGTCTTTTCAGATATGGTAAAAGCGAAGCAGAATATATTATCAAAAACTCATCAGTTGAAATTTTCGACGAACTTCTATCTGCATTCAGAAGAAAAATTAACGAAAGCAAAACTGCAAAAACCAATGCTGTTATAGATACGTTTTTTAAGGCAATTGAATTGTTTCCACACATCAATCCTTCAGATATTTGGTACTTTATAATTCCGCGCATTTTTCAAGATGCTTACAATCATCCAGTAACTGATATAAATACCGATTTTGGTCAAAGCTGGAAAAGAACAGGTGGTTGGGCTTTAGAAAAAATTTTTGTTGAATACTATAAAATTGGACTTGCAAAGCATAATATTTTGATTGATATATTTCAGGAGAAAAACAAAACTGACCTTCTCGACAAAATGAGATTAAGCTATAAGGTACAGCCCAATAAAGCTGATGTGTTGTTAGTGAATACTAAGAATGGAAAATATGATTGTTTTGGTGTAGTACATATCAAAGCAAGTTTTGCAGAAAGGCGAAGCAGCGACCAATCGTTTAGTACAGCTCTGATGCAGAAACAATTTTTTTCTCCATTTATGACGATGGATTGTAAAGCCACGCCTTCAAAACACCCAATAAACAAAGGAGAATTAGGAGATGTTTATGACGCAGCTAAGGATAAGCGCAGCAATAAAAGAAAAGAATTCGAAGAAGAAGGATATTTTTCTGCGTGCTTTTCTTTTAATTTAAACACAAAACCCACTCCTCATAGCCAAAAGGCAACTGCAAGAATTTTTGCAATGAAATTTTCAAGCCTTAATGATGAATTTATACGAATGACAGTTCGGGAACGTGATCGTTTTTATGGCGAATAGCATTGTTCAACATACTGGTTAATCGTAGATTAGATTCGATTACATGTTCATGCTCAATTTCAAAACCAATATATGAGCAACCGGATTGAATTGCAGCAATGCCTGTCGTTCCTGAACCGGAAAACGGGTCTAAAACAATCACATCATTCCCTCTTTTCCCATATGCCTCAATACATCTTTTGGGCAATTGAATTGGAAATCTTGAATAATGTGCTTTTCCATCAATTTTTTCATTTGAAATTTCCCATATCGTTCCAACTGGCGGTGTTATCCTGAATTGATGATTTTCATTTTTAGCCAATAAGTAAATAGGTTCATGTTGTCGGTGCGGTCGCCTGCATTTTCCTTCAGGCATAGGATTTTTCTTTTTCCATATTACTTCACCTCTGAATAAAAATCCTTTATCACATAAACTTAAAATAAGCCTGTAAGTAAGGCCAAGCAAGTTGCCATATTGCAACCAATTTTCATTTTTATCTATAAAGGTTTTTCGCTTTGCTCTCGGCTTCATGTACGCAGAATTATTTTTATTCAGTCCCGTTTTATCAGCGCCTAACGTGCTATAAATATAAGCATCACTATTCCAATTTACAGGCGTATTATAGGCGTCTCCGATGTTTATCCATATTATTGCCTGGCTCTTTAATTTAGGTAGTAATGCGCTGAAGATATTTTCCAGTCTTAGTAAATATGCTCTCGGATCTTCTTCAACACCTATTCCATTTGATAATCTTTGCCCCCAATATGGAGGGCTTGTTACAACAATATCAATGCTTTCGTCCGGTAATAGTTGCAATAAATTTAAACAATCACCTTCTGCAACCTCATTTAATTTAAATGCTCCGATCTTATTCCCAGCGTTGTATATATCCATGGTTATATTTAGTTTGCTAACGAACTTAGTAAAAAGTTTTTAAATTGAGACGGCTATCATGATGATGTTAATAATTTTCTGTATGCAATAGTTTGAAGTAATAGAAGAACTCTTTTTAATTAAATAAACCCACACTCACTTCCACATCAGGATTATCCATCAGGAATGCAGCCATCTCTTCATTCATGGTAAATCCTTTATCTGTTGTATTCAACACAACTTCCAGGTTTTCCTGCGGCTCTTTTATCTTAAATTTTAAAGATGACTTACCAGGATTTGATTTTACATTGCTTTCAATAAAATGAACAAATTCGCTTGTAAGCGAAGCTGGTTCAACACTTATCTCCACGTTTCTTGTGAGATTCATTTTAGCCGTTTCCAAAAGGTTGATCGCATTTACCTTGAATTCATAAGTATCGCCATTGTAGCGTTGTTTGAAATAACCATAGATCAATAAATTATTCCCCTTCTCTACATAATTTTTGAATTTTACATAATCATCACTCCATAGCATCAACTCTGTTTTGCCTGTAAAATCTTCCAGTATCATCGAGCCAAAATTTTTACCGTTGCGCGAGATGCGATGCTGTGCATCTGTGACCAATCCTGCAATGCGGATATTTTTTTCCCTGTTGGCCGCAGCAAGTGTATCGGATTCTTTTATTTCATTAAAGTCGGTAAGCCTTGTAATGCCATAATATTTCAATTCAAATTTGAAATGATCCAGCGGATGGCCGCTCATAAACATACCGGTAACCTCCTTTTCACGATCAAGTTTTTCAGTGAGCGTCCACTCACTGCATTTTGGCAACAATGGCGAAGCAATTGCCGGAAGAACCGTATCGCCAAATAAAGTATTGGAAGTTTGCTGTTTGTTTGCCTGGAAAGTATTTCCGAAGCGGATAATGCGTTCAATACCGCTTACATTATCATTGGCTGATATATAAAAATATTGTGCACGGTGAATATCTTTAAAGCAATCAAATGCACCGGAATTAGCAAGACTTTCAATCGATTTTTTATTCACCGTCCGTTGGTTCACACGCTTGATAAAATCAAACACATCGGAATATATGCCATTTTGCTTTCGCTCTGCAATAACGCTTTCCACGGCTGCTTCGCCCACACCTTTTAATCCGCCCAAGCCGAAACGGATTTCTCCCTTTGCATTTACAGCAAAGCCTTTTAATGATTCGTTGATATCAGGGCCAAGCACCCGCAAACCCATGCGTTTACATTCTTCCATATGAAATGTAACCTTCTCAATACTGCCCGAGTGATTCAATACCGCAGACATATATTCACCCGGGTAATGCGCTTTCAGATAAGCAGTTTGATAGGCAACTAATGCGTAGCAGGTAGAATGAGACTTATTAAAAGCATACTGTGCAAAAGCTTCCCAGTCGCGCCATATTTTTTCAAGCACTTCTTCCTTAAAACCCTTTGCCGTTGCGCCCTTAATAAAGCTGCCTTTCATTTTGTCCAATGTCTTCCTGTCTTTCTTACCCATCGCCTTGCGCAAAACATCTGCTTCACCTTTTGTAAAGCCTGCAAGCTTTTGAGACAATAACATCACCTGCTCCTGGTAAACAGTTATACCATAGGTTTCTTCGAGGTACTCCTGCATCCCAGCGATATCATATACAACATCTTCACGCCCATGTTTTCGCGCAACATATTGCGGAATATATGCCATAGGGCCCGGGCGATATAAAGCATTCATCGCGATGAGATCACCGAATTTATCAGGTTTTAATTCGCGTAAATATTTCTGCATGCCCGCACTTTCAAACTGGAACGTTGCATTGGTTTCTCCGCGTTGATATAACTGGAAAGTTTTTTCATCATCTAACGGCAAGCCATCCAGGTCAATATCTGTATTGTGATTTTGTTTGATCAGTTCAAGCGCAGTTTTTAAAATAGACAATGTTCTTAATCCAAGAAAATCCATTTTTAAAACACCAGCTTCTTCGATCGTGCTTCCTTCTATTTGTGTAACCCAAAGATCAGAGTCTTTTGCAGTAGCAACAGGTATTAATTCAGTGAGGTCTTTTGGAGCGATGATGATGCCCGCGGCGTGAATGCCCGTATTGCGCACACTGCCTTCTAATCTTTCTGCTTCTTTTAAAACATTACCACGTATATCATTGCCGCTATAAACATCACGCAGCTTTTTAATATTCTCCAGTTCTTCTCCTACATATCCTCTTTCTTCCAATGATTTTTCGCCGGTGAGCGGCGCCTTCAAAATAAATTTCAGCGAAGTGCCCGGCCTTTCAGGAACCATTTTTGCCAGAGCATTACTTTCTGCAAGCGGCAGATCCATCACACGCGCTACGTCTTTAATACTCATCTTGGCTGCCATCGTACCATAAGTGATGATCTGCGCCACCTGGCTCTTGCCATATTTTTCCACTACATAATCGATCACCTTTTGCCTGCCTTCATCATCAAAATCCGTGTCAATATCAGGCATTGATTTCCTGTCAGGATTTAAGAACCTTTCAAACAGTAAATTATATTTTATCGGATCGATATTGGTGATACCAATACAATAAGCCACTACGCTTCCCGCAGCAGAACCGCGGCCGGGACCAATAAATACGCCACGCTCCCTTCCCACTTTTATAAAATCACTTACGATCAGAAAATAGCCCGCAAAGCCCATTGTTTTTATAGTGAATAATTCAAAATCCAACCGTTCGCGTATATCTTCCGTTATCTCACCATAGCGTCCCTTAGCGCCTTCATACGTTAAATGATGCAAGTAATTCCATTGATTCAGGTTTTTATCATCACTGGTTTGAAAGGCTACAGGTACCGGGAATGCGGGCAATAAAATATCTTTCTTAAGATCCAATGCCTGCACACGGTCAACAATGATATTTGTATTATCTAAAGAATGTGGCAGATCATCAAATGTCTCTCGCATTTCATCTGTTGACTTAAAATAAAACTGGTCATTAGGAAATTTAAAACGACGATTTTTTAGGTGAATATCATCATTTACAAAATCATCGTAGCCGGGCGTGCTTTGCTTTTCGCCGGTGTTGATGCAAAGCAAAATATCATGTGCATTATAATCTTCTCTTTCTGTGTAATGGCTGTCATTCGTTGCTATAACCGGCACATTGTATTTCTTCGAAAATCTTATAAGTGTTGCATTGATCTTTTCCTGCTCGGGGATCCGGTGCCTTTGCAGCTCGATAAAATAATCGTCGCCAAATAGATTATACCACCACTCAAATTCTTTTTCTGCTTCGGCTTCCGTTTTATGTAATATAGATTGCGGCACATAAGCACCGATGCAGCAGGTAGTGGCGATAATGCCTTCATGATATTTTTCAATAAGGCCTTTATCAACGCGGGGATATTTGCTGTAATAACCTTCAATAAAACCAAGCGATGTAAGCTTTACAAGATTCTCATAACCTATTTTATTTTTTGCCAACAACACCTGGTGATAACGCTCATCTTTCTGTTCTTTTGAAAAAGTTTTCCTGTGCCTGTCTTCCACCACGTAAAACTCACAACCTACAATAGGTTTAACAACCGGTTCTTTTTTTTCTTTACCGTTTTCATCCGTGCCAATTACACGTGTATTATTCCATGCCTGCTTTACAAATTCAAATACGCCGAACATATTGCCATGATCTGTAATAGCCAGTGCCGGCATATTATGTTTTGCAGCTTTCTTATATAATGAATCGATCGCGGCTGCGCCGTCAAGCAGGGAATATTGTGTGTGAACATGAAGATGAGAAAACTGCATTGCTATGTCTGATTTATTGATTTCTGATTTGCCTGATTTCACAATTGAATAATCACTAAGCTATGAACCATCAACTATGATCTATTGGCCAGCTGCAAATTTCCTAAATAACAACTAAACCTGCTTTCGTCGTTTTCCACATTTTGCTTATCATTGATGAAAACGATAAACTTATCCACCGTAGTGTAATTATTACAAATGGGGCTATATATTGCGCACGCCAATGAATTTAAGATTAACACTAACTATCTGGCTGCTGTTAATTTTAAGCAGTTGCAAAAGCTTACAGCGATTGTCATCGCGCGAAAAATCTTCCAATACAACTGTTTCAAATACCCGGGCTCCCAACAAAGTTACCATAGGCTCATTCCAGATGAGCCCGGATAATAATTATAATAAACCTGCTGAAGACGGTAAAAAATCATTTAACGGCAACACATCTTCCTCATCTAATTTAGAAAAAGCCGACTGGTTGCAAATAAAATATGCAATAATGATGGATATTCCTGTTGAGCAATTAAATAACCTGCCCTTGTTGCAACAGATCGATCATTGGTGGGGAACACATTATTGTTATGGCGGGCATGATGAAAATTGTATCGATTGTTCTGCGTTTACCCAAACTATGTTGCACACCGTTTATGGCCTTAATGTACCGCGTACTGCCAAAGAGCAGTTTAATTTTACAAAGCGTATTGATGATGTTGAACTACGGGAAGGTGATCTTGTCTTCTTTAAAAAAAGCCGAACCATTTCGCACGTGGGTTTGTATATAGGTAATTATAAGTTTGTGCATGCGGCCTCCAGCGAAGGCGTTACTATCAGCGACCTGAATGATAGCTATTGGAGTAAAAAATATGCAGGTGCAGGAAGAGTAGTCCAGTAATATGAGCCTACACCGTTTCTAAACTCTTTTCAGCACGTGAATGACACTCATAGCCGGAGCATCGCTTAATGCTACATGTTGCACATCACCAGGGAAATTAAAACGGTAATGCCTTCGTGTTATATTACCTGTAACTGTAAGCGCAGTATTACCCGCATATCGAAACAAGACAGTTTGTGTGGGTTGTGAAGTAATATTAAAAGGTGAATGTTGGGAATTATTTGCTGGCCTTGCATGGATGTTACGTTGTGTAAGTTCATTTCTTTTTTTTCCGCAATTGCACATAGGTTAACTGTTTATTTTGTCGGTATTTTATCTATAAAACTACTGAATGTTGCTGTATGTTTTATACGTGTTTATCTTAATCTTCGTGATAAGTTGGCCCATCTCCCGGATCATTTTTTGTTGTGGCCTGTTCTAATAAACAAGCTGCACCGGATAATGCCAGCCAGACTAAAATTCTCTCAATCCAGGTTTGCCCCAGCCATATTCCGAAAGGAAGAGCGATCCAGATACTCAGGCAATAAAAACAATCCATCAGCTTACCCAAAAAACTATCACCAGCTTTTTTTCTTATAAGAAAAATAATATTAAACGGTCCGTCTTCTTTATTAAATAAATGCGTAAGCCTCCAAACTGCAAAAACCGATAGCACCAGGTAAAAAATATTCATTGAGAGAAATTTATAACAGCTTGTCAGAATATATTTACTAAAACTAAAATAAATCTTTCCAATTCAAAAGCAACTGGCAGACAATACGTCCACCAATTGCTTTTATTAATATTCACAAAACAATCATAATAATTAATCGGTGTTCGGTTGTAAGCAAATAATCTGTTCAGTATAAGAAGAGTTGTTGGTCCACTGGCTGTCGTATATCGTTTTTTCGTATGCTATCAAATATACTTTACCACATGGCGTAGCTGCACCGGCAGTTGGAAAACTGAACGTATTAAATACATTAACAGTACCTGATACAGACCCGCCAAATGTAGATGCAACCGTGTAGTTAAGCAAATGTGCATCATATATTGAGTAGGAGCCCGTGATAATGTCTCCCATTTTGTAATGGGTGCAATCACCGGAATCATCTATTGTTAAATTAATAACAGGAGACGCATTATCCATCTGTATAAACTTGGTGAATATGTTTCCAACACCTTCAATATCCATCTCGAGCTTCAACAGGTCGTTCGTACCCGGGCTCCATCTTGCAAGTACATTGTCTGTATTTTTTTCAAACGGTTGATAATTATAATAGAAAGTGAACGGATCAGCATGCACCGTAGTATATTGTACGTATGGAGGAACAGGCAGCCATCCTACCACTGTAAAATCATTACCGATATAATAGCTTGCCAACGTGCTCATATTGGTAATTTTAATACGATAACGATGGCCAATAAAAGATGGCCCCTGCACAACAATAACGCCGCCAAACGGGCTGTAATCATTAACCGCAAGCTGGTTCAGTGCAAACTTCGCTCCCGGTATTGTTAAGCCGTTTATATCACTTATTTTATCTACGGGAATACCACCTAAAATATTGATAACAGGTTTTAATTCGCCTGTACCCACACCTGGTTTTATCTGTATATAAGCATCGATCCGGTTACCCCAATATTCAAGCTTATCCGCATCTGTTGATGAGGGAGCAATATTCCAGGAAAGCACGGCACGGATCTTTACCACTTCGGGATCAGCACACTGTTTTCTTAAAGCATTAAAATCATACGGAAGTATAGCTGCATAAGATAAACCATCTGCAGGAATATCATTGATATCATGCACATTTACGGTGGTGGCTCCTACGTAATGCCAGTTACAGTCATTATTCCAGTCGGCCCAAAAGCTCACGTACTCAAGGCTTCCTGCGGTACACAGATCACCGGAATAACCTGCAGGTCTTTTAATCCTGATCGAGGCAATAAATTGTTCCAAATTATAATCAAAGCCAACACTTTCTATTTGCTCATATGAAACATCTGCACTGGTGGATTCCAGTTCACTAATAATTTTTGTCCAATCAATACCGTATTGTTTCCACAGTTCAATGTTTTGAGCAATTATTTCTGAGTCAAAAGTGCTTAACGTGGATTGAATGCTTTTTAAACCATACCTGCCGGGTGTTACAATCTTATTGCCCTTATAAATTTCTACAAGTGCGCCAAGATCTGATTCGACAGGCTTAAGCAATGCTTTCGATTGTTGAAGGATCGTTTCACCATTAGGCACAATCTTGGCTGCGTCTGCCAGTTTTAATTCAGGTTGAGCGACGGCCAGTTCTACAAGCTGTGCAACATCTACATTTTCAAAAATTAATTTTTTTCTTGGCTTTATCTGTATATGATCGTCAATTGTATTTCCCCAGATAGAATCATAATCCGGCATATCAGCAGGCGGTATTTTATTCCATTCAAGTATGGCCCTTGCTTTTGGCAATACATGCCGGCTGCAGAAATCCGTTTTCGGTATTATGTTGAGTGATGCAGAATAGCTCAAAGGCTTTTCAGGATCTTTTGTACAATCAATCCCGGTAGGAATATCATGTTCGTTCACAGCCGTATAACCCTGGTCTTCCCACCCGGTGCCATAATCAAGATAAAAACGCACGAACGCGAATGAACCGCCAGTACATAAATTACCGTTATAACCAAAATCTCTCTTGACTACGAAAATTGCTTCTAACATTTGAAAGTCAGGGTGATAAGATACAGACTGCAATTCCTCATAAAAAGTATTGCCTGAACTTGCAATCACACTTTCTTTAAATACACTCAGGTTTTTTCTAGTGGCGGGATGATCAGAAGCATGCAAAGCACTAAAGCTTTGTCTTAAGTCATGAATGTTTTTTTGTTTTTCCATAAATTGATTTTTTTTGACTTTGCAATCGATAGTTGCAAAGAGCTTGATGCCTACTCTTTTAAAAATGGAGGGATGCAAGCGGATTTTCGGCTTCGTCCGGGAATTGATTTTATCGGGAAATAGATAAATAAGTAAACGAAGCCGGTTAAAAATTTTTGTTAATGGAAATCTTGCTACATCAAAAAATAACCGGGAGGATAAGCCTGCAGCTATAATTTATTTCTTCCAATCCTGTATTCTTGTTTTGGCTACATCAACCAATTGCATGGCATCGGGTGTAAGTTTTAATAAAAATATTCCGCCTATTACCATACCGGAGAATAAGAGAGAGCGGAGAATTATGCCAGTCCATCCAGCCATTCCGGCAAACAAAAAATAACTGATCATGATAGCTGAAACCCCTAGCAGTATGGTATAGACTGTTTCTGCATTAAATGGCTGCATATTAAATTTTCTGCGCAGGAATTCATAGCGGATGAAATTATAAACAACCTGTGAGATCAGTTCTGCATAAGCTGGACCGATAATGCCATACCGCTGAATTAATATATACGCGATAGGAATGCGTAAGCCAAGCAGGATAACATGCGTATAAAATTCAAATTTCCAAAAAGTTGAAGTGGCTATGATAACGGAATTAACACCGGTGCCTGCATCAATAATTTTGGCAATACCTAATACAACTACAACTCCTAATCCGGTGGCATATTCATTTTGTATATTCAGGATGTTGATGCCTTGTTCAATGTTAAGCCATACATTCCCAAAAATAAATAATGCGAACAAAAGCATATTAATGCTTGACCGGTGATAAATGCGGTTGATATCGTGGTAATTTTTATCCTTCCATGCTCTTGATAGAACACCTGTTGAAATGGATGTTATACTTCGTTGTGGTATTTCAATCAGGTTGGCAACATAGGTGGCGAGACTAAAAACCGCAGTAGCAGCCAATCCTATTTTACTGGCAATTAATATTGCACTGATCGTAACAGCAACCGCATTCAAACATATCCCGCCAAAAACAAAGAATTGCAAACCCACCATTTTCTTTACAAATTTCCTCGTAACATGACTTACTTTAAATGTGATGTTGAAGCTATGAATACGCCATAAATAAATAACCAATAAGATTGCTATAATTAAATACAAGGTTGAAAACAGGTACATGAATTGCACAAAGCTTATCAGCTTAAAATAATACAACAATATAAAGGCCGTAGTGATTATTCTTATAACCGTTTCTTTCAATGCGTTTGAAACAACAGTTTTTTGCAAAGCCCATGAGTAACCCTCTAAAACAGCAAAAAATAAATAACCCAGGCTAAACGGAAAAACAAGATAATAGAAATCAAGGAACAGGCTGGAACGCTCACCGAACTTACGCACAACATAAGGCTCAAACGCAATACCGGCAAGCGTTATAAGCACAAAACCGGCAAGCGAAACCAATAAAACCCATGCGAGTAAATCATTCTTTTTATCGGGAAGATTATCTTTAAAATATGGATAGAACTTATACAGAACAGGAATGGTTCCGAGGCTCGCAAAGGCAAAAATGTTTTGCGCAAAATCAAAAAACAAACGGGTTAAACCAAACTGATCAGTAGTAAAAGAACCGTGCTTTGAATAAAGATACATGTTCAAAGCGCCTATTGCAAAGCCGAAATAAACTATGATGCTAGATTGAATTGTTTGCCTTTTAATTCCCGACATTTCTAAGTTTTTAAAACGATCGCCGCTTCTTGTATCAACTATTTCCAGTTTCCTAACAATCTTCTCAGCACAATTATTTCGCCGGTGTGGTAGCTGTTGTGATCTGCAATCAGCATTGCCTCCCGTAAAAGCGTTTGCCCGGTTCCATGATCAAATGCCTTATATATATTTTCGGAATTTTCTAATACCTTAATGAATTCATCAAGATCATCATTGATCGCTTTAACAGAACTCTCCCAGTCAGCCTGGCTTTCCGGCGCGGCATTTTCCGGCCAGTAATCTTTAGGCCAATCCAACTCTTTGTAGTTTAAATTAACTGAAAAATCAAGTATATCTTTTTGTGCAATGCGGATATGCTCCGTTATCTGCCAGATGCTATATGGTAAATTGCCCGGCTTTTTTCCAAGATCTTCAAAAGGTATATTTTTTACGGCATCATTAAAACCAATATGTGCATTGCCCTTTTTTAAGAGAAAGATCAACTCTTTAATGAGCGTAGTTGTTTGAAACCCTTCATTTTTCATATCAGTTACTTTATGTTGTTATAATAAGGCAGACTTCCGTAATGGCTGACCGTTATCACGATTATTTTAGTAAATAAAAACAAGGAATATTGCCCGGATAGTCCTTTTCCCTTTTTCTGCGCAAAGTACATTGTAAAAAACAGAACAAACAATACGGTAAAAATGAACCAGCATCAGAAAACAATTCAGTTAATAAATATCACTGAAATTATCAAAACAGTAGTATGTTAAATAAATTTAAATGTCAATTTAACTTTTAAACACCATTTTCACGATGTTGTCAAGGGAACAAATTTTAAAATCATGAAAAAGAGTTTTCTTTTAATCGCATGTGCAATGTTCTCAATGTCAATATTTGCACAAAACCCTCAGGCTACAACCACTCCCCAAAAACCCAACCCTGCTGGGCAGTCTGCCCAGGTAAAACACGACCATGCTAACACGCAAAATTCAAAAGAGGCCTTAGCAAAAGACAAGAGCAAGAAAAAAGCCGACAAAGCGAGTAATGCTTCCGCACAAACAAAGAAGGAAGATAAAAAACAGGTAAAAACAGATAAGGCCACAGTAAAAACAAACAAAAAAACAGAAAAAAAAGACAAAACAGCTGCTAAAAAAACACCAGCAGCCTCTTCAGCAGGAAGCGTAAGCGGTACACCCAAGCAGTAATCTTGGAACATCACACAAAAAAGCCCCACTCAAAAGCGGGGCTTTTTTGTATATATGAAATCTTTATTTAAAAATTACTTGCAGGAGAAACTGTTTGCCTGCCCTGGACACGGCCACCTTTCATTAAACCATCATACTGGCGCATTAAAAGATGTGTTTCTATCTGCTGAAGTGTATCCAGTATTACACCTACCATGATAAGCAATGAAGTTCCGCCAAAGAAAGTGCTAAAACCCTGTGTTACCCCAAGTCTTTGCGCAAATCCCGGAAGAATACCAACAATAGCCAAAAATACCGCACCGGGTAAAGTGATTTTATCCATGATAGCACCGATAAAATCTGCAGTAGGCTGTCCGGGCTTAACACCTGGAATAAAACCGTTGTTCCGCTTAAGATCTTCACTCATTTGTTTTGGGTTGAAGATAAGCGCGGTATATAGAAAAGTAAAGGCAATAACCATCACACCATAGATAACCATATACCAGGCATTACTGTGGTCGGAAAATATTTTGATTATACCTTGTGCTGATTCAAGCTGCGTGAACGAAACCAACGTCGGTAAAAACATAATAGCCTGGGCAAATATGATAGGCATTACCCCTGCACTGTTAACTTTTACCGGGAGGAACTGTCTTGCACCTCCAAATTGCCTGTTCCCTATAATTTGCTTTGCATAATTAATAGGAATTTTGCGAACACCCTGTATCAGGATGATCAGTCCCATTATAATAGCAACCAGTACGGCTATTTCTATCAAAAATATCAATAAGCCACCGCCGCCTCTAACCTGTTTCTGTTGAAATTCCTGTACGATAGATTGCGGGAGGCGCGCAAGAATTCCGATCATGATGATAATAGAAGTGCCATTGCCCAGACCTTTATCCTGTATCCTTTCGCCAAGCCACATTACAAACAAAGTGCCTGCTGTGAGCAGGATAACGGTGGACGTAAAGAAATAAGGCACGTAAGCCGGAAGCAATGCTACAGCATAAGATGGGCTTTTTAGATATTGAATATAAGCCACCGCCTGCAATGCCGTAACACCTACGGTTAAGTAACGTGTCCATTGGTTGATCTTCTTCCTGCCGCTTTCTCCTTCCTTTTGCAGTTTTTGCATTTGAGGGATAAGAATGGTGGCCAACTGCATAAAAATAGATGCAGAAATATAAGGCATAACGCCAAGGGCTAAAATAGAAGCATGTGAAAAGGCGCCGCCTGCAAATGTATCAAACAACCCGAGTAACCCGTTGTTGCTTGTATTGGAAGCAGCTTCTTCCAGTTTGTTAGGATCGATACCCGGCAGCACAATATGAACGCCAACCCTGTACACCAGGATAAGCGCCAATGTGGTAATAATTTTATTACGCAGCTCCTCAATACTCCAGATATTCTTTAATGTTTGAATAAATTTTTTCACCGGGAAAAATTAAAATATAAAATGAAATGCACCGGTATAGATGCGCGGCAAATATCGGGAAAATTATTTCAAAATCTCAATAGTTCCGCCGGCAGCCTCGATAGCAGATTTTGCCTTTTCGCTCACAGCGTTTACTTTGAATACCAGCTTAGTGCTTATTTCACCGTTACCCAGGATCTTTACTTTATCAGCTTTGCTGATAAGACCGTTCGCGTAAAGGTTTTCAGTGCTGAATTCTGAAATCTCATATTTGCCGGCAAGCTCGTCAATCTGGCCCAGATTGAAAACTTTATATTCGGTACGGTTGTTATTCTTAAAACCACGTTTTGGTAAACGACGCTGAATAGGCATCTGGCCACCTTCATGCGCCATTTTGCTTTTATAACCGGCACGGCTTTGACCACCTTTATTACCTTTTGTAGATGTGCCGCCTTTACCGCTGGCTTCACCGCGACCTAAACGTTTTTGTTTGTGAACAGAGCCTTCTGCAGGCTGTAAATTGTGAAGTTTCATGAATTTGTTTTTAACTCAACGCTCCGATGCATATCGGAGCTCGCTAATATTATGTATGACGCAAGCAACCGCTTGTACTAGGCTAATTCTTCCACTTTTACGAGGTGATCCACTTTGCGGACCATTCCTAAGATCTGGTCAGTTACTTCCACCTCTTTTGAAGAATTCAGCTTATTTAATCCAAGTGCTTTCAAAGTGAGCTTTTGACGCTCAGGCCTGTCTATCGCACTTTTTACCTGTGTTATTTTAATCTTTTTCATTGCCCCCTCCATCTCCCCCGGTGGGGGAGGGTCTTTTTAAATTCTAAATATTATTTGAGAATAAAGCATTTCTAATTTCCCTCCACCGGAGGGGTTAGGGGAGGCTTTATCCCTGAAATACCTTGCTTAATTTAATATTACGCTCCCTGGAAACCTGCAATGGTTCCCTCAACAGGGTAAGTGCTCTGATGGTCGCCTTAACCACGTTATGCGGATTTGCAGAACCAAGGCTTTTTGCCAACACATCGGTAATGCCTGCACTTTCCAACACAGCACGCATGCTTCCACCAGCGATCACACCGGTACCATGTGCAGCCGGTTTGATCAAAACTTTTGCAGCACCTTCTTTTGCAAGCTGGTCATGTGGAATGGTACCATGCATTACAGGAACCTTTACAAGATTCTTCTTGGCATCTTCAATGCCTTTTGTAATTGCTTCCTGAACTTCCTTCGCTTTACCCAATCCCTGGCCAACAACGCCATTTTCATTGCCTACAACAACCAAGGCAGAAAAGCTAAATGTACGTCCGCCTTTTGTAGTTTTCACCACACGGTTCACGGCAACAACTTTTTCTTTAAGTTCAACTTCGCCGCCAGGCTTAACCTTATTTACGCTGATTTTTGCCATTTAATTATATATGATTTACGAATTATAAATTACGATTTACGAGTTCTACAATCGTAAATCTGAAATCTGAAATCTAAAATTGCAATCCGCCTTCTCTTGCACCGTCTGCCAGGGCCTTTACCCGGCCATGGTATAAATAACCACTCCTGTCAAAAACCACTGCTGATATGCCTAAGTCTGTTGCTTTACGGGCAATAGCAGCGCCTACCATTTTAGATTTTTCAAGCTTGGTAACTTTCTGCGCCTTCAGATCTTTATCCTGAGATGAAGCTGATACAAGTGTTTTACCGCTTACATCATCAATCAACTGTACATAAATTTCTGAATTGCTTCTGAAGACAGACAATCTCGGCTTCTCATTCGAGCCACTTATTTTGTGACGGATGCGATAGCGTATATTTTGTCTTCTTAAAACTTTACTGTCCATTGTATTTATTTTATTACCCGATACTGCCGGGCTATTTTATAAGTTCTTTGCATTGCACTCCCCTTAGCGGAGGAAGGCTTATTTACCTGCTGCTTTACCTGCTTTGCGGCGGATAACTTCATTAGAGTATTTCACACCTTTTCCTTTGTAAGGCTCAGGTTTGCGTAAGCTGCGGATTTTTGCTGCTACTGCACCTAATAACTGCTTATCGGTTCCTTCAATAAATATTTTAGGATTATGGCCTTTTAAAGTTTCCGTGCTAACTTTTAATTCTTTAGGCACTTCGAAAATGATGTTGTGGGAATAACCTAAAGAAAGATCAAGCAGGTTACCCTGGTTTGAAGCTTTGTAACCAACACCAACCAATTCGAGTTCTTTTTTATAACCTTCTGTTACACCTTTAACCATATTGGCTATCAGGGCTCTGTATAAGCCATGCATAGCGCGGTGGCGTATCTGGTCTGTTGGCCTTGTTAAATTCAACTCGCCATCAGCATTTTCTACTGTAATATCCCTGTCTACCGCTTCTTTTAATTCTCCCTTTGGTCCCTTAACTGTAATCACATTGTCTTTTCCAACAGTGACAGTAACACCATTCGGAACAGTAACCGGAGCTCTACCTATACGTGACATAATTCTAATTTGAAAATTTGAAAATTTGAAAATTCCCTGGTTAACAAACTTGCCAACTAAGAAATATAACATAAAACCTCACCGCCTACATTCTGCGCTTTTGCCTGCTTGTCGGTCATAACGCCTTTTGATGTACTTACAATAGCCACCCCTAAACCGTTAATCACGCGCTTAAAATCAGCAGGCTTGGAATACTGGCGTAAACCAGGACGGCTGATTCTTTCCAAAGAACGGATAGCCGGCTGTTTTGTTTGCGGATCGTATTTCAGGGCTATTTTGATAAAACCCTGTTTGTTATCGTCTTCAAATTTATACTTGAGGATATACCCCTGCTCATATAAAATTTCAGTGATACGCTTTTTTAAATTGGATGCAGGAATTTCCACAACACGATGACCCGCCATCTGTGCATTACGTACTCTTGTAAGAAAATCTGCTATAGGATCTGTTACCATATTTTGTCCTCCTACATTACGCCGGAGCGCAATAATTGGATTGATTTGATTGTTAACTATTATTGTTTGTGAGTGGTGAGTGGTCAGTGGTGAGTTTTACTCAGTATTCACTATTGACCATTCACAATCTTACCAGCTTGCTTTTTTCACACCTGGAATTTTACCCATCAACGCCATGTCTCTGAAAACATTTCTTGACACACCGAAATATCCAATGTAACCTCTTGGACGGCCGGTTAACTGGCAACGGTTTTTTAAACGAACCGGTGAAGCATTCTTAGGCAGTTTATCCAAGCCTGCAAAATCGCCGGCTTCCCTTAAAGCAGCACGTTTAGCAGCATACTGTGCAACCATGCGTTCTCTTTTTCTCTGCCTTGCTTCTATTGATTTTTTAGCCATAATTATTTAATATATCTTAATTATTAGTTTTTTTGAAAGGCATACCTAACTCTTTCAACAGTTCGTATGCTTCTTCATTATTCTGACCAGATGTAACAAACGTGATATCCATACCGGTAATCTTATTCACTTTGTCTATATCAATTTCAGGGAAAATGATCTGTTCGGTAATGCCTAAAGTAAAGTTGCCACGGCCATCAAAAGATTTATCATTGATCCCCTTAAAGTCACGTACACGGGGCAATGCTACAGAAATAAGTCTGTCTAAAAACTCATACATCTTTTCACCACGTAAAGTAACTCTTGCACCGATGGGCATCCCTTTACGCAGCTTGAAGTTTGAAATATCTTTCTTACTGTAAGTTGCCACTGCTTTCTGACCTGTGATCTGTGAAAGCTCTTCCACAGCAACTTCAACTAATTTTTTATCAGCCACAGCGCCGTTAACACCACGGTTAATAGCGATCTTTTTCAACTTCGGCGTTTGCATTACACTGCTATAGCCAAACTTTTTTACCAATGCAGGAACTACTTCGTCCTTATATTTTTTGGCTAATCTCGGAGTATATTTGGTAGTGCTCATTATTTAATTACCTCCCCTGATTTTTTTGCAGTACGAACCAGTTTACCGTTTTCGCGGCTGCGTTTGATTTTTGTAGGCGCACCGGCTTTAGCATCCCACAGCATAACATTGCTGATATGAATGGGCGATTCTCTTTTTACGAGTCCGCCTTTTGTATTTCTTGCCGAAGGTTTTGTATGATGCGTAACAACCCCAACGCCTTCTACCACTATACGCGCATCATCAGGAAGAACTTTTATAACCTTGCGTGGTTTATAGATGGTTTTGCCATCTTCTTTACGCGGTTTACTGTTACCGGAGATAACAACCACCATGTCTCCCTTCTTAATATTGAACTTCGGTTTAAATCTGTTACTCATTTTTCTAAGCTTTGAGCTATGAGTTGAGAGCTGTGAGCTTCCTAACCATAGCAATTAATATATCTTTTATACGGCTCGTGGCTCAAGGCTCGTAGCTCGTAGCTATTTCTATAATACTTCCGGCGCTAATGAAATGATCTTCATATAGCCCTTATCTCTTAATTCCCTGGCTACCGGCCCGAAAATACGGGTGCCTCTTGGCTCATCAGATGCATTTAATAATACAACTGCATTATCATCAAACCGTATATATGAACCATCTTTTCTTCTCAACTTATTTGTGGTACGAACAATCACAGCTTTAGAAACAGTTCCTTTTTTAACACCACCGCTTGGTATCGCGTCTTTTACAGTAACAACTATTTTATCGCCGATCTTCGCATAATCCTGGCCGCTGTTTCCTAAAACGCGGATACACAATACTTCTTTTGCACCGCTGTTATCTGCTACGTTCAGACGACTTTCCTGCTGAATCATCTTTTAAAATTTTAGATTTTAGATTTTAGATTTTAGATTGACAGTCTGTAAAATCTACAATCTGCAATCGCCGATCTGCAATTATTTTGCTTTCTCTACTATTTCAACCAAACGCCAGCGTTTAGTTTTACTTAATGGACGCGTTTCCATTATTTTAACGATATCACCAACAGTGCACTCATTCTTTTCGTCGTGTGCATGAAAGCTGGTAGTCTTCTTTACGAACTTTCCGTAGATCGGGTGTTTTACCCTTCTTTCGACAGTAACCGTAATGGTCTTATCCATTTTGTTGCTGCGCACTACGCCGGTTCTCGTTTTGCGTAAATTTCTTTCGGCTGTTTTTGTTTCTTCTGCCATTATATTAAGCTTGTAATGATCTGTTTTTTAATTCAGTTTTTAAACGGGCAATATCCCTACGTAAGCCGCGAATGCCTAAAGGATTTTCAAGCGGAGAAATGGCATGTGCAAACTCCAGCTTTTTTAAGCGCAGCTTATCTTCTGCAATACGGGCCTTAAGATCATTCTCATTAAGGTCTTTCAAACTTTTATTAAAATCAATTCTGTCTGCCATTTTTCTTAATTTGAAAATTTACAATTTGAAAATTTGAAAATGTTTTACTCATTAGCACATTAGCATATTTTCAAATTAGCTCATTATTTATAAATCTCTTCTTTGTACAAATTGTGTTTTGATCGGTAACTTTTGAGAAGCAAGATGCATTGCTTCCTGTGCCACCTGTGCGCTTACACCATCACATTCAAACAGAATGCGGCCTGGTTCTACCACGGCAGCCCAAAACTCAGGGTTACCTTTACCTTTACCCATCCTCACTTCAAGCGGCTTGCGGGTAATTGGCTTGTCTGGAAATATACGAATCCAAACATTACCTTCACGCTTCATTGCTCTTGTCATAGCCTGGCGTGCAGCTTCTATTTGCCTGTTGTTTAACCAGATGGGTTCAAGGGCTTTCAATCCGTAAGAACCAAAAGCAATACTGGTACCTCTTTTTGCTACATTACGAATTCTGCCTTTTTGCGCCTTTCTGTGTTTTGTTCTCTTTGGCTGTAACATATATTTTCAGCTTTGAGCTATCAGCTTCGAGCTTCGAGCTTTCAGCGTTTAGCTATTTAATCGTTTATTATTGTTTGTGGCTCATAGCTCATAGCTCATGGCTCACAGCTCTAAATTTATCTTCTATTATCTCTTCTATCACCGCCGCCACGGTTATCACGGCCTCCGCGATGACCGCCACCGCGATGGTCGCGATGATCACCTCTATCCCTGTCATCTCTCCTATCCCTGCGATCACCACCTTCGCTCTTACCACCGATAAAGTTTGGATTCAGTTCTCTCTTCCCTAAAACTTCGCCTTTACAAATCCATACTTTGATACCAATTTTACCATAAACAGTAAGTGCATGCACGCTTGCATAGTCAATATCCATACGAAAAGTATGCAATGGTGTACGGCCTTGTTTAATTTCTTCCGTACGGGCAATTTCAGCACCACCCAAACGGCCGGAAACTTTAACTTTAATTCCTTCAGCACCCATGCGGAGTGATGAAGCAATCGCCATTTTAATGGCCCTTTTATAGTTGATGCGGTTTTCGATCTGCCTGGCTATGTTATCACCTACAATAGTAGCGTCTAATTCAGGACGGCGGATCTCGAGGATGTTTATCTGAACATCTTCATTGTTTGTAAGCTTTTTCAGTTCTTCCTTGATCCTGTCCACTTCATTTCCGCCCTTACCAATAATAATTCCCGGCTTAGAAGTATGAATGGTTACAATAAGTTTACCCAGCGTGCGCTCGATAACGATCTTGGATATACCGCCTTTGTTGATACGCGCATTGAGATAATTTCTTATTTTATTATCCTCGATGAGTTTGGTGGCGAAATCTTTTTTACCGCCATACCAGTTGCTTTCCCATCCGCGGATAATACCTAACCGGTTACCAATTGGATTTGCTTTTTGACCCATATTTTTAATTTGAAAATTTGAAGATTTGATAATGTGCTAATGCTGACAAATCTTTCAAACTTTTATTTTTTATTTTAATATGCCAACTGAAATCATTTTCAAATTGGCTAATTTTCAAATTATTTGCTATCAACAATTATTGTTACATGATTGCTGCGCTTGCGAACCCTGTAACCACGGCCTTGTGGTGCGGGACGCATACGTTTTAGAACTCTTCCGCCATCTACAAAAACCGTTTTTACAACAAGATTTGCGTCAGCGGCGCTTTTATCAGTATTTGACTGTTGCCAGTTACTGATGGCACTTCTTAAAAGCTTTGCCAGGGGTATTGCATTATGCTGCGGATGATGCTCTAAAATACCAAGCGCTTTCTCCACCTGCATGCCACGAATCACATCAGCCAGCAAACGCATTTTGCGCGGTCCTGTCGGATAATTTTTAAGTTTAGCTACTGCTTCCATTTTTATTTAATTGTATGAATACTGAGTTATGAATTTTCACTCATCACTCATTACTCATCATTCATATTTATTTACTGCCTGAATGTCCTTTAAAATTCCTGGTTGGTGCGAACTCGCCTAACTTATGTCCAACCATAAACTCCGTTACGTAAACCGGGATGAATTTGTTACCGTTATGCACGGCGAAGGTATGCCCAACAAAATCAGGTGTAATGGTAGAGCGGCGGCTCCATGTTTTAATAACTGATTTCTTGTTTTTACCCTCGTTGATGTTCAGCACTTTCTTATCCAGTTTTACGTCAACGTAAGGACCTTTTTTAATCGAACGACCCATTCAATTTTAGATTTTAGATTTTAGATTTTAGATTTCAAAATGCCTTTAATCTGCAATCTGAAATCGCCAATCTGCAATTATTTTATTTTGATAGTTTACTACCGTTCTTTCTCTGCAGGATCAGCTTATTGCTTGCTTTACCATGCTTTCTTGTTTTCTCACCTTTAGCGTATTTACCGGTTCTGCTTCTTGGATGACCGCCTGAAGCTTTGCCTTCGCCACCACCCATCGGGTGATCAACCGGGTTCATGGCAACACCACGGTTACGGGGACGAATGCCTCTCCAACGGTTTCTACCGGCTTTACCCATTGTTTGCAGGCCATGGTCGCTATTGGAAACAACACCCACTGTAGCGTAACAATTGATAAGAATTTTGCGCAATTCGCCGGAAGGCATTTTCAATACAGCATATTTTTCTTCTTTCGCTGTAAGCTGTGCAGAAGAACCCGCACTTCTTGCCAGTTTTCCACCCTGGTTAGGCTGCATTTCGATATTATGCACATTCGTACCAAGCGGCATATTCTTCATCTGCAATGCATTGCCGATTTCCGGAGCTACCGCATCACCCGAGATAATGCTTGAGCCAACCTGTAAACCCTGTGGCGCAAGAATATATCTTTTCTCACCATCCGTATATTCAACCAAAGCGATGAATGCTGAACGGTTAGGATCGTACTCAATCGTTTTAACAGTTGCTGCTATACCTTTTTTATTGCGTTTGAAATCGATAATGCGGTATCTCTTTTTATGACCGCCGCCCATATAACGCATTGACCTTCTGCCCTGAGCATTACGGCCTGCAGTTTTTGCTATTGGTTCCAGCAAACTCTTTTCAGGTTCGTTGGTAGTTATTTCAGCATACGCATTCCCTATTCTCCAACGCATGCCTGCTGTAACCGGTTTATATTTTTTTAATGCCATGTCTATTTTAGATTTTTAGATTTTAGATTTCAGATTGAGCAGTAAATCTGCACTCTGCAATCGCCAATCTGCAATTATATATTTGCGTAAAGATCTATCGTATCGCCTTCCGCCAGTGTAACCAGCGCTTTTTTATAAGCCGGCCTCACTCCTTTCACAAAACCAGCTTTTGTAAACTTTGTCTTGTTTTTACCGGGAGATACCAACGTGTTCACATCCACTACAGATACTCCGTAAAAATCTTCAACGGCCTTTTTAATTTCAAGTTTGTTGGCTTTACGGCTTACTTTAAAAGCATAGCGTTTCAGTTTTTCCTGCTGTGCATTTGCTTTTTCTGTAAGAATGGGTTTTATTAAAACTTCTGCTAACTGCATTTTTCTTTTATTGAAATGTTATTCAATTATGCTTCCACCTGCGCTTCGTCAGTAAATATTTTTGCTGCACCTTCTGTTAATACCAGCGCATCTGCGTTTATAATGTCATAAGTATTCAGGTCTGTTAATGCACAGCTCTGTACTTTTTCCATATTGCGAAGGCTTAAATATAGATTTTCATTCAACTCATCAACAACAACCAATGTTTTCTTTTCACTGAGCTGAAGGCTTTTTAAAGCATCAGCCACCTGTTTGGTTTTAGGCGCTTCGAACTTTAAATCCTCTACTACCACCAGCGCATTATTTTTTGTTTTGTAGGATAAGGCGCTGATCTTGGCCAGGTCTTTTACTTTCCTGTTCAGCTTAAAATCATAGCTATGAGGTTTAGGACCGAAAACAGTACCACCACCTTTGTATAACGGGTTACGGATGTTACCTTTTCTTGAACCACCGGTGCCTTTCTGGCGGTGCAGCTTGCGGCTGGCGCCATGAACCTCAGCACGGGTTTTCACTTTATGTGTACCCTGGCGCTGGGCAGCCTGGTATTGTTTTACGGCGAGATAGATCACATGATCATTTGGCTCTGCACCAAAAATATCATCAGGCAATTCCAATGTTCTGCCGGTCTTTTCCCCTTTTATATTTAAAACGTCAACTTGCATTTCTTTTAATTGAATTATTTCTGAATTAAAACAATAGAGCCGTTATGACCCGGCACGGAACCGCTGATAAGAATATAATTCTTCTCAGGAAAAAGCTTTACTACTTTCAAACCTTTCAGTTTAACGCGGTCGGTACCCATTCTTCCTGCCATGCGTACACCTTTAAAAACACGCGATGCATCAGAAGAGTTACCGATAGAACCGGGAGCTCTCTGGCGATCATGCTGACCGTGAGATTGCTGGCCCACACCACTGAAACCATGGCGTTTTACAACACCCTGGAAACCCTTACCTTTTGTGGTGCCTACCACATCAACTTTTTCACCTTCAGTGAAAATGTCAATAGTGACAGTGTCGCCTAAAGCTTTATCAATGTTATAATCGCGGAATTCTTTTACGAATTTTTTAGGAGCAGTGCTTGCTTTTGCAAAGTGATTAGTTTCGGCCTTGATGGAGTGCTTTTCGTTTTTGTCGCCAAATGCCAATTGAAGAGAAGAGTACCCGTCGGTTTCTTTTGTTTTAACCTGGGTTACCACGCAGGGTCCAGCTTCAATGATGGTACAAGCTGTTTGCCTGCCATCAGGAGTAAAGATGCTGGTCATCCCGATCTTTTTACCAATAATTCCTTTCATTTGTTTTGCGGTTTTAGCCCCCGCATGGTTGTAAGGACTGCCATATGTACGGCATCGATCCCCTGTTTGCCACCGACCTTTTCTTTTGTTTTCCCCCGAAAGTTTTCGGGAGAAGAGAAGTACCGGAAGTAAACAAACCTCGAAGGGCTTGTTTATATGTAATCTGACGCCCCAACCCTAAAGGGAGTTAAGCACGTCGCTTTATTTTTTGTCAGAGCTCTTTTTTCGTCCTGCGGTGCAGGATAATTGAGAGATGATGAATTATTTATAAGAACTTTTTGCCTTTCCTCCCCTTTAGGGGCCGGGGGCTTTTACGCCTTGATCTCTACTTCAACACCTGAAGGAAGATCCAGTTTGCTCAAAGCATCTACTGTTCTTGATGAAGAAGTGTAGATGTCCAATAAGCGCTTGTGTGTAGCAAGCTGGAACTGCTCACGGCTCTTTTTATTCACGTGTGGTGAACGTAAAACCGTAAAGATCCTTGTATGAGTTGGAAGCGGAATTGGTCCGGTTACAACGGCGCCTGTGCTACGTACTGTTTTTACGATTTTCTCGGCAGATTTATCTACCAGGTTATGATCGTAAGATTTTAATTTTATTCTAATTCTTTGAGACATAATCAAATCCAATTTTTTCAAATTGGGAGCGCAAAGTTATGAGTATATCTTATATGGGACAAGCTTTAAGGCAAGTTTTTTTGATAATTTTTGCAAAGATTGCGTGAAAGCCTACAATAGTTTGCTTTAAAAGGTAAAACTTATCAGAGAGGAGTACTTATTGCCATACAATTAACCAATTGGCTGCCACATTTTTCTCTTTACCTATCGTTTAAGGCTGTTAACCTTTTTCTTATTTACGGTTTTTGATATGGCGGATAGCTTGCATACTATTAAAGCAAATATCTATGGATGCGATCTTTTATTTGAAAATTATCTGGCTATGCTTTGTTTTTAGTTGGTTATTTCTTTCAGTATTTACAAAGAAAAGAGCCTGAGAAAGTCTGTGAGCTGATTAAGCTCAGTACAACTTTGTTAAGAATTTTATAAAGGAGCTCATGCCGTAAATGCGCGCCACTGAAGTAATTCCAATCAATTCCTCTGCCAGGATGCCACCATTATATTTCTGCAACAAGAAGATTATTGATTTATTCTACAGCCAGTTGAAAATGTCTTGCATGTAAATCACAAGGAATTCACAAAGCTTTATGCAATCACCATAAAATTCTTCCGGATTTATCGGGCGGGTAGATATGGCGCCTCCCCTTGTTTAAATTGAACATAACAAAAACGCCGGTTATGTTCCGTAATTACCTGTTGATAGCATCAAGAAATTTTAAGAAACAAAAAATTTTTACACTGCTGAATATGTTTGGCCTTGCGCTGGGGTTAACAAGCGCCATGTTCATCTTTTTATATGTGAGCGATGAATTGCGATATGATGACATGCATCCTTATTATAAAAATACCTATCGGGTTGGCACCGTGTGGACAAATGCCGATGGTCAAACTTACCGCAACACATCCTCCCCGGGTTTTTTTGTGCGCTATTTGAAAGATAACCGCAGCGAAATTTCCCATGCTTCCCGCATAGCCTATATCGGTTACCCTACCTCACTTAATTATAAGGCAAAAGATAAGATCGTTCTTACCGAAGAAATACGCTGGGCTGAACCCAATTTCACCGAAGTGCTGGCATTTGATCTGCTGCGGGGAAACCCAAAGAAAATATTCGAAAACTATAACAGCATGGTAATAAGCGAGACCGGCGCTAAAAAATTATTTGATAACAGCAATCCTATAGGTCAAACGGTTACCGTAAAACATTTGTGGGCTACTAACGACCGCGAAATAGATGTGCTTGTCACCGGCGTTTACCGCGATTATCCGTCCAATTCACATTTTAAGCCGCAGTTCATTATCAATGTGAATGCGTTGCGCGCTATCCACGGTGAATATTTTAATGACTTTATGGAAGGCTCACGCTTTGGCGAGCACACCAGCTTTTTCGAAAATTATATTGTATTGAATCCCGGCGCAAACATTAGCCGTGTGGACACAGTATTGAATAAACTGGCAGACCAGATGGTACGTTCCGATTCGTTTGCTGTTGCTAATGGTTGGAAATTAAAAGCATTTACTATGAAAATGGCTGACCTTCATTTTGACAAGGATAATTTATGGGAAGGCAATACCAGGGGCGACAGAACCTATCTTGCCATCTTCAGCATTATCGCCCTACTCATCCTGCTGATAGCCTGTATCAATTATATGAACCTTGCCACAGCCCGCTCTTTAAAACGTGCCAAAGAAGTAGGCCTCCGGAAGACTTTTGGCAGCAACCGGGCCGGGATTGCCAAACAATTTTTCTTTGAATCCTTTCTTACCACTTTTGGATCGTTATTGATCGCTATGGTTCTTGTGCTGCTTTGCATGCAACCATTCAACCAGCTTGCCCATAAAAACTTCTCCTTCACCTCTTTATTTAATCCCTTAATGCTGGGGATTGTATTGGGAATTGTACTATTCGTGGGCTTTATTTCAGGTATTTACCCATCTGTTTACCTGTCTGCCTTTCAGCCTGTGCAGGTATTAAAAGGGCAGCTCGTGAAAGGAAAAGGTGCTGAATTTTTCAGGAAAAGCCTTGTTACGGCACAATACACAGTAGCGCTTGTGTTGATTATCTGCACCTTTATTGTAATAAAACAAATGGGAAAGTTAAAAACCACCAAACTGAATGAGCAAGGCAGCCAGTTATTATCTATACGTTTTGGCGGCATTGCAGATCAGTCAAAATATGAAGTGTTCAAATACACCGTATTACAAGACCCGGAAATACAGGCGGTAACGATTGGCAACCATCTCCCAAGACTCGATTATTTCGGATGGATAGGCGCACCGGTGAAATTCACAGCGTTCGGCAACAAGGAGCTACAATGGAACCAGTTGAATATAGATTATGATTTTCCCAAAACCTACAACCTGGAGTTTATTGCCGGCAGGGATTTTCAAAAAGGAAATATCAACGACAGCAGCTCGCTTATTTTAAATGAAGCTGCCGTAAAAGCGTTAAAACAACCCATCGAAAAAGTGTTGGGAACCACGGCAAGAATAACTTATGACACAACGAAAGTTTTCAAAGTGATTGGTGTGGTAAAAGATTTTCCTTTCCGTTCCATGCACCAGCCCATTGAACCTTTGCTGTTGAATCCCAATCTTCACTTTATTGATAAAATCGTTTATATAAAATTGCCGCCGGGAAAATTCCAGGAAAAGATCGCTTCTATTGAAAAGAAATGGAAAACATTTTTTCCCAATACCGGCTTTGATCACTGGTTTCTAAGCGATGAGTTTAACCGCATGTACCTGGTAGAAGAACGTGTATCCGCACTGGCAAAAGTTTTTGTGGTGCTCGCCATCATCATCACTGTTCTTGGTGTGTTTGGCCTGGCATCTTATACTGCAGAACAAAAAACAAAAGAAGTAGGCATACGCAAAGTATTAGGAGCAGATGCTGCGCAGGTCACCGCTTTGTTCGCTAATATCTTCCTGAAAATATTTGGCATTTCCGCATTGATCGCTATACCGCTGGCGTGGCTCGCTGCCTATAAATGGCTGGAAGGATTTTCTTATCGCACTACTATAAGCCCGGTAATATTTGCTATTAGTTTGATCGGGTTATTAATAGTTACTTTTCTTACTGTTGGATATGAAATATGGAGATCGGTAAAAACAAACCCGGTGAATTCACTTAGGATGGAATAGTCTGGAATCCCCGAGGGTTTTGAAAACCCTCGGGGATTAATTAAACAGCTACAAGCAAACTCGAAGCGACTTCTTTACTTAACGTGAGCGGTTTTTTCTTATGCAATACGGTTACCGATTTATCAAAGTCTTCAAGGTCTGATATCACCAGGGTATCCCCGATAGCCAGGCCTATTTTATCCAGGTATTTTAAAAACTCATCCGAAGAATTGCCCAAGGCAACGATGGTAATCTTCTTTTTTAAGGGAGCCTCTGTCAGCGCCTGTGTTTTGATCTTTTTCATTTTGCCATGTTCATCCGGTATGGGATCACCATGAGGATCGACGGAGGGCGAACCTAAAAATAGCTCTAACCGTTTAACCAGGTCATCAGATTCAATATGCTCCAGTTGCTCTGCAAGATCATGTACCTCGTTCCACTTATAGTCAAGTTTTTCTACCAGGAAAACCTCCCATAGACGGTGTCTCCTGATGATCTGCAGCGCCTTTTTCTTGCCCTTTTCTGTAAGCCGTATCGTTTTGTCGCCGAGCACTTCTACCAGTTTCCTGTCATTCATTTTACGCACCATTTCCAACACAGTGGCCGGGTTTAAATCAAGCGCCTTTGACAAAGCAACGTTATTCACCTTTTTATCCTGTTTGTTTTCCAATTTAAAAAGTGTCTTCAGGTAATTTTCTTCGGAATGATGTATAAAATGCTGCATAGTTCAAAAATACACGGATTGTCTAAAATATAAAATTTGGTTAACCAAATAAATATAATTTGATAATACAAATTATATTTGACAAAATTTTACATTATGAGCAAGCGGCTTATTGTGATAGGGATAATTGTTTGCATCATCACTTATTTATCCTGCAGCAAAACCCTGCCTGCGATGCCTGGTGATGATCAAACACTTGATGGCCCCATAGAAGGTTTAACATCTGAACAAAAGAAAATATTCCTGTTGGGAGATGCCGCTTTTAACGATGAGGTTTTTACCAAAGAAACCGGGCTTGGGCCATTATTCGTGGCAACTTCCTGTGGCACCTGCCACGCCGGCGATGGAAAAGGCCATCCTTTCTCTATGCTTGTAAGATTCGGGCAGAGTGATACAACCGGTAATCAATATCTCAGCAATGGTGGACCACAGTTACAACACAGGGCGATACCCGGCTTTCAAGCTGAAAGCATACCTGCCGGCGCTGCATCATCCGGCTTTATGCCGCCGGCCAATACTGGTCTTGGTTTCTTGGAAGCGGTTACCGATGCAACGCTTTTAGCCCACGCAGATGAAAATGACAATAATGGCGATGGCATTTCGGGAAGACCTAACTGGATTAAGGGGCCTGCATATTGTAATATAAGAAACGGAACGATCATTCGCAATGATGGAAAATATATCGGTCGGTTTGGCAAAAAAGCTGCTGTGTACGACCTGTTGCAGCAGACGGTGAATGCCTACAACCAGGATATGGGTATTAACTCAACCTATGAGCATTACAATACCTATAACGGACAGGAAGCCGATATGGAAGTGACGAATGAAACCGTTCAGCAGGTAGTGTTCTACCTGCAAACATTAAAAGCACCTGTTCAAAGAACACCGGGTGCTCCTGATATCACAGAAGGAAAACAAATTTTTGCAAGCATTAGCTGTGGTAAATGCCACGTGACGGAAATGCAGACCGGAAATTTTTCTGTTGATGCTCTGTCCAACAAAACGTTTTTTCCCTACAGTGATTTTTTGCTGCATGACATGGGGCCAGGCCTCAACGATGGCTACACAGAAGGAACAGCGCTTCCCGCTGAATGGAGAACGCCGCCGCTTTGGGGACTCGGCTTATCAAAAATCTCGCAGGGCGGAAATTATTTCCTGCTTCACGATGGAAGGGCCAAAAGCATTGAAGAGGCGATCGTATTGCATGGCGGCGAAGCAGAACAAAGCAGTAAAGCCTTTCAACAGCTAACCGCTTCGGATAAAAACAAACTCATCAAATTTTTGGAATCACTATAAAATATGCATAGAAGAACTTTCATTAAAAACGGTTGTACTGCCTGTCTTTCTTTTACAGCAATGTCCACTTTGATTAGTGGTTGCATTGACACCAAGTATATTTCAGGCAGCCTTGGAAAAGATGGGTTAACTATCAGCAAGGATGAATTTAAGGTAAAGCAAAAAGGCGGAACCGCCTATAGTTCTTTTATCATTGTACGGAATGATGCGCTCCTCTTCCCTATCTGTGTTTATCGATCTAGTGATAATGCATACGCCGCTTTATGGATGCAGTGTACCCACCAGGGAAATGAGCTACAGGCTTCGGGTGATGTATTGCAATGTCCTGCCCATGGAAGCGAATTCAATAATAAGGGCCTTGTAATTAATGGACCGGCCGCGTTGAACCTTAGATCATTCCCCGTAACCGTAGTAAACAATGAATTATTTATTGATCTGAGAAAACAATCATGAAGAAAACCATTACACTATTAGCAACCGCTTTATTGTTTCTGCAGGTTAACGCGCAGATAGACCCTGAGTTGCTGCGCAAACCTCAACCTGATACCGGTAACTTTAAAATGAATATGGATGCTGTGTATGATCGCCCTTTCAACAAAGCCGGCAAACTTCCGGTTGCTTTGGGTGGTTACGTGGAAGCTAATTACCAATACCTGAGTGAAAATGGTGTATCGGAAGGCAACCAGTTTCAAATGCGGCGCCTAACACTTTTTATTGCTTCCTCAATTGCACAACGCATAAAGTTTTTAACGGAGATAGAATTTGAAGGAGGAACACAGGAGATTAACCTGGAATTTGCATCGGTTGATTTTGAGTTGGCTCCTTTGCTAAATATACGGGGTGGTGTGGTAATGAATCCAATAGGCGCATTTAATCAAAATCATGATGGGCCTAAATGGGAGTTTGTCGATAGGCCGATCGCCGCTACCCAAATGCTGCCTGCAACCTTCAGCAATGTTGGTTTTGGCGTATTCGGAAAGAAATATACGACTGACTGGGTATATGGCTATGAGGCCTACCTGACCAATGGCTTTAATGAAAAGATCATTAATAACAGTGAGAATAAAACATTCCTGCCTGCAACCAAAGAAGACGCTGAACGGTTTGAAGAAAGCTTTAACGGCAGTATGCTGTTCACCGGCAAAATAGCCCTTCGAAACAGGCGGATCGGCGAGATTGGCCTGTCTTATATGAGTGGCGCCTATAATAAATTTGAAGATGACGGCCTCGAGCTTGATAAAAAAAGACTGGCAAATGTTTTTGCCGTTGATTTCAATACAACACTGCCTGTAAAAACGTTTATCACCGGTGAATGGGCATGGGTAAATGTTGATATCCCTGATTCCTACACAGAACAATATGGAAGAAAGCAACAGGGTGGCTATGTAGATATTGTTCAACCTGTATTCAAACGCCCGGTACTCGGCTTTCAAAAATCAGTTTTCAATGCCGCATTACGGCTGGAGTATGTTGACTGGAACAGGGACCATTTTAAATCTACCGGTGATAATATTGCAGATGATGTGTTTGCCATTATTGGAGCTATTAGCTGGAGGCCTGTGCCACAAACTGTTCTCCGCCTGAATTATCGTTACAACTGGCAAAAAGACCTGCTGGGCAACCCTCCGTCAAAGCTTGCAGGATTTCAGTTTGGGGTGTCAACCTATTTTTAATTTATAGAAATAAACAAGACTATTTTTTAGAGGTTTCCCGCCGATTGAATCGTTGAGCGTGGATTTTGAGATTCAAAGATTCACTATATCAAACCAGGCTATTTCATACCGAAAAGACTCATAAAAAAACATTTTTCAACTTGTAAACTTTTGAACTTGTAAGCTGGTGAACACTTTACCATTATCAAATCGTTATCGATAGCATAGTCTTTGCATTTTTCACCATTTTACAACCTTATCCTATACGATGCGCTTAATTTAATAAAGAGGCCATCGTCCCAATTATAATCGGTAATATAATTTTTATTGCGACCATTTCCGCTTCTCAGTTTCCGGAAAATTCCATAACCCGGCTCGAGGGTAACAACAACATGTTTTGCGGGATAAAAATCAAGATAGGCAGAAAGCTGGTTATCATCAATCCGCAAATAATTTCCATTGCTTAACCTGTAAGAATTTGTAATAGCACGAAAAGTAGCTCCTGTATATAAATTAGTGCTGAGCTTATGTTCATAAGTTAATCTTCCCGGCAGCAGCCCAAACAGATAATTATTTTTATCGATCCGCCAATCCACCCCGATAAGCGGTACCACAAAAACACCAAAGAAATCATTATTTACATAAACGCCTAACCGTAACTTTTGCTGCTCCTTTCTTTTATAAGAAGCGAACGCAATGCCTCCAAATTGAAAGGCATTGTCCAAATCGATGTTCTGCCCATTAACTCTTGCAATGGCCGTAATATTCATTGACCATTTATTACTCAATGGAAGAAATATTCCTACCGGCAAAACAATACTGTTTACGACAGGAAGAAAATCTTTGTTTTCTGCGGAGTCAATATTCCAGCTTTCAAAAAAAGGGCTTATTAAAAGAATAGCTCCTGACTTAAATCTTACTGGAAGATCGCTCCCTATATAAAAATGGTTGAACGGTGTTGCATTTGCCTGCTTCCCTTTAAACGCATGTGTGTAACGTATGCTTAAAGGATCAACATAAGGTTGTGCCTTCGTATGCAGACAAAATAAAATAATGGAAATACAAGACGCAGTTAGAAATCTCATATAATAAAGATATGCTTAATGTTCAATAGCCACAGAATTGGCTGGCCTTTTGAAGACATAAGAAAATAGTTATCGTTGATTTACTGCCTCGCCGTTGTTGCTTCTTTACGTTACGCATCGCCTTGCGTTTAAGGCGGAAGACCTGCCCGATATTCTGCTCTTTTTATGAACGGTGTATCATTTAAATATTTTGTCCAAACCGCGATTGAAGGTGCAGGCCGTACAGGCAGTAAGGATTGCGCAAATTACTTGTTAAGTCAGGGAGCGAGGATGAATATTTTTGCGCAGCCATGCTTTGCAAACTGGAAGTTGTAAAAGGATTTAACAACCTTTCCGGATTTAAAAGACTCCAAAGGGCCACACGGTTTTACAATTATTACATCATGCTAAGCAGGGAAAGATGACCCAAAAAAAGTACAGGTTTACCTGGAATCAATCGATGCGAAGTAAAATAACTTTTGTGCGATTTGAGTATAGTCTGCGCAATCATCACAAAACACAAGAAATCAATGATTTAGCGGCTAAAATAGTCAGCCAACTACGGGCTATGGGTTACCTTTTGCTCTTTTGAGAATATATATGTGTAATATTTACACATTACATTAGCTCTTTGAATTTATCCGCAGTAAAAATGCGGAAAATTGATTAGCAGTAGAAAGCGTACTGTATTTATTGACGATGCATTGCCTGTTGAAAAATTTTTAGAAAAAAGGAGATTTATATGGCTAAGTACAAGTATGTATCATGGATGACTGCATTTTTTTTAGGATTGGGTATTGTTGGTTATAAACCTGTAAAGAAGGTTTTTACAGCAATTCCTCCGGTTAACAAAAACATTACACTGGTTATTTATAAAGATGACAATTATACATCTGAAGCTTATGACCACAGTTTTGCGCAGGTTCATCTTGTAATTGAAAGAGTAAAAGGGAAAGATCGCCGCATTGAACTGGATACAACATTTAACGCAAAGTTATTAAAGGAATATCCGTCGGCTGAAAATGCTTATGTACAGCAAGTAACGATACCAAATGTATTTGCAAACAAAGAAGAAATAGAAGTCAGGTACACTTTAACCTATTATTCAGGTAACAGCGAGTTGCAAATGCAAAATGGTTTAGTCCTCAAAGAGGAAAATGAACGACTGAAAATTGGTATTTAACCTGGTGAATTATATAACAAATCAATCCCTGTTAAGAGGCTGTCTCAAAAAGCACATCCCGGCGATCAGGCTGAAGCGGAGAAGAAATCTGAAAACTTTGATTATTAATTATCATAAGATTGCTTCGATCTTCCCTCGCTCGCAAGAATGATGTTTAAACTTTTTGAGACGGCCTTTTTTTTAAAATCTCCTGTTCGCCATCAGCCGGAATTGCATAAGCTTGCCTGGCAATATTGCTATAAATCTGTTTGTCGCAGCAATGTCTTTTTGCGATGCAACTAAAAATTCACGCGTACAACCAATAGGGAAACCTGCATTGGAAAAGCATTTTCTGTTGAAGAAAATCAAGATGTATATTATTATCAGTAGATAACAGTTTTAGTCCTGCAGTGAAAGAATATCCCTTTGCAAATAGCCGGCTTTTTAAATGCAAATATGTGTTCACCTGTTTTCATTTGTACTTACTTTTCCTTTTGTAAGTTTACTAAAACACTTAGTACACAAATGAAAAAATATTAGTCATTACAGTCAGTATGAAAAAGTATATTTTAAAACTGTTTTGGGTCATTTTTTGCAGCGTATCAAACAATGGAAGGCAATAGTTATACAGAGAAGATGTTTACGATTGATGTTAATAGCAGTCTGTATTATGTAGAACCGGTGTGCAATGACGGTAATTGTACCCGCTTTAAAATTTCTACCGAATGTGAATATATGTTTACACTGTACGTGGACAAACACGGAAACTGGCAAATGGAAAGCGACGTTAAGCCAATAGATGAAGGCTTAATAGATGAAATCGGCAAAGCAATAGAGCATTCCTGATGCTGATTGAGTTAATTCGTTCTTTGTCTCATGATCCTCATGACCGTTTGCAGGTCTTCAAAATATTCAGACCGTTTTGGAGAGGTCTTGTCTGTTTCTGTAAGCAATTTTATTTTAGACACCAAATCATTTGCAAGAGCACTTAGCTCATTATTTGTTTTAAGCATTAATTCCTGTTCACTCATAATTCGATAGTTTACGTGTTGATAAACAACAATTTTCAGACCACCTTCAATACGTATTCACCTCCCGGATACTTATTTATCGTTGTTATGCATTCCTGCGTTTATATTCAGAATAAAGCAATAATAAAATTAAATTTTTATAAACCTGAAAGATTTTAGCTATTAACCTGGAGTTATTTTCTGAGAAAAGGAGCCGCTTCTGTTCATATAACAATTTTTTCTTTTAAGAATTTCGTCCATCATATACCAGCAGGCAATTGCAATGCCTGGGGATTGAAATAAAACCTTTATTCATCATTCAATGCCGTTTACTTAAGGAGTTTTAATAGTCCCTCTCCTTTGGAGAACTTGTCCTATTTTTTGGGGAGTGGCCTGGGTGAGGTAAAAAAAATGCTCAACTAAACGGCAATATGAATAAATTAATTTAGGAAATTTTTATTCTCTGCTCCCGGGCGTGTACCGGCCAATGCAAAGCGGAAATACGCCTGGCTGTACATTAAAAAGTTCATAAAAAAAGCAATTGATAATTGGTAAATTTGGTGTATGGAAGGAAATGAGAATTTTATTCAAAAGCTCGACGAAATTGAAAATAAATTATCAGAATTTTTAACGTTAGATCAGTATATAAAACTTAGAGAGGAAATTTTAAAAGAACCTGATGAACACAGTTTTATTGTCGTTGATGATTTTGTGGTTGAAATGGCAAGAGCGTCAATCTCCGTTTATACAGACGTCACATCAATTGAATCTGCAAGAGAAACTTCCATTAAAAACAAATGCTTTATTCAGTATATGGATAAAAATAATATTGAGCATTCTTTTTATAAGGGTTTTAAGACCGGGCCATTATTAACCCCTGCCGGTTAATAGCCTCTTTTTTGGCCCCTGCAAAGATCGTGATAATACCAGCGAGTGTACTGCAATTGATGGCTGTTATTTCCCGTAGCTGTTCACGAGCAACAATCATTGAACTTACTCTTATCTTGTAATAGCTGGTCATATTCATCGTGGCGCTTCATCCAGAATCCACTTTCGTTGCGGCCGAGCGGAGCCCGGTCAAGCCACTGGTAAATGCCCCAAAGGCCGTCCAGGCCCCGTGCATAAGCGGAATACGTATGATAAATTATTCCATCGTTTAAGACGAAGGCGCTCATACCAGGAGCCTCCTGTGTAAATGTCGCCCAATCTGTGCCGGCGCTATCTGCGATCTTCTTCCCTTCTTCAGGCACCGCATCGTTTGGATCAATATCGCTTTGCTTTGAGCTGACGTTTCCTTTGTGGTAGTTATACTCTATGTTGCCGGAGCGTTGTTGCTCCTTAGTAAATGCAATGTTGAAGTCGTAGTTGAAGTCGCTGCCATACGACGACGCCCACGGGAATGTCCATCCCATCCGCTTCTTGTACGCCTGTAGTTTTTGAAGTGGCGCCCGCGACACAGCCCCAAGCATTACATCATGGTTAGCCAGGTGCATCCAGAAGCCATTGAAGCCGTCGGCAATAGCCGTACAGTGCGGGCAGCCTGCTACATAATCTGGTCCAAACATAAAGTGGTAGATGAGCAATTGAGAACACCCTTTGAAAAGGTCAGCAAGAAATGCCTTTCCATCATCTGTGTCAAATATGTATTCCTTATCAATTCTAACCCAGGGTAATTCTTGTCGTTTCCGTGCCACCTCATCGCTAAGCCTTGTCAATTCTTTTTCAGCTTTAAGCAGATCTACACGTGCCTTAAGCCATTCTTCACGGGAAGCCACTTTATGGTTTTCGATGCCCTTTACAGTTTTAATTTCCGGCATAACATCCTCCTTTTATTTGTAATTATGCTGATAATAAAAAAATTGGTCAGTAAAGATATTGCTTAAATATCGCGTGTTTTTGATAGAATTTATCCACTTGCGCCGATTACATGAAATGCATTGGCCACCTGCTTAAGCTCATTACCTTTTCTATCAAATATTATTTGTGCCCCGTGAATTGTTTGATGCCCCGTGAAGCTGATCTTAATCAAAATAAACCATTGCCTTTATTACTTTATTCTTTGGATCCAACCACGAGGAAAAGTTTTCAGGCACTTCTGTAAATGCAGTGCGATGAGTAATAAAATTTTCAGGTTTGACAAGACCTTTTTTGAATGCATCTATCACATACAAAAAATCATCTTTTGTTGCATTGCGACTGCTCATCAAAGTGGTTTCGCGTTTATGAAATTCAGGATGGCTAAAGCTCATGGCTTCTTTCTGCAACCCGACAAGCACATACCTCCCGCCATGAGCAAGATAATTAATGCCATTATCGATTGCTTTGAGATTTCCCGTTGCATCAAAAATAACAGTGGGCATATCATTATGCGTGATCTCCTTCAGCCGCTGCAGCACTTCATCTTTAGCCGGATTTATTGTGTGAGCGATGTGTAACTGCTGTCCGCAAAACTGCAGCCTGTCTTCGTTCATGTCCATTGCGATGACTTCAGCGCCGTCAATGCGTGCCAGTTCCATAATGCCAAGACCGATAGGCCCTGCACCAACAATCAATACAAATTCACCTTTCATTACCCGGGCACGACTTATAGCATGTGCGCCTATAGAAAGCGGTTCGATCAGGGCTAACGCATCGAGATCTAATCCCCCATTTTTGAGAAGCTTATCATCAGGTACCACAATGAATTCGCGCATGCCACCGTCAATATGCACACCAAACACTTTTATATGCACACAGCAATTCGGTTTATTATTCCTGCACGCAATACAGTGGCCGCAATTAAAATAAGGCAGAATGGTAACAGCTTCGCCTACCGTGAATCCCGAATTATTTTCAGTTTCTTTAATAATAGCTGACACTTCATGGCCTAATATGCGAGGATACTCAAAATACGGTTGCGTTCCTTCATACGCATGGAGATCGGTTCCGCAAATGCCGACACGCTTTAATTGTAATATGGAGTGCCCCGGTGTCTTTATAGGCATTGATCCGTCTATATAATTAAATGTCCCGGGTCTTGTACAGGAAAGCGATCGCATTTTATTTTAATTTGATTGTGATTGAAGATAGAATAGGGCGTATAACAGGAACGCACACATTACCGTCAATTGATTGACCACAGCACTGCCCGATAACAAATTCCAGCTATGCATTGCCTGTTTACCTTCATTGTCCCCGAAGGTATAAACAGTATTCTGGCTATTTCTATGAAAACGATTGAGATATTTTTCCACATCAGCCAATATAGAGAATGCGGCACATGATTTGTGGGTTTTGTTAACCTTTTAAGAAAATTGATATTAACTGTTCTGCTTATATCACCAATTTTTTTTCAATATTTTTTAAAAGTTAGTGCTTCGTTTTATCAAACAAATAAAACCAACTTATGAAGATATATCTACTTAAAACATCAGTTTCTATTGTTCCTCTGCCTGGTACAACAATAAATTATTTATCGATATTAATTTTCACAGCCGCATTTGCGTTGATGGTTTATAGTAACCGCACTGACATTCCACAGCAGCAGCCAGATTCAACCAACAGTTATGCAGCATACCAGTCAGCGAAAACGATAAGCCCGGCAGGGTATAATATTGTTTTTGTATCCCGCAAAATTTTAAAGCAGGGTGCAATGACAGCCGATACATTAGGTTGTATGCCGGGTGTGGGAACCTATAGCCGCTTTCGTGATTGTTCTCCGGGAAAATTGCTCATTCATAAAAAAGACGGAACATTAATTACTTTAGTTGATGGGAGTAATCCTACACCGGCCTCACTTAATCTTATTGATGTTAATGCACCCGATGTTAGCTATGACGGAAAGCAGATTGTATTTGCCGGTCTGCAGACCCCCCCTGCAGGCGAACCCTATGATACAATGCCAAGAAAGGAACTTGGCGCCTGGCGCATTTATAAAATAAATGTAAACGGTACGGGCTTAGCACAACTTACATTCACTGATCTTATAATAAATAATACACGGTTTAATCCTCCCGGGGAGAAATACAATGATTTCAGCACTTATGATGATACTGACCCCATTTGGTTGCCAGACGGAAGGATATGCTTTTCTTCAACACGTTGGCCGTGTAATGTAGCCTATGGATTTTTTCGCACGACGAACCTCTTTGTAATGAATAAAAACGGTTCTTCGATGCATAGAATAACCAGTGAACACAATGGCGCTGACCGGCCGGTGGTAGATCCGCTTACCGGGCAAATCGTTTTTGCCCGCTGGTGGCGTAATAACAGGTTTCCGCTGGATGCCATGAATAACATTGCAAATGACTCCGGAACAGGCCATATCCGCAAAAACGGATTGAGTTCTAACTCTGAGATTCAAAGTGTTATGCCCAATTTTATCAATTTTAACGGATGGGTAGCTACCGCTATTAATCCTGATGGAACGGGCTTACACCTGTTTGCAGGCGGTAAAGGTGAAAGCCAGAACCTTATGATGTACGGCGGCTCCTTTACGTCGACCAATAGCCTGGTTGCAAATTATTTTCCGGAGAATAAGTTAACTGCGGAAGCCGGTTTTGGCGGTGTTAATACGCATGTAAGAGGTGCGGGTATTTACAAGCGTCTTGCCGGATATACCTATAATTCAGCAGTGAATGCGCCCGCGGGAACGCCCGATTCGCTGCTAAGATATTATCCGGTTTATGGATTTGCTACGGATGCTTGTGTTTTGCCAAATGATAACGTGATCATAAGCTGGGCCGCTAATTATCATCAGAATTATGGGCTATATGTGATAGATGCAAATGGCGACAACAAAACCTTAATTTATGATGAACCGGGAACCGCTGAATTACGCGCAAAAGTCGTAGCTCCAAGAGTTATTCCCCCGATTATTACTGATCAGGTTACGCAAGTTGCATCCAGGTATCCGCCACGGGCCGGAGGTCCCTACGATAAAGACGGTAATTTTACATTTAATGATCTCAACGTGTATGCAAACGGCCCCGTTGATATGGACATAACCAGCGCACCGGTAATTGGCAGTGCAGGCTCGATACGCTTTTTTATTGACCAGCAGCGTAAACGCAGGGGGTCTAATCCGGAACAAGACTGGCCCGTATTGCTTAACGAACTTCAGATTCCACCTTCCGGGGCCGTATATAATCCGAACTCACCGGCAGATGTTCCTTTATTTGAACAATTGCGAACACCGAAAACTAAAGGATACAAGGTTCCGACAACCGGAGCGCCTTACCCTAATTCAACTGCTCATGTTGCGGGTATGAATTACGGAAGACCTACACAAATAATGACGTGTGTGGGATGCCACCGCGGCCATTCCATGATACCTGTTCCCGAAAATAAGGCTGACGCGAAATTTACCAATCTTGCTCCCGGTGCAACCGTAACAGTTTCATCAGGCACCGGTCCTGCCTATCCTTATTATCTTATAGACAGAAGAGTAATGCTTTCCTTTGAAAAAGAGCGGTACTGGCATACTTATGCGGGTGTGACTCAAAATCAGTGGGTCGGGTTAAACTTCCCTGTTCCTATCAAGATACGCAAGGTTCGCCTCTACAATATTCCTCCCGGAGGAAGTGAAAACTCAAGCATACAGGTTCATAAGGTGCAGGTAGATCTTTATGCTGACACAACTGCAACAAACCTTGTAGCCAGCAAAATTTTATCGCAGGATCTGGCGGACACCGGAACAGACATAGCGTTTAACAATGTTGTAGCACAAGCTGTGAAAGTCAAATTGCTTAATGTATCAGGAACCTATTCAGGAAGGCCAAGAGTAGGATTAGCAGAGGTTGAAGTTATTGCAAGCGGAGATACAAGTACTGCACAAATTTCCCGCTCCGGGTCTTCATCACCCGCGACAGCTTCACCTAAAATTAATGATGCGGTAAGTGGTATTTACCCGAATCCCGTAAGCAGTATGGCACATCTTACCATGATACCCATTAAAACCGGGAAAATAAATTATACGGTATATGATACCAAAGGAAGAGTCCTTTTCAAAAAGGAATTAGAAGGCATCAAGGGCGTTGCGGTGAATGAACCTATTAATTTTTCAAATTATTTGCCGGGAATGTATAAGGTGAAGGTGGAATCTGGCCGTTCTGCAGAAATATACAGCCTGATCAAATTGTAATTGCATTCTTTTCGCTCCTATGCCCCCATCCCCTAAAGGGGAGAACAGAGGAAATTAAAAGGATTGGTTCACGTCTTAGCAGGGTCTTCGTTCTAAAATTTTGTGCAAGGCTACGAGACCATGTGTTTTCTTCGTTCCAATTAATGCAACGCGGGACACACACCGCTATACTATGAAGACCCCAAAGACAGAAATTTTTAGGATCCTTGTTGGTTAACAACCCAACAAGGGCTGGAGGTAAAAAAAGCAATTAATATAAGCATAACGTAGCCGAAGTCGCATGAAATTCCTAAAGTCACTTTTAAAGCAAAGCCCTTTAAATTTTAGGGACACCGGCGATATAATGCGACTTTAATCATTGGCAGTTTGCGCATTACAAGCGCTGGTTTTAATAAAGGTTAGCCCCTATCCGCTAAAGAGGTGAACACACAGAGAAAGAACATTGCGCAATGAATCGCGTGTATTACCTTCTCACTTCTTCCCCGCCAATAAACACAGACGCTATCTTTTCCGTATTCCTGATATCTAGCCCACATTGCAGCTAAACCGGCGGAGAAGCCAGTAAATACTGCATTTCATTTTTTTTGAGTTCCGGTTTGTGTACTACAGATTTTCGTTTGGTGAAAGGTTTTGGTTTTATTAGCAGGATGGACTGAATGTTTCT
>DASUGF010000044.1:0-40483 GCA_036274175.1 Parafilimonas sp.
CGAAGATTGATGAAAATGAATATGAAAAAGGAAGGATAATTACAGATGAAGAATTAAAGAATATAAACATAAAACATCATAAATTTCATGGAGAGTGGAATTATACTATAAGTCCAAAAACGTAAATGTTATTTCCTTACAGTAACTTAATGCACAATTATTATGCTATATGAATAAAGAATCTATTAAATCAATACTAAATCCCGGGGCTACTTATAAAATCCGGGGTAAGCTTTGGATAGAATGTAATGGTAAAAAATTTTTTGGCCCGGGCCCTGTTGAATTGCTTACGCTTATTGATCAAACAGGCTCGATCAATAAGGCGGCTAAAGAGATGAACATGTCTTATAAAAAGGCATGGGAAATCATCAATGCGTTGAATGAACTCGTTGTACATCCGCTTGTTATAACACAATCCGGAGGAGAAAAAGGTGGCGGCTCTGTTATTACAGGAGAAGCAAGAAGACTGATTAAATATCACAAACAGTTGAGAGAAAGATTTGATGCCTTTCTTGAAAAGGAAACAACTGAATTTAGTTCATAATTTATTGAAGGTTTACTTCAAAAAGTTGGTTCGTCGCCTAATCGTTATATATTTGAGAACATAACGAGTGTTATGTATTGAACATATAACGAAAACTACTGAAGACAATGAAACACATCCTGGTTACTTTTCTTTCTTGTTTGATTATTACTGTAAGTTGTGCGCAACAAAATAATGATAGCGTACCTGTTTTTACGCTTGGTGAAGTAGTAGTAACAACCCATCTTAATAAAGACATCAACTCATCTCTTAATGCAACAAAAATTAAAGAGTTTGCAAAAAATGATGCAGGCAAAGCTTTAGACCTGCTGCCCGGTGTAAATCTTTCCGCTGTTGGTCCGCGCAACGAATCAATGGTGTATGTAAGAGGATTTGATCTCAGGCAGGTGCCTGTGCTGATTGATGGCATTCCAGTATATGTGCCTTATGACGGTTATGTTGACCTTGCCAGGTTTACCACTTTCGACCTGTCTGCAATTAATGTTTCCAAAGGATATACTTCAGTTATTTACGGACCTAATTCGTTAGGCGGTGCTATTAATCTCATCAGCAGGAGGCCTGCAAACCAATTTGAATTTGACGGCGCCACCGGATGGCTTTCCGGAGGCTATCGCACCAATATCAACGTTGGAAGTAACCTTGGAAAATTTTACATCCAGGCAGGTGCATCAAAAATTCAAAGAGATTCTTTCCCGCTTGCTGATAATTTTGTTCCGGGCAAAACTGAAGAAGGTGGCTGGCGAAACAACTCTTATAATTCAGATGAAAAATTCAATGTTAAGGTTGCCTATACGCCAAATAAAAATTCTGAATATGCTTTGAGCTACATTTATCAGCATGGAAAAAAAGGAACGCCTCCTTACACCGGCAGCGACACTTTAAACAGTCAATATAAAAGTCCGCGTTACTGGCAATGGCCTTACTGGGATAAACAAAGCCTGTATTTTATTTCAAACACAACTATTGATACAACTCAATATATAAAAGCAAGAATTTATTACGATAAATTTAAGAATCAACTTAACTCTTACGATGACGCATCCTATACTGCTATTTCACGGCCTTATGCTTTTAAAAGTTTTTATAATGACTACAGCATTGGAGGCATAGCAGAATACGGTAAAATATTTTCATCAAGGGAAAATTTAAAGGCTACAATACAGTATAAGCAGGACGTTCATCGGGAGCATAACGAAGGAGAGCCGGTGCGTACTATGTCTGATGGAACTTTTACTGCGGGCATAGAAAACGAATTTAAATTAAGGCCTGATCTTTTACTTCAAACAGGTTTCAGTTATAACAACCGGTCAAGTATTAAAGCACAGAATTATAACAGCGCAACAAAAGAGATCACGGATTATCCTTCCAACAGTAATAACGCTTTCAATATACAGGGCGGGCTTGTATATCATTTGAATGCACTCAATACACTTAATTTTTCTATTGCAAGAAAGACAAGATTTGCTACGGTAAAAGACCGCTACTCCTATCGCATGGGAACTGCAATTCCTAATCCTGATCTAAAAGCTGAGTATGCATTGAATTATGAATTAGGTTATAGCGGATTTGTTTCAACTAAGTGGAATATCCAGGCCGCATTGTTTTACAGCAAGATCAATAATACCATCCTGATGGTTTCTAATGTCAAATATGATTCAACACGAAACGCATGGCTGAGCCAGTTACAAAATGTTGGTCAATCGGAATATCTGGGTGCAGAAATTGGTACTGAATACCAGTTAACTGAGCCTTTAAAGATTGGCATCAATTACACTTATATCAAACGGAACAATCTTTCCAATCCATCATTACATTTTACAGATGTACCGGAACACAAACTGTTTGCCTTTGTGAAATATGCTATGAAAGATAAGTTTTATATACAGGCCAATACAGAATATAATTCAGAAAGGTATAGCACAACTTATGGCACAAAAACAGGATCATTCATGCTATTGAATGCAACAGCTTCTGTACATGTCTGGAGATGGTTTTCTATCGAGGCAGGTATTAATAATATTACTGATACAAATTATGCATTGGCGGAAGGCTATCCTGAACCGGGACGTAATTATTTTGTGAATCTTGTCTATCGTTTGTAACTGGATATGCGTCTTACCCGCTTAATATCATGTTTGTTATGCACAATTTTCTTGTGTGCAGCTAATATGCAAAAGCAGCCCATAAACAAGCCTTTTGAAATAAAATATCCTTCCTATTTCGGTAACAAGATCTATATTCCCGAAGATAATCCCACTACAGAAGCAGGAGTTTATTTGGGAAGAATGCTCTTTTATGAAACAGCTTTATCGGCAAACGATAAACTTTCCTGCGCTACCTGTCACAAACAGGAATTGGCTTTTACCGATGGCAAAATATTCAGCACCGGAGTTGACGGAACACTTCAGCCGCGCAATGCAATGTCGCTTGCTAATCTTTTATGGGTGAAAAACCTGTTTTGGGATGGCAGAGCAAATAGCCTTGAAGAACAGGCAAAAACGCCGCTTACCAATCTTCATGAAATGGGGCAAAAATTTAGTGTTTCTGCTGATAAGTTAACACAAAAAGGCATTTATAAACCCTTGTTCAAAGCTGCTTTTGAGACGGATTCTATAACCGGGGAAATGATCGTCAGAGCGCTTGCCCAGTTTGAGCGAACATTGGTTTCTGCTGATTCGCGTTATGATAAATATTTGAGAAACGAGTATCAGCCAACTCTATCAGAATTAAATGGAATAAATATATTTTATGGAATGCCTGGCACATCAGATACTATGAGAGGTGCAGATTGTGCACATTGTCATGCCGGTCCGAAAACATACAGCGAGTTGTTTCAGAACAACGGCCTTGACAGTATTTTTTTGGATGCGGGAAGAGAAAAGATCACCGGCCAGGCTGTTGATAAAGGAAGGTTCAGAGTTGTTACGTTAAGGAATATTGCACTTACTGCTCCTTATATGCACGACGGCCGTTTTAAAACGTTGGAAGATGTGATAGATCACTACAATGAACATATCAGGAAAAGCGCTACCCTAAGTCCTTTTCTTAAAAATAATTCTAATAACATCAATGGGAAATTAGACTTATCTCAGCAGGAAAAAGTTGATCTTCTTGCTTTTTTGAATATGCTTACTGATTCAGGTTTTATCAGCAACAACAATTTTTCGAATCCATTTTTAAATCAATAGCTATGAAATTTTTTCGTCGTTATATCTCGTTCATTTTTTTATGTACGTGCTTTCTTCGTTTGAATGCCCAGCCAGGTGCCGCAGCAGCTTATGTAAAGATCAGCGGAGAAGTAACAAAGCCGTTAACGTTATCCGCAACAGACCTCGCAAATATGAAACACACTACTGTAAATATAAAAGGCCGCGATGGCAAAGAGCACAGCTATTCTGGCGTGCCTTTGCAGGTATTGCTGGAGCTGGCAGGTGTAACAACGGGTAGTGAATTGCGTGGAGAAAATCTTTCAAAATACTTATTGGTTAAATGTGCCGACGGTTATGAAGTGGTCTTTTCACTCGCAGAGATAGACAACAGCTTTACCGATCGCATAATTGTACTGGCAGATGCATATGAAAATAAACCAATAGTGGCAGAAAAAGGCCCTTTTCAACTGGCGGTTCCGGACGAAAAAAAGCCGGCGAGAAGCTGTTTCCAGGTAACTGAATTGATTATAAAGTATGCAAAGGATTAGCGTTATTAATTAATAAAGGTTCATTAAAAAAATCATGTCTTTAGATGTTATTTAAGAGAAATAAATTACTGCCGTTAAAATTTTTGTTATGTAATTGATAAATTCGTCGTGCATATACAGTAATACTTTTTGCTATGAAAGAACTGAATGATATTATACAGGCCTACGATAAAGCCGTGCTGCAAAACAAGCAAACAGCGCTGGCAACAGTAGTAAAGGTGGAAGGTTCATCTTATCGCCGGCCCGGTGCAAGAATGCTGGTTACGGAAGATGGCGCAATTACAGGCGCCATCAGCGGTGGTTGCCTCGAAGGCGATGCATTGCGTAAAGCACAGTTTGCCATGTTTGAACAGAAGAACAAACTGGAGATCTATGATACCACAGATGAGGAAGATCATAAACTGGGCGTGCAGTTGGGCTGTAATGGAATTGTTTATATCCTGTTTGAACCCATAAAAAAGGAGGATGATCATAACCCAGTCATGCTATTAAAAAAAATTGCGCAGCAAAGAAAGGATGCAGTGCTCGTGACAGTATTTAACGAAAGCAAGGCCGCGGCACAAAAAGGGACCTGCTGTTGTATAAATGATACAGAAAGTTTTTTTCCCGATGCGGAACTCGCACCGCTTCAAAAAGAATGCAGGACGGTGCTATCAGAAAAGAGCTCTGTTGTGAAAACTCACAACAAACAATCGGTTTTATATCAATTTATTCCTCCTGCCCTACAATTAATATTGGTGGGCGCCGGTAATGATGTGCAGCCATTGGTTGATATGGCATTTTTATTGGGTTGGAATATTACGGTCGCCGATGGAAGACCGGCATACGCGACGCAACAGCGTTTCCCAAAAGCGGATAAAATTTCTGTAGCGAAACCGGCAGATGTTTTATCCGTTGCGGCAATAGATGAACAAACGGCCGTGATTTTAATGACGCACAATTACAATTATGATTTGGCGGCTTTTGAACAATTAATTAATACAGGTTGTAAATATATCGGTGTGCTTGGTCCGAAGAAAAAGATATTTAAAATGATGGATGAATTAAACAATAAAGGAATTGTAATCGGCAATGAAAATCTGCAAAATATTTACAGTCCTGTTGGCCTCGACATCGGAGCTGAAACATCGGAAGAAATTGCATTATCCATCATAGCTGAGATAAAAGCAGTGTTTTCAAAACGGCATGGGTCATCATTAAAAGAAAGAACCACAGCCATTCATGAAAGACCATTAATATCATCGAATGAATAATACCGCCATCATTATTTTAGCAGCCGGAAATGCTTCGCGTTTTGGCAGTGCGAAACAACTGCTTCATTTCAATAATAAAACATTGCTGCAGCATGTAGTGGACGAGGCTGTTGATGCCGGCGGCGGATCTGTTATTGTTGTAACAGGCGCATATGCGGATAAAATTTCAGAAAGCATCAATAACACACGGGTTGAAGTGGTGCATAATGAAAACTGGCAGCAAGGAATGGCTTCGGGAATTGCTGCCGGCGTAAATAAAGCCATCACCTTAAATAATGACGTTGAAAAAATAATCCTTGCCGTTTGTGATCAGCCGTTTGTGTCATCCGGTTTATTCAACCAATTGTATCAAAAGCAGGAAGAAGGTGTGCAGCATATTGTTGCTTCTTCTTATGCTGATGCTATCGGAACACCGGCACTTTTCACGCAAAAATATTTTGATGCATTATTAAGCTTAACAGGAAATGAAGGCGCAAAAAAAATAATAAAGGCTAATACACATGATGTTGCTTCTGTAGATTTTCCACAAGGTGCGATTGATATAGATACACAAAAGGACTTTGATGATTTATTAGACAGGCAAAAACATGTTTTGTAATATGAAAAAATTATTCATCGCATCGCTAATTGCTTTAATAAGCATTTTTGACGCATCTGCTCAAACCAAAATAACCGTGGCCGTTGCCGCCAATATGCAATACACCATCAATGCTATCATAGCCGAATTCAATAAAACAGATAAAACGCAAATTGATGTTGTGCTCGGGGCTTCTGGTAAACTCACACAGCAAATCATCCAGAGCGCGCCGTTTGATATTTTTATTTCTGCAGACACTGCCTTTCCTAAAAAATTAGCGGATACAGGATTTGCGGCGGAAACACCAAAAGTGTACGCGCAGGGCTTGCTGGTTTTATGGAGTGCAAAGCCGGACATCCGGCCCAAACCGGATTTGAAATTATTGCTGAATGATAATGTACAACATGTTGCCATAGCAAATCCTAAAACGGCGCCTTATGGAGCAGCAGCAGAATTTATTTTGAAGAAATATAATTTATACGACAAGATTGCACCGAAGCTTGTAACGGGTGAAAGCATCACACAAACAACCCAGTTCATTGCAACCCAGGCTGCTGACGTTGGCTTTACTGCAAAGAGTATTGTTATTTCAGATGAAATGAAAGACAAGGGCAAATGGATCGAATTGAATCCAAAAGATTACCCGCCAATAAAACAGGCGGCTGTATTGTTAAAGTACGGGCAGGAAAATCATGCGGCAGAAGCAAAGAAATTCTATAATTTTTTATTTTCATCTGCTGCAAAAGTCATCTATAAAAAGTTTGGATATATTGTTCAATAAAGCAGCTTATGATCGCATTAGAACCTTTATGGCTCACGTTTAAACTCGCTTTTTTTACAACGCTTATTTTATTTTTTGTTTCCATACCGCTTGCCAACTGGCTTGCTGCAAAAAAGAATATTTTCAAGATCATTGCAGAGGTAATTGTTAGCATGCCATTGGTATTACCGCCAAGTGTGATCGGTTTTTACATGTTGCTTGCGTTTAGTCCCGGCAATGCGTTTGGCGCTTACCTGGAGAAATGGTTCGACGTGCGCCTGGTATTTTCATTTGAAGGATTACTGGTTGCTTCAGTAATATACAGTTTGCCATTTATGGTGCATCCTGTTCAATCCGGGTTGTCGTCCTTATCGCCTAGCTTAAAAGAAGCCGCTTATTCCTTAGGTAAGACAAAATTTCAGACGCTGACAAAAGTTTTATTGCCCAATATAAAACCATCATTGCTTACGGGTATCGTATTAACCTTTGCGCACACCGTTGGCGAATTTGGCGTGGTGCTGATGATCGGCGGAAACATTCCCGCTAAAACCCGTACCGCGTCTGTTGCTATTTACGATGAAGTGGAAGCATTTAATTATCACAATGCAAATGTGTATGCGGTTATATTATTGATCTTATCGTTTGCCATTTTGTTCACCATGTACCTGGTGAACAGGAAAATACAAGTTAAATATTTGTAGCAACGTTTAATTGTTAGTTGTTACATTTCAGGTGACTGAATACAGGATATTTAGTGTGATCACTCGATGTCGTTGGCTTTTAAAAAAAAACACTCAATATGCAATATACAATACGCAATGTTCAATGGAAGAACCACATAAATGAATATTGTTTATTGAGTGTTGATTATTGAATATTTAAAAATTGATCTTAAGTAAACGGCATTTAGTATGATCACTCACCATTCAATGTCATTGACTTAAAACACTCAATATTCAATATACAATATGCAATGTTCAACGGAAGAACCACATAAATGAATATTGTTCATTGAGTGTTGATTATTGAATATTTAAAAAATTGATCTTAAGTAAACGGCATTTAGTATAATCACTCACCATTCTATATAGTTGACTTAAAAAACACTCAATATGCAATATACAATATGCAATGTTCAACGGAAGAACCACATAAATGAATATTGTTTATTGAGTGTTGATTATTGAATATTTTAAAAATTGATCTTAAGTAAACGGCATTGACCCACCATTCACTGACAACGCTCAACTTAACGCTAGTGGCGTCAACTAAATTATGGCGCAAGGAATACCCGCACCAGAGGGCGCTGAGATAATAGAGAAAGCGCTGTTTGCTCATTAGCTCTGTGCGACAAAAGGCTTGTACTCTTTATACATAATGCGTAACTTTCCCTTGGGTTTATTGCAATATTTCATTTTAAATTTTAATGCACCTATGGCACAATTGATTCGTAAAGAAGATGCACTGGAATATCACGAGAAAGGCAGGGCCGGGAAAATTGAAGTTGTTCCAACTAAAGAAACCAAAACACAGCGCGATCTTGCCCTGGCTTATTCGCCGGGCGTAGCAGAACCTTGCCTGGAAATCAACAGCAATACAGAAAATGTTTATAAATACACAGCTAAAGGAAATCTTGTGGCGGTTATCAGCAATGGTACAGCCGTGCTGGGTTTGGGCAATATCGGGGCAGAAGCCGCAAAGCCGGTGATGGAGGGGAAAGGCTTGTTGTTCAAGATATTTGCAGATATCGATGTGTTTGACATAGAACTCAACGTTACCGATGTAAATGAGTTCATCAACGTAGTAAAGGCAATGGAGCCCACTTTTGGCGGTATCAATTTAGAAGACATTAAAGCGCCGGAATGTTTTGAGATAGAAAGAAGATTAAAGGAAGAATTGAATATTCCCATTATGCATGATGACCAGCACGGCACAGCCATTATTTCGGGAGCTGCTTTGCTGAATGCGCTTGAGTTGGTAGAAAAAGATATTTCAAAGGTAAAGTTTGTGATCAGCGGCGCCGGTGCATCCGCTATTTCCTGCTGTAAAATATATATTGCGCTGGGTGCGGATGTACACAATATGTACATGTTCGACAGCAAAGGACTGATAGTAAAATCCCGTGCTGACCTTGATGATCATAAGTTGTTTTTTGCGCAGGATATAAGCCCGCAAAGTTTGGAAGAGGCCCTGAAAGGCTGTGATATATTCATCGGTCTTTCCAAAGGAAATATAGTAAGTAAAGAGATGCTGAAATCAATGGCTGACAGGCCTGTTGTTTTTGCACTGGCTAACCCAACACCCGAGATTGCTTACGACGATGCATTGGAGGCGAGGCCTGATGTTATTATGGCAACCGGCAGAAGCGATTATCCTAACCAGGTAAATAATGTGCTGGGCTTTCCCTACATTTTTCGCGGTGCGCTTGATGTACGGGCTACCGCCATTAATGAAGAGATGAAGCTGGCAGCAGTGAAGGCATTGGCAGAACTTGCCAAACAACCTGTTCCCGAAATAGTGAATGTTGCCTATAACGAAAGTCATTTGCATTACGGCACTTCTTATATTATCCCTAAACCTATGGACCCCCGATTACTGGTAACAGTTTCCCAGGCCGTAGCAAAGGCCGCAATGGACAGCGGTGTGGCAAGACATCCGGTCACCAATTGGGAAGCTTATGAAACACAACTATACAAACGTCTCGGTACCGATGATAATATCCTTCGTTTTATCACCAATAAGGCTAAGCAAAACCCGCAACGTGTGGTGTTTGCGGAAGCAGAGAATATCAAAGTGCTGAAAGCAGTGCAGATAGTAAAAGATGATAGTATCGCCATCCCGATTTTGTTAGGCAATGCAACACGCATCAGGAAGATCATTGAAGACAATCAATTGCCATTGAAGGATGTTGAGATTATTGATCCGGAAGATGAAAATATGGATGCGAAATGTGTAGAATTTGGCGATGTGTATTTCGAGAAAAGGAAACGCAGTGGTTTTAACCTGTATGAAGCAAGGCAAATTATGCACGAACGCACTTATTTTGGCTGCATGATGGTGGCACAGGGTGAGGCCGATGCAATGATATCCGGCCTTACCCGCAGGTATCCTGATACGGTAAAACCAGCGCTTGAAATTATAGGCATGGAGAAAGGTGTGAATAGAATGGCGGGCATGTATATTATGCTCACTAAAAAAGGCCCGTTATTTTTTGCTGATACCACACTCAATTTCAATCCCACAATAGAACAATTAAAAGATATTACGTTGCTCACAGCCAGGGCAGTACAACATTTTAATATTAAGCCGCGGGTAGCCATGCTGTCTTATTCCAATTTCGGCAGCAGTACCTCACCCGAAGCCAAGCTGGTACGCACTGTGGTAGAGCAAATTAAAAAGGAATATCCCGGCTTCGTGATAGATGGCGAGATTCAGGCAGCCGTGGCATTCGATAAAGATCTGCTAAAGGAAAACTATCCATTTTCAGAGTTCGTGAATGAATCGCCAAATGTGCTGATATTTCCCAACCTGGCGGCAGGTAATATTGCGTACCATCTCATGCAGGCAGTGGGTGGCGCCGAAGCAGTGGGCCCCGTATTACTGGGTTTAAGAAAACCTGTACATGTGCTGCAATTGGGGAGTTCCGTAAGGCAAATTGTTAACATGGTGGCCATAGCCGTCTGGGATGCCCAGATAAAATGCGTCAAAGAAAAAGAAATTTGATTCCACATGCGTTGGCCATATAGCACCTGCCTCTTTTATTTCAGGCGTTTTATGTAAACTTTCCGGCATTTCAAACAAAATGAAATGTTGCAACTCATCAGGGTCCAATTTCGTTGAATTAAACGTTGAATTAAAATTGTAGGACAGCGGCATGAATCTGCTTGCTGTTCTCCCACAAACAAATGATATGCTTGTTATCGATAGTTTTTAATACAGGCTGAATACCTTCACCAACCGGTTTCTTTTCTCCACCGGGTTTCCGTATTACTATTTTGCCATTTTCCACCCAAGCGTACACATTTGAATCATTCGCTGTTTCGATCGTACAATTTTTACCGTCTCCAATTGCATTTTCCGGTGTTCCGGGTTTAGCCGCATACACACTTGATCCCCTTCGCCAAACTGATTGTATTTCGCCTTTGCTATTTATCGTAAGGTTTCCCCCATCCATAGGGCAACCATTTAGCTTCCAGCTTCCCGTTCCTAATTTTTCAGCGGCACCAAAACTGTTGCCGGTATCATTCGATTGAACCAGGTACAGGTCCCTGTTTCCATCTAACCAATTCCTGAACATTACCACGATTTTATTTTTCCGTACAACGACAGAGGGCTTGCAACATTCACAAACGGTGGAGTCTGGTGAAGCATAGATCAAAAAATTTTCACTCCACGTTTTGCCGCCATCAACCGACCTCGCACCGTATATTTTATTTCTCTGATTTCCTCTTAAATCAAGCCACACGGCAAAAGCATTATTATTATAGGCACTTAAAGCCATCAAACCTTCTTTGCAAACAGTGTCTTTATCATTTACATTGGTGCCCTGTTTCCAACCTTCTTCTTCGTCTTTATAAAATGAATAAATATTTCCTTCTGATGTGCAGGCTGTAAGAATAATTCCTTTATCAGTGGCAGCTAATTGCGGACCCCTCATTGCATACGTGAAAACATGAGGCAATTCCTCAACCAAGGATGGTATTGAGAATGTGTTTCCATTATCCGTCGAATAAGTGTACATGATGCTATCACCATTACCAAATACCAGGTGCAGCACATTATTATTGTCTTTAACAATGGCAGGCATTTGTCCTTGTGCTATAATGAAATCATTTTTCAGTTGAACTTTTTCTGAACAAGCTGAAAGCATCAACAACAGAAATAAGGCAGGTGATAAAATGTACTTCATGGAAATTGTTATCTGATCGGTTAATATATTGTGCTTGCTCTGATTGATTTTTAGAAAGATCACTATTCATTTCCGGCAAAAATAGTAATCGGAGCGGTAATCAGGAGTGGCTGTTCTTTCCAGGTATAAATCTGTAGAGCAAGACTTTAGCCGATGCGCCTAACGAATCGGAGCAAATAATGACTGGCAAATTCCATTACTGAGTTTATATTGATTTTGTTGTAGAATCATACTGATGACAACATCCGGCAAGGGTGGCTCAAAGCTCATAGCTCGTGGCTCATAGCTGAGTTCCATTGCCTGTCACATTTACTGTTAAAACAAGTTGGCTTCATAGTTGATTATTGTATTCCATCTAAACAAAGAGATATATATGGCAATTGAAAAAGCGATTCTGGCAGGCGGTTGTTTCTGGGGTGTAGAGGAATTGATCCGGGATCTTCCCGGTGTAACACATACCGTTGTCGGTTATACAGGCGGCGATGTGCCTAATGCAACTTACCGAAATCATGGCGCCCATGCAGAGGCTATCGCAATAACGTTTGATAACGAAAAACTTTCTTATCGTAAACTGCTGGAATTTTTCTTCCAGATTCATAACCCGACTACCCGCAACAGGCAGGGCAATGATGTAGGCACTTCTTATCGCTCCGCTATTTTTTATTTAAATGATGAACAAAAGAGAACGGCGGAAGACCTGATCACGGAAATGGATGCATCGGGCAAATGGCCGGGCAAAATCGTTACAGAAGTAGTTGCCGCATCTGATTTCTGGAATGCTGAAGAAGAGCACCAGGATTATTTGCGGAAACATCCTTATGGTTATACCTGTCATTATGTACGGCCTGAGTGGGCATTGGGTCAGCATTGATGGTTCATAGTTCATGGCGAATAGTTTTCGGTTGATAGCTTGAGGATTTGATCAGGCAGCGTAGCCTCTTTAAACCGCATCGGCATCGATTACAATGATGTCTTTGATAATTCTTTTTATCTTTAAAAAAGTTTCACTATGAGCCTGGATGAATATAAAGAAGCCATAAAAAATCTGGTTGATTCAACCAACGATGAAACACTTTTGATGCACTGGAAACACCAATTGGAATGGGACCTTGAAAATCGTGACGCGATTGAACTATCTGGTGAAGAATGGAGCCTGGTGCAGGAAGGAATCTCTGGATATGCCAAAGGAGAAATAATTTCATTTGAGGATTTTATCAGTAAAAGGAAATGATCAGTTATATTCTGAACTTTACTTGACACCGAGTGTTACTTACTTTATAAAGTCATCAATATCGGTTTAATACAATTGTCGAGTTTTTTATCAAACACATTATAGGCTTCCGCACCTTGCTGCAAAGGAAACTGGTGCGTAATGATATCTTCTATGGTATAGCGTTGCGGCACTTCTGCCCGTAATAGTTTTTCTGCATAATGACGGGCGGGACAACGGCCGGTTTTATAAATAAGATTTTTATCATAGGCTTCGCCGGGAGAAAAAGAAAAATGCTTTGCTGTATGCACGCCTGCCGATGATATCGTTCCGCCCGGCCGCAACAAGTCAATCGCCATTTTCAATGTTGCTGAACTGCCCACTGCTTCCATTACGCCGTCAGCGCCACGGCCATGCGTTTCACTAAGAATTTCTTCTTTCACATCTGTACCAGACGCATTCAACGTAACAGCGCCGTATGCTTTTGCTTTAGCCAATCGTTCAGGTATGGTATCAATGGCAAACAATGTAGCAGCGCCCAAATGCTTTGCGGCGATCACTGTCATTAGCCCTACAGGGCCGCAGCCGATTACCACGTAAACAGCAGAAGGTTCTATTCCAATGTTGTCAGCACAGAAATAACCGGTAGAAAAAACATCTCCCAGTAATAATCCTTTTTGCTCGTTCAGATCATTGCTTAACGGCAGCAGCGTGCTGTCGGCCATCGGTACACGTATGTATTGCGATTGTGCTCCATGCAGGCCATGCCCCTGTTCTACCCATCCAAATAAATTTCCTTTTTCACAACGACAGGTAAGACCGGTACGGCAATAAAAACATTCGCCACAGGATGTGGTAAAAGGGCTTAGTACCCTTGCTTCTTTTTTAAAATGCTTTACACCGGTTCCTGCTTCTTCCACGGTCCCGGTGAACTCATGCCCCATCACTGTTCCGTAATCAAGCCCGGTTTCTCTTCCGTGATATACATGAAGGTCGCTGCCGCAAATGCCGGCCATTGTTATTTTCACAATAGCGTCCGTTGGCAGAAGCAATTGGGGATCCGCGACAATGCTATATTCAATAATTTCCTTCCCACCGAATGTTAGAGCATGCATGATGTGAAGTTAAGATTTCTACAGGCCGCTTATGGATGATGTATCAATTGAGCTCCATCTTTGCTGTCAAGCAGCGATGGTTCAAAGTTCATGGCAAATAGTTCATAGTTGACAAACACAGCCCTCAAGGAAAATAACAAAAAATAATTGTATGCTCGTGCTGTAATAATTTAGCACGTAACTATGATCGATTTCGCTCTACAGAAAAAATTACATACAGCCGATGGCGAAATGCAATTGCAGGTGAACGTTCAGGTTGAGAGTGGGAAATTTGTGAGCCTGTATGGGTCATCTGGCGCCGGCAAAACCAGCATATTGCGCATGCTGGCCGGTTTTATGAAACCTGACAGCGGTCATATTACGATGAATAATGCGGTTTGGTTTGATGCACAGAAGCATATTAATATCGAACCGCAACAAAGGAGAACCGGTTTTGTTTTCCAGGATTATGCTTTATTCCCTAACATGAACGTGCGGGAAAATATAGCCTTTGGCTTACATAAAAATTCCGCCCGGGGATTCGTTAATGAATTGCTTGAACTAACGGGTTTAACCATGTTGGCGCCAAGAAAAATTCAAACATTGTCTGGCGGACAAAAACAACGGGTGGCGCTGGCAAGAGCTATTGCAACAAAACCTTTGTTGTTATTACTGGATGAACCTCTATCGGCCATTGACAGCGTGATGCGGGCACAGTTACAAACTACGTTGCTTGAAGTGCATAAACGATTTAACCTGACTACTATACTTGTAAGCCATGATATGGATGAAATTATAAAACTGAGTGGCACTATTATTCACCTGGAACAGGGGACGATTCAGCAGAACACCACTCCTGCAGAATTTTTTTTGAACGGAAGTGATACAATGCCATTAACCGGTAATATTGTTTCAATAGAAGCCAACGGTATAAAGAGTATGACGGTTGTGCTGGTCAATAACCGCATAATAAAAATTAATTCAATAGAAGTCAACGCCAAATTTACGATCGGCGAAAAAGTGGAAATTGTATATGAAAATGCTGTGCCGATAATTCGGAAATTGTAATAGTTGAAATCGTTTTTGGACCAGGGAGGCTTTAACGAACCACCACTCACACCGAAGGTTCTTTGTGCCAACTCTATACCCGTTGTGAGCAATCTTAATAATCCTTTTACTATTACCAATCCCCCTTCTGTTAAAAGTCTTCTCTATATAAGCTGTATAAAGTAGCTTTGATTGATAAATTCCGGAGCATATCTTAATGATAACAGACAAGTTCAACAGAACACATAATTATTTGCGTATATCGCTCACCGATAACTGCAACCTGCGTTGCTTTTATTGCATGCCCGAAGAAGACTATGATTTTACGCCGGCTTCGCGTTTAATGCAGGCAGGCGAAATTGAAACACTGGCGAAGATATTTGTTGAGCAGGGCGTTACTAAAATAAGATTAACAGGCGGCGAGCCATTGGTGAGAAAAGATGTGGCAAAAATCATCTTATCATTATCGAAATTACCTGTTGCGCTAATGCTTACCACAAATGCAACCCGTTTGCATGAGTTTGTTGACGTATTAAAAGAAGCAAATGTGCGGTCGGTAAATATCAGTCTTGACACATTGCAGCCTGAAAAGTTTTTACTGGTAACAAGGCGCGATCTTTTTCATCGTGTAAGAAGCAATATTGAATTATTGCTGCATCATCAATTTCACGTAAAGATCAATATGGTGGTGATGAAGGGTTTTAACGATAATGAGATCAACGATTTTATTGCATGGACAATGCATAACCCTGTTGAGATCCGGTTTATAGAATTCATGCCTTTCAGCGGCAACAGGTGGACAAGCAACAAAGTCGTGTCGTTGCATGACATCTTATCAATCATTAATGAACAATATTCTTTTCTTCCATTACAGAATGACAAAAGCGATACAGCAAAACATTACATGATACCCGGCCATGAGGGTTCTTTTGCGGTTATCAGTACGATGAGCTCTCCGTTTTGCAGCGGCTGCAACAGGATGCGTCTAACCGCAGACGGCAAAATGAAGAATTGCTTGTTCTCGAAAGATGAAACCGATCTTTTAAGCGCCTTAAGAAATGGGAATGATGTGGTAAAGCTGATCCATGAAAACATATTAATGAAAGCAAAAGAATTGGGCGGACAGTTTACGATCGACGATGTTCATGCGGATACTATCAAGAACAGGAGCATGATAACAATTGGAGGATAGCTAAGGCCCCCGTCCCCTAAAGGGGGAAACGAAAATGTTTAATTTATTTATCATCTTAAAGAATCGGGCATATCCATATAAGCAAAAAAGAATACGGCTCGTAATCAATAAATTTTATTATTCTTTTTCACGGAATGAAGATGTGATATGATAATAAAAATTTTCGGACAGTTAAGTGATGTTATTGGAAGCAGTTCATTAGAAGTAAATGATATTGCCAGCACAGATGAACTTATCAAAAATTTGCAGTTGAAATATCCCGCACTGACAAATTCAAAATACCGGGTGGCAGTCAACAGGAATATCATTCAATCAAACACAGAATTACAAACAGGAGCAGAAGTTGCCTTGCTGCCGCCGTTTTCAGGAGGTTAATGACTCATCACAAACAATATGAACGATACCAGCGGCAGATCATCTTAAAAGAATTCGGATTGGCTGCACAGGAAAAATTACTGCGATCAAAAGTATTGGTTGTGGGTGCAGGTGGTTTGGGCTGCCCTGCTTTGCAATATCTTACTGCGGCAGGAGTTGGTACTGTCGGGATTGTTGATGATGATATCGTTTCGCTGAACAACCTCCACCGGCAGGTTTTATATAACATGAATGATATCGGTTCTTCAAAGGCAGAGGTCGCTGCAAAAAAATTAAAAGCATTGAATGATGAAACAAAGTTTACTGTTTACAATGAAAGGCTCACCAATAGAAATGCATTGCATATAATTATTGATTATGATATTGTGATCGATGGCACAGATAACTTTTCATCGCGCTATATGATCAATGATGCCTGCGTATTATTGAATAAACCATTGGTGTACGGAGCCATTTCAAAATTTGAAGGCCAGGTTGCAGTATTTAATGTGAAAAGTAACAAGAGGGCCGTTAACTATCGTGATCTCTTTCCCGATATTCCACAAGAAAATGAAGTGCTGAATTGTGCAGACGCGGGTGTGCTGGGTGTTTTGCCGGGTATCATTGGCGCCTTGCAGGCAAATGAAACGATCAAATTAATAACAGGTATTGGTAAACCATTAATAAATAAACTGTTTAGTTATAATGCGCTTGATAATAATTCGTATGAATTCAATTTAATACTGAATGAAGAAGCGCAGGCATTGATCCCAAAGAACAGGGAAGCATTTTTTAATATGGATTATGAATGGCTTTGTTCATCATCAACAAGCGCTGAATTTGAAATTAATACAACACAATTTGATAGCCTGATTAGTGCGGGCAACACAATGATCATTGATGTTCGGGAAAAGGATGAGCTGCCTTTTGTTGATGAATTTGAACACATACAAATTCCCTTGAATGAATTAATGAGCCAGCTTTCGCTGATCGGGAAAGATGACATCGTTGTGTTTTGCCAATCTGGTAAGAGAAGCCTGCAGGCAGCAAAAATGTTGAATGCGCATTATCATCAACAAAAAAAGATATATAGTTTAAAAGGCGGTGTTACGGTATGGAAACAAAAAAAATTGCAGAAAGAAAAACAATAAAGGTGACAGAGAAAAAGCCAAAAAATATTTTTGTTGAAGGCGCGGTCAGCGCATTGTTCATAGCGGGAAGCATCGCAAAGCACAGTACAAAAACAGGTATTGGCGCCCATAATATTTTCCTTGGGCAAGTGCGGGCCGACTTAATCGACGATAAAATTGTCGCTGCCATTGAATACACTACATATACAGAAATGGCGCTTGAAAAAATGCATGCGATACGTGAAGCGATCTTTAATAAATATGACCTGACCTGCATGCATGTGCACCATAGTTTGGGCACAGTAAAAGCAGGTGAAATTTCTTTATTTGTTTTTACTTCATCAAAACATCGCCGCGCTGCCATTGATGCCTGCAATGAAGTAGTTGAACGGATCAAAAAAGAATTGCCTGTTTGGGGAAAGGAAATTTTTGAAGATGCCGGTTATCAATGGAAAGTGAATAATTAATGATCATCGATACCAAACTCTTGTGAAAGATTAGAAAGGAGCAGACGCTACGAAAACCAAAGCACTAACGGTTACAAATTGTTATGGATTCAATTCCTGACTATAATCTTCCTTTTGCACAGGTGTTGTTTTTAATCATAATTTCAACTAGTCATCTCTCTTTTCCCAGGCAATTGATAAATACATGGCACAACAACTTCCAGGGTTATCTGATATTGAAGTACAGCACTCGCGGAAACAATATGGTAGTAATGTTTTAGAGCTAAAAGAAGACCGCACATTTTTGCATGTTGCGAAAGATGTTGTGCTTGAGCCAATGTTCATACTGCTGCTTGTTGCCTGCACCGTTTATTTTTTACTGAAGCAATACCAGGAAGGTGTTATCATGCTGATCTCCATTTTTATAGTGGCGGGTATTTCATTCTTCCAGGAATACCGCAGCCGCAACGCTATACAGGCCTTAAAAAAATTATCAGCACCTAAAGTAACGGTCATACGCAACGGTAAAGAAATAAAAATCACAGACGAGGAAATTGTTGTGGATGACATCATGTGGCTGGAAGAAGGTGAGCATATTGCAGCCGATGGAATAATCCTTTCTTCTAATGATTTTTCTGTGAATGAATCGTTGATCACCGGCGAAACCTTCGCAGTATATAAAAATGCAACCGACAATATTTTCAAAGGAACGCTTGTTACCAGTGGTTCTGCAACCGTTAAAGTTTCCGCTGTTGGCGAACAAACAATGTTTGGAAAAATAGGTTTATCCCTGCAGGAAATTGAAGTAGCAAAAACACCGCTGCAAACCCAAATCCAGTCATTTGTTCGCAGGATGGTATTGTTTGGCGTGGTTGCTTTTCTATTGGTTTTTGGGATAAATTATTATCATTCACACAATTTTTTATTCGGACTATTGCAAGGGCTCACTTTAGCTATGTCGGTTTTGCCTGAGGAAATACCGGTTGCATTCAGCGCTTTCCAGGCGTTGGGCGCGTTCCGGTTATTAAAAAATAACATCATTGTAAAACAACCGCAGTTTGTTGAAACACTTGGTTCTGCCACGGTAATTTGCATTGATAAAACCGGCACCATCACACAAAATCTTATGCACATAGAATATGTGTATGACGCTGTAACAAAAAATTCTATTCACAACAGTGACTCCGCAATATTGCCTGCAGAGTTGATAGCGTATGCAATGTGGTCAAGCGAAACCGAGCCTTTTGACCCGATGGAAAAATCCATTCATGAATTGTATGGGAAGATCGCATCCAATGATGAACGCAAAAATTTTAAACAGGTGCATGAATATCCTATCGGTGGCAAGCCGCCGATGATGACGCATATTTTTAAAAATGATGAAGACAAAACCATTATTGCAGCCAAGGGCGCTCCCGAAGCAATTTTACGCCAAACGAATTTATCCATAGCTGAACTAAAGCATGTTGAAGAACAATCACTCAATTATGCAAAACAGGGATATCGTGTACTGGGTGTAGGCAAAGCAATCCGGAATGAAGAGAACTACCCGGCATCACAGGAAGAATTCAGTTTTGAATTTTTAGGGCTTATTGCTTTTAATGATCCTCCCAAACCAAACATGGCCGGTATCCTTCAAACATTTCGCGATGCAGGTATTAATGTAAAAATTATTACCGGTGATTATGCAGAAACTGCTGTTGCCATTGCAAAGCAGATCAATCTGAACGATTCATATGAATATGTAACAGGAAAGGAAGTTTTACAATCTTCACCCGGCGAATTACGAGAGACAGTCAGGCACATCAATATTTTTGCACGCATGTTTCCGGAAGCAAAGCTAAAAGTGGTGGAAGCATTAAAACAAAACGGCGAAGTAGTTGCTATGACAGGCGATGGCGTGAACGACACACCGGCTTTAAAAGCTGCCCATATAGGTATTGCCATGGGGCAGCGCGGAAGCGAAGCGGCCAAAACCATTGCGTCCATTGTTATTACTGATGATGATCTTGTTCACATGACAGATGCAGTGGCACTGGGCAGAAAAATTTACGATAACTTAAAGAAGGCTATCCAATACATCGTATCGATTCATATTCCTATCATACTTATTGTAACCTTACCGCTCTTACTGGCATGGAAATACGCAAATTTATTTTCACCGGTTCATGTTATTTTTCTGGAACTGATCATGGGGCCCACCTGTTCCATCATCTATGAAAACGAACCCATCGAAGCCGGCACCATGAAGCGTCCGCCACGGCGACTGGTCTCAACTTTTTTATCAGGAAAACAATTACAGATCAGCATTATCCAGGGCTTGGTGATAACTGCCGGATGTTTGGGTATAGGTTATTATTTTATGCAGCAAGATGCAGGTGAAACAACTGTGCGCACGGTGATATTCATAACGCTTCTGTTCAGCAATATTTTTTTAACACTGGTCAACCGTTCGTTTAAATATTCAGTTTTCACAACATTACGTTATAAGAATTATTTTGTTACAATGATCATTGCTGTAACAATTTTATTTATCCTGGCGCTGCTATATATACCTGTTGTACGTAATTTATTTTTGCTTGAAAGAATTCCATTCACATGGCTGGTAAGTTGCATGATCGTTGCATTTACATCTACAACATGGATCGAGTTATTCAAACAAAAACTAAGTTCATCTCGCATACAGGACTGATCTGCGGCATTTTGACAGATAACTTTTTTTTTGATCATTATTGTCCGACTAAACAAATAATATTTTTTAATAAAACAATAATCCAGTAGGATCTTATAAAAAGAAAATAGTTCAAAGGATTGATTACAATCATTTATTGGTTTGATCCATATCATGTATAAAGCTTTGATTAGCTGATAATTTCATGTTTTCGACAACTAAAGTTATTTATATGAAAACGATAATTGCTCCCACTGACTTTTCATCAATTTCCTATAATGCCTGTTTATATGCCGCCAGGATGGCTGAAGATATTAAAGCTGAATTGGTGTTGCTGCATGTAACGGAACTGCCGGTAGCAGCCATGGAATTTCCTGTAATGCAGGAAGTACCTGATGATATAAGTATGGAAGAAGAATTAAATGAACTGCGGGATAAGCTGCTTGCTGAAACGAACAATACGGTGAACATTCAGACAAAACATATCATGGGTTCTGTTGAATACGAGATAAAAGAATTGTGCAACGAAAAAGAACCTTTCGTCGTGGTAATGGGTACGCACAGCTACAGTTTAATTGACCGGTTCTTTATTGGCAGCACTACCCTTTATAGTGTTAAACACCTCCGCTATCCCGTATTGGTAATACCTTCCAACTTTCAATATAAGCCTGTAAAGAAAATAGCATTGGCATCAGATATGAAAAATATTTATGAGGTACCGGCAAATGAAATAGAAGCGATCGTGAAATATTTTAAGGCTGAACTTCAAATATTTTATGCCGGCAAAGACAAGCAACAAATAAGCAGGAATTCATTAGCAGGCCTTTTGCTTGATCATCGCCTGGAGAACTTACAACCGCAATTACACTATGTTGAAGATGAAGATATATTAAAGGGTGTTTCATCACTCGCCGAAAAACACGGGACAGATATTGTGATGATCATTCCTAAAAAACACGGACTCTTTCATAGATCACAATCAAAAGATTTTGTTTTTTATTCCGACATCCCGGTAATGGCGATTCATGAAGATGATGTTGCAGCGGGTGTTTAAGCTTGCCGGCTTGTTGCTCTTCAACTGCGTATCTTTCGGAATTAGGTCAAGGCAATGTAATTTTTCTGACGTCGCATCAGTAATGCATGATGTTAGAGCTATGGTGGTTATCTTGTGGTATAAACCATTGTGAAAGAAGCAAGAAAACAAACAAATAAGTGGTGGCGCTTTATTAAGTCAAATTTTATAAATGGCTTATTTATTAGCGCTTTGCTTATACTGATCTTTAATCCTGAAGCAAAAGCCTTGTTGATAAAAGGTTTAATGCAGATCGGATTCTTCAAGCCAGACGTTTCTGGCCGGGAAGAGAATCATGAATCAGCAGGTGATATAGCTTTTACAAATGTATCAGGTACAGATATACATCTTTCGTCGCTAAAAGGTAAAGTCGTCTTCCTGAATTTTTGGGCTACGTGGTGTCCGCCTTGTATAGCGGAAATGCCAGGCATCAATGAACTGCACAAACAATTTTTAAACCGGACCGATGTTGTATTTGTTATGGTGGATGCAGATGGGGATCTTAACAAATCAGGAACTTTTATAAGAGAGCATGGTTACAATCTGCCTTTATATATTTCCCCTCCGGGATCGACATCAAATCTTTTTTCCGGCACTTTGCCTTCAACTTTAATTATAGACAGAGCAGGGAAAATTGTCTTCAGAAAAACAGGCGCTGCCAATTATAACACCCTGCAGTTCAAGGATTTTATAAGTAAACTTGCCGCGGAATAGTTATTCATTAAAAGATATCTTCCTGCGTTATAAACATTTTACACTTTCAACATGTAATTGAAACCGCTTCCTTTATGTTAATTTGGAGAAATGAGATTGCAGCAGGATTTGCAATGCTTTTTTTTTAAACAAATCCAAATTATACCTTATGATGTAAGGTAAATATATGGGCGGTGATCCACTTAAGCAATAAAACAAAGCCTATAGTAATTAAATAAACCAGGAGTCCTGCTGTATATATGCGAAGCAATGTAATGATGTAATCATGCGGTACTACCCTGTGCATCAATTTGTCAAAGAGCATTTTCAACGGCGGGAGCAGAAATAGCAATAAACTGTGTATAAAGCTCAGCATGTTATTTCTTCTCAGCGCCGGAAGCCAGAACAGCAAACCTGTTAAGCTGTAAGCTATTACCAGCGCCGCCGGCACAGAGGTAGCCATCTTCTCAAAAACAAAGTTTATTCTGCCGGTAAGTAATGTTAGTATCCAAAAAAATGAATTCACTAATACATAACTTAGCGATAACAAAGGATAAATCTTTTCAACTATTGTTTTATTAAAGTTCTTTTTAGTGGCAATAAGATGAAATAATAAATAAATGAGAGGAAAGCCCGAAAAAAATATATAAAAGTATATCCACCAAAAAATTGAAAAAAAAACCTGCATAGGCTTTTATTTAAGATAAACTTAGTTTATACAGAAACGATAAAGCATGATATGTGGCAGGAAAAATAATGATACATATCAAGTCAGGTCCTTAAAGTGTTAATTACTAAGACGGGTATTAAAAAGTTGATGACATAATCGTTTTAAAAAGCTGATCAATATCATGCCATATTGTTGCTTTAATTAGTTCTTTTTTTCCTGGTTTAACTTATCTTGACTGCTCCATAAACGTTCGATCATGAAAAGAAAAGCCTTTGAAACGAACAACACTTATCCCGGGGAATTTGTTGCGGCAAGAAATGAGAAGAAAATAATCAGGCACCTAAAAAAAATAAGTCACAAATTGGTTCATCCTTTTATTAATGTGACAGAATCTGTTAATCTATACGAAGTGCAGGTAAGCGCTCCGGGTTTAAAACGCGAAGAGCTGATCGTGTTTGGTAACAACAATTTTTTATCTGTTGATGCATCTTCATACACAGATTTCAGCAATAAGTATAAAAATTTTCATCACAATATCAATATGCCCGGTAATGCTGACACGGAGCTTACGGTTGCTGAATACAAAAACAGTGTGTTGCATTTATATGTTCCCAAAACAAGTCAACCTGTTAAAAACCTTTCAACACGAATAGTAGTATATTGATAAACACCATGTATTTTCTGTGCTGCAAATAACTGCATTTGTCAATGATCATTAACGAGGATACGGCTACATAAACATGTTTATCGCCCGACACTTTCTTATGCAGCCATTAAAAAATCTGCAACGTACTCACGTCGTTGTTAAGACTTTTATTACACCGGAATGCATTATGAAACATGGATTCCGATTTAGCTAAAAAAGCCCCACTTTATTGTGAGGCTTGCATAAACACGTGCGTTGTGTTTATTTGATTGTTATGCTGCTTTTTTTAGAAGACAATTTTGCCACTTCTTTTTTGTGCAATACCAGCTTCAAAACGCCATCACTATAGCTTGCCTCAATTGCATCGTATTTAATATTTTCAGGCAAAGTGAAGGAACGTCTGAATGATGAATAGTTGTATTCCCTGCGATTATATTTTTTATCTTTCTCTTCTTTTGTTTCTTCCTTTTCCGCACTTATCGTTAATATATCGCCTTCCAGGTCAATCTTAAAATCATCTTTTTTCATTCCGGGCACAGCCATTGAAATGTTATACTGCGCGGTATTTTCCTCAATGTTAACAGCAGGAACTGAAAGTGTTTTTTCAAACCCGTTGTCAAGCCATTCATCCCATGGCTTAAAAAAATCGCTTACGAAAGAAGGGAGCATGCTCGTTCTTCTTGTTAATGCATTTGTTGCCATAAAATTTATTTTAGTTGTTTGATAATATTTCATATCAAAGCTATTTGTATGCCTGATCTTTGAAAATGATCACTGTCAATGATACACCTGAATTTCGTCAGTTGCATACAACGTCTTATTCAGGAACTTTAAAGCTGAATAAATCTATTTTATATAAATCAATAAAATTCACGCCGGTATTTTTACGGGATATAAAAGAGGATAGTACAAAAAATTTAAGTTTGTTACGCGATTGCCTGGTAAAGATCATGCGGGCTGTTCTTTACACCGCATTTTAATCATTGTTGATCCTTTCAAATCATACACATGAAAAAAATAATTGCTGCTTTTGATGGTCTTAAATATGCAGAAGCCACTGCTGAATATGCTGTGCACATTGCAAGGCAAAGCCATGCACATATTGTAGGAGTTTTCCTCGATGACATGATCTACCACAGCTTTCGTTTTGCTGATGTGATCGAAAATAATGCTGTGTCTGATAAAAAACTGAAGGAACTGACTGAAAAAGATAAAGCCACACGAAGACAGGCGATCGGCCTTTTCAGATCAGCATGTGAACAGGCGGGTCTGGAATATTCTGTTCACCACGATAAAAGCGTGGCAGTAAAAGATCTGCTGCATGAATCTATTTACAGCGATCTGCTTATCGTTGGCAAAAAAGAAAATTTTTCTATTTACCATGATAAATTTCCTTCAGACTTCATACAAGACCTGCTGGCGGATGTGCAATGCCCTGTACTACTGGCGCCTGAAAAATACAAGCCATTACATTCCGCTATCTTTTTGTACGACGGGGATCCTTCGTCTGTCTATGCCATAAAAATGTTTTGCTATGATCTGACCGCATTTCATCATCTTCCCGCAAAAGTGTTGTCTGTAAAGCAGCCAAAAGAGTCGCTGCATTTACCCGATAATGGCTTAATGAAGGAATTCATGAAGCGCCATTTACCCAAAGCGGAATATGTTTTATTAAAAGGTGAGGCGGAAGATACCATACTTACCTATTTACAACAGCAAACTGAAGAAGCACTGATTGTATTGGGCGCATACCGGAGAAGCCGTATATCGAGGTGGTTCAGGGAAAGCATGGCGGATGTATTAATGAAGCATACAGGATTTCCCTTATTTATTGCGCATAATAAATAACAAATCGTATCACCGGCTAATTTATTTGTTTACACTATCGCTGCATTCACAATAGCGTCTTATAAAACAACCTCCCGGGAATAGTTGATAGTTTTTATACTTATGAAACTGATTTTCATTGTTTAAATTTTGGAGACTGATGTAAATCACATTACCCGCTGACCCGACTCATGATTTTCGTCATGCAGAAATGTTTTTTTTGTATCCGGAAAGTCACCATTTAAAATACTTCGTATGTTGAAAGAAGCCTATGAATCAAAAATGCCTGTATCAGCAGTTGCTGCTTTACAGCCGTGTGTATCGGTTATCGTGCCATTTAATCCAAAGATGGTTTCCAAATCATGTTTAGCTGTTACGCTTCAACGTGTTTATGATAAGGTTGACAAAGAGTTATCCGGTAATTATACAATTGAAACAACAAGAAAAATACTGGGTAAACTGCAAAATGTATTCAACAATCTTGACTATAGTACGCATAGGGAAAGTATCATCATTCATGTTTCTCCGGTAATAGAAAAAATATATTACCTGAATATTCAGGTAATTGAAAAGGTTATAGTTGATACTTCTTTTGAAATAAGGGATTTTGTTTTAAATAAAGAAGATAAGCACGAATTTTTACTGCTTGTTATTGGCACACAAAAAGAAGAAATTTTTATAGGCAACAATGAAAGATTGAAACAAATCGTTTGCAACCGCGCCATAAATATGCGGAAAGATTTGCCGCAACCTGTTACTGATTTCAAAGATCCGACAACAACTAAAGAAACACGGGTAATAAATTTTTTGCAGTATATCGATAAGGGGCTTGAAATTATCCTGAAAGCTTACCCATTACCCTTGTTTGTCATGGCCACAGAAAAAACAATGAGCTTGTTCAGACAGGTAACAAAACATGGTCAATACATAACAGGTTTTATACAAGGTAATTTTGAAAATACGTCTGAAACTCAACTGCACTGCGTGATTTCGCCTCATATTAAAAACTGGGTGTCGGTAAAAGAAAAAGATGTAATGAACCGTTTAAAGATGGCAGCGCACGATTGTAACCTGGCTGCAGGCATATATGATGTATGGAAGCATGCCAATGGAAAACACGGGCAATTACTTATAGTGGAAAAAGATTTTTACTGTCCCGCTTTTGTTGGCTCAAACGGCGAAATGGTTTTTAGTATCAGCGCCGGGAAAGAAAATAAAGCCGGCATTAAAGATGCCATAGATAATATCATTGAAAAAGTATTGGAAAGTGGCGGTGACGTTGAATTTGTGGACGAGTTAAAAAAATATGATCATATAGCTTTGATTGAAAATTACAGTAATAATTAACTATGATGTTCCCTGTTAACTACTAGCTGGTATCGATATATTCCTTTGTTATTCTGAAAACGGGCAATGAGCACTTCATTGCCCGTTTTCGGAATATAAGGCTTACAGTAAATAAACTAAATATCTTGCTGATCTTTCACAACACCCATACATAAAATCCCTTTACATTTTTTGTGCTCTTTGTGTTTGCTTAGCGTATTTCGCGGCTACTTTTTTCGCAACAATTTTTCAAGATGATGATTTACACCGGTTTGAATACATCTTTTCCCTGATCCATATAATTTTTGTTTGAATTTATAAATGAAAGTACAGTAAAGCTATCCGGCCATGTGAGGCAATTATTGATTTCAAAAGCTAAAAGCTTAATTAAAATCATATTTTCGAAAAAGTTTTTATTATGAAACACGACATTGCAAACCGGAAGGATGTTGAACAGCTTATCAATTCATTTTATGGTAAAGTGAAACGAGATGATGTTATCGGTTTTATTTTTAATGATGTTGCGAAAGTGAATTGGGAAAAGCATCTGCCCGTGATGTATAATTTTTGGGAGGGTATAATTTTTTTAACGGGCAAATATTCCGGTAACCCAATGGCAGTGCATATGCAGTTAAATCACCGCGTTAAGCTTGGCAAAGAACATTTTGAAAGGTGGATTAAACTATTTACTGAAACTGTTGATGAATTATTCGAAGGCAAAAAAGCAGCGCTTGCCAAAGAAAAAGCAATTGGTATAGCCGGAATAATGGAAACGAAAATCATTTCTCCTTTTAATATCAATGGCTGAAATGAAGAATATTAATTCAATGTCCTTGATTTAAGAACAAACACTCAATATTCAATATACAATGCTGTTCAATGGAAGAATTATATGAATGATCCTGATTATTGAAAAATTGAATTTTGAAACCGAAATTTCGCAATAATATTAATACTTTACCTCTTCAATTCTTTCATACCTGCCTGTTTTCATTGATAATTTAATACGAAATACAATTCCGGGAATAGTGTTTAAATCCTCTGGCAGAAATGGCCATTCTTCGGTAAGCTGAACTGTTTTACTGGTAATGATAGGCAGGTCGCGCTTGATTAATATCTTTAATGCAGCCTCCCGTTCGGTAGGTTCTGTCATTTCCTCAAAGTTTCCCCAGCCAATTACACATTGCCAGTTACCCATATTCTCCATACGATAAACTTCAAAGCATATCTTGGGATTCCGGCGCATCATATTTATTTTCATCCCCTCCTCAGAGTGAGCGTAAACATAGCCATCCTCATAGGCATAACTAATTGGTACAACATAAGTAGTGTCATTTGCATGGCAGCCAATGTGCCCTATTATCTGATGCTGTAATATGGTTTCGATGGCATCTTCACCCAGGTTTCCAAACATAGTTGTTGTTTTTGTAAAAGTATTAATGCAGCCATATTTCCGCTCTGACAGCAATCAGCAATAAATATGATATAAGTCATCTCACAGAAAATACCCGAAACTTTTTCACTTGATATTAATCATACCCCGGTTTGACAATCATCATTATTTAAGGCGGCGGCCCGCTATAATTTCATTTCTTAATTTTTTCAATATGCAGGTAATAATCGCTCCTACTGATTTTTCCAGGGTCTCACTGAATGCTGTGGACTATGCAGCAGATATGGCTGTTGCTTTACAGGCAAGTCTTTTAATCGTACACTCTACCGAACTTCCTTTCAGTGCAAAAGGCATTTTCACCGAAACGTCAAACGATGAAATGGGTATCTATAAAAAACTAAACGCATTAAAAGAGGAGATATTAGCAAGAATCAATAATAAAATAATAATTCATACAAAACAGGTAACAGGTGTTATAGAAGATGAACTGATAAGAATGTGTGACCAGAAAAATCCTTTAGCCGTTGTGATGGCAACGCATGGCGAAGGTCTGCAGGAGTTCTTTTTTATCGGAAGCACCACTGTTTATTTATCTAAAAATCTTAATTATCCCCTCATCATTGTGCCGGGCTTTATCAATTTTACACCAGTGAATAAAATACTCTTGGCTTCAGACCTTGAAAATATGAATGAGCTGCCTTTCGACAAAATAATTGACATGATAACTGCTTTTAAAGCCAGCATCGATATTGTTCACGTTTATAACAATGAGAACAAGTTTGAAGTAATGTCTGGTCGTATATCTGAATTAAGTTATTATCTGAAGAATTTAAATCCCCAGTTTCACTTCGTTAAGCATAACAACATACAGCATGCAATTATAGATTTTGCAAAGCGCAATAACAGCGATCTTATTCTAACTTTTCCGAAGAAGCATGCCTTCTTTCATAAAAGCAAATCAAAGCAATTCATCCTTCATTCGCCCGTAACGGTAATGAGCATCCGTCAACCACAATAAATTCAATTTTAAAATTCCAGGAGAATGAAATTGTTCATAGAAAAAGAAAGTCTGGCAGAAGATGTAAAGAAAATATTTACAACATGCTATCCTTTTTTAAAAATTGAATTTTATAAGAAGCAGCCTGCGCATACGGAAGTTATCCAAAAGAAAGAAATAATGCCTTTTAATCTGCCCTTGATCCAGTTCATAAATGGCAGCAACAGGACTGTTATTGATATCGGCCGGCACATTACCGTTGAACAGTTGGAAGATCAGTTTGCATCCCTGGGATTATTGTCGGAAGTTTTCAGAAAATCCGGAAACGTATGGATAGAAACATCATTAACCAGTGGTTGGACATTGCAGCAACAAAACACAGAGGGTGAAGAAATCAGCCGGCATTTTGTTAAAAAATCTCCTGCCTGATCAGTATGGGAGATTCCGCAACTTATTTTCATTCAGTATTGTAATAGTACTTCCATTAATATCGATCAGTTTTTCACTTTTAAAATCTGAAAGCGTTCTTATCAAAGACTCGGTTGCAATACCGGCGGTTTGTGCAAGATTTTCTCTTGATAAATTAATGGTTTTGTGGTCTTCATTTTTAAATTTATCAAAAAACTGTAGTAACTGGTGCGCCACTTTTTTTCGCAGCGAGCTATAAGCAAGGTTAAGCAGGCTCTCTTCTTTATCAAGCATGTTATGTGTGATCATTTTAATAAACTGTTTTGCAATTTGTGAATCACCTGAAATCAGCGTAATAAAATCATCTTTAGGAATGATCATCACTTCGGCATCTTCCAGCGCCTGCGCGTTTTCTTTATAATTAATTTCTTCAAGTATATAAGTATATCCAAAAAAATCACCGGCGCAGTAAATGTTGGTTATAAGCTCTTTTCCATCCTGGTTGGTTTTATAGATTTTTATTTTGCCGCTTTTTATGAAATACACATTCTTGGGCCGCTGTCCCTCACTATAAAGCATTTGCTTTTTTTTATAATCATATACCTCTCTTTCATCTGAGGTAAGCTTTATGCTGCCTGTTTGCCGGGCATTGTTTATGAAAGCGCTTACGTTGTTGTCGCTTTTAACGGCATGTTGTTTAATGGATTCTGCTTTTTTCAACCTTATCTCAATGGCGTTCAGCAGTTCAATGCTGTCGAAGGGTTTGGTGATATAGTCATCCGCACCCATCTCCATACCTTTTCTCAGGTCGGTTTTCTCCGCTTTCGCCGTCAGGAAAATAAACGGTATGCCGTATGTTTCGATATGTTTATTCAAAAGATGCAATACGCCATATCCATCCAGCACAGGCATCATAATATCACAAATGATCAGGTCAGGCAACTCGCTTAAGGCAAGCTCCACTCCTATCTTTCCGTTTTCAGCGGCAAGTACCTTATAGTTTGATAACTCAAGGATCTCAACAATATTTTCACGCACTTCATTGTTGTCTTCAATTATTAAAATCTTTTTCATGACCTATATCATTCAGTTGAGGAATATAAATACTAAATTCAGAGCCTTCATTTAATACACTTTTCACCTGGATGGAGCCTTGCATTAACTCAAGGTATTTTGATATGATATGCAAACCTAATCCGGTACCTTGTATATTCACTGCATTTTTTGCACGGAAGAAACGGTCGAACAAATGTTGCTTATCTTCTTCCGCAATACCAATGCCTTTATCTTTTACTTTCAAAACAAAATTGTGGTCTGTTATCGTACAGGTAATGCTTATTGTTGAATTCTCAGGCGAAAACTTAATGGCATTTGAAAGGAGATTGCTCAAAATATTTTTTAAGAAATGCCTGTCGATCCTGATGGCATTTTCGCCGGTATGTGTAAAGCATATCTCCTGCCCTTTTTTGCAATGCACCTTCATTTCATTAATAACATTACCAATCTCATTAAAGCCCTCTGCGGCGGTTATGGTTTGTATGTTAGCCCTCACCAAACCTTCTTCCAGCTTACCCAACGATAAAAAATCATCCAGGATATTCTTCATATCATCCACCGCATTTTTTATGCGTTCAATGTGCTTCATCCGCTTGCCGGGAGCGTCTGCCTCATTATATTTCTCGAGCAAAAATGAAGAAGATAAAATAGTGCTGAGCGGGGTTTTAAATTCATGGGATGCCATTGTAACAAACCTGGATTTTAATTCGCCCAATTCCCTTTCTGTTTTAAGCGCACCACTCAATTCTTCTTTTGATCTTTCCAGCGCTCCAAGTGTTTCTCTCAGCATCTGGGTCCTGTCTTCCACTTTTCTTTCGAGATTTATATTCAATTGTTTTATTTCTTTCGTTATTTTTTCCAGCTCCGCTTTTTGTGCCAGCACAGTAGCCTCATTATTTTTTCTTATTGTAATATCAATTACAAATGCCATAACAAACATAGAACCGTCAACAGTATAATGGCTAAGGCTTACTTCAACAGGAAATACGGAACCATCTTTCCGGCAGCCAAAGAGGTCACGCCCTGCCCCCATCGCCCGAGAGGAAGGATGTTTGTAAAAATCTTCCCTGTAATGTTCATGCTTTACCCTTACTGAGTGAGGCAATAATATTTCAACCTGCTTTCCTTTAATTTCATCTTCCGTGTATCCAAAGTCTTCTTCTGCTTTCTTATTAACATTGAAGACAGTTCCGGTTGTATCGGTTATAATTATTCCGATAGTTGCATAATTAAATAAAGCCTCAAACTGTTTTTCGTTATTCACAATAAATTTTATCCGCGTTATAAATAAAGTATTGCGTCAAATATACTATCAACACAAATTTCACAAATTAAAAAAAACTGCCGTTGTTTATAATAACCGGCCATGTTTATAACCTCCGCTATAATAATATCCCGGCTTTTTTGATAACCTGATTATAATCATGGCTGTAATTGCACTTCATCATGTTCCGGAAACGGCTAAAAGCAAAACTTTGCACCTCTAAAAACTTAATATGGAATACACATTATCAAATCAACAGCCTCTTACGCTTAGAAAGCCAAATGTTCATAAACTTCAACACGAAAATCTGTTAACAAGGTTTGTAAACTGGTGCGCTGCACAGGAAAGCAACAAGTTCCTTTGGTTGGGCGTTACTTTTTTTGCACAAATTGGCCTCATGTTGCCCGTGGCTGCTTTCTCTATTCTTTTCATTGGTAATAATAATTTGCTTTTGTGGATCATCATCTGTGCGGTAAACCTGCCAACGCTGGTGTTAAATCTTGCTGCGCTTCCAACTAAAACTACTTTGCCGTTTCTGTTTTTTGCCTGGTTAACGGAGCTTTTAGTGGTAGTGTACTGTATATCCTTTGCCTTATTGCAATAACCGTTTTTTATTTTTGTTGAAAATAAAATCATGAAAAACTTAGCCGTCAAAACCGCCATTGTTACAGGCGGTGCATCAGGAATAGGTGAAGCAACAGCATTACTATATGCAGAAAACGGTTGTAATGTTGTAATATCAGATCTTAATGAAGAAAAAGGCTACAAGGTTGCAGAACAAATCAAACAATCAGGTAGCAAAGCTATTTTTATTAAAGCTGATGTAAGCAAACCGGAAGACTGTGAAAACCTGGTAACTAAAACTATCGAAGCTTTTGGCAGTGTTGATATTGCTTTTAACAATGCCGGCATTGGCGGTGAGAGCAATGGTGTTGCAGATATGAGCATTGAAGGATGGAACAAAGTAATAGCTGTTAATTTGAACAGCGTATTTTATTGCATGAAATACCAGTTGCAGCAAATGCTGAAGCAGGGAACGGGTGCCATAGTAAATAACTCCTCCATACTTGGCCAGGTTGGTTTTGCGAATGCTGCAGCTTATGTGGCAGCAAAGCATGGTGTTGTAGGTTTAACAAAGAATGCCGCGCTTGAATATTCAGCCAAAGGGATCCGCGTTAATGCGATCGGCCCGGCATTTATCAATACTCCTTTACTTACCGAAGCCGGAATGAATGCCAGCATAAAACAATCGGTATTGGTTCCATTGCATGCCATAGGCCGTTTAGGTGAATCAAAAGAGGTTGCAGAGCTGGTGGTATGGTTAAGTTCTGACAAAGCATCATTTATTACCGGAAGTTATTATGCTGTTGACGGGGGGTATCTTGCCCGTTAAGATTATATACTATTGAAAACAGAAGATTTATGGCCATTAATAAAGAATGGCATTTAGCTAACCCAATGCCAAAAAATGCCACTATTGAACAGAGAATTAAATGGCATCTTGAACATGCAAAACATTGCGGGTGCCGCGCTATTCCTGAAAAGCTTAAAGCTGAAATGAAAAAGCGCCATATTAAAGTTGAGTAATATGAAAGGGCTCGATAATTACCTGGCTTTATACATTATTTCAAATGCCGTGGCGCTGTTGATATTGTTGGCTGCATGGAAAACGCCGAAGATTGCAAGACTGCTATTCTTTCTGTTATTTGCCTGGGCAAGTTATACCAATTGCAAATTTGCCGTTCATAATCCGACCGCTTATCTCGAATACGCCAACCTGAGCTTCCTGAATATCTATATAGAATTTATACAAGGATGGTTTAGCCGGCATATTATGGCTGCAGTTGGTTTCATTGCAACCTGCCAGGGATTGATCGCTATTTCAATGCTGCTGAAAGGATGGATATTTAAAACCGGGTGTATTGGTGCAATGATATTCCTTATTGCCATTGCGCCGCTTGGCGTTGGCTCCGGATTTCCATGCACCGTTATTATGGCTGCAGCTTTGTTGATTATTTTAAAGAAGTCGCCCGCTCAATATTTATGGATGAAAGATCACCGTGAAAAAGTGCTTCAGCCTGAAATTTTTGAATAACAGCGACCTGAAATTTTTTAAGTACAACATATTGATTACCGGTAGATCAAAGTATCACTTGATTAAAAGTCGTGCATGAATAGCCAACGAAAAGAATTTGCCGGTAGAGATACGGAAATCACAGAATGAAAAATTAATTGCTGCTACATAGTAAACCCTGTTTATTATTCCGTGTTTCAGTGCCATCTGTGGCAATACAGCCTCTGTGATTTCTGTCACAAAAAAAGCTGTTGCAGCATTCTAATTTTACCTAATAAAATTTTAACTTATGGTAGTTGAACAGATTTATACAGGTTGCCTTGCACAGGGCGCTTATTATATAGAAAGCGAGGGTGAGGCAGCAGTGATCGATCCTTTACGTGAAGTAGAGCCTTATATCGAAAAAGCAAAGCGTAATAAGGCAAAGATCAGGTATGTATTCGAAACACATTTTCATGCAGACTTTGTAAGCGGGCATTTAGATCTGAGTAAAAAAACAGGTGCAACTATTGTTTATGGCCCTACGGCGAAACCAGATTTTAAGGCTGTTATTGCTGAAGATGGCCAGGAATTTAAAGTTGGAAAAATTGTATTCAAAGTGTTGCATACACCAGGCCATACTATGGAAAGCTCCTGCTATTTATTAAGAAATGAGAATGGAAAAGATATTGGACTATTCTCCGGTGATACTTTATTTATTGGCGATGTTGGCCGGCCCGACCTGGCTCAGAAAATAAATGATGAGCTTACACAGGATAAACTTGCCGGTTACCTGTATGATTCACTGCATAATAAAATTTTGCCTTTGAATGATGACATTATAGTTTATCCTGCCCATGGCGCCGGAAGCGCCTGTGGCAAAAATATGAGCAAGGAAACAACTGATACATTAGGCCATCAAAAGCAAACGAATTATGCTTTACAACCTATGAGCAAAAAAGCCTTTATAAAAGCAGTTACAGCAGGTTTGGTAACGCCGCCGGCATACTTTCCGTTAAATGTGATGATGAATATTCACGGATACGAAAGCATTGATAAAGTGCTGGAACGTGGCGAACACGCATTAAGCGCTGAAGCTTTTGAAACTGCCGCCAATGAAACAAATGCTTTGCTGCTTGATACAAGAGACGCGCAAACATTTGCCAAAGGGTTTATACCCAACTCCATCAATATTGGTATTAATGGAAGCTTTGCGCCGTGGGTCGGCACTTTGATCACTGATATAAAACAACCGATCTTACTTGTAACAGATGAAGGCTCCGAAGAAGAAGTGATAACAAGGCTTGCACGTGTTGGATATGACAATACCATCGGTTACCTAAAAGGTGGTTTTAACGCCTGGAAAAATGCAGGTAAAGAAACAGACCGCATTCATTCCATATCAGCAGAAGAACTGGCTGATGTAATGCAACAAGAAAAAATAAACATATTGGATGTTCGCAAAAAAAGCGAATACATGAGTGAACACATTATTGACGCAGAAAACACTCCGCTCGATTTTATCAATGACAGCCTGGCGCAGATTGATAAGAATAAAACTTATTTCGTGCATTGTGCCGGTGGTTACCGTTCCATGATCTTTATTTCCATATTAAAAGCAAGAGGCTTTAATAACCTGGTTGATGTGAAAGGGGGGGTTAAAGCTCTTAAAGAAAGCGGCAGGTTTCATCTCACCGAATATGTTTGTCCCACTACCCTTTTATAAATACAAAAATTAAAAACCATATTATGTTTGAATCAATTAAAAAATTATTCGGCAACCCTGCTGCAACTTCTTTTAAGCATACAGGTGAGGATACAGTTATTGTTGATGTGCGTACTCCTTTTGAATTCAGATCAGGACACATCCCCGGGTCAAGAAATATCCCTCTTGATAGGCTGCCTTCTAAAGTTGAAGATTTAAAAAAGCTGAGTAAACCAATTATAACTGTTTGCCGTAGTGGTGCGAGAAGCTCCACCGCAAAAAGTATACTTACAGCAGCCGGACTCGATGCATACGATGGAGGATCATGGACGAATTTTAAATCATAATTAATTTGTGAGGAACGTAACAGTGTTGAACAGAGGCAGTCATATAATACTGCCTCTTTGGTTTACAGAAGTGTAAAACATAAAGTCTTTATTTTGCGCGGCATGGTTTAACTTGAAATGTTCATCGCTAACAAAGAACTTTGCCTGCTATTTAAAGTGTTGGATCATGAATAAAGATATGCTCAGGCGTTTATTTCCCGGTCTTGAGGAAGAACTGTATGAAGAAATGTTGTTGCATGGAGTTATCCGTTATGCAAAAGAAGGAGATACCTTATTGCGTACCGGACAAAATATACGTTCAACCATATTGATCCTTGAAGGGATTGTAAAGCTTTACCGTGAGGACAATGAAGGCAATGAATTTTTTATTTATCATCTGAATGCCGGGCAAGCCTGCTCTCTTTCCATGGTATGTTCATACAGGCAGGAAACAAGTGAAGTGATGGCGAGAGCCGTTACCGATGCAATGCTGTTAACTATCCCGCTTGAGTTTATGAATAAATGGATGAGCCGTTATAAAAGCTGGTATGAATTTGTGATAAGCTCCTACCGCAACCGGTTTGAAGAGCTTCTTCAAACGATTGATGCGGTTGCTTTTACCAACATGGATGAACGCCTTGAATTCTATTTAAAAAAACAGGTAAGCCAGTTCGGGCCCAACCTGAAACTGACGCACCAGGATATTGCCAACGACCTTAATTCTTCCCGCGAAGTGATCAGCCGTTTGTTGAAAAAGATGGAAGCAAAAAAATTTCTTCTCCTGCACCGCAATTCCATAGAGTGGCTTGGAAAAGTAAATGCGCGTGTGTGACTAATATCACTTTGCAATAAAGATCATTATCACAATTTTATTGCGTGCAGGTAGCAGGTTATATAGCAGCATTATTTATTGGTATTTCATTGGGTTTGATCGGTGGTGGCGGTTCTATATTAACTGTCCCTGTCCTGGTTTACCTGTTTGGCATATCACCCATTATTGCTACTTCTTATTCACTGTTTGTTGTGGGTTCTACCAGTCTCGTTGGTTCGTTCAACAGTTACCGTAAGGGCTTTGTTGATATCCGTACAGTATTTCTATTTGGCATATCATCCATCATTACTGTTTTTATTACAAGAAAATTTGTTATTCCGCATATTCCTGAAAACATAATGATTGGAAAAACGGTTATACATTTTTCTGTTCTAACCATGATATTGTTCGCCGTGTTGCTGCTGCTGGCATCTGTTTCAATGATAAAAAGCAAACAGGTTGAAGTAACAGATGGTGAATACAAAACGGGCTTTAGCAAATTATTGCTATATGGTATCAGCATTGGATTGGTTACAGGCTTTTTAGGCGCCGGCGGAGGCTTCTTATTGATACCTGCTCTTGTTTTGTTATTGCATCTTCCCATGAAGAAAGCAGTAGGTACATCACTGCTCATTATTGCATTAAATTCGCTGGCCGGCTTTATCGGCGATATTGGACATTTTCAAACCAACTGGGCGTTCCTGTTAACTATTTCACTTATTGCGATAGCCGGTGTATTTGCAGGCAGTTTACTGGGAAGGTCTGTAAATGGCGTAAAACTTAAAAAGGCCTTTGGCTGGTTTGTATTGGTAATGGGTATATATATAATTATTAAAGAAATATGGTTTCGGTAATTTTTACAACGAATGTTAAGTTTAAGTATGCTATTTCGGGATTTTCGGATTAGTTTCCAAAATTCAATTACGTTTCAATTGCGAAATCCCGAAATCTCATAATCCCAGCCTGAACGACTTAGGTCGGGCAGGAGCAATACTGTGAACGACATTTTATAATTAACATAACACTAATTTATTTAAGCAATGATCGAGTTTTTAAAGCAGCCATGGCCCTGGTATTTTTCCGGGGTGATTATCGGGTTAATGGTGCCCGCATTATTAGTAATGGGCAATAAATCTTTTGGCATATCAGCCAATTTCAGGCATATATGTGCAGCCTGTTTTCCAGGCAATGTCAGGTTCTTTAAGTATAACTGGAAAAAAGAGATATGGAATTTATTTTTTGTTGCAGGCATAATGATAGGTGGATTCATTGCTGCCCGTTTTTTTGCTGATGCAAACGCCATACAGGTAGATCCGGATTTACTATCAGCACTAAAAAGTTATAATGTTACAGACACTTCAAAATTATTACCATCAGAACTTTTTAGCTGGCCGGCTTTATTGTCGCTGAGAGGTTTCATCCTTCTGGTTATAGGAGGTTTTTTGGTTGGTTTTGGAACACGATATGCAGGTGGCTGCACCAGCGGGCATGCCATCATGGGTTTAAGCAATTTACAGTGGCCATCACTGGTTGCAACAATAAGTTTTATGATAGGTGGTTTTATAATGGCGAATCTTATCCTTCCTTATATTCTTTCTTTATAAAAATAATTATGAACAATATTCAACAAGAGCAACGAATTACAGCAAATGAACACAAAACGCAAACCATTGAGTTCATTACAGATTATGAAGTGCGTTCCCTGGATACATCCTGTATCAACGAAACAGAGTTGCAACATCCCTGGTGGTATAATTTTAAATATTTGATCGCAGGAATTTTATTTGGAATTGTACTCGTGAAATCGGAGGTGGTATCCTGGTTCAGGATACAGGAAATGTTCAGGTTGCAAAGTTTTCATATGTATGGCGTTATTGGAACTGCAGTCGTTACGGGAATAATATCAGTATGGTTGCTGAAAAAGTTTAAAGTGAAAACTATTTATGGCGAGACCATTCACTACACCACAAAAAGATTCAATAAAGGCCAGATCTTTGGAGGTTTACTTTTTGGCTTTGGCTGGGCAATGACAGGCGCCTGCCCGGGTCCATTGTTTGCACAGGTAGGCGCCGGTGTAACTGTAATTATTGTTGTAATTGCAAGCGCAGTTGCCGGTACGTGGGTGTATGGAAAATTAAGAGATAAACTACCGCATTAAGAGAGAATTCATACAGAAAATGTTTGGCTATGGATATACAGCTCAACTAGTGTCATGTTAATTGTAAATTGTCGTAATTGTGGTGAGTAGTGAGTGGTCAGTTGTAAGTAAAGACCGTGCTATTTGGGACATACTCACCATTCTCCACTCACGCTTCACTTAACACTAACTTATAAGCTTGTCTGCAAATTTGTGAAGGTCCTTTTTGGTATTATCAAATGTTTTTCTGAAAAGTTCATACCGCTTTTTAAGCTCTGTATGTTTTATATCTTTTTCGCTGCTTCTTAAAAATCGTCGTGGCTTTCTTAGAATGCCGGCAAGCTCCATCTTATTTATATGCATTTCATGCCTCAGGTCATCTATCCTGCTCCTTAAATCTACAAATCGTTCACTGTAATCTTTAATGAGATCTCCTGCATCGCCTGTGTTATCTTTTAACGTTATTCCGGCCAGGTAATCATTAAGAATTCTTAAGGCATTAATATCTGCATTCAGTTCAGCTATCCAAAGCCGGTATTGCAAATGAAGACCCGTTATAGAAGACATTGTAATTTTTTTATCAGATAAATATACTGCCCGTTGCAAATTTCTCACTGTGAAATTTCAACAAGTATAAATTTAAGGGTTGTTTTTCCTATGTTGGTTGTTTTATGAGGCGCTTCCGGCGGGCCTTGAGCAGATTGTCCTGCCTTTAATGTAAATGTTTCCTTTTTATCATCTCCATATTCAACCAGCATAGTGCAGTCACTAAGTGCATATATAATTTCGGATGGGTGGGAATGCACAGCAGTTATACCACCCGGCGGAATGGTAACCAACAATAGTTTGGTATGTAAGGTGTCGCCAAGAACTTTTACCAGTTTCGGATCAGTGGATGCAAAATCCTGTGAGCGTGCGGTAAAACCAATAAAAAAAAGCATTAGGATTTGAAGCAGAAATTTTATTTGTTTCATACAGCAAGTTTAATAATTAAACCTATTTTAAAGAGAACGTTTAACGGTTTTCTGAACTACTGCTATATTGAGCAAAATATGACCTTTCAGATTGTGCGTAGTGAGTCTATATGTAAAAGGTTTCGGTACAGCAACAGTCCGAGATTTGATCAAGGCTGTAATGAAGAACTTTGCTGATTATTTAATTCAAAAACATTAGTTATGAAACAGCAAACTTCAGCTATTACCGAAACCGGTATCA
>DASUGF010000045.1:0-162786 GCA_036274175.1 Parafilimonas sp.
TGGAAGCGTAAGTATCAATAAAATCAATGGTTTCAGAGGATATCCACAATTAAAATGTGGAAACTAAAAAGAAAAAAAAGTAGCAAAAAAAAGAAAAAGGTAATAGTAGTAATACTGTCTACTTTTTTTAGGACATGACAGTGAATGGTCAATAGCGAATGGTCAATGGTGTTACTCATTACTGATTACTCATAACTGATTACTCATAACTGATTACTCATAACTCATTCATCATCTAACTTTATATTGTCGTCTTCAATAATAAATCATTTGCATGGAAAACTTTTTATTCATTATCAGGGAAGATGTGCAGCAACTTAAACGTTCACCTGAAGTGCATCAGCAACGCATACGGGAAATGACTAAATGGGCTACAGAGCTTGCAGAGTCGGGCAATTATAAAGATGGCAATGCATTAGAGACAAACGGCAGCTATGTAGCTAAAGACAGTGTGCTTTCTGACGGGCCTTTTATTGAAGCAAAAGAATGTATCAGCGGCTTTATTTTTATCAATGCTGAAAATATGGAGCAGGCAATATCCATCGCACAAACCTGTCCTTATGTTGCCGATGGTTCCACAGCTATTGAGGTGCGTTCCCTGCTTATGACGGAAAATAATCCGCAGGCACATGTATAAAGTGCAGGAACAGGTTGACCAGCTATACAAAAAGCAATATGGGAAAATGATTGCAATGCTCCTGTATTGCTTTCGCGATATGGATATTGAAACAGCAGAAGACATTGTGCAGGATACGTTCTCATCAGCCCTTACATCATGGACGGCAGATAATATTCCTTTTAATGCAGATGGATGGTTATTCAAAGTTTGCCGGAACAAAGCACTCAACAAAATAAAAACTGCCAAAAGGATACACCCGCTTACAGAAACAGAAAACCTGCATGAAGAAGAATTTGTATTTACAGAATCTTCAGTGAATGATCACCAGTTAAAATTATTATTTGCCTGTGCACATCCTGATCTTTCTCCCAAGGTACAGGTGGTGATCACATTAAAATATGTGATTAACCTGAAAGTAGAAGCCATTGCAAAAATTTTGGGAATGAGTATTGACGGCGTGGATAAATTATTAGTGAGGGCAAGACAAAAGATAAAAGAGGAAAAAATCCTGTTGCAGGAACCGCCTGTTGCTGCATTAAAATTCCGGGTACCTATTGTGCATAAAATTCTTTACCTCGTTTTTAATGAAGGTTACAAATCATCATGGGGCAAACAACTTATAAGAGAGGAGTTATGTGAAGATGCACTGATCATGACAAAAATATTGCTGGAAAGCAATCTTGCCAATAAAGAGACGGCTGCATTGTATGCATTGATGCTGTTCAATGCTGCGAGATTACGGTCCAGGTTTTCATCAACCGGTGAATTGCTTGACCTTGAAGAACAGGACCGCAGTTTATGGAACCATGATCTAATAATGTTAGGCGCTGAATACCTGCACCAATCAAAGAGAAATGAAGTTTCTGCTTATCATTATGAAGCTTCGATTGCTTACCTGCATTGTAATGCAAAAAATTTTCAGTCAACGGACTGGAATACAATAAAGGGCCTTTATTTAAAATTGCTTCAACAAAATCCAAACCCGTTTATTGAGTTAAATTATGCAATTGCTTTATATTATGCGGGCAAAAAAGAAGATGCTTTTACGATACTAAATAAGCTTCAGCAAAATTCTTTTTTAAATCAATATCATTTGCTGAATGCAACCTTAGGCAAAATGTATTTGCTGGAAAAAGATTATATCCATTCAAAAGAATATCTGCTCGCCGCTTTAAAGCAAACGAACATGGAAGCTGAAAAAAAATTTATCAGGAAATTGCTCGATAAAGCGGCTACTAAAGAATGAAATATCTAATTTAGATGAACTCATTCTTATGGCTACAGTTGGCAAAACCATTACTAATTCAAAAACCGGGCAATCATATCATTTTCTGCAAACGGCTGAAAGCAGCAGTGGCAGCCTGCTTGAAATGGAATCTGTATATGATGCATATTCAAAGCAGCCACCCATGCATTATCATCCTTACCAGGAGGAATACTTTAAAATACTGAAAGGAGAGATAACAGTTAAACTGGGGAGTGTACCAAAATATTTAAAACAGGGCGATGAGTTATATATTCCTCCGAATACAGGTCATGCCATTTGGAATACGACTGATAAGCCTGCTGTTATAAACTGGAAAGTAATACCTGCATTGGAGTCGGAATACCTTTTTGAAACAATAACCGGGCTTGCCAATGATGATAAAACAGATGCGAATGGCAAACCTGCATTCCTGCAACTGGTGCTGACAGCCAATAAATTTTCCGATGAATTCCGGCAATCCAAACCTGTTTTTTTCTTACAGAAAATTCTTTTTATGCTACTCACTCCTTTTGCATACCTGGCAGGATACAGGCCTGTTTATAAAAAATATTTGGATTGATTGATACTGAAAATATTTTTATCGATATTCAAATAACTGAAAGAAAAGGTTGTGTATGCCCTTCTTTTTAAACTGTCAATCGAAACCTTTTTGAAATAATTACGCTGTTGCCAGAAGCGTCGGGCAGGACAAGTGGTATGCCTTGTTAGTTTTGTGTCATGGTTTGCATGCAAGGCATACCACTTGAAGTTGAAGTGAAGCTCGGCTAAATGTTTTACTTTTTTATTGCTGTTGTCGCCACTTTTTTATTTGTACATTTTTCTTTTTCTGTTGTCATTTCTTTTAGCCATTGCTGATACATTTTTTCGGGCATTTCTCTGTAACCAAGTTTCGCTAAAGTGATGTATGCGTTTTGCATTTCATTAATTGTAACTGTCGGTTTAGGGAACTTTTCTTCTTTTTCTTTTAGCCAAACTTTTTTAAGTGTTTCTGCTTTTAGCAATAATGCCATTGGATTAACTGGATGATATTGTAAAACTAAATCACAGCATTTTAGAATAAAGCCATTATAATAATTATGTGTTTGAAATTCGTACTCTTTTGCTAAATCTAAAACACATAAAGCGATTGATTGTTGATTGCTTAATGTGTCCATGTATAAACCGCTTTTGATTGCTTCTGGATTTACATAACCTGTAACCATTTCCCAAGCATCCGTGGGAAATGTGCCGTTTGTTAGCTCGGTGTTATACCAGCCGATTTTCTCGCTGTAATTTTTTATATAGATGTGATTAGGCGCAAGTGAAAGCCAACATTTTGCGCCTACTTCATCGGCTAATATTTTATATAAGTATGCAAGTGAATGGCAGTTGCCTTCATGTGTGGCAAGGAGTTTTGTTACGAACATATTGCTCCAGTCTTGTTTGCCAAGTGGGTCTATGAAGGAGTATCGGAAGGGTTCTAATTGAACAGCGGGGTTTTGATTAAAATTCAAGGTATCAAAGAGGGAAGCAAAGAGTGACAGATTAAGGAAATAATTCGTACTGTCGTCAAATCTGTAATCATGATTGTAGTTATTACTCACATAATAATCTTTTGTAAAAGTTAACCAAGTATTTATTATCTCATCGAAATTCTTATTGCTTAAAGAGATATTATTAAAAGTATTTTCAACTAACAAAACGCTTTCTTTAAAAGAACCACTATTTTTCAAAATAACTGAAAGGACATCAAATGAATTTTCGTATTTAATCAACGTATCACTGGATAACTTTTGACTTTGAGATAATAATGATATACCTAATAATAATATAAGCTGTGAAATCCGCATATTTCTATATAGAGATTGGTAAAGTGTTTTTATTAGGATTCAACTTCTTTCCATTCTTGTCAAATAATTGTAGTAGCCTTTCAATTTCTGATGATAACATTACTTCAAATGATGACCATTGATATAAAGATTTTACTTTCCACTTTTTGCATAAATGCACAATATTAGTTTGCAAGTCGATATACAACCAGGCTCCATCGCCAGATGAATATCCTCCTATGTAAAATATATTTTTCCCTGCGTTTTTTGGTTTTTCTAATGTGTTTGGAGTGATTATAGAAAAAGGCTGTTGTTCGGCTTCTTCAATTGTTCTTTTGAAATTAAATCTTAATCCATATAACGAAAGAGAATGGAGAACCTGTAAACCATTTGATATTTTTAGAAATGATTTATAACAGTCTGGAACTTTTACATCAATTTGTTTTTCCAACTCAAGTATTTGTTCATCACTTAAAGGTGAATAAATAGTGTTTAGCCATGCATAAGGTGCAATATGCGGTGCTTTGCCAATTAAAGTAGAACCGTTTTCAGTTTTCTTTTCGCCTAAAGAACTGTAAATTTTTAACTTCTCTATTGAATCAATAACACTTTGTGGAGTTGCCATTTATTGATTTGAATTTTGTTTTTCAATAATAATGTCCTGCTGCAGTTCTTTAATAAACTCCAGTTCTTTAATACGCTCTTTCAATTTTTTAATCTCATTATTCTTGCCCATGCCTTTTTTAGTTTGTTCAAAGCAAGATAATTTTTTAATCCAGTAAGCAATGGTGCTTCTGGAAACATTATACTTTTTGGAAGCATAGTTGGCCGATATAAGGCCGTTGTTGATTTCGTCAATGACGGATAATTTGAAGTCGAAGCTGACTTCCCCGCCTCTTTTTTTTCGGCAGGCTTGCGTTTTCTGTGTGCCCATGTTGACCAATAATTGTTTAATTTTTGGTCAACCTATTTTAGGAAAAGGCATCAAAAGGGGTTACACACAACGTTCAGGTATTTGCGATGGCAGGATAATAGCACCCGTCAAGCTGATACCGAAGTTTATTTTTGTTTGCTGCTGAAGATAATTACAAACGCTCAATAGCGTTCCGTCGCGACGACAACTTAAGCTGAATAGAATTTATGCTGCCTAAGTTTGACTTGTCAGCCCTGCTGTTGCAAAGTCTCCATGTTGCTGCAATTTTATTTTTAATTGAGTATTATTTCAAAAGAAAATTTACTATCGTTATTGAAACAAATAATTATTTTTTCATCTCCTTCCATGCATTGATCAAACCATTCGTTGATGAATCATGTGAAGTGATTTCGGCATTATTTTCCAATTCCGGCAACACCTTTGACGCCAGTTGTTTTCCTAATTCAACACCCCATTGATCAAAGCTGAAAATGTTCCAGATAACACCCTGCACAAAAATTTTATGTTCATACAAAGCGATAAGATTGCCCAATGTTTTTGGTGTGATCTCTTTTATCAAAAATGAATTGGTAGGTTTATTTCCTTTGAACACTTTGAACGGAACAAGCTTTTTTATTTGCTCTGGGGTCTTGCCCTCTTTCTTTAATTCTTCTTTTACTTCAGCTTCATCTTTACCTTTCATCAAAGCTTCTGTTTGAGCAAAGAAATTGCTTAACAACTTTACATGATGGTCACCAACAGGGTTATGTGAAATGGCGGGCGCAATAAAATCACAGGGAATTAATAATGTCCCCTGGTGTATCAACTGGTAAAAAGCATGCTGGCCGTTGGTACCCGGTTCACCCCAGATAACCGGCCCCGTTTTATAATTGGTCTCACTGCCGTTGCGGTCAACATATTTGCCGTTGCTTTCCATATTGCCTTGCTGAAAATAAGCGGCAAAGCGATGCATATATTGATCATATGGCAGGATGGCTTCTGTCTGCGCCTTAAAAAAAATGGTGTACCAGATGCCGATAACAGCCATTAATACAGGAATGTTTTTATCAAACTTGGTAGTTTTAAAATGCACATCGGTTTCATACCCGCCTTTCAGCAATAATTCAAAATTATCGTAGCCAATGGTGAGTGCAATCGACAAACCGATAGCGCTCCATAAAGAATATCTTCCGCCAACCCAATCCCAGAACTCAAACATATTGGCGGTGTCAATTCCAAACTTCTTTACCTCCTTTTCATTCGTGCTTAAGGCAGCAAAATGAGCAGGGATCCAGCCTTCATCTTTGCAATGCTCCAGGAACCATTTACGTGCCGTTTGTGCATTCGTCATGGTTTCCTGCGTGGTAAATGTTTTCGAGGCAATAAGGAAAAGCGTTTCATCAGGTGTAATTTTCTTAAGCGTTTCAACAATATGAGTGCCATCAATATTGCTTACAAAATAAGGTTGTATGCCTTCCACCCAATACGGTTTTAATGCTTCAGTCACCATCACCGGTCCGAGATCACTTCCACCAATACCAATATTTACAATATATTTTATCTTTTTGCCTGTATAACCTTTCCAGTCGCCACTATGTATTTTATGACAAAACGTTTTCATTTGTTGCAGCACCCGGTGCACATCCGGCATCACGTCTTTGCCATCACTCAATACCGGTTCACCGCTAAAGTTTCTTAACGCTGTATGTAGTACAGAACGGTCTTCCGTTTCGTTTATCTTATCACCGCTGAACATTTTCTCAATGGCCTCCTTCACTTTACAATCATCAGCCAACTGCAAAAGCAATTGTAATGTTTTTGGCGTAATGATATTTTTTGAATAGTCAAAAAGTATATCGCCAAATGAAAGAGACAATTTTTTGAACCGGTCTGCATCTTCAGCAAATAAGCGCTTCATTGTTATGTTGCGCATTTCTTCGCTTTGATGTTTTTTAAGCAGCAGCCAGGCCTGAGTATTTGTTGGATTTATTTTTGGTAACATTTGTTTCTTATTTATTCTTTTGGTTTTGAGCTGCGCGAATTTACAAATGATTAATTATTTCAATCGCTTCATTGATCATCGCAACAGTTATGTCTAAATGTGTAACCATTCGTACCTGCGATTTCGAAATTGCAATGGCGAGTATATTGTTTTTTTTAAGCTCAGTTGCCAATTGCGAAGCCGTGTATTTTTCTTTTACTTCAAAAATGATAATATTAGTTTCAACTGGCAACATTTCACCAACAAAATCTTTTTGTTTTAAAGCAACTGCCAATTGCTTCGCATGGTGGTGATCTTCGGTTAGCCTGTTAATATTATTGTCCAAAGCATAAATACATGCGGCGGCAATATAACCCGCTTGCCGCATACCGCCGCCAAAAACTTTTCTTATACGTCTTGCTTTTGTAATAAAATTCTTTGTACCTATAAGAACGCTTCCTGCAGGTGAGCCTAAACCTTTGCTGATACAAATTGAAATACTGTCAAATATCTTTCCATAATCTTTAGGCGATTCATTCTTTGCAACAATAGCATTAAATAACCTTGCTCCATCCAAATGCAGCAACAGGTCATTTGCTTCGCAGGTTTTTTTTATAGATTGAATGTCTTCAAAATTATAACAGCTTCCTCCGCCGCGGTTTGCCGTATTTTCCAAAGAAACCAATTTTGAAAATGCTTTATGCGTGTCATTTCTATTGTTGATGGATGCTTCCACCTGTGCGGCAGTAATTCTTCCCTTGTCGCCATCTATTAAGTTTACGGAGCAGCCTGAATTAAAAGCAATGCCCCCGCCTTCATATTGATAAATGTGCGAAAGCTTATCACAAATAATTTCATCACCTGGTTGTGTATGGCACTTAATGGCGATTTGATTGGTCATGGTGCCGCTTGGGCAAAAGAGTGCCGCTTCCATTCCAAACATATCAGCAGCTTTTCTTTCCAGTTCATTAATGGAAGGGTCTTCACCAAAAACATCATCTCCTACTTTTGCCTGCATCATGGCCGCCAGCATGGCCGGCGAAGGCCTTGTAACAGTATCACTTCTAAAATCAATCATGCCTGCGAAGATAATAGCATCGCAGGTTATACTTAATTTACAGGCTCAATAAAGATTGGCAGGATTTTATTTAACCAAGATTATATGACACGACCTGGTAAGTTTTTTATTTTCTTGCTTTTAATATTTATTACGCATTCCACTTTTATTTTTTCCCAGGCAGGAAATGCGGATTCGTTACCCCGGTTGATAACAATAGCTGCAGACAGCGGTTATAAAGTTTCCGGTTGGCATAACTGGTTTTGGGGAAGTAATTACCGCAAGCTCTGGACAACCCCCGTTACAGTAAAAACATTAAACCTGGATACTGCCTACGGTGGCCTGATTGTTTTCAAAGCAAATGATAGTGAAGCAAAAACACTGTACCTGAAAAATGCGCAAGGCAAAGAATATATGCTGACTTCTGTCAACAAAACTCCGGGCAAATTACTTCGCGCACAATTGCGCGAAACATTAGCAGAAGATTGGGTTAATGATGCAGTATCTATCACCAATCCTTATGCTGCTGCAACAATGCCTGCATTTGCTGCCGTTTCAGACATTTATGAAACGAATGTAATGTATATGTATGTGCCTAAACAACCGGCGCTTAACATATACAACGATGTTTACGGAGATAATTTTTACAAACTTGAAGAGACATCGGCAAATGCAGCAAACTATATAGGAACTGTACAATTGCTGAATATTTTAAACAATAACACCAATTGCAGTATTGATAGAAATGCATTTATACGCGAACGGTTATTTGACATGTTTGTGAATGACTGGAACAGGGGAGAGGATAAATGGCAGTGGGAAAAACATGTGCATGGTAATAAGCAGGTTTACACACCTGTACCGGCAGATCGTGATGCAGCTTATACAAAATACAATGGCAAATTCACAAAACTGGGTTTTCATATTACAAATGCGAGCCTTATTCAGTCATTCAGCGATGATTTAAAAAATGTGAACAGCTTTAATTTCAGAGCAAAGGATCTCGACAGGCGCCTGCTGAATGAAGCAACTTTAAGTGACTGGCAAACTACCGCCAGGGATCTTCAGCAATCTTTAACAGATAAAATAATAGAAGATGCAGCCAGACAGTTACCTAAAGAAATTTATCCTTTGACAGGTGATAAAATTGTTACCAAGCTAAAAGCAAGAAGAGATCATTTGACAGAATGGGCAACACAATACTATCATTTTTTGTCAGCCGAAGTCGAGATCCCGGGAACATATCAAAATGAAGAATTCAATGTGGAGTGGGTGAATGATACAACAGTTGTACATGTCTTCAGTTTGGATAATGGCAAAAAAAATCACACACCTTATTATTCAAGAAAGTTCGTACCAGGTGAAACAAATGAGATACGGTTGTTTGGTTTATATGGAGAAGACAAGTATAGTATAAAAGGAAATAACGATAATGGTATCAAATTAAAAATCATTGCCGGCGCAGGGCAGGATTCCGTTATTCACGTTTCAGCAGCCATCGACAGAGATAAAAATGTTTTGGTGTATGGGCAAAATATTGCGACTGATTCTTCAAGCGATCTAAAAATTATTGCTGACACATCGTATAAATCCTACAGGTATAATTGGTTTAATTATGACAAAAATGGATTTATACCGCTGGCATTTTATTCCTATGAAGATCGTTTATATATCGGGCTCGGCTACAGGAAACGGCATTATGCATGGGACAAGGCGCCTTTTGCTTCCAATCAGCTTGTAGATGTTCATTATTCATTGTTGGAAAATGCATTTAGTGTTGGTTATAAAGCAATTTTTCCAAAACTAATCGCAAAGTCTGATCTCACATTGTATACCAATTATGATGATGTGCGCTGGACCTACTTTTTTGGTTTGGGCAACGATACAAAATTCAACCACGATCATAAATTAAAATATTATACCACGCGCAGCAGGCAGTGGATAATACAACCTGCTTTAGTAAGAACTTTTGGAAGAAGTACTGTGAGCGTATTTGGCTATGTGAATGGTATAAAAATGATCGATGATACCGCAAGGTTTTTAAATAAGGTATATGAGCCTGATAAATCAGTATATGACTGGCAAACATTCGCAGGCGCCGGGATAAGCTATAGCTTCCAGGATTTGAATGATGCACTGGTGCCAACCAAAGGCATATTTTTTAATACTACGGTTTCAGGTGCTCAAAATCTTAAACAAAGTGCCGGTCATTATTTTGATTTTAAAAGCAGTGCGCATTTTTATATTCCTCTTTCTTCAAAATTTTCTTTAAATCTCAGGGCAGGTGCGGAAACGGTCACAGGCAACCCGGAATTTTATCAGTATGCATCAATAGGCGGTGTCATATTCAGAGGCGCTGTGCGCGACAGGTTCAGGGGTAAAACTGCTTTTTACAATACAAATGACCTTCGGTATATAGCTCCTGTGCATACACATTTGTTTGCAGGCAAAGCAGGTGTTCTTGTGTTTGTAGATAACGGCCGTGTGTGGTTGCCCGGTGAAGTATCCCATACCTTGCATATGGCCTATGGCGCCGGAATTATATTGGCGCCTTTTAAAATAGCCTATGCTGATTTTAATTATGGCCGTTCAAAAAAAGAAGGCACTTTCCAGGTTCGGGTAACTTTTTCCATTCCGTAATGGCTTAAATGGAATGAACTGTTTAATATTATCTTCATAAGATGAAATATTTAAAAAGAGTTGAAATAAGATGGAGCGATCTCGATCCTAATTTTCATTTACGTCATTCCTCTTATTACGATTTTGGTGCGTATTGCCGTATTACTTTTTTGTTTGAAAATGGCATTACGGCCAGGCTAATGAATGAACATGAGATCGGACCCGTACTGTTCCGGGAAGAATGCTTCTTCAAAAGAGAAATAGTTTTTGGTGATGAGATAAGTGTTTCACTTAAATTAAGATCTGTATCAAAAGATTTCAGGAAGTTTAGTATGCAACATGAGATATTTAAAAATGACAATGACCTGGCAGCATTATTAATTGTTGACGGCGCATGGATGCATACCCGTCACCGAAAGATCATTACTCCTCCGGCAATTGTGATAAATACATTAGACCATATGGAAAAAACCGAAGATTTTGTTTCTGCATGAACAGGAGGTGTTATTGCACCAGCGCTTTAATAAAATCTCCGATAGCATCACCGTTCAATATTTTATCCGGTTTCATCTGCCCAAGCGCCTGCAGGGGCATATAACCAACTTCAGCGGTTGACGGATTTTGCACGATGGTAAAGCCATTTGCCTGTTTAATGCTGCTCAACCCTTCTGCACCGTCTGCATTGGCGCCTGATAATAAAACTCCGATTGCTGATGTACCAAACACTTCTGCCACAGATTCAAAACTCACGTCAATACTCGGGCGGCTATGATGAATTTTTTCTGAAGCATCAAGCGAAAACATTTTTTCATTTTCAATAAGCAGGTGATAGTCGGCCGGAGCTATATAAATGGCGCCACCTGTTATCTCCTCTTTATCTTCAATTTCTTTTACAACAAGGTTTGTACGCGTAGAAAGCAGGTTAGTCAGTATGGATTCGCCGTCATTTTTACGGTGCACAATTATTACTGTTGCGAGATGGCTGGTAAATGGTAATGCTGTGACTATTTTTAATATCACATCAAGACTGCCTGCTGAGCCGCCTATGGCTAACATTTTATATTTTGTTATTGCGTCTTCCGCCATATTTTTTCTTTCTCAACCTGCGTAAATTTTTTTGCCACTACGGAGAAACGCAAATTCTCTTTTGAACCGAGCACCAAAAAACCTAATTTTTCGAGGCTGTCATCGAAAAGCTTTAGTACTTTATCCTGCAAAATTTTGTCAAAATAAATAAGTACATTCCTGCAGAAAATCAGCTGAAACTCATTAAATGACCTGTCTGATACAAGATTGTGCATAGCCGCGATCATTTTCTGTTTCAATTTCTGGTTAAATTTAGCCCAGCCATATTGCGCCGTATAAAACGATGAAAAATCTTTTTTTCCCCCTGAAATAATATAGTTCTCTGAATATTGCTGCATCCTGCTCAAAGGAAAAATGCCCTTTTGAATGTTTTCAATCACCGATGGATTAAGATCGGTGGCATACAACAACGATTTATTCAGCAGGTTTGCCTCATCGAGCATGATTGCCATTGAATATACTTCTTCTCCCGTGGCGCAACCGGCATGCCAGATGCGGATAAAAGGGTGTGTTGCCAACACCGGTAAAACCTTTTCTCTTATAACTTTAAACATAAAGGGATCGCGGAACATTTCCGTTACATTCACCGTAAGTTCTTCAACAATATACGTAAGATAATCTGTATCATTTTTTACACGATAAAGCAATTCAGCGAAGCTGGGTATCCTGTCAATGGTAAAAAGCCTGCTGATACGCCTGCGTAAAGAAGCCCTTGCATAATTGGTAAAATCGTAACCATAACGCTGCGCTAATTCATTTATCAGTGTTTCAATCTCCTCATCTTTAAGTATATTTCTTTCCACTGAAATTTATTTGAGGTATTTATCCAGGATATTTAAAAGCAAATCCACATCAACAGGTTTTGCAACATAATCATCAGCACCTGCTGCCATACATTTTTCACGATCGCCCGGCATTGCCTGCGCGGTGATCGCGATCAAAGGCAAATGTTTATAAGCTTCTGTTGATCTTATTACCGGCATCGCATCATAACCGTCCATGCCCGGCATCATCATATCTAAAAGAATGATGCCAATTTCTTTTTCTGATTCAAGCGCCGCAAAAGCTTCCACCATATTGCTGCTGATAAAAGTTTCATATCCTTTTGTTTTCAATACGGCAGATAAAGCAAAAGTGTTCCGGGTGTCATCGTCGATGATAAGAATAGATTTCAATTTAGTTTGCATTTGCAGTTTAAATATAACATCAATCTTTACAGGGAGTTAAGCTATATTCAAAAAATATTGTCACAAGGATGGAAATTATTTTTATTTACAAATGATGAAATGGCATAATATTTATTTTAAAATATGTATGAAGCAACTTATAATAGCCTGTTATTGTATCTGTATCCTGGTGGCTTGTTCAAGAAAAACGGCGCCTTCAAAACCAAACTATACTTTGGGAAATAATAGTAACAAGATTGAAAATAATCCTGCGGTGGTTTCAGATTCTGCAACAATAAAAACAGTGCCTGCAGATTCTGCAGCAACTGCAACTGGTACCGTAATGGTGATAGCTGACGGTTATGGAAAATTGATCACGCCGCAACAAAGCCTGCCAAATGATGGCAGCATCAAATACAATAACCTGCAATTATCAAGAGGTTTTACGCCACAACAGCGAGCAAATTTACACGCCAGGTATCAAACAATTCCGCCGCGGGTATTATATGTACCGGATCAATATAGTTTGAGTTCTTTAAAAGGAAGTTACTATATCTACAAAAAGAAATTCTGGTATTGGAAAAAATCAGACGGGCTTTATTATCTTGATCAGAAATATTACCTGTAAACATAAATGCATAAAAAAATCCAGGCGGGTTCATTCACCTGGATTTTTCATGAAAAAGCTGATGCCTTAGCTAAAAAACTTTTGTATAACCGGATTCCTGAACTCTCAGGATAATGCATTTGTGATTCACGATAATTTTTGCAAAGTAATTCACGTCGCCGGCATTATTAAAATACATAATTACTTTTTCGATCTTACCGGTTTTGTATTTGGCGTTAATTTGTTTAATCGCAGTTTCCGGAAGATCATTTGCAGAAAGTTTTTTAAAATAACCGATCCAATCTGAAGTTTTGCTCTTAACGGCCGTAACCCGCATTCCGTTATACAGAAAAGTTGAACGTACATATTGGTCTGCATTTATATTTTTTTTCCTGCTCATTTCAAGAAGCAGTGAAAGCGTATTTGAAATGTGTGCTCTTACATTATCCGATCCGGCAAATAGTGTATAAGGTAAAAACCCGGTACACAGTATAATTGCCAATACAATCTTCTTCATAACTTGTAGTTTAATAATAAATGCAGCCATAATTTTACCGGGGCATTCTTGCGTAAATGTTTGCTTTACCTTTTTGAGAAACACTAAGCGCCAGGTTGTTTTTGCCTTTGTTTACCTGTGCGAAATATTTTATTTTGCCATCTGGTTCAATAAACATGATTGCATTGGTAACACGCCAGCCTTCAAATTTTTTAGCAATGTCTGCTGTTGCTCCATCAGGTAAAGAAGCCGCATTAATTGCGATGGCGAAACCAACTAAACTACCATCATCTGCATCCAGGTAAGCGTTTACAGTTTTACCATTTACAGAAAATGATGTTTTCTTGTAAAACTCAGTTGTTTTCCATGAGCTTTCATTCACACCTTTTAAAGACGCTTTAAGATGGCTTAAAAATTTTGCGTCAGCCTTTTTTCCGTCAGCAAAAGCTGCTGAGGTAATTGCAACTATCAATGTAGCTGCCAGGAGAATTCTTTTCATTGTTTTTTTAATTTTAAAGATTATAAATAGGTATTTATTTAATGACATCCCTTATGCCATTTATGACTAATTAATCGAATACATAATTTTAAGGGAAACAAAATGGTTTATAATTGATACCGGGATTTTTCCCGGTTTTGATTCTTAAAATTTTCATAGTCGGTTAAAAGCTGATGGTTTAATGAATACCATTGCAATCCAAAATTAATTTTGCAATCCTGCCATAACAACGGGAAGAAGCGCAAAACAGGGCGGGAAATTTCTTCTGCTTCGCAGCAATATTTCAAATACCTGAAAAGACCGGAGAATTGCAGGACATTAAACAAAGATTAGATGTGATGAATTTGCAGTTAGTTCAATACTCAAATAAAAATAACTACAGACCATAAAAAAAATCTGTGTTTATAATAATTATATTGCATTGAATTAATTTTCTGTTTGTTGGAACAAGATAATCAAATACTTGAAGGGCTAAAAAGCAGTTATGCAGACCGCAGCCGGAGCGAAAAAATATTATATCAGCAGTATTATTATTTTACTGATGAAGGCACCCGGAAATACAATCTAAGCTTTGATGATAGTTTCAGCGCTTACAGTGACGCCATCCTGTCTGCAATACATAATATAGTCAATAACAAATTTGACGGGCGTTCCTCCATCAAAACTTATCTCTACCAGATTTTTTCGAATAAATGTATTGACCTTGTAAGAAAAAACACGACTAATAAACAACAGGTGCATAAGACGATGCCTGTTGCCGATGCAATGAGCCAATTGCCAGATGGTACAAAAAACATAATTGAAAAGCTTGTCACCAGTGAGTTAAAAGCTACTGTTAAAAGTCAGCTTAATGCCATTGGTGAAAAATGTAAAGAGCTGTTACTGATGTTTGAAGATGGGTTAACAGACAAGGAAATTGCAGAATTTTTGTCATACAGTAATGCAGCAGTGGTGAAAACCACAAGGCTGAGGTGTTTGGAAAAGTTACGCGAAAAGCTTACTGTTTAATACATTGAAGGCTGGAATATAATCAATGCATATTAAACGCATCTTGGTTTTTGAAAGCGGTTATATCGGCGGGAAGTAAAAATTAGTCAAACATTAAAAAATTATTTTATGCCAGGCACTATGGAGTATATCGAATCCTATTTTCAGCAAACATTAAACAGTGAAGAGCGAGCCGCTTTTGAAGTAAGATGTGAAAGGGATGAAGCATTTGCAAAAGACGTGGCATTTTATATTACTGCACGCCAGGCGTTACGCGAAGAATTGTTAGAACAAAAAATTGGTGAATGGAAAAAAGAAGTTGCTATAGAGGAAGAAGCTGCGCCTGTAATTTCCATGGTTAAAAGAAAAACAACATTTGGCAGATGGGCAGCGTATGTTGCTGCAGCCTGTGTGGTATTGGCTGTTTCAGTGTATTTATTTGATGCACGAACAACACCTCAGAAATTAGCGGCTGCATACGTTAACAATACACTAAGCCAGACAATGGACGCGTCGCGTGACAGTATTCAGCTTGGCATTGCAGCGTATAATGATCAGGAGTATGACAGGGCATTGCAATTATTTGAAGGTGTAGAACAAAGAGATCCTTCCAACAGCGATGCAAAAAAATATGCAGGTTTAACTTACCTTCAAAAACAGGATTACGACAAAGCATTACAACAATTTGATGAACTGGCAAATATGAAAGTATTCAGCAATCCCGGCGATTTTTTGAAAGCTACAACATTGCTTCTAAGAAATAAGCAGGGTGATAAGGAAGAAGCTAAGGCTTTATTACAAAAAGTGGTAAATGAAAAAGAAGAAGAAAGCCAAAAAGCAGAAGAATGGCTGAAAAAATTTTAAAACGCCAATGACATCTGTAAAGTTTATTGCCAAAAAATTTTAAAACCTAAAATTTAATTTTATGGACATAGCCACTATTCAAACAATCATTCAGGGAGGCATTCTTGTTACCGTAGTATATATCGCTGCAAAAACTACCGGGGGAGGGAATAAACCTAAAGACCCTCCGAATACAAATGGGTAATGTTATTTGAAGGCTATTATTATTGAATAATCAATATCATTTAGTTAAGAAAAATGTTATTTCAAACTTATACGTAGATGTAAGAAATTTATACATGATGAAGGTATAAAACGGTCAGACGCCTGCAAAGCGTCTGACCGATATAAAATAACGAACAAATGCCGGCCTTCTTAACTAAACGACAGTGATTGAATAATGTCCAAAAATTCAATAAGCGCAATCTTATGCGTAATTGTTTTATTGCAGGATGTAGTTGTGTAGTATTCTTATTGTACATTTTTACTTTTAAGGGGAATGCGCAATGCTTAACAAAAGAAGATATTTTAGACAGCATACCCGTAATTGATAATGATTCAATAGTAACTGCTGCAAAAAAATTAGAACGCTTTTACAGCCTTAAAAAAGCAATTGATAAATGTGGCACCAGGCGTGATTCTGTTTATTCTAACCTGCTTCTTAAAATAGCATACTATGAAGTTCACGATAACAGGAATTTCAATGTAGGCATTGATTTTATCAATGCCTCATTAAGGATTAATATGACCGGTGAACCCGGAAGCTCAAAATACTTTGCTGCAAAAGGTTTTTATATTCTTGCCGCTATTTACTATCAACTTTCCTTATTTGATAAAGCCATAAAATATTTTGACAGTACAATCCTGGTTGCAAGGACTTTTCCGGATACAACCCAATATCTTGTACGCTCAAAATTGTATAAGGCATTCCTTCTTTTTCAAAACGGGGATTATCAAAAAGCAATAGAAGAAAGTACGGCCGGGCTGGATTATTCACTTAAAAAAAAGGACTCTTCGGTGTACCTGGACCTCTTAAACCAAAGAGCCCAATCTCTTTATTATGTAAATGACCTTGATGCAGCGCTTTCGGATGCAAACGCAATAATTCAAATTGCAGAAAGGCAAAAAAATCTATATGACCTGGCATCTGCATTAAAGATAAAGGCGTATGTTTTTAATAAAAGACAACAGTTTATTGATGCAGATTTTCTGTTTAAAAAAGCAATCAGTGCAAGAATCCAGACAAAGGATTATGAACAGATAGCAAATGATTATATTGATTATGGTAATTTTTGCCTTGACAGTTTAGGCGATTATGCAAAAGCGCGGCAATGTTATTTGCAAACAGTTTTTTATGGAAAGGAACTTCATGATTCCACTTTACTTGCAAAGGCAAACACGAATATCCAGGGAATGTTTTTAAAGCATAAAAATTATAAGCTCGCTTCCGATCACTGTGTGAAAGCGCTTGCTTATTTAAATATAACTATTGAAGATATTTTTAGAAGCCCCCGTGCAGATCAATTAATTTCTGTAGGCGCAAAAGAAATGGCTCTTGTAATCATGAATAATAAGATAGAAACGTTACTAAAACTTTTTTTAACCAATAAAAGTAACAATATTGCCCTGTCTGCCTGTCTTCAAAGCTGCCTGGTTACGGACACGCTTATTACCAAGATGCGTCATATACAATCCGGTAATGAAAGTAAATTATACTGGAGAAATTATACAAGGGATTTTTATGCAAATGCGATCGAGGCAGGATATCTTGCCGGAAAGCCCGACCTTGTTTTTTACTTTATGGAAAAAAGCAGGGCGGTATTGTTGAATGATAAATTAAACGAGCTAAATGCTTCTTCTTATTTGTCATCCATAGATGTCTCAAAGCAGGAACAATACGAGATAAAAATTGTTGAGCTGGAGCAAAAATTATCCGCTCTTTCAGATACATCAAAACAACAACAGGCTTTACAATTACAATTATTAAATATCAAAGATTCGCTTGAACAATTTATAAAATCACTCGAACAAAAATATCCTGCTTACTATCAATATAAATATGCAGATCAGGCTCCTTCATTGCAAAGTCTTCAACAATACCTATTGAAAAACAGTCAGAATTTTGTGCATTATTTTTTAGGTGACACGGTAACTTATATTCTTGCAATTACTCCTGATAATACAAAGTTCATTCGGCTTTCGGAAAAAGAATTTAATAAAAAACAGCTTATTGATTTTTTGCAATTTTGCGCAAGCAAACAAACATTAAACGGCCATTATGATTCTTTTGCACAGTTATCTAACTCCATTTATAAATCACTGTTCCGGCAATTGCAGTTGCCAAAGGGAAGGATAATCATTTGTACTGATAACATTGTAATTCCATTCGATGCCTTATGTACGGATGAGACCGGAAAACACTTCCTGCTGAACAGCTATAGTTTCACTTATGTTTATTCTGCGCGTTTTTTAATGAAACAGTTTAATAACGCACTGGCGAAAGGGAGTTTTGCCGGATTCGCCCCGGTTTCTTTTACGCCTTCACTCGGAGTTGTAGATTTAAAAAATGCTGCTGATGCCCTGCATGCTTCCGCATCTTATTATAAAAAAGACAAGCTATTCACCCATCAGAATGCAAGCCGCAACAATTTTTTCAACTATGCTTCTTCCTACTCAGTTGTCAGCATTTTCTCGCATGCCTTTGCAGACACAACTGATAATGAGCCTGTACTTTTTATGCAGGACTCTTTAATCCATTTATCAGAATTGCAATTGTTAAAAGACCCGTCAACAAAACTGGTATTACTAAGCGCCTGTCAAACGAATGTAGGAAAGGCGGCAACAGGAGAAGGCGTTTATAGTTTGGCAAGAGGATTTGCTGCCGCCGGTATTCCTTCAGTTGCGGCAACACTATGGAAAGCAGACGAAAAAACCATATATGCTGTTTCGGAAAAATTCAATCAGTATTTATCTGAAGGAATGAATAAAGATGAAGCTTTGCAAAAGGCAAAACTGTATTTTGTTCAAAATAACAGTTCAGAAAAAATGCTTCCTTATTATTGGGCTAATATGATATTAATTGGAAATACAGATGCGATCAGTCTTACAACAACACATAATAATTATTGGTGGTGGATAGTGTGCTTTCTTTTAATTACAGGTATAATAATGTTTTTCCGAAAAAAGAATTTGTTACTCTCAAAAATAAAGAAGTAAATTAGTGTTATTGCTGGTATAAACTTCCAGATTACAGCAAATAAACTTTACGATATGAAAACATCAATCACCAAATTTTTTGTAGCCGCAGTCTTCCTGGCAATGATCGTTATTGTAAATACAGGTTGCCCGCATTCTGCTCAAAAAACCACAAGACCAGCTCCAAATGATTCAACACAAGGCAGCCCTCCAAAGTAATAACCAGGCACGAAAGGTTATAGTAAAATATTTCTTTGTATAAATGTACTGTTCAGCTTGTTGATTATAATAAGCCCAGCTGTTTAAATTTATTGCAGTTACTTTATAATATCTCCAAAGAACTTAAACTTTATTAGTAAGATCTTTGAGATTAATGAAATGAACAATAAACATATATCCGTTTCTGAGTCGTTCGCTTTTTCTTTTAAGGTTGTTGTTATATTAACAAGCTGCATTTTTTTTTGCCTGAAAAATTATTGTCAATGTCCTGAAGAAATAAAAATAAGAAATGATATTTTAAGGATAGAAAATAATGAGCTGTTACCCGCTACCCAAAAAATAAATGCTTTTTATATCCTGAAAGCTAAGCTTGATTCATGCAACCTTTCCGGTGATTCTGTTTATACACTTTTGATAATTAATATTTGTAAGTACGAGTTCCAGGCAAAAAATTACAGCACCGCCGTACCGCTTGCTTTAAAAATGCTCCAGACCAACACGGATGGTAAAAAAGAATTTTCAAAAATCTTACAAATTAAAAATTATTCACTGCTTGCTCATCATTATGACCAGGTATTGCTCTTCAAAAATGCTTTGTCATACTACGACAGTACAATTGTTAAAGCTGAAGCGTTGCCTGCTGCTTTTAACTATCTGCTTGATGCCCGGCTTTACAAAGCGTACATATATTTTAGAGCAGGGGATTTTCAAAAAGGGGTGGAGGAAAGCACGATAGGAATAAATCTCTCGTCAATGGCCAATGATACTTTTTACCTGAGATTTCTGAATCAACGGGCACAATCTTTTTTTTACCAGGGCAGTTTAACGCAGGCAGATAGAGATATAACAATTGCAATTGATTTAGCAGAAAATCTCAATCAGCCATTTCAATTGGCAACCGCTTATAAAGTGAAAGCGCTGATTTCAGCTTACAGGCAGGACTTTTTATCAGCAGAAATATTTTTTAAAAAAGCGATTAAGGAGAGAATTATTACAAAAAGATTCAAAGTTGTTGCTTCTGATTATAACGATTTTGGAAATTTTTACAGAGATAGCGTTCATGTTTACAGTAAAGCGAAAGCATGCTATTTTAAGGCGATAGAATATTTATCGAAGGCCGCAGTAGATTCAGAATATATCGGCACGATCAATATTAATCTTACCAAAACATTTGCATATGAACATGATTATAAAAATGCAGAACACTATTACTTCAGGCAAATGAAATATTTAAAGTTGTTTACCGGAAATAATTTTCTGGTAAACCCATCTGCAAAGGCCATCAATTTAATTTCGAATAAACACTTGGCCATTGCAATTTTTCAGGATAAAACTGAACTTCTCTTACAGGCATACCGGGAAAATCATTTAAAAGAATATCTGGCTGCAACTCTATCAACGGCAAGACTAACAGATTCTGTTATTACCCAAACACAACATGAGCAAACAGGCGAGCAGAGCAAACTGTCCTGGAGAAATAAAACAAGGGCTTTTTACAGCAATGCGATTGAAGCATGTTACAGGGCTAATGATCCTGCGCTTGCTTTTTTCTTTTTTGAGAAAAGCAGAGCTGTTTTATTAAACGAGCAGCTTCACCAGCTTGATGCTTTAAACCGCTTGCCTGCATCAGAGATTGAGAAACAGGAAAAATTTCAGTCTGATGTTATTGAACAGGAACAAAAGCTTTCCTTATTCAGCCAATCTTCTCCGGAATATGCAACACAGCAAATAAGATTTCTTCGGGCAAAGGAAAATTTAGAAAATTATATAAAATCGCTCGAACAAAAATACCCGGCATACTATCAATCCAAATATGCAGACCAGGTACCATCTTTACAGGATATTCAGCAATACCTTGTAAGAAACAACCAAAGCTTTGTGCATTATTTTATTAATGATACGGTAACATATATATTGGTTCTTAATGCAGGCAACACAAAATTTATCCGGCTTTCACAAAAAGAATTTGATAAACATCAGCTTACCGAATTTTTGCGGCTATGTGCCGTAAAAGAAGCGTTGAATAATCAGTATGATTTTTTTGCTTCTTTATCCAATTCAATTTATAAACAAATATTTCAGCCATTGCAACTATCCAGGGGCAGAATAATTATTTGTGTTGATAATGCCTTGATTCCATTTGAAAGTTTATGCAGCGATATACAAGGCAAAAACTTTTTATTGTATGATTATAGTTTCAGTTATGTTTATTCTGCAAGGTTTTTAATGAAACCTTTTAAAGGCCCTGCTGCAAAAATTGGCTTTACAGGGTTTGCGCCTGTTTTCTTTGAAAAATATCTTGGAGTTAATAACCTGAAAAATGCTGCTGAAGCTCTAAAAGCCTCGGCATCTTACTATAAAAGCGATAAGCTGTTTACCTATCAAAACGCAACAAGGCAAAACTTTTTCAATTACACATCTTCTTCTGCTGTTATAAGTATTTTTTCACACGCGAAAGCTGATACGACAGATAACGAACCTGTACTTTTTATGCAGGATTCTGTTATTCATTTATCAGAACTTCAGTATTTAAACAACCCGTCAACACAATTGGTATTACTCAGTGCCTGCCAAACCAATGTAGGCAAAACAGCAACCGGTGAAGGTATCTACAGTTTGGCAAGGGGTTTTGCTGCGGCAGGCATTCCTTCCGTAGCGGCTACATTATGGAAGGCAGATGAACAAGCCATTTATGTAATTTCCGAAAGATTTAATCAATACTTGTCTGAAGGAATGAACAAAGATGAAGCATTGCGAAAGGCTAAATTATATTTCATACAAAATACCAGCGCAGAGAAAGCCTTGCCTTATTATTGGGCAAACATGATTTTAATTGGAAATGCAGGTGCAGTTACAACGGGCAATTATGACCATAACAAAATGTGGATTATAATCAGCATAGGCATTGCTTTATTAACTATTACAATTTTACTTTTAAGAAGGAAATCAAAATAAGCTTACCTAACCACTAACCGCGCGAAAGTTCCATACCAGGATATTATTTTTTACCCGGCCAATTATTTCATAGCTGCCGGAGAAAGAATGATTGCCAACTGAAGCACTGTAGAAAAACTTTGCGTATAGCCATTAATACTAAAAAGAATAATAGCAAATAACAAGGTTACACGGGTCATGGATATTTTTAGCACAGATTATTTAAATCTCAAGCAAAGCTTTGATCGGATCCTTGCTAAACAATAACAGTTCGGGATTTTCAAGCAACTCTTTTACCCGCACTAAAAAGCTTACACTCTCCCTCCCGTCAATGATACGATGGTCATAACTTAAAGCGAGATACATCATCGGCCTTATCACAACCTGGCCATTTATAGCCATCGGCCTTTCCTGTATTTTATGCATGCCAAGAATGGCGCTTTGCGGAAGATTGATGATAGGTGTGCTCATTAAGCTTCCAAACACACCGCCATTGGTAATCGTAAAAGTTCCGCCCTGCAAATCTTCTGCGGTTAATTTACTGTCTCTCGCTTTGCCTGCCAACTCAATAACTTTCCTTTCAACATCAGCCATGCTTAAACTTTCCACGTTGCGGATAACAGGAACTGTCAAACCGCGCGGAGTGCTTACAGCAATACTTATATCGGCGTAATCATGATATACTAATTCATCACCGTCGATGTAAGCATTTACAGCAGGCCACTCACTTAAGGCAACAGCGCATGCTTTGGCGAAGAAGCTCATAAAACCAAGATTAACTCCATGCGCTTTATTGAAATTGTCTTTATGCTTTTTACGGATCTCCATTATCCTCGTCATATCCACTTCATTAAAAGTGGTGAGCATTGCCGTGGTGTTCTTTGCTTCAACTAACCTGCGGCTGATGGTTTTACGCAGGTTGCTCATGCGTTCCCTGCGTTCATTGCGTGTATTCAATTCCTGGCCGTTAAATGCTTTTTTAGCAGGGTGGGAGAGAGCTTCCAACACATCATGCTTTAATATTCTCCCATTGCTTCCTGTAGGTTTTATTTCGGAAGGATTAACTTTTTTATCCGCAATAATGGCTGAAGCAACCGGTGTTGCTTTTACATCTGTTGCCGATGGTTGGCTAACTGCTACTGCTGGTGCTGGTTTCGGTTCTTCTTTCGGACTTTCAGACTTTACTGACTTTTCCGACTTGCCCTGCGGCACGGCCACATCCGTATTAATCGTTGCCACCACTTCACCAATTTTTATAACATCTCCTTCTTTTGCAAACTGTTTTAATTCACCGGCCTCATCTGCGTTTAATTCGAAAGTAGCTTTCTCACTTTCAAACTCTGCTATCACTTCATCCCGCTTTACAAGATCACCGGTATTTTTTACCCATTTTAAAAGTGTCACTTCACTGATTGATTCGCCAACGGCGGGCACTTTTAGTTCAATTGTGCCTTTACCTGCAGGTTTAGCTGCAGTTTCTGTTGCCGGTTGCTGGTTGCCGGTTGCTGGTTGTTGTTCTGTTTTAGGCTCATCTTCCTGTTGAATTACCGGCGGCGGCTTTAATCCATTTGATTTTGATGGCGCGCCTGCCTGCGGCGCTTTTGCTTTTTCGTCAATATTAGCAAGCACGTCTCCAATATTTAACGTAGCGCCTTCCTGTGCTATGAGTTTAATAACACCGCTTTGTTCTGCATTCACTTCAAAGGTTGCCTTTTCACTTTCCAATTCTGCAATCACATCGTCGCGGTCAACGTATTCACCGTCTTTTTTCAGCCATTTTAATAAGGTTACTTCACTGATAGATTCGCCTACTGTTGGAACTTTTATTTCAATCATAAACCCTCCGTCTCCCTAAAGGGAGTGTTTTATATTTTATTTGAACTGTTCAAAGATATAAGCCATTTTCATAACTCCCTTTAGGGAAGGGGCCTTAAATGCTAAAAGCAGTATCAATTATCTGCGCCTGTTCCTGTGCATGCACTTTTGCATAACCGCTCGCTGTGGATGCGCTGGCGCTTCTGCTGATAACACCATAATTCACATTCTTTAAATTCATTTGCAGGAACGAAGCTGCACCCATATTCAAAGGCTCTTCCTGTACCCAGAACCAAACGGCCTTATTATATTTTTTATACAATTCATTGATTTGTTTTACAGGCAAAGGATAAACCTGTTCCATGCGTATAAGCGCCACATCCTTACGGTTATCTTTTTGTTTTCTTTCAGCTAACTCAAAAAACAATTTGCCGGTGCAGAAAAGCACCTTTTTAACCTGGTTGGCATCTGTCACTGCTGCGTCATCAATCACTTCTCTAAAACGGCCTGATGTGAATTCATTCACACTGCTGTAGCTGCCGGGATAACGGAGATATGCTTTGGGCGAAAAATTGATCAGCGGCTTGCGGAAATTCCAGGTCAACTGGCGCCTCAACGCATGGAAGAAATTGGCTGCAGTAGTAATGTTTGTAATGACAAGATTTAACTGGGCGCACATCTGCAGAAACCTTTCCATGCGGGCGCTGCTGTGTTCCGGGCCCTGACCTTCATACCCATGCGGCAATAACATTACAATACCATTCATACGGTTCCACTTCTGCTCACCTCCGGCAATAAACTGGTCGATCATTGTTTGCGCACCGTTGCTGAAATCGCCGAACTGCGCTTCCCACAAAACCAACGCATTCGGGTTGGCTAAAGCATAACCATACTCAAAGCCAAGCACACCATACTCGCTTAAAAGGGAATTATAAACGTGAAATTTTTGCTGATCTTGTGAAAAATGGTCTAATCTATTATAAGATTCGTCCGAGTTTTCATCGCGCAAAACAGCATGACGGTGACTGAAAGTTCCGCGTCTTACGTCCTGTCCGCTCATTCGAACTATTTTTCCTTCGGTAAGCAAAGACGAATACGCCAATAATTCGCCGGTTGCCCAGTCGATCTTACTTTCCGTTTCAAACAATTTTACTTTTTCCTGGAGTAATTTTTCCACTTTTCTTAATGGTTGAAAACCTTCAGGCCACTTCATCAACCCATCCAACAATGTCTTTAACTGATCTTTGCTGATGGCGGTGTCTGGCGATGCATTAAAATCTTCCGGGGTGGCCTTTTTTAAACTACGCCACCATTCTTCAGGAGATTGGTACTTATAGGGCAAAGGGTTCTGCTTTACTTCATCCAGTCTTTCCTGCAGGTCGGCCCAGAACTTTTTTTCCATTGTCCTGGCCAGTTCCTGCGCATCAGGCTCGCCACGCTCCATTAAGTATTTTGTATAAACTTCACGCGGATTCGGATGGTTCTCAATCAGTTTATACATATGTGGCTGGGTATATTTCGGATCATCGCCCTCGTTATGTCCATGCCTGCGATAACAGACCATATCAATAAAAATGTCCTGGTTAAATTGCTGCCGGTAGCGGGTGGCAATTTCAACACATTTAATTACAGCCTCGGGATCATCCCCATTAACATGAAAAACCGGCGCCTGTATAGAGCCTGCCAAAGAAGTACAATAATCCGAGCTGCGTGCATCATCAAAATCAGTAGTAAATCCTATCTGGTTATTAATGACAAAATGTATAGTGCCGCCGGTATAATATCCCGGCAGATCGCTCATCTGGATCACTTCATACACGATACCCTGGCCGGCGACCGAAGCGTCGCCATGAATAAGTATAGGAAGAATTTTGTCGTAATCGCTGTTATACAAAACATCAGCTTTTGCCCTGGAAAAACCAACAACCACGGGGTCTACCGCTTCCAAATGGGAAGGATTAGGCATTAATTTGAGGTGAATCGTTTTACCGTCTTTTGCATCGATATCGCTTCCAAAACCCATGTGATATTTCACATCGCCGCTGCCCATTGTCTGATCGAGTTTGGCAGTACCTTCAAACTCACTGAAAATCTGCTCATATGTTTTACCAAGAATATTGGCAAGCACATTTAGTCTTCCGCGGTGCGCCATGCCGATAACCACTTCTTCAACGCCATGGTCGGCAGCAGTTTGTATGATGGTATCCAGTGCGGGAATGGTTGTTTCGCCGCCTTCCAGCGAGAATCTTTTTTGCCCGACATACTTTGTATGCAGGAATTTTTCAAACATCACACCCTGGTTCAGTTTTTCAAGGATCCTCCTCTGTGTTTCAATAAAAAGCGGGTTAGTAAACTTCTTTTCTACTTCATTGGTAAGCCAGTCTATCTGCTTTTGATCGCTGATATATTTAAACTCAATACCAACATGCGATGCATAACAGGCTTTCAGGTGGTTCAGAATATTACGAAGCGAGGTTTCCCCCAGACCCACAAGGTTACCCGCTGAAAAAGTTTTATCAAGGTCAGCTTCAGTCAGACCGAAAAAGGGGAGATCGAGATTGGCGCCACGGTCTTTCCGCTTACGGATGGGATTTGTATCGGCAATAAGATGGCCCTTATTCCTGTACCCGAGAATCATTCGGTAAACCCTGATTTCTTTCATCCAGTCGCGCTCTGCCTCGGTTGGTGGTGATTTTTTTTCGGGAGATAAAGGTTTTGTTTCCGCTGCAACAGGCGCTTCCATTGTTTCAGCTCCATTATGTTTTCCGTTCGCACCATTAATAGCATTGGATACTGCAAAGTCAAAACCTTCAAAAAATTTCTTCATTTCAGGATCCACACTATTGGGATCCTTGATAAAATCCTGGTATAAATTTTCAATATATGCCGGGTGAGAACTGGTTATGTATGAAAAATCCTTCATGGAGGCAATTTATCGTGATAAATGTGATTTGCGCAAATATCGTTTATTTTAACAGCAGATTTACGCTGTTATTTTTCTAAATAACTGGTTAAAAAAGCAGGTAAATAATAGTTTGACGGACAGATATTTGATTAATTACAACACAAAATTTGCCATTACATTGGTAATTCCCTTACCTTTGCCGTCCGAAAAAATAAATATGGCAAATCATAAGGCTACAAAGAAAGATGTGCGTCAGGCAGCAAAACGCAGGGAACGCAATAAATATTATGGCAAAACCACGCGTAATGCCATCCGTGATTTAAAAGCTTCAAAAGATGAAAAAGCTTATGGCGAATCTCTTCCCTCCGTTATTTCTATGATCGACAAACTTGCAAAAAAAGGTGTTATTCATAAAAATAAAGCCAGCAATCTTAAGAGCAAACTTTCCAGGAAAGCAGCGGCAACCGCTTAATAATATTTGTTTCCGAATGCAATGAATTTCCTCCTGTAAATAGGAGGTTTTTTATTTTATACCTGTCGCCTCGCCTTCGCTCTCCATAGAAGCTAAATTCATAAGCTTTAACTTTATAGAGTGAATTTATGCCCCTCAAAACAGATCTTCGAAGCTGACATTACCCGGGAGCATTTCGATGCCAATGGCTACGAATTCACCGCGAACGGACAGCGCTGGTAATGAACAGCAAAAAATATTTTTTATCACTATTGTCCGGTTAACTTGGGCTAAAGCCCGTCGGGTAAGGGTTTCAGTTATATAACCCCAGGCTTAAGCCTGGGGCTAGTGAAAAGCAGCCCCATCAAGGGCTTTAGCCCAGGAAAAATATTTTAGTCGGACAACAATAATTTTTTATCATTCAAAAATTTCATATGAGAAAGGTCACTATCAGCTATCGTGGCAGGTATTTTCCTGCCGTTGGCGTCAATTACCGCGAAGTGACAGCCAATGCTTTCCAGGGCAGCAGCTATCATTTTACGCTGGTATCTACAGAGGAGCTCAACGGGATATTAAAAGAGGAAACGCAGTCAAAGATGGAAGCCACCCGCAAAATAGCCACGGAGACAGCCAGCCAGATTAGTTTCTTCATTCCCGATGCTATGCTCACCGGCAGGATTGATCAGGCGAAGATATTAGCCTACCTCAACGAACATTTTACTGAGTTTCATTTTACAATTATTAAAGCACAACACACATGACAAAGTATTTAACAGCAGAGATTTCAGATGCCGTTGATTACGCGGTTGCAGGCTGTTTTCTGCAGCCCGTGATTGAGGTAATTGAATACCTGTAAGTCTAAGATTAATACACTCATGTTGTTTGTTTTCAATGTGCAACTTTCAAAAAATAAGGGCTTAAAAATTGGTGATGGGCGATGGGCTTGCTGCCGAGGCCATGATAACACTTATAAGCAGCGTTTTTCTCGTTGCCACGACGTTGTTAATGGGAGCAAATATTTTCCTGATTTACCAATCTTTCCAGCTAATACCATAGGGTTGATGCAGCTTTTAATAAGAGAAGAGCCAGGGAGTAGGAAGATAACAGGTTAAACGAATTATGTACGTGCATATGCAGCAGTCTGAAGATATTTACGTATCAATCATTCTGGCATCACCAGCTTTGGGAAGTAATAAAAAGAAAACTGGTTTTGGAGGATGAAAATTAATACGGCAGCTTCGCATGTTATTATGAAGAAAATCTATCTTGCTATCTCGTGTTTTATGATGATCTGTTATTCATCAATTGCACAGTCTTTTATAACACCCTTCGAAAAAAGCAATGGAAAACAAACCGCTACTTATTTTGAGTGTATTGATTTTTATAAAACACTTGCACAGACCTATCCAACTATAAAAATCCGCACGGGCGATACAACTGGCGCCGGCTATCCTTTGCACGTTGTGTTATTTTCCGCTGATAAAAATTTCAATATTAATAGCTGGCATCAACAACATAAAGTGGTTGTGTTGGTAAATAATGGTATTCACCCCGGGGAACCGGATGGCATTGATGCCTGCATGCTATTATTGCGTGACCTGGCACAAGGCAAATTAAAGGCCCCGAAAAATGTTGTGCTGGCAGTGATACCTGTGTATAACATTGGGGGAAGTTTGAACCGTAACAGTTATTCAAGAGTGAACCAAAACGGGCCGGAGAGTTATGGCTTCCGCGGCAATTCGGAAAACCTTGATCTTAACCGGGACTTCATCAAAACAGATTCCAAAGATGCTTTTGCTTTTGAAAAAATATTTCATCAACTCGATCCTGATATTTTTATTGACAATCATGTTAGCGATGGCGCAGACTACCAGCACACGATGACCATGCTCACAACCCAACATAATAAATTAGGTGGTGAAATAGGTGATTTTCTGCATGATGTTTTTGAACCGGCATTATTTGAGGGCATGCAGCAAAAAAACTGGCCGATGTGCCCTTATGTGAACTTTGAAGAAAGCAGCCTGAAAGAAGGCTGGGAGGCTTTTTATGATCCGCCACGTTACAGCAGTGGCTATGCGGCTTTGTTCGAAACGATTGCGTTTGTACCGGAGACGCATATGCTGAAGCCTTACTCAGATCGCGTTGAATCTACTTACGCTTTCATGCAAACGATAATGGAACAGTCTTCAAAGTTTGCAGATGATATAATTACAAAAAGAAGCCGTTCAATCGAAGCAATAGAAAAGCAAAAAGAATTTTCCCTGGGCTGGAAAGTTGATTCGTCAAGATTCGATGCCATTATTTTCAAAGGTTATGATACATCAATGGCAACAAGTGCGGTCACAGGATTACCACGTTATTATTACGATCACTTAAAACCATTTGAAAAACCAATAAAATTTTATAATTATTTTGTTCCTTCCGCTTCTGTACAAAAGTCAAAAGCCTATATAATTCCGCAAGGCTGGCATAAGATAATAGACAGGCTAAAGCTGAATAATGTTATTATGGATCGACTAAAAAAAGATACTACTATAAATGTTGAATATTATAAAGTCGAAGATTATAAAAGCATGCCTAAAGCTTACGAAAGCCATCATCGCAATTACAATATTCAGCTCAGCACGCACAATGATTCAATTCATTTTTTAAAAGGTGATTATATAATTTATACAGGCCAGTATGCAGACAGGTATATCGTTGAAACTTTAGAGCCTTTGGGTGATGATAGTTTTTTCAGCTGGAATTTATTTGATGCAGTTTTACAGCGTAAAGAATATTATAGCGATTATCGCTGGGAAGATGTTGCTGCTGATTATTTGATACAACATCCGGAAATAAAAAGCCAATTGGAAGAAAAGAAAAAAACAGATACCGCTTTTGCAAATTCTGCACAGCAGCAATTGTATTTTGTTTATAGCCATTCACCTTACAGCGAGCCGGGTTATATGAGGATCCCTGTTTTTAAGATCAGGTAATATTTGCTTATCGCGTGAGATTGAAGGCTTCAAAATATTCTTTTCACTAAAGCGCCTACATAAGGAAATTGTGCAAACTCTTTCTTTTCAATTTTTACAATAAATAATATAAAACCAAGAATAAGCACCACGGCAAGGGACAAACCAAATATCATATTGCTGTATAATTTCGTAATGGCAACGTGTAAAAAGAAAAGCAATATGGCGATAACGATGTAAGCGAGTAATTTCTTCCAGGCATACGGCACATAATATACTTTTTGTCCCCATAAATAACTTATTAGCATCATACTAAAATAACAAAGAAAGGTTGCCCAGGCAGATGCTACATAGCTGTATTTAGGAATAAAAAAGTAGTTGATCAGGATGGTAATTGTGGTACCGATCAATGTTATAATTGCACCGGCTATTGTTTTATTGGTAAGTTTATACCAAATGCTCAGGTTATAATAAATACCCAGGCTCATATTTGCCAGCAGCAATATGGGTACAACTTTCAAGCCCTCCCAATATTTTGGATCAATAAAATACCTCCATATGGGAAGAAACAGCGTTACAGCCAAAAACATTACAGCAACTGTTATTACAAAGAATTTTGTTACACGTGCATATGTTTTCTGAGGATTGTCGCTTTCAGCCTGTTTAAAGAAGAATGGCTCCGCACCCATCCTGAATGCCTGGATAAATAAGGTTATCAAAATAGAAAGCTTATAGCAGGCGCCATAAATACCACGCTGTTCATCGGCATAGCCATTTGTGTTAGGCAGCCACCATCCCAGCATCAACCTGTCAAAGGTTTCATTGACTGTACCGCCTAAGTTGGCTACAAGCATCGGCAGGGAATAAGCCATCATACCCAGCCATAACGTTGTATTAAAGTTCCATTTTTTGGGTAACACCCATTTTCCTAATAAAAACAAAGTGAACAAAGATGCAAGCGCGTTTGCCAGTAAAACGTAAGTTATAGGATTAACACCCGGCTTATAAATCAAGCCTGCCCAGCTATCCGGGTCCGACTTCACCTTGCCCGGGCAATAACTTAAAAAGAAAACAGTAAAGGCGATATTAATGAGAATATTTGCAATTTTTATAAATGCAAATAAGCGGGGCCTGCCTTCATACCGCAGTCTTGCAAATGGAATGGTTGATAAGGCGTCAAGACCAATAATAATTATACTCAATTGCACAAGTGCCGGAAATTCAGTAAGCGTTGTTGTCTTGGCCAGCCAACCTTGGTTCAGCCATAGTAAGATGCTAAGCGCAACAGAACTTATAAGTAAGCTTATGGTTGATGTATTATTTAAAGCTTCATGGTCAACATCCTTACGCATAAAACGGAAATAGGTTGTTTCCATGCCGTAAGTAAAAATGGCATTGAATAAGGGAATGGCTGCATACATGGCAGACATTTGCCCGTAATTCGCTGTTGAAATTAATGCCGAATAAGTGAGATAAGGTGTAAGAAGATAATTTATGAATCTTGCGGCAATCCCGCTTACTCCATACCAGAAAGTTTGTCCTGCCAGTTGTTTTATGCTGCTGCTCAATCAGATATTGTTTTGACAAAAATAGTTGTTTGGTTGATAGCTTGTAGTTCATAGTTCATAGATCATAGATCATAGTAACATGCTCCGCCATGAACCATCGGCTATGATCCATGGGCGAACTCAATAATCTCCGCGTCTTAATTTTTTTCTTCCTTCTTTGATTAACGATTTTTGTTTTTTATTCTTCAATATAGTTTCTTTAATGGCTTTAGGCATTTTTGTAGCGATGCGCAGTTTTTTTGGTCGCAGTGCTTTGTTCACCGCCTCATTCATTTTCCTGATTACTTCTTCTTTGTTTTCCAGTTGTGTTCTCTTGCTTTGAGATTTAACCAATAAAAAACCATCAATAGTTATACGGTTGGCAAGATGTTGTTGTATCAAAAGCTTTTGCTGTTCATTAATTAAAGATGAAATGTTGATAGCCCACCTGCCTTCCACCATCGTTTCAACCTTATTTACATTTTGTCCTCCTTTGCCTCCGCTGCGTGCTGTCTGGAAAATAATTTCAGGACCTATATCAATATGCATAACATTATCTTTAAGCGCTTAATAAAAACAAAATTAATATGCGCGCAGTAATACAACGCGTTTCTGAAGCATCTGTAACGGTTGATGAAAAAATTACGGGTGCCATTAAAACAGGTTTGTTGATCCTTTTAGGAATAGAAGACATTGATACAGCAGAAGACATTGAATGGCTTAGCAGTAAAATTGTGAACATGAGAATTTTTAATGACGCCAACGGTGTCATGAATATTAGTCTTAAAGATGTTGACGGAGACATACTGTTGGTGAGCCAGTTTACATTACATGCATCTACAAAAAAAGGGAACAGGCCTTCTTATAGTCGGGCAAGTAAACCGGATATTGCCATTCCGATGTATGAGCAAATGATCGCGCAGCTGGAAAAAGATTCCGGCAAAAAAATCGAGACGGGTATTTTTGGCGCTGACATGAAAGTGAGCTTATTGAACGATGGGCCGGTAACGATCGTTATTGATACGAAGAACAGGGAATAAATGTCTGAACCAGGATTTGGAGTGAGTAATGGATTTGCATGATTGGAATTCAAAAGATTAATCTCAGCTATGTCGTGTAATTGATATCAAAATTATTTTTGAAAAATGGTATATAGAACAATCGGGTTAATGAGTGGTTCGTCATTGGATGGATTAGACATTGTTTTTACTGAACTGGAAGAAAGCCGCGGCTTATGGACATACGAAATAAAAGCAGCCGCGTGTTATGCATACAATGATGAATGGAAAGAAAAACTTATTTCCGCAAAAAATATAAATGCACACGATTATTTTTTATTGCATGCTGCTTATGGAAGATATCTTGCTGAATGCGTAAACAAATTCATCGAAGAAAATGATCTCCATCACCGCGTACAGTTAATCGCTTCGCATGGGCATACCGTTTTTCATGAACCTGTCTCAGGTGTTACCACACAACTGGGTTGTGGTGCAACACTGGCTGCTTTAACGGAAATCAATGTAGTTAGTGACCTGAGAATAATTGATGTTGCGCTGGGCGGGCAGGGTGCGCCAATAGTGCCGCTTGGCGAAAAATTATTATTTCCAGACTTTGATTTTTACCTGAATATTGGCGGCATTGCCAATCTATCATTTCAACGTGAAAAAGAGTTTATTGCGTTTGATGTTTGTCCTGCCAATCGTGTTTTGAATCTTCTCGCGCAAAAAACAGGAAAAGAGTTTGATGAAAATGGTGATATGGCGGCCCGCGGACAAATAAGAACTCCATTATTGGAAAGGCTAAATACGCTGGACTATTATAAATCGCCCGCGCCAAAATCGCTTTCAAATAATTTTGGAACTGATGTTGTCTTCCCTTTAATAGAATCATTCAACCTCCATGAGCCTGATGCGCTGAGAACTTACACTGAACACATCGCTTTTCAAATACAGGAATCTGTTCAAAATATGATTGTTAACAATGCAGCGAAACAAGGTGGCTTTAAATTGCTGGTAACCGGTGGCGGCGCCTTTAATAAATTTCTCGTTGAAAAAATAAACGAAAATTTAGCAATTTCAAATGTAGAGGTTATTATTGCTGAAAATAACATTGTATTCTACAAAGAAGCGTTGATAATGGGTTTGCTTGGTGTGTTGAGATGGCGCGAAGAAAATACGGTGCTTGCTTCGGTAACAGGTGCATTAAGAAATAGTATAGGTGGCGCAGTGTGGATAGGACAGGAGGCCTGAAGCCTGAAATAAAATTTATAAAATATCGTTTAATCCGTAATAAGATTCCATGAAGTTTTTGCTTGCTGTTAGCTGTATGTTGTTCTTATTTTCCTGCAGAGAAAGTTTTGACAACAAAACATATGAAGAAAATAAAATAAGTCTTGCCCAAAGGGAAAGGGATCATCCAGATCAGTTCCTCAAAGTATCATCAGATGATAAGAAAAATCTTTTTGGCGCCACGGTCATAAAAGGCAGGATTGTGAATACTGCTTCGATAGCTGTTTATAAGAATACGCGTTTAAAAATGTTGTGTTATAAAAACGGGATACGCGTGGAAGAGCATGAAGACATTATACCGGAGTTAATAAAACCAGGAACGGTAAAGAATTTCAAAATAAAATATCATTTGCCTAAAGGCACAGATAGCCTCGCCTTATCAATAATGAGCGCAGACACGATAAGTGACAGCCTCGCCGATTCAAAAAAATGAAAAGTTATCTCCGTTAAACAACCCTTTATCACTGAGTTTGATATGTGGAATTACCAGCAATGCCATGAAGCTTAGTGTCATAAAAGGTGCTGAAAGAGTTGAGCCAAGCATTTTAGCCATTTTGTCTATTTCAGTATAAGCGGTTGCGACTTTGTAACCATCTTCATTGCTCATAAGACCGGCAATAGGCAATGCAACAATTTTTTCATTGCCTTTATTATCTACACAACTAATACCGCCTTTCGCCTTTATTATAAGATTGATGGCTCTTGCAAGCGAAGCATCATCACAACCTGTTGCTACAATATTATGGCTGTCATGTGCTACCGAAGAAGCGATGGCGCCGTTCTTTAACCCAAAATTTTTAATAAATGCTTTTGCAATGGGCGCTTTGTTGTAGCGATTAACAACAACAATTTTTAAGATGTCGTTTTCAATATTGCTTATTAATTCATTGATTTTAATAAACGGCTTCGCAAAAAATTTGTTAGTGATAAGTTGTCCTTCCAACGCTTCAATAACCGGCATTTGATCATCAATTAAAGGGAAATTACCAGGTGAAACTTTTAGATCGTCCTCAGAAATTTCATCAGCAAAAAAATTGTTGATCGAATCAACGGGAACGGAATGTATAAATGTTTTACCGTCTTCTGCAACCAACTCTCCGTTTATATATGTTTGATGGACTTTAAACGCCTGTAAATTATTTACAAGAATAAAGTCTGCGTTATCGCCTTCTTTCAGCAAACCCACATCAAGTTTATAATGATGCACAGGATTAATACAGGCTGCCTGCAATACTTTAAAAATATCTACACCTTTTGCTACAGCGCGTTTGCATAATATATTAATATGTCCTTCAGCCAAACTATCCGGATGTTTATCATCGCTGCAAAACATCATTTCATCCGGATGATCATTTAACAGGTCTATCAATGCCTCAAAATTTTTAGCCGCGCTTCCTTCACGAATAATTATTTTCATTCGATACCTCAGCTTATCTAATGCTTCTTCTCGTGTAAAGCATTCGTGATCGGTAGATATACCGGCTTCAATATATCTTTTAGCCTCTTCTCCGCGCAGGCCAGGCGCATGCCCGTCAACAGGTTTATTTAATTTTTTTGCCGCCGCAATTTTTTTCATCACTTCATCATCCTTCATCAACACACCCGGAAAATTCATCATCTCGCTTAAATAATTTATCTCCGGTTTTTGTAAAAGTTGTTCAACAGCGTCACTATCTAATGTAGCGCCTGCTGTTTCAAAGATCGTTGCGGGTACACAGCTTGGTGCGCCGAAATAAAAATTAAAATTTACCTGTTTGCCATTTTTAATCATGAACTCAACTCCGGGCATTCCGCAAACATTCGCAATTTCATGCGGGTCGCTCACTGTTGCAACGGTACCATGTACAACTGCAAGTCTTGCAAATTCTGAAGGCGCCAGCATGCTGCTTTCTATATGAACATGGCTGTCAACAAAACCCGGTAAAATATAGCGTAAGGTTTTATCCTCATCGCCATCAATTTTAACCGCGCTTATTTTTCCTGCTTCAACAAAAACCTCAGCAGCATGTATGACTTTGCTTTCTATGTTTACATAATTAGCTTTTACTAAAAAATTGTTTTGCATTCTATAACATTAAAAGGATAAAGCTAAATACTCCGCGTATAAACTGCAAGTGGTACTATAACGGTTCAACTGGCAGCAAACATCAGCCAATTAAAATTGTTATGTTTTGATATGATTGCAGAACAATAGAGCAGCTAAAATTTAGGACAGGGGAGACCCTTGCTTTCAGGTTGCTGCATAATATAAATTAGTGAAATTTCAATTCCACCCCTGCTTTGTGAAGCGGTTTTAAGGTTTGAAATATTTATGTCGTATGAAATGCCCACGCGTAAATCACTAAATTCCAGGCCAACATAAGGAATAAGGGCATCCCCAAAACGCACCCATCCTCCTCCATAAACACTGGTTGGTTTTAATGCATCAGGATCACCGGCTACAAACTGCATGGCGCCGCCTAAAACTGTTTCATGGGCGCCTGCCTGTGTGCTGAACAATCCGCTTAAATGAAGAGTTGTTAATTCACCTACGGGAAAATATCCACCCGCATGAAAAGTTGCGCGGGGGTATAAATTATAATTGATACCTGTGAATTCCTGTTTTGGCCGGTTGATATGATACAGGCTTACGCCTGCATAAAAATTATTTTTATCTGTAGTGCTTGCCGTATAAAGTATCCCTGCATTTACATCTACATAACTTGCTTTCAGTTGAGAGTTATTAAAAATCTCCTGTGTTGGATTTGTAAAGCCTGCGGAGGTCAGTTGATCTTCAAACGTTAATTTAGATGTATTAATAACCATGTTTGAATAAGTAACCTGGAAGCCTGCGCCTAATTGTTTATAGCCGTCTTCATCAAGGCCTTTATGATATGCTGTAGATACCGAAAAATAATTAAAGCCCACTGCCCCTGCAGCGCTTTTATCTGTATATGCCATAAAACCAACGCCCCAGATATCTGTATAGGGTATGTGGCCGCCAAGGATCGGGAAATCAACCGAAGCTGTTCCCGTTTCATAGGCCCTGTTGATGGTAGGCCATTGGTTGCGGTAATTTGCTGCAGCCCGCACCTGGCCGTTAAATTTACCTGTAAACGCCGGGTTGAGCGTTAAGGGCGAAGAAAAGAATTGTGAAAAATGAGGATCCTGGCCCAACACAGTTGCAGCAATCATTAAGACAAATAGCGTGACAAAAAATTTCATCGTTTAGTTTTTATGGTCTTTTCCAACAAGCAGTTTTCAACCCAGGAATTCAATAACTATAGACTGTTTAAAATTAATTATAGCTGCTTTATCGTCAGAACTGTGTTTTGGGTCCAAAGGCCAGATCACCTGCATCGCCCAAGCCCGGAACGATATATCCTTTGGCAGTTAATTCATCATCAATATCTCCGCACCAAATATAGAGTTTTTCACCAAATTCCCTTATAACGTATTCAATGCCAACAGAAGCTGCTATAGCAGAAACAATATGAATTTGCGAAGGAGTGCCATGATCCTTCAACGCCTGTAAAGCAGCGGTTAATGAGGCCCCTGTTGCGAGCATGGGATCGGAAAGAATAAGCACACGGTTTTCGAGTGCGGGTGAACTTAAATATTCCAGGTTAATCTCAAAACTTCCGTCGCGACGATGTTTTCTGTATGCAGATATGAAAGCATTATCCGCCCTGTCAAAATAATTCAATAAGCCCTGGTGTAATGGCAGGCCTGCACGAAGAATGGTTGCGAGTACCGGTTGTTCGGTAAGCACTTTGCTGGAATGGATACCTAACGGCGTTTGGATTTCCTTTTCCTGCCACGGTAAAATCTTACTTATTTCATAAGCTATGGCTTCTCCAATTCTTTCAAGATTACGGCGAAATCGCATGCGGTCTGTTTGTATGTCTGTGCTGCGCAGTTCGCTTATCCAGTTAGTTATTAAGCTATGTTTTTTGCTCAGGTTGGTAACCATGTAGCGAAGATAGAACAGTTTTAAGTTCGCGGTTAATAATTGCAAACATTACATGCTGCTTTATCAGATGCTTACAATGTTTCTCCTGATTGCTTCAAGCGCCATACCAGTGCGGCTTTGTACATTAAGCTTTTTAAAAAGATTTTCACGGTAACCATCAACCGTTCTTTCCGAAACATGCATAGTGGCGGCAATTTGTTTGTAGGTGGCATCACTGCAGGCAAGCTGCAGGAATTGTTTTTCTTTATCGGTCAACTGCAGTTCGTTTTGTTTTTCCTGGTGCTGCAATAAACGGCGGTAATTTATATTGGCAGCATCTGAGTTGTAATAGCCTTTTTTATAGATTTCATGAAGCGCTTTATTCAATTCTTCCGGGTGAATATCCTTTAAAAGATAAGCGCAACAGCCAGCTCTTATCATACTGATGATGGTATCATCATCATCCTTCATGGAAAGGGCAACCAGTTTTATTGCCGGGAATTTTTCTGCAAGATATTCCGCGGTTTGCCTGCCATCCATCACCGGCATGTTTACATCAAGCAAAATAATATCCGGTTCAACTTTTTTAGCGGAGAGCTTTTCAATGAGATCTTTGCCGTTCATTGCCTCCACAACTATTGTGAAATCTTCAAGGCTGCTGATTAAAAGGCTGAGCGATTTTAAAAATAACTGGTGATCGTCTGCTATGCCAAGCGTGATGTTCATTTTATTTTGTTTCAATGTTTGAAAAGTTTGATAACTATGTGTGGTTCATGGTTAATAATTGATATTTTTTTATTGTTTTACAGGTATTTTAATTGTTATCACCGTTCCCTTTTCTTTTCTATGGCCCCATTCAATGGTACCCCCAAGTAACTGCGTCCGGTATTCTATATTGTGCAATTCAAGGCTTTCTCTTTTCAATGATTCTATATTGAATCCATTTCCGTCATCTATTATTTTTAGTTCAAAATTATTATTTGTATTGTTTATTTCTACGCCTATATGTTTTGCGCAGGCGTGTTTAATACCGTGTTGCAGCGCTTCCTGCACCACACGAAATAACATTACCTGGACTCCGGGCTCCATCGGCAGGTTTACGTATTCACTCACAAAGTTCATTTCAATTTTACGCTCCGTATTAATTCTTTCTTTTTCCGCTTCAAGATATTCTATTAAATTAAATTGATGAAGCCATTCTTTATCCAGGGATTTCGACAGCAGACGCAGATCCTGGATAGCTTTACCTACAGTTTGTTCGGCAGTTTTCAAAGTATCCGGTACATTTTCCAGTTCCATAACAGCCATCCCTAATAAAAGCTTGGTAGTGCTGAGCAACTGCCCGATATTATCATGCAATTCCCTGTTTATCTGGTTAAAAGAATATTCCTGCGTTTCGAGCTGTGTTTGAAGAAGTTCCTGTTTGAAATCGCTGTCCATTTCTAAATTCACTTTTTATGTTCAAGACTTTTCCTATAAATACCACTATAAAGAACAGGCATTATAAATATGCCCTGATTTTCCTTCTATGTAAAAACGTATAACAGATGAATAAATACATCGCAGCATTAAAAAAATGCATTATGATCAAACATTTTTGGGCTGCATACCCGGCAATTCGTGAAAGGGTTACTAAATGTTCCCAGGGAGATATTACCAAAGATTCAATTGTCACAGTTAGACTAAGCGTGATGCTTACAATTTTTAAATAAGCCTCCTTTGATTTACATTTCACCGCATTGCTTACAAAAGCACTGCTTAGGCTGACGAATAAAAAAGAAACCATAATAATTTCAAGGGCATTGGCAGGCAAATATTGAACCACTATCGCCATCCTTTGCTTTTATTTTTGTCTCAATTTTTTAATCTTAATTCTTGCAGATAAAATCATTTTTACCCTTGTTACCTGATAACCATAATAGATAATTGTTTTATTCATTTAATTCAAAATATTTTACAATACAATTTTCCGATTTCCCTGCTGATCCAAAAACGATGTTTTTCACAATTCTTTAATGGGAAAATTCCCGTGATTCATTTTGGTATAATATTGGGTAATGCTATTTGTTTTTGAAATTAATGCTGAACAAAAATTGTTTATAGTACTGTAAAATTCAATAATTTATTACTTTGCCGCCGTCCAGGGTCGTGTAGAATTTATATCATAATTTTTTACCACCCGCAATATTTTTTCGTACCGATAATTAAACTATAATGAGAACTCTTTCCAAAGTTTGTATCCTTGCCTGCCTGTCTGTAGTTATTTCGGGATGCACCAAAACCAGCACGATAACTCCTTCAAAAGTTATTGCTTCGTCGCAGAATAATCTGGAGGGCCAGCAAACAGCCGGCAGGCAGCATATCATTACGTTGAAAACAGGAGACAGAAACTATCCGAATTCAAAGACGCTAATGTGGCTTCCCAACTTGTATAAAACGGATCCTAACCGAAAGAAAACCTATCCGCTCATTATAAACCTGTATGGCCAGGAGCAATGCGGAACAGACATAAATCTGCTGTTGGAAGGATTTACAATGAGTGAATACATTGCTCAAGGTTTTAATGCCACAGCTATTAACCCGGTTGACGGGAGAAGATACGCTTTTTTTGTCTGCAGCCCTCAATGCCCGGTGTCCTGGGGTTGGAGTGCAAAACACGTTTATAATATGCTTGAGCAATTAAAAGATATGTATCCGATTGATACCACGCGTATTTATTTGACTGGTTTTTCCGCAGGGGGCTGGGGATTATGGAGCTGCATGACAGATAATAATAATCTTACAAAACAGTTTGCAGCCATTGTACCGTTAAGCGCTGCATCTGCTGATCATCCCGACAAACTGAGCAATGTTGCCAAATTTGATATTGCCTGTTTAGATATTTGCGGTAGCAAGGATGCATTTTATAAAACAAATCTTAAGTACGTAGATATTATTAACTCCGGTAATCCTGAGATCCCTGCCAAATTTATACGACTTGACGGCGTGGGTCATATCGCCTGGAAATTTGCTTATAATAATACCTGGAAAATGCGGAACGGCATGAATATCTACGAATGGATGTTGAAACATAAGAGGCGGAACTAATGGTTATGAGCCGGAAGGGTTTGTGCAAGTATGGACAAGCTGCAAAAAAATTGGTTAGATTGCGGTTTGCAGAACGAATTTACTCTCACCCAGATTTACATTATCGCATTCCGCCATATTATTATGAAAGCATTTTAAAATTTCAAATTCTTACAATACTGCAATCTGTTACCTTTGCCGCTCATTTTTTTATAACACATGAAAGATAAGAATTCGATTATAGGTATTGTTTTACTCGCAATTTTATTTTTTGTTTTTTTCTTTTATACGAACAAGCAACAACAAGCCGCTTTGGCTTCTCAAAAAGAAAAAGCCAGGAAAGATTCCATAGCTAATGCCGCTAAAATTACGCCACAGCAAAAAGCGGCTACCCGCCTGGATTCTTTATATAGAGATTCGCTTTCAAAACATAGCGAAGCAGGTAATTTTGGAAATACGGTAAGCATTCCTGAGCAACTGGTTACCGTTGAAAATAACGTCGTTAAAATAACATTCACCAGTAAAGGCGGCAGGGTAAAATCTGTTGAGCTGAAAAAATATAATTCTCAAACAGGCGGCAAGGTTACTTTAGGCGCAACTGATAAAGACCTTATTGCTTATTCAATAAATACCGCCAACAACCGATCGGCTTCAACTGCTGAACTTAATTTTACACCGTCACAGCCGGTAAAAAATGCAGATGGAAGCCAAACGGTTCAGTTTACATTAATGGACTCCACGCATACAGGTATAGTTCATCAATATATAATAAAGCCGGACAGTTATTTAATTGATTGGAACATAAATCTTAGTAATGCCGGCAGTTTACTTACCAATAATACGCTGAATTTTCGCTTTTCATCTCAACCCATGCAGGTAGAAAAATCGGTTGATTATGAACGCCGTATGAGTGATGTTGGTTTTTCTGAGAATAATGACTTTGATTATATTTCATCAAAAACTCAGCATACGTTTGAAAAACCTGTGCAATGGGTGGCAGCAGTACAACAATTTTTCAATAGCGCCCTGATCGCAAAAAATAGTTTTAGCGGTGGCGAGGTAAACTGGGCACGTCAAACAGATACCACTAAAGCATTAGGATTAGTGGATGCATCACTGCAAATGAAAGTGCCTGCAACAGCTTCTGTAAATGTCCCTATGCAATTATTTTATGGTCCTAACGATTACCAGGTTTTGCAAAATGCAGCTCCTGAGATGGATGGTATCGTTAACCTTGGGCGTGATTTTTACGCATTTGTAAGGCCTATCAATAAGTACATCATCATGCCGGTGTTTAATTTCTTTGAGCGTCTTATTTCTGTATATGGCTGGGTGATCGCATTACTTACAATCTTTATCAGGCTTGTTACTTCGCCATTGGTATATAAAAGCTATAAAAGCGGCGCCAGGATGAAATTGCTAAGGCCGGAATTGGATACATTACGTAAGAAATTTGGAACCGACCAGCAAGGTTTTGCAATGGAGCAAATGAAACTCTTTCGAGAAGCGGGTGTAAATCCTCTTGGCGGATGTTTGCCATTATTACTGCAAATACCTATCTTCTTTGCTTTATATAGTTTCTTTAATTCAAACATTAGCTTGAGGGGCCAGCCTTTCCTTTGGTCAAAAGATTTATCAACTTACGATGTGCTGGTACAGTTTAACAGTAAAATATTTGTCATTGGCGATCATATAAGTTTGTTTGCACTGCTCGCAGTAGCCACAAGTTTCCTGATCTCTATTTATAATATGAATATGACGCCAAGTGACCCGAACAACCCGGCGCTTAAATACATGCCCTATATCTATCCTATTTTCATGTTGTTGTTCTTTAATTCATTGCCTGCGGCATTAACCTGGTATTATACAGTATCAAACCTTATTACTTTGGGCATCCAGTTCGCGATTCAGAATTATATTCTTGATCACGATAAAATCCTCGCTCAAATGGACGAACGCAGGAAAGCGCCTAAGGTTAAACCAAAAAGCAAATGGCAGGAACAGTATGAAAAAATGGTGGAAACCCAAAAAAAAGTCCAGCAGATGAAACAACAATCTCAAAAAAATAAAAAATAAGCCGGGTTAATATTTGTCGCTGATATTTATTGCCTAAGATGTTGAAACATCCTAAATCGGTAAAGCTGCATTATCCAATGCGTTTACAACAGGATGTATTTGTTTTAATATCGGTTTTAAGGGGCTTACACGGGGTATTTTGCTTTTGCCGGGAATTGCCCTAAACAACTTCATCCGGGTAGCAGAAATTAATTTTCTTAACCTCCCTGCCTGCGGGTTTACAAACAAAATTTTTATTCTTGCATAACATTGTTGTCCGACTAAAATTTTAATTCTTGGGCTAACCCCTTGATGGGCTTGGTTTTCACTAGCCCCAGGCTTAAGCCTGGGGCTATATAGCGGAATCCTTATCCAACGGGCTTTAGCCCAAGTTAACCGGACAATACTGATTGCATAATTCTTTTTTTGAGAATTTTGTTACAAGCCATTGGCACTATGAGATTTTACTTTATTCTTTTGTCAGCCCTCATTTTTTCCAAAAAAGCTACAGCTCAAGGCAATGCATTTCAAAACCAAAGCCCTTATACAGGTCATCTTGTTAACAATTTTGAAGTGGTACTAACCGCCTATAATTCCGGAGGGGAAGTGGGAGGTAAGCCTTTTTTTTTGTAAAAATTGGGTAAAAGGTTCTGTGAAAAACATTATGAATGAAGAATTCAGCGACAAACTTCTTTTCATGTATGATAAAGTAGATGGAAAATTATTTTTTAAAAATCAGGATTCGGCAATGATCATGGAAGTGGATAAGCGTATGATTTATTCCTTTACTTTGATCTCAGATAGGCCACATTTTTATGAGAGGTGATCTTTTTAGCAAAGATTGTAGCGGGAAATTTGTTGAGGCCCTGGTTTTCAACGGCAAAAAATAGTCACTTTTGAAATATACTGCCACCGATTTCGAATCAATTACAACAAGCAAGGCATCCCAGGCGATGACACAAATGCTCTCCGCCGGCAACTACATAGACAAGGAAACTTACTTTCTTTTCTATAATAATACTTTACAGCCTGTGGAATTTAAAAAGAAATCCTTCCCAAAAGCTTTGGATAATGCTGATTTTGATAAGGCAGAAGCCTATATTAAAATGAATAATGGTAACTTTAACGAGTCATACGCAAGCAAATTGATTGAATCACTCAATTTCCATTAACGGGCTTGCATAAAATTTGCGATTAACTCTTTTTATATATAAATTTAATTTATGAGAAAGGTTGCTGACATATTAAAACGTAAGGGCAGTCATGTGGAAACTGTCCAATCAGAACTTACAGTGATTGATGCTTTAAGGCTGATGGCTGATAAAAACATTGGTTCTGTCGCGATAGCACAAAATGATAAGTTTATTGGTTTGATGACAGAACGCGATTATTCGCGAAAAGTAATTCTGAAAGGCCGTTCTTCCAGTGGGACCACCGTTGGAGAAATTATGAATACGGAATATCCTTCAGTTGTTGGAAACGATTCCATTGAGTTTTGTATGGAACTGATGTCATCAAATAACCTGCGGTACCTGCCTGTAGTTGAGCAGGGGAAGCTTGCCGGGATCATTTCAATTAATGATGTTGTAACGGAAACTATTCTTACACAAAAAGAAACTATTGAACACCTTCAGAATTATATACACTCCTGAGTATCATTAACATACAGTACTTTCGTTCCCGGCTTTGCATTTTACGGCGTTTTTGTTAACTTTGCCGCCCCGAATAAAACAACGGGGTTCTTATCATGAGTGAAAATAATATTGTTAACACAAACGCTGATGAACAGGAGTCTGCCAAGGTTGAACAAACCGAAGCAACTACAGCGACAACAAATGCACCTGTTGCAGAAGAAAATCCTTCTGAAACAATTACCCAACCCGAAGTTCCGGCTTCTGTTACTGAATCTCTTCCGCAGCCGGTAGAAGAAAAAATTGCAGCGCACGATGATTTTGACTGGAGCGTTGACAAACGCAACGTTACGCATTACAGCGATGAAGAAAAACAGAAGTACGATAAAGTGTATGAAAACACTTTTGTAACTATTGAAGACGGTGAGCTCGTAAATGGAAGTGTGGTGGCTTTGACCAAAACTGATGCTGTTGTAAATATCGGTTTTAAGAGTGATGGCCTGGTTTCCCTTAATGAGTTTCGCGACAATTCCAGTCTTAAAGTAGGCGATATTGTAGAAGTAATGGTGGTTGAAAAAGAAGACCGCGATGGCAACCTGCACCTCAGCCGCAAACAGGCACGCGTATTCCGTGCATGGGAAAGGATCGTTGAAGTGCATAAGACCGGCGAAGTGGTTACAGGTTATGTTACCAGCAAAACAAAAGGCGGCCTGATCGTAGATGTATTTGGTCTTGAAACCTTCCTTCCTGGCTCTCAAATTGATGTAAAACCGGTTACGGATTATGATCAGTTCGTTGGCAAAACGATGGAATTTAAGGTGGTGAAGATCAATGAAGCGATCAAGAATGCCGTTGTATCTCATAAAGCTTTAATTGAAAGCGATATTGAAGCCCAGCGCGCTGAAATCATCAGCAAGCTCGAAAAAGGACAGGTGCTTGAAGGAACTGTGAAGAATATTACAGACTTCGGAGCATTTATGGATCTCGGTGGTCTGGATGGCTTACTTTATATAACTGATATCTCATGGGGTCGTATCTCTCACCCAAGTGAAGTGGTGAAAATGGACCAGAAGCTGCAGGTAGTTGTGTTAGACTTTGATGATGACAAAAAACGCATCAGCCTTGGTTTAAAACAGCTTACACCACATCCATGGGACGTACTGCCTGAGTTCATACATGAAGGCGCTACCGTAAAAGGCAGGGTAGTTAACATAGAGGATTACGGCGCATTCCTTGAAATTCTTCCCGGTGTTGAAGGTCTTGTTCACGTAAGTGAAATTACCTGGGCAAACACGCCAATCAATGCCAAAGAATTCTTTAAGCTGGGTGATGAGCATGAAGCAAAAGTGGTAACACTTGATAAAGACTCACGCAAAATGAGCCTTTCCATCAAACAACTCACAGAAGATCCATGGAATAATATTGAAACAAAATATCCTGAAGGCAGCAAACACAAAGGTGTTGTAAAGAACATCACTCCTTATGGCGTGTTTGTTGAATTGGAACCTGGTATTGGCGGTATGATCCACATCAGCGATCTGAGCTGGCTGAAACGTTTTAACCATCCTGGTGAGTACACAAAAACAGGTGAAGACATTGATGTTGTCATCATGTCAATCGACAAGGAAAACCGTAAGCTTCAACTCGGCCATAAACAATTGGAAGAAGATCCATGGACTGCATTGCAGGATACATTTGCTGTAGGCAGCATACATGAAGGCACCGTTACCAGGAAAGATGACCGTGGCGCTATCGTTCAGTTGCCATATGGTTTGGAAGGTTTTGCACCTAACCGCCACCTGATAAAAGAAGATGGCAAAAGCCTGGTGGCAGACGAAACAGCAGAATTTATGGTGATCGAGTTTGACCGTAATGAGAAACGTATCCTTGTAAGCCATACCAAGATATGGGAACAGGCAAAAGCCCATGAACAGGAAACAGCCAAAAAAGAAGCAAAAGCAGAATCTGAAAAAACGCGTAAAACCGTTAAGAACATTCAGAACAAAGTTGAAAAAGCGACTTTGGGAGACTTAAGCGCTTTGGCTGAGATCAAAGAAAAATTGAAGAAAGAAGAAGAAAAGTAATTCTTTCAGAAATGGTATAAAGAAAAGGCCTCGCAAAAAATGCGGGGCTTTTTTTTGCAAAAGTTTGAAAGCTCGCAAGCCTCCCATCAATATAAAGTGATTGGCAAAACTGTTGCCCTCTTTGTTCATATTCGCACTTTAAAAGAAAAAATGGCGATAATATTTTGCTCCTGATCTTTTCTGAGAATTATAAGCAGAACTATTGAACGCAGTTATGAAAGCAGGTACACAGAAAATGCAAAGCTATTTATTCTAATAAGCGGATGGGATATTGATGCAACTAAAAGTAAAGCTGGTAAAGAAATTGGTTTGAATAAACTTTGCAACCGGCTGTTTCATTGTATTGCAGAAAATGAATGCATCTATTTGCCCATGCCTATTTGTAAACTTATGGCTGGTTGCATGAATGCCGTATTGTTATAAGGCAGGTAAACCGGTTGCTTTTTTAACGCAAGCGATAAACCCTTTACCTTATTTTTATGTGATGCAATAAAAAATGGAATGCTTGATAGTGTAACAGCGCCACCTACATAACAAAGCCATAATCCTTTGTCAGAATTACCCTCTAAAAAATTGTCGTTAAAATTGATAGCTCCGCCAGCAACAAACATAGTTACTCCTGCACCAATAAGCACAAATGCAGTTATTTTTTGATTTTTTGCTTTGCGCATATAATAGCCCTTTGTCAGTGCCTGTGCGGTATCTGTTTGGCTGAATGATGCTCGGGCTATTAACATGGAAATGATTAAAACAAGTATTTTTTTCATACAGCTGGTTTTTGAGTTTTAGTCTACGGTTTTAGTTTTCAGTAGCCTTGTTTTAAAAGGAAGATTGTAAAAGCTTTTTGGTGCTTACTAAGTTAGTTAAATATTTACAGAGAAGATAATATTTCGGTGAGCAATTTGCGCTGCTGCGACAACGTAATAGATAAACAAACTAAAAACCTGCTGGCATCAATGAGCAAAAGTTAATTCTTGAAACAAGTATCAACAAAGGCGCAGCGTACATACCAGGTTTGCAAACACAGTTAATAGACTAAGAGCAAAAAAGAAACCATAAAGTATTAAAAGAAACTTTCATTTGCCAACCATCATTTGTTTTGTTGCCGCCATCCTCCCATCAATATAAAGTGAATAATTGTAGTTGCCGGAGGATAATCCTTGCGCAGTAATATTTAAGCTTCCCCTACCTGTACCATTGATATTTACTTCTTTTATTAATCTACCGCTAATGTCAGTTATAATGATTTTGGCTGAAGAATAATTTTTGGGCAATGTGTAATGTATGGTCGTTGTATTGCTGAATGGATTTGGATTATTTTGTTCAATGGAAGCATTGGTCAAAAACACTGCCTTTGTATTTTGCGGCTGCCTGGCAGGTGAAACAACTGATCTTAATTCATTGATCTGTTTTTGAAGATCATTGATCAATGAATCTTTTTTATCGTTTATTTCAGACAATTCCTGCACTGCTTTTACAAGCGGTACCACAAATTCATCATAGCGCAGGCCATACAGATCATCGGTGCTTTTAGGTTTGTCAACGCCATTGAAATCATAGTGCAATTTAGCAGCAGCTTGCTCCACCTCCTGGGCTATAAAGCCCGTATGTATGATCTTACCAGCTTCGGTTTCTTCATTTTTAATTTCAGGATTAGCTGCAGCAGATGTCTTAACGCTATCAGGTATTTTGTCTTTGCGTTTATTATAGTATTCCTTTAGGCCTTGTATATTAACAGTGTAGGAAACAGGCCGGAGGCTATTAATAAACGCCAAGCCAGGTATATTTTCCCTGACATCTTTTTTATACCTGCCATCAGAAAATGTTGTCCATCCCACTTGTCCTCCAATAGATGTTACACCCGTACTGCCTACGCGAACTGTGTTGGAGCTGTTCACTGTTGCGTCATAACCAATAGCAGTAGCGTTGTGTAAACTTTTACCTGATACATCGGCGCCGTAGCCCAGCGTAGTATTGTCATAACCGGTTGTATTTGTAAACATAGACCAGTGACCCATTGCTGTATTACCATACCCGGACGTATTGGAGTACATAGACCAATCTCCTGCAGCTGTGTTATAATTCCCGGTTGTATTGGAGAACAAAGACCAATAACCTGTAGCTGTATTACTTTCCCCGGTTGTATTTGAAAAAAGCGCAGAATAACCGACGCCGGTGTTGGAAGCCCCGACTGTATTTTTTAAAAGTGCGCTTGTACCAATGACGGTATTAGCGTATCCGCCTGTATTATTGTATAAGGCATCAACGCCAATCGCAATATTAGAACTCTGGTCTGTATTAGATGATAAAGCTCCGGCTCCAATAGCAATATTATTCATGCCCGTCGTGTTTGACTGCATGGCATAATTGCCCAATGCGGTATTGTACCATCCGTTTGTGTTTGCAGACAGCGATTGATATCCTAGGGCAACATTATAATTTCCGGTTGTATTGGCATGCATGGCATAACTGCCTAAGACAGTATTTTCTCTTCCGCTTGTGTTGAGATAAAGGGATTGAAACCCTAAAGCAGTATTTTCCCTTCCGGTCGTATTTGTCTGCATGGCAAAATTCCCTACCGCGGTATTATCGTTTCCGCTTGCATTTGAATAAAGGGAAGCATAACCGATACCTGTATTATTGGCGCCATTATTTTTTTGCAATGCTTTGGCGCCAACCGCCGTATTATAGTTGCCTGCAATATTTGCATTTAGGGCATTTACGCCTAACGCAGTATTATAATACCCGCTTGTGTTTAAATAAAGGGCATTCGAACCAATGCCTGTATTGTTGTTGCCATTATTTGCAACCAATGCATTGGCGCCAACAGCAGTATTGTTTGTTCCGGTAATATTCGCATTCAGCGCGTAATATCCAAATGCTGAATTATAATTTCCTGTAGTATCGTTGTTTGCCAAAGCTTTTACACCCTTCTTGGTTACGCCAAGTTGTGCATATATTGTCACGACAAAAAATATCATTGCAAAAAATAAAGAGATCTTTTTCATAAGTAAGTTTTTAATTCATGTAAGCTTGTTGTGAAATGTAATTATTGAATAAGAAAAATGGAAAGTGCGTTAACCAACATGCATGGCGCATTTTCTTCTTTATGATCATCAATTTCAATCGGGGCAAAATTCATTGTCAATTAAAGCGATATCAATACCACTTTAATGGCATGGCACATGTGGTTGCAGATGTATTTGTCCCATGATGATGTAACATGGATGAGAGAGACTATTTATGCTGTGCCTAAGATAGCTGCAATTAATAGCCGTGCATTACTTGTCGTTTGAAGTTCTTAACATCCCTTGAAAAAATGTAAAATTTTAAAGACACCAGCGACATCAAGGAAATTAATGAAACAAATACTGTTTAATGGTAAGTTTTAATGCTGAGGTAAAAAGGTACGAGAATATACAGCGTTATTCAATTTATCTACGTCGCATCAAACCACACTTTGGTTTTATCATTTGGAACGGCATTATAATTAATGAAAAGCTCTTCGCCTTTTTTGATATTTTTTACGGTTTTTATGGTCATTAATTTTTTGCTGAATTCCATTTCGTATTCACAATTGGAATCATAGCTGTGGTTATATAAAGACACGTAACCCAGGGCCAGTGCAGCTTTCTTTTTATCAACTCCCCATTCAAACACGTAATGAAACAACAGGGTTTTCTCGATGGTTTTACGTTCCTTTTCGGTTAGCACGATCACCGGGGAAATTTCAATTACTGTTCCTTTTTTTATATTCTTTGTTGCGAACATACCCCTGCCACGTTTCGGTGAAGTTCCAATGGTTAGAAAAGATGCTATCATGTAAGCTTGAAATAATTAAGGCCACAATATAATGTTCAACCCTTGATTAGAATACATTTTTATCCCGAATTTTACAGCATTCTCTCAAATTTGTTTCACTAATTTGCGTACATGAGCTTTGAATTGGAGCAGCCTTCCATAAAAGAACAGTTTGAACAGCTTATGCAGGAAAATAACCTGCAATCCATACGCAAATTCCTCGATGACCAAAATATAAGTGATGTAGCAGACCTGGTATATGATTATCCTGATTATGAAGCGCAGATAATTGCCAACATGTCGATCAACAGGGCGGCAAAAGTTTTTAAGATATTAGATGTAAGCCGCCAGAAAGAAATCGTTCATGAACTGCCCTCTTTTAAAACAGCCGAATTATTAAACGAACTTCCTGCCGATGACCGAACAGACTTTTTGGAAGAGTTACCCAAAGAAGTTATCCGTGACCTGATAAAATTGCTGAACAACGAGGAGAGAAAAGTTACGCTCTCTATGCTTGGTTATCCGGAAGACAGCGTGGGCAGGCTAATGACGCCTGATTATATTTACGTATATCCGTTCAACACCATCGAACAGGTGCTGAGCATCATCAGGAAAGTGGGAAAGAATACAGAAACCATTGATGTGATCTATGTGATCAACCGCAAAGGCGAGCTGATTGATGACCTGAGAATAAGGGATGTTATTCTTGCATCGCCTGATAAGAAGATCGAAGAATTAATGGATGAACGTGTGATAGCGTTGAATGTTCATGACGACCAGGAGCATGCCAATGAAGTTTTTAAAATGAATAACCGGGTCGCGCTGCCGGTAACGGATGATAATAATGTTCTGCTTGGTATTGTAACTATCGATGACATGCTTTGGGTGGCCAATGAAGAGTTCAGCGAAGACATACAAAAGATCGGTGGAACCGAAGCTTTGGATGAACCTTATCTTGACATGCCTTTGTTCAAGCTGATCAAGAAAAGAGTGGGTTGGCTGATCATCCTGTTTGTAAGTGAAATGCTTACGGCAACTGCAATGTCGTACTTCGCGGATGAAATTCAGAAAGCAGTAGTGCTTTCCATTTTCGTTCCGTTGATCATGAGCAGTGGTGGCAACAGTGGTTCGCAGGCTTCCACATTAATAATCCAGGCACTGGCAGTGGGTGATATTTCTTTGAATGACTGGTGGCGGGTGATGCGCCGTGAGATCGTCAGCGGTATTATGCTGGGTGGTATTTTGGGAATTATCGGGTTTATCAGAATTTTTATATGGCACCTGTTGATGGCAAATGGCGTTATAGAAAATCTGTATGGGCCACACTGGTTTTTTATTGGTGTGAGCGTTGGGTTCTCTTTAATAGGAGTGGTGCTTTGGGGAACGCTTTCGGGATCTATGCTTCCCATAATTTTAAAAAGGCTTGGCGCAGACCCCGCTGTTTCTTCGGCGCCATTTGTAGCCACGCTTGTTGACGTTACCGGGCTGATCATTTATTTTTCTATTGCTTATATATTCCTCCAGGGACTTTTATTATAAGATTCAATGATGGCTTGTTATTAAATAATTTATTCTGTATGAAAAAAATATTGATGTTTTTATTGATTGCTGCGCCCGTTTTTTGTATGTCGCAAAATGTAATGACACCTGAGCTTTTATGGAAGCTTGGCAGACTGAATGCAATCGGTGTTTCAAAAGACAAAAAATATGTGGTGTATGCAGTTTCTACACCGGATGTAATGCAGAATAAAAGTTCAACCAAAACTTATCGCATACCGGTTGCAGGTGGAACAGCAGAGGAAATAAGTAATGCTGACACACTTGTTTACAATAATCATATCTCGCCCGATGGTAAATGGAAAATAAGCGACAGTGATGTAAAAATAATGAATGTGTATGGCAGTGATTTTTATCCCGACCTCACAAAGAGTAATGCACAGATATATAACTCATTAATGTACCGCCATTGGGATACCTGGGAAGACGGGAAATTCAGTCATATATTTTTAAGCGGTGCAAATGATATTGCAAAGAAAGACCTCATGGCAGGGCAGCCTTATGATTGTCCGCAAAAACCTTTCGGTGGTGATGAAGATTATATCTGGAATCCCGATGGAAAACATGTAGTGTATGTGACCAAGCAAAAACAAGGAACGGCGTATACTATCAGTACCAATACAGACCTTTTTGAATACAATATTGAAACAGGCGAAACAAAAAATTTAACGGAAGGCATGATGGGGTATGATGTAAATCCGTCATACAATAAGAAAGGAGAACTGGCTTGGTTAAGTATGAAGCGTGATGGTTATGAGGCTGACAAACAGGACCTGGTTGTATCAGGTGGCGCTACAAAAATGAACTTAACAGCCAGTCGTGATGATATTCATGTTGAAAGTTTTAAGTGGAGCGATGATGACAGGAGCATATTTTTTATTGCGCCTCTTGATGGCACGCTGCAATTGTTTGAAGTGAATTATCCTGGTAAAACAAAAATGGGGATTGTTATACGTCAAATAACAAAAGGGGATTTTGATGTAAACGGAATTGCCGGCCAGGCAGGTAACACATTGTTCGTAACAAGAACAGATTTTAATCATGCCGCTGAAATGTATGCGCTTGATCTTAAGTCCGGGGCCATGCAACAGGTAACCCATATTAACGACAACGTGTATAATTCTCTTGATTTATGTTCATGGCAGAAACGGTATGTTACCACAACAGATAACCGGCAAATGGTAGTATGGGTGATATTGCCGCCTGGTTTTGATTCCACCCAAAAATATCCTGCGCTTTTATATTGCCAGGGTGGGCCGCAAAGCCCGCTTACCCAATTTTATTCCTTCCGATGGAACATGCAGTTGATGGCATCCAATGGTTACATAATGGTTGCGCCTTGCCGCCGTGGCATGCAGGGCTTTGGAACAAAATGGAATGAAGAGGTAAGTAAAGACTGGGGCGGCCAGGTAATAAAAGACTATCTCAGCGCTATTGATAATGTTTCCAGATCTTCTTATATTGATAACTCCAGGCGGGGTTGTGTGGGCGCCAGTTTTGGCGGATTCAGTGTATTTGCTTTGGAAGCGGTGCATGATCACCGCTTTAAAACTTTTATTGCGCATGATGGTGTTTTTGATTTTCGAAGTATGTATGGTACTACAGATGAGATGTGGTTTGAGAACTGGGAAAAAGGTGGCGCTTACTGGGATAACAATAACGCAGTGGCGCAACGTTCTTTCAGCCAGAGCCCAAGCAATTTTGTTGATAAATGGGATACTCCGATCATGATCGTCCAGGGCGGTAAAGATTACCGTGTGCCGATAGAACAGGGACAACAAGCTTTCCAGGCGGCCCAGTTGAAAGGCATCAAAAGCAGGTTCCTGTATTTACCTGATGAGAACCACTGGGTGTTAAAAGCACAGGACGCAATGGTGTGGCAGCATGAGTTTTTTAAATGGCTTGACGAAACATTAAAATAACCATAATTCATTTTTTGAGATTATAATATTGGAATAGTATGATATTGTGATATTCGGTTGTTGCTACTTTAACTATATCATCCCAATATCCCATTACTTTTCACCTTTCGGCAAATATTTTGATGTTATGTTTTTCTTTTTAAAACAATAAATGCTAAAAAAAGCTTACAAACTTATTTTTGAAATATGAAAACATCCTACTTAATACTCCTGGGAAGCCTGGTATGGCTGAATACAAATGCACAGTCAGGAAAACAAAGCGCAAATGCAGGGTTAACACTGCCTGCGGGTTTTACGGCTATAAAAGCTGCTGATGGTTTGGGCTCTGCCCGGCATATTGCAGTAGCTTCCAATGGCGACATATTTGTAAAACTTGAAAAATTAAAAGATGGCAAAGGGATTTATCTTTTACACGATGCAAAAAATGACGGGCATTATCAAACACTGTCAAGTTTTGGCAATTACATTGGCACGGGTATTTATTTAAAGAATGGCTATTTGTATGCTTCTTCCAATACAGATGTTTACCGTTATAAGCTCGGAGATGATAATAAACCGGCGGATGCGGATAATCCTGAAAAAGTAATTACCGGTTTACTCGACAGGCATCAGCATGAATCCAAATCAATAGTGCTGGATAATGACAATAATATTTATGTGAATATCGGCGCTTATGCCAACGCCTGCCAGGAGAAAGACAGGACGATAGGTTCAATGGGAAGAATGCCCTGCCCGATCTTGGATTCTGCAGGCGGCATCTGGCAGTTCAAAGCCGATAAACCTGGTCAAACCTATGGCGATGGGGTTCACTATGCAACCGGTTTAAGAAATGTGGTTGGATTAGATTGGAATACTCAAACCAACACTTTATTTGTCATGCAACACGGCCGAGATCAGTTAAGCAATAATTTCCCGGCTTTATATACCGACCAGCAAAGTGCTGAGTTGCCTGCTGAATGCATGTACGAGCTGCATAAAGGAAGCAATTGCGGATGGCCATATATTTATTACGACCAGATACAGCACAAAAAGATATTGGGCCCTGAATATGGTGGTGATGGTAAAAAAGAAGGTGGCGAAGATGCGCAGGATCCGGTTGTTGCCTTTCCGGGACATATGGGTCCCAATGGTTTATTGTTCTATACAGGAAATATGTTTCCGGAAAAATATAAGAATGGAGCATTCATTGCTTTTCATGGCTCATGGAACAGGGCGCCTGAACCACAAAAAGGTTATTTCGTCGTGTTTCAGCCTTTTAAAGATGGCAAGCCCAGTGGCGATTGGGAAATTTTTGCAGACGGCTTTTCCGGCAAAGCAACCATTGCCTCACCCAATGATGCGCAACATCGTCCCTGCGGGTTGGCGCAAGGACCTGATGGCGCACTTTATGTTAGCGATGATGTGAAAGGAACAATTTATAAAATAATGTACAAAGGAAACTAAAGTATGAGGCAAATTATCCTGGCAACCTGTTGTATAGCCTTTCTTGCAGTCAGCGCACAGCAACCCGCACAAACTTCCAAACAGCGCGGGGCGGCATTGTATAAACAGTATTGCCTTACCTGCCACCAGGCCGACGGAAGCGGAGTTCCCAAATTAAACCCGCCACTTATAAAAACTTCCTGGGTGACGGGACAAAAGCCAAAATTGATCAAATGGGTTTTGCAGGGTTCTGTTGAAAAGGTTGATATTGATGGGGAATATTACACCAACAATATGCCTGCGCAGAATTATCTATCCGATCAGCAGGTAGCTGATGTCCTGACCTTTGTACGCAGCAGTTTTGGCAATAAAGCTTCTGCCATTACACCCGATGAAGTAAAAACAGTAAGGGCTTCCATAAAATAACGCGGGTTTTGGATGTTTCTGCTGGGAATGAATGCTTATTGTTCCGTTAGGAACAAATTGTAGGTAGATATTTATACATCGGTCGCACCAGGCGTTCCTATCGGAATGCTTTGTGTTTTAGGCTGATTAAGTTCTATCCATAAATCATCCCTTAACAGGATGTTAGAAGACCTAAAACTCACGTTAAAATAGGCTGATCATTTTTCAGCATAAGAAAAGCAGCCTGAAATGCGTTTAAGAGATATGAAGTACAGTGCAGTTTGTTTAATGCTTGTGTTAATTTTTTTCGGACAGCAGTCTATGAGTCAGTGTAAAACATACCGCATGAGTACCAAAGGCGATACCATTAATTGCACCGACTTTCAGGACAGGAAACAGGGCTATTGGCTTATTGATAAGTCACAAAATTATGGGGAGCCCGGTTATAAGGAAGAAGGTCGTTTTGCAGATGATAAAAAAGAAGGCGAATGGATACGGTATAATTTGATGGGAGACATCATTGCAGAAGAAAATTATAAATGGGGTTATAAAAATGGCATTTGCCGGTACTATAATCTTATCGGTATTATAAGAGAAGAAAGCTGGAAAGCAACCAACCCGGAAAATCCTTACGATACGGTAAAAGTTTATCACCTGGATAACCCGGACAAATATGATCTCAGGGTGATGAAAGTGGAAGCTTCAACAGTAAAACACGGCACCTGGAACTATTACGATCCGGAAAGGCAAACAATAACAAGATCTGAAGAATACGTGATAGATCAGTTGGTAACCAATAAAAAGCCAAAGGTTGTTGCAAAAGATTCATTGGGTACCGCGTCTAACAATCCTGCCGACTCCCTTACAACTGTAAACAAGAACAAACCTCCGGAGGTGTTGGAATATGAAAAGAAAAATTCCAATAAAAAGAAAATAAAAGTGCGCGACGGAGCAACCGGTGTTGATTAAATTGTTCCTGGCAATATTGGTCTGACCGCTGTAAGCATCTGACCGTAATTTCAAAGCGATTAATCGTTGACGAATTAATCATTTTCTGTTCTTAATTCTTCTCCTTCGGGTTTATATACCAGCACTTTATCAATACGGTTATTATCCATATCTACTATTTCAAACTTAAAGCCATGCCATTCCAGGTGGTCGCCGGTTTGGGGAATGCGTTCCAGCTCATCTAAAATAAAACCCGCAAGCGTATTAAATTGCTGCTCGTCCTGGTCAAGATAATCTGTATGCTCGAAATAGCTCAGGAAATTATAAAAAGGTATTTGTGCATCAATCAGGAAACTGCCGTCTTTGCGTTCAACGATCTCGTATAATTCTTCGTCAATGTTAGGAACTTCGCCAACGATTGCATCCAGGATATCGTTTAATGTAACCATTCCCTGGAGTGTTCCATATTCATCCACTATAAAAGCATAATGCGATTTCAGTTCTTTAAATCTTTCGAGTAATTTATAAGCTGAATTATTTTCCGGCACATAAAATCCGGGTGAAACCACATCTTTCAGGACGGTTCCGGGGTCTGCTTTAATGATATCTTTTAAAGACACAATGCCTTTTATGTTATCTATGGTTCCATCGCAAACAGGGTAAATGCTGTGAATTTCTTCTTCAGGCAGATCGTGTACGTCATCTACTGTGAGATTAATATCGAGCCAGGTAATATCACTGCGATGCGTCATCAGCGACGTAATATTCCTGTCGCCCAAATGAAATATTCTTTCAATAATTTCCTGCTCCGCTTCTTCAATGGCGCCTTGTTCCGTTCCCTCATTAATGATCGCTTTGATCTCTTCCTCCGTTACATTGAAATCTTTGTTCCTGATCTTTAAAACATTAACAATAAAATTGCCCGACTTTGTCAGCAGCCACACAAAAGGATAGCTGATCATGGTAACTATACGCATGGGTGCGGCAAAAGTTTTCGCTATACCTTCGGGATTACTTAAGCCGATCTTTTTGGGAACCAATTCTCCCAACACTAACGAAAAATAGGTTACAATGATAACCACAACCGCGGTGGCAACACCATTACTGTAGGGAGCGATCCATTCAAAGCGGCTAAAAAATTGCACCAGGTCATCCTTGATATTCTCCCCGGAGAAAATACCATTTAATATACCTATTAACGTAATGCCTATTTGAGTGGTGGAAATGAATGTATCGGGATGATTTGCCAGTTTAAGCGCTTCCGCTGCCCGTTTATCACCTTTGTTTGCCTGTGCTTCCAGTCTTGCTTTTCGGGCCGATACCAACGCTATTTCGGCCATAGCAAAAACTCCGTTTAAAAGAATAAGGCCGAGAATAATTAATATTTCAGTCATAAAAGCTGTAAAACTAAATAATATGTGTTTAATGCAATGACTGCAATTATGTTACCAGCTTATTTAGTTGTATTTAATTCAAAGGATTTTTAATGTAAATACGCTTAATTTTCATTATTGTAGATGACCATTACATAATAACCTGTAATGATAACCTGTAATGCTTCCAATAATAGTATCATTGATAATATCTGAGGGAAGTAACTTTTATCACAATAAGCAAATCCATATTTGGCTTGAAGTTTAAACAATTTAAGGTACTGGTTCAGCATAAATAAATTATCTTAGTATGAAACAAAATTCTCATGAAACACCTTATCATTATTTTCTTTAGCTTATATGTAAGCACTGGCCTGAAGGCGCAAATTCATGATAATTTTGATTCATCTATAAATGTGCTTAAAAGCAAAATCAATCATAATGACTTTAAAAGTTTCCAAAGATTTTCCGGCACTGGTTTAGAGTTTCAAAGTATAAATGACAAAATCGTTCTAAAGCTTCCCAAGCCTGTATTAAAATTCCAATACAACGCTAACCAATTTGATGTTTATAATGCTACACCCGATAACATGTTTGTAATAAAACCCGACAACACTGTTATTTTCAACATGCCAATAGCAGGCGCATTACCAAATGAAAATTAAATTTTACCGGTGGATCTTTTTCGCCATGATGATCATTCGCGGCGATTTTTTTATGTGATAGGCATCCAGGTTGTAATCTCCAAAAACATGCTCGATTTGTAAGCCCTGGTAGGATAGCATATCAGTAAAATCACCCAAAGAAAATTTTTCAACCTGTTCTGTAAATGTTTCACTGGTATTTTTTTCTTTATCAGTGATATGAATTCGTTTATAAAAATATTCTTCATCATACCACCTTTCAATATCAAAAACAATATTGCCGCGTTCTACAGTTTCCTTGTGCTTCAGATTGTCTTCTGCGAAATGTGTATTCAGGTAATCTATTATGATTAGGCCATTTAGTTTAAGGCTTTGAGAAAGTGTGCGCATGGCGTCATTATGTTCACGCATCGTTTTGAAAAAACCAAAGCTTGTGAAAAAATTAAAAACGTAATCGAAATAGTTTATATAAAAAGGCAGGCGGATGTCATGCAGAAAAAAATGCAGGTTGTGTGCTTCGTGTTTTTTTGCTTCGGTAAGCGGAAGCGGCGACAGGTCAACACCGGTTACATCAAAACCTTTTGCTGCCAGTGCTATGCTGTGCCTGCCTCTGCCACAAGCAGCATCTAAAATAAAACTCCCACCCGGTATTTGCAGGTAATTAACCAGTTTATCAACCAGTTGTGAAGCTTCTTCCTTATTCCTGTTTTGATAAAGCAAATCATAATAAGGAGAATTAAACCATAACCTGAACCATTCATTGGCCTGCATCGGGTAAAAATTTAATTATTTATCAACTTAAAAACAGGATTTTGTTTTTTCTGTTATGTTTGCGCACTGCAAATAACAACAAAAATGCCTTTAATAAAAAGTATATCAGGATTAAGAGGAACGATTGGAGGTAAACCCGCAATTTCACTAAGCCCTGTGGATGTTGTAAAATTCACTGGCGCTTATGCGGCATGGCTTAAGCAACAGGACAATAAAAATTCTTTTACAGTTGTCGTTGGGAGGGATGGGCGCATCAGCGGCTCGTATATACAGCAACTGGTTGTGTCAACGCTGGTGGCTAGCGGAGTGAATGTCATCAACCTTGATCTGAGCACTACACCAACAGTAGAGATGTCAGTTATTTTTAATAACGCAGACGGTGGCATTATCATAACGGCAAGTCATAATGGCGAAGAATGGAATGCTTTGAAACTATTAAACAATAAAGGAGAATTTTTAAGCGCTGCAGATGGAGCACTCCTGTTAGAGCTAGCAGAAAACGAAGCCTTCAATTTTGTAACAGTTGATAAACTTGGTACCATCACCAACGACACTACTGCGTTAGATAAACACATCGAAGCTATACTGGCTTTGCCGTTAGTTGATATAGCAGCGATCAAAAAGAAAGAATTTAAGATCGTTGTTGATTGTATTAACAGTACCGGCGCGATTGCTGTTCCGGCTTTATTGAAAACCCTTGGTGTAAAAGATATTGTATTATTGAATGAAGATATAAGCGGAAAATTTGCGCATAATCCTGAGCCTTTACCGGAAAATCTCAGGGGTATCAGCAGTGAAGTAAAAAAACAGGAAGCCAGTCTTGGTATTGCAGTTGATCCGGATGTTGACCGCTTATGTTTTATTTGTGAAGACGGCAGCTTATTTGGAGAAGAATATACATTGGTGGCTGTGGCTGATTATGTGTTGCAGCAAACCAAAGGCAATACCGTAAGTAACCTTTCCTCCACCCGCGCCTTAAAAGATATTACGCTCAAATATGGCGGTGAATATTTCCCGAGCGCCGTTGGTGAAGTAAATGTGGTAACAAAGATGAAGGCGGTTAATGCCGTTATTGGCGGTGAAGGCAATGGCGGTATTATCCTGCCTCAATTGCATTATGGCCGGGATGCATTAGTGGGCATTGCTATCTTCTTAACTTACCTTGCTCAAAATGGTAAAAGTGTTTTACAGTTGCGCAAGACCTATCCCGATTATTTCATGAGCAAAAACAAAATAGAGTTAGATAACGGCATTGATGTAAAGAAAATATTTGAGCATCTGCAGGGCAAATACAAAAACAACCCGATCAATACCGAAGACGGGCTTAAAATAGAATTTGATAACGATTGGGTGCATTTACGCACCAGCAATACGGAACCCATCATCCGTATTTATGCCGAAAGTAATTTTGAGACCACTGCCGATAATATTGCGCGTAGATTAATGCAGGATATTAAGGAATGCATGTGATGTCTGATGTCTGGTTTGATGATCCGCCACGGCGGACAGGTGTATGATTTAAGAAGCTGCGAGCGTCGAGCTGTGAGCTACTAGCATTAACCATTGCAGATTGGCGATTGCAGATTGCAGATTTAAAACTTACCATTCTTATAAAGTTTATTTCTTTTAAAGCGAAAAGTTTTATCAACCTTTCAACTTCTCAACCAGTCAACCAATCAATTCTCACTCACTGCCTTACTCATTACTGATTACTCACTCATTACTCATTGGTTTCATTCGCATTGACTATTCACCACACTCACCACTGACAACTCACTTATAAACACTCAATATTCAACAATCAATACACGATATTCAAGTAAAGTATCTTCCAATGAGCATTGAATATTGAACATTGATTATTGTGTATTTATTCACTATTGACCATTCACTATTCACCCCCCTTACACACTCACATTAAAATCTCTCAAGGCATCATTCAAACTCGTTTTAAGATCGGTGCTTGGCTTTCTCTTTCCAATAATTAAAGCGCAACTAACGCCAAATGAACCGGCAGGAAAATCTTTATTATAGGTTCCGGGAATTACCACGCTGCCTGAAGGCACGTAACCTTTATATTCAATAGGAGATGATTTGCTTACATCAATTATTTTAGTGGATTGTGTCAACACTACATTGGCGCCAAGCACTGCTTCCTTTTCGACTATCACACCTTCTACCACAATACACCTGCTGCCAATAAAACATCCGTCTTCAATAATTACCGGGCTGGCCTGCAACGGTTCAAGCACACCGCCAATACCAACACCACCGCTGAGGTGTACATTCTTCCCGATCTGTGCACAACTGCCAACGGTTGCCCATGTATCCACCATTGTTCCTTCATCCACATACGCTCCAATATTTATAAAGCTCGGCATCTGCACCACGTTTTTGGCAACATAGGCTCCATAGCGGGAAATGGCGCCGGGTATCGTTCTTACACCAAGTTCCTTAAACCCGTTTTTGAGTGGTATTTTGTCATAGAATTCAAATGGGGGCATTTCAAAGGTCTGCATCGTTTGAACAGCGAAATACATCAGTATCGCCTGTTTTACCCATTCATTTACCACCCAGCCATTATCAACTGGTGATGCAGTGCGAAGCCTTCCTTTATCCACCTCTTCAATAGCAGCTCTTACTGCATCTGAATATTTTGCTTCTTTTAATAATTCACGATTGTTCCATGCTTCGGTTATCAGTGTTTTTAATTCCATTCCTTGATATTTAATTTTATAGTTGATTATATTTTGTGTTGTACATCATTTTGAGATTTCTGATTTTGGGATTTTGAGATTGCCTTATAAAACTTAAATCACAAGATCTCTAAATCGCCAAATCAGCAATCCTTTAATTAAACAAGTTCTAACCTTAATTCGCCCGGCTTTACAATTCCCTGTTCAGCCCACGTTTAGTTTTTCCTTCCTGCTCTTCATCCATATCGCCTTGTAATTTGTATTCCCTAAATACCACTATTTTCCAGGCGTTCATCCAACTCCATGTCTAAAGCGCCATAACGCACATCTTTATTAAAACCATTTACAGCAATAATATCTTTCTTCCATAGAGATGAACTATGTCCGTTAAATGTAGGCGTGCTGGTAGTAATAAAATTGGCGAATGCAGCTCGCCTGTAGAACCATCATCTGCGATCACCATCTCAAAATCTTTAAAAGTTTGAGTTTGGTATCCCCACATAACTTTTTGCAGCCATGCCGGTGAATTGTAAGTAGTGATGATAACAGACAATTTCATAAAATATATCTTAGCTCCGGTGCAAATGTATTGTTCCTTTGCAAAATGAACACCTTGCAACGCATACTCTATAAAATTTGCTGATGAAAATTTGCATAGCGAGAACGGAGAAAGGCAGGTATTCCGAAACATTTATTCAGAACCGGATCGATCAACTCGCGCGGCTGGCGGAAGTACCCCGTTCACGGTGGCGGGCTTCCTCAACGGAACGAAGATGACAAGACAGGCAGGTAAATGAATGGATGTGCTGCATAACATTGTTAGCAAAAAAGAAAAGGCATGAATGAGAAAAAGTTTGAAGCGGAGATCAATAAGACTTTAGATATATTGAATAAAGGCGGGATTATTCTTTACCCGACTGATACGATCTGGGGCATTGGTTGTGACGCAACAAATGAAGAAGCAGTAAATAAAATAATAGCACTGAAACAAAGGCCGCAGCAAAAAAGCTTTGTTGTTTTGGTCACCACTGAAAAAGATATTTTACACTATACCGCTTCTCCTGATCTTGCAGTTTTTGATTACCTGCAAACTGTAACAAAACCCACTACCGTGATCTATGAACATGCCCTCGGCCTGGCGCAAAATGTAATCAATGAAGATGGTTCCGTAGCCATACGCATTTGCGAAGATGAATTCTGCAGGCATTTGATCAGGCGTTTCCGCAAACCCATCGTAAGCACATCCGCAAACATAAGCGGGGAACCATCGCCTCAAAATTATGCGCAAGTATCGCCTGCGGTAAAACAGGGTGTGGATTACATTGTGAATTACCGGCAGGATGAGAAGGATTTGCGCACTGCATCAGCTGTTATTCGCTGGTGTGGGGGAAAAGCCGAGATCATAAGACCGTAAAGATTTTCACATTGCTCCTTTTTGCACAGTTTTTGGAATTTTAGGAATATAACCCTCAAAACGTAGTATATGACAGACACGATTAGAACAACACCAAAAAAACTTTCGGGCATTCCAAAAGAGATGAAGATGAACAACAGGTTTTATCCGAAAGAAAAATCATTGCTTAAACAGATTATTCAGCATCTTGTTCATCCCGATTACATCTTATTTGATTGGGAGTTTTACAGCAATGCGCTTGAATTTGAATAATAGCCTGTTCCTTATCGCAGACTTATCTTTGTGTGGTATGCAAATAGAATGCACCGCGAAAGAATTATTTGTTTTCAGGAAGATTGCAAAAGTTGCAGAAGAGCTGTCAATACCTTGTTATCTTATTGGCGGTTTTGTACGCGATAAACTGCTTAACCGTAATACAAAAGATGCCGACATAGTTTGTATTGGCGATGGCATTCAACTGGCGCATGCAGTAGCAAAACTTTTTAATCCGAAACCAACGGTTGCTTATTTTAAAAACTTTGGAACGGCGCAGATAAAGATCCCGGATTTGGAAATTGAATTTGTTGGCGCAAGAAAAGAGAGTTATGCCGAACATTCACGCAAACCTGCAGTTGAAACCGGTACGTTAAAGGATGATTTAAACCGGAGGGATTTTACCATTAATGCGCTTGCCGTCAGTTTAAATAAAAATGATTTTGGAGAGCTGCTTGATCCGTTCAATGGTGTTGAACATCTTGAGGAAAAAATAATTAAAACACCACTTGAACCTGTCACCACTTTTAGCGATGATCCCTTGCGCATGATGCGTGCCATACGATTTGCCACACAACTTGGTTTTACCATTGAAGAAACCACTTTTAATGCCATCAGAAAAGATGCGGAGCGTATCAGGATCATTTCGCAGGAACGTATTACGGATGAACTAAACAAGATAATGCTCGCAAAAAGGCCCTCTACAGGTTGGTACTTATTGCGGGAAAGCGGACTGCTGGAAATAATATTTCCGCAGTTACTGGCTTTGCAGGGGGCTGAATATATTGACGGCGTTGGCCACAAAGATAATTTTACGCATACATTACAGGTACTCGATAACATTTCAGCACACACTAATGACCTTTGGCTGCGATGGGCGGCGCTGTTGCACGATATCGCCAAGCCTGCTACGAAACGGTTTAGCAAAGAAGAAGGATGGACATTTCACGGGCACGAAGTAGTGGGAGCGAAGATGGTGCCTAAAATCTTTGCAAGATTTAAGCTGCCGCAAAATGAAAAGATGCGTCTCGTCCAAAAACTGGTGGCTTTGCATTTGCGACCGATAAGCTTAACAAAAGAAAACATCTCCGACAGTGCTATCCGGCGTTTGTTGTTTGATGCCGGTGAAGATATCGATGCATTGATGCTGTTATGCGAAGCGGATATAACCAGCAAAAACAAATTGAAGGTGAAACGTTACCTGAATAATTTTGAGCTGGTGCGCAACCGCCTCGTCGAAGTGGAAGAGAAAGACAGGATACGGAACTGGCAACCGCCCATTACCGGTGAAATTATCATGCAGACTTTTGGATTATCTCCGGGGAAACAAATTGGCATTATTAAGGATGCTATACGCGAAGCCATATTAGATGGAGAGATCCCGAATGAATATGAGGCCGCTTACAAGCTGATGGTGGAAAAAGCCGCGGAGTTCGATTTGAAGCCGGTACCGTGAATGTATTAGGTTACAAAATTTTTTAGTATGTTGCCGCCGCTTAGCACGCACAATGAGCTACTTAATTTATATTTTCTGAATAACAGCCTGGCAAATAAAGTATGGTTTTTGTTTTGATAGCTAAGCTCACTTACATGACGAAGAGCAACGAAATGATCTTGTCTTCAGGAAAGTAAGGTCATACGGGAATGCAAGCTTGATTAATAATAGAGAGAGACGTATAAAAAGAATTCTTACCGATGGCAGTTTTGAAATTCAGGGCATATTACGAAGAAGATGACGCAGTGTACAGGGATGTTGTGATCAAACATTCCCAAACATTTCTTGATTTACATAATGCAATTTTGAAAGCTTATGAGTTTGATAATAAGCACCAGGGAACTTTTTACAGAAGTAACGATAACTGGCAGCGCGGCAGGGAAATTTCTCTTGAAAAATATGACAAGGACTATAAGGCAGAGCCACTGATCATGGCAAATACAACGATAGGCAGTGAGATCAGGGATACCAATCAAAAATTTATTTATGTGTATGATTTTGCAAAAAACTGGACGTTTTTGGTTGAACTGATCAATGTAACGAAAGAAGAAAGCAGTAAAATAATTTATCCTGCTACATCAAGAGTAGAAGGTATAGGGCCTCAACAATACGGCACACGAAGTTTGTTAGGTAAAAAGTTTGTGGACATAGAAGAAAAATATGATCTTCCTCAAAGCAATGAAGGCTTTAGTGAAGAAGGAGGGGACACGGAAACTACTTCCGACGATGCTGTTGATGAAAGTACTGATGAAAGTGTTGATGAATAAAATGAATCAGCGATAAGTAATCATTAATGGGGTTTGTTAAATTCACAATGCACCACTCATTATTCAAATATTCAATAAACAACACTCAATAATCAATATTCAAGCGGGAACGTTTTATCAATGAGCATTGAATATTGAAAATTGATTATTGATTATTTCAATGCTTTCTTTCACTCATTACTCATCATTCATTACTCATCCAACTGTTCTGTGTAACTAATGCGATACAATTTTTAATCCTATAATGGACACTATAAGCGTGGTTATAAAAAACAGCCTCCAGAAATCAGCCGGTTCCTTAAATATAAGGATACCAACCAATACAGTCCCAACAGCACCAACGCCTGTCCACACAGCATAAGCCGTACCGATAGGAAGTTCTTTAGTAACCCTTACCAGCAAATACATGCTTATAATAAGTGCAATTAAAAACCCGATATACCACCAGGTGACTGCGGTGCCGGATGCTTCTTTTGCTTTTCCAAGGCAGAAAGCAAAGCCTACTTCAAAAAAGCCTGCAATGATCAACAGAAGCCAGTTCATTTTTTTTATTTAATGATTTTATAAAATGTAAAAATAGTATTGCGGTTGCAACCAAATTGAACGTGTTTTAATAAGCTGCCAATGATGGTTCTATTTTTTTAGATTCAGGTAAAAATCTTTCTGTTTTTTATCCAGTTTCTCTATTGCATACCGAAGTGTGATCCTTGGCATGGTTGCTGCATATTTATCCAGGAAATTCAATAGTTGTTGTTTATCTCTTTTGCCTGCTTCCCTGACCCAACTGCCAACCGCTTTGTTAACCAGTTCTTCTTCGTCATCAATCAATAATGCCGCAATTTTAAAAGTATCATCAACATCATTCTGCCTGATAAAATACCACGTACTCACAATAGCCGTTCTTCTTTCCCATATATTTTTTGATTTTGCTAATTTATACAGCGGCGTTCGTGATTTATTAAAAAGATAACCGCCCACAACATAAGGTGCACTGCGGTCAACCAGGTCCCAGTTGTTGATCCTGTCGTGCCGGTTTATATACAAATCATAGAGCACCTTTCTTTCATTATCAGTAATTTTTTTATCTCTTGCCTTAAAATCCATTACACTTACGGCGCCCATCCTTGCTTCATAAAAATCACTGTTTAATAATTTTTCAATTTCACGAACCGGCATTTGCATAAATTCTTTTGCAAGGGAAAAGATGTTTCCCATGCGCACGCTTAAAAACTTGTTCTTTTTATCGCTATCATGAAAAAATTTTGAATTATCTCCAGCCTGCGTAACCTTGAGAGCGGTAAGTTTTTCCAAAAATTGTTTTGCTGTTAGGTTTTGTTGGAACAATGGTGTTTGTTTCATATTGGTCAACTAAGTTAAAATCATTCATTTAATGTTCATATAAAATCTGCGGCACTCTTATATTTGAAGAAATAAATCAATTATGGGATTTGATCAATATCACGAGCCTGCGAATGAGCTTCCTGAGAAAACAAGAACGTTTGCCCGCATGATTGCTGCTTTGGGTGAAGAAGCTGAAGCTATCAACTGGTATGAGCAGCGTATAGCTATTGAAAAAAACCGCACTGCCAAAGCGATCATGAAAGATGCGCAAAAAGAAGAATTCAAACATTTTGGAATGGACCTCGAATTCCTGCTCCGTATGAAACCGCTGTGGCGTGAAATTTTACAAGGCATTCTTTTTAAAGAAGGAAACATCGTAGAGCATGCCGACGATGCAGAAGAAAATGCGCCTGACGAGTAGATGAATACTTGAATCAGTAATCACGCTGGATAAGAAATTCAGCGAGTTCCAGCAACGGTTTTTTCCTGGAGGAGAGTACTGCAATTTCATCAAGGTGATACAGGGCTTTATCAAAATACTGGTGCTTTAATTGTTTTGCCCATTCATCAACGTTACAGTCGCGGAAAATTTTCAAAACCCGATGCACTTTGTCATCGGTGTTTTCATCTAATAAATTATTCAATTCTTCTTTTTGGTTTGCGGTCGCTGATTCAAGCGCATGGATCAGCAAAAAAGTTTTTTTGTTTTGTTTTATATCGCCTCCTGCTGTCTTGCCAAACTTTTCAGGATCGCCAAAGGCATCCAAATAGTCATCCTGTATTTGAAACGCGATGCCAAGATTTTTTCCAAATTCATACAAATGATCGCAATTGCCTTCACTTGCTCCGCCAATGATGGCGCCCATTTGTAAACTTGCAGCCAGCAGCACTGAAGTTTTTAATTCGATCATTTTTAAGTATTCATTTAAAGAAACTGTTGACAGTTTTTCAAAATCCATATCCAATTGCTGGCCTTCACAAACCTCTTTGGCAGTTTTGCTGAAAAGATTGATGATACGCTTAAGATAGCTGCTGTTTATTTTATTTAAATATTCATATGCCACCACTAACATTACATCACCTGCAAGCAACGCAGTATTAGATCCGTATTTATAATGCACTGTCTCCAACCCCCGCCGCAGCGGGGCAGCATCCATGATATCATCATGAATTAAAGTGAAATTGTGAAACAGTTCAATGGCAGTAGCTACCTGCCAGGCATCCGCATGTATTTCATCAAACAATTCATTACCCATTAAACACATAACAGGGCGAACGCGTTTTCCGCCAAGACGTAGAAAATAATCATTGGCCGCATATAAAGATTCTGGATGTTTGGGGAAATGGGATATATCGAAACGTTTGGAAAATTCTGTTGAAAGCTCTTTGAATGAATACATGTTGTAAGGAGGTAAGAAGTATGAGGTAAGAGGTAAAACGAAACCTGGTTATTGCCAGCGTTCATGTAAGCGCCAGATTTTAGAACCTATGGTTTCAGCTTCTTTAAATAATTCATCTTGTTGTGTATTGGTGATGTAACTGCAGTCCTTTGAAAATAATAACCATGATTTCGATTCTCCCAAAGAACCATTTGCATCAACCAATTGCTTTTTAAAATTATTGATATAGATACGTTTTCCCCAACCTTCAGCGATATTAACGGCAACCGATCCTGAGGATCTCCTTATTTGATCAGTTAAAGAATATCTTTCCTCATGAGGAAAAGTATTTGTTATAAAAAATATTTTCATTGCAAATGCATGTGATAGCTGATAGACTTCTACATCCTGGAAACTCTTTATTGGCATGATTATAATTTAAGGGCGCAATGTATTTTATTTTTGTTTCTTATCTGATACCTTCCGTTTGGACTTGTCTTTTGCTTCATACTTCTTACTTCCTGCTTCCTGCTTCCTGGTTTTTCCATCCATCACCCATTCATAGTCCAGTTGCCTTTTGTCAAGATTTGCAGCAATAATGCGTATCACTACTTTATCGCCCATACGGAATTGTTTGCCGCTTCTTCTTCCAACCAGGCTATAGTCGCTTTCTATTAAACGGAATTCGTCATAATCATTCAGATCATTAATGCTTACCAGGCCTTCGCATTTATGTGCAACAGTTTCGGCCCAGAAGCCAAACCGCGCCACACCGCTTATCACCGCCTCAAATTCCTCACCCAGGTACTCCTTCATAAATTCAACCTGTTTGTATTTATTGGATGACCGTTCAGCGTCCATTGCCGCACGTTCCCTTTCACTGCAATGACTGCATTTCTCATCCATTTTTTTATCGATTAGCGGTTTCCTTTTTAAACAGCTTTCAATAACGCGATGTACCATCACATCGGGATAACGGCGTATGGGCGAAGTAAAATGGCAATAATATTCAAATCCTAAACCATAATGCCCGATATTACCTGTTGTATAAGCTGCTTTTGCCATGGTGCGGATACCTAATTGTTCCAGCACATGTTGTTCGGGTTTGCCATGAACATCTTTTAATAACTGGTTAAAGCTGGCCGCAATTTTTTCCGGTGAGCTCATGTTGAACTTATGGCCAAACTTCCTGGAAAATTCAGCAAAAGGTATAAGCTTTTCTTTATCGGGTTCATCATGTGTACGGTAAGGAAAAGGAATTTCCTGCTTGCCGGCTTCGTGGTCCTTTTTATCGGAATTTATTTTACTCACATATTCCGCAACGGTTCTGTTGGCAAGCAGCATAAACTCTTCGATTAACTGGTGCGCCTCTTTACTTTCTTTTACAATGATGCCGATGGGCTTGCCGTTCTCGTCTAATTTAAAGCGCACTTCCTGTGATGAAAAATTGATAGCGCCGTTCTTAAATCTTTCCTTACGCATTTTTTGGGCAATACCATTCAGCAATAAAATCTCTGGCGCATAAATGCCTTCACTGCTTTCGATGATCTGCTGCACATCCTCATAAGTATAGCGATGGTCTGAATGGATAAGTGTTTTGCCGACCCATGATTTTTTTACTTCCCCTTTTATATTCATTTCAAACACAGCAGAAAATGTGTATTTATCTTCTTTTGGTCTTAGAGAACACAGCACATTTGAAATATTTTCCGGCAACATTGGGTTTACACGGTCAGGCAGATAAACAGAAGTTGCCCGTTTGTACGCTTCTGTATCGAGTGCTGTATCCGGTTGCACAAAATGACTTACGTCGGCGATGTGTACACCTATTTCATAAATATCTTTTTTTGTCTTTCTGACAGAGATAGCATCATCAAAATCTTTTGCGTCAACAGGATCAATCGTAAAGGTGAGCACTTCACGAAAATCTTTCCGCTTTTTTATCTCTTTTTCGATAATTATACTGCTTAACCTTTCACTTTCTTCAATCACCTCATCAGGAAATGACAAAGGAAAACCGTTTTCTGAAAGTATCTCTTTCATCGCTATGTCATTCATGTTTTCATCAGTCAGAATACTGATCACTTCGCCAATAGGTTTTTTATCATCTTTATCCCAGCGCACCAATCTTACTGCAACCCGCTCTTTATTTTTTGCACCGTTGATTTTTTCCAGGGGAATATACAGGTCAGGCATTGGTTTATCTGAATCAGGAATAAAAAAAGCATAATTGGTAGAAAGCTGGAGAGTGCCTATAAATTCAGTGCGTTGCCTGGAGAGCACTTCTGTTATCTTGCCTTCTTTTCTCCCCGTACTGATGTTTTCCTTAAACACTTTTACACGTACAATATCGCCATGTAACGCATTGTTGAAGTTGCCTGGCCGTACCAGCACATCCCCACTGCCGTCTGCGATCACAACATATCCCAAACCATTCCGCGTAATATCAAGATTGCCCTTCAGCAAATACGATTGCGAAGACTGGTGCTTTGATTTGGACTTTGATTTTTTATGCTTCATTCAGTGAGATCTTTTTTAAATCCTTCAATAAAATCAATCACAACACGGTTGAAATCATCTGCCTCATTAAATAAGAAAGCGTGTTTTACCGGCAGTACATACAAAGGCAGGTTCATTAATTGTTCTTTAAATTTAAGGAATCGTACGGCGTCTTTTTCAGTTGTAAGGATCAATTTATTTGTTGATTGTATTTTTTCAAATTTTTTGCTGATGTCCTTCAGATCATCAATGGAAAAAATATGATGATCGTTGTAGCTCATTTCTTCATATTCAGCGGTATTCTCCGAAACATACTCTTTTAAAGGTTGCGGATTGGCGATACCATATACCAGTAAAATTTCATCTTCTTCAGAAAAAGGTTTTTGATCTTTTGTAATAATATGATACGGCATTTGATATTCGATGGTTGAAAAAAAAATACGCTGCGTTTCATTGCGTTTTAATTGTTGCGTTAATTTTTCTTTTTCATCTTCGGTAATGTTTGCCGGGCATTTGGTAACAACAATAATTTCCGCTCTTTTCGCAGATGACCGTTGGTCGCGCAGATCTCCCGTTGGAAAAAAGAAATCATCAGAAAAACGATCATTATAAACAGTGAGTAAAATGTTTAATCCTGCCTGTATGGCACGATGTTGAAAAGCATCATCTAATATTATCGCCTGTGTTTCCGGTTTATCCTGCAATATCTGGGGAACGGCAACAATTCTTTCTTCACCAACGGCAACAGTAAGCTCCGGAAATTTTGTATGAAACTGCATGGGCTCATCGCCTATATCCAACGCAGTGGTGTTTTCATTCGCTAAAGCATAACCCCTAGTCTTGCGTTTATACCCGCGGCTTAATATGGCTATCCGGAATTTATCCTGCAATAATTCTATTAAGTATTCGACCATCGGAGATTTTCCGGTGCCGCCCATTGCCAGGTTTCCCACGCATATTATCGGTAAATTAAAGGAGGCAGAGTGAAAGAATTTCCGGTCATATAAAAAATTACGGACGATAATTATAATGCCGTATAGCAGGGAAATGGGTAATAACAATACACGAAAAGACTTAAGAAAAAAAGAATTAAAATTCATATTGTCTGCAGGTAATGCAATAATTCAAAGATACAGTAAACGCGTTTGGCAGGTAACAGAATAAATTATGTTATCAGTTTGATGTTTGATCTAATGATGTTTGCCTGTTTATATATCCATTCGGTAGTGACGGCTTTTACAAATGGCAGAGAAGCAATTTTTGGGTAGCCGCTCCATTGCACGATCTCATCTTCATAGTCCATATAATGATCATTGAAGATCCAGCCCAGTACGTCAATATTATTTTGTTTGCAAGCTGTTGCAGTCAACAAAGAATGATTGATGCTACCCAGGTAATTCCTGCTTACTAAAATTACTTTTGCATTTATTTTTTTTACCAGGTCAATTACAAATTCATTTTCACTTAAAGGAACCATTAAGCCACCGGCGCCTTCGATGATGAGATGGTGAGTGGTGAGTGGTGAGGAGTGAGTAATGAGTGATGAATGATGAGTGATGAGTGATGAATCCTGAGTTTGTAAACTTTGTATATTTAAAGGAGTTTTATTCACTATTGACCATTCACCATTGATTATTGATTGTTGATTATTGATTATTTTAAAATAATCATAGTAAATCTTATTCAGCTCAATCTCAATTCCTTCTTCCCTCGCTGCAATATGTGGCGATGCTGCCAGCTTTAATTTATATGTTTCAGGATGTACCGTTGTTTTTTTATTGGTAATAACAGAACGTATGAATTCTGAATCTGTTCCTTCAGCATAACCAGCCTGTACCGGTTTCCAGTAATCCGCTTGCAAGGCTTCTGTTAATATTGCCGCTGTAATCGTTTTACCAACATCAGTTCCGATTCCTGTTATAAAAATGGTATTGAACATATCGAGAGATATTACTCCCCTTTAGGGGATAGGGGTAAAAAAGCTGAATACGGTTGTTCCGTAATTTCTTTTAAATGAAAAGCCGTCATATTTTTCATAGTCATTTCGCGGGGTATGTTCCAACACGAAAAAACCGCTTTCTGCTATAAGCTTTTTCTCAACAATTATTTTAGGTAGCTCATCAATGGTGTTCAAGGCATAAGGCGGACCGGCAAAGATGAAATCGTATTGTTCGGTACACGAAGCAAGAAAATTAAATACATCCATCTTTAATACACCGGCGTTCTCTATTTTAAGCTCGCTAATATTTCTTTTGATAAACGCATGCATGGTGGGATCTTTCTCCACTATGGTTAATGACGAAGCGCCTCTTGATGCAAGCTCGTAGCTTATGCTGCCGGTGCCTCCGAAAAGGTCGAGGGTCCTTGCATCTTCAAAATCTATTCTTGTTTGTAAAATATTGAATAAACCTTCTTTTGCAATATCAGTGGTTGGCCGCGTGTAAGGCATTTTGGAAGGAGGATTAATTCTCCTGCCGCCAAGTGACCCGGAGATGATCCTCATACAACATAATTTATATACGGTATATAATGATGCGGTAAATGATCTTTAAATGCTTCGTCTGGAAAGGCATTTTCATCAACATGCATTAACTGAAAACCTTCAAGATATTGATAAAGGGTTTCATAAAGGGTTGATTTTTCATCTATAAATCCTCCGCAAAAAATGTTTACATTCTTTTCAATATCGTATTGCCTGCAAACATTCAGAATAAAATATAAAACATCTTCGGGTGTATTATATTTTTTTGTTTGTGCAAACTGAAGCTGATCCTCTTTAAATACGATCAGTGTAAAATAATTTGGATAAAAAAGAAGATAAAAATTGTTTGATTTATCTGACAGAAATGATTTCAACAAAGACGTGTACTGATGCGTAAACAGGGCGCCTCGAAAACAATCCTGTGCTATATGCTGCTGTTCATCTTCAATTCGCCAGGCAACTGTGCAGAATTCGGTTGGGGCCGAAAATATTTTTGCGTTGGGAATATTGCCGAACAGCAATTCAAAATTTGCTTTCAAAAAATCCGGGTCATTATTCCCCGGAGGCAGGCAAATCACCTCATTAGTATTCCAGAAAAAGTTTGTAGCATTAACCGGCATTGTAAGCAATTTTGAATACAACCTCGCATTATCTACAATTTCTTCGAGGTTTTCTGAGGAACAATCATTACATCTAAAATATTCAAAAGCTCTCAATATAGCATCGCCCGGTTTTTTGCACCAGCATGCAATATGATTTTTACCTGCTTCTATGAATAACAGCACATCATCCAGGTCATCAGAATAGACATTGAATATTTTGTGAAGCATGCTGCAATGTTACGGAAGAATTTTTTTTGTGTTGACAGCTTTAGTTTTTATTAAGGATAGATATTTTTTTGCTATTTAAAAAAAAATGCCGCGATCTTATTTATTCGATCACGGCATTGATTTAAACAGGTTGTATATGTTCAGACGAAGTAGTGAATTATGCCAGTTTTTGCATTTCTATGGCAATAACTGCGCTGATCATTACAGCGGGAAAACTTTTCTTCCATACACTTCATTGATAACCTGTGCTACACAGCCATAAAATGCAGATGCGCCACAGATAATTCCTTCATAGCCGGCAATCGTGTGTAAAGATTTATTTCCTGTAAAGTCACTTACCGCCAGTAAAAGAAAAAGTATAGTGAGTGTGAAAAAAATTATTTGCAGCAAACGGCTGAGTTTTAATGTGCCTATGAACATAAAGAAGGTAAATATGCCCCACAGCAGCAAATACCAGCCAACCGCTGTTTCGCTTGATTTGTAATCGGTGCCAAAGGATGTTTTTGGTATCAGCCATAATGCAACAAGCGAGAGCCAGAAAGAGCCATAAGCTGTAAATGCCGTGGCCCCGAATGTGTTGTTCTTTTTCCATTCCTGTAACCCGGCAAATATCTGTGCAATGCCGCCCATAAAAATACCCATACCCATAATCATGGAATCAAGTTCATAGATGCCTGCGTTATGGATATTTAATAAAATGGTTGTCATACCAAAGCCAAGTAAACCCAGCGGCGCAGGGTTTGCAGTTGAATCTTTAATAATGATCGTTTGATTAGAAGCCTCGTTAGTCATGTAGCAAGTTTTAAAGTTTTGAATTTTAAAAATAGAAGTTTTTTATGAAGACATCGTGTAAGTTTAAAAATCAATATCAATTCGCAGGGTTGTTTGGAAAATGGATGTTATTGGTTCATGGATCATAGGTCATGGATCATAGGTCATGGATCATAGTATTGGATTCGTTTTCAGCTATGAACCATCCGCCATGAACACTAAACCTAAACAATGAACTTCAATTGCCAACCATTAACCATTCACCAATCACCCTACTGCAATGTCAAACCAAATTTTACTGCGATTGCATTCAGCTCATTCACCACACTTTCTACAACAGGAATTCCCTCCTTCATCCTGGTTGCTTCCATTTCTCTTTCAGGATCACCGGGAATCAAAACTTTATCGTAACCATTAGCAGGTTTTGCGTTCCTGAATCGCCCGATCCAGTTATCCATGTGCTGCTTAAATTCATCAGCAGGCCTGAATGCATCAATACGCATAGCGCCGAAAAAATGACCAAGACCTTTGCCCGGCATATTGTCAGGCATGGGCACATAAGCCGGAAATGGCGGCGCCCACGGGCCGTAACTGGCGCCACTTAGCACCGCAGAGAAAATATCTACGATACTGCCTAAAGCATATCCTTTATGCGAGCCATGTTCCCGGTCACTTCCCAAAGGCAATAAAGCGCCGCCTGTCTTTAACGCATTGGCATTAATGGATGCATTACCGTCTTTATCCTGCACCCAGCCCGGAGGAGCATCAGCATTTTTTCTTTGTAATATTTCCAGCTTGCCATTGGCTGCGGTGGTAGTAGCAAAGTCTGCAACAAAAGCCGGTTGGTTTCCCGCCGGAATAGCAACAGCTATAGGATTTGTTCCGAGCATTCTTTCTATGCTGAATGTTGGTGCAACGAGTGCACTGGCATTCGTCATGGCCATACCGATCATATCTTTTTCCAAAGCCATCATAGCATGATACCCTGCTATACCAAAATGATTGCTGTTGCAAACACTCACCCAACCTGTTCCGGCTTTCTCAGCCTTATCCATGGCAACCTGCATAGCATATGGCGCCACCACCAAACCCAATCCTGCATCGCCGTCAACTACTGCCGTTGAAAGCGTTTCATGTTTAATACTGATGTTTGGCTGGCTGTTGATCCTTCCGGCTTCCCATAAACGTACATAACCCGTAAGTCTCGCTATACCATGGCTGTCGATACCGCGAACATCAGCAGCCAGTAATACTTTAGCAGCTATTGCGGCATCAACATCATTACAGCCCATCTGCTTAAAAACAGCGTAAGTAAAACCGTATAAAGATTGATAAGTGAAGATGGTATCCATGCCGCAAATTAAATAGATATGTACTTATCTTTGGCGTAAGTATTGCTAAATCAACTCTAATGATAGTTTCATTTGGTTCAAAAGAAACAGAAAAGATATGGGATGGAGAACGCATAAAAAAGATGCCAAATGAAATTCAGGAGATCGGTAGGAGAAAATTAAGGATGTTGAACAATTCTCAAAATATTATTGATTTGCAAATTCCGCCGTCTAATAAATTGGAAAAATTAAAGGGCAAACTAAAGGATCATTACTCTATTCGCATAAATGATCAATGGAGAATAATTTTTAAATGGCATAGAGGTAATGCATCTGAAGTAGAGATTGTTGATTATCATTAAATCAGCACAATGAAGAAGCTTAGAAACATCCACCCTGGTGAAATTTTAAATGAAGAATTTTTAATTCCTCTTGGGATTTCAGCCTATAGATTATCTAAAGACACACAAATGCCACAGGCACGCGTATCTGCTATATTAAAAGGCAATCGGCGTATAACTGCGGAAACTGCTTTAAAACTTGCAAAATATTTTGGCAACTCTGCAAAGTTCTGGCTTGGCTTGCAGAATGATTTTGATATCGAAGAAGAAAGTGTTTTATTAAAAAACAAGCTCAATCTTATTAAGCAGTATTCTGATAATGCGGCCTGATTGATTTATGCCGGATATTTAACTGCTTTCTTTTATGCATAATTAACTCATCAATTTTCAATTACTTAAATTTGCGGAGTCATTTCATTATTCATCATTCACAATCATTGAATGGAAATTACCGCAAAAACAGCAGAAGAATTACGACTTACAGCAGAAGAATTTGAACTCATAAAACAAAAGCTCGGGCGTACGCCAAACTTTACAGAACTCTGTGCGTTTAGCGCCATGTGGAGCGAACATTGCAGCTATAAAAATTCTATTAAATGGCTTAAAACCCTGCCCCGCAGTGGCGGACGCATGCTGGTTGCAGCCGGCGAGGAGAATGCAGGACTAATGGACTTGGGCGATGGCTGGGGCGTGGTATTTAAAATTGAAAGTCATAACCATCCTTCAGCCATTGAACCCTTCCAGGGTGCGGCTACGGGTGTCGGCGGCATCCAACGGGATATTTTCACAATGGGAGCAAGGCCTATCGCCTCCCTGAACAGCCTTCGTTTTGGAAATATAAAAGATAAAAAGAACCAGCGTTTACTGGCAGGAGTGGTGCATGGCATCGGCCATTATGGTAATTGTTTTGGTGTGCCTACTGTTGCCGGCGAAACTTATTTTGAAGATTGCTATTCTACCAACCCGCTTGTAAATGCCATGAGCGTGGGTATTGTAAATGTTGATAAAACCATCAGTGCCACCGCTAAAGGAACGGGTAACCCTGTTTTTTTTGTAGGTAGCGCGACCGGCAAAGATGGTATTGGCGGCGCTTCGTTCGCATCAGCAAATATCACTGAAGAAAGCGCGGAAGACCTGCCTGCAGTGCAGGTGGGCGATCCTTTCCAGGAAAAAAAATTACTGGAAGCCTGTCTTGAAGTGATAGACACCGGCGTGGTGGTAGGCATGCAGGATATGGGCGCTGCCGGCATCATTTGTTCCTGCAGTGAAATGAGCGCTAAGGGTGGCGTGGGCATGCGTATAGACCTGGATAAAGTTCCTACACGGCATCGCTCTAACTCCCCTTCAGTGGATGGGGGCGGTGATGGCGGTATGAAAGCCTGGGAATTGTTGTTGAGTGAAAGCCAGGAGCGAATGTTGCTGGTTGTTGAAAAAGGCAAGGAAGAAGCAGTGCTTACAATTTTTGATAAATGGGATCTTCCCTGTAGCCATATTGGAGATGTTACCGATGATGGTTTGCTTAGTTTTTACCTGCATGGACAACTGGAGGCACAGATACCGGCGCATGAACTGGTTTTAGGTGGTGGCGCTCCGCAATATGACCGTGAATATAAAGAACCTGACTATCTATCTACCATTGCTGAATTTAAAATTGAGGGCGTAAAGGATATTGAAAGCATTGATAAATTAAGATCAGTTGCAGAACAATTAATTCAATTACCCAACATAGCTTCCAAACGTTGGATATATGTTCAGTACGATAGTATGGTAGGCACTGCCAATACCACCACTAATGCGCCAAGCGATGCAGCAATTGTTTTGGCAAAAGGAATTCCGCAAAAAAACGGGCATGCGCATAAAGCTTTAGCGGTTACAGTTGACTGTAATGGACGTTATGTAAAATCAGATCCCTATCAAGGCGCCATGATCGCCGTTGCTGAAGCTGCCCGCAATATTGTCTGCAGTGGCGGTGAGCCTATTGGCGTTACCAATTGCCTGAACTTTGGAAATCCTTATATTCCTGAAGTGTATTACCAGTTTGTGAAAGCAGTGCAGGGAATGGGTGAGGCATGCAGGAAATTCCACACGCCCGTTACCGGTGGCAATGTTAGCTTTTATAATCAAAACCCTGAAGGTCCTGTGTATCCAACACCTACTATTGGTATGGTTGGCCTTTTAGAAAATGTGAATGATAAGATGACGCTGGATTTTAAACACGAAGGCGACGTGATCGTTCTCATCGGCGAGCAAAAGAATGATATTGGCAGCAGCGAATATCTACATAAAATAAAAAATGTTGAATTATCGCCGGCGCCTGTTTTTGACCTGGATGAGGAATACGCTGTTCAAAAATTTATATCATCACTCATAAAAGAGAAATTGATTTTAAGCGCTCATGATATAAGTGAGGGCGGTTTGATTATTGCGTTATTCGAAAGCGGGTTTAATCGTAAACTTGGGTTTGATGTTGCCGCAGATAATGGAGAAATAAGGCTTGACGCTTTTTGGCTGGGCGAGGCGCAAAGCAGGGTAGTGGTTAGTTGCGCAAATGAAAAATTACAAGAGCTGAAACATAGGGCTGCCTCGTCAGGAATAGATATAACCGTGCTGGGAACTGTTACAGGATCATCCGTAAAGATAAACAGCGAAAGCTGGGGCGGGATAGCGCAATGGAAAAATTTATATGACACGGCAATAGAAAAAATCTTATCTTGAATATAATGGAAAAGCAACCCGTCATACTTATCACTGGCGCAGCGGGCTTTATTGGCAGTTGCTTAACGCAATACCTGAATGAACAGGGAATTGAGAATCTCATTCTCGTTGATAAATTCAGGAATGCCGAAAAAGAAAAAAACTGGAAAAACAAGAAATACAAACACCTGGTTGACCGTGAATTATTGCTGGAATGGATAGATGAGAACAAACCCAAGATCGAATTTGTTATTCACCTCGGCGCAAGAACCGATGTTGCAGAATCAGATCAGAATGTTTACCAGGAGTTGAATGTGGAATATTCTGAAGATATATGGAACTATTGTACCGCTTATGAAATCCCGCTTATTTACGCTTCTTCTGCAGCCACCTATGGCAATGGTGAATTGGGTTACGACGATGATGATAGTATGCTCGCCGATCTGAAACCTGTAAGTCCCTATGCCGCCAGCAAAAATGAATTTGATAAATGGGCGGTAAGACAATTGAATGCACCGCCGTTTTGGGCGGGATTAAAGTTTTTTAATGTTTACGGACCAAATGAATATCATAAAAAACAACGGGCAAGCATGGTCTATTGCACATGCAGCCAAATAGAATCAAACGGGGCTGCAAAACTTATTAAGAACCAGGATAAAAATGATGACGAGGGTGAACAGTCATTGGATTTTATTTATGTAAAAGATGTTGTAAAAGTTATCTCGTGGATATTTTCCACAATGAAAAATAATGAATGGGCGACCAAAAACAATGGCATTTATAATGTAGGCACGGGCATGTCGAGAAGTTATAACGATATGGTTAAAGCCATTTTTGCTGCATTGAATAAGGAACCGGACATAACCTATACCCATACACCTGCGGACCGCATAGACAACGATCAGCATTTTACAAAAGCTTCCATGATAAAATTAAAACACGCAGGTTATGACGAACCCTTTACTTCACTGGAAGAAGGTGTGAATGATTATGTGAAAAATTATCTTTCCAAGAAAGAATATTATTGATGAGTGATGAATGATGAATTCCTCCACTTTTGCAGATTTACTCATTACTCATTATTCGATTCACTATTGACCATTCACCATTGACCATTCACTACTTTATCCTCACTTGCTGCAATTGCTTTTCAATAAACATATAACTTAAGAAAGAAGTTATGCTAACCAAAACCATAAATAAGTAAAACTGCAGGTAAACCGATAAATGCAGTTCAGGCAATTCAGCGATTTTTAAAACAAGCAGGTGAAATAAATACATGCTAAAACTCACCATGCCCAAAAAGCGAATGGCCGTTATTTCAAAGAATTTTTTTAGAAGGTGTTTGCTTCCATATTTTGCTGCCAGTAAAATCACCGACCAAATTATTGCATACGGTAAATAGAATATCGAATCGGAGAACGGATATTGCTGACCTGCCGTTAAAAACAACCGGCTGTATAAAGAAGGGATTGAAATAATGATAAGCAGGCTACAGAACAAGCCCGCATATTCAAACATTTGGCTTTTGAGAACTTTAAAGTCTTTTTTCTTTTCCAGCAGCACTTCATAAACGGAAATTAAAGTGCCTGCCAGGAAAACGGGTAAATATCTCATCAGCGTGATTTCATCGTATTTATATTTTTCCTGCAGGTAAACAGATAAAGCCATTAGTGCTGCAAGAAAAATGGTAACTTTTTTAAGATCCCATTTCAACAGGTAATGGCAAAACGCCATAATTAAAGGCGACAAAAAATAATATTTGAATTCAACAGCAATGCTCCAGAATATTCCAAAACCTTGCTGCAATGTTAAATGGCGCCATATGGTTGGAAGGTCATGGATCGGCGTTGAAAACCCAGCCTTATAACATCCATAAAAAACAAATAAAGCAAGCGTATAAAGCGGGAAAATTCGCAGGAAACGGCGCAGGAAATAATTCGCCCAAAACCTTACATCGGCTTTACCGTTTACAAAGCCAACAATAATCTGCCTGTCGAGTAAATAAGCGCTTAAAACAAAAAACAATAGAACACCCGGCTTCCCCATGCCTGAAAGATCTGCTGCAGGAAACATGTAGACTCCGTCAATACTTGAATGACTTAAAATGACAAGTAATACTGCCAGGCCTCTCAATCCATCAAGCGCTTTAAAATGGTCTTTTTTGTTGTCGTAAGGAAATAAGAGTTGGCTGATACTGAAATTTTTTGAACGCTTTTTTGTTGTGATAGTTGTAGTATTTATTTCCCGGGTAATAATAAGTTGCTATGTTTTGAATTGCAAAATATAAAATAATCAATAGAAAGTTTGCGAAACAATATCTCCCGACGACCCTGAATAAATGAATATGAGTCCATGCTGAAACTACTCAGCCCAGCTCATGATATAATCTGTGTTTTCAATGTCAAGTGCCGTTTGGGTAAGCATCAGCGGCCTGAAAGTATCTACCATTACTGCCAATTCTTTTGTTTCTTTTGCGCCGATACTTTTTTCTACAGCGCCGGGATGCGGCCCGTGCGGAATGCCGGCGGGATGCAGTGTTATCATACCACGCGTTACATTTTTGCGGCTCATAAAATCACCATCTACATAATAGATCAGCTCATCACTGTCGATATTGCTGTGATTATACGGCGCCGGGATACTCTGCGGATGGTAATCAAACAACCTCGGCACAAAACTGCAGATCACAAAGGCGCCTGTTTCAAAAGTTTGGTGTACCGGCGGTGGCTGGTGCACACGGCCTGTTATCGGTTCAAAATCATGAATAGAAAAAATAAAAGGATAACAGCAGCCATCCCAGCCAACCACATCAAACGGATGATGCCCATAATGGATGCCATACAATATATTTTGCTTTTTTGTTTTGATGATGAAATCACCTGGTTCATCATACGTTTTTAGGTTTTGCGGCGGACGTATATCTCTTTCACAGTAGGGAGAATGTTCCATTAACTGCCCATACCTGCTTAAATATTTTTTGGGAAAGCGGATGGGATGATGCGATTCAACAATGAACAGCCTGTTGTTTTCATCAGTAAATTTTATTTGATAAATAGTTCCGCGAGGAAGCAATATGTAATCGCCATATCCGAAAGGCAATTCACCATATTGCGTATAAACGGAACCACCGCCTTCATGTACAAAAATCACCTCATCAGCATCAGCATTCTTGTAAAAATAATTTTCAGTGCCGCTTTGCGGTGCCGCCAAAGTGATCGTACAATCATTATTAATTAAGATAGGTTTTCGGCTTTCCAGGAAATCATTTTGCGGTTTGATATGAAAGCCTTCAAAGCTGCGGTGCTTCAACATTTTTTCTTCCGCTACCTGCGGCGCTACATTAACCGGCTGGTCTGTTTTGGTTATACGTGTCGGCGGGTGGCAATGATACAGCAATGCATAATCGTTACTAAAGCCTTCTGTGCTGAATAGTTGCTCTGAATATAAGGCACCATCCGGCCTGCGAAATTGTGTGTGGCGTTTATGCGGAATGCTTCCGAGTTTATAATAATATGGCATAAAACCCTCCTGGCCTCCCTAAAGGGAGGAATTTGATTCTGTTGTTATTTAGCATAGATGAAAAAGGCATGCAATGTTTTCAGTTAACAAATTTACTTAACTCGTTAAGTAGTTTAATGAGCTTATGATTGAAACAAATCTTTTTTAACGTATAATATCATTGTTGTCCGACTAAAATTTTAATTCCTGGGCTAAAGCCCTTGATGGGCTTGGTTTTCACTAGCCCCAGGCTTAAGCCTGGGGTTATATAGCGGAAATCCTTATCCAACGGGCTTTAGCCCAAGTTAACCAGACAATACTGGTATAATATATTATTCTGTTGAAGCTGAAAGTTTTTAGTCCGCTAATGTTACTAAGATTTTTGGCATTGGCTAAACAAAGGATTTATATTTGTGTAAACAGTATCTATTATATGGAAATAAGAACAGACTTATTTTTGGGTGATAGCAAATGCAATAATTTAACACCGGCAGAATAGATTTTATCCTTAAAAAAGTGAAAATGAAAAATAATAAAATCATTTATGCTCTTACGGTTACAGATATACAAACTATAGCTAATGAAGAATTGGAACGAGACTTATCAGATAATGAAATTAGAGAGGTTGTAAGAGCTATTGAAGAAAAAATCAATTGGTACGATGTGATTTCAGACGCGATAACAGAAACCATTTCATCTTCGATTGCTTAGCTTTTTAATTAGGATAGAGGGTGTACTTCAAAATTTTGGGAGTTCATTTCCGGTGACCCTGAACTTTATACCAAAATAATCGAGCCACTCGGGCATAAAGCAAAAGAGAGAAATGACGATTTTATACAGTCATATTCACAAATGATAAACAAATTCACTAAAGAATTTGCCGACACATTTTGCCTTGACAATGGTTCAATAAATTGGAATAAACTGGTTTACTTCAATTCAGCAGCTATTCCACCAAAATAAACTTTGTTGTTTTATATGTTTACGCTGTTGCGGCAAATTTTTAGATCTGGCTACAGTAAGTTTCACATTTGCAGTTGGTACTGTAAAGTTTTCAACAGGTAAATGACTGAAGTATAAGCAATGAGCAATAACCGCATAAAAATACTGCTGGCCTTTGCAGCCATTTATTTTGTTTGGGGTTCAACATATGTTGTGTTAAGGTTCGGCATTAAAACCATTCCTCCTTTTCTGTTTTCAGCAGCACGATTTTTCATTGCCGGAATACTGTTGCTGAGTTATTGTTTATTGAAAAGAAAACCATTGCCTGATCGAAGGTCTTTTATCAATAACAGCATCTGCGGTGTATTAATGCTTGGCGGCGGAACTGTTTCTGTTGCCTGGGCCGAGCAATATGTGCCAAGCAGTACTGCTGCCATCATGGTAACATTCCTGCCGTTCCTGTTTGTTTTGTGTGATAAAAGTCAATGGAATTATTATTTCAGCAATAAAATAATTATTATAGGCTTATTGGTTGGTTTTATTGGCGTAGTGCTGCTGACAAATTTTTCAAATACAGACACAACCGGATTAAATATACCCGGGCACGCTGCTTTGGGGATCGTTGCCATTTTAGCCGGGGAAGTTGGATGGACAACAGGCTCCTTGATCTCAAAATATAAAACGTCAAATGCTTCTTTACTTATGAACGCAAGCATACAATTACTTGCCACTTCAACAGTATGTCTGGTGATAAGCTTTGCAGGGGGAGAGTGGGAAACATTTTCGATCGCACAGGTATCGCCTCAAAGCATCATTGCTTTGGTGTACCTTGTTTTTATGGGTTCGTTAATAGCATATCTTTCTTACATCTATCTTTTAAGTGTACTGCCCGCAGTGGAGGTGAGCACTCATGTGTATGTAAATCCTGTTGTTGCGGTATTGCTCGGCGCGTTGCTGGCTAATGAGCCGGTGAATCTTACAGTAATATCGTCATTGATCCTTATTTTATTTGGCGTGTTGCTGGTGAACATGCCAAAATATTATGCACCGAAAAAGTCTTAACAGGTAATATTTTTTTCAGTTTGTTTAAATTTGGTTACTAATTTTTTATTTATGCCTGCCATTGATCCGCGTATTGACGCTTATATTGAAAAGAAAGCTGATTTTGCAAAACCTGTATTAAAACATTTACGGCAATTAGTACATAAAGCCTGCCCCGGTGTGGAGGAAACGATCAAATGGGGTATGCCTTATTTTGATTACAAAGGAAATGCGCTTTGTGGCATGGCTGCATTTAAAGAACACTGCACATTTTTATTTTGGAAGGCAAAGCTGATGAAGGATCCCGAAAAAATTTTGCAGGTTGAAGAAAGAGGAGCTATGGGAAATTTTGACAGAATTACTTCTTTGAAAGATCTGCCTGCAGACAAAATATTAATCGCTTATATAAAAGAAGCAGCAAAGCTGAATGAAAACGATGTGAAACTCCCGGCGAGAAAAAAAGTTGCCGCTTCGGAATTAAAAATGCCGGTTGATTTCGCAGCCGCTTTAAAGAAGAATAAAAAAGCGCAAACTGTCTTTGATAATTTCTCTCCCGGCAAAAGGAAAGATTATATTGAATGGATAACCGAAGCCAAAACTGAATCTACAAAAATAAAACGTATCGAAACGGCTGTTGAATGGATCGCTGAAGGGAAAGGGCGAAACTGGAAGTATGAAAAATGCTGACCAGGATTCAACATTTAATTCCTTCTTATACTTAGCTGATAAAGCTTTTCTCAGGTTTAGAAGACCGGGAGATCATTTCATACCTTTTTGAAAATATGCAAAGACAGTACACCTATTACTTCGATTATGCATTAATGGTTAGCTAACAGTTATTAGCTTAAAGCAAACTCGCATAAAACCTGGTTCATAAAATAACAATCAAAGCATTTTGAAGTATCAAGCTGTTTTTTACTGGGTAGTACAGGTATAAGTTTTAGTATTTTCTGCAACAAATGGAACCTCTTTTTATTGAATTTTATTTATAAAACCAATTTAACAGCAGTTTTTATATTTTATTGCATCCCCTTCCAGCCCGCACTGACCTTTTTATTTGATTCTGCCACTGTAAAGAAAACAGCTATCAATAACCAATTATTTAACAGCTAAGTACCTGCATAGGTTTGGGTATTAATAAATGAATTATGCACACACATTTATTTTACCGGCTTTATACATTTCTGCAACAATCGGCCTTTGAGAGACCAACACCGGAATTCTTTAAAATAACAGATGACTTTTTAATAAGCCTGTACGCAATCATTGAAAATAACCTCGACACTTCATCATTGTCGGTAGGATTTTTAGCCAGGAATCTTGCCATGAGCAAAAGCACGCTCAACAGGAAATTGTTATTACGCACAGGATTGTCTCCTAATGAAATAATAAGAAGATACAGACTGCAAAAAGCAGCCATTCTTTTGTTAGCAGGCAAAAATGTTTCGGAAGCAGCGTATTTATGCGGATTTGAAACGCCCTCGTATTTCACACAATGCTTTAAAAAGTTTTACAAGATCACCCCAAAAAAATATGCACAGGCCGGTATGTTCAATTCAATGAACAATTATGTTCAGGCGTCATGAATTAAAATTGATATTTCTTGAATCAAAACTGAAAATCTCTTTTGCAGAATCAGCAGAAATTGCAATCGTGTATGGCGGATCATTCAAATGATCCTTAAGATTGGAATACGAACAAAAGCCCGGAACAGACATTTCGAACGTTGACAAATTTCTATTCGAGTTGAAGAGCCATTCTTATAAACTATCGCTTATAAACATTTTTTAAATCAAAAATCTATCTGTATGAAACACGAACAGGCTACACTTTCAGAAGCATTTTTTCAGTTGATAATGTATAAATTTCATTTTGTCAATTCAAACCCACCGGTTATATAATTAAAATAATCAGCTGTAAAGCCGGTATTTACAAATGCAAATGACAATAGTAATTTACCTCAACGCTGCATAGACAAAACACCAGGTTTCACGTATTATGCAGTGGTTATTATGATTAATGCGGCATTCGATCACATTGATAAATTCTTATGCTAACTGAAAATTCATTTTTAAAACTGCGCCTTAATTAAACATTTTCTCAGTCAAAAAAATCTATCTGTATGAAATACAAACACACTGCTTTTTTATGGGTATTAATGTTTAGTATCACCGTTGCACACGCCCAGCAAGTTGAAAAATTTAATCCCGAAAAAGACAAGCGGGAAGTTAATGGCTACACCATCCGGTTGGTGCCTCTCCCGGGCAACACATTCGGGTTCTTTATCATGAAAGGCGATAAACCTGTTTATTCACAGCTATCTGATCCTTTTTCACATAGCCCTCTTGGTTTTAAAACCAAAGAAAATGCTTATAAACTGGCGGAATGGGTTACTAATGAAGACCGTAAAAACGGAAGGCCGCCAGTTGCAATTCCACAAGTTGTGGCGAAACAGCTTAATCTATCGACAGGCACAGCAATTCCTGATTCCTCACCACTTAAAAAATGATTATGAAAAAGATATTTACAATAGTAGTTTGCTATTGGTGTTTTCAAACAATATTGTATGCACAACCCGGTGCGCTTGACACCAGTTTTGCAAATGGCGGAAAATTTCTTGCCCCGGATAATTCCTATCCCAGTGGATATGTAGGCGCCGCGTACGCAATGGCATTGCAGCCAGACGGAAAAATAATAATGGCTGGTGATGGTGTGGACTATTCTAATGCAGCCGCAACGGTTGATTTTGCCATCGTACGATTAAATGCCGATGGTACGCCCGATAACAGCTTTAGCAATGATGGTAAAACGTTTGTCGATTTTTCACTACCTGACACGTTAAGTAATGATTATGCTACTGATATCGTATTACAGCCTGATGGAAAAATAATAGTAGTTGGATATGCAAACGACTATTATTATAACAATTCCAATAATACAGAAAATTATTATGACATGGCAATAGCAAGGCTTAATCCGGATGGTACATTAGACAACAGTTTTAATGGTAATGGCAAAAAACTAATTGACCTTTCGAATCTTACCGGCATTAATGGTTCTGCTAATATTAGCCAGGATCTTGCAAGTTCAGTTATCTTAAATCAAGGTGGGAAAATTATAATTGCCGGCTACACATTCTTTAACGATAGTGTGAATGGCTATAGTTTTGATTTATCAACTGTTCAATTAAATACGGATGGCAGCTATGACAACAATTATGACAATGACGGGATAAAAATAAATAACCTTTTTGGCAGTGATGAAAGTTCCACATCCGCAGTCGCACAACCGGATGGTAAAATAGTCGTAGCCGGAACCTTCTACTCACACGAGGGTTATATACCTCATTTTATGGTGGCGAGGTTAAACACCAACGGAACATTTGATAGTAATTTTAATGATGATGGTATTGCAACTGTTGATTTGGGTTCTGATAATGATTACGTCAGTTCTGTAGCATTGCAGGATGACGGGGCGATTTTGGTAGGTGGCTCTCAGGAGTATATGATTAATAATAACACCAATATTGTTTTAATAAGGTTTACTGCTGCAGGCAGCCTGGATAACAGTTTTAATGGAAATGGTATTCACATATATTCACAACCCAATGAAGTTAATGCAGGCTCCGGTAATCTTATCATACAAAAAGATGGAAAAATAATTCAGGCAGGGGGAAATCGTGCAAATAATTACTTAGCGTATAGTGGTGCCGGTAATTATCAAATATTAAGGTATAATACAGATGGTTCATTAGATGATGGCTTCGGCGCCCATGGAAGATCAATAATTGATTTTGGGAATTGGACTGATGGTTTTGAGGATTTTGCCGCTTCGTGCGTTATACAGCCAGATGGAAAAATAATTGCAGGGGGTTTTACCGGAAACGGTAATTCAAACTCGTATATGGGCATTTCCGCCGTGCGATTATTAATTAACGGTAAACATGTAACAATTGACGGGCCGGGAGATCAAACAGCACAGGTTCCTGTTGGTGAATGTACCGCAATCGTTAATAATATAGATCCCGTTATTACTCCATCCAACCTGCACCCAAAAGTGTATTATCAAACATATGGCGCCACAACGGATTCAGGCGTTGGCACCCTAAGTGGTAAAAAATTTAATGCCGGAACAACAACAGCAGTATACAGTTTGGCAAGCAATCCTTTACAAAGAGCCTATTTTAATGTAACAGCGACCGGAGGCACACCGGGCGGCGCATTGGATTTTGATGGCATTGATGATTTTGTAGATCTGAAATATATGTACCCGATTCAGGGTGGAAATTATGGTCAGTACAGCTTTGAAGCCTGGATAAAACTAAGAGCATATACCAATGATGATGGCCTGGGTTCATGGATATTTGGAGATGAAAGGAATCTCAACGGAGGTATACAGGTGCAGTTGGATACGGAGGGTTATGTTACTACCTTCCATCCTAATGTTGGAATTGTAAAATCATCCTACAAGGTACCTTTAAATACATGGACACATATTGCTTTCGTACAGTCCAATACAGAACTTAATTTATATGTGAACGGCAGCTTTGTGCAAACGCTCCTTACCTCGCCTAACCTACATTATGCTGATTATGAAAATTTCATGCTCGGTGCTTTTACAAGCGACTTTGTAAATTATACCCGTCATTTTAACGGCAAGATGGATGAAGTGCGGGTTTGGGACAGAGCTATTTGCCCGTCTCAAATACAAAATAACCTGCATTGCGAAATAGCTGATTATACGCCGGGACTGGTAGCCTATTATAAGTTTAACCAGGGGATAGCCGGCTGTAAAAATTTGACTGAAGTCAATCTTAATAATGATTATGGTGATTATGGCACAATGAAAAACTTTGCATTAAGTGGACCCACCTCCAATTGGGTCAAAGGATATATCACCGGCTCTTGTGCACCGTTTACACCCCTTTCACTCACCTGTCCTGATCCTATAACCGTAAATTTAGATTCAGGCCAATGCAGTGCAATAGTCAACTTTACCGCAACTGCCGTTGCCGGTTGTGGTTCCAATGTCACCATCACATACAGCCAGGAGCCGGGAACATATTTCTATCCGGGAACAACCGATGTTTATGTAACTGCCACAGATGACTTCGGCAACCAGCAAAACTGTTCTTTCCCTGTAACGGTAACCGAAAACGTACCACCTGTATTAATAACAAAAGATACAACAATTGCGCTTACCAGTGCGGGCTATTATTTTCTGAATCCTTATGATCTAATTGCAAGCCTGACCGATAATTGCGGATTATCTAACGTTTCTGCCGACGCCTATTATTTTGATTGTAACAGCATTGGCAGTCACCTGGTAACAGTCTACGCAACAGATGTCAGCGGTAATACTGCAAGCGGAACAGCAACTGTAACCATTGCCCCGTTTGTTACCACTTCGTTTGTTACCGTGAACCCGGCACCTGTGCAATACAGCGATGTGGCAACATTTACTTCGGGTATTATAGGAGCAGCGAGTTATTATTATGGCTGCATTCCGGCAACAGACGTAACATTTAAGGTGGGGCAAATAAATTTAGGAACCGTTGGTATGGCAGATGATGGTTATGGTAATCTTATTGCAACGCTCAATAAGCAAATAACCAAAGGCTTTCTTGATTCCCTTGCAACAACTTCACTAACTAAAGAAGAAGGAAAAGTTACAGCAATTTTTAACGGCGGTACAAGTAATGCAGTTCAGTTTAAGAAAAAAGCATTCACGCAATTACCGTTTGGAAAAGAAGATGTTTTGTTGGAATACACCGGCGCCAAGGTGATCAATACACAAAAAACAGAATTAACTATACCGGTGTCTGTACGCCTCACTGATATAGATGACGGTTACAGGGGTGATGTAACCAATGCCTCCGTTACTTTCACCATTGAACCAATTACACCGGGCGCAGTTATTCTAAGTGCAAACAGCAAAACAACTTCTGATATTACCCTCCTTAACAAGGACCATACACGTGGTATCGCACAGGAAAAATTCAAGGTAGCGTTAGGTGGTAATCAAACTGCAAAATTCAGGGTTATAGCCAAACCAGGTAACCTTTATAAAAATCAAATAAGCGCCTCTGTTATTATATCTACGTCTGCAACCAGTATTGTTACTAATGAAGGCATCGCTTCATCAGATTTAAAACTGCCTGGAAAGTTTGAAGTAACAGCCATGCCAAATCCATCGTACACCTACTTCAATCTCAACGTTAAAAGTCCTGAGAAGATTGAAAAGCTGAGCATAAGCGTGATGGATATTGCCGGCAGAGTAGTTGAATCAAAAACGGATATAAGTGTCGGCGAGAGCATTCAACTCGGCAAACAATATAAGGCAGGCACTTACCTGGTTGAAATAAGACAAGGACAAAATATAAAAGTGCTCAAACTTGTAAAATTGTAGAACTCAAACCTGCGGGCAGTTGGTGTCCGCAGGTTTTATTCCTGTTTCCATTTGTTATACCACAATTGACAACAAAAATGCTACATGGTAAAGTGTATCCTTCTTTACCGGAAACACATGAAGCTTTCAGGCAATATTGTCCTGTAGCTGTCAGACAAATGCTACATTAAAAAAATCAATGAACAACATCCGTTTAATCATAAAAATTTAAAATCATGAAACATAAATATATAGGTGCTGTACTTTTTATATGCATACTTCATGCCCATGCATTTTCACAGCCGGTTCTTGGTACTCAAAAAACATTCGGCGGCAGTAATTATGATGAATTAAGAAAGCTGTGTTTAACAAAAGACGGCGGGTACATTGCAGGTGGTTTTTCATATTCAAATGTCTCCGGAGAAAAATCACAGAACAGCAGAGGATTTAATGATTATTGGATCATCAAAGCAAACCGTAATGGAAAAATCCTCTGGGAAAAAACTATTGGCGGAGATGGTAATGATAACTTTAAATCGGTTATTCAAACAAACGATGGAGGCTATGCATTGATCGGGGAATCCTCATCAAATATATCAGGAGAAAAAACAGATTACTGCCGCGGCAATACAGATTACTGGCTGGTAAAGCTGGATAGTACAGGGAACATCCAATGGGATAAAACCTATGGAGGATTGGGCACTGAACTTATTGATAATATCGTGCAGGCTGCAGATGGAAGTTATATACTGGCTGGTTCTTCCGATTCTTATGCATACGGAGAAAAAACCGAAGATACCAGGGGAAATTTTGATATGTGGGTAGTTAAAGTGGATGTAAACGGAAATAAATTATGGGACAAAACGATTGGCGGCAGCGACTATGATCTCTGCAGCCCGGTACAACTTACAAAAGATGGCGGCGTAATTCTCGGCGGGTTTTCAGGGTCAAATATTTCGGGGGAAAAATCAGAAAACAATCGTGGTTATAGTAGTGATTACTGGGTAGTAAAACTTAATAAAAACGGGCAGATACAATGGGATAAAACGATCGGAGGTGCGCAGGATGATTATTGTCGCGGATTGATACAAACAAGCGACGGAGGCTATCTCCTGGGTGGTAATTCCAACTCAAATGCATCAGCCGAAAAAACTGCCAATAGCTGGGGCGGATATGATTTTTGGGTGGTGAAGATTGACAAAAAAGGAAATAAAGTCTGGGATAAAACCATTGGTGGATTATATGATGAGAGTGAACTGTGGGAAGTAGATTCAACGCTTGATGGCAAAGGATACATTTTTGGCGGCGGATCCACTTCACCAATTTCAGGAAATAAAACAGAATACAGCAGGGGCGGTAATGATTATTGGGTGATAAAAATTAATAAAAAGGGAAAGGTGCTCTGGAATAAAGCATTTGGCGGTTCAAATGATGAATATCTGAGAAGTATCGTGGAAATTGAACAAAATAAATTTCTGCTGGGTGGCGTCTCATCGTCTGACATTTCCGGTGAGAAAACAGAAAACAGCAGGGGTTCCGGTGATTACTGGATAGTTCAGTTAAATGACAGAACAGGTATATCTTCAGTTATAGCTTCTTCACAAAATGCTGATGCAGCAACCAGTGCATCAACAGGTTTTAAAGTTTACCCCAATCCTGCGGGGAATATTTTACACATCTCAATAAATAATGAAGCAACAGTGTCTCTTACAGACGAGAGAGGTAAAATTATGCTTACTAAAAAGGTTAATAAAAACGATATTATAAATGTTGCCGCTTTGCTTCCCGGCATATATTATCTTAAAAACAATGCTACGAATGAATCGCAAAAAATAGCTGTGGTAAAATAAAAGGATGAATTGGAAGTTGGAAGTTGGAATTTGATCGAATCACATCTCTGGCAACAGGACAAAGAACCTGTAAGGCAACACGCGATCGCTTTTTTTTTGCGTTGCTGATGATAGCTGACATGTATTCACAGAAAAATTAAATATCCATGATATTATCACAGCCGCGATTGGTTATTCTTGATTAAACACAAGTATCACTTTGGTACCGGCGGGTGCATTCATGCTGTCGGTTTTATCGATGATTTCAACAGTTGCATTTCGTTGATTTAAAACGTTGCTTAATTCCAGGCGTGTTTGTGTAAGCCGTACTCCTTTTGACTGATGTATATAGTGATTGCTGCTGGATTTATTCAGCATTGATACATCTCTGCCAATGCCATCATCATCAATAATGCAATTTATATTATGATCTGTTTTGCCGATTTTTATTGTCAATCGTCCCCCATCTTTTTTTGGCATGATACCGTGCCATATGGCATTTTCAATAAAAGGTTGAAGAATTAATGCAGGCACCATAACGGATTTTAGGTCCAGCGTTTCGTCCACAGCAAACTCATAGCTGAATTTATTGCTAGACCGCATGCTTTCAAGCTGCGTGTATAACCGGCAAGTCTCTATTTCATCATATAATGTGACTTCCTTTTTGTCGGAATTATGAAAAATGGTGCGGATAAGTTTGGAAAAAGTAGTAAGATAATCGGCGGCTTTATCTTTTTCGTCCTGCTGAATAAGTGCTTTGATAGAATTCATGCAGTTAAAAATAAAATGCGGATTCATTTGAGCCCGCAGGGCTTTCAATTCGAGTTCAGCTTTTTGCTTCTCTGCAATAAGTAGTTCTTTTTTTAATTCATTTACTGCAAACCATGATTTTGAAAGCTTTAATAAAGAAGTAATTGAGAGATATGCAACAAAGAACAGAACAACTTGCCAGTAATGGAAATAAGAAATGAAAAAATAATCCGGCAGGATTATGTTCGACCATGTTTTAAAAAAGCTATAATTAAGTAGGGAAAAAATGATGATCAAAAAAATAACAGATGACAGGTACCGGTTCCAATGTCTTTTTTTCTCGAGGGTAGGCAGAAGAAAAATAAGATTTATGTACACGGCAGGAATGACGGAAGCCTGGAACAGGCATGTATAGATATAATCAATTTTCTCCGCTGTCACGCCGGTTTTAAATACCTGCAGGAAAACAAAGTACGACAATAGCCAAAAAGAAATGTGCAACACTATTCGGATCCGGATATCATTTATTTTAATTGTTTTTAGTGACATATAGTTTGTCTTTGCGTGTTATTGTGCGAGTATATTCATCGCTGTAAATCCTTTTATCGTTCCCATACTTTTGTAAGAACTGCTCTAATTCTTCAGAAGACGCAGTGATTGCAAAAGAACCGAATAAAGGATCATACTCATACTTTATTCTTATATTACCTGCCAATATCATTTTCTTAATCCAATCACCGTTAAGAAAATGAACACTGATTAAATCGTTACCCTTCCATTCCAGTTTTGCTATGCTATATGTTTCCAGCGCCCTACCCCCATAAGGAAAATAAACCTCATTATTTTCATTGTCAGTGCACTTTAAAGCAAAGAGATTAAGATATACTTGTTTATTAATACGCATCAGCCCAAAAGCCCACCAATATTCAAGATCGCTTTGTGTATAATTTGCTATATAATATTTCATAAGAAATAAAGAATCGGCAACCGAAAGACGCATGTCTGACTTAACTGACTGATAAAATTTACTATTAAAAAATTTTTGCACCGTGATTTCTCTTCCTGAATCTATCCATGTTCCTGTTACCCTGTCGTCTGTAATGATGTTTTCATCAGTAACCAAAGGCTGCATGGTTGTAAGGCAGGAATTAAGCTGGACAAGAATTATAAAAAAGAAAATAAAATGAACAATGCTTTTCATACCAGGTAACTTTTATTTATTATGTAGATGTGTGCAGTAGTAAGAATTATCCTTGTTGTACGCTTTCTCATTATCACCGTATTTAGTTAAAAATTGTTGAAGTTCTGCGGTGGGTGACAATATAACCCTGCCGCCATTCGGCTCACTTCGATCAAGATATCTTATCTGGATCTGTTTGTTCTCTATTAATTTATCAAGAAAAGATTCTTCAAGCTGCTTTAATTCGAAATGATCCTTATCATGGAGAATGATCTTGTAAGGACAATGCAGCGTTACAAAATGGTATCTGAATAAATCGTCAACATATATCTGATTATTTGACACTGAAGGAAAAAAATCAAAGTAATAATGCGTACCAATCTTTACGAGGAAAACAAAGTATGCCGAATTCACCTGCTTCTTCTTATCTCTCCATACTACGAAATAACCTTTGTCCGAAAGCTTACTGATATTTCCGGATAATTCTTTCTTTTCTGTTTCCGATATTCTTCTGAATTCAAATAAACCGTTTTTTGAACTGTCCCCATAGTTCCAAAATCCTAAGAGTTCTTTATTGAATACAATGTCTTTTTCCGTAAAGATTGGATAGAAGGTGTACAGGCATCCGCTGAGAAAGATCGAGAATAAAAGAATTAGTAAGATGAAAGTTTTTCTGATGATCATAATTTTCGCTTCCGGTGTAGGTATTTTATTTCATCGAAAGAAATATGAAATTATAAACTGTTCCTACCGGCTCCTAATATCTTTTAATAAATGGAGGTTGCTGGTTGATAACATAACGGTTACGGCTTACTAAAGAATTTTTTTGTGGCAAATTATGTTGGCCTGGCATTGGAAATTGCCAGTTAATTACTCCTCGTTGAATACTAGTATTACCTTAGTGCCTACAACTCCATTATTCTCATTTGTTTTATCAATTATTTCAACGCTTGCATTCCGCTGGTTCAAAGCGTTGCTTAACTGCAACCTTGTTTGCGTAAGGTGTATGCCTTTTGACTGGTATGTGGATGTTGATCGTTGAACTTTATTTTGCATGGACATCTTCCTGCCGATACCATCATCATCAATAATGCAGCTTATTGTATGATTGGTTTTGGTGATTGCTACTGTTAACCTGCCCCCGTCTTTTTTTGGCATAATACCATGCCATATCGCATTTTCAATGAATGGCTGCATGATCAAAGCAGGCACCATAACGGATTTCAGATCCAGCGTTTCATCAATATCAAATGCATAACTGAGTTTATTACTAAACCGCATGCTCTCCAACTGCGTGTATAGGCGGCATGTTTCTATTTCTTCAAATAAAGAAATTTCTTTTCTGTCAGAATTCTGAAGAATGGCCCGCATCAATTTTGAAAAAGCCGTGAGGTAGGCTATCGCTTTGTCTTCATCTTTTTGTTGTATCAATTGCTTTATCGAATTCATACAATTAAAAATAAAATGAGGATTCATTTGCGCCCGCAGCGCCCTGGCTTCCAACTGGAGAATTGTTTTTTTGATCCGGTTATTTTGATGCTTATGGTTTTGCACTGCTTTCTTGCGCAACCTGATAATGATCATCATAAGCATAACCGGCGAAATGGCGGCCACCCACAAAATAAACGAGAAGCCCGGGTTCACAGGTTCGGCATGGTAGGCAAGCTTATATACAACAAACACGAGTGCCTGGGCGATTATGCCGATAATGATCACAAACCCGATGAAGAAATTTTCCCATGATCTTTTGCTGTTGTTAACCACGGTAACAACCGGGAAGAAAAAAGCAGGTAAAGCAGGTTTCATAACTCAAATTTTTAGGCAGGATAAATAATTGGCATTACAAAGCTCTTATCAAACCCGGCGATTTACAAATTGATTGATGCAACCCAAATGGATTATTTCAGCAGTATTTGCAAATCAGGATAATGCCCGGAAGTAGAAATTGCATTTTTTGCAAAAATGAATGCGTCATTGCAATCGGCGGCCTTCATGTTATGAGCTTCCTGTAAAAAAAATCCCACCTGATGTCAATTCAAAAAACCAAACTGTAAAATGGCTGTTGGAATACGCCCATGCTTAAAAATAGATTCGTACGGCATTTCTCCTGAAACAATCAACATTCATTCATTAAAACTTTTGTATGAAAACTAAATTCTTCTCTTTCAGGCTAATTCTGTTCGCGATCTCTTTTGTGTTGTCATTGACAATAGATTACTGCCCGGCACAAGGATTTTCACCGGAAACGAAAACAAGGCTTCGTAAAATAATAGACAGTTTTCAAAATAATCCTGAAAATAAATATGTGGGTGGTTTGCCGATAAGGCACAAGCTTTTGGCAGGGAGATAATGCTGCAGCGATAGCAATTCTTTCGGGAACAGCAGCCGGCGTTGTAGGGGGTTTCATTTTTGGAATTACAGGCAAAAGAGGAAAATTTATGGTCAACGGCGATATGGAAAGGCGGAAAGCGGTGGAGTTGGAGCTGCGCACGTTGTAAAAAAATATTCCTGCCTGGTTGATTAAGATGTTTTATAAACCCATAGCTCTTTCCTGTTCTCTAAACATAAAATATCAATAACTTTAAGATACATTTTAAACTAATGCTTGCAAAGAATCCCCAACAAAACAGTTGCTAAACGTATTGATCTTGTGATCCGTTAAAACATCTTCATGAAGACAAATTCCAGGTGTACCGTTTTATTATTATCTGTGATTTTTATTTTTTGCAGTTATTCCGCTTTATCACAAAAAAATAAATCGAAGCCATTGGATTCTGCACTTGAAGCCAACAGCGAAAAGTGGAAAGTGAAACTGAATAAAGGGCTTGGCCTGGGTAAACCTGAATTCGGGCCGTACACTACATCAGGTGTTGAAAAAACCGATTCACCGGTTTTTAAAAAGAGAACAAAGACCGGTTCTTATGTCGGCTTAACTCCATCCACTTATGGACTGGGGTGGGACTGGGATTTCAGCAAATATGAAACAGTGGAAAAAGCAAAAGCATTCAGAACGATCGTTGCAAAGGAAACGGACACGGCTCAACTGCTGTTTTCTATTTACAGGATCTCGAAAGAAAAAAATCCTACATTTTTTGGTGAACTGATTAGTGGCGGCAACGCACCAGGCGGAATTATCGGTTACAAAACAATTATCTCCGGCATAATAGCAACCTCTTATGACACGGTACCCTGGCGTTTTCTGATAGAGGATAGTTTTGGCAGGAATGAGACATCCGATCTCACGATAAAGAACACATCGGGATACATGGTAACGGGCGCAGACTCGCTGTATGCAGAACCGATTATGACGAGCTATGGTACACCAGGCGATAAATATTTCTGGCAAATGCAAAAGGGTGTTTTTGTAAATAATACAAAGGGTGATCGCGTGGCTGCATTAAAGTTTGGAACACAGGGAAATCTTTCTGACCCTTTTTTTGTGTGGATACGAAAAGATACTGAGCCTGTAAAGCAGCATGTGATCGCTTCTTTTTTTTCATTGATGATGATCGCTAAAATGTATTCACAAAATCACTAAATGCCTGAAATAGTTCTATCGGAGCGGGTGATTAGTTATTCTTCATTAAAAACAAGTATCACTTTCGTACCTGCAGACTCGCCTATATCATTTGTTTTATCAATTATTTCAACCGTTGCATTGCGTTGATTGAGCGAGTTGTTTAATTCCAATCTTGATTGTGTAAGCCGCATCCCCTTTGATTGGTGCCCGGATGCCGGATCATTAAATTTATTTTGCATTGAAACGCTGCGGCCGATTCCATTGTCCTCTACAATACAATAAATTTTATTTCCTTTTTCTGTTACACGAACATAAATCATTCCTCCTTCTGCTTTAGGCATAAGTCCGTGCCATATGGCGTTTTCAATAAATGGCTGGAGTATTAAAGGTGGAACCATTACGGATTTAAAATCAGTTTGTTCATCAATGTCGAAACTGTAATTGAGTTTGTTACCAAAGCGCATGCTTTCGAGTTGCGTGTAAAGGCGGCAGGTCTCAATTTCGTCATATAGGCTAATTTCTCTTTTGTCAGAATTTTGAAAAATGGTACGTATAAGTTTTGAGAAAGTGGTTAAATATTCAATTGCTTTTTCCTGTTCATTTTTCTGTATCAGCGATTTGATTGAATTCATGCAGTTGAAAATGAAATGCGGGTTCATTTGTGCACGAAGGGCTTTGGCTTCGAGTTCGAGGAGTTGTTTTTCGTGCCTTGCTTTGGATCGCTCCGCCTTTCTAACCACCCTCACCCTTATTCTTACAATTGTATAAACAGAAAGTACTGCCAGGAGTCCCGCTATGGTCCAAAACCACCATGTTTGCCACCAGGGTGGAATAATGATAATGCTGATGCTTTTTTCAGCCCATACGCCTACATTGTTTGCTGCTTTTACACGAAATGTATAATTCCCCGGTGGTACATTAAAATAAAATGCTTTTTTTTCAGTTCCGCTACTTCGCCACGTGTTATCATAATTTTCAAGCATAAAAAGATGTTGATTGTTTTCAGGATTACTGAAATGCAACACATCAAAGTCGAAAGAAAAAATAGTTTGCTTATAGTTAAGCTGTATTTCCTTAGCTTGAGATAAGGGGACTTTCAATGGACTTTTGTCACCCGGTTTAATTAATTGTTCTCCAAGAAAAAAATTAGTGATAACTATCTGTGGCGGTGCCGGGTTTGAGATAAGACTATCAGGCGAAAAAATATAATAGCCGCTTTGGTCTCCGCTTAAAATAATTCCGGAGGGCCCCTTGGTGGTTCTTGCCAAACCGTTTTGATTTCTTCTTACACCATAGTCCCTGCCATATGTTACCAACAGATCCCGTTTTGGGTTTAACCTGCTAATATTATTAATACCGAATAACCATAAGTTTTTTTGATCGTCTTCAATAATAGATAGCACGTTGTTGATAGTTAATCCTGTATTTGGATTAACAAAAGGAATAAAATTCTCCGTATAAGAATCAAACTTAAACAGCCCTTTGCGGTAAGTGCTCGCCCAAATAGTACCGGTGGCATCTTCAAAAATGCTCTCTATACCATTACCTTTAAGATAATGCTTAAACTTCCCTGTTGTATTATCCAACACGTTTATTCCTGCTCTGCATCCGATCCATAACTGGCTCCTGCTGTCTTCCAGAAAACAATCAATGCCATTATCAATAAGGCTATTTGTATCTGTTGAACTGTGTTGATAGTGAGTAAACTTCCCCGTTTTAATTTCCATTTTATCTAAACCCACGTCGGTTCCGGTCCACAGGTTTTGTTTTCTGTCCTTATAAATAATGTTAATTGTATTATTTATTAAACTATTGCTGTTTCCCGGTTCATGCTGAAAGCGTATGAATTTTTCCGTTACAGGGTCAAAATAATTAAAGCCCCCACCATAAGTACTTATCCAAAATTTACCATGTTCATCTATGCATATATTGTTCACATAGCTATTACTTATACTGTTGCTGTCAGATGAGTTGTAAACATATTTTCTTTCGATTTTTCCATTTTTCTGCGTTCTAAGGAGCCCGCTTTCAGTGCCTATCCAAATCGTTCCGGTACTGTCTTCAACTGTTGCCTGGGTATCTTCGTTCAGGTTGTGATAAGGAAAATTATGATGAAAAGGATCGATACGAAATAAGTTTCCAATCATCGTACTTATCCAGAGAACTCCATCCCTGGAAGTGTACGCACACCACCCGTTGAAATCATTAAAACCTCCGGGCAGATGCGGTTCCTGCCATCCATAGAATGTTATTTTTTTGGTTACAGGATCGTAGCGGTTAACACCACCGGAAAAAGTTCCGATCCATAAAGCACCCGAGGCATCTTCTGAAATAAAGGTTATGTGATCATCACACCATGGAAAAAGTTTTCTTACAGGTGGCCGGCTCAATTTTTGGTGCTTCCCATCATAAGGGTACCGTGTAAAAATACCTGTTGCACGATCCAAAGAATGTAAACCATCACCGGCAGTACCGACCCAAAAATTTCCATGGCTATCCTCAAAAATGGCTCTGATCCTGTTATCAACAAGGCTGCGTGGGTTTTTGGGATCATGGAGGTAGCGAATAAATTTCCCGGTTTTTTTATCCAAACGATTTAGTCCTCCTTCATCCGGAACCACTCCTTCGTCGTTTACAAAAGGGCTGCCTGTTCCCACCCAAATAGTTCCCTGTTTGTCTTCATATATAGCACGTACATGATTATTGCTAAGGCTTGAGGGATCATTGTCATCATGGGCGTAATGGATGAAACTACCGGTTTTTCTATCTAAAAGTTCAAGCCCGCCATACGTGCCTATCCAAAGATTTTTTTCATGATCTTCTATGATAGCAGTAACCGTATTATTGACCAGGCTTGTTTTATTGCCAGGCTGATGTTTAAAATGCGTAAATACATTTTTTACCGGGTCAAATTTATCAAGCCCATAACCACCTGTGCCGGCCCATATTACTCCACTTGAATCGGCGCAAATACTTGAGACGTTATTATCTGCGATTGAATTATTGTTTGAACGGTCATGCGAGTAGCGGGTTATATTAAAGCCATCAAAGCGGTCGAGCCCCTGGGCCGACGCGAACCACATATAACCCTGTGCATCCTGTACCATGTCTACTATCCAGGTCCGCGGATAATCCTCCGGCGGGGGTACCAAATGAAAAATGATTTGCTGCGACCATAACGTTTTTGTATTTATTGCCAATAACGATGCAATGATGAGGAAACGAATTTGCATATAACGATTTAAAACGCTATGAGGTATAGATCTTTAACATCGCACTTATAAATATAAAGCTTTTAAAATGCAATTTTTAAAAACAATACAATATCCATATTGTTGTTCTTAAAATGAACAGCCGTTCATTCCTCCTTAAACACAAGTATCACTTTAGTGCCTGTTGCTTCACCATTGTCATTCATCTTATCAATTATCTCCACGCTTGCGTTCCGTTCGTTCAACAAATTATCAAGATCAAGACGGCTCTGCGTTAAATGCACACCCCTGGACTGGTGGCTGGAAGATTCTCCTTTAAATTTATTCTGCTTCGACATGTCTCTGCCAATACCATCATCATCAATGATGCAGCTCATTGCGTGATCAGTTTTGATAATCTTTACCGTTAGCCTGCCTCCATTGTCTTTGGGCATAATGCCATGCCATATCGCGTTTTCAATAAAGGGCTGAATAATGAGAGCCGGAACCATGACAGATTTAAGATCCGTCTTTTCATCTATATTAAATGCATAGCTGAATTTATTTCCAAACCGCATACTTTCGAGCTGCGTATATAGTCGGCATGTCTCAATTTCGTCATACAAGCTAATTTCTCGTTTGTCAGAATTTTGAAAAATGGTGCGTATAAGTTTTGAAAAAGTAATAAGATAAGTAGTAGCCTTATCTTTCTCATCCTGCTGGATCAACGATTTGATAGAGTTCATGCAATTGAAAATAAAATGCGGGTTCATCTGTGCACGTAATGCTTTGGCTTCCAGTTCAAGTAATTCTTTTTCAATTTTTGATCTTTCCTGCTGCTGTTTTGCTTTTTCCTGTTCGTGGTTCCGTACCATATTAATTCGCCATCTTATCACCAAAAATGCTGCAATGCAAGCGGCAGCTATGCAGGCGATGATAAACCATGTTGTTTGCCACCATGCAGGCAATACGGTTATTTTGTATTCAATAGGCGCTGTATTCCACGAACCGCCTTTCACCTGTGCTTTTATCCGGAAAGTATATTCCCCTGGCGACAATGCGGAATAGCTCACTCTGCGGTTGAAAAAATTTGTGTACTGCCAATGTTGATTAACGCCGGTTAACTGATAGGCATATTCAATACGCTCCGGGAAAAAAAATTCAATGGCTGAAAAAGAGAGTGTGATATTATTTTGTTTGTGCGTGAATTTCATCCGGAGATTGCCGTTGATACTTCTTGTATAAAATATACTGTCGTTTGCGATAATATAGTTCAGAACAGGTTTTACCGGGTGATTGATTTTTGAAAAAGCGGATAACCTGAAATATTGCACCTGGTTATTTGCATTGATGAACAATACGCCATTACTGTATTTTTTGCAGTACTCATACTGATGTTCCCAGGCGTTATTATCATCAAGGTATAAACTCTCTTTTTTATAGTAATTATAGATGTTAATGCCTTCCTGGCCTATTATCAGCATGCAACTGTCGCCGCAACTTCTGATAAAACCATCGTTATTATATAAAAAACCTCTTGTTCCGTTTTGTATAGAATCCACGCAGGCGAGTTTTTCAGGATCAATTATTCTTATTCCATACCGGGGCAACCAGGCCCATATAAACCCACGTGCATCTAATGCATATTCTATTTTTTCGTTATCATCTGTTGCAGTGCCAGACAACACAACGGAAGGAATAATCTTTTTTGTTTGAGCAGTAAGGTCATACTGCATAATATATTTTTGGTTGTTCAGGTAAACTTTATTCCGCAGGCTGTCATAATAAAGCGTTTGGGTGGTTATGTCATAAGCTGGCTGCATATGTATTCCGGGTAATGTTATCGAATCTGCCTGCAGGGTATGCTGATTGATATGAAATACCGTTCCGTCAACAAAAAGTAGCAGGATATCACCACTCTTTGTTGTGGTAATGCCCCATGTTTCTCCTCTTGTTTTTAACCAGCTTAGCGAAGGGTAGATTTCATTGGCATGTTCAAATTTATTTCTGCCCGGCAGTAAGATATATGTGCCCAGGCAAGTGGTCCAGTACCGGCCGCTTCCGTCCTTTGTAATGAATTCATTGCCCGTTTCTTTATAGGTATAGCGATTGGTATACAAAGGCACAGGAATAATTTTTTTTATACTGATATTGGTGTCCAAAACATATACACCGCTTGAAAAGGGAACGGCTGTGTAGTATAACGATTGTGCTTTATCAAAAAAAATATCACCTAACTGGTTCGCCAGGTAATCTTTTGTCAGTTGTTTTTTGATGCTCGTATTCTGTAAATAATAATAAGCAGGGACAGATACATACAGCATGCCTTTATGCATGATCCACACATTCCCGTCACGGTCGCTGGAAACATATTGTATGTTTATATAATTCTCCGGATCCTGGTTAAGATTAAATGGTTCAAATGTTTTTGTTTGCGTATTAAAAATGCCGGGTTTGGGATCGCTTATGCCTATAACATACTTATTATTTTTCCATTTGGCAAAGCCTCTTATGGTTGGTGGTTTTTTAAACTTTTCTTCATTAATCCTTGTGTTCTGCAGGTAAAGTTCTGCTAAGCCGGTATGCGTATTATATTTTCCCATGCCACTGGAAAAAGTGCTGAACCAAATGGTGCTGTCATCAGCCATATCCATTTTTCTTATATCTGGTAAGAGGCTTTGCTGAGTATTCTTAATAAGAGGATTGGTCCTGAAATTAACAGATGTTTTCCCGGTGTTTTTATCTAATAAAAAAATTCCATTGTACGTGCCAAGCCACAATTTTGAATCGTTGACTGCGTCGGGTAAAAAGCTTTTTACGGTATTACGATACAAATCTGCACAGCAGGTGTCGGCACTTTCGGTATTAAGATTCAGGTGTTCACAGGTTTTATTTTCAGGATTGTATATATACAGGCCATGCGCGATGGTTCCGGTATATACCATTCCTTCTGTGTCAATGTAAATACTTGCAATATGTATATCCGCATTTATAGGTTTGTTGTTCAGCTTGTAGGTGATCGTACTGAACCTGTTGCTTTGCCTGTTGAAGTAAACAAGATGATTATTGCCTTTTATATACAGGTTATGCTCGTTATCTTCGGCGATGCATATAATATCATTAAGGCCGAGATCAGTTGCTTCCTTTATGGAGGAATAATATACGAACTCTGTTCCGTCAAAAGAAGTAATGCCATTGGCTGTAGAAAACCACATCAGCCCGTCCCGGGTAAAATAAAAATACCGGGAAGTAATCGTTGGCATAAATGAAGTGCCTGCCTGTTTAAATATTAATTTGTCTTCCTGCGCCTGTAAAAAATTAAAACAGATGGTGAAAAATATAAGAGCAATTGTCTTCATGCAGCAGAATAAAATTCTTCTTTAAATATAACTAATAAAATATATCCGGGAAAAGCTAAGCCCTGCTCAACCTGTTCGTAAGTAAACCCTTTTTCAATCAGTGACTTATTAAGGTTGTATAATTGCTTTACGCTATTTGGTTTTAAAGTTCACCAAATTAAAATATTGCTTCCGTTTATCCTATACCGATGCAATAAGCACATCTTCCCAAACCACATTTGGCCTTTTCCGTTTTATAACGGCAATAAAAGTATTGGATACATCAGGTTATAAAATGTAGTAGCATAATTGTAAAGTGCATCTTGACTGTTACATAACCGCGGATGTAGTTTAGTAAGTAAAAAATTCACCTCAAAAATTTATTTTATGAAAATTATCTTCTGCTTATTGACCAGTTATATTTTATTAAACTGCTCCAATGCTCAATCTTTCGGTATTACCGCAGGCCCAACTTTCGCATTCTATGATATATCGGTAGGTAATGTTTCCGTTACTTCAGATATCAAAACCGGTTTTAGCGGTGGCCTGGTTTCCCATATACCGGTTTCAAAATATTTAAGTTTCAGGCCTGAACTAAAATATGTTCAAAAAGGCGGTACGCTGAAACAGGACGGGTATTCTGATAAAATGACCTTGAATTACATAGAACTACCGGTAAATTTTGTTTTCAATACTCATTCTGCAAAAGGTATGTTCTTTGCCGGCCTTGGGCCTTCATTTAACCTCGGCTTATCAGGCAAAAGCAAAGGTGATGACGGCGATTACGACGTAAAATTCGGAGGCGGTGAGGAAGATGATTTCAAACCATTTGAAATTGGCCTTAATGCGCTTATTGGTTACCAGTTCAAAGGCGGATTGTTTTTCTCAGCTAATTCAAACATGGGCCTGAATAATGTTGGAAACGATTTTGACTACGACAGCGAATATCATAACTGGTATTTTGGAATAAACATAGGTTTTATGTTTAACAGCAATCCAAAACCGGCTGCTCCTGCCGCAACCAATTAGTGTTCAGTTAAACGTGAGTTGTCAATGGTGAGTGGTGAGTAACTCAAAGCTGCGAGCGATGAGTTGCGAGCTGCGAGCTATTCACGAATCAACTATCCTATTCAGCACTTACAACTGACCATTCACAACTCATCTCAAAAAAATTATTTCCTAAACCCTCTTTTATCACAATTAAATCAAATACAATGAAAGCAAAAAACATTCTCATGGCTGGCTGCATGATGATCGCAATCATGCTTATAAGTTGTTATCATGCACAGGCGCAATCCATGCAGCCGGTAAAGTCGCCGGATATAACCGGCAGGGAAGTTGCTGCCGGGTTCACTTATAAAATTTTCCAGGCGCCCAACAGCATGTATGGTTATGATATTTTTCGTAATGGAAAGATCATTTTTCACCAGGGCGCTTCATCCATTAAATCAAACGATTTTTTTATTGCTCTTTCAAAAAAAGATCAGGCAGAAAAAGCCGCTTTGCTGGCTATGGAAAAAATAAAGAAGAACCAGCCCGGAACATTAACGCAGGAGGAACTAAAAAAGATCGCTGCACAATAAAAACAATATCTAAAAAAAATCAAACTGTTTTTATGAAAAAGCTTTATACAATTATTGTCACGACCATCGTAACATTACTGATAACAAATACTGCACTGCGTGCACAAAATTTTCATTTGTTCGATATGAATCATTCAAAAGATGCATACCCGGCAAATAATTTTCAATATCCGGAGGAACAGTGGGAGGATTATACAAAATATGGATATGCAGTATTAAATGGTGTTGCTTACTTTACTGCCAATGATGGCATCATTGGTGAAGCTTTATGGCGCAGTGACGGCACGGCTGCAGGAACATATATGGTAAAGGATATTTACCCGGACTACTTACAGGAGAGAATGTATAATCTTACCGTTTCAGGTAACAAAGTATTCTTTAAGGTTGATGGCCCTTACGGACAGGAATTATGGGCAAGTGATGGTACAGGCACCGGAACATACCTGGTGTTTTCATCAGGTTCTTCCATGTATTATCTCACCGATGTAAACGGCGCCTTGTACTTTATGAAAAGTTATTACGGCACTGCCGACCAATTATGGAAAACAGATGGCACACCTGAAGGCACAACGATGATAGCTGATCTTTATTGGGAAGTGGGAGGGTATAGAGCAACCAAGTTAACGCCCGTACAGGGACGCTTGTTTTTTGTAGTTGAAACCTTTTCTGATGGTCCCGAATTGTACACTAATGAAGGCACACCGGGAAGCACGCACCTGGTGAAAGATATCAACCCGTTTGGAGGCAGTTATCCTTCCCAGTTAACCGCAGTAAACGGTTTGCTTTGTTTTGGAGCAGACGATGGCACAGGTAAACAGGTATGGGTATCAGACGGTACCGAGGCAGGCACTTATAAGGCAAACAACCCAAAGAATATCACCGTAAATGATCATGGAGGAACGGATTTTACTATAAAAAATAACAGCATTTATTTTTCCGGGAGATATTAATGATGGTAATGGAACCCGTTTATGCACTTATAATACTTCCAGCCCGGCAAATAAAGTAAAAGCGGTAAAAACGATAAACCCGGGATTTGTGAGCAGTAATCTTTATAATGTCACGAATGTAAAAGGTACTTTATTTTTCACCGTGTTTAACGGCATAGACCAGGTATTGTGGAAATCAGACGGAACTGCGGCGGGTACTATGCAGCTAAAAGATATGAATCCCGGCGGCCGGAATGTTTATTGGTATAAAGAATTTGAAAATGCAGGCGGCACGCTGATCTTTTCTTTTTATGATGATATTCATGGAAGCGAAATTTGGAAAAGCGATGGCACAGAAGCAGGAACTGTGATCATAAAAGAAATAACTGCCGGTGTTTATAGTGCGCAGCCATCAAACATTACCTACATAGGAAATGGCGTGAGTCTCTTTTTGGCAACAGATGAGAAAAAAGGTTTTGAGCTTTGGAAAACAGATGGCACGGAATCCGGTACCAATCGCGTAAAAGATATAAAACTCACTTCTTCGTATTCATCAGATCCTTTTATGCTTACAGCAAACAGTGATAAAACTAAGTTGTTGTTTGGAGCATCTGATACAAAATACGGCAATGAACTTCGCATCACTGACGGCACGGAAGCCGGAACAGGCGTTGTAAAGGATTTATTTAAAGGCATGTTTAGTTCTTATCCTTCTAATGCCATTAATTTCAAAGAGGATACTTATTTTTTTGCAGACATTTTAGATACCACAGTTCATAACACATCCGATGTTAGAACTATCCGAAAGCTTTGCAAAACGAATGGCACGCCCGGGGGGACAAAAATATTCTCCTTGCCGTCTTTGGAAGCTGCATTGAATGGTAGCGCTAATGTGTATGCCATGGGGGCAACATCAGATCTGCTTTATATGATTTTTTTAAATTATTCAGCCTACCAATTCGAATTGTGGCGCACTGATGGAACGGATTCGGGAACTTATGCCATTAAAACAGACATGCCTTATTATTATGGCAGTGGTTTAAAGGCAGTGGGCAATAAAATGTTCTTTATAAGTTATGATCTCAACTATGGTTCTGAATTGTTTGTTACCGATGGCAGCATTGCAGGAACCACCATGGTAAAGGATATTAATCCCGGGTTTAATGGCACGAATCTTTCCAATTTGACTTCCTATAACGGCAAGCTTTATTTTACTGCAGATGTTGGCTACGGACCTTTTTTCTGGTCATCGGATGGTACGGACAAGGGTACTACGCAGATGAAGCCCGCAATAATAGCTTATACCTATTACAATAATTCATTTGTACAGGCTAATGGCAGGTTATTCTTTTCCGGACTGAAAAATGTGGGAACAGGTACTGAATTATATTCTTTTGACGGTATCAATACAACCCTGGTAAAAGATTTGTTTAAAGGGGCGGGCTCTTCCGGCATCATTGATATTGTTGGCGGAGATACCGTGTGTTATTTTTTCGCTAATGACGGAAAACATGGGCAGGAACTTTGGAAATCGAATGGTACAAAAGAAGGCACCAGGCTGGTTAAAGACATCACGGACTTTGGGGATACATACGCCGCTAATTTAATAACCGTGCACAACGAACTGTTTTTTACGATATATGATGTGCTTTGGCAAAGTGATGGAACTAAAAATGGCACTTATCAGGTAAATGATGCAGGCCTTTCAGGTGTTAGTGGTTTAGGCAATTTTACAGCCTTTGATAACAAACTCGCATTTACTGCATTTGAACCTTCTACAGGCCAGGAATTATATGTTGGCGAGGTAACGGGCGCCGGGCTTACAATAGCCAAAGCAACCGATGCTGCTGACATGAAAACAAATACAACTACATTCAGTGCTAAACTTTATCCCAATCCTGTTCATTCCAAAGCGAGCGTAGAAATTTCTGGTAAGATGAAAAACCTTACTATTATTTTGTCAGACATGTCCGGAAAGCTGCTATGGCAAAGTAGTCGCATCAATCAATCGCGGATAGACCTGCCGACAGAAAGACTTTCATCAGGAGTTTATGTAGTAACCATAAAGAATGGCGATGAAAGCAAAACCTTGAAACTTGTGAAAGAATAATTTAAGCAGCAGTTATTATTGAACAACTTCCGGAATAACAACCGGAAGTTGTTTTTTAAAAAAATATTAGTAATGTCAGTAGTGATTGTAATTTGATGAAATAAGAAACTTCGCAATAAGATGTATATGATAAATCACAAAATCTCAAAATCCCGAAATTTCGAAATTTCAAAATAATACGCTCTTTACTCCTTTAACCCCAGCCGTTGCATCAACATCTCTTTTTTTGCTTTGGAAACCATCAATTTCTCACCGTTATCAATCGTTACATAACCACCATCTGACCGGATAAAATTGGTGATATGGTGAAGGTTAACAATCGTGGAATGATGTATGCGCTGAAAAATATCTGCGGGCAAGGTATCTTCCACATCGCCCAGGTTTTTAGATACAAGAAATTTTTTTCTTTCATTAAGATGGATGGTTGTATAGGCGCCTTCCGCATGGCAATACAAAATATTTTCGGCGGGAATAAAATCGTAACCATCTTTTTTGGGAAACGCAATTTTTTGCTGTTGTGCAGGTTGCCTCATGTTATGTAATAAATTCTGGATATTTATAGTCCCTTCTGAGGCAAGAATTTTTTCCTGCGCTTTTTCCACAGCAATTTTCAGATCGTTAGGGTCAACAGGTTTTAATAAATAATCAACAGCGCTTATCCGGAAAGCCCTTGCAGCGAATTTGTCATATGCGGTAGTAAAGATGATGCAGAAATCGATATGGTCAAGCATTTCGAGCATCTCAAAACCATTCATCCAGGGCATTTCCACATCAAGAAAAATAAGGCGCGGATGATATTTTTTTATGGCAAGAATTCCTTCTTTTCCCGATAAGCAGGTGGCAGAGATCTCTACATTACTGCAATACTTAATAATATCAGCTTTCAGCGCATCAATACAAGGCTGCTCATCGTCTATTATGACTGCTTTTATCATAAAATATACTTGAGAAGATGATTATTCAAACTAAAATTAATGATAGTTTATGCATCACAATTTATAAAATAGCAAATGGGTGTTTTGGCTTAATAAACTCCAATATTGAATTGATAATTAGCTGCAGCCTGAAAGCTGCTGCCGGTTCATAAACTTTAATTTATTAGATAATAGTTACGCGGTGGAGCGCATTCACTAAACAAAAAGAGCAAATATGATCTTATACTATTTAACTCTGCCTCTTTCTTCAATAATACTTTATCAATTGCGCATTTCATTTTACAGTTACATGGTTTCATTTGATAATTGAACAAGTTAGAACTTTTAATAGGTATACGTTCGTTTTATAAACCCGGAAATGCTATTTATCTATCTGGTTATAATAACAGATAAAACTGTATTGCAATTCAGCGAACGTCTTTCTAACTTTTCAGAACTTTTATCAATTGACAATTCTGCAACAATCCTAATTAGCGGGAATCTGTTTACAGTCCCTTACACAAGGGAATGCTGAAAACCTTTAACAGAGTAAGCACGTCTTATAAAAGCTACATTATGAAAAACATGAAAATTTTTGCGGTATTATGCATTAGTTACGCTACTAAAAGTATTGCGCAGGGAAATACAAAATTGGGTACAAATGCTTTATCGAGTATAACAACCGGGACGTACAACACCGCATTGGGATTTTATTCGTTAAGCGGTAATACTGAAGGTTCAAGCAACACAGCGTGCGATGCATATTCAGCGGCAGGCAATTACAGCGGTTTGATCTTTCCGGCAATAAGGGTTCAGTAACTATCAATGCGTCTTCTTTTGCTGCAGGTTCTTCTTCTTATTCATTATTGATAGACGGAAAAAACTATGCAACTAAAAAAATACAATTGGTGAGATGACACCTGTGAATAATAATCTGGCTATTAAAATAATTGAATATGAAACGAACTTTTTACACAACATGTTTATTGCTTACTTGTATAACCGGTACTGCGCAGCCGGGTTCTTTAGATATGTCTTTTGATAACGACGGAAAAGTAACCACCCATTTTCAATTGTATAATGATGCCATAAGTAAGGCAACAGTGATACAGTCAGACGGCAAGATCATAGTAGCAGGTTACTCATATAATAATAGCTCGAAACATGACTTCACAGTTGCCCGGTATAATACAAATGGCACAATAGACAACAGCTTTGGTGCAAATGGAATTGTCATCACTGCTATAAGCAGCAATGACGATGAAGCTAATGCCGTAGCCTTACAGGGTGACGGGAAAATTGTCGTTGCAGGTTATTCAGCGAAAAGCAGTTCTGACCTGGATTTTGCAGTTGTCAGGTATAATGTGAACGGAACACCCGACAACACTTTTGGCATCAACGGAATAGTCAGCACTGCGCTTGGCAGCGATTGGGATGTGATTAATTCAATAGCAATACAACAGGATGGAAAAATTGTTGCCGCGGGTTATACATACAATGGGAATGCTAAGAACGATATTGCAATTGTACGATATAACGTCAATGGCACGCCTGACAATGCTTTTGGTATAAACGGAATAGTTATTACAGCCGTAGGGAGCTTAAATGATGAAGCCAACTCAGTCAAAATTCAACAAGATGGGAAAATAGTGGCAGGTGGTTGTTCTCAATATTCCGCGAATTATGATTTCGCACTTGCCAGGTATAATGCCGATGGTTCGCCTGATAATACTTTTGGCGCCGGCGGCAAAGTAACCACTCATTTTGCAAGCAACTCCAGTATCAATTCCATTGCCATACTGAAAAATGGAAAAATTGTAGCCGCAGGTTATTACGGATCATCAATTACTCATATTGCTATGATAAGATATAAACCCAATGGCAAGCCTGACAAAACATTCGGTTCGGAAGGAATAGTTATTACCAATATAGATTTACTTAATGGGGAATTATGTTATTCAGTCGCCATTCGACCTGATAATAAAATAGTATTAGGTTGTACATCAGATAAAAACTTTGTTGTTGTTCGTTATGACAGCAATGGTGCACCTGATGATAATTTTGGTTCTCACGGCATCGTTAAAACTATTTTTACCGGCTATGGCAGCAGTGCGGCTTACGCAATAGCCATACAGGGGAACGGTAAGATTTTGATGGCAGGATATACCTATGACAGCTCCGGTTCCTGCTACGTTTTTGCAATAGCCAGGTATAACATCAACGGATCACTTGATAATAATTTTGCCTCCGGTGGAATAGTGACCACCAATGTTAAAGATTTAAACCCTTCGATAGACGTGGGTCAATCAGTAGCAATACAGGAAGACGGTAAGATTATAACCGCCGGTTATTCGTACACTAACTTCAGTTCTGATTTATCCCTATGCCGTTTGAATGCAGATGGTCAGCCTGATAATACATTTGCTTCCGGTGGAAAAGCAACGTCAAATTTTTTGCCTGGTAATTCTTTTGCAGCTTATTCAATAGCCCTTTCTACGCAATGGGACAATATTTGGATCGTTGGCAAATCTTATAATCCCTTGGCCGGTAACGATGATTTTGGATTGTTCATTTACGATTTCAATGGTTATAACCTTGGATATAATCATATAGCCATAGGCAATGGAGATGATATTGCATATGCTGTTGCCAGGCAAGCGGATGGAAAAATTATAGTAGCAGGTATATCGCATAATGGTAATAATTATGACTTCGCTCTTATCCGGTGCCCGGTGGGCGTCATTAGCCCCGACGCTTCTTTTAGCGGGGATGGAAAACTAACAAAAGATATAGCGGGCGGCAATGATTATGCATATGCAGTTGCCATACAAACAGATGGAAAGATCGTTGTAACAGGCGCGTCATTTAATGGCACTAACTATGACATAGCATTGTTGCGGTATCTGAGTGACGGAAATCCCGATAATTCTTTTGGGTCTGATGGAATTGTAAAAACCAGTCTGAGCAAAACGAGCAACGACTATGGCAGGTCAGTAAAAATTCAGCCGGATGGAAAAATAGTAGTGGCAGGATATACCTCCAATGGATCTGCCAATGATTTCATTATTGTTCGTTACAATTCCAACGGCGTCCTTGATAATTCATTTAACAGCAATGGCATTGTTAGCGGATCATTCGAAGGCACTTCAAATGACTTTTGTAATTCAATCGCCTTACAGCAAGACGGAAAAATTGTTATCGGAGGTTATTATTATAAAAATTCTGTGAATAAAACTGATTTTGCTCTTGCCAGGTATTTGTCAAACGGTAAACCAGATGGTTCATTTGGCTTAACTGGAAAAGTATCTACCGACTTTAGCTCTGCTGATGATTTTGAAAATAGCATGGCGATACAACCGGATGGAAAAATAGTTGTCGCCGGTTCTTCCGGTAATGATCTGGCTCTTGCCAGATATAATAGTTCAGGTACGCTTATTTTGAAAAGCGTACCAGGAAATACAGGTGATAAAATATCGAAAAATAAAATTGAGCCAGGCTCAGTTATACTATTTCCTAACCCTGTTTCTTCGAAGGGCGCCATTATTATTAGTAACCCGGAAACAGAAAATACAACAGTTGAATTATGGGACGCTTCGCGAAAGCTAAGAACCATGTATGATGGCATACTTTTACAAGGCATACACCAAATAGAATTCAACAGGGAGAATTTGCCTGCCGGTGTTTACTTTTTAAGAATTATAAACAATAGCCAGGCGGTAACCAAAAAACTGGTTATTGAATAACGGCCTTTTAAAATTTTATTGTTATTCTTTTTTTCTTTTTCACATTATCAAATCATGCAAACATGAAACCAATAATTCATGCTTTGACCAGTCTTTTCCTGCCTGTTAAGATAACAGGTATTGTACAACAACGGCGGTAAACAATTAAAACAATTTGATCTTTCAGGCAACAAAGGTTCGGTAGCTATAAATGCATCTTCTTTTGCACCCGGCTTTTATTATTATTCATTATTGATAGATGGGAAAAACCATGCGACAAAGAAAACGTTGCTGGTAAAATAATTTGCAAAAAATATTATTGACAAGCCCGCCTTTCAAGACGCCCAATACAAGGTTGGTCGTCGTTTATGCAGATTGTTTTTATCGTACAGGAATTCATTTAAAAATGAACGATGATTCAATCCAAATTAACTATGGAGTATGTACAGACAGGCGGTGTAAACTCCGGCTGGACCAACGTAGTTTGATATATTTGAAATGCTGAAACCTGTATAAAAATTTTCGCAACACCCATGTCATTAAGTTATTATGATTAAACATTCATATCACCTTTCTATCCTGTTCATTGCGAATTTTAAAAGCTTTATCAGCCGCACAAAAACTTTAAGATACACAGGCCTGGTTATTAATTCAACAAATAAACATCTTCGGGCTTTATGCTTCAAAATTGATATTTATTGAATCAAAACAGAAAACATGTTTTGAAGGTTCAGCAGAAATTGTGATCAGTTAGGACAGGTGTCCGCAGTGATTCTTAACTGAGCTTAAAAACTAACATGTTCACACTTATTAAATCATTGTTGTCCGACTAAAAATTTTAATTCTTGGGCTAAAGCCCTTGATGGGCTTGGTTTTCACTAGCCCCAGGCTTAAGCCTGGGTTATATAGCGGAATCCTTATCCAACGGGCTTTAGCCCAAGTTAACCGGACAATACTGTTATTAAATATTAAAATTAATGCCTATGATATACAAAGCATCATCCCTGACTATTTAAATAACACCATCATTACTATTTATTTACCAATTCAAACCAAAAGATTTATGAAAAATGTACATCACAAAAATCAAATTGGGTTACTGCCGTCAATGACCCATATACTCGTGTTTACGGCGCTTATTATTTTTATGATGAGCAGTTGTAAAAAAGATGAAACGCTAACGCCCACGCAGGTGAACGCAGGCGCACAAAGTCAGGCGCTTACTGCAAAATGGGGCCCGCCTAATATTACTGTTCATAAAGGAGAATCCATACAGGCGGCGGTAGATAAAGCAACCAGCAATGCGGTTATCTTTATTGAACCAGGCACTTACAAAGAAGCGGTAGTTGTAGATAAACCCGGTATAAAACTTATAGGGGAAATTTCAGTTAACGGTAATGTGATTATAAAAAACCCGGGTAGCGCAAAGAACGGAATAAAGGTCAGTGATAACGGGGACGGTTTCGTGTTAGCGAATGTAACAGTAAGGGATTTTGATGAGAACGGCGTTTCTCTTGAGAATACCGACAACTATGTTATATCAAATGTAACCGCTTTAAATAATAAGCAGTATGGAATTTCTGTATCTCATTCCGCCAATGGCATAATTGAATTTTGCAAAGCAAAAGGTTCCTCCGATACGGGAATCCACATTGAAGAGTCTTCATCTGCAGAAGTGATCTCAAATTTGGCCTCCGGGAATGTTACGGGAATAGAAGTGTCAAATTCTTCTGATGTGGAGGTTAAACTAAACGAGTCATATAACAATGTTGCAGGCATATTGGTTAGCTTACTGCCTGGCAGGGATATAAAAACATCTTCTAATGTTCATGTGCTGCAAAATAAAATTTATAATAACAACCACGTAAATTTTGCAACAGATACCACCCAGTTAGAGTCAAATATTCCAGTAGGGATAGGGGTGCTTGTTTTGGGAACAGATCAAACAGTAATTGAAAACAACACCATTAATAATAATGATTTTTCAGGCGTTATTGTTTTTACCTCGCTTGTATTAATTCAGTTAGCGGATGTTGATCCCGGTGAATATGCAGGAATGGAACCTAACCCGGATGGAGTAAGGATCAGGAACAATTCACTTAAGCATAACGGCAAAAATCCGCCGGTAATTCCCGGAATTCCTTTGCCCGGCGCCGATTTGATATATGATGGCTCGGGTACCGGTAACTGCTGGTCGAATAACACTTTCAAAACAAGCTATCCTTCACCATTGCCTTCCTGCAATTAAACGGCAAATAGAAAGTACGAATTATACAGGATGCCCTTAGAAAGCAGGCATCCTGTATACAATAATAACAAGTTCATTTACATGGATCAGCATTATGATGCAGTCACAATTCCCGAAGCATATTAATACATTGGTTTTAATTTTTCTTTCAAACGTTAATTGTAGCTGTATAACTGTGAACTTATACGGGAGAAATGCTAAATACCTGTTGCCCATGCAAAATGGCAGGTATAATTTCCTCTGCAAATTAGCGGCGTTATCCTGAGCTAACAGGAGAGAGGTTGAAGACTACCCGGTATTGTGTATCGAAGAGCTTATGAAAATAACAAGCGTTACAACAGGAGATAATTTTTCATTAAACAGGTCATTGTATGAAAGCCGGCAATTGGTTAATTAATATTCCTGTAGTACAATTAATTGTAAGAGTGCTTGCGGCTAAACATGTTCCGGTGTTGCGGCTGTTCTTATTGTTTATGTATTTTATTAAACTGATTGCAGTGATACCCTTTGCTGTCTTGCAATTTCTTATTTACGGCAGGCGCATCAACAAAACAGTCATTACAAAACAGCCTGTATTTATTCTCGGGCATTACAGGAGCGGCACTACTTACCTGCAAAAATTAATGACTGCTGATCCGCGTTTTGGTTTTATAAGCAGCTACGATATGATATGTCCGAATTCCAGCCTATTGTTCGGTAACCTGTTTCAAAAGTTTCTTCAATATGCGATCAACGTTTGCAGGATCAGGACAAGCTTTTACAATAATTCAATTATTGATCTCGGCGAGCCCGCGGAAGAAGAAAGATTTCTTATCAATAAGGGTTCTGCATTTACTGATTACTGGCGTTTTGTATTCCCGCTTTGCTGGAAGAAATGGCAAAGCTGCGCCGGGTTATCAAAAGATCCTGGCTATTATGAACACTGGAAAAAAGAATACCTGTGGCTGTTGAAGCAGGCAACATTCAAACATAAAAAAAAGCAGCTTCTTTTAAAAAGCCCGGTGAATACCGAAAGGATCAGTTCCCTGATACAAATGTTTCCCGGGGCAAAATTTATCTACATAGCACGCAACCCGTATCATGTGTTTTATTCCACCTGCAACATGTGGAATAAAGCCATATCAAAATTCAGGCTGCAAAAATTATCAAACGGGCAAATGGAAGAAATTGTTTTTAGTGAATACATCCGGCTAACAGAAGAATACCAGCATCAGAAAAAGTTTATTCCTCCAGGCAATTTGATTGAAGTGCGTTATGAAGAATTGAAGATCCAGCCTGTGAACCTATTAAGAAATATCTACACTGAGTTGTCACTCCCGGATTTTGAAGCGGCAAAAAAAGCTTTCCTGAAAAAACTAACAGAAGAAAAAAGGTATAAACCATTCGAACATACATACAGCGAACCTGTGTTTAAAAAAATAGAAGCAAGATGGGCTAAATATATTGAAGAATGGAAACAGCAAACTTCAGTTAAACCGGTTAATGAATACATAAATGCTTATGATTATGCAAACAATAACAGTTGCTGAGAAAGGAATTCCTGTACAAGGCAATGCAGGAAGAGTCATTGCTACTAAAGCAGAAAAAAATGAACCTGCTGCTTCGCCGATGATACATGGCTGGCATAAATCCTTTATTAAGTTATGTATGTGGGCGCAGGTGCTCCTGTTGAATTTCTTCTATTATAAAAATCCTGTAAAAGCTTTTCGGTCATTGAACAGGTTAAGGAAACTGCGAAGTGATTTTCGTGGCAATCGTGCGGTATTGAAGTATGCCAGGGTTAATGGAAAATATTATTTCACGTTTAATGCACCAGGCTTTCCGTCAAAGGCATTCAATAAATATGTACTGAACAATATTAAAAAAGCTGATGCAACTGCTCATGAAATAACTTTAGATACTATCCTCTTTGGCATTACAAAAAAATGCGGCTATCAATGCGAGCATTGTTTTGAATGGAATACGCTTAATAAACCTGAAATGTTAAGCCGCGAAGACCTGTTATCCGTGATCGCCTCTTTTCAGCGGTTGGGCATAACACAGGTTCAGCTAAGCGGCGGCGAGCCTTTAAACAGGTTTGATGACATCGTATATCTTCTTCAAAATATAAAAAAAGGAACTGAAGTATGGCTCTATACTTCAGGTTATCATTTTACGAGCGAACGCGCTGCCATATTAAAGCAGGAAGGCCTGACCGGTATTACCGTCAGTCTCGATCATTGGATTCCGGAACTGCATAATAATTTTCGTGGAAGGTATAATGCTTTTGAATGGGCGGAGAAAGCAGTGGCAGCGGCAAAAGCAAATAACCTTGTTGCATGCTTATCATTATGCGCAACCAAAGCATTCATCACACAACATAATCTTTTTCAATATGCAGCACTGGCAAAACAATGGGGTGTGTCGTTTATCCAGGTGCTGGAGCCAAGAGCGGTAGGGCATTATACGGGTAAGGATGTTTTTGTAAGCGCTGAACAGGTGCAACTGCTGGAAGATTTTTTTATGGAATATAATTACAACAAAGCATACACACAGTATCCTTTGATTGTTTATCATGGTTTTTACAGCAGGCACGTGAGCTGTGGCGGCGGTGGCAGACATTATGTATATGTGGATACAGATGGTGATGTGCACAATTGTCCTTTCTGCCAGCGTAAAATATTTTCTGCACTGCATGACAACATAGAACATAACCTGCGCTTAATGAAGATGAGCGCATGCAATGTTTTCAAATAAACTAAAAAGATCAATGCCATGAAACCTGTGAGTTATATCATACTGCTTTTTCTTCCTGCAATGGTGGTTGCAGGATATTATGCAGGCGGATGGTTTAATTTCCTTGTACCTGCCTGTTGTTTTTTTGCATACCCGGTTGCTAACCTTTTTTTATCTTCTGCCGGGCAACATGCACACCGGCCTTCTTGCCGGTCCTGGTATAAAGATCTTGCCCTCGTTTTTGTGCCTGTGCTGTTTGCTTTAACTGCCTGGTGTGTGTATATGGCCGGCACAGTGGATATGAATGTTGTTTCCTACTCGGGACTAGCTGTATCGCTTGGCATCGTTAACAGTATTATCGGGTTTACACTTGCACATGAATTCATACACCGGTTTTCAAAGACAGGGCAGCTGGCGGGTTATTTCCTGTTGCTGCAAAACAATTATATGCATTATGGAATTGAGCATATTTCGGGTCATCATGTATATGCATGCACACCAGCCGACCCGCACACCGCAAGAATGAATGAACCGGTTTACAGCTTCCTGCTGAGAGCTATTCCCGGCACTTATAAAAACGCGATCAAAATAGAAAAGAAAAGGCTATCGCGTAAACATTATAAAATACCGGTTTTACACAACCGCATATTGTGGTTTGGGACGTTGCAAACGGTCGTCATGCTTATGATATTATTCATCCTGAACCTGCATGCGTTACTGTTTTTTTTATTACAGAACACAGTGGCGATTGTATTACTGCATATCATTAATTATATGCAGCATTACGGGTTGATGCGGAAAGCAAAGGCCACGGGCAGGTATGAAAAGATCGATGCGCATCATGCGTGGAATACGGGGAGGAAAAATACTTCGCTTAATCTTTTTCAACTGGAAAATCATGCAGACCATCATATGCATCCGCACCGGAGTTTTGACGAGTTGCAGCACACCGCAGATTCTCCCGAACATCCGGCCGGTTATTCGTTTATGGTTTTGCTGTCGCTGGTACCGCCGCTTTGGTTTAAGATCATGAATAAAAAAATTCCTTCAGATATCTAAATGAACAGCTATGAAAACTTTGCATTCAAAACTGGCACACATTGCATCTTTTATTTTTTTCCCTGCCCTTGTTATTTTGAAAAAGAAAAAGAAAGCTGCTTATGTCTTTGCCTTACTGATCAGCACGAGCTTAAGCAGTTGCTTCTTAAACTTTTATCGCACCAATACCAAACCTTCCATCGACGCGGCTACTGCTTCAAATCTTAGTTCACAAAAAAAACACTTTATTATTCATTTTGACAACACGGCGAAAGCACTTGAAAACGCCCATGTAAGCAATGATAGCTTATATGGAACGATTATTCCAATCACTCCCGTACAGGAACGTTATCTGCATCCTAAAGCCAGCAGTAAAAATAACAGGGTAAGCAAAAAAGCCAGGGATAGCACAGTTATGGAAGTGCATTTATATACGCATGACAGCCTGAATCAAAGAGATTCCTTTTTTGCCGCAAATGTTGCCTCTTTTTATCGCGCTGATGTTTACGAATTAAATAAGTCATCAACCACTGTCAACCATGTTCTGAGCGTAGTGGGGATTGTAACTGGTACCCTGTTAACCATCGGTGTTATTGTTACGGCTATTGAATGCTCCTGTCCGCATGTGTATACCGGGAATAACGGGATATACAGTTTTGCCGGCGGCTTATACAGCGGCGCCGTGTATTCAACATTGGAGCGAACAGATTACATGCCATTGAACACCGTGCCTTTTGATGCAAAAGATATCTCCTTCAAAATAGTCAATACAGAAAATGAAGAACAGTTCATCAACAAAGTTGAGCTCCTCCGGGTAACCCATTCAAAAGATGTAAATGTTTTGGCTGACAGGCATGGCCATATTTTCACTTATAAAAAACTTGTTGCATCGTCAGCAGCATTAGCAGGTGCAAAAAATGATGTAAAGAATATCGTGCAACAAACAGATAACAATTATTATTCTTTCGATAACAGCGCTAACGAAGATGGGTTCAGTGATGTGAAATTAACTTTTGATAAGCCTGTAAACACAGATCATGCAAAGCTCATCATTCATGCACGCAATACATATTGGGGTGGGTTAATCCACAAAGAGTTCATTCACTATTTTGGCGATGACTTCGAAAAATGGAGAGCAAAGCAGGAACAGGCTGATCCGAAAGAACTGGAGAAATGGCAGACAGACCAGGCCTTACCGCTGATGGTATATATAAAAACAAACGACGGCTGGAAGTTTATTGACTATTACCAACTGACAGGTAATATGGCCGGCAGGGATATGATAATGCAGGTTGATACTAAAAACATACCCGGCAATACCATTGAAATAAAACTGGAAACAGCTTACCGTTTTTGGGATCTTGATCTTGCAGGAATCGATTACAGCGATGATCAAAATGTTACGGCAACAGTAATAGAACCCGCACAGGTGATGAGGTCAGACAGCACGGATGAAAGCAATGATTTAAAAACCGGCGATAAACAATTTGCGCATTTGAAAGATGATGAATTTATTTCATTCAGGTATTCTGTACCTCAATCAACAGGCAGCACAACAGCATCCTATTTTTTAGTGAGTGGCGGATATTATCACAATGTTGAACGCCTCGCAGGCAAAGCCAATTACAGCGAATTATACAAGTTTAAAAAGCAGGGATATTTTGACAAATTCTCAAGAGAGAAATATAAAGAAGCGCAGGATGCGCTGGCCAGGTTAAATAATAAAATTGATAGCAGGTAGATCAAAATTAAGTACCACTAATATCATCAAAACACAAACAACCATTTATGAAAAGCTTTCATTCAAAATTATCCGGTGTAGCACCGTTTATCTTTTTTCCTGCACTGATCATAATCCGGCGGAGCAAAAAATTGACATACGTTCTCGTTTCCTTTATGGTTATAACGTTGAGCAGTTGTTACCTGAATTTTTATCGCACCAATACAAAGCCTTCTATTGACGCAGCTACGGTGGCGAACCTTAAATTAAACAACAAGTATTTTATCATACATTTTTCTGATACGGCTTACGGTTTGCAGAACGTTCATCTAAGCGGAGATACATTACAGGGATCTCTGGTGGCATTGCCGCCCGAACATTCAGGATACCTGCATCCTGTCTCCCCTGAAAAAAGCCGTGTTAAACGCGCTGATCAAATGTACACATTGGTTGAAGTGCACCTGTACACAGCGGCGGCAAATGCCGGCAACACCCTTTTCTCAGCGCCCGTTTCTTCGTTTAACAGGGCGGATGTGTATGAGCTCAATAGAGAAGCCACAAGAAAAAATCATATCTGGAGTACCGTAGGCATTGTAACCACCGGGGTCGCTGTAGTTGTTCTTGTTGCCTATATCGTTTCAGCTTCCGCAGCGAACCAGGCAGAAGAAGACTGCAATTGTCCGCAGCTATATATGGAGAGTAATGGAGCTTATAGTTTTACCAGTGGCTTATACAGCGGCGCTGTGTATTCAACATTGGAGCGTATAGATTACCTGCCATTAAACACAGTGCCTTATGATACAAAAGATATTTCCTTTAAAATAGCCAACGCGGAGAATGAAGAACAATTTATCAATAAAGTGGAGTTGCTGCAGGTGAATCATGCGGCAGGCCAAAATGTTTTGGCCGACAGGCATGGAGATATTTTTACTTATCGGGAAACCATTGCACCATTATCTGCCTTAACCGGTGAAAACAATACTGTACAAGAAATATTACAGCAAACAGATGAACAGTATTATTCCTTTACGAACAATGCCAACGAAAATGGATTCAGTGATGTAAGGCTCAGTTTTGATAAACCCGGAAATACAAGCCATGCAAAGCTCATCATTCATGCACGCAATACATATTGGGGCGGATTGATCCACAAAGAATTCATCAGTTATTTTGGCGATGACTTTGAGAAATGGAGATCAAAACAGGAAAAGGCAGATCCAAAAGAACTGGAAAAATGGCAAACAGACCAGGCCTTGCCACTGATGGTGTATATAAAGACAACCGATGGCTGGAAGTTCGTTGACTATTACCCGTTAATCGGTAACACGGCCAGCCGGGATATGATCATGAATATTGACACAAAAAATATTCCGGGTAATACGATAGAAATAAAATTGGAAACAGCTTTTCGCTTTTGGGACCTTGATTTTGCAGGCATCGATTACAGCGATAATAAAAATTTTACAGTTAAAACAATCGAACCGGTGCAAATCATTAAATCAGATAATACAGATGAGAGCGGCGTATTGCAAAGCAGCGACAATCAATATGCGCATTTGCAAAATGATGAATTTATTTCATTCAAATATTCAATTCCGCAAGCAACAGGCAACGAAGAAACATCTTATATTTTAATAAGCGGCGGATATTATCATAGTATTGAACACCTTACCGGCAAAGCCGATTATAACAAGTTATATAAGTTTAAGAAACAGGGATACTTTGATAAATTCTCCCGGGAAAAATATAAAGAAGCACAGGAGGTAGCGGCTGTAATGGGTAATCTGAATAAAACTCATTAATAAGCATACCCAACTATATATTTGATAAATGAAACCAGCCACATTTATCGTAATATTTTTTTGCATGTATGTATATTCATCAGCACAACAAAATAACAATGATACTATTGATTCATTATTACAGTCAACTTACAGCGATTCATTGCCCGGTGCTTCCATCGCTATTGTAAAAGATAACAAGACAATTTTTCAAAAAAGTTATGGTGTTACCGATATCGCAACAAAAAGGCATATTGAAGCTTCGTCAAATTTTAATATCTGTTCTTTAACCAAACAGTTTACGGCCGTTGCTATTTTACAACTGGAAGAAAAGCATTTGATTTCATTAGATGATAAACTCAGCCGTTTTTTTCCTGAAATGAATCAGAGGGTTGCGGATGTGATAACCATACAGGAATTGCTCACGCACAGCTCAGGTATTATTGACCATTACGATTATACGAAGACGGAAAACATGAAGCATGCTCATAACATTGATGCCTATAATGCCATTAAAAATATCGACAGCACCTATTATATCCCGGGCACACAATTCAGGTATAGTAATACAGCGTATTGTTTACTGGCGCTGATCATTGAAAAGCTAAGCGGCATGAGTTATAGTGAATACATGGAAGATAATATTTTTAAACCGGCAGGCATGATGAACACGATAGTGTGGAATGAAAATGCAGCTATTAAAAACCAGGTTACCGGCTACGATTGGGATAGCACTGCACATGTATTTAAGATATCCGGTGCTGATGAACATATATTTTTTTCAACGGAAGGCGATGGCGGGATTTATACCTCGGTAAATGATTATATACTGTGGTTTAAGGCATTGCAGTCAAACACAATAATTTCAAAAAATATAACGGGTAAAGCAAGGAAAATTGAATTTGTTATTGATGCGGCAAAAAAAGCCGGCTATGGCTTTGGCTGGTTTATTGATGAAAGTGAAAAGGCAACAAAAGTGTACCACAGCGGTTCAAACGGAGGTTTCAGAACATACAGTTTCACCATTCCATCACAAAATTATCTGGTAGTTATTTTTTCAAACAGGGATGATGTTGACCTGGAATCACTTGTACAAAAAATTGTCCAACTGCAATGGCCTTCCATGATACCATTTATAAAAATTGAAAAATTGACTTCTTAAGCAATCACACTTTCGGCATAAGAATTTTAAAGCAGCCCGGGGTAGGTTTTCATCAATTAATGAATAAGAATTAAGCCGATTGATCTTTAAAACTTACTCTGCGTTTCCGTGTATTCAGTGGCAAATAAAATGAAGCATTTGTGAAAGTGTCGAATTCATTAAACGGCTCGGCGTTGTGGCGATATGCTGTGTTCGTCCGCCTGCAACTGAAGCCGAATGACGACGCCAAACCGATGTTAGCGGTTCGTTGTTCGGTTTTCGACATCTGCATATTCTAAGATGTCGCCTGGTTGGCAGTCCAGTGCTTTACAAATTGCTTCTAACGTGCTAAAACGAATGGCTTTTGCCTTTCCTGTCTTTAAGATAGAAAGGTTGGATAATGTCAAATCAACTCTTACAGAAAGTTCATTCAGAGAAATTTTACGTTTTGCCATCATTACATCTAAGTTTACGATGATTGGCATAGCTTAAACAGTTAAATCATTTTCGTTTTGAAGCTCTATCCCTTTTTTGAAAATAGTTGCAATCACATAGATTACAGCGGCCATTAAAATAAACGCTTGACTGTCTGCCCAAAACTGGTTTAAGTTGTCGGTCACATAACCATGATGCTGTAAATTTTTAGCTGATTGCCTGGCTATATAACTTAAAAGGCCTACTGAAAAAGTATAGTAACTAATTTGTGAGATTTGTTTCGAGACAAAGCTGTTGAATGGTTTTGACAAGTCAATTTTACTAACTAGCCTGATGACAATGTAAAATAGAACTGCTTTCAGAATCGAAATGAACAGGATAAGACTGTACATACCAAAGAAAGCCCATTTACTTCGTTCATACATATCACTTAAGTCCAGCTTTTGATAAAGATTTTTGACAATTTCAGGTTTGTAGATGCTGAAAACGAAATTGACGATTAAGCCGCCTGCTTCAATGCACAAGCCCACAAAAATTACCCAGGAAACTATCTTTAAGGCTGTGAATACTATGTTGTTTGTTTGTGACATAATAAACTGATTATGCCGCAAGATTAATAAAAATTTATTGAAAAACAAAAAATTTGTAGTGATTAACAAAATATGTGAGTAGCTTTAGTTTGTTTCCATGGCATATTGCCCCGTTCAGCTGTGAGTTGCGGGTTGAAATACGATGACCGCTAATACAATCATTTTACTGCTGTATTTTTTCCAGCCCGGTTTCCGGAAAGAGCATAATAAAGAATAAAAAGATAGCAAGGCACCATTATCCAGAAAGCTTTTTGTAAGCCAACATGTTCACCGAGCATTGCCCATAATTTCGGTAATATGGCGCCACCTGCAATACCAACGATCAATAGGGCAGAGCCGGTTTTGATATGCCTGCCCAATCCATCAATTGCCAAAGGCCATAATGCCGGCCACACCGGTGCATTGGCAAAACCAAGCAATGCAATAAACAGGATGGAGGTATAGCCCGAAGTAAAAATGGCGCCGAGTGAAAATAGTACACCTAATATGGCCGCTATGCGCAAAGCTTTTTCCTGGCTGATATATTTTGGTATCAATGCAATGCCTAATAAATAAGAGGCCAGCATCGCGATCATGGTGTAAGTGGTAAAATGTTTGGCGATATCCAGCGGGATATTAATTTCTTTCCCATACACCTGTATAATATCGCCGGCCATTACTTCCACGCCAACATATAAGAACAAAGCAATGAAGCCAAGAAACAAATAAGTGTAAGAAAAGATAGACTTACGTCCACCTGTTGATGTTGTTGTTTCATCATCCCCGGTGTGCAGGTTGGGTAAAGCAGAAAACCGGATCATCACTGCCAACACAACCAATACAATTGCCAGTATGGTGTAAGGCATTATCACTTGTGCAGCCAGTTCATCCAATTTTGCCGCCCGGCCGGCAGCATCCATAGTCGCAAGGCTTGCTTCAAAACCACTCACATCTTTTAACAAAATGGCGCCCATGATCAATGGCGCTATGGCGCCTGCCGTTTTATTACAAACACCCATAATGCTCATGCGTTTTGCGGCGCTTTCAATAGGGCCGAGAATGGTGATATATGGATTGGATGCCGTTTGCAATAACGCGAGGCCAATGCCTATTACAAATAACCCTGAAAGAAATAAGCTAAAGGTGCGGGCATGCGCTGCGGGAATAAATATCAATGCGCCAACGGCCATTACCAGCAGGCCATACATCATCCCGTTTTTGAAACCTACTTTATTAATAACCCACGATGAGGGAAAAGCCATCACTGCGTATGAAATATAAAAAGCAAATGTTACCCAGACCGCCTGCGATGTATTGAGTTCACAGGCGATTTGCAGGTAGGGGATAAGCGTACTGTTCACCCAGGTAACAAACCCGAATATGAAAAATAAAACACCGATAATAATAATTGACCGGGATAACTGTGGCTGAGCTTTTTCTATCACCGGTATTGGAGTTGCATATTCTTCTGTTTGTTGCATAATTTTCGTGCTGTTTGCTTCAAAAATAAGGGAAAGCAGAGATTATTTTTTTAAATGATAAGTTCATAAAATGTTTCCCTGGAAAATAATTTGCCGTTTAATTGAAAGATATATTTTTGAGCCCACTGTATGATAGCGTTTGTTAATGGAAATTTTGTAACCAAATTGCCCTCACAGGTGATAGTTGATGTGAATGGTGTGGGTTATGACCTGCAGATAAGCCTGCATACCTATTCGGCCATCAGTAATAAAGACAGTGGCAGGCTCCTTACTTACTTACATGTTACCGAAAACGGGCATACGTTATATGGTTTTTATGACCAGGAAGAAAAAGATCTTTTTTTACAATTAATCAGCGTTTCCGGCGTTGGTACTTCTACGGCAAGAATGATGTTGAGCGGATTGAAGCCTGATGAGATCATCAGTTCGATCGTAAACAACAATACCAAACAATTGGAAAGCGTTAAAGGTATCGGGAAAAAGACTGCGGAGCGGATAGTGCTTGAGTTAAAAGATAAATTAAACCGACTGCAAACCAACTACCCGAATGCTGCGTATTCAATAAATACAGTTGAGTCCGATGCATTAAATGCGCTTGTGGCTTTAGGCATTCAAAAAAACATTGCTGAAACGGCCATAAAAAAAGTAATTTCATCCCATAATAGTTCATCTGTAGAAAATATTATTAAACTCGCACTAAAAAATATATAGCTTATTGAGCAATTCTACCTAACCAGGCTACATTATCTTGACAAAGCTTTTTATTGCTAGTAAGTTTTTATTAACCGCAGTTTTTGCCTCGCTCTTTCTGTGCAGTGCTTCTATTGCTCAAAGAACGGATAGTTTGCCTTACCCGCCGCGTGACAGTCTTCGCTACCCATTACAGGACAGGAGGGGAGACTGGCTAAGCTGGCAGAACAACAATCCCTTTGATATCAGAGACACTTCTTTTATTAAGCAAAATATTGAATACGACCCCGTAACCAAACAATATTATATCACAGAAAAGATCGGTGATATTATTTACCGGAAACCCTCTTATCTCACGTTTGATGAGATGTACCGCTTTCAAAGCCAGAAGCTGGAAACCGATTATTTCAACCAGCGCTCACAAACGCTATTGGATCTTAACCGGAAAACTTCCAGGCCTCCGCCACATGTTTATGATAAACTTTTCGACAGGATGTTTGGCCTGGGGCCGAACGGGTTAAGGGTTGACATAAAACCACAAGGCACCATCGACCTCACCATGGGCTACCAGGGCCAGGTTATAAAAAATCCAACATTGCCGGAAAGCGCCCGTAAGAACGGTGGTTTGGATTTTGACATGAACACGAACCTGAACATTAATGCAAGTATCGGCGATAAACTAAAACTTCCCATAAGCTATAATACGCTGGCCAATTTCGACTACGAGAACCAGTTAAAGCTCGATTATAAAGGCATGGATGATGAAATACTTAAGTCTGTGGAAGCCGGTAATATTTCATTCCAGACGAAAGGAACTTTGCTCAGCAGCCCGCAAAGCTTATTCGGTGTAAAAACACAGTTGCAGTTTGGAAAATTCTTTATCACCGCAGCTATTGCCAGCCAAAAATCACAACAGCAATCCGTAGCCCTTGCAGGCGGAGGGTTAAATCAGATCATTGATAAAAAACTGGATGATTACGACGAGAACCGCCATTTCCTCCTGGCGCAATATTTCAAAAAAAATTACAACTATGCCATGAGTAACCTGCCTGTTGTGAACAGCCAGGTCCAGATACTGCGCATGGAAGTTTGGGTTACAAACCGCACCGGTACCGCCATAAATACAAGAAGTATTGTCGGTTTCGCAGACCTGGGTGAAGATTCTGCCGCTAACCCGAATATTCACCCGATAACCAATGACAGGTTGCCTCAAAACGGTACAAATGATCTGTATTCCACCATTACAAGTAATGATAGCTACAGAGACCCGTCACTCATAAACAGCCTGTTGATCGCAAGAGGCTTAACGCCGGTAAATGATTATGAAAAGACCTTCGCCCGCAAACTCGATTCTACGGAATATTATTACAATCCGCAGGTTGGATTTTTGTCGCTTAATGTGCAGCTACAATCAGATGAAGTATTAGCGGTAGCTTACCAATATACCTATAATGGAAGAGTGTACCAGGTAGGTGAATTTTCGCAGGATATCACCGTTGATTCTACGCAGGGTGTGCAAAAAATGCTCTTCCTGAAATTATTAAAGGCAACCTCCCAGCGCGTGAACCTCCCCATCTGGAACCTGATGATGAAGAATGTGTATTCCATTGATGTCACCGGGTTACAGCCACAGGACTTCAGGCTGAACGTTTTATATAAAGAACCAAGCGGTGGCTTAAAAAGATATTTGCCGGTGAGCGATCCTGCCGTAGCGGGAAGTCCGCTTATCCGCATTTTAAGGGCAGACCGGTTAAATAACCGGAATGACCCGCAGCCGGATGGCTTATATGACTTTGTGGAAGGGTTTACGGTGATATCGCAACAGGGTAAAATTATATTCCCCGTATTGCAGCCTTTCGGGCAGGATCTTATTGACCTTGCTTACCAGGGTGTTAACCCGGACACTGTAAGAAAATATGTGTATAAGCAATTATACGATTCTATAAAAGCCATTGCGCAAACCTATGCCAACCTGAACCGGTTTGAGTTACAGGGGACAGTGAAAGGAAGTTCCAATACTGATATTTACCTCGGTGCGTTTAATATTCCACAAGGTTCCGTGACGGTAACGGCAGGAGGGCAGATATTGCAGGAAAATACAGATTATATCATTGATTATAATCTTGGAACCTTAAAAATAATCAACCCGGCCATCATTAGCTCCGGTATCCCGGTTGACGTTCAATTTGAAAATAATGCAACTTTTGGCATACAGCAGCGAAGCTTCTTAGGCTTAAGGCTTGATTATGTTGCCAATAAACATCTATCTATCGGAGGCACGCTCGAACGTCTTGGTGAACGGCCTTTCTTTACCAAGGTAAATTATAATGAAGACCCGATCCGTAATACGATGTATGGGATTGATTTTAATTACCAGAATGAACTGCCCGGACTAACAAGGTTTATCAACAAATTGCCTTTTTACAACTCAGATGCGCCCAGTTCCATAGCCGCTTATGGCGAGGCAGCTATGCTAAAGCCGGGACATCCGCCACAAATCGGCAAGGGTAATGAAGGATTGATTTATATTGATGATTTTGAAGGCGCCACCAGTAGTGTTGACCTGCGGTTTCCGTTTATTTCATGGTCACTGGCATCAACGCCAAGTTCATTTCCGGAAAGCGGGCAAATAAATGATCTGAATTATGGAAAAAACCGTGCAAAGCTCGTCTGGTATAATATCGAGCCCACCTTGCAGGATAAATCGAGCCCCAATAATCCTTTAAAAGGAAATTTAAAGGAACTGAGCGATCCGCGGGTAAGGCAGGTTTATACCAATGAGCTGTTCCCGCAGCGTACAACAAATATTACCGATGTTATTACTTCCACTTTTGATCTCGCTTATTATCCAACTGACAGAGGACCATACAATTTTTCCGACGACCGCGCCAATGTAACTGACGATGGTAAGTTAACTAACCCGCGGCAGCGTTGGGGAGGAATCATGCGCAGCCTCGACCAGACTGATTTTGAAACAGGCAATATTGAATATATTGAGTTTTGGGTGCAGGACCCCTTTATAAAAGATCCTGCAAGCACCGGGGGCAAGCTTCTTATAAATCTTGGAAATATCAGCGAGGATATTCTAAAAGACGGCCGCCGTTTTTATGAAAATGGATTGCCCACACCAAGCATTCCTGCAATCGTGGATAAATCTATTTGGGGAAGAATTCCCATCAACCCTATACAAATAACACAGGCTTTCAGCAATGATCCTAATGACAGGCCTTACCAGGATGTAGGTTTTGATGGTCAGGCCGATGATTCTGAGAGAATCCAGCGAAGCGCCTACCTGACTAATATCCTCAACAATTTTGGTACCGGGTCATCCTTCTATAAAGCAGCTTCTGTTGACCCTTCCAACGATGACTATAAATGGTATCGTGATGAAAGTTATGATGCCGCCGGCACAGGCATTTTAGGCCGTTATAAAGATTATAACAATGCCCAGGGCAATTCGCCTATTTATACAGGCACTTCACAATTTTCACCGGCGGCAACGCTGTATCCCGACAATGAAGACCTGAACAGGGATAATACATTAAATGAAACAGAAGAATATTATGAATATGAGATCGACCTGAAACCGGGTATGGGTGTTGGCGTAACAAAATATATCACCGATCAGCGAGTAATAAACCCAAGGCTTGCCGATGGAAGCACAGCGCCGGAGAACTGGTATTTGTTTCGTATACCGGTAAAAGATTTCACCAGTAAAGTAGGGCAGATCCCGGACTTTAAATCCATCAGGTTTATGCGTATGTACCTTACCGGTTTTGAAGATTCTGTGGTAATGCGCTTTGCCACTTTTGATCTTGTGCGTAACCAATGGAGAACATTTACTTATAACGTAGATACGACCGGTAGCTATACCCAGCTACCTGCCAATTCACCCACAACCGTTAATGTGCTTGCGGTAAACGTGGAAGAAAACAGTAACCGCGAACCAATACATTATGTAACACCGCCGGGCATTGAGCGCGTGCAGGAGTTAAGTAATAACGGCGTTAATCTTTTACAGAATGAGCAGGCAATGAGTTTGCAGATAAACAACCTGGAAAAAAACAGTTCAAGAGCTGTGTTTAAAACACTTAATCTTGATCTTAGGCAGTACGGTCAAATGGATATGTTCATTCATGCCGAATCAGGATTAAGGCAGTCGCCACAATTAACCTATGGACAAATAGCCGCCGTGATCCGCGTTGGGCAGGATTTTCTTGATAATTATTATGAAATAAAAATTCCCCTGGAAATAAGCCCGTTCAGCACTACGCTAACACCTGAACAAATATGGCCTGATTCCAATAACCTTAAACTTGTGCTGAATGACCTGGTGCAGTTAAAGATCAGGCGTAATTCGCAGAATTTCCCGATCACGCAGTTCTATTCCGAAAAAGTGGGTGAAAGAACTTATGCCGTAAAAGGTAATCCTAACCTCGGGGAAGTACAGGGCTTTTTGATAGCGATAGAGAATGAAACGCAAAATACGATCAGTACGGAGGTTTGGGTGAATGAGCTGCGTCTGTCAAAGATCGATGAAAAAGGCGGTTACGCCGCTTTAGGCCGGATTGATATGCAGTTAGCAGACCTGGGAACCTTGTCGGTTTCAGCTAATACTTACTCTTATGGTTTTGGATCAATTGACCAACAGGTAAATCAACGTGCAAGAGATAACATGTTCCAGTTTGATGCTGCGTTGAATTTAGACCTCGGGAAATTAGTGCCTCAAAAATTAGGCTTTTCTATCCCGGTATATGCCAGTATCAACAAAACAATGCTTACACCAGAATATGATCCTTATGACCTGGATATTCGGTATAAAGACAAATTGAGGGCTGCCGGCAATAAAAAAGATTCGATACAGAAGGCTGCCGCCGATATCACCACGATTAAAACACTCAACTTTACCAATGTACGTTTCGGCCAAACAGGAGCGCAGCCAAAATTATGGAGCCTCAGTAACTTTGATTTCAGCTATTCTTACACCGAATTTGAACAGACAAACCCGCTTATCCTGTTAAACAATATTAAGAAGTATCATGGCGGAATGGGGTACACGTACAATGCAACTTCCAAATTCAAGGAGCCATTCAAAAATCTTATCAAGAATAAAAGCACCTGGTTAAACCCGATAAAAGACATCAACTTTAATTACATTCCTTCACTCGTAAGTTTCAGGGCTGATGTTAACCGGCAATATGGCGTGTTCGTACCGCGTATTGTAAATACCTATGATTCCAAAGTGGAAAAAGTGGATACCACTTATGACAAGTATTTCACTTTTGACCGGTATTATAATTTACGCTGGGATCTTACCCGCAGTCTTAACCTGGATTTTTCAGCCACGGCATTTGCCCGTGTGGATGAACCTTTTGGCGCATTGAATACAAAAGATAAAAAAGATTCCGTTCGTACCAATTTCCTGCATGCAGGCAGGAATACCATGTACCAGCAGCATGCTACCCTTAGCTATAATATTCCGCTGGCGAAGTTTCCTGCTTTAGACTGGATCAATGCACGGTATAGTTATACGGCTTCTTATAACTGGATAGGTGCAAGCCTGCTTGCGGTGAATTTTGGTAATACCATAGAAAACTCGCAGCAAAACAGTTTAACCGGGGAATTTGATTTTACCCGTTTATACGCCAAATCAAAATTCCTTAATAAGATAAGCCAGGCCACGGTGGCTGACGAATCAGGGGATAACCAGGATGAAACCAGTGCATCAGACAGCATTCAGCCGCCAAAACCCAGGGTGGAGGTGATCAAAGATTCATCCGGCAATAAACTGAAAGGTTTTCAAAAACGACATGCATTACAGAAATGGCGGCAGCAGAAAAGAGACTACCGCAAACAGGAGCGCAAAAATAAAGAAGCGGCATCCGGCAGTGGTTTAACAAGAGCTGCAGGACAGATCATCACGATGGTTAAGCATGCGTCGCTGAGCTATAATACGAACTACAACAGCCGCGTGCCGGGTGTAACATCAGGCACAGGATATTTCGGGCAGGACCAGCAAAGCAATCAGCCGGGACTGGATTATATTTTCGGTAAGCAGCCCGATACAAACTGGTTAAACCGGAAAGCAAAGGAGGGCGTAATTACACGCGACAGCCTGTTCAATCTTTTATACATGCAGGACTACCAGCAGCAATTAAATTTCACCGCGCAATTAGAACCGCTGCGTGAGTTTAATATTGATGTGAATGTTCAGAAAACGTTCTCTAAAAACTATTCTGAACTGTTCAAGAATCCAACGCAATCGCCGATCATTGACAGCTTCCATCATCTCAGTCCTTTGGCGGGTGGTGGCTTTAGTGTTTCCTATATCAGTTTCCAGACATTGTTTAAAAAATCAGATCCCAACCAGATATCTCAAACATTCCAAAAGTTTCAGAATAACCGTATCACGGTTGCTAACCGTCTTGCAAATGCTAATCCATATTGGGATAAAACCTTTCAGCAGGATGGATTTCCAACGGGATATGGCCGTTACCAGCAGGACGTATTGTTGCCTTCATTCATCGCTGCGTACACAGGCAAAAACGCAAATACTGTTGCGCTCATCAACCAGGACAATTCAAGTATAAAGACTAATCCGTTCAGCGGAATACATGCTTTGCCTAACTGGCGTGTCACTTACACCGGTTTAACGAGGATACCGGCGCTGACAGACGTGTTCAGCAATATAACTATCACACATGGTTATACCAGTACTTTCAGTATGAACAGCTTCACCAGTGCATTACTCTATTATGATCCGTTGCACCTGGGCCAGCCTGCATTTTTGGATACCATATCCGGTAACTATGTGCCTTTCTTCTTAATACCCAACTTAACCATACAGGAACAGTTTGCGCCGCTGATCGGTTTTGATATTACCACCAATAGTCAAACATCGCTGCGCTTTGAATATGCGAAAAGCAGGCAATTGAGCTTAAGCTTGTATGATTACCAGTTGAGTGAAGTAAACAGCAGCGCCTTTACTTTTGGAGGCTCTTACCGCCAGAAAGGTGTGAAGCTGCCGTTTAAGATTCCGTTTATTAAAGCCGATCCCGAGAACACAGATCTGAATATAAGCCTTGATTTTTCCATACGGAATGATCTGCAGACAAACAGCAGGCTTGACCAGCCAAATGCTTACAGTACGGGCGGACAGAAAACCATTAACATACAACCGAATATTGATTACATCATCAACAACCGCATTGATCTTAAGCTTTATTTTGAACAGCAGCGTATCACGCCGTATATCTCAACTTCGGCTCCGATAATCAATACAAGGGCCGGTATTGAAGTGCGCATATCTATTGCACCAAATAATAATACACCGGGGCAATAGTAAATGAATGTGAGTACTATATTACCACGTATACAATTCAGTATGGTCCGAAAGCAAGACGAGGGGAGAGCGACTGCTGCTACTGTGATTCCCGCTTTAAAACATCATTTATAGCCGATTCGATTTCCTGAACAGAAAAGTTCGGTTTTGCACTATGACTAATTTTAAAATCGCTTGAATATTTATTAATATTCTCATTGATTAATTTTTCTAATCCGGGTATTTCTTCTTCAGATTTTGCTCTTAGTTGTGGCAAACTGATTTCTTCGGCGCCTTTAATTTCAATACTGCTTCGTGCAACAACCCGATATTGTTGCGTGGAAGAAAATGTTATCATGCAGCCTAAATCAACAATAAATAATTTCCCGGTTGATTCCATAATGTCGAAAGCAATGGTGAAAAGGATTTTTGTTTCAGACCAGTCGGGAGTATCTATTGAAATGATTTTCGATAATATTATTCGCTTTTCGGTTTTACCAAATATCATATGTCTTGTTTTTGATTTTTGTGCACTCTAATATATTCTTTTATTTTATGAAACAGGGTTAAGTTAATCATGAGCTGCCCCGATAGCTATCGGGGTTGAATGGAGTAATCACTGTGAATATGCGGTATTCACCCATAACTGAGCATTCACCACTCATAAACTGAAACGTCATATTTTGCTTAACATAGCGCTTAGTTATTCACTTTCTTACACACTTCAGCTTTGCCATTATAATAGGCGATAAGTTCAGTGATATTCCCTGATGCATCTTTTACAAATTCAATTCTTGCATCGATCACTTTTAAATAGAAATTGGTTTCATCCTGTGCAAACAACGGCGATTTTGGCAGGCCACCTTCCGGCGCTTCCATTTGCAATTGCCCGTTTTCCAAACTAATGTAGGCATGATGTTTTTTGTCGAACTGATATTTACCGACGTATTTTTTTAAAATAGCTTCTGCAAATGTTTTGTTTTCGCGATTCTTTAGCAATTTATATGGTTTATGAAAAATAATAGCGGACAAATCTGCATTGATGCTATTTAGTGCTTCACCAAACCAACCATAGTTATTCAATAAAATAATGGCTACATCTTCTTCGGGATAATAACATAGATAAGCAATAAAACCAGGGATGCCGCCGCCGTGTGAAATGGCTTTTTTATCAAATAAAGAATCAATATACCAGCCATACCCGTAATGATCCAGGTGCGGTGTGAATACAGCTTTCCATGAATCAGCAGAAAGAATTTTTTTCCTGGCGACCGCCTGCGTCCATTTATACATATCTTCTGTGGTGCTCCAGATCGCACCGGCTGCATATGAAACGGTAGAATCCCATCGCCACGCTGATGCTTCTTTTTGAACTGAATCGTTTAAAGTTTGATAACCGGTTGCGATATTTGTATCTGGTGAATGCTTAAAATCAAATAGCGAATGTGTCATTTGTAAAGGCGTAAAAATTATATCGCGAACGTTTTGCTCGTAGGATTTTCCGGTAACTTTTTCTATAATCAATCCAAGCAAATAATAACCGGAATTGCAATATTGAAATTGAGTGCCAGGTTTAAAATTCAGGTCGTGTTGAAAGATAAGATCAAGTATTAATTGTTTATCAACAGGATTACAGGTGATGGCGGAATCTTCTTCGTCAATATCGATTACATAATCATATATGCCTGAAGTATGCGTCAATAAATTTTCCAGGGTTATTTCATTAGCATGGGTGAACTGCGGAAAATATGTATCGAGTTTATCATGCACGGAAAGCTTTCCTTCTTCCTGTAGTTTTAAAACAACAGTTGCGGTGAATTGCTTGGTAACAGAACCTATCTGAAAGATCGTGTTGGAATCATTCAAAACAAGCGCATTAAGATTTTTATACCCGTAACTCTTTTGTAGAAGACTTTTTCCTTTCTGTGCAATCAACACATTGCCATTAAACTTGTTTAATTTATTCGCAGCGGTTAAATATTCATCGAGTTTCTGTTTGATTGAATCGGTTTGTGCATTTACAACGAAATGAACGGCTCCAAGGATAAATAAAATAAAAATTGATTTTTTCATAAATGCTGGTGAAGCTGCTTGTTTATTTCCATTTTAAGCGATTATCGCAAACAAATATAAAAGCAGCAACAATTTAAAAGTATAATGCGTAACACATATAAAGGAAGTGGTTGAGTTTTCAAAGGTCAAACTTCATTGCAGCCAGTTATTGTAAATAACGCGAAGATTTTTTGATATTCAATTCTCTCAAAGGCCTGCTTAGTACAAATAGGATAGTAGTTTTCACAGATAACATGAAGGTGTGGTGGATTTCTTCAAAAATTAGCTCCAAAGTTAACTTAACATAATATTAATTATAGGAAAAAAGATTCTATTTTATCCGACTTGATTTTATAATTTGTATGATTAATAACTGAACTGCCAATGAAAGGCGCATCCAATCCATTTCCGATTTTCAAATTTTCATTCGTAATGATCCTGACCTCATCAAATAAATTTTCCTCAATAAATGATTGCAGCAGTTTAGCACCGCCTTCAACCAGGATGCTTTGTATATTTAACCGGTAACAAGCGTCACAGATCTGCCCGCACAAACTTGCTGTATTTTCAATCTTGCAGAAATAAACTTTATTAGAGAGTTCAGTATTAATAGTTGATTTATGCAGATTAAAAACAACCGTTGGCGCATCCGCATTAAAAATTTTTGCCTTTACCGGCAATTTCAATTCTTTATCGATAACCAATCTTACAGGATTTTTTCCGGTCCACAGCCGGTTTGTCAGTAACGGGTCATCCACCAGCACCGTATTAGTTCCAACAAGAATTGCTGCCTCCTCAACACGCCATTTATGTACAAGCCGGTTCGTGAATTCATTGCTGATTTTTAACCGGTTATTACTGTTAGCGGTAATTTTTTTATCAGAAGTTTGCGCCCATTTTAAAATTAGGTATGGCCTCTGTCTTATGTGAAACGCGAAAAAACGTTTATTCAGTTCCTTACAATTTTTTTCTAAAATTCCGGTTACAATATTTATACCGGCGGCTTCCAGTTTTTCGATGCCTTTACCGTTCACTTCTTTAAACGGATCGCGGCAGCCGATTACAACTTTTGGTATTTTTTTTCTGATGATCAAATCGCTGCACGGCGGTGTTCTACCGTAATGAGCACATGGCTCCAGCGATACATATAAAGTTGATTTTTCAATAAATTGAATGTCCTCATTTTTGACAGACGCAATACAATTTACTTCCGCATGTGCTTCCCCGTATTGCTTGTGATAACCTTCACCTATTACCCTGTCTTCATAAACCAACACGGAGCCAACCATCGGGTTTGGCGCCACATGCCCCACTCCCAATTTCGCCAGGTGCAGGCAGCGCTGCATATACAATTCGTCTGTTTGAAGCATTCTTCAAAAATAAGTAATAGCATTGCACCATGACCATTTCGCAAGCCGGTAAACAGCTTTCCGTTGAGCTCAACAGAATATATAATGAACGTGAAGCAGTAAGGATCACGAATATGGTTATGGAAAAGATTACCGGTTTTACGAATACAGAAAGATTGATCAATAAGCAAGCACTGCTAACTGCGGCACAACAGGATCAGTTACAGGCTTTCGAAGAACAGTTATTACAGCATAAACCTGTTCAATATGTATTGCATGAAGCATGGTTTGCGGGTTTGAAATTGTATGTTGACGAAAATGTTTTGATACCAAGACCGGAAACAGAGGAATTGGTGGAAGCTATTGCCGTTGATATCGGCACATCGCCACAAAAAGCTCTTTCATTGATCGATATTGGAACAGGCAGTGGTTGCATTGCCATATCACTTAAAAAAAAATTACCGGATATACAGGTTTATACAATGGAAATCAGTGATAAAGCATTAGAAGTTGCCCAAAGGAATGCTACCGCAAACGATGCTGATATTCGGTTTTTACATGCTGATATATTACAGCGGAAGCAACACAAAAACTTCCCTCCCTTTGATATAATTGTAAGCAACCCGCCTTACATAAAAGAAACGGAAGCCAGTGAAATGGCTGCAAACGTTTTATTATATGAACCACACCAGGCTTTATTTGTTCCCGATGACGATGCTTTGCTTTTTTACCGGGCGATAGCGGAGTTTGGCTTACAAAATTTAAGACATGGAAACGGAAAGATATTTGTAGAAATAAATGAAACGCTGGGTGAAGAAGTTTCAACCATGTTTAATCAGAAAGGTTTTTCAGCGGTTAAGATCAGGAAAGACATGCAGCGAAAAGAACGTATTGTTTCTGCCGTTTTAAAATAAAGGGAGACAATTCAAAATCACGCTATACTTACTAAATTTGCAATATGAAAACCGGTAATCTTAGTGCGGAACAGACGCTTGAAGTTGTTGAAACTGATTTACTCACCACGCTTACTACTTCTTACAATCTCATTGTTTGGAATGATAACGTGAACACATTCGATTGGGTGATTGAAACATTGGTTGATGTTTGCGGCCATACGCCTGAACAGGCAGAACAATGCGCTTTTATCATACACTATCACGGCAAATATGCCGTAAAACAAGGGGATTATGAAACGCTTAAACCCATGTGCGAAGCGATCCTGGACCGCGGCATCAATGCAACCATTGAAGAGCTGGTTGAAAAATAAATCCATCAATTTTACCAGCTTCTCTCCTGCCAATGCCCTTGTCAATTCTTGATGATAAATTATGGTTTCCACCTTCCACAGATACAATGGCGGATGGACTATTGGCTGTCGGCGGCGACCTGCGTGAAGAACGGCTCCTGTTGGCTTATAAAAATGGGATCTTTCCCTGGTTTGAAGATGACCTGCCTCTCTGGTGGTGCCCCGACCCCAGGTTTGTTTTGTTTCCGGAGGAATTGAAAGTCAGCAAAAGCATGCAGCAGGTCTTGAAAAGCAACCGCTTTCATTTCAAAACCAATACTTCTTTTGAGGAAGTTATTCATTGTTGTAAAACTGCAAAACGTGATCATGAGGGTACATGGATCACTGATGAAGTGGAAGCGGCTTACATTAATCTGCATAAAAAAGGGTATGCACATTGCGCTGAAGCCTGGCAAAATAATACGCTTATGGGCGGCTTATACGGCATCAAAATGGGGAAGATATTTTTTGGGGAAAGTATGTTTAGCCTTGTTTCCAATGCAAGCAAATTCGCATTTATAAGCTATGTTCGCCAATTATTAACAGAAGGCGTGGTGTTGATTGATTGCCAGGTTTATACCGACCACTTAAAAAGCTTCGGTGCCCGTATGATCAGCCGATCCAATTTTTTGGATTTGCTTAAAACTTATATTCCTTAAATTGGAATGAGATATGCAATAAGTTTAATTTTTAACCGCTTAATTGTAGTGTGAAGTACAGCTTTAAATTACCTGGAACAATTTTACTGCTGCTTGTTAGCCTTTGTGCCGGCGCACAAAAAATAGATACTATTCAAACTACTTCCAAAAACAATATTTTCGGTTATGCAATGGGATTTCTAAAAAAAAAGGATAAAGACACCATACCTAATCAACAACAAGTATTAACTACTAAAAATGAAGCTGCGTTTAAAACCTATGAAGGAAAAATAATCCGGACTATTGTGGTAAACCGGTTTAAATTTGAAAAAACATTTACCGATACTTCCCAGAGCATAAACTATTTCGGAACACGCCTTTTAAACACTTTTCATAACAACACAAAAGAATGGGTAGTAAGAAATAATCTTTTTATAAAAGAAAACACACCTGTAGCAAGTTACCTGCTTGCTGATAATGAACGTTATCTCCGTTCACTCGATTTTATCCAGGATGCCCGAATTATAGTACAACCCAAAACAGGTTCGTCCGATTCTGTGGATGTTTATGTAATTACGAAGGATTTGTTTAGTATCAACGCAGTGATAAACGAGGCAAGCTCCGGTAAATTCAGGGGCTCGATAGAAGACGCAAATCTTTTTGGAATGGGCCAAAGCCTGCAGGCATCTGTTCTAATAGAAAAGGACAGGAAACCCGCAACCGGAATCGGTCTTATATACACAAAATACAATCTCGGGCATAGCTTTATTGATGTTTCCGCCGGTTATTCAACTATTAACCAGGATTTATTTAACCGTACAAGGGATGAACATGCTATTACCTTTTCCCTCCAGCGTAACCTGTACTCGCAATTTTCACATTTCGCCGGTGGCTTGGTGCTTGGTGATTTTAAAACGGTTAACAATTACGGTAAACCGGATACGACATTTTACGACTATCATTATAAATTATTTGACACGTGGATTGGCTATAACCTTGGCGTTAAGAAATATGTTTCCAATCGCAACACGACCAAAAAATTCGTAAGTCTCCGGTATCTTAATGCCAACTTTAGTCAAATACCGGAACAGACAATTGGTAAGCTTATTTTCAGGTTTAATGATAAGCAGGCTATTTTGGGACAATTCACGCTTTTCAAACAGGAATTTTATAAAACAAATTATCTCTATGGCTTTGGCAATACAGAAGACGTGCCGTATGGCTACAATATAGCTTTTACGGGCGGATGGTATAAGCAATCTAATCTCTCGCGTGCTTATGCCGGTATAGATGCCAATAAATACCGCGTTTACCGGAAAGGTGAAATAGTGCAATATTTTATCCGGGCGGGTGGCTTTTATAATCAAAGCAGGTTTGAGGACATAGGTGTGCTTGCCGGCATTTCAGCATTCAGCAGGGCCATCCTGTTTAACGACTTTAAAATGCGGCAGTATTTTCGATTTTCTTATGGCCGTCTTTTTAACAGAACGGGCCTTGAGCCGTTGAGTATTAACAGCCCGTTTGGCATACGGTATTTCAAAACAGATTCCGTATTGAGTGAACAACGCATCAGCCTGCATTCAGAAACGATAACTTTCGCGAATTTTAAAGTTTTCGGGTTTAAGTTCTCTCCTTTTGCTTTTGGCGATGTTGCTGCCATTATACCTGAGAAGGATTTAAGATATCAGGAAAATTGGTACTACGGAATTGGTGGCGGAATTAGAACGAGAAATGAGAACCTTGTATTTAAAACGGTAGAGTTTCGTTTTGTCTATTTCCCCCGTACTGCCTATGGCACACCCCATTTCCAGGGAAAGCTAACCATCAATATTCGATTCAGGTATAACACCAACTACGTACACAAACCGGAGATCATCCAGCTTAACAGCGACTTTGACAATAATGTATTTTAAGCCGCTTTGAATTGATTCAATTTCCGGTTACCTGATTGCATTACAGTCACGCACACTTTAATAGTTGGAAACAGGAAATTTGCACCTGTCAGGTCACGAACGCCGGCAGCAGAAAAATTCATTGACAACAACGGGCTTGTACAGTACCCGTTCATTTTTCTGCCATGCAATGAAAACCTGTTGCAACTTTATTATTCAAATCCTATCTTTTACTTCACTTTATTTTTAATGGCGCCCATATTTCCAGCCGCTTGCAGAATGTATATTTTGCAGCGGTTCTGAATGTGTTTTTTTGTCTTCGTTGAATCGCCAGTCAATGTGCCGTTCAGCCATGCCTGCTTAATAATTCGTCGGGTGAGGTTTGAGAATAATATTTCTTTTCAGAAAAAGGCAATTAAATTCTTTGGTGAACCATTTTTTCATATGGCTGGTTTAATATATAAATCATTTCATCGCATCATAATACAATGCTGCGGCGCCTAATATTCCGCTGTTGTGTAAAGATGAAATTTCAATTGTAAGCCGTTCTGCAGATTTTGAAAACACGCAGGTTTTAATGCGTTTCCACATAGCCTCCTCAAAGTATTCATAAGCATGACGAACAGAACCGCCCAGAACGATCAGCCCGGGATCGTATGTGTACATGATCATCTTTATGCAATTACCCAAATGTTCACCCAATTCATCATATAATTTCAAAGCCTGTGCGTCCTGCTGCTGGGCCTTTTCAAATATAAATTCTCCGTTCAATCCATATACATTTTCAAAGAAAGAACCGCTGCAATAATATTCATATATCTTATCGAGATAATCCACAGTGCCAAATTCCCCGGCACCGCAGTTACGGCCGGCATATAATTTTTTGTTGATGATGATGCCTGCACCAACACCTGTTCCGATCGCTAAGCCGATCATTGACTGATGGCCCCTCCCTTTTCCAAAATAATACTCACCTAAAGCAAAACAATTTGCATCATTATTTACAAATGCAGGAATTTGATAACGCGCTTCGATATGTTTTTTTAGATGCACTTCCTTCCAGGAAGGAATATATTGAACATCATATACAACGCCTTCCTCAACATCCACCACACTCGGCACACCGATGCCTATAGCAGCTATGCCATCATTGATCAAAGCATCGGTTACTGCAAATACATCGTTTAAAACTTCTTCTTCACTCCCCGTACTGTTTACACGTTGTGTTATGATCTCTGAAAGATCATTTTCAAACACAACAGCTCCGCGTATATTAGTAGCGCCGAGATCAATACCGATTATTTTTTCTTTCATTGAATTTTTATTAATAACGGTCTGACGCTTTTGAAGCGTCTGACCGTTTAAACAATTTCTTTTTTATCGAAAATAGTTTTGTTTTTAATGATAGGTTTTGCCCAAAAGCCAATGCTTAAGATAAAGCCCGTCGTCATATACAGGAACATCATACCGTTGCGCAGGCCCAGTTTATCGCCCAACCATCCGACGATCAAAGGAACAATGGCGCCACCTATAATACCCGTAACCAATATTCCTGAAAACGAACCATGATGTTCCTTCACAGAATTCAGCGCAAGTGAAAAAATGATCGGATACATTACCGATGCAAAGAACCCTATCCAGGGAAAAGCAAAGAGCGAAACTTTCGCAGAACCAAACAATGCGGCCGTTAAAAAACTTATAGCAATGGCAGTGAAGATGATAAGCACTTTGCGGCTATCCATCAACTTTAATAAAAGCAATCCCAATACACCGCCTGCTGTCATTAATCCCCAAAAATAAGCTACCGCCTTCGCTCCTGTTGTTTGCGGATCATAACCATGATAGGTTGAAAGAAACTGCGACATCCAGTTGGCTGTACCTTGTTCTGTTCCCACATAACAAATCATCGCAATAAAAAATAAAATCACCGTTCGTTGCTTAAATAATATCACATGTGTTTGCCAGGCGCCGGCTTTTTCTTCGCTGGTCAACTCCACTTTTGGAAATTTTGAAAGCAGAATGATAGAGATCATTAACAAACAAATAATTGCAAACAACCAATAAAGCGAGATCCATGGCAGGCTTGCAGGAACTACGGAATGAAAAAAAGAAAGCGAGCCATCAGCGCCTTTTTTTAGATCAAGTACCATGTAAGAATAAACCAGCGGGCTGAGAAAAGAAGCTGCCCCGAATATGAGCTGCGCCAGTACAGAGTTAAATGCATAATGCTCCTCCCCTCCTGCCGTGCGCAATAAGGGATTAATGATAACCTGCAGCATTGCCATGCCACAGCCAATTATAAAAAGCGATAACACCGCTGTTAAATAATTCGGAGTTGTTGCCAACAGCAGCGAGCCGCAAAAAGCAACAATAAATGCTGCCGCCATCATTTTCTTCTCCTTATATTTTTCCAGCATCATTCCCGAAGGAATTGACATAACGCCATAGGCAATGAAAAAGGCAAAGGGCAGCAAGGCTACCAGTGTTAAACTGAGATTGAAATCTTTAATAATATCCGGTATAAGCGGGCCAATAACGTTGGTGAGAAAAGAGATCACGAAGAAGGTTAGCATGATAAGTGCTACGATGTAATAGTTGCGTTTCATGAAATAAGTATAAGCAATTAAATGATGCACAAGTTAACAGAAACTTTGCCCGCAATGGTATGTAATTCAACTTCTATTGAATAATTTTTCCTGTTTTGTATTATAAAATGTTTCCCAGCGATAAAAAACTTTATTACTTAAGAGCGAAAAAAATGACAAAATATTTTTCACACCTATGTCCAGTTTCATCCGTGTCAAATGTTATTGAAGTGTAATTAAACCTATCAATTATGAAACATCGGATGAATTTTTATGAAAAAGGCTTTAAAGCCATGAAACCTCTTTTTAGTTTGGGTGCGTATTTATCAAGGTCACCAGTGGAACAATCTTTACGAGACTTAGTGCACTTCAGGGTATCGCAGATAAACGGTTGTGCATATTGTTTAGACATGCACTCAAAGGATCTTCGCGAACATGGTGAAACAGAGCAACGTTTATATATGTTGGAAGCATGGCGCGAAGCGCCATTGTATACTGACCGGGAGCAAGCCGCATTGGCATGGGCGGAAGCAGTCACAAGGCTTGAAAAGAATAACGTACCCGATGAAGTATATGAAGAAGCGCTGAACCAATTTTCGGAAGAAGAGCTTGTTGACCTAACGATGGCAGTTATTGCTATCAACAGTTATAATCGTATCAATATTGCGTTTCGCACACCGGCAGGCGATTATGTGCCGGGGCAACACGCAGCGCTTATTAATTAATTTTTTCCGAATGTCTTTTGTCTTGCCTTGTGCAAATACATTCTGCGGGGAAGCAACGATCAAAACCTGGCTGAAACCCATGCACAGTCAATTGGTTCGGACGGCAGTTATTTACCGGGCAGGATCATTTTTGATAAATCGGTACGCCATAAAGTATTATGGTTGACAAGTTTAAATCCCGCGTAATTGCGGGATTTCTTTTAACTACTGTAGAGATTAAATCAATCTTAACATCAATGACAGCCGGCATTATCTATTATGTTATTTTAGTCATAGCAATGTCATCGCCATGGCTTATGTGAAAGGGTTACAAGACCCTGCCTTTTGACTCTTGTTTAATATCCTGTACTGGTTTCAGCCAGGTAAAATATTATTACTAATGCCATGCGAACCGGCAAGTTGAAAAAGCGATAGCTATGTAAAGAAACTCAAGGAAACATAGTAATCTTGGATGATCATATAAAATAAACATACTGCTAATAGTGAACGTAATGCTAAGACGCTGTGACAAAACGGGGAAAATGCTTTATATCAGGCTTAAAAGCTTATCTTTGTTCGAATTGAGCTGTAAAAGCATTCTAAGGACAATCTTATTTTTTACTTTACTAAAGTAAATTTTATACTTCTCTCACTTTGTTTCTACTTACCTCAAGCATTAAATCAATCAAAGAAAATGGTTTTATGAACATGTATGTTTCCAATTTAAGTTTTCACACGAGTGAAGAAGACCTTAAAAATTTATTTTCAAAATATGGCAATGTCGCTTCTGCTAAAATAATTATGGACAGAACGACTAACCGTTCCCGTGGATTTGCCTTTGTAGAAATGCCTTCCGAAGAAGAAGGAAATGCAGCGTTAAAAGGCCTGAATGGTAAAGACGTGCAAGGCCGTGCACTCTCTGTCTCTGTTGCGCGCGAAAAGGAAGACCGTGGAGGAAGAAATTCTTTTTCACGTTCCGGCAACAAACGTTTCTTTTAAAATTATTACATGAATAATAAACAAATCGCGTTTGCAAGTGTATGGAGCCGATACATGCCTGCCATACGCATACTGGTAAAGAAAGCAGTTGCCGCGGCGCAGGTTATTACTATTAACCAATCCGATATTGAACGGGCTGTTGGTATTAAAAAATCAGGATACAGGTTTTCAATCAATTTTATTAAAGACAAGCCGGAACTGCTGCATAGCAACAACGATATTGCGCAGGCTTTTATAACTGCATTAACAGAAGATGAAACGATAAGGGAATATCTCAGGAATAATAATTATACGTTTTCATTCAATAGCAAATATCAATTACAAATTAAAACCAGCCTCGCACAAAAAGAGGTAATACATCCGTATGTACAGGAAACTGTTGCCGGGTGAATCAGTTCACATAATGCTGTTGCAATTAACCAGGTAAACGGCATTTTTAAAATAAATTAATCAGTTTTGGAATTCAAAGATTTAAAATTGGCTGCGCCTTTAGTAAAGGCTTTGCAGCAACAGCAGTATATACAACCTACTCCCATTCAGCAACAAGCTATACCTGTTGCCTTGGCAAATAGAGATCTGCTGGCCTGTGCTCAAACAGGTACAGGTAAAACAGCAGCATTTGCACTGCCTGTTTTACAATTGTTGTATAGTAATAAAACGACCGGCAACACATCAAAGCATATCAAAGCTTTAATTCTTACACCAACAAGAGAACTTGCCATACAAATTGAAGAAAGCTTTAAAAGCTATGGCGCTTATACAGGCTTAAACTGTCTTGCTGTTTATGGTGGTGTAAGTCAATATCACCAGGTAAAAAAATTGCAGCAGGGTGTTGATATTTTGATTGCAACACCGGGCCGCCTGCTCGATCTTACAGTACAACGCCACATCTCACTACAGCATATAAAAAAATTTGTATTAGATGAGGCAGACCGTATGCTCGACATGGGTTTTATAAATGATGTAAGAAAAATATTAGCCAGGCTGCCGCAGCAAAAGCAAACGTTATTCTTTTCTGCAACCATGCCGCCTGATATTATTTATTTATCACAAAGCATTTTAAACAATCCGGTAAAAATAGAAGTAACGCCCATCGCAACAACCGCGGAAACTGTTGACCAGGCTGTTTATTTTGTGGAGAAAAGTGATAAAAGGTCGCTGCTTATTCACCTGCTTAAAAATAACAGCATTGATTCAGCACTGGTTTTTACAGAAACAAAATTTGGTGCCGATAAATTATGCCATGCACTGCGCGGGGAAAATATAAAAGCACAAGCCATTCACGGTAATAAAACACAGGCGGAAAGACAAAAAGCATTGAACAATTTCAAGAATAAAAATATAAATGTTCTGGTTGCAACAGACATAGCGGCAAGAGGTATTGATATCGAAAGCCTGCCCTATGTGATCAATTTCGAATTGCCTAATATTCCTGAGACGTATGTACACCGTATCGGGCGTACAGGCCGTGCAGGCGTAAATGGTAAAGCCATTTCATTTTGCGGTACGGAGGAGAAGATGTTATTGCGGGATATTCATAAGCTTATTGCAAAATCAATTCCCGTAATGAAGGATCATCCTTTTCAAATGGCCGAACCGAATGCTACGTTACAACCAAAAGCACCTATGCCGTTCCGTTCTTTAAGCCGGAAAAGAGGTAGAACTTTCATGCAGCGATAACGTAATCTTACGTCTCGCGTGGCTGTTGCTAAGCGGATGCCGGCGGTTTGGTCTTGAACATTATACGCTTTATTATCATTCTACCTTACCTGCTCTTGCCTGATCAGTTTTTGAAAGATTTTCACTTCTTGCGTGTCAACAGTGCTCATGTTTTTAAGCCAGGAAATACACGCGAACTAAAAGGGGCACAAGGAACGAGCAAAAAAATTCTCATTTTCTACCGGTTAACCGCAAATGTCCTTAAGGTTCTTAGCGTCACTTGCTGCTGCTGCAAAACCTTTGTATGAATTTTTTGTGGGTCTTAGGACCCTAAACGTAGTTAATCGTAAGCTGCTATAGCCTGGATTTGGAATGGTTGAGTGATTCTTCCCTGGATTACATTTTTTACTGAAAGTGACTTTTAAATCCCGGGTGCGGGGGCGGTTTTTTGTTTGTTAGACAAAACGTTTAACGCATCTTCTGCCTTAGAAGGAGACGATGCGGACAGCGAATTTCTTACTGCACTTCTATCGGTGCTGTCCATTTGAAAGTGCCCCATTCCATCACGAGTGTTCCATGCCGTGCGTCGCCCGGGACGATTGAAATCGTGAATGCTTCCGCCGGTGTGGAGGATTCCTGGCCGGTAATCTTTGCAGTACCGAGATTCTGTGAGCTATGATATTCGGTACCCCACTGGCCGGTTTGTTTGTTCACCATTAGGTCAATTCCATTCATGTGTGGAGCAGTCCACAACGTGTACGTTCCGGCAGGTACCTGCATGCCGGCGAGCTTTATTGACGCAGACGTTGTAAACTGCGTGGCCGCATTTGCTCCTGTTCGCCATACACGGTCATAGGGTATTATGTCGCCCAGCAACTGGCGTCCACGCAGAAGTGGCCTGCTATAATCAACGGTGAATATTGCATTGCCAATTTGCGCCCGCGCAGTATCCCGCACACTCATCTCCCTGACGGCGCCGGTTTTCGCCTCGATAGCCTCAAACCGTTCAGCGATGCTTTCTATATCAGGTGGCGACGAAAGACGGCTTACCTGCACCTTGTATGTTGTCCGGTCGCCCGAATAGCTCAACATGTGGTAGTTAGAGTCTACCGTTGCTTCGCCGGGACCAGCCAGCCAGTCGTGGGTAATCTCTACTTTGCTTCCCTCCAGTGGTGTTACGCGGCCTCTGCCCAGTGGAAAACGGTCGAACTCGCGGTCAATATAAAACTGCCGCATCTGCACAGGGTTGCCAGGCCCGGATTTTGATGCTGCGGCATGCTTCAATGCTGCGGCAAAGTATAGCTCATAGAGGCTGTACATCTGTGGTATGTGTGCTTCTACTATGCCGCCACCAGTTGCAAAATCACGGTTCAGTGTACCTGTGCCATCCGTTTTGGAAATGTGTACGGAACCAGCAGTAACATCGGCAACCACTTTGCGTTCACGTTGATCCGCCGGCTCGCTGGGAGTATGAATGTTCATCTCAAGATGTTTGATACTGCCGTCCGCGGCAAGGTCAATCACAGTATGCCGTACCCGTACACGCGGAAACCGGTCAACTGCATCACTTGTTACCGTGCTGCCCTGCCAAGTCACACGCTCTACGGCAATGGTATCGCGGCCGAGCAGCGTAACAAAGCCATACCGTTCAGTTGGCGCCTGGCTGCATGAAACCAGCAAAATAACCGCAATGAGAAAGAGCCATATTACAGGCCTGCTAACACGATAGAAATTGTATGACCGAACAGCTTGCTTATTCATGGAACAGGTTTATTTTAGTTATCCATGTCAAGCTAACGAATTACTGCATATCATTTCCAAAGAAATAGAGCGGGTTAATGCATGGTTTTATTTGAATGGTTTATTAACGGGCTGGGAGGCGGTATGCTATAAATGATTGCAGATTTCAGATTGCAGATTTCAGATTGCAGATTTCAGATTGCAGATTTCAGATTGATGATTGCGGATTAACATATAGACTCATTAATTGTTTTGTTCCTCAACTTGTGAACATTTGAACCGTGAACTTTTGAACACTTATGCATAATGATTGCAGATTAACGTATAGACTCATTAATTTTTTTGTTCCTCAACTTGTGAACATTTGAACCCGTGAACTTTTGAACGCTTATGCATAATGATTTCAGATTGCAGATCTACATGCTACTAATTTTTTTTGCTCCTCAAAGAATCGCACCGGGGAAAAAATAAAATAACATCTATCTCCTTTCCAGGCATCAAAGGAAAAATTTTCGATAATGACAACGGTGTTCCATTACCTGCAAGAATTGTTATCAGAGATGCAAATGATAGTGTTTACAATTCTTACTACAAAGCCCTGCCCGGATTTTTTACAGAAGAAGATGGAAGCTTCCTTTACCTCTATTATCCACCGCACCTTGCATTGATAGAAGAACTTGCAACGGGCAACTGGTTGAAAAAATATGATTCAGCAAAATATAGCCCGGGTGAAGTGCCATGGGAAGAATTTCATTTTGATAAAACAAAACAAATTCTTTCAAGGGTAGATTGGACAATTGAAATGTCTCCAAATGAAAGGGACGCACTTTGGGAAAAGTTTGAAAGCATGTTTACCCCATCCCCTTAAAAGAGAGTAAACGCCGATGACCAATTCAAAGCCATAGAGAAAAGAAAGTAAAGACACAACATTAAGAAGATGAAAATATTCTTCTTCTGTTAACTTTCACCAAAACAAAAAATTATTAGGCATAACATTAGCAGTTTTCATTCACTGCTGATGTTGGCGTCCGCACCAAGATTCAATGCTTTCTAATTAATGATATAAAATAATTTCAATGAAAGGCGCCATTTATGCATTGGCCAAGGCCGCTATACTTAACTACAAAGAGCCGCTTTTCAGCAGCTCTCGATTTTAAAATTGCACTAAACAGGTAAACAAACTTTAATCTTCCCCTTCAGGGGTTGGGGCTTGTATTACGCGTTAAAACTATAACCATCGCGGTATTGCCTTTTTACAAACTGGTTAGCATCATCAAAATTGGTGATCTTCATTTGTTCTGCATCCCACAAAAGTTTCTTTCTTCCCGGAAATCTGCCATTTTTATCTTTAACGTACCAGCTACGAAGGGCAAGATTGGCAAATAGCACGGTTTCGGTAAGCGGACCAGCATAATCAAAATTCGAACTTGTGTATCCCTTTCCATAACCGGCTATGCAGGCGTTCACCCATTGCGCATAGTGTCCTTCCTGCCCTCCCGGTACTCTGTCAATTGTTTTGGGAACATCTCCCACTTCTTTCGTTCTCGACGTAGGCAGTAACGTAGGGTTTGCACCATAACATCCACACATCATCTTTCCCTTTGTGCCTTCTATAATAGCACCGCCATCTTCATTGCCCATCTGTTCATCAGCGCCCAGCTCATCAGGACGTTCCGGTCTTATATTGCCATCCATCCAGGTAAGCTTTACATCAGGTTTTCCATTCTTTCCCGGGAACTTCATTTTTATGGAAGAAGCAGCCGGGCAACTTTCGGGGTGATAAGCAGGGGTCCACATTTTCTCATAAATATCTGCTACACTGCACTCTACTTCAGAAGGATACCCAAGCCCAACCACTCTAAATGCCGGATCAATGATATGACATCCCATATCGCCTAGTGCGCCGGTACCAAAATCCCAGTAACCGCGCCAGCTAAACGGAACAAAACCATCATGGTATTCATGAAATTGCGTGGGGCCCAGCCATAAGTTCCAATCCAGTTCCGGGGGTATTGGATCTTTAGTGGTTGGATAACCATTGCCTTGTGGCCACACAGGACGGTTGGTCCAGCAACGTATGGTATGTGCATCTCCTATCAGCCCTGCCTTATACCAATCCATCATAAGCCGTACGCCGTCGCCGGATGAACCCTGGTTGCCCATTTGCGTAACTACCTTATACTTCCTGGCAGCTTCAGTTAATACCCTGGCTTCAAAAATATCATGTGTCATTGGTTTTTGAACATACACATGCTTGCCCATTTGCATGGCCATTAAAGCCGGAACGGCATGTGCATGATCGGGAACGGACACGGAAACCGCATCAATATTGTTCTTTTCTTTATCAAGCATTTCCCTGAAATCCTTGTAATACGGCGCTTTGGGAAAAGCAGTTCTTGTCTTGGCAGATTGCCGGTCATCCACATCGCATAACGCCACAATATTTGCATTGCCTGATTTAAAGAAATTGGCAATATCGCTTTGGCCTTTGCCGCCGGCGCCTATTGATGCAATGTTCAGCTTATCGCTGGGCGCAACATAACCCTTTCCTAAAACATGGCGCGGTACAATTGAAATACCGGCAGCAACCAGGGAGCCGTTGCGAATAAATTTTCTTCTCGAAAAATCTTTCGGTTTATTGTTCATGGAGGCAATCAATTTAAATGATGAAGTATATATTTTGGCAGGCAAGATATTAATGTTTCGGAATTTTTACCGGATGAATTTTCATAAATCACTATATCTCCCTGAATTTTCTTCGCAGTGATTTTTAAATAGCTGTGTTTGTTTTATCCGGGGCTGTGCGGATTTAATAAAAGTATTTCTGCAAATTCAAAGAAAACAGAATTAAAACTTACTCCTGCATCCATGCTAAAATCAAGCCACAGCATCCCATGTTATATAGGATCCTCCAATATTATCCGTGTTTATCTCGCCAAGGCGTATTGGCGTCGGGCTAAGAGTGGGTTAATTGAATGAAAGTTTTGCTGTGGTTAGATATCAGGCCCTGTAAGGGTCACGTGTTTATAATGAGAAATAGATGATGAATGAGCCAGCTCCATCGGAGCTGCGTGGCTAAAACATTTTACGTGGCTCCCATGGAGCCGGCAAATACACTCCGGATAATATCATAATTTTTAGAACGACAAGGTAAGAACGAACCTATGGGGCTGTTAATACCATTGTTTCATCGTTTAACAGCATTGTCTCATTTCAAAAAATTCTATTGAAGTTGAATTATAAATCAGGCGGAAAATGGTTTTTAAAGGCATTTTCTTGATCATAATGTCTCCTGATTACAACAGCTTACTGCTCCGTTGGCTCTCCTGTCAACGGATTATTTTAAATATCCGGTAATTGGTGATTCTTTTGAGCAGAAAATGCTTTATTGTTTCAGAATGGCACGAGGACCTCGGCCTGAGCACAATGGCCTTGGCTATGAATACCTCGCTGCGCATAAAACGCCCTGGTACAAATAACATAAGGTTCTAATATGGCTTCTTTTATTCTGTTACATTAGCGTTAATTCATTTTTGTAATTACTATATTTCTTATTTTCAAGCCTTTCTTAAACACTCAGCAAAACCGTGCATTGATAATGCGTAGAAGACTAATACTGTTTGCTTTATTTATTATTTTTTATACAATGACGCATGCACAGTATGCAGGCTGGATGTTGGGTCTATGGAAAAATACAGGCGGAACAGGAAGTGTTACCCAAACAATCCAGATCAATGATGTTACCCGTGAAAGTTTTACCGGTACCAAAACAAGTGAAATGAATGATGGTTCGCATGCTAAGATCACTATTTCAATATCTGGTATCTTCAGGGGAACAGGATTGTATTTGCATGATGGAGAGGCTTTGCACAAAGAAGGACCGGAAAACGCGCAGTGGTATGATTGTTATGCATGCCCACAGGATAATAAAATGATCATACATAAGGACAGCCTTATTTTAGTTAACAGCATTTCGGATTGCGATGAAAAATGTAATGGTGAAACTTTCTTTTACAGGTTGCTTTCTGAATATGACAGCGCTACACAACGACACCTCGTTGACCGGTTTGGAAAGCCTCCGGATATCATTGCTTTCCGGCCATTCCAACCGCAGGAAAATGAAACGATTGCCTCCAATGATGATAAAACACCCGAAAAAGACGTTGTTGATGATTCTACCCGCATTGCGCAGCAAAGGAAACAGCAACAGCAAATAACTGATTCGGCCAATCTTGCAAAACAAAAAAAACAGCAACACATCAAGGATTCACTGGATAATGTTGCCAGGATAAGACAGCAACAAATTAGAGATTCCACCCTGCTTGCGCAACAAAAAAAGCGGGAACAGCAGATAGCTGATTCACTTAATCTTGTAAAACAAAAAGAACAGCAACGCATCAAAGATTCATTGGATAATGTTGCAAGGCTGGAACAAAAAAGGCTGAGAACGGAAGATTCCCTTCGTGACGTGCAGGTGAAAAAGCGGCAGCAGGAAATAGTCGATTCGATCAATCTCGTAAAACAAAAAGAACAGCAACGCATCAAAGATTCATTGGATAACGTTGCAAGGCTGGAACAAAAAAGACTGCGAACGGAAGATTCACTTCGTAATGTGCAGGCGAAAAAGCGACAGCAGGAGATAACTGATTCGATCAATCTTGTAAAACAAAAAGAACAAAAACGCATCAAAGATTCATTAGATAATGTTGCAAGAATAAGACAACAGCAAATAGACGATTCCACCCTGCTTGCGCAACACAAGAAGCGGGAAAAGGAGATAGCTGATTCACTTAATCTTGTAAAACAAAAAGAACAGCAACGCATCCAGGATTCACTGGATAATGTTGCAAGGCTGGAGCAAAAAAGACTGCGAACGGAAGATTCACTTCGTGATGTGCAGGCGAAAAAGCGGCAGCAGGAGATAACTGATTCGATCAATCTTGTAAGACAAAAAGAACAGCAACGCATCAAAGATTCGTTGAATAATGTTGCCAGGCTGGAACAAATAAGGAGACAAACCGAAGATTCATTACGAAATGTTCAGATCAAGAAAAGGCAACAGGAGATCGCAGATTCGCTTAACCTCGTGAACCAAAGAGAACAGCAGCGTATAAAAGATTCACTGCAAAACGTAGCTGCAGTAAACCTGCAAAAACAGCGAACTGCAGATTCACTTCGTGACGTGCAGGCAAGAAAAAGACAACAGGAAATAGCCGATTCCCTGGCGGCTGTCCGTAAGCAACGGTATGATGACTCTTTGCAAAAAGCCGCTTTGGCAAAAGCTGTTCCGCCACCAACAACCGGCAGTGCTCCATTTGCTGCAGACAAAGCGCTAACATCCCGCGCCAGCGTATTGCTGGAAACTTATCATATTACTTCGCCTGACATTTTGATTGAGCTGTTTGATAACGGTGAAATTGATAGCGACCGGGTTAGCGTATATCACAACAACGCGATTATCGTGAGCAACCAGGTGCTGGGTATAAAGCCTATTACGGTGAAGGTTCATGCAGATGCTGCAAACCGTGAACACGAATTTGTAATGATAGCAGAAAACCTTGGAAGCATTCCGCCAAATTCTGCATTAATGCGGGTAACTGCAGGTAAACAGAGCTATAAATTATCAGTTAATACTGATATGAAAACGAATGCAAAAATTGTATTTTATTATGATGGGAATTAGATAACGAGTATCAAAGTCTTATTAAAATGAGAAATAAGAAATGAGAAACATAAAATAAGAAGGTAAGGATACGCCACCAACTTTCACATTCCTTATTCCTTATTTCTCATTTTATCCCCAACCCCATCCTTCCCGAAAAACGGCAGACATTTTGAGTAAAAAGCATTATTTATGGTTACTATTTGTAAACGTCTCATTAAATTGTATAAATTGATATAAAATACTTAATATGAAAAAAACTAAATTAGTCAAACTGGCCTTGTTAATATTTGTTGCTTATCTCCTGCCCCATTCTATCCGGGCACAGGATCAGGATGCCGAAAAGTTGATTTCGGAAAGTGATAAAGCAAAAACAGAATTTATCAAAACAGATCCTTCTATGGCTACTCTTTTTGAATCATCCTATGGATACGTCATTTTTCCAAAAATCGGCAAAGGTGGTTTTATTGTCGGCGGCTCAGGAGGCGATGGAATTCTATATGAAAAAGGAAAATCGATAGGCGTAGTTAAGACGGGTCAGGTTACAATAGGTGCCCAGATTGGTGGCCAGGCTTACCGGGAAGTTATTTTTTTTGAAAACCAGGATGCACTTGGTCGCATGAAAGCGAGTAAGATGGAATTTAGCAGCCAGCTCTCTGCAGTCGCTGTAAAATCAGGTGTATCTAAAAATGCCAAGTATACTGATGGCGTAGCGGTATTTACCCAGGATCTCGGCGGCCTGATGGCGGAAGCCACCGTTGGCGGACAAAAATTCAAGTACAAAGCATTTTAAAGTTGTCTGAACAGGCGTCAACTAGGTTGAGCGTTGTTTTACATATTATAACGCAGAACTTGTATTCCGTGTACGGTAGTTTTATGCCGTACACGGGCATACAACGAGGCTCCTCACAACGGAAGTGAGCTAAAGAGCAAAAGGATTAACCTACCTCATCAGGTTTGCAAAAACAGTTATCACAAGCGCATTAACATAGTCAATAAAAAATGCACCTACCAACGGAACGACAAGAAAGGCATGTGGTGCAGCACCATACTTAGCCACGATGGTTTTCATAACAACCATTGCATTAGCAGTGGTCCCCAGCATAAATCCAATAAAGCCGCTTGACATTACTGCAGATTCATAATTCTTACCCATAGCCAGGAACGTTACGGTTAAGCCAAATAAAATAACTACTATTACCTGTACGATAAGTATTGCCAACAGCGGTATGGCCAGGTGAAACAGTTCCCATAGTTTTAGATCCATCAATGCAACGGTAAGAAAAGTATTTAATGCAATTCCGCCGGCATAATCAATTGTCTTCTGATCAATGTTGAGCCATTGTTTTTTGTCGTTGATGTTTCTGAAAGCAGCTCCCACGATCATCGCACCAATATATTCCGGAAGCGTTATGCCGGCCTTTGCAATAAAAAAACTTGCAATACTCCCCAAACCCATAATGATAACTGTATTGACAAGACTTATGGTAAACCCCGTATTTTCAGGCGTTGGATCAATACTGATTATTTCATCTGTTTCGGTCAGTTCAGTTTTAGTTCGCTCACCCGTGTTTATAACCTTCTCTTTCAGGTTGAATTTCCGGATCAGGAATGTTCCTGCGGGCCCTCCAAGCAATCCCCCGAAAACAATTCCAAATGTTGCAGAAGTGATTGCAATGGTGGCAGCGCCTTTTAATCCCATTTCTTCAAATAAAGGCGAAAATGCCAATCCTGTAGCAGGACCTCCAACAAGCGTTACCGAGCCCGCCATGATGCCAAACAGTTTCGGTACATGAAATAATGTTGCAACGCCAATCCCTGCCATGTTCTGAACTACACAAAATACTGAAGCAATAACCAGGAACACGACAACCTGTTTTCCTCCTTTTTTTAATAAAGCTAAACGGGCATTGGTTCCTATTGAGGTAAAGAAAAGCACCATGCATAATGATTGCATGGAAGTATTACAGTTAACATTAAGTATGCGATCGTGCAAAATAAAATTGACAGTAGCATAAACCAATCCGCCTAAAACAGCAGATGGTATATTGAGTCGTTCAAGAATGCCTATTTTTCTTTTGAGCATCATTCCGGTCAGGAAAACAATACCGGCTATTGCAAGTGTCTGTATCAGATCCAGGTCAACATGGGGTATTTGCATAATGTTTGGTTAAGTCAATATCCCTGATTTCTTAAAGTTGTTACAGCATAAATTTTTCCTTCACAAATTAGTTTTTTAGTCCCGATTTATACACAACAACATTTATATGAATGAAAGTTTACGTTACGAATCCGGGAATGTACTTTCACGGTTCATTAAAATTTTTTCAACAGGCAGATATATGAAACATGCAGATTATTCGGCGCTAAAGATCAGCAGTAATATCGTGATCGATGGCAACATCAACAAAGAGCCCTGGAAGAGTGCAGCATGGAGCAAACGTTTTTGTGATATGGTAACCGGTGCTCCGGGCATGTATAATACACAAACAGCCGTGTTGTGGAATGAGGAATACCTGTATATAGCTTTTTATGCCGAAGAACCTTTTGTGGAAGCATACCAGGCGAAACGGGACAGTATTGTTTTTCTCGAAAACGACCTGGAAGTTTTTATTGATGGCGGCGGTTGTTATTACGAGCTGGAAGTGAATGCCGCTAACACGGTGTACGAAGTATTCTTTATCTGGAAAGATGCTTATATCCGCGGTGGCAAATTTGATATACCGCAATTCGATGTACACGAGTCGCAGGCATATACGTTTGGCGGCGATTATGACCGTAGCGGCCCAACTTTCTGGAAGGGTACGCACCCGAGAGGTATTCGCTGGGCCTTTACCAATTTTGATATGCCGGGTTTGCAAACAGCCGTACGGGTAGATGGCACACTAAACGACAACTACGATATTGATAAGGGCTGGAGCCTGGAGATTGCCATACCATGGAGCAGCCTGGAATTGCTGGCAAACGGAAGGTCGCTGCCGCCGTTAAATGGTGATATTTGGGTAATGTTCCTGGGCAGGTTTCAGAAATTAATGACCGGTGGTAAGGAAGTAACACCTCATCCGGCTATGAGCTTAACAAGTCATGGAATTTATGATACGCACCTTCCTGACAAATGGAGCAGGATATTGTTTATTGAGTAAGCCTGTTTTGCCTGTTATTATTGCAGATTGGCGATTACAGATTGCAGATTGGAAATAGATCATTGTTCATAGTTCATAGCAAGAACTTTCAACTATAATGTGGGGTTATCGGTCGTGGCCGGCAATGACGTGTTGAAAAGAATCAGTATGATAATGACGAAGGTCAAATCATTTAATCAAACATCTTACCCATCCCACCTGGGCGGTAGGAATCTCCCGATTAAGAAGACGCGCTTGCGTGTATGCACTATGGAATTGCGAAAGCAATATATCCACCTTTGAAATTATTTTTCTGCTCTCCATTTACAGACACCACAACGTATTGTTTGTTGCCAACAGCATAGGTGGAGGGAATCGAGCTCGCCATGCCAGGCAGCTGGTATTCCCATAATACTTTTCCTGTCTTCTGGTCAAATGCGCGGAACATGTTGTCGCCCGTAGCGCCGATGAAGATTAAACCGCCTGCGGTAGCAATGCATCCACCGCGATTGAACATGCCGGAATGTGGAATGCCCATTTTTTTGAATTGCGGGTCTTCGCCAAGCGGAACCTGCCACACAATGTCACCCGTATTCAGGTCGATGGCGGACATTGTACCAAACGGAGGAGCAATGGCAGGGCGACCTTCGGGATCGAGATAAAAATCGTATCCATTGAAGCCATACGGTTCATTATTCTCCGGAATGTTTGCCGTTTCAAACGACTGCTGCGGAACGGTGTCCTTAACATAGGCAATGATAGCCGCGATCTGCTGCCCGGATAAAAATTTAAACGATGGCATCGGTGGAGCGCCTTTTTGAAGGATACTCGCGATCTGCTCATTTTTATATTTTTTCACCCGGCCGGTAAGATCAGGCCCAACACGCGCCCCCTTTTTATCGGCACCGTGACAACTGCTGCAATAGGTCCTGAACAATATTTCAGGATTGAGTTGGTTGGCAGCGCGGATCTTTTTCAGGTCGGTAATTTTCAATATCCACGGAATGTCGGTGGAATTGACGAACAGCCTGTTCGCTTCAGGATTTACGGCAGCGCCACCCCAGTTAGATCCTCCGTGCGCCGTCGGAAGAATAATCGAGCCCTCCATAGACGGCGGCTCATAGATGCCTGTCTTGTATTTGTTCTTAGCTATCTCCTCTTTGATCCATGCTGACGAACGGCCGAAAAACTCCTCCTTGTATCCCTGGCGCGCAAATGGCGGATTCACGGGAAGCGGTTGTGTAGGCCAGGGTTTTTCTCCCGGCATGCTGCTGACGGTGTCGACAGGTACTTCATTCACGCCAAATAACGGTTCGCCTGTTTGGCGGTCAAACATAAACAGGTATCCCATCTTCGTGACGAGCGCTACTGCATCGATATCTTTTCCGTCACGCTTTATCGTAACAAGATTGGGCGGAGAACCATTGTCGCGGTCCCAAAGATCGTGATGTGTGGTTTGAAAATGCCATATCCGCTTGCCGGTTTTAGCATCCAATGCCAGCAGGCAATTGGCAAAAAGATTTTGCCCGGGACGATCTGCTCCGTAAAAATCAAATGAAGCCGACGCGGTGGGAATGAATACAATACCTCGTTTTTGGTCCAGTGCCATCCCGGCCCAACAGTTGGCGCCACCGTTATGCTGGCGGGCATTACTGTTCCAGGTGTCAGCGCCGAACTCACCTGGCTTGGGGATCACATGAAAGACCCATTCTAATTTACCGGTGTTGATATTGAACGCACGGATATCGCCGGGCGTCGCCGGGAGTTCATCCGGTACTTTGCACCCAACGATAAGAAGATCTTTGTATATAACGCCCGGCGCGTTGCTGGAGACAGGCACCCTCGCACGCATGGAGTCTGGCACTTCGAGGCCTTCATAGAAATCAACACGGCCGTTGTTGCCAAAGTTCTTTACAACTGTGCCATTCTCTGCGTTGAGCGAATACAGCGTGCCTCCGAAAATGAGAAATATGCGATCGGGGTTTCCGGAATGATAGGTTATTCCCCTCGACCAGTTAGGAATGGCCGATGAATCCGGAACAAACTCCCACAATTGCTTGCCGGTAACCGCATCGAGCGCAACCAACCTGTTGGAAGGCATCAGGCCAATGACCCGGTTGTTCATCATTACAGGATTAAAATAGACACCACCTCCCTCTGTGGTATCTTCAAAACGCCAGGCTTCCTTTAGCTGCGCCACATTCGATGTGTCGATGTCAGCAAGAGCAGAGAACTTACTATTGGAAGCGTCATGACCGTAGGTGGGCCAAGCGCCCGTTTCGTCTTGCTTGTCGGTCGAGCAAGCGCAGGCGAAGGCCAGTAAAAGGCAGCTTAGCAACTGTTTCCTGTGCGATATTGTCATACGAATATTTGTATACTATAAGCGCATTTTGACCGGAAATACGCCTGGTTAATTTTTAGACGTGTACCCGTTTCCGGCCTTAGCGATCGGTAATCACAGTACGAAGGTAGCAGGAATGTTTCAGTCCCTTTTATTGATGTGGGTATTTGTTGTGGCGGGGGTGGCATCTCTGAAATTTCAAACTGTTTTATTTTCCAGGGACTAAAGCCATAACACAACATTTTGAATCGTGGAAGGCCTTTACTTCATTGCAGCCTCCGGAAAGGAAAACCTGCTCAAAAACAGCGGGAATTATCTCAAAGACTTTGGCGTGCAACCCGAGTTCAAGGCAGGATTACATTCGGGAAAAGTGGTAACCCACATTGCAGCTAAACCGGCGGAGAAGCCAGTAAATACTGCATTTCATTTTTTTTGAGTTCCGGTTTGTGTACTACAGATTTTCGTTTGGTGAAAGGTTTTGGTTTTATTAGCAGGATGGACTGAATGTTTCTTAACTG
>DASUGF010000046.1:0-129507 GCA_036274175.1 Parafilimonas sp.
CATAGTTCATATTGCATATTTTGCTTACCTGTACTAAAGTTGAGGTGACTCTTATATGCCTTTAAACCAATTTTGACAAACAATGCCCAAAAGCTAAGGTATTTTTTTGACCTGATTTTTTGCTTGCGGATTTTAGGTTTAATTCCAACAGATCTTCTTTGAATTTTTCAGCATTATATTGCTCAAGTTTTATTTTAAAACTTAATGCAAAAAGGTCTTCAATCGTTGTTAATTCATAATGCTCTTTGGGATAATCTCTGATTGCTTTTTGTACTCGTGTAGAAATCTTAAAAAGATAAGAAGCGGCTTCCACAATAAACTTACCAGGGATGTAATCGTTTTTAATATTAATCCTGAATGGTCCTCTTCTTTCATTCCTGCTTTTTAAAATAATATCTCCGTAAATAGCAAATTTTTGCAAGTCCGGTTCTGGTTCATAGTAGAAAGAGCAGTCATTTGAAATATTTGCAGTAAGCCTTACTAAAAAACTATTTAGCTCATCACTTTGGAATCCAATGCGGTCATTGAGTCTTAATGAGTGCCCATATTCTTTATAGCCGGTAAAGTTCTGATATTCAAATTTTGAATTCAACTGCTTTCTTATCACATCCGGTACTTCCTCAATTGCTTCATCTGTGAAAGCAATGCCATCCTCTTTAATGTCGTCTGTAAAGTCATTGAATGTTTCAACAAAAGAATTGATCGAGGTAAAAAGCTTGTTCACCTGGTTAACTTCCAACGTGTTTTTTAAATATGGATAAAATACCTGGACTTGGTTATCAAACTGTAGTATGTTCTGACGAGATAAACCACGATGACTCATAGAGTTGATCCGGTCTATTCTTCCCGTTCGTTGTTCCATATCACTGCAGTTCCATGCAATTCCATAATGGAAAATGTTTTGACAATACGTATGCAAATCCTCACCTTCTCTAAAGATATCGGTAGTAATTAATACATAAGGAAAACCGGGCATCCGAAACTGCGTGGCCACATTGCTTTTATTTCGATTGCTTTGCCCCGTAATACCTAATACAGGACTTTGATAATATAGCTTTGTTTCGATGTTTCGAAAAGATTCACTCTCTGGGAAATTAACTGCTTTGATCAGCTGGTAGTCTTTTAAAATTGATTTTATTTCCTGGAGCACAAGTGAGAAGAAACTGCCGGTATCAGATATTATTTTCAAGTAATTGGTACTGAAGTCGCCTTGGGAAGTTTTGTCTGCTATATACAATGGAAGAAAACCAGCGCCATTTCTTAGGCAGCTTTTTATAATCGTCGCTAACATTCTTATTTCCGAAAAGATGTCGGCCTTGCGCTTACCGTCCAGATTTTTAAGAAATAGCGTAAATTCTTCGCTGCATGCTTTTATAAACAACTCTGTAAGTAATGTTGATTTTTTGACCAGTACATTTGGATAAAGTTCCTCATCTAAATCCTGGCCCGGGAAGGATTCTTCAAGGACATTTTTTATAAAGATGTCTTGTACTTCTTTTATATCATTCTGATCCTTTGCATGCTTAAGACTATCTTTTGTAAGCGCTTCAGCATTAAAGGACGCTATTTTGAAATGCTTGTTAAGTAAATAATAGTTTATGTCAAACCAATCGGTGGTATAAAGTCGCTTTTTGAATGCTTTTGTGTGATGACGTTGAAAATAGCTATGAAAGAAGTAACTATCTTCTAACTCATCTATTTCTCCTGTTTCATCTGATGAAACCATTTCTTTCCAAAATGAATAATATTCTTTCAACAACTCATAAGTTAAGTCAACCAATGCTGTCCTTGTAAAACTGATTTTACAATGGCCACATAACTGTTCGTAAAACTCTTTTCCTTTTTTCAAGGTTTTGTAATTATCGTACAGGTAGCGAAGACCTGTTATTAAAAGTCTCTCCCTTCCAAGGTTATGAAAATCATCAGTTATAAAATCAAATGAGTATTGTTTGTTTGCAAGTAATTTGCTGAGAATATTTGAAAAAATAAGCTCTGAGCATTTAACCAACTCCTGGTTATTTTTAAATTCTTCATGATAGTCAAGTAGTTGGTCAAGTCCCTCACTGGGAAGAACGATTCTCCATTTAGTAAGTAACTCCTGGTTGATAATTTCCTCTAATTTATCCAAAAGTCTTCTTTCAATTTCTTTAGCGGAAGCTACTCTTCGAATGAAAATGAGTGATTTTTCGCCTTTCAACATCATTTTAAAAACAGCATCAACAAGTGCATCTTGCTTCGGATGGGGCGGCAAGCACCCAAACTTATTTTTATAAGAATCCAGGATGTTTTTAATAGCGTCATGATCTTGTGAAGTTTTTACTTTCCTAGTCCTGATCTCTTCATATTCCGGTTCATTTTCTTTTTGCTGATTGCCGTTACTTTGAGCTTTTCTCTCCTGGTCAAGTTGAAAAGTTTCAAAACCAGCCAGCATCCCGATTTCGAAAGAAGCATTGTGTCTAGCGTTAAGGTATTTGATGGTATTGTATTGCAAAAGACCTAAAACAATAGCTTGCTCATTATCTTTAATTAGCAGTGGGTTGCCATCCGGCTTTTTGTCTACATCCCCTTTACGGTGTTCAAAACGGCAGAGATTCCTGGAGTAAGATTTACCGCCTATGGCATATTCCATATTTCCCCGAATAAGAAAATTACTTAGCCTTTCTTTGACTTCTGTTTCCTTCTTGACTCCGCTTAAAATATGCTTTGATAAAAAACAATCCAACTGGTGTTTGATTTCAAGCAGATTATAGGTTTTAGGCGTTGCCGACAGAACGATAAGCTTGCTTACTTTCGGTTTTACAAGACTTTTTAATTCCGGGAAATCAGTAAAGATCTGCCGATCCTCTTCTGTGTTTCTTTTTATGCCAAAAAAGCGCGCAACTACGCTATTGCGATCGGACACGGCTTCATCATCACCATGACCAAGCCCGTATTTGAAATTATGTCCTTCATCTACTATCAAAAGTTCAATCTGAGGGTTACAGATAGAAAGCAGGTAAGCAAACAACTTTTTAAGATGTGCTTTGCGATATACTTTTAAATAATCAAGAGCTTCTGCTTTTTGAAGTATCTCGATCGCTTCTTTTCTTGTCAGTCTCTTAATCAAACTTTCCAAAAGATTTTTTTTGCTGTCATAAGCGAGTGAAAGCGAGAATTGCGAATTCCGGTATAAGTGATAAGCAGGATGATCATGATCAATAGCTTGCAAGTCATCTTTCACAATTATCTCGCCAACCGGGCTATTTATAATTGATTTAACGCGATTGTCGGAGAGTAAGAAATTATTATTGATAAACTGTTTAATCTCTTTTTGCCACTTGTTCTGCAAATTAGATTTAGGTACAATAATGACATCCTGGTAGCTTTCTGGATCAGAACTAAAATGCCGCAGAAGTGAAGCAATGCCCAGCGCAATATAAGTTTTACCAAGCCCTACTTCGTCGGCAATATACAATGCATTATTTTCTTCCTGGTACAGGTAATTAAAACCTTTTCGGATCACTTCCAGTTGCCGTCTGGCAATGGCATCGTCAATTAAAGGACTGCTTTTTAAATTCAGAATGGATGCTATGGTTGTTTCGTTAAGCAAGTTCATAATCGGAAAGAATAATATTTTTAGCCCACAATAATTTTTTTCTATCAAGATTGATTACTTTCTCCAGCCCCTGAAGCTTTTCTGTAATTTCAGTAACCATCTCCTGGATAAGGTTTCGAAACGCTTTTTTATCTCTGTCGTCAAAACCAAGGTCACGTATCATTTTTTGAAGCGGCTTTGCCTCATAGATGTTGGTAAGAATAACAGAAAGCAGAAGCCAGTAATAGCCACCTAATAGCTCGTTATCATGATAACGTTTTTCAATATCTGTCAAATAGCTTTTTAAAGTGTCAAAGTTTTCATTCGTTAGGTAATAACGTAATTCATTATAGTGAGCTTCCTTTTGATAATTTGGTTTATTCCAAGTATTTTCATTGAAAAGAAATTGCTCAAGCTTGATGAGCCCGTAGAGATGCCTGGCCATTTCATTAAGAAGGCTTTTGGTTGCACTCACATTCTCGATGATTCTGCCACTTTCATCCTGCGCAAGATCAGTAAACACTTCCAGCCGGGAGACGAGCCATTCATTCAATACCTGGTCCTCCTTTCCAAGAAGCTCCCATACATCAATAATATCAGTTGCAGAAAGCCGGAATTCCAATGGTTTTTGATCAAAGCCTTCCTGATTAGGATAATAATAATGCGTCAGGTATCTTTCATCTACTTTTTCGATAACTTTTAAAACAGCTTGTCTGGCAAGCGCGTCGAGAATTTCTTTTGCATGATCAAGTTCACTAAGTAAGAGTTCCTTTCTTTCATTGAGCCCAATTTGAACATCTTCAGTAAGATAAAGTGTACAAATTGTTTTTAGTCTCCCTTTCCATTTGGCTGTCTTTGTTGACCAATTAATTGTAAATTCAATATCTGGCGCATTTACTCTTTCCTCGAAGCTATTTTCGAGAGACAGTTCGGTGTTAATAAAACGTAAGCGTTCATCTTTAATTTCATCTTTAAGAAGGGGTTGTTTTTTTTCGTATTGATTGATATAAAGTACTGCACTTTCAATATTGTAAATGCGAATCAGCTTTTCCGGTTTGCCTTCCCACGCCGGCTTTGTCAGGTTAACTGAACCAATAATAGTATAGGCTTTATTTCCTCCGTAAAACCTGTAAACTTTGCTGTGTGCATTTCTGCGCTCATCTCCCTGGCGGTACCATTTTACGCCTTCTTCTTTATAAGCCTTGTAAACATTTTCATCCAACAAACAGTAATCATTTTTAAAAGGTGCTTCTATTTTGATAGTAAGCCCTTTTTCTTTGAAATATTTAATAAGAGAAGTATCGTTGCAAAAGAAGGGCGAGAAAACCTCTACTTCTTTTATAGAAGGATCTGTAAATACATTTTCTTCTAAAAATGCGCGAAATGATCCTTGGAAAGAATTGTAAAACTGGAAGTTTCGATCACGTGTTGATCCCAGTTTATTCAGGTAAGCAATAATAATCTTTTCAGCATCGGTGAAGTTTCCTGTATATCCGAAATTGATGTTCTCAATAAAATTTCTTATTTCTTTTTTAAAAACTTCCGGAAAGTGTTTCTTATTGGTGAGTACATGTTCACTAATGCATTCAATGTTCTCACACCAGCCGCCTTGAGTTAAATTATTTGATCCTGAAATAATGATGAGAGAATCTTCACCATCTGCATTTTCTACCAGAATAAAAGAATGCTTGGGATGAAAATTGCCTTTGTTCTTTCCCACTGAGGGCATGTTAACACCAATAACTTTATAATCGAGCATTGGCCCGTTCTCTATACTCTTGGCATAGAGATCACAATAAACAGTAACGGGAGGTACTTTTTTATCCTTATAAAGCCTACGCCAGAGAATGTTGTTGGCAATATTGTTATTAATAAACTGTTGACTGGGTATTAGCAGCGGCATTACATAATTTTCGAAAAACTTGGGATCGAAATTAAAAGTATAGAAAAGACCGGCTTTTACGTTGCGTTCTCCTATGAGAACCTTCAATCTTTCTTTTAGTACAAATTGTTGTTTATCCATGAATCTGTTTAAATAAATTTCGATAGGTGTCTAAAAAATAATAATTGTCGTTATCCATTTGCGGATTGTAATCTGGAAAAACAAAGCCTCCATCGCCCTCATGTACCTCCACGATGGAACCGCTTATCGTTAACCATGGAGCACCGCCGCGCCATTTGGTTACTTCAAGGTTACGTTTCACCAAATCTTCTATAAGAGACCAATTATCCTTTTGAAGCGTAAGGAGTAAATAATTCTTGAGTTTACCCTGCTCAGTTAGTGGGAATAAATAGTCAGGCATACTCTTCATACTATGTATAATCTCGTCAGTGAGAATTTCATCCCTCGTCCAAAGTGGCTTGGTTTGAATATATCTGAAAATTCTATTTAGCGGTGACAGGATCTTTTCTGTATTTTCTATATCGAGTAATATCCGTTGCAAATCTGTGCCTTTCACAAACGAAGAGTTGCCGAATGATTTCAAAAAAGGGTATAACACAAACTCGCTTGATTGTGGTTGAGCATTCAAAAAATCATATAAATAATTTTGCCAGGGGTTTGCCCTGTCTACTTTCAGAATTAGCCTATCGTAAAATTCCAGTTCTGTTTTGCTGTAGTCAAGTAACGAATTTGCGGAATCGAGCTCAGTTATTTCGATTTTTGTGCTGTCGCGTTCTTTAATTTTTGAAAACAATTTTTTGAATTCTTCTTTGGCCGGATTGTTTTCTGTTTTTTGACGGAAGGTAGATTTGAATGCCGCATCTTTTGTAAAGCCTATGTCCCGAAACGGTCTCGAATATTTACCCCAAATACCATACGCTCTTTGATTGGAAAGTAACTCATCGCCGGGCGTATTGGATAAAGACACCCGTTTTGCGTTCTTCAGCTTCATGCCCGTGCGGGATATTCCATTAAATCCAGTGCCCGGATGTTTAATCAGCCTGACGTATGACATCAACTGTTCAAAGCGAATAAAGAATTTTGAGTCAAGATCTCGCTCACTGCCATAGAGGTAATGAGCCAGGCAAAGAATTTGAAAATCCTGCAAATTGCCGGAAACTGTTGAAAGAAAAGGAATAAGTTGTCGGCCCTGTTGTTGCCATACAACCTGGAATCCTAAAGGGTCTCTTGAACCCTTAATACTATAATCCGGATCCACCTTGGTGAAATAGTAAGAAGGAGAAATTATATCCATTATGAACAATTATTGTTTTACTTAAGAAAAGCGGAAGCTTAAATCCGTAAAATATGCACTTCAGCTAAACAATTTTACAGAGTTTGTATTCGCTTCCATAAAAATTGCGAAATTATTCATAATAAAAAAAGCACGATGTGACAAATGACTCAAAATAAAACCGCATTATCTTTTAACAGAATGAATAAATAGAAGATGCAAATTTGGAGGGTCCCCCTCGATAGCGCAAGTATGCAGAATTGCTAATGTGTGTGGCGTACTTGTGCGGATCATAAAACGAAATCATTAATCCAATGCACAAGTACCCTCAGCTGCAAAATCATCCCTGCATGCATGCGCCAGCATTGGGGATTGTTCGGGATATACACTTAAGCCTTATTTAAGAGGCTTATTGTGTTACTTTACCGGTTAAGGTTAACATGATTAACGATTAAGAATTAAATTTGCATCAATAAATCAATCTTATGACAAGTGTATTAGACAGAGAGCTCGTGGAATATTTTATGAGATTAAGTGAGCCACAGAAACAGTCATTGCTTGATATGATGAAGTCCTTTTTAAATCCTCTCGAAACATCTGTATATCCGGTATCGCCGGAGCAATATAACCGTGAATTGGATGAAGCTATGGAGCGTATCAATAACGGTTCATTTACCACACTGGAACAGTTGGAAAAGGAAATGCAGTCATGGTAAAGAAACCAAAAGTGGTTATTGATGAAGAAGCAAAAAAATCACTCCACTGCCTCAAGCATATCAGCGATTTTTTTATTCCATCTTTCTTGCGCATCTCTGTTCCACATATGATTTGTCTCTTTATCATATTGAATTTCCATTTGCTTGATATTGGTCAAGGCAGCATTGAAAATGGAATCCAATTTTCTACTGTAATTATTCATAAGCAATGCAGTCGAACCTGCTTCTTTTTTAAACTCTGCAGTTAGCAACCTGGCCAAATCAAAATGACCCTGCTCATGCTGCAACAGTTCCGGCGATTTCTTATCTGGTAATACCCATGATTTTTCCTGTAAGGCAGGCCACACCTGTAAATCAATTTTAACCGTGTCCCCGTGAGCCTGAATTATTTTATACTTATAATGAACATACCAGAAGGTAGTAGCCCAATAAGCAGAGTGTTTATCTACCTCACCTGTGTAATCACTCCATTGTAATTTTCCGCCGGCAATTAATTTCTCATGGAGTGTATCCTGTGCTTTAATGGCTATGCCGGAGATCAGCAGCATACAAACCAGGTGTAAGAAAGCAAGGTTTTGTTTGATCAAAGAATTAAGCAACATTTTTTCGGTTGGCATCGGTTAACCGAAATTACATTTTTGCTCTACATTAACCCGGGTACATGAACGGAGCGTTATAATTCAATGTCGTTGACTTAATATTCAAACACTATATTCAATATACAATACACAATGTTCAATTGAAAGAACCACATAAATGAATATTGTTTATTGAGTGTTGATTATTGAATATTTAAAAAATTGATCTTACGCAAATGGCATTGCGTTATAATTGCATAGGTTCGGATAAGGACTGATTCTCTCATAAAAAACCATTTATCTTTAATACTAAACAATTAAACAATGACAACCGATGAAGTAGCAAACAAACTTGTGGCCATGTGTCGTGATGGTAAAGTGGAAGAAGCAAAGGAAGCATTATTTGCTGATGACATTGTAAGCATAGAACCTGCAGAAGGTTTGCTTCCCAAAGAAACAAAAGGCATGCAGGCCATACGGCAGAAAGCCAAACTTTTCGTTTCTCATGTAGAGCATTTTTACAACGACATAATTTCTGATCCTGTGACGGCAGGTGATTATTTTTCCCTTGCATGGCATTCTGATCTGCAGATGAAAGGCCAGCCACGCACTACCAACAGCGAGCTATGTGTGTATAAAGTGAAGGAAGGGAAAATTATTTCAGAACAGTTCTTTTATTGAATGAATTTATTTATACCAATGCTTCATTAATTATAAATTATTATGTTTTAGGTGAACTATGAATGTGTGAACATACGCTCACTACTCACCACTGACCGCTCACCACTCAGCCTTAACTTATCATTGATTACAAACTTTTATATAAATTGGGATAATCACTTATCAGGCCATCAACACCCATATTTTTTAAACGTTTCATTTCAGCAAGGTTGTTTACCGTCCAGGGTATTATAAGAATATGATCTTTGTGACAATCGTTTATTAATGTATCTGTGACCAAAGTATATTCAGTACTGTAAATGGCAGGTCGAAATCCCAGGGCCGTGATTATTTCCTGTAGAGAACGCTTATCATTGGCGCCAACTAAAGCGGATGTTCTTATACCAGGATATTTTGAATGCAGGTATTGTAACGATCTGAAATCAAAAGATTGCACGATCACACGCTGTTCAATTTTCTTTTGATAAATGACAGCCATAACAAGATCAGTAAATTTTGCAGGGTCGGGATGGTAGATATTATCGCCTGCTGCCGATGATTTAATCTCAATATTATATTGAACAATTTTACGTTTCGCTTTACAATAAGTTTCCACGCTATCTATTAAATCATTTAACAACGGTTTTGATACCTGTAATTTTTTCTGCTGTGGGAATTTATCATACAGCTTTAAGCCAACATCATACTTACAGATGCTGTCATAATTCATGTTAAACAAGATATAGCCGTGGTTACCGGCAGAAAGATTGCTGCCATCCGGCTTTGTCGTAATATCAGGGTTAAACCAGGCATCATGCGAAACAACAACCTGCGAGTCTTTGGTAATATGCACATCCATTTCAAGTGTTGTAACATTCAGATCAATAGCATGCAGCATTGCAGGGATCGTGTTCTCCGGCATCAATCCTCTACATCCCCTATGGCCTTCTGCATCAAACTTTGGAAATTCATTTACTGCATAACGCGGTCTGCAACCGTACGATATAAATATTAACATCAGGAAAAGAATTAGCTTTCTCATTGCTTTTTATTGTTACTTACTGAAAACCGTTGTATTATAAACCAGTTATGAAATTTACAGCTTTAGATGAATGTTAAGACCGATCAAACCGATCGTAGAGGCGATCTGTATCCGGTTCAGTTTTCATAAATAAATAGATACCGATACCCGCAACCAATACCGTACTGGCGCCGCCCAGTTGCATTGGCAATTCCTGCCGGCAGTTGCTTTAACGCAGGCGTAAGAAAAATAAAACTTCCCCGTAAGAAATAACGGCGCCCTTGAATAAGTTTATTTTGAAACCCATCAGATAATTTCATAAAGATAAATGCCGTCGTTTCCATTACTACCGTAATGATCAAAAAGATGTAATCCATAACATAATGTTGGTGATTAAGGTAATGATTTATTTCAACTATTTACCGTTGAAATCCTGGTTGCTTAAGAGATTACAAATTTTTAAAAACCTGCTAAGTAAAATCAATCAATGTCAAATTGTATCATGAATATTGCACAATCGCGAATTCGTTGAGTAAGGCGTCTATCATCAATATAATGCTACAACTTTGCCAGCGTATTTCTTTTTAAACCACCTTATGCATTTCGATCCGGATAATACAATAGTTCAACTTTGCGCCAGGGGAATGGAATTGGAAGCGACACAGCCTGAAGAAGCAAAAGTTTTATTCATGCAGGCATGGAGTGCATCAACAAGAGATCTTGAAAAATGTATAGCAGCACATTATCTTGCGCGTCGTCAACCATCAGCAGAAGAAAAATTGCACTGGCATAAAATAGCTTTGGAATTTGCATTACAGATCAATGACAGCCACATCCAACTATATTACCCTTCTTTATATCTCAACATTGCAAAATGTTATGAAGACATGAACGATCATGACAATGCAATAATCAATTATCGAAATGCCTTATCTTATGAAAATAATTTGCCTGCAGATGGGTATGGGCAAATGATCAGATCAGGTATCAGGAACGGTATAAAACGCGTACTTTAAAATTGCTTCCTGGCAACTTTTTTTTCAAATCATTTATTGCGGTGAAAGATCCAGTAGTTCCAAATGATATTTTTTCCCAACAATATATTTTGGTTTATAGGTCTTGTTTAATGCAACTCCGGTTAACAATACTGCCGCAGCAATACTTAATGGCACTGCATTGTTTTCCATGGAAAGTTCATCGTGCGCTGCACTGTTGATAATATTCAATGCAGCATAACCAAGCGCTCCAACTCTTAAGATATAACCACTTTTTAACCAGTATGCCTGCACGCGGCTGCTTTTCCTGTTGATGCGAAACTTTCCTTTGTCATAATCCACCACTACGCCTGGTTTAGGGAATGCATAGATATCTTTCAAGGCAAAACCCGTAACAAAAGAAATCAGTGTGTCAGCGTGCATATAACTGTACTGTATCATAAGAGGCTTGATGTAAATAGAGTCTTTTTTTATACTGGTCACTTTTCCGTATTGCCAGGACTCGTTTTTTTGTTGAAAAGCAATCATAGATCCTTCCCAGAAATTGTCAATGGCTTTATTCCGTTTTTTTAAGATCAAATTGTAATTCTGCGCATACCCAACAGTGAAAGAAAATAATGAAATGATAGCAAGTGTTTGTTTGATCACGATAATAAAGCTAATACCCCTGATTTTTTATTCAACATAAACTTTAGTTAAACTAATACCGTGTTATGTAAACACCAATCACCGGAACATGATAGCTGCCTCAAATTTTGAACTGTTTTGTGAATACAAAAAAAAGTTGTTGTTAACAAGATAGAAAAGGAATCGAGACTTTACAAAAATTGCATGCAACGCATTGCGCGGATATTAATAAGCATAGGTATCCTCCAGAACGACCTGTCTTTTATACATCTGGATCGTATTTTCAAGACCATAATAGATGGCATCGCAGATAAGCGCATGGCCAATGCTTACTTCATCGATCCAGGAAATATTTTTAATTAAATAGTGCAGGTTCTTAAGATCAAGATCGTGACCGGCATTTAAGCCAATATTCATTTCTCTTGCCATAACAGCCGCAGCCAGGTAAGGCGCAATGGCGTTTTCTTTATCAGTGCTGTAATTGTGTGCGAAGGACTCTGTGTACAGCTCAACACGGTCTGTTCCTGTATCGGCAGCAGCTTCGATCATTTCAATGGCAGGATCAACAAAGATGGAAGTCCGGATGCGTGCCTTTTTAAACACAGCGATTATATCTTTTAAATATTGTTTGTGTTCGATGGTGTTCCAGCCATGATTGCTGGTAACCTGGTTCAAAGCGTCAGGCACCAACGTAACCTGTGTCGGCCTTGTTTGCAAAACCAGTTCCACAAATTTTTCTTCCTGCGGATTACCTTCAATATTAAATTCAGAGGTGATGATCTTTTTTATACGGCGCACATCCTCATAGCGGATGTGCCTCTCATCCGGCCGCGGATGAACTGTGATGCCATCGGCTCCGAATCTTTGTGCATCTATGGCTGCCTGTACCACATCGGGATTATTCCCACCCCGGCTGTTTCGTAGTGTAGCAAACTTATTGATGTTAACGCTAAGTTTAGTCATGGTCAATAGGTATTTATGATAGGTAAAATATATTATCTGCGAGCACCACAACCCCTGCAACACCGGCCACAAAAAAACGACTTACTGCTGTTTAAATTGTTTAACGGAATGCTAAAGAACGATTTAAAAACCAGGTGGTTTTTACTGTAAAGCGATCAAATGGATAAAATGTTACAAAAAGACTTATAAAAATTTCAGAGCTTCCATTCAACAATAGCATTTGCCCATTCCTCCCGGTAAGGCGTGGTAACACGGATATAATTATCGGTATAACCCTCCATCATGCCTTTTTTGTTATGGTCTTCGAATAAGACCTTCCTGGTTTCACCGGCGTGTTGCGCAGTGAAATATTGCATTTTCTGGTAAGACAGGTTACGGAGTACTTTATTGCGTTCATGGCGTGTGTGCATGGGCACAACCGGCTGTATATCGAGCGCTTTGGTATTATCTCTTTCTGAGTATGTGAATACATGCAGGTAAGAAATATCAAGACTGTGAAGAAAATTGAAAGTTTCATTAAAAGCAGCATCGTCTTCCGAAGGGAAGCCAGCGATCACATCTACACCGATAGCGCAGTGCGGCATAAATTGTTTGATGACTGCCACTTTCTCCGCATATAATTCCCTGCGGTAACGCCGGCGCATCAACCCCAGAATTTTATTGCTGCCGCTTTGTAAAGGGATGTGGAAATGCGGCATAAAACGTTTGCTCTGCGCAACAAATTCAATTATTTCGTTAGTGAGCAGGTTGGGTTCGATAGAGGAAATACGGTACCGTTCGATCCCATCAACTTTATCAAGGACCTGAATAAGCTGGTAAAAATTCTCTGTATGTTTTATTGAGGGTGGTTTTAAACCTCCCCTGGAGGGGGAGGTTTGGAGGGGGCTTCCGAAGTCGCCGAGATTCACCCCTGTTAAAACTATTTCTTTCACACCCTTTTCTGCCAGGAGCTTTGCATTGTTTACCACATTTTCTATCGTATCGCTGCGGCTTTTGCCTCTTGCCAAAGGAATGGTGCAGAAAGAACAATTATAATCGCAGCCGTCCTGTACTTTCAGAAAAGTCCGGGTACGGTCATTCAAAGAATAGGAGGCATTAAACCCGGCAACATCTTCTATTTCACAACTGCAGATCTTAGCCGCATCATTTTTATGCAGTTCTTTCAGGTGCTGTGTAATATTGAACTTTTCGGCGGCGCCAAGCACTAAGTCCACCCCGGGAATGGATGCGATCTCTTTCGGTTTTAACTGGGCATAACACCCGGTTATTACCACCAGGCTTTCAGGTGTTTTGCGTTGAATTCTTCGCACCAGTTGCCGGCACTCCTTATCGGCATTATCGGTAACGGAACAGGTGTTGATCACATACACATCTGCATCATCATCAAAACTTTTTTTCTCAAAACCATCTGCCTCCAACAACCTTGAAAGCGTGGATGTTTCTGAGAAATTCAGTTTACAGCCTAATGTATGAAATGCTACCGAGCGCCTCTTTTCCATAAGGGCGCAAAGATAAGCTTTGTGGATTTTCGGGCTTGTTCCATACTGTTAAACCAGAAACGCATCTAATTTTTATAAGCCTGACAGGCCTGCATAATAATAATACCAGATCAAATCCGGTGGGTAAAAGACCTGATAGCTTACCAAACCCTGAAAGGGTTTAATTAAGAACTATTTCACTCTAATGTTCATCTCAAAGCATTGCCTGCTTATGTACGCACCTTAGAGACATTCAACCACTCCGTGGTTGTCCTTATACTCCATTGCTCTAACCCTTCATTGCATGGAGGGTTATTAATATTCAATCCCTTCGGGATTTACAAAGTATCCTTTAGAGCCGTAATTTAATTTAGATGCGTTTGAACTGCTGTTAATACTGCGAGTTATTTAGCGGGTAGTAATTTACTACTGGTATCAGGCTGATTTTGCTGCTTGTCTTTCTTCTTGAAGTAACCGCTCAGCAAAAAATTATGCTGTGCAGCTTCAAGGTCTTCATCCAGTTTTTGGCCGCTGCTTTCCAGGTTTTTGATTGTTTTTTTGAGTGAAGCAGCAGTTTCTTCATCGTTCAGCAAAACACCGACAGCATTATTTTTCTTGTTGAGCGCACCGCTGGCTGAATCGAGATTGGCGGTGACCTGGCTTGCATTTTCTGCAACCTTGCGCAGTTGCGCGATTGTAATGATACATATAACTATTGCTATGTTAATTATAAAATGCTATTCACCGTATTCCTGATTTTGAGATTTCTTGATTTCGCATTTGAAGCTGCGATTGAGTTTTGGAGACTAATCCCAAATCACGAAATCAAAAAATCCAGAAATAATAAACTTAACACTGGTTGAAAGATCACTGCTGCCCGCCGGTATTTACACGGTTTTGCTCTTCTTCTGCACCTGATTTCTTGCGCTGCTGCGGTTGGCCATTCATTTTACCAAAACGATATACGAACGTGAATATGAGCCTGCGGTTATCCCATTTGCTGTTTATATCTGCTGTAAAATTATTCAGGTCGGTGGCGCCATGAAAGCGCATCAGGTAAAAAGGATCACGGACATTCACTTTTACAGTGCCTTTATTTTTCAGAATGGATTTGCTGCCACCCAGCGAGAACATCCCCATCGGCTCTGCCAGGATATTACTGCTCACCAGGTCTTTTGTATTATAAAACGCACTCAGTTCAGCCTTCCACCCTTTTTTAAAAGTGAACTGGCTGCTGAAATTCATGCTGGCCGCAGTTATGTCGAGATTTACGTGTTCCGTATCAATAACACCCTCGTATTTGTTATTGTAAACGTTTACAAATAGGTTCATATTCCACCATTTCGTGAGTTGTTTTCCATAATTAACTGCTAAACCGATATTCCTGTTGGAAGCAATATTTTCTTTTATCTGGAAAGTATAATAACTGCCTTTTATTTCTTCAGAGATCAGCACATCGTTAATGATGTCTTTTATTTTGGTATAGTTGGCCGTTACATTCAATTCCCCTTTAAAATTGTAACTCAATTCAATATTATGACTAAACTGTGGCTGTAGCTCGGGATTTCCCTGTTGGTATGTGTACCTGTCTAACTGAAACTGGAAAGGATTCAGATCCTGGTAACTGGGTCTTTCAATTCTTCTGCCATAGGATACGCCGAACGTATTATTATCATTAAGCTTATAGCTAAAATAAGTTGTTGGGAATAGCTGTGTGTAATTACGGTGGAACTTATCATTCTTTACAGTCTGATCTCCGTCAGCAATGGTTTGTTCAACACGCAATCCCAGTTGTACAGATAGTTTTTTAAATTGTTTTTGAAGATTTATATAGGCTGCGTTGATGTTTTCTTTATAGATAAAATGATTACTGCGTGTGCTGTCGTAATTCCATTTTGATGATGAGGTATCAAACAAAGTATATTGTGCATCATTATCCGTTTTTACATAGCTGCTTTTAATACCGGCTTCAAATGTGAAGTTGTTTTTTAGCGGCTTTGAATAATCTGCTTTAAAGCTATAGATGTCTATCCGTGCAGGTAAGTTCCCTTCTAATAAATAAGGATTGGGTGCATTGGGATCATTTACCAGTGATCCATCAGGATTGTATAAATAGTTGTAAGAAAACTGGTTGCCTTTGGAGTCGTAAAAAATATAATCTCCGTCCACATCGATCTCTCCTCCTTTCTTTAATTTTTTTTGCAGGTTGAGATCAAAGCCGAAGTTTGTCCATGGGGTGTAATTGTTAGACCTTGCCTGGTTATACTGAATAAAGTTTCTAAGGCTATCATAAATATTCGAAACGCCGGTTGAATAAAAGTTCGAATTATCTGCAAGGCCGTTCACCGTAAATGTAAGTGTCGTCTTATCATTTATAAAATAATCCGCGCCGGCTTTATAGTTAAAAGGATTATCAGAATACCGGCCATACGTGTGTTGTTCATAATATTGATTGAATGGCTTATCCCTTTCGCTTCTGAAGTTGCGGTCAATATAAATATCATTAAAACCCTTCCATGCACTGTATCCAAAATTCCCAAACAAATTCACTTTGCCATGCCGCCAGTTAAAATTTAAACTATTAGTGTTCTTAAAATATTTGGCAAAAATGGCACTGGTAGTTACGCTTCCGTTAAACCCATTACTCTTATTCTTTTTTGTTTTCAGGTTAATGATACCTGAGTTACCGGAGGCATCATATCTGGCAGGAGGTTGCGTCATCAGTTCGATCTGGTCAAGCTGGTTAGCAGGAAGATTACGCAGGTAGTTTGTAAGGTCTTGTCCGCTCAAATAAGCCGGCTTTCCATCAATCATGATGATAACACCCTGCTTACCTTTTAATTTTATGTTACCATCATTATCCACCATAACACCGGGAGATTTTTCCAGCACTTCAAGGGCAGATAAACCGGTATTGGTGGTGGACGCATCCACATTCACAACGGTCTTATCGATCTTATTTTCGATCATTGGTCTTGCTGCCGTTGTCACCACTACTTCGGAAAGTTGTTTTTGTGCCTCATCTATTTTTATCTCATCAAGCTTTACATTTTTATTGCTGACTTCAAATGCAGGTAAAAAAGCTTTTTTATACCCGATCACATCAGCCTGTAAAAAATAATTGCCGGCCTTTATATTATTAAATTCAAAACTTCCCTGTTTATCAGATACCTCAAGCTTTACGAGAGAAGAATCTTTTGCTTTCAGCAATGAAAGCGAGGCTGCCTCAACAGGCTTACCGGTTGCTGTAATATTCCCGGATACAGTTACACCTTGCTGAGCGGATAAGTTATTGGTGAGGGTAAATAATAGTAAAAGGCGTAACAGTAGTTTCATGCAATTTGATTGAAACCGCAAATTGACACGCAAGGAAAAAGAAGCAATTATAATTGTGGACAGGCGGAAAACGGCTAAGATGACTGGCTGCCGTTCATCAATATATTTTACGGCTTAAGGCTCGAAACCAATAGCCCGCAGCTTTATAGCTTCTTATCATACTGTTGTTGCAGGTCATTTAGCTGTTGTAAATAGTCATCTCTGTCTATAAAAGCCGCCGGGTTATAAGCATCACCGGGCTTGTGTTTATCATGCAGGCTAAATTGACTCGCATGTGAAGCCAGCCAGATATCAAAAGAAATATTTTTCATAGCATTGAAGGTATAGGCATAATCTTTAGCTATACCCGGGTAAGTTGTTTCATCAGCAAATCTCTTGTCGATGATGATGGTGGGCATGTTCGCGATAAGTACACGGTAAGATCGCTGGTCGTCTTTCACAGTAAACAAGAAACTGCATGAGCCTTTGGTGTGGCCCGGATGATGCAGCATAACCAATTGCACATCGCCAAGCTGAATAGTATCATGATCATGCAGTAAGCGGCCGGCTTTTACGGGTTCAAAAAGGCTGCCGTTGCCACCCATGGCATAATCAGAATTACCACCATCGGCTAATACAGCCGCATCTCCCTCATCAACCATCATCCGGGCGCCTGTTAATTTTTTAATAGCTGCCATTGCACCCACGTGATCGTAGTGCACCTGCGTTGTTAAAAGTATTTTGGTATCACCTAATTTAAAACCAAGTGCTTCAATATTATTTTTTATCTGCGCTGCGGAAGATGCAAGGCCTGTGTTAACGAGGATATTTCCCTGTGTTGTTGTAATAAGATAACAGGCGAGATCGTACGTGCCCACATAATACAAATTGCCGGCAATCCTGAATGGCTGGTACGGCTTTGACCAATCTGCATTGGTGGTTTTAGGTTCATTTACTTTTTGAGCATTTGACGAAAAAAAAACCGTTAAAAAAAAGACAATGAACAATAGGCTTCTAAAATTATTTTTGACCATAGACAGATGACCGGTTGGTTAATACTCAAATGTATTGGAAGAAAATCAATCACGAATGGTTCAGAATCTGTTTAAATTTAATTAAAGATTTCATACACAGTTTTTTTTACCACATAAGGCACATAGATACATAGAAAATACACACATAGGAAAGCTTATGTGACCCCCATGTGCCTATGATGTGGTCCAAATGGTATATTGTATTCTTTTCGTTAAACATGGTGTTTGTAATTGAAACATAGGAGCTTCTCAGATAGAATTCATATATATAATTATTGTTGTCCGGCTAAAATATTTTTCCTGGGCTAAAGCCCTTGATGGGCCTGCTTTTCACTAGCCCCAGGCTTAAGCCTGGGGTTATATAACTGAAACCCTTACCCAACGGGCTTTAGCCCAAGTTAACCGGACAATAATGATATATAATATCATTCCAGGTAGCAGGCAGTTCTGGCCTATTACTGCTATACGTTCACTAACTTTAAGGAATTAACAACAAATACACCTTCTACTTTTGCCGCTTTTGATTAGAGCATGAAAATAAATTCAACCCTTTTAATCCTTGCCCTTTTTGCAGGAGTTGCCGGCAATTGTCAGAAAAACCTCACACCAGGTTATATTGTCGATAACAAAAATGATACGACTAATGGCTTTATAGATTACCGCGAGTGGTATAAAAATCCTGAAAGCATTTTATTTACATCATCAAAAGAAAAGGGTTTACAAAAATTTTTGATCACTGATGTAAGCAACTTCAGCATTTCAGGAAAAGAACAATATAAGCGCTACAGCGTGAACATCAGCATGGCAAGAAATAATGTAAGCGATATAGGTGGAAGAGATACGGCTCAGAGAAAAGATACTGTTTGGCTAAAAGTTTTGCTTGCAGGAAAAAATGTTCAGCTTTTTTCTTATGCCGACGACATAAAATCAAGACTATATGTTTTATCATCTGATGAAGCTGTTCCGGTTGAATTAAAAAATACAGAGTATTTATCTGATGGGCAATTGGTAAGTGAAAAAGAGTATAAAAATATTTTGCTGGCAAATGCAAAAAAATATGCTCCGGAAAATATTAGTTTAAAAAACAAAATTTATACAACCGGGTTTTATAAGAATGACATCATTGATATCTGTTATACAATAAATGGCATTGACAAAGACGATATTAAGACTCAGGCAAAAAAAGAAAAATCAAACCGCTTTGCATTTTGGGCTGGCATAGGCATGAACAAAGGCCAGATAGAGATACAGGGAGACAGACATTACGCAGGCTCAAAAAGCAACACCTTGTCTCCATTATTTGCAGGAGGATTTAATATCCTGATCAATCCAAACACAGGCAGGATGTTTGCAGGCACAGACGTTTCTTATACAACGTATAAAGCAGACGCTTTTGCTTCTGTTCAATATTTTGCATCCAAAGAAAGTTATTACTTCAAATTTAAACAGGCGAATATCGCGCTGAACGAGACGCTGAATTATAACCTGTACAATGGAAAAAGTTTTAAATATTTTATTGGCGCAGGAGCAGGAATGAATTTCTCTTCTTATCCATTAAACCAGCAAATATTCGTAAGGGAAACAAAATCTGACACCACTACCATAATTAATAAGAATTATTTTGAGTTTACAAAAGGCTTCTGGCTAAGCGGAATTATAAGAACAGGTATATCGGTGAAAAATGTGGAGGCATCCGTTTCCTACATACCCGGCAGTACCATATCCAGCTACAAGCTGCATGCCATGCGCAATTCATCTGTAAGATTGCAGTTGAACTATTTGTTTAAAAACTAATTTTACTTATTCGCTTTTTTATTTCTACGTAAACCATCGGCGAAATTTTTTATTGCCTGATACCATAATGTTCAGCATGGGCACTATGCGTTTTATTATTTTCTTCAACGTAAAAAAATCTAAACACGTAAGTTTGCACGCTTCCACAAAAGAAAAACGAAATGTAGAATAAGTTTCTTTCTTCCATATTAATGATGTGCTTAACTGCATACCCTTTATTACTTTAAAAGAAAGAGACATGCTTATTCTGCAAAACCTCTCCTATAAACATCCCGATAAAGATCTATTGTTTACAGATGTAAATCTTACTGTAAACACTTATGATAAAATTGCACTTGTTGGAAACAATGGCGTTGGAAAATCTACCCTGCTGCAAATTATTGCGGGCCTGTTATCTCCGTCTGAAGGATCGGTACAGCTAAACACCACACCGTATTATGTACCGCAGGTATTTGGCCAATACAATCATCTTACTGTTGCGCAGGCATTGCAGGCTGCAGGCAAATTGAATGCCCTGCAGGAAATATTGAACGGCAACCTGTCCGAAACAAACTATAAAGTTTTAGATGATGACTGGACGATCGAAGAGCGTTGCATTGAAGCTTTGCAATACTGGCAACTGGATGGCATAACACTGCAGCAAAAAATGGAAACATTAAGCGGCGGACAAAAAACCAAAGTGCTTCTCTCGGGCGTCAGCCTTAACAAACCGGAATTCGTTTTGCTGGATGAACCCAGCAATCACCTTGACATTGCAGGCAGAAATTTATTGTCCGAATTCATTGAATCCGGTGCGGGCACGCTAATGATAGCAAGTCATGACCGCGCATTATTAAACCGTTTAAACATGGTTTGGGAACTGGGCAGGAACGGCATCCGCGTATACGGAGGCAATTATGATTTTTATGCAGCACAAAAAAAGCTGGAACTGAATACATTGAGTGATGAAGTAAAGAGCAAAGAAAAAGCCCTGCGCAAAGCAAAAGAGAAGGAAAGAACAACCATGGAAAGACAACAAAAACTGGATAGCCGTGGTAAAAAGAAACAGGAAAAGGCAGGGCTGCCAACAATTTCAATGAACACATTCAGAAACAATGCTGAAAAAAGCACATCAAAAATGAAGTATGTTCATGCGGAAAAAACGGGTATGCTTGCAGAAGAATTAAGCACGTTGCGAAAAGCGCTGCCGGGTATAGATACGATGAAATTTGGTTTTAATAATGCGTCACTACATACCGGCAAGATCTTGTTCAGGGCAAATAATATCAACTTTAATTATGGTAACAACTTATTGTGGCAGCATGACCTCAGTCTTGAAATAACAAGCGGTGAGCGTATCGCATTAAAAGGATCAAACGGATCTGGTAAAACAACACTAATCAAAATTCTGTTGGGGCAACTAAATGTTTGCAACGGCACTGTATACAGGGCAATTGATAAAGCTGTGTACATTGACCAGGATTACTCGTTAATTGATAACCATCTTACCGTATATGAGCAGGCGCAACAGTTTAATAGTTCTGCACTGCAGGAACATGAGATAAAGATCCGGCTCAGCAGGTTTTTGTTTACAAAGGAATACTGGGATAAGTCCTGTTCCGGTCTGAGCGGTGGTGAGCGAATGCGGTTAATGCTTTGCTGCTTAACCATCAACAACAAGGCGCCGGATATGATTGTTTTAGACGAGCCCACCAACAACCTTGATATTCAAAACATAGACATATTAACGGCCGCGGTGAATGAGTATAAAGGAACGTTGATCATAGTATCTCATGATGAAGTTTTCCTTGAAGAAACAGGCGTTACAAGAGCAATTCATATATAACCATTGTTGAAGGCCCCGTAAAATAAACTTCCTCAATTTATAATTTTCACATTTGTGAAATGCCTGTTTCCTTTTCAAAGTTATTTTTATACTAAAAATTTATGTGGGTCTGCCCTTTGTGTTTGCAACAATTTGTAAGAGATCATCAATATCATTCCTGCAGGGATAAAGAGATCATTGATTTTTTTAAAGGAAAGCCCCAACATGTATTAGAATTATTTGATCATTTCATCATCAGCTTTCAGCAACTGGGCGATGTACATTATCATCCCACCAAATCAATGATCGCATTTTCCGCCAAAACACGTATTGCCTATTTAACAAGAGTAGGCAAAAATTTTATTGATATTTCATTCATGTTTCATCAGCCTTACAACGATAATCTTTGCTTTCACCGCATAGCCAATGTACCGGGCACAGATCAATACAATCATTATTTACGGATGATGTATAAGGATGACATTAATGAAGAAGTAAAATATTTCATGCAATTAGCGATAGATGAAAATGAAAAACAATATGGCTCAGCAGGATGAACGCAGCGCTATAAACCGGTTAAATATGATCAACCTAAAACCCTGGCACATTCGATAAAAGCGAACATGATCAAAACCCCTCCGTGTTTCCGTGTAATCTATGGCAATAAAAAACTGACAATCCTTTCCTGGCATAACATTAAGTCTACATAAACAAAATTTAAAACCTGATTATATCGATTTTATTATCTTACGACCGCAAAAAGAAATGCTTTATAGCAAACAGGTCTGCCGAAGATTGCATATAAAGTGTACACCTTTACCGGGTAAGACCAGGCAGCCGTCATGCCTTTTTAAATCATCCATACTATAAACAAAGCAATATGTCAAAACAAAGCCGGTCATCACGCAGAAAATTTTTACAGCAGATAGGCGCCACCAGCCTGTTGGCAGCAGCTTCTCCCTTAAGCAGCATGGCTGCAAAAGAAAAAGCAGAGGAAAGAACTTTATTCTATGAAAAGAAAATATCCTCAGCCGATGCCGTACGCGTTGGTGTGATTGGTTTTGGCATACAGGGACATTATGACCTGCAAACCGCTTTGAAAGTGCCGGGTGTAGAACTGGCGGGCATCTGCGATCTCTATACCGGCAGGCTGCAGAATGCAAAAGAATTGTATGGCAATGATCTTTTCACCACGAGAAACTACAATGAACTTTTAGACAAAAAAGATATTGATGCAGTGATCATCGCTACCACCGATTGCTGGCATGCACGCATTACCAAAGACGCTTTGGCAAAAGGCAAGGCTGTGTATTGCGAAAAACCAATGATCTATAAAATAAGTGAAGGCCCCGGAGTAATAGAAGCGCAAAAAAAGTCAGGCAAAATATTACAGGTAGGCAGCCAGCGGGTGAGCAGTATCGGCCTGGCAAAAGCAAAGGAATTATTGGCAGCCGGGGAGATAGGGAAACTGAATATGGTGAATGCAGTGAACGACAGGCAAAGTTCTATCGGCGCCTGGGAATATACCATTCCCAAAGATGCCAGTGCGGAAACAACCGACTGGGAAGAGTTCATAAAAGTTACAGAGAAGATGCCTTATGATGCCCGGAAATTCTTCTGGTGGCGTGCTTTCAAAGAAGTAGGCACCGGTGTTGCCGGCGACCTTTATATTCATTTATTAAGCGGTACCCATTTCATCACCAATTCAAAGGGGCCGGAATCCATTTACAGCACGGGTCAGTTCAGCTACTGGAAAGATGGCCGCAACATGCCTGATGTAATGGCCGGTGTAATGCAATATGGCGATACACCCGAGCATCCTGCCTTCCAGTTAACGCTCCAGGTGAATTTTATCAGTGGTACCGGCGGCAGTGAATTGACAAGATTTGTGGGATCAGAAGGAATAATAGAAGTGCAGGGCAACAACATCACCTTAAAGCACAGCATTATGCCTGAAGCGCCGGGTTTTGGCGGCTACGATTCTGTATTCACTTTTCCCAAAAGTATGCAGACAGAAATGCAACAGGAATACAATGCAAAATGGACAGAAACGCAAAGAAAAAAAACAATTAAAGAAGATATTGTATTCAAAGCGCCTCCCGGTTATAGCGATCATTTAGACCATTTTACTAATTTCTTTGATTCAATAAGAACAGGCAAGCCTGTGGTGGAAGATGCGACCTTTGGTTTCAGGACAGCGGCGCCCGCATTGTCCTGCAATGAAAGTTATTTTCAAAAGAAAATTATTAAATGGGACCCGGTGAATATGAAGTTGGTGTAATCGCTATTATTTTTTGAGTTTAGGGCTGTGGGCTACAGTACATCCATCAACTGCTGTTTGGGCTATCCGTTACAAGTCCGGCACAGTAAGCCCGGACACAAATCTTCACCGGGCTTTTCACTACTATCCCGCAGCCCTTGAGCGATGAGTGCATGAATCAACAGTAACATTAAAAGCATTGCTTAATGAACCAAATTTACTCTTGCCTTTAGTCCTGTAATGAATTAATTGCCACTACCTTTAGATAATGGGGATTGTTGTAATTATTTAAAATGGCTTTAGCCAAAATAAATTAGGCTAAAACCATTTATGGTTTGTAAATCTAATGCCCTTGCTGGTCTTGTGACCTGCAAATTCGATTATCATCATGATGATGAATCCAAGTTGGGCTATCGGCAGTTGAATATAAATCAGCTGTGGTCCGGGCTTTTTGTTACAAGTCTTCGCCCGTTCCTCGCTGCGGACTTTTCACTTCAATGCGAAGCATTCATTGAGACAAATAAAAACAAACATTCCCGAAATAATCCTGCAGTCGTGAGCGGTAAGTGCATGAATTAATTGCCACTACCTTTAGGTAGTGGGGATTATTGTAATATTTAGAATGGCTTTAGCCAAAATAAATTGTTAGGCTAAAGCCATCTATAGTTTGCGAATCTTAATTCCACGACTTAAAAGTCGTGGCAATGTAGAATTCTTTACAAATATTTCACCTTAAATCCGGTTTCGCCGACCAGCGCATCAAACTCATTATCTCCGGTGATTAGTGTTGCTTTTCTTTTAATAGTAAGGGTTGCCGCAAATGCATCAGCATAAGAGATAGAATATTTTGCTTTCAGTTTGGCAGCCGCCAATGTAAATTCAAGGTCAACATCAATTATATGAATGGGGAATTGACGCATAGCTTTCCACGCCAGCTCAGCTTTGGCAGCACCATCTTTTCTTGAACTCATATAATAAACTTCACCAGCATTAATGTTTGTTATGTATAGTTCATGTTTATCTGCGGCTGCATCATTCAATAATTGTTCAACTTTTTCACCACCTTCTTCGTTTCTGAAAAAAGCCAGTAAAGCGTAACTGTCTAAGATAAAAGACGCCATTATTATTTTGTTTTTTTAAGCTTGACCGGCAAATGCAGTTTTCTTTCTTCCAGCTTCTTTTCCTCTGCTTTAAATCGGCGCATATCTTCTTTTAAATCTCCTGTTGCTTTTAATATACCCATAAACGATTTAAAGTAACTTTCATTCATAGGACGAATCGCTACTCCGTTTTCAGTTTCTTCAAAAATCACTTTGACACCGGGTTTAATTCCATATTTATTCCTGATGCGTTTAGGAATCAGTAACTGCCCTTTAACTGTTAACACTGATGTTTCCATATTTAATCTTTGTTATACAAATTTACAAAAGTAATACAAATAAAAGGAGTAATACTAAATTTAAGGTGCGCCAGTAAACCGTCACAGGTGGTCTTTAAAAATAACTGTGCTAATAACAAGGAGTAAAATAGTTGCCACCAATCCAAACAACCCGGCATCATTGCAATGAGATAAACCGGGATAAGCATGTTATTGTCAGGCAACATGAATTAATTGCCGCTACCTTTAGGTAGTGGGGATTATTGTAATTATTTAAAATGGCTTTAGCCAAAATAAATGTCAGGCTAAAGCCATCTATAGTTTGTGAATCTTAATTCCACTTAAAAGTTGTGGCAATGTATCTTCCAAAAATTTCATCGCTCTTGCTATATTCACAGGCTTATTAAGAAGGGATGATCAACTCACCAGCGACTATGCAAGTAAAGAGTGAATGCAAATGCCACCAATCCAAACAACCCGGTATTATTGCGGCGTGATAAACCGGGATAAGCATGTTAATGTCAGGCAATATGAATCAATCCCCACTACCTAAAGGTAGTGGGGATTATTGTAATTATTTAAAATGGCTTTAGCCAAAATAATGTCAGGCTAAAGCCATCTATAGTTTGTGAATCTTAATTCCACTTAAAAGTCGTGGCAATGTATCTTCCAAAAATTTCATCATTCTTGCTATAACCTGTGCAGTTGAGTTAAGAGAAGAAAGATCATTTGCCTTATCCTCCTGTTGTGCCCACCACTATCCCAAAACTGATTATTATTCCATGTAAGTGCAAAGCCACTTATAATTTTAATATATTACGCGGCCTTAAAATACCTTCCTTTATGAGAAAAAATTCTTTTCATTTTAAAGTATCGCTAACCCTATTTGTGTTGGTTAGCATAGGCATGAATACAAATGCTCAAACCAAACTATTGCGTTTCCCGGATGTGTACAATGACCGCATTGTATTCACCTATGCAAGCGACCTCTGGACAGTATCAGCCAAAGGTGGCATGGCAACACGGCTCACAGCACACCCCGGCATGGAAGTGTTTGCGAAGTTCTCACCTGATGGCAAATACATTGCCTTCACCGGGCAGTATGATGGCGATGAACAGGTATATGTAATGCCATCCACCGGCGGTATGCCAAAGCAGTTAACTTTTTACCCGGCAAAAGGACCGCTTACACAACGCTGGGGTTATGATAACCAGGTGATGGGATGGAGTGTTGACGGCAAATCAATCCTGTTCCGTTCACAAAGAGATTCATGGACATTGCCCGAAAGCCAGCTCTATTCGGTCTCTGTAAATGGTGGCGCTGCGACAGCACTGCCTATGCCCGAAGCAGGCTCCGGAGATTATTCGCCTGATGGAAAAAGAATGGTGTATTCACCCCGCACCAGGGATTTTCGTTCCGAAAAAAGATACAGCGGTGGCCAGGTCAATACTTTATACATCTATGATATCAGCAGTAACGATGCTAAAAAAATTTCCGAAGGCGAACGTACCAGCCGTGATGCCATGTGGGTTGATGACAAGATTTATTTTAATTCCGATAAAGACGGCAAGTTCAATTTATACAGTTATGACATTGGTTCCTCAAAAACAATACAGGTCACTTCCTTTAAAGACTGGGATGTGCGCTGGCCTTCTTCCGATGAACAAAATCAAATAGTGTATGAACGCAATGGCGAACTGGAGTTGTTCAATATTCAAAACAATAAAAGCGAAAAATTAAATATCACTGTTCCTGATGATGGCTTATACAAAAGGCCGCATTCCATAAACATTACCGAATACATTGAAAGCATCGCGCTTTCGCCAAAAGGCGAACGTGTTGTAATATCAGCACGCGGCGATATATTTTCTGCTCCCGCCGAAAAAGGCAGCACCCGCAATCTCACGCATTCATCCGATGCACATGATAAATTCCCGCGCTGGTCGCCCGATGGATCGAAGGTGGTTTTTATATCGGATAAAAGCGGTGAAGAAGAGATATGGACCGTTGCACAGGATGGTTTAAGCGCTCCGCAGCAATTAACTAGCGGTAACAACGTCCAGCGGTACGCACCGGAATGGAGCAGCGATGGCAAAAAAATCGCCTTTTCTGATAAAGATGGAAAGGTGTACATCCTTACAATCGCCACAAAAAAAATAATACAGGTTGCAGATGCGCCAAGAGGCCAGGTAAATGATTACGAGTGGTCGCCCAAAGGCAATTACCTTGCTTTTAGTTATGATGGCAACAACAATTTTTCTTCAGTGTATGTGTATGATGTAAACAATAATAAACTAAACAGGGTAACGGATTCCATGTTTAATTCATACAACCCTTCTTTTGATCCTTCAGGTGATTATTTATATTTTTTAAGCGACAGGGAATTTGCTCCGCAGATATCAAACATAGAATTTACCTATGCCGGCAACCGCAGCACCATGATCTATGCAATGGCGTTAAGAAAAGATGTAAAAAATCCTTTCCCTTCAGAATCCGACGAAGTTGCCATCACCAAACCGGAAGAGGCCACTACGCCTGAACCGCCGGGAACAAAGCCGCCGCAGGATGAAAAAGAGATCAAACATGTTGCGGGCAAAGCTGATTCTTCAAAGAGTGAAAAAGCCGCCGGGAATAAAAAGAATACTGTTTCTGCCAAACCCGAGACAATTGATTTTGAAGGCATCAGCAGCAGGGTGGCCAGGGTGCCGCTTTCTGCAAATAATTACGGCAATCTTTCTGCTAAAACAGGTTATCTTATTTATGTAGTAAACCCCGCATTCTATTATGGCAGGCAGGCAGAAACGAGGCCATCGGTGCGTATCTATTCATTAAAAGACCGCAAAGAATCAACACTGGCTGAAAATGCAGGCGGTTATTCACTTTCCCATGATGGATCAAAAATAGTGGTAGCAAGTTTCGGATCTTCCTTATCCTTAAGTTTAATGGACGCAATACCTGGTGGCGATAAAAGTTCTAAGCAGGTTTCTACGGCGGGCCTTGTTACAGAAGTTGACCCGGCAAAAGAATGGGTGCAGATATTCAATGAAGTATGGCGCCGTTACCGCGACTGGTTCTATGTGCCTACCATGCATGGCTATGACTGGGTTAAGATTAGAGATGAATACAAAACATGGCTGCCATATGTAGCACATCGGGCAGACCTGAATTATGTTATTTCTGAAATGATATCCGAGCTGGTGGTGCAGCATGCTTATATAGCCGGCGGTGATTTCCAGATGCCCGACAGGCCGAAAGTAGCTTTGCCCGGGGCCAGGTTTGAAATAGATAAAGCATCTAACCGCTATCGCATTGGCAAAATATTCGCGGGCGAAAATGAAGAAGATATTTATCGTTCACCCCTGACTGAAATAGGCGTTGATATCAAACCCGGAGATTATATTTTACAGGTGAACGGCGAAGAAGTTACAACAGATAAAGACATCTATGAATACCTCCGTAATAAGGCAACCGGGCCCGTAGCCCTGCTGGTGAACAGTTCTCCCAAAATGGAAGGAGCAAGAACAGTATCGTATAAGCCTATTACCGATGAAAGTAATCTTATTTACCTGGATTGGATTGATGGGAACCGCAAAAAAGTTGCAGGCCTCACCAACGGACGTGTCGGTTATATCCATATTCCTGATATGGGCGCCAATGGCATTCGTGAATTTATTAAATGGTATTACCCGCAGTTGAATAAAGAAGGCATGGTAGTGGATGTACGCGCTAATGGCGGCGGTAATGTATCGCGTATGCTGATAGAACATTTAAGCCGCAAAATATTGGGCGTAGGTTATTCCCGTACTTCAGATGCGCCATCCACATATCCTGATGGCGCTTTTGGCGGTGTAATGGCGGCTATTCTAAATGAAAATTCTGCTTCGGATGGCGATATATTTCCGTACATGTTCAGGCAGGCAGGGCTTGGACCTTTGATCGGCAAACGCTCTTGGGGTGGTGTTGTCGGCATTACCAACCGCGGCGACCTGATTGATGGCGGCGTGGTGAATGTACCTGAATTTGGCTTAGTAGATATGCAGGGTAAATGGATAATTGAAGGACATGGTGTTGATCCTGATATTGAAGTGGAGAATGATCCGAAATCTGTTATCGCCGGCCACGACCCGCAACTGGAACGTGCTGTTGAAGAGATCATGAAGAAAATAAATACAGCGGTTAAATTACCCTTGCGGCCTGCGGCGCCCGTTAAGACTTATTGATAACCGGGTTTCTGTCAGTTATTGCAAATGAGCCTTTTTGTGTTATAAGTCCGATAATTAATTTATACAACTAATCCAACACATTTTTCTTAGTTGTATAATTTTTATTGATTTCATTCAACAGTTGTAATAAAGTTTCGTTTGCTGAATTTTCATATTGCAGGCTTGCCTTCTTGTCCTCATCCAAAGATTGGTAGTAACGCCGCTGTTGCAACAGGTCTTTTTGAACAGAAGCTGCAATCTTTGTTGCCAGTTTCGTATCGCCGCAGCGGTAGCTGGCTTCTAAAAGACCAAGAGAAATACGGTTATGATTGTTATTGCCGGAGGTCATGCCATAAGACAGGTTTTCCTCAAGCACCATCTTATCATCATGCTGCAAAATATTTCTTGCTTCAGCCAACTTGTTTTTGCTGATAAGATCAAATGCAAGGTTAAGATCAGCATTACGGATACCCAGCAATTGTGAACGGTTGATTTCATCATAATACACATTCTTTAATTGTGCATTTCCATAACTCCATTTTTTTGTGTCCATAACAAGGTCATACATTTTGTCGGTGTTTACTGATGGATTTTCCACGGGAACCAACCGGTAAGCCATGCCATCACGCCGCAGGTAATTGCCAAAACCAAGACCGTTATAAGGCATGGTAAAATAGATTGGCCTCTGCCATTTATTAGCTGCAATGATATTCAGTATCGCGAGGTCATTTTTAAACAAAGCATTTTTATCCGGCAGTTCAAAACGCATGGCATCCACTACCTTGTCGTCTGCATTTACAGTTCCATTGGAACGTACCAATGCTGTATCAACGGGCACTGCCACTTTACGCACAGGAAAAGTATTAATAGGATTGCCATCACCTCTGTCCACCATTTTAGACGGCTCATCGCTGCCAGCCCAGTTCTTCATCATCTCGTAGAGGTCATAATACCGGTCATTGGGAAACTGCGCCTGTGGCTGGTAAAAAATATAATCCCTTTTGTGGCCCTGTATCTGTTCCCGTGTCCATATTACATCAACCGCATCACTGTTGTTTACTTTATGTCTTAACTCATTCATCATCCAGTCGGTGCCAAGCAAGGTTGTAATAACGATTCGTACATCAGGACGAATGCCTTCTACTTCCTGCGCATACCATAATGGGTAAGTATCATTATCTCCAAGCGTGAAAAGAATAGCATTGGGTGAACAGCTTTCCAGGTAATCCCTGGCAACATCTCTTGATAATTGCTTTTTACTCCTGTCGTGATCATCCCATTCCTGCGCGCCCATTAAGATGGGTACAAGCAATATAGCTGCAAAAGCCGCTATGGCTATCGCGTTTTTATTTTTTAAGAATTGTAATACATAGGGCAATCCCGAAGCTATCGAGGCTATCAACGCTAAAGTGGCAATGCCAACGGTTATGCCTGCCGCTGCCCCATAACCTGCAATCATGATAAAGATCATCAGTATAGAAGCTATCGCAACGGCGTTGATCAATACATCTTTTAAAAGCTTTTTATTCCAGGCCGTTGCAAGCTCAATAAAATATAATACAGATAAACCGATCCATATTGCAAAAACATAGAATGAACCAACATAAGCATAATCGCGTTCGCGTGGTTGATAGCCGGGTTGATTGATATAGATCACAATAGCAAAACCGGTGGAAAGAAAAAGTAACAGGTTTATCAAAGTTTCACTACTCCTTTTCTTCGCCTGGTACAACAAACCGATAATGCCTAACACAAAAGGCAACATGTACATAACATTGTGCCCTTTGCTGTGCTGCAAACTATCGGGCATCTTACTTTGATCGCCGTATAAAATAGTATCAATAACGGGTATGCCTGTTATCCAGTTGCCATCTCTTACATTACCGGAGAATACACCCTGCACATCATTTTGTTTACCGCTGAAATTCCATAGAAAATAACGGATGTACATAAAGTAGGTTTGGTAGCTGAGGAAGAAGCGGAGGTTTTCGATAAAGGTCGGGCTGCGTTCATAGGTCCCATCCTGGTTCTTACCAATGCCCGCAAAGAAGGCATAATAATCTGCATGGTTTTGATCATTGGTCATATCCCACATGCGTGGAAAGACCATTTTATCTTTTGGCAGAAATACATAATCAAGATTCTTGCCTGCGGGTATGTATTTATTTTCGCCTTTAACATACTTCATGCCGCTGTAGGAATAATCTGCAGGTTGCGCATTAAAATTCTGTCCATACAGCAAAGGAAAATCTCCGTACTGATCTCTGCCGAGATAACCTTCCAGCGCCTGCGGGTTATCCACATTGAACATATCGATGGAAGGATCTGCATTGCTGCGTATAAGCGTTGTAACATAAGTGCTGTAACCAATTAATGTAAAAGCAACACACCATAATGCAAGACGCACATGTATCAAATTTTTTCGCTCTGACAATCGCAAACTCCTCCATATAGCAACTGCTATCAATACAAAGAAGAAAGCAAAGCCCGAAAAGAATGGCAGGCCAAGATCATTTACAAAAAATACATCGAATGCACCTGCAGCTTTGATAGAATATTGTATCACACCTTTTAATATCAAACCAAATATCACCAGGCCAATTACCATGAATATGTAAATGCCTCCGTACAATTCTCTACTGCTTTTTTTGGCTCGTTCTGCCAGGAATAATAAACCAACACAAACGAGGGCGGCAAGAAAGATAAGCCCGGCAACCGTATTATCTGCAGGAATACCTCTTTGTGTATCAGCACCTGATTGTGCTGCAGCGAGTGCAAGTATAAAAGCTGCAACTCCGCCAAATAAAACTACGCGAATAAAATATTTCCTGATGACAGGATAATTAAAAGAAGATCTCCTCCTGAAATAATATATCATTACAACTGCGGGAATGCAAAGCAAACACAACAGGTGAACGCCAATGGAAAGACCAATCATGAAGAAGATAAAGATCAGCCACCTGTCTGCGCCGGGTTCGTCGGCAACACGTTCCCATTTTAAAGCTGCCCAGAACACAATAGCAGTAAAGAAGGAGCTCATCGCATACACTTCGCCTTCCACGGCACTGTACCAGAATGAGTCGGTAAATGTTCCTGCCAATGCACCCACAACACCTGCTGCTATAATACTCCATTGCTGTAATGCCGTCAACTCTTTCGAGACATCACGTTGTATGATCTTCCTTGCGAAATAAGTGATCGTCCAGAACAAAAACATGATGGTAAAACCACTTGCCAATGCGCTCATAATATTTACTGCTTTGGCTGCCGTAAGCGGGTTGTTACCAAACAATACAATAAATATTCTGCCCAGCAGAACAAACAACGGCGCGCCGGGTGGATGCGGTATCTGTAACTTATAACAACTGCTTACAAATTCCCCGCAATCCCAGAAGCTGCCACCGGCTTCGCTGGTCATGATGTAAACAGTGCTTGCAAAGAAACACATTAACCATCCTGTAATATTGTTTACACGGTTAAAGCCTCTCCCCAAACCCCTCTCCGGTGGAGAGGGGCTTTGCGAGACCCTGACATTTTTTATAGTGTTTATTTTTTTGATGTGCGGGTAATCTGCAATAACAGATGTATGCTTCGATTTCATGTAATAATATTTAGACCTCACCCTCAATCCCTTTATTTCGGGCAAGTACGTTTTTCAGTTGCCTCAATGAATGCTTCGCATTTCCAAAGGAGAGGGAAGAAAAAAATATTCGTTTTTGGGCAATAGTTCACCGGCTCTTTTTATATGCATTTTTAAAAAGAGGAATATGAATATTATAAGCCGTTGAATCTTTGTTTGAGCTGCTATGTTTTTAAAACGTTATCCGGAGCAGCTACACGGTTGTCATTTTTTATTGAATGAAAATATGCGGAACGATCGTTTGCGGTTATGTTGTTTGTCTGCTTGTTTGAATTGTTGAATGATAATTTTCTTCGTTGCAGGTCGATATTTACCTGCACAGCAAAACTGTTATTTATCAATGATGAATCGATAAGGAAACTGATAGCATTGCTGTTGATGTTATCATATCCATTCTTTTCAAGCAGGGTTTTGAGCCTGTCTCTTTCATCCTTTATGGTTGTAATGGTAAACGGTTTACCTACCTGTAATAAGCTTTCATCCTGTGCTCTCTTAACTATCATATTTACATTCGCATCAGGGATATTATAAGAAAGTTCACTTAGCATAAATTCGCCTTCGCTTGTATTGTGTGTTAACACATTTGAGGTGTGCTTGCCGCTATCTCTGAACGCAAGCATCATCACAGCAATCAATGGCAATACAAACAACAACTTTAATAAATGTCTCTGCGATGTTCTTGTTTTATTCATCATATAAATACGTTGTTTGAGTGAAGACAATTTAAAACTGCTTGCAATATTTAACGGCGAATAACCCGTTACTTTCAGCAACAGGTATTGATAGGCTTTTTTATCAGCGCCATGTTTTATTACGGTATCATCTGCCAGGAATTCCAGGTTTTGTTTTACAGCATGCCTGATAAGCCATACAAACGGATTATACCAGTTGAGTATGCATACAAACTCAGCGATAATCACATCAACCGTGTGATGCTGCGATGCGTGAACAGATTCATGTTTGATGATATCGTCCAGTTCAGCAGGAGAATGTTTATGCCTGTTTACATATACAGCTTTACCAAATGAGAAAGGCATTATATCCATATCTAAATGATACAACCTGATGCCATGCATTGTACTTATTAAATTAGCACGGGCAGTAATTTTTTTAAAAGAAATAAGCTGCATTAAAAAATAAGAAAGGCAGACAACAATTCCGCTTATAAATAATGATACCAGCATGAACGGCATACCAGCAGAATCTTCACCGGGTATGTAAGCATTTGTTGCCGCATCAATATTTAAAGAAGGTATCTGACTGATGAAGTTTGATTGACTGACGGTTTGCGGGCTAACAAAAAGATCAATCCGTAATAACGGTAGTATAAAAGCAAACAGCGCCGTAATCAGCAAATAAAAACGGTTGCTTTTATAATTGGTAAGGCGCCTCAGCACCAACCAATAAAAAAGATACACTCCCGCATAACAGGCAGATATCTTTATGATGTAATCGAAAAGCGTAAGCATGCGATCTGTTTTTAATGTTTTTTATTTTCAATCATTTCAATTATATCCTGCAGGTCTTTTGATTTTAATTTCTTTTGTTCTACAAAAAAATTCACCATCTCTTTATAGGAGTTATTAAAATAATTGCGGATAAAACCCTGCATAAAAGTCTGCTTATAACTTTCTTCTGTAACTGCAGGCGAATAAATGAAGGTGTTACCCAACAGGCGGCTGGTCACATATCCTTTCTTTTCCAAATTTTTTATAGTGGAAGCGACAGTAGTATAAGGCGGTTTGGGATTGGGTAATTCCTGTAAAAAAGTTTTTACGGAACCTTCGCCGTATTGCCAGATCACCTGCATCAGTTCTTCTTCCTGTAACGACAATTTCTCCATCTACGAATTTTTCGTAAAACTACGAAAGTTTCGTAATAATCCAAGTTTTGATCATTTTTTTATCAGCCACAGTTTCATTTTAGCAATACCTAAACATTTCTTCTATTTAATAAATTACGCGAGAAATTTCATGCTCCAGGTTGCATTAATCAATACGCTAAACATTCCTCACTTGAGAATTGATTATTGATCTGTTGAATATTGAATATTTCACATAGCTAATTAAGGATAATCAATATTGGCAAACATTTTCTTAAACGCAAACAGCCATGGACTATGGACTGTCAACCAGAAAACACTTATTATTAACAAATGTTAGCTAAATCAAAGTTCCAATTCCATTTTAATATCTGCCGTCTTAAAGGGCGCATCGATCGCTGCAACATGCCGGAAACCAAATTTTTCATACAGTCGTATAGCCGTCTGCAGGTTACTATTTGAAAACAAGATGAGCTTTGAAGCATTCACATCTTCGGCTTTGCTGATGCATTTTTCCAGGAGCATGTCGCCAAATTTTTTACCACGGTGTTCAGGTGCAACAGACATTTTGATAAGCTCATATTCCCTGTCATTTATTTTAAAAAGACCGGCCGTCCCGATAATAACATCATCTTCTTTCAGCAAAAAAATAAAACCTCCGCGATCAATTACGTTTTCCTGCGGATGATCCAGTACCTCCAGGTCATGAGATTCTGTAAGATTAAATTGTTCGAGCCACTCCAGGTTCAGCCGCCTGAAGTCTTCGTGGTATCGGTCTTCATAGTCAATAATAACAGCCATATAATAATTGTATAACCGAAAGATAGGAAAAGGAAATGCAAATTTACTGCCTGCAGATAAGCTCATTATTAGCGATCGGCTGATGTTAATTAAATTTTCATCGTTGATTATCAATATACTGGCTCCACTCCAAATCACAGCAACGCAAACAATTCTTAAAAAATTAAAGCTTTTTTCCTTTTTCGATTGTTTACATTAGGTTTGCTGCCATTTTAAAAACCAGGACCATTCAAAAATTCTTACATGAACTTTAAGCGCATTAATAATATTACCGGCTGGATAGTTTGCCTCATCGCCTGTACTGTTTACATTATGACAAGCGAAGCAGGCGGTAGCTTGTGGGACTGCGGCGAATTTGTAAGCAGTGCTTTTAAAGTGCAGATACCACACCCACCCGGCGCTCCTTTATTTGTATTGATTGGGAGGGTATTTATCGTGTTATTTGGTAATAACCCGCTTACTGCTGCGAAGGCCGTGAATGTAATGAATGCACTTGCCAGCGGTTTTACCATTTTGTTCTTATTCTGGACAATAACGCATTTTGCCCGCCGCATCGCTTTGGGGGATCGTAAGAATAATAATGAACTGACAACGCTGCAACTGATTGGAGTTATGGGCGCAGGCATTGTTGGCGCTTTGGCTTATACATTTACAGACTCATTCTGGTACAGCGCCGTAGAAGGTGAGGTATATGCGATGAGTTCTTTCTTTACCGCTATCGTGTTCTGGGCCATTCTTAAATGGGAGCATACGGCAGATGAACCGCGAGCCGACCGTTGGATCGTTCTGATATTCTTCCTCATGGGCTTGTCTATCGGGGTACACCTGCTAAACCTATTAACAATACCTGCTATTGTAATGGTGTATTATTTCCGTAAACGTGAGCACTTTAGCTATAGCGTAATACGGAAGTATTTCATACGGCTTGGCTTAATTGGTGGTGTTTTGGGATTTCTTGTCGCCCTGATAAGCGCCGGTTCGGAGGATGCCACCGTTGCAGGGCTGGTTCTTTTGGGAACTGCTGGAGCTATCGGACTGTTATTTCTCGTTGAAAATTTTAAAAAAGACCGCAAAGATTACTATGGCGGCATGTACATATTTTTTATTATCGGCTGCATTCTTGTAGGAATTGTGCAGGTTGGAGTAATACAGATGTCCATTAAGGCAGCCGGTTATTTTGATATCTTTTTTGTGAATTCACTGCACATGCCTTTCTCCTCCGGCCTGACCACTTTTTTTGTATTGGTAGCTGTTGCCATTTGGTTTGGGCTTCGCTGGGCAGCCAAAAAGAACTGGTATTATATGCGTTTGGGCCTTTGGTGCCTTGCATTTATGTTAATAGGTTATAGCTCTTACCTCACTACACTTGTCCGCAGCAATGCTGATCCCGCAGTGGATATGTACAACGTGGATAATCCAATGAGTTTGGTTGGATATCTCGGCCGCGACCAATATGGCGATTTTCCAATTCTTTACGGCCAAAAATTTACGGCTTCCCCCGTGAGCTCAAAAGAGGAATATTCTTACCAGAAAAGTAAGGATAAGTACATAAAAGTTGTACGCAGCTACAAATACATTTATAATAAAGAAGATAAAATGGTCTTCCCGCGTATGTGGGATGCCAGCAACGACCAGAGCCATGCCGACTACTATGCTGTGTTCATGGGCATTCAAAAGAACCAGGATGGCACCTATGAAAGGGCGCCGACCTTCATGGATAACATTCGCTTTTTTGTTTCCTACCAGAATTATTTCATGTACCTGCGCTATTTCTTCTGGAATTTTAGCGGCAAACAGGATGACCTGCAGGGGCTATATGCCGGCAATGTCCGCGATGGCAACTGGATAACCGGTATTCCTTTTATGGATAGTGCCATGTATGGTGATCAAACTTATTTGCCCGACAGCATGAAAAACAATAAGGCCCATAACACTTTATTCATGCTGCCTTTCATATTAGGGCTTGTCGGGATGTTCTACCACTTCCGCAAAAAAGGCAGTGATGCCCTGGTGAATTTCTTTCTTTTCTTCTTTACCGGATTTGCCATCGTGGTCTATCTAAACCAGGCGGGTTACCAGCCGCGTGAACGTGATTATGCCTATGTGGGATCATTTTATGCATTCGCCGTTTGGATAGGTTTGGCAGTTCCCTATTTTATAGAACTGGCTTCTAACTGGGATCAGAAATTATTAAAGTCCATACTTATTTCCGGTGGTGTGTTGGCCCTTTTGTTTTTATTGGGTGCGGTATCTGCCGGAGGTGGACCCGGACTCGGGATTGGCTTTGCGGTTTTGTTTGCTGCAGTAGCCGGAGGATTGCCTTATATTTTCAAGACGCTTAAATCCGGTTCTGCTATTACCTATGCGGCTATTCTTGTCGCTTTAGCTGTTCCGGTATTAATGGGACAGCAGGAATGGGATGATCATGACCGCAGCAAAAAAGTGCTGGCACGCGACCTTGCCAAAGATTATCTGGAAAGCTGTGCACCCAACGCCATACTTTTCACTTTTGGCGATAACGACACTTATCCATTGTGGTATGCACAGGAAGTAGAGGGCATCCGGCCTGATATACGTGTGATCAATACCAGCCTTCTTGGAACCGACTGGTATATCAATGAGCTTCGCTATAAAGTAAATCAAAGCGCTCCCATCGATGTTATTATGGAGCCTGAAAAATTGGAAGGCAACCAGCGTGACGTAGTATTTTTTAATGCCAACCCGCAATTCCCCGAAAACAGGTTCTATGATCTTTACCAAATGATGAAGGATTACGTGGGTACTGATGTATCCCTGGTATCAGTTCAAAATGGCAATCAATATAATACCTTCCCTGTTCATAAAGTGGCATTGCCCGTTGATAAGCAAACCGTGTTAGCCAATGGTACCGCAAATGCAACCGATAGTATTGTGGATGCAGTTCGTTTCACCATCCCAAAAAATAACTTGTATAAGAACGACCTGGCTATATTGAATGTAATTGCCGCCAACAAATGGAAAAGGCCAATTTATTTCACTATGCCTTATGGTGAATTAGGCTTTTCAAATTTCATAAGGCGCGACGGTTTATCTTACCGTTTGGTTCCGGTTGAAAATTCAAGGGTTAATACAGACTGGACTTACAATGTCATGATGACCAAGTTTGGTTTTGGTAATGCAAATATCCCGGGTGTTTATTTTGATGAAGAGAACCGCAGGCATTTAAATACCATACGAAAAGCAGAAGTTGACCTTGCTTCTGATCTCGTTGAAAAGGATAAAAAAGATTCGGCAAGATCTGTTTTGGAAAGATGCGATAAAATGATGCTGCAGCAAAACTTCCCTTACGGAATGATCAGCCGCGGCAATGACCATAACCAGCTTTCGCTGGCTATAATGCAGGTAGCTTATCTTGCAGAAGACAAGGCGCTTGCAGAAAAAGTTGCCAATTCTGTGAAAAAAGACCTGCAACAGCAAATGAAATATTATAATTCGCTTTCCGGATGGCAGGCAAGCGGTTTGGCCTACGATAAACAAAGTGCGCAGGAAACACTTGACCGCCTCACCCAGCTACAACAGTATTTCGGCGGCAATAAAGCGACAACACCTGAAACAGGTAACGAACTGAAACCAAACGTGGACTCAACGCCACCTAAAACAGATTCACCTCAATAAAAATTGTAAGCCTCTGTAACGGAGGCTTTTTTGTATGTTCAGTTATCCACAATTAATAACAGATGCAGCACTGATTGCAGTGCCTGATTACTTTTGTTTTAAATGCCAGTAAATTATATCTATATCCTGCCTGTTGTGCTGGGCATTGTTGCTGCTGTTCAACTCTGGTATTATTTATATTTTTTCATGCGGCTTGCCAATTATGTTGCACCGCAAAAAGAGGCATCACAGGAGTATCCTGTTTCTGTTATTATCTGCGCAAAGAATGAGGCGGAAAATCTCGTAAATAATTTACCCGGCATTTTATTCCAGGATTACAAAACAACACATGATGTTACCGTAGTAAATGATAATTCCACCGATGAATCAAAATTTATCCTGGAAGAGTTTCAGCGCCGTTTTAAAAACCTGAATGTTATACCGCTAAAGCAGGAAGCAAAGGGAATTCCAGGTAAAAAATTCCCTTTGTCTGTAGGCATAAAATCTTCCAGGTATGAAATTGTTTTATTAACCGATGCTGATTGTATTCCTGCAAGTGAATTCTGGATAAAAAGAATGCAGGATGGGTATGAGCCGCATGTTGAAGTGGTATTGGGTTACGGCGCTTATAAAAAGCACCCCGGCTTATTAAATAAGCTTATACGCTTTGAAACATTTCATACAGCGTTGCAATATTTCTCCTATGCACTTGCGGGGAAACCTTATATGGGTGTTGGAAGAAATTTGTCGTACCGGAAAGATACATTCCTGCGTAATAAAGGTTTTTCAACTATCAACCACATACCAAGTGGCGATGATGACCTGTTCATAAACATGATCGCTAATAAAAACAATACTGCAATTATTATAGATAAAGAAGCGCATACGTTAAGTGAGCCGCATACATCATGGAATAGCTGGATGCAGCAAAAGAACAGGCATTACACAACCGCAAAATTTTATAAGCGTTCCCATAAGTTCTTGCTTTCTTTTTATGCAACCATGCAAATGCTTATCTATCCGCTTACTATTGCAACGGCCATTTTTTTTAACTGGTATGTGGCGGTAGGAATATTTGCTGTTCGTTTAATTGTACAAACGATCATTTGGTATAAATGCATGAAGAAGCTTAACGAATCAGACCTGTTCTCCTTGTTTTTATTTTTTGATATCTGGATATTTGTGTACAATCTTTTTTTCTTTCCATCTCTTTTGAAAAAGCCTTCCCGTAAATGGGATTGAGCGTTTTAGCCCCTAACGGAGAAGATGGAAACATTATTTAAATTAACTAGTGCTATGTTAAGCAAAATATGACGTTTCAGCTTGTGAGTGGTGAGTGGTCAGTTGTGAGTGAATACCGCCTATTTAGGGTGATTACTCACCATTCACCATTGACAACTCACGATTAACTTAACACTATTATAGTTTGTGCAGCATATGGAACACGTCTTAAAATACTTTTCTGAATTTAGCGATGCACAACTCAAACAATTTGAGCTTTTAAAAGATCTGTACAGTGACTGGAATAACAAGATAAACGTGATCTCAAGGAAAGACATTGAGCATTTATATCTCAAACATGTACTGCACTCATTAAGCATTGCCGCGCTGTTTGATTTTGTTGATGGCACTTCAATAATCGATATTGGTACAGGCGGCGGATTTCCGGGTATTCCTTTGGCGATTTATTTTCCGGGCGTACAGTTTCACCTGGTTGACAGCATTGGCAAAAAATTAAAAGTTGTTCAGGCAGTTGCGGAAGCGCTTGAATTAAAGAATGTAACAATTCAACATACCCGTGCTGAGGAAATAAAAGACCGCAAGTTTGATTTTGCTGTTTCCCGTGCTGTTGCGCCTTTAAAGGACCTGTGGAGATGGAGCAAACCGCTGCTTCAAAAAAAGAATAAAAACGAATTTATAAACGGGCTCATTTGCCTTAAAGGGGGCGAGCTCGGAGCTGAGATCTCAGAGAGCGGTTTAAGGCCTAACCAGGTTCCATTAAATGAAGTTTTTAACGATGAATATTTTAAAGAAAAGTATTTGTTGTATGTGAAGAATTAGGTGTCAGACATCTGACATCTCAAAAATGTTCTACGCCTTCCGGCAACATATTTACTTTACCGGTACTTTCATACTTGCGGTATTTATCAGAAATATTTTTAGGCTGTTCTTTATCATTGATATAAAGGTTACCGTTTTTCCACTCGATCGTATAACCTTTCTTTTTATCTATGAGGCCATCAGCGGCTAGCTCGTCTGTAAAGTCTTTCATCTGTTGCATTTTTTCTTTAGCCTTTTCAATACCTTCCTTAGCCTTGCTCATAGCATCATCAATCTGCCTTTGCATTTTTTCAGAATTGAATTGAGATTTGAATTCATCGCTTTGAAATTTTTCCTGCAGGTCTTTCATCTCGTTTTGCATCTTTGAAAAATCAATTTTTGCAATTTGCGCCTGCATATTCTGAAGAGAAACATCTACATCCTTTTGCATTTTGTCCCAATCAATTGATTTTATAGACGCTTCCGTTTGCTTTTGTATTTCATCAAAATTTATTTTAGATAAAGACTCAAGCTGTTTCCCAAAATTCAGATCAAGATCTTTCATATGAAGATTCAAATCAGCCATGTTCTTATCCAGGCTCTTCATCGCCTTGTCAAAAGCCTGCATGTCAATTTCACCAATTTTATAATCATACTTTGGCGTAGTATCTCTTTGATTAATATTTATCCCGCCTTTGCCTGAATAATTATTTTCGTTTGGATTTTGCCAGGAGCAAAGAAGTAAAACGCTGGCAGACAGAATTGCAAAACTGAGTATCGGGAAAGGCTTTAATATCTTTTTCATGTTGGTCTGATTTATATTAACTAAAGTGTTTCTACTTCAAACATACGATTAATTTCGTACAATGTTACAGGTTGATATCTTTTAGGAAAACTTAAACAATTATTCTAAGCTAAGAAAATTCTTCTGCGTGACTGTACGCAACAAAAAAAGGGTTTGATGTACATAAACATGAAAAAGACTATGGGTTACACAACTTGAACGCACGAACTAAATTAATGCAGGGAACAATAATTATTGATTCGCAACCCGGAAAGGGAACAAGCGTATTGGTTGAAATACCGTATAACTTTAATGGCGTATGATGTAGTATCAGTTATTCTCGATAACTTTAAGCATAACTCTGCATGAGATAAATTCTGACCCAATGCTGCGGCTACACTTTTATTTGCTACTATTCTTAATCACCTTTAAATTATGCGCCCAGCAGCAGAACTACGTTTTTCATCATCTCACTTCAAAAGATGGATTAGGTTCTGAATATATTCAGTCTATTTTCCAGGACTCAAAAGGATTTTACTGGATAGGAACAACTTCAGGTCTTCAGAAATTTGACGGATATACATTCTCAAAGCCTTTGATAGCCGGCAATGATTTGTTGCCTTCTCCTTATGTTACAGAAACGAAAGATGGTACAATATGGATTTCTAATGGAAATTCTTTATACAGATATAACAGGACTACTGAAAAGTTTATGCCGATGGTGCCTGAGGGCAAAAAGCCGAAAATGAGCCTAAAGATTATTGAAGATGGTTCAGGTAATAAATGGTTGCTTAATAATCAGTTTATTTATAAATATGATGCGCCATCTGCAAAACTAATTACATGGATGAAATTGCCGGATACCGATCCGGCAATGACTGCCGGAGCATTTACTTTTAGCAAAAAGGATAACCTGATCTGGATTCAAAACGGAATAACATTATACAAAATTTCTCCTCTTGAAAAGAAAATTATTAACGAAGAGAAGATGCCATACCAGGCCGCATGTTTATGGAAGGATGGTGACTATTTATGGATGAGCTTTTGGACGCAACATTTATGCAGGTGGAATACAATTACCGGAAAAAAAGACTGGTTCTTCATTCCGATTGAGATTAAAGGCACCAAAACTCTCGGCTATGCTGTTGCTTCCTGCTTTGCAAGAGATAGAAATGGAAAATTGTGGATAGGTACCATTGATGGGGGACTTTGGTATTTTGAAGAACCCGCGAATAAATTAATACATATAAATTCAGATAATCTAAAGTTCGAATCACTCCATTTTAATGAATTGGTTTATTGTATAACAATTGACAAGGCTGGCAGTATTTGGGTTGGGTCAGACAGAGGCGTTAATATATTCGATCCTTCTTATCAACGCTTTTACGCCATAAACAATACAGACTTGCCAACAAAAGGCATTACTTCATTTATCAATAAAAAACCCTTTGAAACAAGCTCGGGGGATATTTTAGTCAGTACTTTGTATGGAGGCTGGCTTCACTATGATAATCATTTTAAACTCAGGCGGAGCTTCACCGTAATCCTTAATAATACTTCTTCATATATAGATGCATGCAAAAACATTGTTACCTGTTTTGCAGAAGACAAAAAAGGAAAGATATGGATCGGGCATCCCGGGGGACTTGTTGGAATTTATGATGGTGAAACCGGATCAATCAAATATTCATTAATACCTGAATTTAAACGATGTAATATCAGCAGTATCCAATGTGATACAATGGGCAATATGTGGTTTACCCTTCGGGCGTCCCGTAATAACCTTGTTAAATGGGATATTGACCGGCACAGGTATATAGTTTACAACGATAGCCTTCTTGTTGATAGAGGAGAGCAGGAAAGTAGTCTCATGATCACAAAGCAAAATGCCATTTGGGTGCAAACGTTTAACAATGGTATTTACCGCTTCGATCCCGTTCAGGAAAAGATCGCAGAAATATACAGGGGAGAGCAGCAGCCATTTAATATTCCCGATGCAGTTCAGGGAATTTCATCTTTAAATGATTCCGTAATAGCAATAGCATCTTATGCAAAAGGTTTTTTCTTTCTTAATACCAATCAAAAAACAACCGCAGCGCTAAACACTGATGATGGTTTACCCTCGAATATTGTGAAAGCTATTGCAACCGATAAAGAGAGTAATTTATGGATCACCACGTTAAGCGACCTTGTAAAGATGAATCCACAAACAAAAAAAATTGTTTCATTTGATGAAGAAGATGGTGTATTAAGTAAAGGTTTTCACCCCGGCTTTACAAGGCTCCGTGATGGCAGGTTGATTATTGCATCTACCACGGGGTTATTGTATTTTCATCCCGACAGCGTTAAAACACAACCGCCCCCACCCGATGTGTTGCTTACGGGTTTAAAGATCTCCGGCAAGCCTGTTTTGTTAGATTCTGCTTTAAATGCGGGCAATAATAAAATCAGGCTTCCCTACGACAAGAATTTCCTGACCATTGATTACGTGTCTATCTCTTATCTCAACAGGAAAACTACTCAATATTTTTATAAACTGGAAGGCCTTGAAAAAGACTGGATCAATGCCGGCACGCAACGGGTTGCTGCTTACACTAACTTAAGCCCGTGTAAATACACCTTTATGGTTCGGTGTGAGAATAGAGACGGGGTTTTTTCAAAAAACATTACGTATTTAAGTATCATTATTTCTCCGCCTTTGTGGGCTACCTGGTGGGCATATAGTTTATATGCTTTGATAGCAGTAAGCATAGTATATGTTTTGTATCGGAATCGAATTCGTGCGTTAAGCAAAAACCAGGCAGCACAAATTAAAGCGATAGTAGCTACTCAGGAAGAAGAACGCAAACGTATTGCAAGAGACCTGCATGATGATGTAGGCACCAAGCTTTCAACATTAAAACTGTTCCTGTCTTCTCTTCATGAAAAAGCAACAAACACCAATAATGAACAAATAAGATCACTGACAGAAAGCTCTGAACAATTTATTACAGAAGCCATGAAAGATGTGCGGCAGTTATTGTTGAATTTAAGCCCTACAGTGCTGGAAGAGTTTGGATATACTACAGCCGTGGAAGGGTTGGTAAATAAGATAAATGGAACAAACCAAATTCGCTTTGATCTTGTAATTTTTGGTATAGATAACCGGTTGCAAAAAGATTATGAGCTGGCTTTGTACCGCATTACGCAGGAATTGATCAATAACGTACTAAAACATGCAGAGGCAAAACATGTTTCATTGCAAATAGGCCGGCGGGATGAAAAAATAATTTTAATGATGGAAGATGATGGAAAAGGTTTTGATGTGCATGCGCATAAAACCGGTTATGGCTTGCAAAATTTAGATGCCCGCTCCAAACTTATGCATGGAATGATGACCCTTGATTCACACCTGGGAAAAGGAACAAGTGTGCTGATTGAAATACCCTATAATTTTAATGGCCAATGACCCGTTACCAGTTACCCATACATCTATTGATTGTTGACGATCATCAACTCATTACTGATGGAATTTCGCAGATATTGGAATCTGAAAAAATGATCGGTGAAATTCACACTGCCAAAAACGGAAAGGAAGCAGTGGATAAAGCAATGGCTGAAAATATTGATTGTGTTATTATGGATATCAACATGCCTGTTTTAAATGGGCTGGAAGCCACAAAGCTTATTAAAAAAGAAAAGCCGCTTATCAAAATAATTGTGGTGAGCATGCTTTGCGATGCTTCCATTGTAAGTAAAATGCTTAAGGCCGGAGCGGATGGGTTTATCAATAAAGATACCGGCAAAAGCGAGTTGCTAAAAGCCATAGATAAGGTAATGCACGATGAAAAATATATCAGCCCTGAAATTTCCAATAATTTATTTACGCATCTTAACGACCGTAACATTAGTACGCCTGGAAATGAAGTACATCTTACAACACGGGAGATTGAAATTATCAGGTACATAGCTGAAGGATTTACCAATCATGAAATAGCTGATAAGCTTTTTCTGAGCCATGTTACTGTAGATACACACAGAAAAAATATCCTCGCTAAACTGCAATTAAAAAACACTGCTTCACTGGTAAAATATGCAGCCGATCATAAGCTGCTGTAACTACACTCGTCATTTCGACAAATTATTCGGTTGCACCACAATCAAAAGTATAATGACAAAAGCGCTGCGAGGTGTCAGACATTTCAAAAATGTCAGACACCTATTCCCCAAACGTCATTGGCACGACAGGAGAAATCTCTTGCAATAACTTAAAGCAGCATTTTCAAAGTTCTGGATATATCGTCATCCTGCTCATGTCCTCTCTATACACCAAAAGGTGTATAGGAAAAATACACTGAATGGTGTATTGTGTGCAGCATTCCTGTATTTCAATTTTGCTTTAGATTTTTAGATGATATTTCCTGCAGGCGTACTTAAAAAAATATCATGGAATTCAGGAAAGAAGAACTCGTTGAGAGAGAAATAGAAATAGCAAATTACCTGGCACTTGATTTTTCATTAAAACAGATTTGTGATAAAACCGGTTTGCAGAAAAAGATCGTTACAGCACATATACGGAACATGATGGAAAAACTTGGAGCAAAGGATAGGAACATATTAATACAATTATTGAAAGATGCAGACATAAGTAAGTGATCGGCTCTTTGCTTGTAACCTTTAAAATTATTGTATGATCAAAACTACAGAAATAGCACCTGCACCTGCCCTGGCTCCTTTTGTACGTTGTTATGTTTACCGGGAGTTTGACACTAAAGGTTCTGATCTTATAAAACCCTGGCACGCCTCTCATGAAACTTCTATGGATTTTTTCTTTAAAGCGCTTCCTGTAAAGCTGGTTGAGCCTGAAACCGGTAAAATTATAGCTAAGGGAAGCTATGCAAGTTTTAATGGTTTATCAAATCAATACAATGGCTTAATGACTTTTAATGGCAACTATTCTTTTTTCGAAGTAATGTTTAAACCCACGGGCTTTAATAAATTATTCAGGTTGGCATCTGCTGATATTGTTAACCAGATAATTTGTATAGATGACATTTTTGATTCAGGTGTCAAAAATTTTAGTGAGCAGTTATGTATGGCTAAAGGATTAACAGAAATGGCATCTTTTGCTAACGCTTTTCTTTTACCGTATTTGAATAAGCAAAAATCAATTGATCGTAATAAAGCTATTACCTGTATTTCGAACTTAATCTATAAAAGTGCAGGCTGTATCAATATTGATAAGCTTGCTTATGATGCCAATATGTGCACAAGAACTTTTGAACGGCATTTTATTGAGCAGGTTGGAATGTCGCCAAAATTGTTTACGTGCATCACACGTTTCAATCATGCCTTTGAGCTTAAGCTAAAGTGTCCGGAATCAGGCTGGACATCTATTGCACATCAATGCGGTTATTTCGACCAGATGCATTTGATTAAAGACTTTAAAAGATTTGCAGGATATACACCTTCAGCTTTTATTAAACAAACGCCCCTGACTGAAGAAATATTTACAAACAGGGTAGAAGTATGATGTTAAAGATTGTCGGGTTTTTACTATTTTCCGAACACTTCCTAAATTAGTTTTATATCCGGTACTGTGTAAGACGAGTTAATTAAAATAAAGCCTTTTATAACCAACCCGCGTTGACTAAATATAACTGTTGGCTCACTATGCGTGATAGGATTAAGTTATAGATGATCATAGCTTCTATATTGAAATCAACAACCAAACATTTCTTACCTATAAAAATAAATACCATGAAGACAAGACATCTACTTCCTGCGGTTGTAATGCTATTTACAACCCTAATAGCCGTTGCACAGGATGCAACAAATCAGCATCTTTCAGCAAAAGATGAAATACCTTTTGGCAAACAATTGCCACCACCTGATTTAGTAAATTCTCCTGACAGGTCGCTGCGACAGGCTACTCATGCTAATACAAACAATGTTTTTAGGCATGATATGATTGTTCAGAATGCAAATAAAAAAACACCCGAATATTACAAGCAGCTATTGCTTGAAAAAAGAAAAACACAAAGTTCCGTTCTTACTGAAAATGTAAGCGCTGCTATAAAATCTGAAAATAAAAATAGCGCCAATTCAAATTTTCATCTTGTTAAAGATATCAATGCGCTTACGGAAAGCAATCCCCGCAATTTTACCAGCATTCGCTATGATCTTTATGATAACGCGTATAATGATTCTGTTTCTTTCGCTGTACTCGATAACGTAATTTATTTTGTTGCTAATGATGCTATTCATGGGAATGAACTCTGGCGGAGCGACGGAACCGGAGCGGGCACTTACATGTTAAAGGATATTGAACCGGGAGCTGCATCCAGCTTGCTTTTTAATATTACTGCCGTAAATGGAAAAATATATTTCACAGGTTTCAGTTCAGTTTACGGCACCGGAGCGTGGATATCTGACGGTACGGAAAGCGGTACACAATTGCTTATTGATGTGTATGGTTCAGCTAATTTTTTCGCCATGAATAATAAAGTTTGTTTTATCGCAGATGGCTTTGATGTCTGGTCGGCAGTCTGGGAAACAGATGGAACTACAGCCGGTACAAAACAGGTGATAGAATTGGGAGATAAAGGCTTTGGAGGGTCGCAAATTATGCAGCCGACAGTAGTGGATGGCCTCTTGTTCTTTACATTTTTAGATTATGAAACTTTAGGCTGGCAGATTTGGAGGAGTGACCTTACTGATGCCGGCACCTATCATATTGGGCCATCCTACCCTCTTTTGGATTCTACCTTCAGCTATTTCGTAGACTACACGCCGGCACAATTAACAAACTATAAAAATAAACTGTACTATTCTGCAAATGTTGGTACCGGCCGCAAGTTATGGGTATCTGATGGCACCGATGCAGGTACCAAACTGGCGCCAGGTAATCATAATATCATAATTAATGCTGATTTTTTGGAAACGAGTTTCCCGATTATGAATAACACTTTATACATACCCGGGGAACAAACAAAAAAAGGGCATGGCTTGTATAAATATGAATCATCCGCCGAAGGGCTTGTAAAAGTTAAAGACCTTGCCGCTGCGGGTGATACGGCTTTTATTGTACCTGAAGAAATGCATGTAGCCAACAATACGCTCTATTTTAAAGTAGTCAGTTATAACGGCGGCATGCATGATGAATTATGGAGCTCGAAAGGAACAAAGGCATCTTCACAAGTTGTATACAAACTACAACCGGGTGAAACAATCCAGGATTTATATGATGGAAATGGCACGCTGTATTTTGTGAAAAGCGGGCAGTTTTTTGGCAGTGAGTTGTGGAAGGTCCTTGAAACCTTGTTTGGTCCATTTCCAATAATACAAAGTGATATTTTCGAGGGTGTTACGGGTTCGCATCCCGGTTATCTTACAGCTTTTAAAGGAAATATAGTATTTAGCGCAACAGGTAAGCAAAAAGGAACTGAGCTTTTTATTACAAATAGTGCTGGCTTCGGCGCTAAACTGGTGAAAGACATTAACACTGTTGCTACTTCAAGCTCTCTTGCAGGATTCAGCAGCTATAATTTTTACGGATATGGCGGGATGGCAGCGCTGGGAAATGAATTATTATTCAATGCCTACGAAAGGATTCATGGCATGGAGTTATACAAGAGTAACGGCAAAAATGCAGAAACAATCTTGCTCAACGATATTATGCCCGGCGAGGAAGGAGACAACAGGTTTGGCTTTGTAACAAAAAATAAGGCAGTCTATTTTATTGCCCGGGATAGAATTGGATCATCTTATCAATACACGCTCTATAGAACAGATGGCACAAAGCAGGGGCTCAGCAAAATTGCAACGGCCAATTCTTTTATATACAGTTTTAATATTACACAAAAAGGCCTTGCATTTTATGTTGTGTATAATTCCGATGCTTTGGTATATGAACTCTGGCGCAGTGACGGCACCACCGCCGGAACTTTTTTACTGTCATCAACAGTTTATTACCGTGATTACCTAAATGTGACAGGTAACACTGCTTTCTTTGTTGCCGGCGATGCCGTGCATGGCTATGAATTATGGAAAAGCGACGGCAGCTCTGCCGGTACTGTAATGGTAAAAGACATTAACCCTGGTGTTGCCAATTCAACACCGGGCGGCATGTATATATATAAAAATGAAGTGTATTTCTCCGCTTTCGATGGTACAGGTGCTTATCCTTCATTCTGGAAATCCAATGGAAAAGGATCTGGCACCATTAAGCTTAAGGATATAGAGCCCTGGTGGGGAAACACCACACTTACCACTGCGCGTTACTTTTGCATTTCTAATGATATTCTTTATTTCAGTGCTATAAATCATTCTAATGATAAAGGCACGGTATTCTGGAGAACGGATGGCACACCTGCAGGCACCCAGTCAATAAAAGATATTAATCCCACTGATGGTACAGCAGCACTTGGACCTTCTCTTTTAACGGATGTGAACGGCACAATATTTTTCACCGCTAATGATGGCGTGCATGGCAGGGAGCTTTGGAAAAGTGATGGTACCCAGAAGGGTACTAAACTTGTAGAAGACCTCACTCCTGGAATTTCCGCAAGCAATATAAATGGCCTTACAAATTTTGCAGGTAAATTATATTTCCAGAATGCTGAAGTAAAAGAAGATGGTGTTGGCCGGTATTACCTCTGGTCTTCTGATGGTACACCGAAAGGCACAAAAGAAGTTGAAGGTTTTGGTATCAGTCATATCGCGGCAATTTTCCCTGGAAAAAATAAATTGTTTTTAGACGTTTACACTAATGAATACGGCAATGAATTATATGCCGGCAAAGCAGAGGAAACAGGAACGTTTGTGGCTTCAAAAGTTGCAAACGAGGATGCAACTAAAACATCTTTATCTTTTAATGCAGTGGTTTATCCCAACCCTGTAGTTTCCAGCTCAACTTTGCAAATAACAGGCAATACAAAAAATGTTTCGATATCCATTGCAGATATGAGCGGCAAAAAAATCTGGCAAAGCAATAACATCAACGCAATGAATATTAAATTGCCCACAGAAAAATATGCTGCCGGTGTGTATGTTCTAACAGTAACCAATGGTAAAGACAGTAAAATAATTAAGCTGGTAAAACAATAAATACAGAACAGGAAATTCCTGCCAAAAAGTAATGAGCAGTTTGTAAAACAATAGTAAAAAAACAGCGGGGTTTAGTAGCCCTGCTGTTTTACAAAGCAACCATTACTGGAATGCGCTTACAAAGCAACTTATGATAAAAAAGACAGAATAGAAATGAGCAGACAAAATTGCTAATAATTAAAGAATTAAACTTTAATGTTATTAAAATTGAAATTGCATGTAAATAGAATCAATGATTGCTGCATCAAAAACATTTTCAAAATTGCTAACTACTTTTTTCTTCACTTCATCCATTGAAAGTTTTTGTGCTAATTCTTTTTCAAGCGATGTTACCTGTTTGTTTTGTATCCCGCAAGGCGTTATAAAATTGAAATAATTCAGATCAACATTTACATTCAACGCAAAGCCATGCATGGTAACCCAGCGGCTGCAGCGGATACCCATGGCGCAAATTTTCCGCTCTCTTCCTTTAATACTGGCATCGAGCCAGACACCGGTTTCGCCTGCACTGCGCTCGCCCTTCAAACCATATTCACCAATGGTTAAAATGATAACTTCTTCCAGGCTTCGCAGGTACCAGCCCAGGTCTGTTTTATAATTATCAAGATCCAAAATAGGATATCCAACCAATTGTTGCGGGCCGTGAAAAGTGATGTCTCCCCCCCTATTGATATGATAAAATTCGATGCCTTTTTCTTCAAGAGATTGTTGATTGATGAGCAGGTTCTTTTCTTTGCCGTTTTTGCCCAGGGTATAAACAGGATCATGTTCTACAAATAACAGGTAATCCGGTTCAGATTTATTCGACTGTTTGGCTTTTATTTTCTGTTGCAGTAACGCTTCCTGGTAATCCCAGGTCTGTTTGTAAGACTGTTGACCCAAATCCTGTAAAATAACTTCACGCATTTTGTAAAATTACAATCAAAAAAAAGGATTATTCTTTGACAAGATTGAGAATATCCAACATTAAATTCTCTGAAATCCAAAAATTAAATTCATTCTTTAATTTTAAAAGATCAGGCTTTATTTCTTTCAATAAACCAGATTGCTAGTGAAAAATATTTTCAGAAGATATAATTTTTTTAGCAGTATAAGACTGCTCAAAGGTGTTGTATCACTCACCACTATCATTGAGTGCAAATTCAGGCAGGTTACTCAAATCATTTTTAATGTCGTCAATTGAGTACTTGATATTTATTTTTTTTTCACGCAGAAGTTTCATGAAATCATTTTTAGAAATACCTGCAAATTCGGCTGCTTTTCCCAATGGGTAAATTTCTTTATCATATAACAAAACTGCGATATCTTTTTTTATATCGGGCTCAGCATTACTGTCAGGTAAATTCAATTCTATGTTCACGAAGTAAAGGTAAAATAATCTTACTGTTTTTGTTACTGAACCCAAGCAGTTAACCAACGTATTTTTGCTTTATGAATCACGATGAAGAGATCATCAAAGAAGAAACCGCCGATGAATTGTATGAGCGGAAATCATTTAAAGTGGATGCTGGCCAGCAGCCTTTGCGCATTGATAAATGGGTGCAACAGCGTATTGAAAATGCAACCCGGAACAAAGTACAGCAGGCCATTGAAGCTGGTTTTTTAACGGTGAATGGCAAAGCGGTCAAGAATAATTACAAAATAAAACCGGGCGATGATATTCTGTTATTAAGCCTGGTAAATCCTGAATATACAGAAATCAAACCGGAAGCGATCCCATTGAATATTGTATATGAAGACAATGATGTAATGGTTTTAAATAAGCAGCCGAATATGGTCGTGCATCCCGGTGTCGGCAATTATACAGGAACCTTATTGAATGGAATTGCATATCATATCCTGCAACAAAAACCTGAATTAACGGAAGAAGACCTGCCAAGGTATGGCCTCGTTCACCGCATTGACAAAAACACAACAGGATTAATTGTAGCGGCAAAAACCGCGGAAGCAGCCGCGCATCTGGCCAAACAATTTTTCAATCATACCGTTTCAAGAAAATATACAGCAGTTGTTTGGGGCAATCTTGAAAAGGATGAAGGAACGGTTATAGCACACGTTGGCCGCCACCAAAGACACCGCAAAATGTTTGACGCCTATCCCGAAGGGGAAAGCGGGAAACATGCCATAACACATTATTCAGTTATTGAAAGATTCAACTATGTAACCATGGTGGAGTGCAGGCTGGAAACGGGGCGCACACACCAGATCCGTGTGCATATGAAGCATATTGGGCACACTTTGTTCAACGATTCGGAGTACGGAGGAGATAAAATTTTAAAAGGAACTATTTATTCAAAATACAAACAGTTTGTAGATAACTGTTTTGTTATCTGTCCGCGTGTTGCCTTGCATGCGGCTACCCTTGGGTTTATCCATCCAAAAACAAATAAAAAACTTTTTTTCGAGGCGCCTTTACCGGAAGATATGCAGCAGCTTATTGAGAAATGGCGAAACTATGTTCACAAAAAAGTTCAGGCATAAAAAAACCGCAACATAATTGCGGCTTAATTTATTTCATGAATAAGTTTACTCACAACTCACCACTGACCACTCACTAACTCAGTTTCTCCACCTGCATATAGTTTAATTCAACAGGCGTAGAACGCCCGAATATCTTCACTATTACTTTCAATTTTTTCTTTTCATCATTTACTTCCTCGATAACCCCATTAAAGTCGTTGAAAGCGCCGTCAATGATCTTAATGGTTTCACCGATAATAAATGGTTCGCTCATGGTCATTCCGCCGGCATCGCTCATTTCGTCAACTTTGCCAAGCATTTTATTCACTTCAGATTTGCGGAGTGAAATAATGTTTCCTTTGGAGCCTTTACCATCAGTGAGGAAGTGCATGATATTACTTACGTTGCTGATGTGGTGGATCATGTCATCTGTAAGTTTTCCGTCTAAAACTTCCAACATAACGTACCCGGGAAAATAGTTCTTTTCGCGCATTACTTTTTTCCCGTTTTGCACCTTATAAACCTTTTCCATTGGAAGAAATACCTGTTTAATCACCTCGGCATAACCGCTACGAACAATATCCTTATCAAGATATTCTTTTACCTTTCTTTCTTTACCGCTCACCACCCGCAATACATACCACTTGGTTTCCTGTTGCTGCACCACATTTTCTTCAACTGTATTTTCCATTTTTTTCGTTTTAATTGATTAGCTGAAAAACGAATAAATTAACTTCATCAATTGATTGCCTCCCAGATCCATCAACGAAATTACGGCCATAATTAATACTGTTGCAGAAAGTACAATAAGGGTGGATTGCTGTAATTGAACCCAGGTTGGCCAGGTAACTTTTTCAACCAGTTCTTTATAGGATTCACGGAAGTAGTTAGAAACTTTGTTCATTGTTTCAATTTGAAAATTTGAAAATATGCCAATTTGAAAATTAAGGAGCATTAAAATTTGAAGTCATTTTCAATCTTCAAATTATCTCATCGTCAAATTAACCAGCACGGGCACTAGGATTCGAACCCAGATCGAAGGTTTTGGAGACCTCTATTCTACCATTGAACTATGCCCGTAAAACCCCGGTCCGCCAAGGCGGAAGTTATCCAACCTTCAAAACCGGGTTTAAAGAACTTTGTAAAAGAACAAAGTATTTGAACATATCAGCCCAAATACTTTGCAAATTTATTTAAGATTTCCCAACTCTCCGCCGCAGCGGAGTTGGGGGCTGCACTTATTTTAAGATTTCAGTAACCTGTCCGGCGCCTACTGTACGGCCACCTTCACGAATAGCGAATTTCAAACCTTTTTCCATTGCTATCGGTTGGATAAGCTTTACAGTTAAGCCGATATTATCGCCAGGCATTACCATTTCTGTTCCTTCAGGCAAAGAAACCTCGCCTGTAACGTCTGTAGTTCTGAAATAGAACTGGGGACGGTATTTGTTAAAGAACGGCGTATGACGGCCACCTTCTTCTTTGCTCAGTACATAAACTTCACATTTGAATTCAGTGTGCGGAGTAATGCTCTTGGGCTGAACGATAACCATACCACGGCGGATATCTTTCTTTTCAATACCGCGTAACAACAAACCAGCGTTATCACCAGCTTCACCACGGTCAAGGAGTTTTTTGAACATTTCAACACCGGTAACGGTAGAAGTCAAAGGAGCATCGATCAAACCAACTATTTCAACCGGGTCACCAACCTTTATAACACCACGTTCAATACGGCCTGTAGCAACAGTACCACGACCAGTGATAGAGAACACGTCTTCAACAGACATAAGGAATGGCTGATCTATCGGGCGGGGAGGCAACGGAATGTAGCTGTCAACAGCATCCATTAGCTCTTCAACAGCCTTAACCCATTTTTCTTCACCAGCCAATGCGCCGGTAGCAGAACCCTGGATAATAGGTGTGTTATCACCATCAAAGCCATAGAAAGTTAAAAGCTCACGGATTTCCATTTCTACAAGCTCTAACAATTCAGGATCGTCAACCAGGTCAACTTTATTCATAAATACCACCATGCGGGGAACACCCACCTGGCGTGCTAAAAGAATATGTTCTTTTGTCTGGGGCATAGGGCCGTCAGTAGCAGCAACAACCAATATAGCGCCATCCATCTGGGCAGCACCGGTGATCATATTTTTTACGTAATCAGCATGGCCCGGGCAATCCACGTGAGCGTAGTGACGGTTTGCTGTTTGATATTCAACGTGGGCAGTATTAATGGTGATACCACGCTCTTTTTCTTCAGGAGCGGCATCAATTTCATCATACTTCTTTGCTTCAGCCATACCCTTTTTAGCTAAAATGGAAGTAATAGCTGCCGTTAATGTGGTTTTACCATGGTCAATGTGACCGATTGTACCAACGTTTACGTGAGGTTTGTCCCTCTTAAAAGTCTCTTTAGACATCTTTATCGTTTTTGTGTTGTTGTTTAAAATTCAGCTATCAGCTTTTAGGCTTAAGCAATTATATATTTTGTGATTAGCTGTTGGAATTTACTAAGCTTCCTCTGCCCTGCACATTTCAACTTTGTTTTCTCTCAGCAACCTGAGCCGTTGATGAGAATTGAACTCACGACCTCTTCCTTACCAAGGAAGTGCTCTACCACTGAGCTACAACGGCTTGTCAGTTGACAGTTGACCGTTGTTTGTTGACAGTAAACAAACCTGTCGACCGTCAGCTCTCATCTGTCATTCTAATGAGCGGGAGACCAGGCTCGAACTGGCCACCTATAGCTTGGAAGGCTATCGCTCTACCAAATGAGCTACTCCCGCTTATTTTTTAAAGAACTTGGCACCTATAGCTTGGATCCCGCAATGGCGGGACTACCAAATGAGCTGCTACCGCATTATCAATTTGAAAATTTGAAAATGTGATAATTTGAAAATAAATCACACTTAATCAAAAAAATCAAACGTCAAAGAACTTAAACTAATCTTCAAATATTCAAATTAAATCATTTTCAAATTAGCTTGTGGGCAGTGGTGGATTCGAACCACCGAAGTCGAAAGACAGCGGATTTACAGTCCGCCCCATTTGGCCGCTCTGGAAACTGCCCGTTTTAGTTGACTGGTTGATAAGTTTATATGTTGACAAGTTGATTAAGTTTCTACCTATCAACTCTTCAACCGGTTAACCTATCAACTTCGCTGAGCCACTTGTCGGAATCGAACCAACGACCTACTGATTACAAATCAGTTGCTCTACCAGCTGAGCTAAAGTGGCTTGACTAACCCTAACTTACGCCACTTTTTTAGCCAGCGAACTTTCGCTTTTGAATACCAAAGTGACAACCAATAAAGAACTACCCTTTTTTTCGGGATGGCAAAGGTAAGTGAAAACTTTATTTGGCAAAATTTTACGGAGAATTTTTAGAGGGGTTTTAGTTAAGTGATTAATAAAAAACCCCGCCGTGGCGGGGTTAAGTAATTTAAGCTGCTTGTTTTTCTTTCTGTTTCTTTATCTGGTTGATAACAGAATCTAATGCACTGTCAAAAGATTCCTGGAATGATTTGGAAGAAGATTTCACAAAGAAACTATGGCGTGGAATAAATATTCTTATCTCAGCAATTTTGTCTTTGATATTATGCGCTACGTTATCCAGTTTGAGAAAGACATCGGTCCTGACAATCCTGTCATGAAAAGTAGACAATTTCTGAACCTTTTTGTTAACATGATCAATCAATTTCGCATCTGCGGTAAAATGTACCGTTTCAATGTTTACGTTCATAAGAAATTCGCTTTTAAAAGTGAAACAATAAAAAAAGAGCTTGGTCGAAATTTCAATTAAAAATCTAATTGAATTCTCTGATATGAAGATAAAAATTAATTATGTAAAATGCGCATTTTAGAGGCATTTTTATCTTCTTTTTAATCAAAAAATTTAGCCATTTTTATGCTTTGGGATGAGCCTTCTTAAACACCTCTTTTAGCTTCTCAATACTGTTATGTGTATATACCTGGGTTGCAGCGAGACTGCTGTGCCCCAATAGTTCTTTTACAGCGTTTAAATCGGCGCCATTATTAACCAGGTGTGTTGCAAAACTGTGCCGGAGCACATGGGGGCTTTTCTTTTTTACCGTTGTTACCAATACCAGGTTTTTTTGTACAAGACTATATATCTGCCTGGCATACAGTGGCTTACCTTTTTCGCTCACAAAAATATTTTCTGAAGAACCAACAGGCTTTGAACCAATGTAGCCGACAAGTGCATTTACTATTTCTTTATTTACAGGAATAATTCTTTCCTTATTACCCTTACCCAATACTTTAATATGACCATAGGAAACATCCAGTTGGTTCTGCTTTAAATTAACCAGCTCGCTAACGCGCATACCCGTATTATAAAAAAGCTGGAGCATCAGCTTTTCGGTTTGTCCCTTCCAGTCATCAGGAAATTCTACATAGTCAAACAATGTTCGGAGGTCTTTCTCCTCAACATACACCGGAAGACGTTTGCTTATTTTCGGAGCATTTATTATGCCCATAGGCGTTGTTTCTATCAAGCCCTCCCGGATTAAAAATTTAAAAAAAGATTTAAGCGTTGATATCTTCCTGTTAATGGATTTAGCGGTAAAATTATTTTCTTTCAACCCGGCAAGCCAGGTTCTCACCATAGCTGCAGAAATATCCGGCAGAGATGGTGAATCAAAATCTGTTACAAGAAAACCGAGAAATTGTTCCAGGTCAGTTTCATAGGAAATAAGGGTGTGGCGGGAATAGCGCTTTTCAAAACGCAGGTAATTTAGAAAGTCTTCCGCCTGTGGATATTGAGAAAACATAAACAGCCATAAAATTATTAAATCTTATGGCTGCTCCTTATATTGAGGGAGAAAAAACTAAGGTTCGATCTTTCCGCTGGAAATTTTCTGCTTATAAACGGCTTTTAAAATTTCATTGCGGCGTTTTACAGAAGGCTTTGTAAAAGTCTGGCGTTCTCTTAACTGAAGCAGAGTTTTACTTTTTTCGTATTTCTTTTTATACTTCTTGAGCGCCTTGTCAATGTTTTCGCAATCTTTTGAATCTATAATTAACATACTGATTTACCTTTTTTAGGGCTGCAAAGATAATAATCTCACTTGAATTACCAAATTGAATTGCTAAGCAATTATCAAAATTCTCACACTTAATTCATCGAATTTATTATAGTGTTTGTCGAAATCATTTATCCGTTCTGTATTTAAGCTGGTAGCTTTAATATCAAATTATTGCACATGGAATTCGATAACGACAGGCCGGTCAAACGCGCCTATAGGATTGAGATCTTATACTGGGTGCTGCTTGCCCTGACAAACCCATTAGTTAACAGTCTCACAATTTTCTTTCATAACATTCGTATTTGGTGGGTTTTACTGTTAATCAACCTTTTTATCCTCCCGGCATATCTCTTCTATTCAGGCTTTATTGTACCAAAATTTCTTTTTGAAAAAAAATATAAGCGGTTTATCATACTAAGCATTGCATTTGCTGCTGTTTTGCAACTTCTTTTATTTGCCATTTACTCACTTGTTTTAAATTTTGATTTATTACCCGGTGAGCGGTATTACTTTAGTCATAGCAATTCTACTTTTATACGTGAATCAGTATGGTGTGTAATTAATATGTCGATTGCCGCTGGTATTTATTACATTAAAACAGCGTTGGACGAACGGGAAACCCTGAGGCTGCTTGAAAAAGATAACAGCAACTTCCGGCTAAAGTATTTGCGTTCCCGGTTAAACCCGCATTTTCTCTTTAATACTTTAAACAGTATTTATTCTCTAAGCATGCAGAAATCAGACAAGGCGCCGGAAATGGTTGTAAAATTAGCTGACCTTATGCGGTATCTTATTTATGAATGTAATGAAGATAAAGTTCCTTTAATCAAAGAGATCGAATTCATTCGCAATTATATCGAGATTGAAAAAATAAGATATAATGCAGATGTTAGGTTTTCTGTTGAAGGCGAAACACATGAAATAATGATAGAGCCTTTCCTGTTCATCTCTTTTATTGAAAATGGTTTTAAACATGCTTTTGATAATGCTTATGCCAATGCATTTATTTACATTACCATAAAAATAAGACCGGAACAAATTGAGCTATCTGTGGTAAACAATACGAGTACAGACCTGGAAACACAGGCAAAAAAAATTCAGGGCACCGGTATCAGGAACAGCAAAAGCATTCTCGACTTATTGTATCCAACTACACATGCATTGAATATTATACAAACAGAAAAGGAACAGAACAGAACAAGTGAATTACGCATAAAAAATGCCAGGAAGCGACTGGAAAACCTGTACCCTGATTCTCATACGCTTGATGTAATTTTAAGCAATAATGCCTTTACGGTTTCATTAATTCTAAAAACTGCTTCGCTTGATAAAATGCCTAATAGTTGAAGATGAAAGACTCGCGCAAAATGTTATCCAATCTCATTTAAAAAGAATCGCGCAGTTTGAGTTGGTTGGTATTTGCAATAATGCTTTGGAAGCGAAAGAAATTTTAAACAGCCAACAGGTAGATCTTATTTTCCTGGATATACAGTTACCCGGAATGGACGGCCTGAATTTTTTGAAAACACTACAAGATCCCCCAGCAGTAATTCTAACTACAGCATATGCAGAATATGCATTGGAAAGCTATGAGTTAAATGTTATTGATTACCTGCTCAAACCTATTTCATTCGAAAGGTTTTTTAAGGCAGTAAATAAAATCATCGAAGGAAAAATTTTAACGCAGCCTGTAAAATTTGAAAGCGATCACATTTACATAAAAAGTGGCAGTAAATTTTTTAAAGTTAATTTCTCTGAGATTGTTTATATCGAGGGCATGAAAGATTATTTAAAGATCTGCACAACAGAAGCCACGCTTGTAACACACCAAACCATGAATGAAATGGAAAAGCTTTTGCCGGTGAAACAATTTATCAGAGTACATAAATCGTATATCGTTTCAGTGGCGCGAATAAAAAGCATTTACGGGAACAATATTGAAACAACAAAACTCACTATACCTATCGGGATAAATTATAAAGACAAGGTGATGCAGCTAACAGGGAAAAAGTTTTCCTGAATCATAGCTGTAAAATATTTTCTATGATATTTCCAAAGCGCCATATATCTTCATAGGTATTGTATAACGGAACAGGCGCAACGCGAATTACATTGGGTTCACGCCAATCTGCAATTACACCTTCATCAGATAAAGCATTAAAAATTTCTTTCCCGTTTTTATGCATGAACATGGAAACCTGGCAACCGCGCTCTTCTTCATTAGAGGGAGTTATTATTTCAACAACTTTTGCTTTGTTTTCCCGGTTGATCTCATTCAGCATAAAATGCAGGTAAGTCGTAAGCGTTTTTCTTTTTGCATGAAGTTTTTCAATTCCCGCCGCTTCAAAAATATCCAGCGATGCTTTATGCGCTGCCAATAATAAGGCCGGTGGTGTGCTAAGCTGCCATCCTTCAGCAGTAGCGATCGCATCAAACCCCTTCTCCATTTTAAAACGCGTTTCTTTATTATTTCCCCACCAGCCTGAGAGTCTTGGAAAATTTTTATTGGCCGCAAATCGCTCATGAATAAATGTTCCGGACACCGCACCGGGCCCCGAATTCAAATATTTATACGTGCACCAGCATGCAAAATCAACGTCCCAATCATGCAGCTTTAATTCAACATTGCCTGCAGCATGCGCCAGGTCAAAACCTGTATAAGCACCGGCAGCATGCGCCGCGCCTGTAATAGCTTTTATATCGAAATACTGGCCGGTGTAATAATTAATGCCGCCAAATAATACAAGGGCTGTTTCATCGGCATGTTGCCCGATGGTTGATATAATATCTTCAGTGCGCAAACAATACTCGCCATCACGGGGTTTTATTTCGATGATGGTATCGCCGGGATTTAACTGATGAAAGCGAACCTGTGAATCCAATGCATACTGATCAGATGGAAATGCTTTTTCCTCGCAGATTATTTTATAACGTTGTTTTGTCGGGCGGTAAAACCCTGCCATCATGAGATGAAGGTTCACCGTAAGCGAATTCATCACAACAACTTCATGGGGTAAACACCCAACAATTTTTGAAAGCGGTTTTGTGAGATGATCATGATAATGCATCCACGGCCTGGCTCCTTTAAAATGCCCTTCCACTGCAAGCGAAGCCCAATCGTTCAGGATGCTTTGAATTTCATGTGACGTATTTTTTGGTTGAAGTCCCAAAGAATTCCCCGTGAAATAAATGCAGTCTTTTCCATTATGTTGCGGAATAAGGAACTGGCGCCTGAAATGTTTTAGCAGATCATTTTCATCAAGCATCCCGGCAAATGCAAGGCTGTTTTTAAAATTCATTGGTGAAATCAGATAAGTAAAAAATTCAGAAGCAAATATTATCATTATGGCTCGTACCGCACCACCACTTTTGCATTTTTCTGTTTATCGCTTGAAATAAATAACTGGTAACGCTTGTCGCCTGCCGTTATTATCATCAATGCCGTATTTGGCGGAATGGATCCAAGATTATCTGCAACCATTACAAATTCATGTACAGCATTCTCCGCATCTGCTTTTATATTAAGTGTAATAGGTTTATCCGTCAATCCTTTCTTCCAGGCGATTACCTGGTTGTTATCATAAACAGTGATCGTGTCGCCATCAATGTCTCCATTATCATACAACTCCACTTTTATATCCGGCACATTTGTCGTGATCGTTTTTATGAGCGGATTGCTTCTCGTTTTAATAATTTCAGGAACGGGTATCGCTTTTTTCACCGGAGCTTCAATTGGTTCATGTTGTTTAGGCGGAGTTACCGCAGTAATAGTGTCACGTTTTATTACAGGAGGCGGCTCTACCTTGTTTTGTGCAGGAGGATTATTCTGTGGCGTTTTTTTAGCTGTCGCCGCATTTGCTTTTTTAATACGCGCTACCAGGTCGTTAACCTGGTTAGTATTGCTCAAATCTAATTTATCATTATAGCCAGGAAGTTTTTTCTTAAGCGCTGCCATTGTATTAGGCCCTGCAACGCCATCGGCCGGAACACCTAGTGCTGTTTGCAACTTTTTTGCATTTGTTTTTGAAACATCATTCACAGCCGGAGGTGGTGTTTTTTTAACCGCAGTTGCATTTGCTTTTTTAATACGATCAACGAGTTTATTTACCTGGTCGGAATCTGTCAGATCCAACTGTTCTTTAAAATCAGGTAACTTCTTTTTAAGCGCTGCCATTGTTTTAGGTCCGGCAACTCCATCAGCAGGTACGCCCAGGGCTGTCTGCAATTTTTTTGCATTTTCTTTTGACGTGGCGGTTTTTGATGAAGCAGTATTCGGTGTTGCCGGAACATCAGGTTTCTTATCAAGCAAAAAATCTTCTTCCTTGAAATCTGACTCCGGCACTCTTTCAAGATACACAGTACCTCCGCCGCAGTCTGCTTTACTGTTTGCATTTACGCTGGTAAAAGTACCCTGCAAAATTTCTTTATCATCTTCTTTAACATAATCCAGGTCGCAGGTCATGGCGCAGGCATCGCTGTTGCCCGCAATTTTCAGTTCCACTAATTTTAATTCTTTTACCAATGCAGTTTTTGTTTTGGGAAACCATATCCCCTCAAACGTTGCCTTACCATAAAATACTGTGGTGCGATAAGAATAAGTAACACCCTGTAATGAATAATTTTTAAGCTGGTTGATCTGCACCTCATATTTATAATATTGGCGGTAAGGCCCTGATCCTGCATAAAAATTGCCACGCCAAATACCGGTAAGATCCTGTGATAAAACCGGGAAAGATATCATCAATAAAATTGCAATGATCCAGCTGCACTTCATATTACAAATCTAATTTTACAAAATACATCTGCGTTTAAAGAAGCGTTAAGGTTTTCTTCTTTTACATGAATGATACGTTATAATTATCTTCCTTTCCAAATTACTTCCGCCACCTGCAACTCCTGCGCTGTAAACCGCGCCAATACGAAAAGATAATCACTTAACCGGTTAATATATTTTATGATCAGCGGTTCTACAAATAATTCATGCTGCTGCATATTTACACACAGCCGTTCTGTTCTCCTGCAAACACAACGTGCAATATGTGTGGAAGAAACCGCCGCATGCCCGCCTGGTAAAATAAAATGTTTCATAGGCGGCAGCCGTTCATTCATGGAGTCAATTTCTTTTTCAAGCAATACAATATCTTCTTCTTTCAGGTCAGGGATATGCATGCCTGTTTGTTTATCAGGATCGCACGCAAGCGATGAACCGATCACGAACAAACGATCCTGCACCTGCTTTAGAATATGGCGTTGATGTTCATCCGGCGTATAACCTGCAACAAGGCCAATATGCGAATTGAGTTCATCAACTGTTCCATAGGTTTCTATGCGAAGGTCGTTTTTAAAAACCTTGGTTCCGCCAAGCAATGAAGTCTTGCCTTTATCACCGGTTTTTGTATATATTTTGCTCGACATGAAGTAAAATTAAAACAACGCTTTGTGATATTAAAGCCCGCAGCCACCTTGTGGCAAAATACGAGAGGTCAAAGAAAAAGAATTCTTAATAAAGCCTTAATCAATCTGCACAATGGAATAAAACTGGAACCCGGGAATATCAATCGTTACTTTATTGTCTTTATATGCAAAGTGTAAACTGTTGTTTTCCGGCTGCAACAAAACGGATGATGGCCGTTTGTTTGTGTTCACTATTAGTTTAAATGATTGAACAGGCGGAACAGTTTCATAGGATGATTGCTCGCCAGACATATTAATGAGATGCACAAACAAATGGCCATTTTTTCTCGTTACCACCTGTTGCACCATCGGTGCACCTTGCAAGGTAGCCACCGGGTTTGGGAAAAGCTGTTCCAAACCTTGTTCTATTACATTTTGTATCACAGCTATGTGGCCCTTACTGTAATAACTCTTAGGATCAAAATACACAAGACAAACATTTCCTTTCCCTACTTTACTTACTGTGGCTGCGGGAAAAACATTTCCTGACCCGTCTGTTATATTTCCTATCCCCTTTCCATTATTGCGCTGCGGCATGCTTACATCGGTGTTTAATGCTGCAGAGGCATTTAACGTTAGCTTCACCTGCTGATCCTTTCTCAGATTCCCTGCCATTGGTATTTTGCACAGGCCTGCAAACTGTCGTACAGTATTGGCCCCCGCAACGAGGAGATTACCTCCATTCGTAACATAGTTGTTAAGCTTGTTCAATGTGGCATTATCCAATAAGCCCCACCCCGGCAGAATAACAACAGGGTAAGAAGCTAGTTTTTTATCCATGTCATAAGCAGCAATAAAATCGGTACTGTACCCGGCCTCCTGCAACATGCTAAACATTTCTTTTGCGCGGTCGGAACCAACTTCCGAATATAAATGATCACCGCTTAACTGTTTTTTCCATATCTCATTTGTCAATAACAGTCCAACCTGGGGAACAATGTCACCCCTGAAACAATAGTCTTCCCTTTGCCGGCAAAACTTAATAATATCGGCCATCAGCGAGTTGTATTTATAAGGCAGATTGCCATCCGGGTATTGTTGCCAGTACGTGGAGAAACCTCCGCCCAGTGCCAGGATATTAGAAGCCTCCTGGATGATGTGATCATAAGATTTAATAGCCTTTTTGTTGTTCGGATAGAAAATCGCCCAGGTCATTATATCCCATGGTTTTCCCTTAGCTGCAAAACTCCTGCCCTCAAATGCGGCTTCATAAGGGCTATTCCCGCGAATATCGCCCGACAAAAAATCTACATTTACATCAACTTTTTCAGGCATATACTCACTGAACGCCCAGTTATTGATCATCTTAAAATCAGGCCGTACTGCATGAAGCGCATCCACATAATGACTGAAATCTTTTTTATACTCCGACCGGTTAATGCTGATCCACTGGTTATAATTTTTGTCACCCGGCTTTTGAGGAATATCCTGGCCGGGAAATGCATTCCGGTATTTACTGATCATAGCAGGAGAATAATCTACTCTTGCTGCCCAACAGTCTCCATCAATCCATACGCCGTCTATTTTATACTCCAACGCCAGCTCTTTTAACTGGGGGATCATCAATTCATCATAGTAATTACTTTCAACAGAAACAACATCTGTTTTTGTATTGTCCGGCTTGGTAACGGCCCAGTCAGGATGCTTTTTTAAAGCGGCGCCATCCATCAGACCGGAATAATGCGCATATAATTCTACCCCGTTTTCCCGGGTTATATCACGCCATGACCTCATTAAATCTTTTGAAATTTTTGGAACAGCATTCCCCATTTTGGTGGGATAGCTTGCATAACCGGGATGCCCTTTACAGTCTATCTGGATATAATCAGGTTTTACCTGTTTTAAAAAGGCATCGGCGTTTTCTTTTGAAAAGGTTCTTCCGATACCGGTATCAGTTTCCTTCGCATGGAAATCGAAATGAAGGCCAACGAACCTGCGCTCTTCATTAGGTTTTTGCGCATCTGCAGAATTCAGATGACTCAAAAAGAAAAAAGCCGCAGAGAATAGCAGGGAGCACCGGCAGATCTTTAGCATATAGGCATTTTAGGTAACAGGTAAACTATGAAAACATTGCTCTAACCACAACACAAAGCAAATTGATTTCTGTTAGATTTAACATAGCCAAAGCGAGGCACTGAATATATTTCCATGTAATTCTTTAATACGTTAAACATGGGATGATGGTTATCGCAATATTCATTCCAATTGAACCCGTTTTATTTTTTAACAATCCACGCATGCTACAGGTTGTTTAATAAGTTATGCATTTGGTGTATTCTGTTTCCCGATCGTTAATCATTGTGATGGATAGAACAGTGGAATTCAAAATGACAATGCTACCGATAATAAGGATTTACCTTCTGCCTTCCGAACCCGGGGCATTTAGTTCCCATCAGGTCAGGGTTTCTGGAATTGAGAAAAGATTTATAAGACAAGGTAACTTCAAAGCCCCCCCGTGCCTGGGATGCAACAGCCAGCTTACTGACATTCACATCGTAACTGGCGCCGATGGTAAATTTGGAAAGCTCCAATTGAATAACCGGTATAACAGCATCATCCCAACGGTATAATAAACCGCCCGTAATAGATTTATCGCCATCCGATTCAAAGAAAACATGGTTATACATGATGCCGAATTGTGCAGTGCTGATACCTACCCTTTCAAAACTGCTGGTATATTGATCAAAATAATCAGCGTAGAAAATAAGTTCATTAGCATCCCCAATGCCGGTGGATAACCCGGCATTAAAAGCAAGTTTTTTATTCAGCATGATCTGGCTTCCTTCAAAAAAGCCAACAGAAGGATTATTGATATGAAATAAACCGGCGCCGACATAATAGTCTGTGTTTTCGTTTAATGAACTTTTATAGGTTACTCCTGCCGACACATCAAAATAGTTAATGTTCGTATTATTGAATAGCTGGTTGGAATAAGGCAGGATACTGAAACTGCCATCGCTGTTGGCTACAAACTGGTCATTCAAAACCAGCTTGGTGGGATCAAAACGTTGCTGGCGAAGGCCTGCCATGAAGCCGCCGGAAATAAAAGAATTTTCTCCTGTACGAACGCTTACATTAAGTGCGGGTAACATCTGCGTGGTACTGAATTCAGAAGTGCCGGCAACATCCCTGAACAGTTGCAATCCAAGTGTGGTTGTTACATCGGCGCCCATTACCTGCATCGGAAATTTTACCTCAGAACTTAATCCAAATGTTCTATATGGGATGGTAACACTTTGCCATTGATTCCGGTACGAAGCCGTGAACCGCACATCGCCGGTAAAAATGCCCGCTAATGCCGGGTTGCGCAAAAGCGGCTGATCGTAAAACTGTGAAAAACTTATATCCTGTGCATGACTTATACCTCCGCATTGCAGCAGGATATAAAGGAGCGGAACAGGTTTAAAAATGTTTTTCATGCTGCCATTATTGAAGTAATGTTACATTGCCTTTATAAGAGTAGGGTGTTCCGTTTTCACAGGTAACTTCAACCGTGTAAACATATACACCCATGTCTGCCATTTTTCCGTTCACAAAACCATCCCATCCAAAAGCAGGGTCATTTGCAGGAAAGTTATTCTTTTCAAAAACGATCTTCCCCCAACGGTTAAACACCCTGAATGATTTTATAGACGCGATCCCGGAAGCCCTTACTATGAACTTTGAATTTACAGCTAATCCGCGTGGCGTAAATGCATTGGGAATAAACACCTGTGCGCTTTTGCAGAACGTGGTGATGCAGACTGTATCACTACCGCTGCAGCCATAAATGTTGGTGGCTTTTACTGTATAGCAAATATTATTTTTTACGGTAACAGCAGGCGCTGAACAGGCCGCATCATTACATTGAATATTTGCAGAAGGCGTCCATGCGAATTGCTGGATGGGTAAAACATGCGGATCAGATGCATTTACAACCGAAGGCGATAACTGCAGTATATGCCCCGTTGGCAGGTTAAAGGAGTCCTGTGCAAATTTTACAACAGGATAATCGCCCACCTGGATCAACGTATCGGATGTTACGCTGCAGCCTGTTTCTGTCGAAGTAACGGTAACTGAATACACACCCCCATCTTGAACTTTTACCGCAGTGATACCGGCATTAGCAGCATTCACAGGGAAGCCGGCCCCGGGCCCGTTCCATACATAACTCAATGCTCCATTACCCGGAATAGAACTATAAGCCTGCAGCGTGAGGTTATCCCCAACACATAAAGGTGTTTTGGTGGAAATAACCGGTTTTACAGGTGATTGCTTTATTTCTACGGGGAAACTGGTCGCAGCCGATATACAATTATTCTGCATCGCATACACTATGTAGGTGCCGTTATACGAAGTCTTCGCCGATGGGAAAGAAACAACCGTATTCTGTGTTGTATCCGGCAAATTGCCAAATGCTGGCCCAACCCATACATAATTGATAGGCCCCGGTTGCGGGCTGGTAGGCGAAGATGCAGACAGGTTTAATATTGTTTCACTGCACACGGGTGCATTATAACCGGCAACAGGTTGCGCAGGCGGGTCGGGGTCTTTCAGCACAAATACATCCGGTATTTTTTGAGAAAGACAGCCATACGTTTCCACATAAATGTCAGAATAAGTGCCCGCGGTAAGCGGCATAACAATATTCCCGGAACCATCTGTGCTGTCTGCTACGCTATATGCTGTTTGAAATTTTGTATAATGTACGTGCACTGGCAAATTGGGCATGGCATCGCCGTTGAGGTCAACAACATGTAAAGTAATAGAGCCTGACGGAATGCCGCACGATGTTGGATTAGCGTAGGAACTACTGATAATTTTTGCCACAGGATGCACAATAGCAATGAATTTTGCTTTCGGGCTTTCGCAGCCTGAAGCCGATACCTGCGTTGCATAAAAAGTAAATTTCGCCGGGTTAGCAGTGTTGATAACAGGCGCCTGGCTTAAAGCTTTATTATCTTCATCATACCATTGAATAGTATTGCCCGCACCAGGTGTTGCAGTTAATGTTACCGGCGGAGCGTGCATGCAAATTTCAGTGGTATCAGTTGTAAGTATAGCAGGTATTGGGTTAACTGTCAGAGCGATCGTAACAGGATTGCCGCCGCAGGGATTTTGTGCAGGATTGGTAGGCGCTACTTTAACAGAAATGGTTGCGCTGGTTGTGCCTGAATTGATAAACAATAAGTTGATGCTTGCATCAGGCCCAATCACAGTTCCGGAAGTTTCGCCGGTAATACCAGGAGGTAATTCTCCTTCTACAGCCCATACATATTCAGTATTAGGCACTGTTGATGTTGGTTTGAAAACAGCCGTTTCTCCCGAACAAACAGATTGTGATGAAACAGGAAAATTGATAACAGGGCTTTCCGCTATTTCCACTTTTGCATCCGTTGTAAGCCCCGGGCAAGGCGGTGAAGGGGCAATGGTGTAAGTGACCGTATAAATGCCGGGTTTACTTAAGGATGGGTTGATGACACCCGTATTTGCATCAATCGACAAGTCTGTTGATGAGGAAAATATACCGCCGGCATTACCTGTTAATATAACTGTTGCCGATGAAGTATTTCCGCAATAGGGTGAACCGGGATATTGAATGGCAGCTTCGGGCGTACTGCGAACAATAACTGTTGTGGAGGTACTAAAGTCTTTGCATCCTCCTGTACCTTTTAAATTATAGCTTATGGTATAGGTTCCTGCCGCAGCGCCTGCCGGTATTATTTCTCCGGATGTAGTGTTGAGTGTAAGGCCTGTTGATGGCTGTATAGAAAAAATTCCGCCTTTATCACCGTTTAGTGTAACGGCAACCGGCGGGTTGGAAGCGTCGTTAAAATTACAAAGATCAGCAGGCAGATAACTAATAGAAGCTAATGGCGCTTTAGTGATCGTAACATTAATGCTGGTATCAAATCCCGGGCAGGGCGGCGAAGGTGCGATAGAATATTTTACAGTATAAGTGCCGGGTGTGCTTGCTGATGGAGTGATGGTTCCGGTGGCCGGATCAATTGCAAGACCGGCGCCTGCACTGAAGGTACCGCCGTTTGTACCGTTAATAGTAACGGGAACGTCACCATCAGATGAACAGATTACCGGGTATTGAATGCTTGCCTTTGGCGTACTGCTTACAGATACCGTTGTTGAGGTTGTGAACTGATCGCATCCGCCTGAAGCATTTATAGTGTAGGTAATGGTATATGTGCCCGGAGGGGCGCCTGCCGGTGCAACTTTTCCTGTGGCAGGGTCTATCTTTAAGCCCCCGGATGGCTCTATACTGAAACTACCGCCTTTATCACCGGTCAATGATACATCAATAGCAGGAGCATTGTTTGTATTACAGAAATTTGAAGGCTCATATTTTATAGAAGCAGATGGTGCTTTGGTGATGATAACACCGGTGCTTGTTTCAAATCCGGGACAGGGTGGCGAAGGCGCAATGGTATATTTTACAGTATAAGTTCCTGGTGTACTTGCAGCAGGAGTAATGGCGCCGGTAGTTTGATCAATTACAAGCCCGGGACCTGCACTAAAGAGTCCGCCTTTACTGCCGGTGATGCTAACAGGTGCACTGCCGTCGGATGAACATATTGGATCATACTTGATTGTAGCTGATGGTGTGCTGCTGACAGATACTGTTGTTGACGTGGTAAACAGGGAACAACCGCCCGATGCATTTATAGTGTAGGTGATGATATAATTCCCGGTTGCTGCACCGGCAGGGCTTATTTTCCCTGTTATAGCATTAATAGTTAAACCTGCAGGCTGCACGCTGAAATTACCGCCTTTATCACCCGTTAAGACCACATCTACAGACGGCGCAGTAGCTGTATTACAAAAATTGGAAGGTGCATATTTAATAGCAGCGGAAGGCGCTTTTGTAATAGTCACCGTTGCTGAAGTTTCGAAACCCGGGCAGGGAGCAGAAGCAGCTATGTTGTATTTCACTGTATGTGTTCCCGCCGTGCTTGACCCCGGAGAAATAATTCCGGTTGCTTTATCAATGACCAATCCTGCATCACTGCTGAATGTTCCACCCTGGGCGCCGTTAATAACAGGCGCTACAGCAGAAGTTGAAGAACATATTTCAGGATAAGTAACCGTTGCGTTGGGTGTGCTGCTGACAGACACGGTTGTGGTGGTTATAAATACCGAACAACCACCGGATGCATTTATTGTATAAGTAATGGTATAAGTGCCTGCTGTTGCGTTTGCCGGGCTTATGGTTCCGTTGGATGAATTTATAGGAAGACCGGAAGGCGATATGGAAAAGCTGCCGGTTTTGTCGCCGGTTATAGTAACCGCTACCGTTGCAGCAGTTGATGAATTACAAAGACTGGAAGGTGAATAAGCAATAGTTGCAGACGGACCCGGATATACGTTAACAGTTATAGCAGCTCTTGGGCTTTCGCCACAGTAACTGCTTTGACTTACATAATAAATTGTAGTACCGGGAGTAGCTGTTGAAGGTGTTGGTGTTACAGGACTGCCTGTGCCTCCCGTGGCAACGGTGTACCAGAGCAACTGGGAGCCTGTTGCCTGTAGTGGCGACGCAGCCTGGTTCTGGCAATAATCTACCGGCGTAACAACAGTTGGTGCAGCAGGCTTGTCATTTACATTAACGACGATAACAGCCCTTGGCCCTTCACAACCCTTGGCGGTTTGACTAACATAATAATTAGTGCTGCCAACGTTGACGGTAGAAGGTGTTGGGGCAGTTGCTGAACCCGTTCCACCGGTTGCAGTTGTGTACCATAAGAGATTGGTCCCTGTTGCTGTAAGTGGGGATGCGGGTGTACCCTTGCATAATATTACAGGCGTGATAACTACGGGTGGATTTGGCCTGGCATTTACAATTACAGTTATGGCTGCTCTTGGACTTTCGCACTGGCCGGAAATTGTTTGGCTAACATAATAAGTTGTTGTATTCGGTACTGAAGTATTAGGAGTTGGTGCATTTGCAGAACCAATACCGCCTGTTTGCGTTGTATACCATAAGAGGCCTGTGCCTGTGGCAGACAAAGGTTTAGGAGGATCATTTTGGCAATAAGTTATCGTGGACGGCGATACAGTCGGCGGAGGCGAGTTGGGTTTAACGGTTATGGTTTTTGATATTACATCGCTGCCACAGGATGCATTCGAAGCAGATAGCTTCACTGTAAATGTTCCTGCTTTAGTGTATTGATGGCAAGCCGGATCCCTTTGGGTTGATGTAGTATTATCTCCAAAATCCCAGAGAAAATCAGAATTTGTATAACAGGTCGTCACACCGCCGGATCCATCTATGGTAAGATTTTCAAAGCAAACCGGTTGATCAACACAGGCAGTGGATATGTCATAACTAAAATCAACTTTTGGCTTTTGCCGTATAACGATCTGATCAAGGGTATAGGTGGTGGTAAGACAGGCATTGGTTGCTCTTAAAACTGCCTGGTAATAAGGCTGCGGACATGAAGATGTATTGTAAGTATAGGGCACAATTTCATCCGTATTTGTTGAATTCAAAGGGTGAGTAAGTGTTTTTACGTTGCCATCTCCAAAATCAAGCGAATAAGTAGTACCGGCAGAATTATTAAACCAGTTGCCTATTTTAAAATTAACCTTTGCCGGGACACATAAGCCTGTTGTAGGATCTGTCGTGGTAAGACTTGCCAACGGGTTTGCACCATTATAAAAATTATACGCAGCTTTTTTCACGCATCCATTTGGTGGAGTTATTTGCAATATAATTTTGAAATAACCCTGGTCATTATATAAATGTTGTTCCTGCGTTCCTGCGGCCCAATCCGTTTTAATAAAATGTGCCGATGCGTCTCCCCAGTCAATATCATATACAGACCCGGCAGCCACCTGTGAAGAATTATTTTGAACGATCAATTCATAAGTGGCAGCATCATTGCAATTGGTAAAAGGATCATGATTGCCCGGGCTTTTATCCAGTAAATCCGGTATAGGCGCTGGCTTTATGGTCAAAGTAGCTGAAGAAGTAACCGAACCTTTAGGTGTCGTAATCTTTATTGTACCTGATGCTGCATTGTAGTCAACTATTGCATTAATTGTTGTTGCATTTGCTACAGTAAAGCTTTTTGCAGCAGCGCTTCCCAATTGAACATCTGTCGTTCCTGTAAAATTTGTTCCGGTGATGGTCACCTGATCGCCCTGACAAATTGTTGTAGGAGTGAAAGAAGTTATGGTTGGAGCTTGTGCAAATGTTAATATGCCTGTAGTCAGCAGTATTGTTCCAATGGTTAAAAAAAATGCTTTGATTTTAAGGGCCATATCATTATTTGCAGAACTGGTTTTTGCCCGTTATAAAAATAATCAATTTTTGAAAGCACGATGATTAATCATTAATACGTTTAAGGCGCTTTAGCATGCCTGCATATAGCGTTTTAACGTATCACTGCAACTGTGTTTTTAATAAACCCACCTTCTCCAACATCCTGATTGTACCGGCCGGAACCTCGTGGCCCATCCTGAGAAACGGAAAACCAAATTGTATTATTGCTGAGCACCGGGAACATGACAATCACAAAGCCGGTTACCCCTACCTCCACGCCAACTTTAAACAGGAACATTGCCATGTACCTGCCTTAAATAAAAAAGGTCTCATGCTGAATAAACATCAGCATGAAACCTTATACTTCCTGTTAAGAAGATTAAATTATGGTTTTGCACTTGTAGAATCAGTTTCCGGGGCCTTATCTATCAGTTCCATGAACTGGTCAAGTTTCGGTGTAATGATGATCTGTGTGCGCCTGTTTCTCGTTTTACCATCAGGTGTGTCATTGCTGGCAATAGGATTATATTCGCCACGGCCACCCGCAGTAAGGCGTTTTGGATCCACACCAAAATTGGTTTGCAAAGCCTGCACCACAGAAGATGCCCTTAAGGCACTCAGATCCCAGTTGTTGCGGATGTTTGGTTTTGAAATAGGCACATTATCCGTATTGCCTTCAATCAGCACTTCAAAGTCTTTATAGTCTGTAATGATCTTCGCGATCTTGGATAAGGTTTCATTGGCCTTATCTGAAATTTCATAGCTGCCCGATTTGTACAGCATATTGTCAGACAGGGAAATATATACCACGCCTTTCAATACCTGCACATCCACGTCCTGCATTTCCTCGCGGCTTAAAGACCTGGTAAGGTTATTAGTAAGCACCATGTTTAAAGAATCGCTTTTGTTCTTGGAGGCTACCAACTGCTGGATATATTTATTGGACGCATTGATCTCATCAACCAGTTTGGAAATATTTACATTGCCTTCGCTGGTGGAAGTAAGACATTTTTCCAAAGCAGCCTGCAAAGATTGCAGGTGGCTGCGTTCTGAACGCAACTGGTCCTGTAAGCCGGCTATCTGCACATTGGCAGATGCGAGGTTGCTTTTGCAGGTTTCGCCTTCCTGGGAAACGGCATTAAGTTTTCCCTGCAGGGATCCATAATCAGCCTGCAGCGATTGATATTTTTTAGAACTTACACAGCCTGAAGCAGATAAAAGCGCTATGGCGCCAATCATCAAACTAAGGTTAATTTTCACGATATAATGATTTTAGTTAATAAATGAGGGTGCTAATTACAAAATTTTAGCCAAGGTTCTTGTTTCTCTTTTTTTAAATTCTGCACAAATAACAAATATAAACCGGCAATCAAGCCTTGTCCTGTTGACGCTGAACAGGTGAAAAACAGAGATTTATGAGTGAGATGCGTGGGTCTTAAACCGGTTACCAGCCTTTAAGAAAAAATGTATTGTTATTATTTATAATTTTTGCGTATAGACTTTCCACTCATTCAGTAATTCCATTTGCTGTATATCGGGTGTGGAAAGTATTGCCTGTTTTTTATAAACACCCGGAATTTCCTTATTGAATCTCTGCCTAATTATTATCAATAAAAGCGGTATCAAGCCCGATATCTCCATAGCAAAATATAAAACTCAATTTTGTTTGGCATGTTTTTTTTCTTTTATTCTTAACTAAATATAATTTTATGAAAGCACATTTTATTAAACTTAATGCTTTGGAAGAAACGCATGACGACACCGTGATGATCAATGCAGATAACATATCCTCTATTAGGCGTATCAATTATAATGATACCGTGCAGACAATGATATTAATGGTGGGTGGTGAACGTTTCGGTGTTCATCAATTACCTGAAGAAATAGTTGAGCTTATGCGTGAGGCGGAGGAAGCTTACGCTTAAAAGGATTTACAAATAAAGGCATCGCACAAACGGCGCCTTTATTTTTTGACCTTATCTCCGGTATTCCGAACGGATGCTGATATAAAATACGCTGCCTGTTCCTGTAGCACACAAACCGCTTAAATTTGCGCTCCTGTTATACAATATTGTAATGAATGATAAGTTGCAGCAGTTGGCGCAATCCCTGGAAGGTGAATTTTATACGGATGATACGATGCGCATTTTATATGCCACAGACGCATCTGCTTACCGCGAAATGCCATTGGCGGTTGCGGTTCCGAAATCAAAAGATGACATAAAAAAACTCATAACATTTGCTCACACCGAAAAGACCTCGTTAATACCAAGAACTGCGGGTACTTCTTTGGCCGGCCAGGTAGTTGGTAACGGCATTATCGTTGACGTGTCAAAATATTTTACACAGATACTTGAATTAAATAAAGAAGAGCAATGGGTGCGTGTGCAGCCCGGCGTCATCCGTGATGAACTGAATATGTTTTTAAAGCCGCATGGTTTAATGTTTGGCCCTGAAACGTCCACCGCGAACCGCGCCATGATCGGCGGAATGGTGGGCAATAATTCCTGTGGCTCCAATTCTGTTGTATACCGCAGCACCCGCGAACATTTGCTGGAAGTAAAAGCCTTCTTAAGTGATGGAAGTGAAACGGCATTTAAAAAATTAAGTGCGGATGAATTTCATTCAAAATGTGAAGGCGATACACTCGAAGCGAATATTTATAAAAACATGCGCAGCTTATTGAGCAATTATGAAAACCAGCAGGAGATACGAAAGGAATTTCCAAAAAAAAGTATTGAAAGAAGAAATACCGGTTATGCTGTTGATGTGCTGTTGGATACTGCGCCGTTCAATGCGGGCGAACCGGATTTTAATTTTTGCAAACTCATTGCAGGCTCTGAGGGAACGCTGGCTTTTCTCACTGAAATAAAACTGAATGTAGTTCCGTTGCCGCCAAAGGAAACCGGTTTATTATGTGTGCATTTTAATAATATAGATGAATCGTTGCGGGCAAACCTCATCGCTTTGAAATATGATCCTACCGCAAGCGAACTGATAGATCATTTTATATTGGAATGCACAAAGGATAATATTGAACAAAGAAAGAACCGCTTCTTTGTGCAGGGTGATCCCGGCGCTATTCTCGTAATTGAATTTAAGAAAAACACACGCGATGAAATTGAAGGCATTGCAAAACAGGTGGAAACAGAAATGCGTGCCGCAGGATTGGGTTATTATTTTCCTTTGTTGTTTGGCGCAGACACCAATAAAATATGGACATTACGCAAAGCCGGGCTTGGCTTACTAGCTAATCTTCCGGGTGATGATAAAGCAGTGCCGGTAATAGAAGACACCGCTGTTGATGTAAATGATTTACCTGATTTCATTGCGGAGTTTAATGTCATTTTAAAAAAGTACGGTTTATACTCCGTGCATTATGCGCATGCGGGAAGCGGTGAAATACACCTGCGGCCTATCATCAATTTAAAAACCGGCGAAGGCAATCACCTGTTCAGGACAATTGCAGAAGAGATCGCAACGCTTGTAAAAAAATACCAGGGCTCATTGAGTGGTGAACATGGCGATGGCAGGTTGCGTGGTGAATTCATTAAGCAGATGGTAGGTGAAAAAAATTATCAACTGCTCAGACAGATAAAATATACATGGGACCCCGGAAATATTTTCAACCCAAATAAGATCGTCGATACACCATCTATGAACGACATGCTGCGCTATACACCGGGACAGCAAACACCAAAGTTTAAAACTGTATTTCGCTATTATAACCAGGATGTATTGCAGCATGCAGAGCAATGCAATGGCAGCGGTGATTGCCGCAAGACACATTTATCCGGAGGTACCATGTGCCCTTCTTTTATGGCAACGCGAAATGAAAAAGATACCACAAGGGCAAGAGCCAACATTTTAAGAGAATTTCTCACCAACTCAAATAAGCTGAACCGGTTTGATCATAAAGAAATTTATGAGGTGATGGATCTGTGTTTAAGTTGCAAGGGTTGTAAGTCTGAATGCCCGAGTAATGTAGATGTGGCGAAACTGAAAGCAGAATTTTTGCAACAATATTATGATGCAAATGGTGTTCCGTTCAGAAGTAAACTGATCGCCAACTTTACCAACGCTGCGAAGCTTGCTGCGCTGATGCCAGGCATGTACAATTTTATGATGAAGAATAAAAGCAGCAGCAACATCATAAAAAAATTATCGGGTTTCGCGAAAGAACGTTCTATGCCAACGGTATATAAAACAACACTGAGGAGTTGGCACGTTCGACATCAAAAGGAATTAGGAATAAGGAATAAGGAATTAGGAAATTCTAAGCTGCAGGTGCTTTTCTTTTGCGATGAATTCACTAACTATAATGATACTGAAATTGGCATTAAAGCAATTTTATTATTAGAGAAATTAGGTTATGAAGTCATTATACCTGAACATGAAGAAAGCGGCAGGACATGGCTTTCAAAAGGATTGGTGCGTGACGCAAAGAAGATCATCAACAGGAATATTATTTTATTAAAAGACCTGGTTACAGACGACAAACCTTTGATCGGCGTTGAACCTTCTGCGATCCTCACCTTCCGCGATGAATATGTTGATCTTGCTGATGACGATTTATTTGATGCAGCGAAAAGGTTATTCAAAAATGTTTTTACGATCGATGAGTTTATAGCAAATGAAATGGAGAAAGGAAATATCAATGCAACGCAATTCAACACTGAAAAAAGAAATATTAAACTGCACGGGCATTGCCAGCAAAAAGCATTGTCATCAGTTACGCCTACAGTAAAAATTTTATCATTGCCGGAAAATTATTCGGTAGAAACAATCCCTTCAGGTTGCTGCGGTATGGCCGGTTCTTTCGGTTATGAAAAAGAGCATTATGATATTTCCATGAAAATTGGCGAACTGGTTTTATTTCCAACAGTGCGTCAACAATCAGAAGAAACAATTATTTCGGCGCCGGGCACGAGTTGCCGCCACCAGATAAAAGACGGCACAGGAAGAATTGCCAAACACCCGGTGGAGATTTTATTTGAGGCGTTGGTTTAATTTACCTGCATGCTAACACAGGGCATGCGTGTTAAGTTAATCATAGTTGGCATTAGTGATTTTAACTCTATTATCTCTGTCGCCTCTGTGCGAATAACGTTTATAGCGCACAGAGCGAAGAAGTAAACAGAGAAAATGCATTGATTGTTTTCATATCTGGCCAAGGACGGTACACTATGAGCGACTGTGTATCCTGAAAGGTTTGATTGTTTGGTTTTCTGCACTGTTTATGTTGACATAGCACAACTACTTTATAACGCACTGCCTTCATGCAATAAATAAGATTCTTCCAGTTCAAGAAAGCGTTCATATAACCGGGTTGTTATGCTGCCCGGTTTGCCATCACCAACTTTTTCTCCATTTATTTCAGTAACCGGTAAAATACGTTTGGTGGTGCTTGTCATAAAAACTTCTGCAGCGTTTTTCAATTCATCTGTCGAAACATCGCGTGTTGATGTTGATATGATATCCGGTGAAAATTGTAATATTTTTTTCCGCGTTATTCCGGCAAGCACATTATGCGCAGGAGTTGCCAGTTCTCCATCCTGCGTTACTATAAATACATTCGATCTTGGAAATTCAGTGACGGTATTATTTTGAAAATACAATACATCATCCAATTGTTTTTCCTTTAGCTGCTTTTGCAGCCACACGCCCATCAAATAATTGATGGATTTTACCTGGGGCAGGTCGCGCATATAAGGATAGGTTATGATCTTTATACCATTTACAAATTTTTCTTTGGGTGGCAGAAGTAACGGCTGCTGTTGTATAATGATATTTCCTTCACCCACTGAATAACTATCAGCAGCATAACCTCCGGTTGCCGTTATGCGTATGCCGCTTTCCGGCATATTGTTCATGGCTATCAGTCTGTAAATATTTTCTTTCAGTTCTTCCCTGCCAAACGGGATGATGATGAACATTTCTTTTGCAGAATTGAAAAAGCGGTTGAGATAGTCATCTATGAACAAAGGTTTGTTGTTGTATATCCTGAAAAAGTCAAACACACCGTAACCTCTTTGCACAGCCATATCGCCTGCCTGCAGAATAGCTTTACCTTCTTCAACAAAATCATTATTTATACAAATCCATTTCATGGCTGATAACGGTTATATTTTTTTAAAATAGCGATCACTGTATCTTTTGGTAAAGCCTCAACCGTATTGCCGTTGCGGCCCGTCATGGTTGTTGCAGCAAATAAAGAATTGATGATAGCTTCCTCTGTCGCTTCAATAGCTGCCATGAATAAAGGCGAAGTGTCGTCGTTGAATAATGTTGCCGTTGTATATAATTTTTCTGTGGATGAAAACGGGATGCGGATACTTGTATCTGTAGAAAAGGCTATAACATAGTCGCCGCTGCCGTTGCTTGCAATGCCACCGGTTTTTGCCAGTCCCATGAAAGCTCTTTTGGCAAGGCGTTGCAGGTTGCGGGCATCGAGCGGAGCATCTGTAGCAACCACCATCATGCAACTGCCATCTGCGGGATTATTCAACTGGTCGCTTAAAAAATATTTTCCCAATTCTCTTCCCACAGGTACTCCTGCAATTTCCAGCACACCACCAAAATTGGTTTGCACGAGTACACCCACAGTATATCCACCTGATGCTTTTGGCAGCATCCTGGATGCCGTGCCGATACCCCCTTTAAATCCAAAACAAACCGTGCCTGTGCCTGCGCCAACATTGCCCTGCGCTACCAATCCTGATCTTGCAGCATGAATTGCAGACAACACATCGTTTTCCGTTACATGCCTGCCGCGAATATCATTCAGGTAACCATCATTGGTTTCACCAACGATCACATTCACACTGGCAACATTTTCATTGCCTTTTTGTGATAAAGTATAGGTAATGCCGCCATTAATACCTGTAGCAACATTCAATGTATTGGTAAGGATAACAGGGCTTTCAATATTGCCTAACTCCTGCACCTGGCTGATGCCGGCAAGTTTTCCAAAGCCATTACCAACATAAATCGCAGCGGGAACCTTTTGCTGAAAAATGTTTCCTCCATGCGGAAGAATAACAGTGACACCGGTTCTTACATCGCTTCCGTCAATTAATGTTTTCTGCCCAACCAAAACACCGCTGACATCTGTTATCGCATTGTATTTCCCACTTGGCAAAACACCAATCTTAACAGGAGGATGAAATGCGAATGATGAGTCCTGGGCTACTGTTTTTATCGCAGTAAGCCCGATTATTGAGATGAGAAATATTGCAGTTAAGAAAAAAGAAATTGATTTCATGAGCGAAAATTATAAATATAATACGTTCGCTTCTTTTGTAAAGAATATTTTGTAATGACTTATGTTAGTATTGAATTAACCGTGTGTTGTTCACTATGAATTGTGAGTGAGCGCTCTAATGCAGCAATTTACTCACCACTCACCCTTCGCCTGAAATAAGACAATTTATAGGAATATTGTTCCAGTTTGATACTTTACTTTTCATTTCAATTGCAGTTCCATTTGAATATTACAACGCTTATAAGGCGTTGCATGGCCAACTACTTTTTTAAACCCGAGTTTTTGATAAAGACTGATAGCAGGTTTTAATATGGTATTGCTTTCCAGGTAAATGACAGAAGCGCCTAATGATCGTGCTTTGTCAATAATCGCCTGTCCCAATAACCAACCAATATTTTTCCCCTGCATGTCAGGTGATACAGCCATTTTAATCAATTCATAGTCATAAACAGGATCATCCATTTTAAGTAATGCACAAACGCCAACAGGTTTATCATGATAAAGGGCAACTAATATATGTCCCCCTTTGTTGATGATTTCTTTTTTTGGATTGTCCAAAACTTTGCTGTCCGCTTCTTCTATCTCAAAATATTTTGCTATCCATTCTTCATTTAAAGTTTTAAATGCCTGTTGATATTTTGGCTGGTAACTGGCAATCTTAACCTCTTTACTTTCTCTTTGCTTTTTTTGTTGCAATACACGTTGCAGTAAAGAGCTTTCTTTCAATAAAAATTCCCATTCTTCAATAGCCTGCCAAAGATCATGACGTGCAGTGCCGGATAATGCTTCAATTGCATTTCCCACATCTTCATATTGATGCCTGATCTTTTCGGCAGCTTCCCTTCCCTTTTTTGTTAAGCTTACTTTACTCATCCTGCCATCGGTCTTGTCTTTCTTTGAGGTTACAATACCGGCCTTTGTCATTTCACCAACGATCTTACTTACGGAAGGATGAGAATGGCCTATTTCATTAGCAATGGCTGTGATGGTGTTGTCCTTATCTGTGAGCAGATAAAAAACAGGAAACCATTTTGGTAATAACTCTACGTTATACAATTTGTATAACTGTGCAGCATCTTCTGTTATTTTATCGGTAAGCAACCGCAACCTGCTGCCGATCGCCATTTTGCCTGTACGATTAAAAAATTCCATATTTGAAATAAATTACGTAACTAATTACGCAAATATAAACTTCTATAAGAAAAAACAAAATTTAATTAGTGAGTATTACTTACCACTCATACTCACAGCTCATCATTATCTAAGCACTAATTATTTGTAAAGACAGCCACTTGCCTATTTTTGCGCGATTTATAAGTTGAATATGCAAAAACCTGTTCTGGTCATAAAATTAGGCTCGGCAACTATCAGTGATCATGATGGTTCGATCAATACAAATATCATTCAAAAAATTGCTGATGAAATTGCAGCATTATCTGCTAACTGGCGCGTGGTGCTGGTTTCAAGCGGCGCCGTTGGAAGCGGTAAATCATCTATCAACAATTATAAAGGCACAATAACAGAGCGTAAAGCGGCCGCCGCTGTGGGTAACCCGATATTGATCCAACTGTATCATAAATATTTCTCGAAACATGGCATTTCTGTTGCACAGGCATTGTGTGAACGGCATCATTTCTCTAACCGGCTGCAGTTTCTCCAATTGAAAGAAACATTCACTATGTTTTGGAATAATAACATTCTTCCTGTAGTAAACGAAAATGACCTGGTGAGTAATATTGAATTAAAGTTTTCCGACAATGATGAACTGGCCACGCTTATCGCAGTAGGGTTTGATGCAGATACGCTGATCATCTGTACATCTGTTGGCGGATTTTTAAATGCTGATAAAAAGATTGTTCCGGTTGTAGAGAGGATAGACAACCATATTCAAAGCTATGTCGTGAATGATAAAAGCAGCCTTGGTTTAGGAGGCATGTTATCCAAATTGACGTTTACCAAACTGGCCACATCGCTGGGAATAAAAGTGATCATTTGCGGGCTGCAGGGAAATAATTTTTTTACGTCTGCGCTGGAATGCCTTAATGGAACAACTTTCCTTCCACAGAGATCGAATTTTAAAGCAAGGCAAAAATGGCTGGCCGGTGGTTCTATTACAATCGGCAATATTATGGTTGATGCAGGCGCTGCCAAAGCACTGGCAAACAGGAAGAGTTTGCTTACAGTAGGCATTAAAGCCATTGAAGGCGATTTTATATCAGGAGAAGTAGTGCAGTTAATGAATGAAATGCAGGAAATAATTGGTGTTGCAAAAGTGAAGCTTGGTGCTAAAAATATGCATGAACTGCTGGCTCAAAAAAATACGATAGCTGCGCATGCCGATGATATTGTAATATTTTAAAATGAGCGATGAATAATGAGTAATCAGTTCCTACTCATTATTCATCGCTTATTACAATTACATGAATGATTAGTCTTTTCCCATTATCATTGATCATTCATTACTGATTGCACCACTCATTACTCATCATTCATCACTCATCAACGATTTGTGTACCTTTATTCCTGCTGCAAGCCAATTTCACCACTCAATTAACATGGCGATGAGAATTTAATCATGCGCTGATGAAAAAAGTAATTCAAAAACATCCGCTTGCCATCCGTTGGTTTCACTGGATAAACTTTCCTGTATTATCTATAATGATATGGAGCGGACTTTTGATCTACTGGGCTAACAGCGTTTATAAAATCCAGGTTGGCAATATATTGATCTATAAATTTTTCCCTAAAGGATTTTATGAAGCACTGAACATTCCGTATCATTTAGGAAAAGGTATGAGCTTTCATTTTGCATTTGCGTGGCTGTTTATCATCAACGGAATTTTATATCTGGCTTATACAATTTTTTCCGGCGAATGGCGCTATCTTCTTCCCAATAAAAGATCTTTTAAAGAAGCGTGGCAGGTTTTATTGCATGATCTTAATATAAGAAAATATGAACCTCCCCAACAGAAATATAATGCTGCGCAACGTATTGCTTATACAGCAATTATTTTTATGGGAATGGGAAGCCTGTTAACCGGGTTGGCAATTTACAAACCGGTCCAGTTTTCCTGGGCCATGTTTTTATGCGGAGGATACGAAGCAGCCCGCCTGGAGCATTTTATGCTGACGATAGGGTATGTCTTGTTTTTTTTGATCCATCTATTCCAGGTAATTAAAACAGGTTGGAATAATTTCCAGGGCATGATAAGCGGCCTCGAAGTGATCAAAACAGAAAAGAAAATTACAGCCAATGAAAAAGCGTGACTTTTTCTCGAAAAGAACAAAAGAAATAAGCAATTCATCTTATAAAAGAAGAATGCTCTTTTCCTTTATAATGTTTGCTGTGCTTGTAGCGACAGGAATATTTGCGTGGAAATGGCTCAATCATCAGCCTAAAGAAGGGCTTGCCTTAAAACCTTTACGCAAGACACTTGAATTAAATGAACGGCTTCTACAATCAACATTTGATACCGGGAAGCTTAGCAAGGTTTATGCAGAAAAAGACGCTGTAAAAAAGGTGCGTGTAAATGGTTGGGTCGGTATGCTAAAGACCGTCGACACCAGCGCATGGAGATTGAACGTTGTACGGACCAGGGGAGATACATTAAAGTTATCTTTAGCTGAAATAAAAGAACTACCCAAGGTTGATGTAATATTCAATTTTAAATGTATTGAAGGCTGGAGCCAGGTTACGCATTGGGCAGGTGTGCCTTTAAAAACATTTATGGATCATTATCATTTGAACACACAGGAACAGATGAATTATATCGGCCTTCAGACGATTGACAAAAAATATTATGTTGGCATTGACATGCCCAGCGCTCTACAATCGCAAACCATTCTTTGTTATGAAATGAACAATAAGCCCCTGCCGATGAACCAGGGTTATCCTTTGAGATTGATCATTCCTGTGAAGTATGGGATTAAACATTTAAAGCAGATCGGCACCATGTATTTCAGTAATGAAAAACCACCCGATTACTGGGCTGAACGTGGTTACGATTATTATGCAGGGCTTTAGCGAAACAAAGGAATAATCACATAGCGGATCAAAAGAATTACCAGTGCAATCAGGAACATGAACAAGGAGATCCTGTTCATCCCATTCATCAGTTTTATATTGGTGTTGAGAACTGAGTTGGGATCACGTTTCTTTATAAAAAGATATTCCTGTATTTTTCTCCAGATGCCCATAGTAAAGCCAAAGGTAATATTTGCATTTGTCATGGTTATCTTCGTTTCGTTAAATAAATAGCAGTGCAAAGAATAATTTCCCTTGTCCCTTCTCAAACAGAATTATTATATGACCTTGGATTGGATGAAGAGGTGATTGGCATTACAAAATTTTGTGTGCATCCTGAGAAATGGTTCAGAACCAAAACAAGGATAGGCGGCACAAAAAACATCAATATTGAAAAAATTCTTTCACTGGAACCTGATTTGGTAATTGCCAATAAAGAAGAAAATGTAAAAGAGCAAATTGAAGCGCTGCAAAAATCTACGAAGGTTTATGTGAGTGATGTTGCTAATCTCGCTGATGCAAAAAATATGATCTTACATGTCGGCGGCCTGGTTGGCAGGCGACTGCAGGCCGGTTCATTGGTTGCAGCAATTGAAAGTAATTTTTCAAAGCTCGAAACAATCCGTCACGATAAAATACCCGCCGCTTATTTCATCTGGCGTGATCCATACATGGCTGCCGGCGGAGATACTTTTATAAATGACATGATGAACCACTGTGGTTTTGAGAATATCTTTAGAAACCAGCTTCGTTATCCTGAAATCGCTATCGAAGAAATAAAAGCCCGTGGTTGTAAAATTATATTGCTTTCATCTGAGCCATTTCCTTTCAAGCAGAAACACATAGACGAATTACAGCCGCTTTTGCCGGAGACAAAAATGCTGCTTGTTAATGGTGAAATGTTTAGCTGGTATGGAAGCCGGCTTCTATATGCACCAGATTATTTTAGGCAGTTAGATAAGATGCTTACATTATAACTGCTGTTTTTAATCCTGAATAAAACATATCTTACCGCGCTTTAAACATAAAACATTTTCATTGATCACTCCACTAACCCATGGCTGATGAAACGTTTATATACAATTATTTTTATTCTGTATTCCGTTGGCAGCAGCGTTTCCTGTCATAAGCAGGATACATTTACAGGCCTTGCATATCCGGCCCTGGATTCCATTCCTTTTAAGAGCGGGCATATCAGTATTGAGTTTGCTCCTGATCTGTCTTTTATCTCAGACCAGTTTGTGAGCGGCATGCATTTTTTTGACGAACTGAACGGCGTCGTTATTACAACCAAAGGTGAAATCTATAAAACTGGAGATGGAGGCATGCATTGGAAGTTAACCTATGTGCCAATAAACGTGACGACACTGTTGCAACTTATTTTCACAGATAAAAATACAGGGTATGCCGTAGGTGGGAAAACCAACCCGCCTGAAGGCAGCATACTAAAAACAACAAACGCCGGTGAAACATGGAATAAAGTATTTACCGCTCAGGATGTTTTATTTTCATCAATAGCAATGAACGGCAAAGGAAATCTTTTCACCACAACATTCGGAAACAAGCAACAAATGTTTAAAAGCGATGATAACGGTACTAACTGGAATATTTGCATTGATTCTATGATCGCATCCAGTTTTATTACTTTCAATGATGGAAGAGGTTTTTGCACAAATACAGATGGTACAAATACGATCATCAGCGATGATGATGGCGCCACCTGGTACGAAGACTCATTATTCGACAGCCGGTATACTTATGATATGAGATTTAAAGATGGAGTTGGCTACTGCAACGGATATCTGTATTTATACGAGACACACGACAACGGTCACACATGGATTTTGCCTGCACTTTTTGCTGGAGTGATAAATAGTGTGGCGCCGCTTTCCGATAAAAGTTGCGTGGTTTTTGGTGTTGGTCCGTTTAGAGACAATGATTCAATACCCAACGGGATTATCTGGCAAACTGTTAATGACAGAACCTGGACCGGCACTGAATTCAACAATGTTGGCTCTATATATGCCAATAGCTTTTATACACCTAATAATGGCTATGCATCTGCAAAAAAAAGGTTGTTGAAAATTACTATTAAGTGAACCAATTCGTCTTTAGTGTATTATAAGAAAATGAAGATCTCCCCTGATTTCCGGTTTTGTGTAATGCTACATTCTTTTCTTTTTCCAGCGATCATCCAGTTTCACTGCCTCCTTTAAAAGCTTAACGATAGGAGGTTCATCAATTTCTTCAACCGATCTGAAGATCTTATAAAATACCTGCTTGTTGGTCCCGTGTGTAAGATAGGCGTCAACATCTTTCAACCTGTTGCCGTACCAGAATCCTAATAGAACACCTTCTTTAATGCCACCGCGGGGAATCGTAGCGGGCCAGATCAAACAAATACTTTTATTGCCATAAAAGAAGGGAACATTATAGGATAGCTTTTCCTTACAGTAAGCCGGTAGATTCTCAATTATTATTTGCCGGAGCACATCTACGATAATTCGTTCTTTGTCAGGAAGCATTTCAAATAGGTGTAAGAGTGATTTAACCATAACAAAACATTTACTGCTAAGTTAAACGTGAGTGGTGAGTGGTGAGTAAGTTCCCAATAGCGCAGTCTTCACTCACAACTTACTCACCACTCACTTGAAATGCGACAACTTACAATTAACTTAACACTTCAATGTTATACACATAGCTAAATTAACCTCTACTGCACATATGATATTTGGTAACATTGCGGTAACATTGGCTTAACATTGGGGTAATCGTGCAAAAGCACCTTTGCGGCATAAATTAAATATATGCTCGGAGGAAATTTAGTCCGGTTTACTCTATTGTTTATTTTGGTTTTTTCTTCGCTTTTGTCGCATGCCCAATCAGGTAAAATAACCGGAAGAGTTGTAGATGAATCGAACCATGCCGTTACCGGCGCTACCGTAAAAGTTACAGGTACCAACATAGGAACTACAACTGATGTTGATGGACGCTTCACCCTTAATTTAAGTTCAACCGCTAACATTCAAATTGAAGTAACCGCCATCGGATTTACCGGTAAAACAATAAATGATATCTCCTCAAATAATGAGGATTTAAGCATAACACTTACTTCTTCAAGTAATAACCTGCAGGCAGTAGTTGTTCAAACTTCTGCCCGCAAAGAGAGCATCAATTCGGTGATACAATTTCAGAAAAACACCAATGCTGTTGCACAGGTTATCTCAGCAGAAGCCATACGCCGCTCACCTGACAGAAATACGGGCGAAGCATTAAGGCGGGTTACAGGTTTATCCATGCTTGACGGAAAATATATTGTTGTTCGTGGCTTAAGCGACCGTTACAACCAGGCCATGCTGAATGGGGTTTTGCTGAGCAGCACGGAACCTGACAGGAAAACTTTCTCCTTTGACATTTTTCCCGCTGCCATTGTCGAAAACATCATCGTAAATAAAACTTTTATCCCGGAATATTCCGCGGAATGGGCCGGCGGTTTAATTCAGATCAACACCAGGGATATTCCTGCAAAGGGCTTCCTGAATGTCCAGGCAGGTACTAATTTCAATACCAATACAATTGGTAAAGATATTTATACCTACAAGGGCGGTAATCTTGACTGGCTTGGCATAGATGATGGCGCAAGGGCTTTACCGGATAACTTCCCTACAAAAAACCAGTTTGCAACACTCAGCAACAGTGCAAAAACGGAAATAGGTACGCCGGTGGCAGCAGGAAGCTGGGCGCCGGAGAAAAAGAGTGGCAATGTCTTGCCGGCTTTAGGACAAATTTTCCAGCTAAATACAGGCTTTACAAACAAATTATTTAATAAGGATTTTGGCGGCGTTTTTACAGTTAGCTATAACCGCAGTGTAAGAAACCTTGACTATGAAAACAGCTTTTTTAATATAGATGGAACTAAAGCAGATCCCTCATTTGACTATCATAACAACCGTTATTCTTCAGATGTTTTGTGGGGTGCATTGGCAAACTTTTCTCTAAAAATCAATAACAATAATAAGATCAGTTTTAAGAATATCATCAATACGAATAGCGCAGATTATACAACTCTGCGTACGGGTAAAGACTTTGAGTCGAATGCACAAACGGGTGAAAATGTAAGAGCGTATGAATATGCTTTCAGGAATAATACCTTTTTTAATACACAGCTAAACGGTGAACATAATTTCCCATCTTTAAGAAGCAAATTGAACTGGTTTGGCAGCTTTACCATTGTTGACCAGTATATTCCAAAACAAAGACGTTTACAATATAACCAGGCTGCCGGAGACGATACAGCACCTTACCTGGCGCTGTTGTCCAATACTTTGTCGCAAAAAACAGGAAGCGTTTTCTATTCCAACCTGAATGATTACATATATAATTTCGGTGGTGATATTACCAACAATTTTTACTTGTTTGGTTTGAAACAAACAGTGAAAGGCGGTTATAATTTCCAGGTGAAAGACAGGGTGTATGATGCAAGACCTTTCTCTGTAACACTGCCATCAGACAATCCCCAACTCAGGGCACTTGACCCCTCTGCAATTTTTGACGCCGGCAACTTTGGAAGCGCTTCTACGCAGTTTCACTTTGATGAAATAGCCGGTATATATTTCAGGTACATCGCCAATTCAATCTTAAATGCAGGATACATACAGTTTGACAACGCGTTTAACGACTGGCTTCGTGTAGTCTGGGGAGCGAGGTATGAATATTTTGACCAGTTAGTCGGCAGCGTTTATAAATCGGATCCACGTTACAACTATACGAAACGTGGAGATCTTTTACCCGCTGTAAACATCACCTTTAAATTAAACAATAAAACCAATTTAAGGGTAGCTGCTTCTCAAACAATAGTAAGGCCTGAGTTTCGCGAGTTAACGGGTACTGCATTTTATGATTTTGAAGTTGGCGCCACCATCATTGGTAATCCTAATCTCGTAAGAACCAAAATAACCAACGTTGATATTAGGTATGAGATATACAGCCGCCCGGGCGAATTGTTCACTATCGGCGGTTTTTATAAACATTTCCAAAGTCCTATTGAACTTGCCTTCAATCAAACAGGCGCCGGTGGTTCAAGCACATTTAATTACCTCGACAACAAGAATACCACAGCAAAGGCATTTGGCGCTGAGCTCGAGTTCAGGAAAAAGCTTGATTTCTGGCCCTCATTCAAACGCTTTACCGTTCAGGGTAACTTCTCCTACATCTATAACCGTGTAACATTCGAACAGCAAACACTCGACAGGCCCATGCAGGGGCAATCACCTTATCTCGTAAATGCAGCACTTCAATACGATGTGGAAGAAATTGGGTTAAACACAACCCTTTTATTTAACCAGATAGGGAGGCGTATCTTATACGTTGGCAATGAACAAATACCTCCTGTTTGGGAAGCACCCAGGCCGTTGCTAGACCTACAGGTAGCTAAGAAGATTATTAAAAACAAAGGTGAGTTAAAACTGAATGTAACCAATTTGCTAAATCAACGCGCCAACTTTTATCATGACCTTGATGACAGCAAAGCCTACAATTCAGGTACTGATGCCTTAGCCTTATCGAGATTATATGGAACCGGCGTAAGCCTGACATTTGGTTATAACATTAAATAAATAAACTTTTTAAAATTAAACACAGATATGAACAAGCTATTAAGCTGCGCGGCACTAGTGCTTTTATTAATGAGTTCTTGCCGTAAAATACAGGAAGATGTAATAGTTTATGGTGGTGGCGGTGGTGGCGATTCCACCCAGGAAAACACCATTCTTGAAGGTAAGATATCAACAGACAGAACCTTAAAGGCAAACTACGTTTACAAGATCCGTGGATTTGTATATGTAGTGAATGATGCAAAACTCACTATTGAACCGGGTACGGTTATAAAAGGTGAAAAAGGAACTTCAACAAGAGGTGCATTGGTTATTACCAGGGGAAGCCAGATCATCGCAGATGGCACCGCCGACAAGCCTATCATATTTACTTCAGATCAGCCCAACCCGCAGCGCGGCGACTGGGGTGGCCTGGTTTTGCTGGGAAATGCAAAAACAAATGCATCATTTAATGGAGTGCAGGGCATTGGCTCGGTGGAAGGCGGCGTAAATAATGCCGAAGGATTGGGCTTATACGGAGGAACCGACGACAATGATAATTCAGGCATTTTGCGCTATGTGCGTATTGAATATGCAGGTTATGCCTATCTTCCCGATAATGAATTAAACGGGTTAACGCTTGCCGGCGTTGGCAAAGCCACTACTGTAGACTATGTTGAAATCTACAAAGCCAACGACGATGCTATTGAATGTTTCGGCGGCGCTGTAAACTTAAAGCATACCATTTTCGTAAGCACGCTGGATGATGATTTTGATACCGACAATGGCTGGAGCGGTAATGTACAATTCGGGATTGTTATAAGAGACTCTGCGATTGCCGATATTTCAAAAAGCGAATCATTTGAAAGCGACAATGACGCCAACGGTAGTACGCTTTTGCCGCAAACATCGGGAACTTACAGCAATATTACTGTTGTGGGGCCGCGTGAGAAATTGAACAATGCAGGCAATAGCTTGTTCCTGGCAGGAGCACAGGTGAGAAGAAATTCTTCTATTTCCATCTTCAACTCTGTTATTATGGGCTATCCAACCGGTTTGTTGATTGATGCAAGCAAAGGAACGCCTACCGATAATAATATTCGCGCCAATACCCTGCAGGTACAAAATACAGTTATAGCCGGTTGCGCTGTTCCCGTTGATTACGCTGCTAATGCAGCAGCAACGGGTTGGAACAGGGATTCAGCGGCTAATTGGTTTTTGAACCCGGCAAGTGGTAACAGTATTTTAATTACCAATGATGAAGTAAAATTAACAGCGCCCTTCAATTATGCCAATCCGGATTTTACGCCACAGGCAGGTTCACCTTTGTTAAGTGGAGCAAGTTTCACAAACAGCAAATTGACAAATACCTTTTTCACACCGGTAACCTTTAGAGGTGCGGTGGGCGATTCGGGTGATGATGCCAACTGGTGGAAAGGATGGAGTGTAGTAGGCTTGAATCTATAAAAACAGACCATTTTACAGAATATGAATCCCGCTTTGCGGGATTTTTTTCCTCTATGGTTTTTCAAAAGTTCATAGTGCAATAAGGAATGTTCTGGTGGTACAGTTTACTAACAAGGGCTTAATTTTTATTGATTTCAAGGCAGAAGGCCCATATAATTTTTGTTTTAAACTGAAAATATGTTTCATAGATAAAGCTTTAATAAAAAAAGAAAGTAAAACAGTATTGTCCGGTTAACTTGGGCTAAAGCCCGTTGGATAAGGATTTCCGCTATATAGCCCCAGGCTTAAGCCTGGGGCTAGTGAAAACCAAGCCTATCAAGGGCTTTAGCCCAAGAATTAAAATTTTAGTCGGACAACAATGAAAGTAAAAATAAACGGTCAACATTGTGATATTGAATATGACTTTAGCGAAAATCCCCCCGGGCGGGCATTTTGTCTTTGGAAATATCTATTGCAAGGCAGACCAGGCTTCAGAATTTACTTTGTCAGCAATTGAAAATAAAATACTGGCATATACTCCATTTAAATGAGAAGAAAAAAATCCGTGATGTTATGTTGCCATTTTAAAAGACAATTGATCAAGAAAACATTTAGGCGGGTAGCCAGGTTACTATTTTTTAATGCAGAGATAATATGCAGTTCACAATTTCATTACATAAAGCTATCATCTTTACAACGGGTTCATAGCATTTAAGTTAGAGATTCTATGCAGCCTTGCTTTCCAGCAGGGCTTTTTTATTGCGCACAATTCTATTGAGCATGCAAAGCTTTAAGGCAAATACAAACACTCAGTATTCAATATACAATACGCAATGTTCAATGAAGAATCACACAAATGAATATTGATTATTGAGTGTTGATTATTGAATATGAATATTTACAAAGCATATCAAATAATATAAATAGTTAATGATGAGTAATTACTTTAAAAATACCTTATTAGTCATTTCTCCACCAATGCAAGCCATTTTTTAATTACGGTTTTTAATGAATTTTCTTTTGCTTTCACATCTTCAAGATCTTTAAAAACAACCGTTCTTCTTCCATCTTTATAATCGCCTTCAAGAAAACCGGAAGTGTCATTTACTTTGGCGCCGCCGGGGAAGACAAGCATGATCCTGCCTTTAAAAAGATTCATCACGATGATCTCTCTTTTGCATTCTTTGGGATCAAAGGGTTGCATTTCACCTGTATAATAAAAACTCGGATTATTCCATTTGATACGTTCACCGATCTCTTTATCAGTGCTTAAAATAATTTGCCGTATCACCTCTATGGTTTTGGCTAACGTTGGTTCCAGCTTTTTTATATGTTCAGATACTTGCTGCTCGTCTGAAAGCTTTGCAGGTTTTTCTTTCATTTTTAATACGATTACTGAATAAGAAATAAGAAATGAGAAACATAAAATGAGAAAGTAGTTGCCAGTAAATGAAACGTAATCCAACTTTCAAATTTCTTATTCCTTATTTTTCATTGCTCATTTTTTTGTTTCTAATACGATTACTGAATAAGAAATAAGAAATGAGAAACATAAAATGAGAAAGTAGTTGCCAGTAAATGAAACGTAATCAAAACTTTTACATTTCTTATTCCTTATTTTTCATTTCTCATTTTTTTGTTTATTCAATGCAAGCAGATCCCCTATCATTTTTCCTGTCCTTATCAAATTGGCTTCGGTATTTTGAATAGCCTTTGTCATGTCAGTAACATCATTATTTATTGGAACAAGCACATCGAAATATTTTTTCAACCGGGCATTAGTTTCTAAAGGTATGCTTCCTGCAATACCGGCGACCGGGATATTTCTTTCTTTTGCTTTTACCGCAACGCCATACGGGCCTTTTCCCTGCAAGGTTTGTTCATCTATTTTGCCTTCACCCGTTATAACAAGATCAGCTTTTTGCAAAGCCTCATCAAAACCCGTTATGCCAAGAAAATAGTTGATACCATTTACAAGCTTCGCATTACAATAAGCAGATAAGCCTGCAGCAACACCACCTGCTGCACCACCATGTTTAATGTTTGCCATATCAACACCGGCTTTATTCAATGTAATTTCCCGAAATGTTGCAAGTGCGGTTTCCAGGTTTTTTATATCTTCTTCAGAAGCGCCCTTTTGCGGCCCGAATATTTTTGCCGCGCCGTTGTCACCCAGGAACGTGTTTTCCACATCACAAAGAATCACCAGCTCACAATTCAAAATTCTTTTATCAAAATTCTCTGTATCAATAAATGAAAGATCGCTCAAACCTGCAGGTAATTTTTGTAATACTTCACGCTTATCATTAAGAAATTTTATACCAAGCGCCTGCAAAATTCCTGTACCGCCATCAACAGTAGCACTGCCGCCAATACATAAAATTATCCGGCTTATATTTTTATCCAAAGCATGCCGTATCAACTCACCTGTTCCAAAAGTTGTTGCCTGTAAAGGATTGAGTTCATGTTGCTGCAGCAATCTTATTCCTGAAGCATCGGCCAGTTCTATTACTGCCGTTTTATTATCATCTATCAGTCCAAATGTTGCATTTATTTTTCTGCCAAGGGGATCATGTACTTCAAGCTCTGCAATACTGCCTTTTTGTTTTTGAATGATCAAAGATGCCGTGCCGTCACCGCCATCACCAACCGGAAAATACTCCATGCTGCATGTGAGCTTGCTTTGCTGTAATCCTTTACCTATAGCATGTGCAACTGATGTAGCATCAAGACTGTTCTTAAAAGCATTTGGTGCAATGAGTATATGCATATCAAATTGTAGAAAACCCCGGGGGTTTTTGAAAACATAAGTGTTCAAAAGATACGTTGCCACGACTTTTAAGTCGTGGAATTAAGATTTGCAAACTATAAATGGCTTTAGCCAAAATAGCTGTTTAGGCTAAAGCCATTTTAAACAATTATTAATTATTCCACTACCTAAAGGTAGTGGCAATTAACGTCAGTAAAACAGCATATGCAACACGTTCCGAACAGTTGAATTTCGAAAACCCCCGGGGTTTATTTATATTATCAGCGATAACAAATACACGGTAAGCAAGGTTATCAAACCCATGAACAACGTCGCTGTTGAATACATCTTCAGCATCGTCTTCGTATTAATACCGGCGAATTTTGCTATCACCCAAAAGTAGGCGTCGTTTGCATGAGAAATGATCATTGAACCGGCGCCCATCGCCAATACGCAAAGCAATTTTCCTTTATCTGTTTCCAAGCCCAGCGCGGTTAACAACGGCTGAACAATAGATGCAGCCGTGATAATAGCTACTGTAGAAGAGCCCTGTGCTGTTTTAAGAATAAGTGTTATTAAAAAAGGGAATAAAATTCCAAGAGTGCTTAAAGGAAGCACAGCACTGAACTGCTCCCCAATTTTCGTTGCCGCCAGTACAGCCCCAAAGGCGCCGCCAGCACCAATAATTACGAGGATACCACCTGCCTTTTCTGCGGACTCCTGCAGTTGTTTGCTTACTGTGGCTTTTGTCCAGTTACGGCTGCAATTGAAAGCAAGCAATACACCGATCGCCAGGGCAATGGCGGGTTCGCCCAATACTGAAAAAATTTTTAGCGAACCTGCCGCAGATTTTTCAACGGTTAAAAAAGACCGGATGGCAATTAATATTATCGGAACGAACACCGGCAAAAAAGCTTTTACAACAGACGGGGGTTTTGTAACCACTTCCTTAATTATTTCTTCTTCTGCAGCAATAAATTCAGTTCTTTTACCCACATACTTTGCCCATAAATTCCCGATTACCATAGCGGGTATTGCAGCAAGCGTGCCGATCAAAATAAGTTTACCCATATCAACACCAATAATGCCCGCAGCAGAGGAGGCGCCGGGATGCGGTGGTATCAGGCAGTGCACTGATAACAACCCTGTAGCTAAAGCCACGCTGGTTATAGCAACCGATATGCCGGCACGTTTTGCCAAAGATTTATTAATGCCATTCAATACAATAAAACCGGAGTCGCAGAAGATGGGCATGCCTACAATAAAACCCGTTATGCTCATGGCCAGCGCTGCATTTTTTTCACCAACCAACTTCAGAATAAAAGATGCCAATATCCTTGTACTGCCTGTGTGCTCCAGTAGTATACCCAGCGTAGTTCCCAAAACAATTATTAACCCGAGCGAACGCATGATATTACCAAACCCATCTTTAATAGCATCCATAATAGCGGCAAATGGCATCTGCACACCGAGCCCGACAACAAAACAAGCAATCAATAAAGCAAAAAAAGCATGCACCTGGAACCTGGCGGTGAGCAAAACAATTATGGCAATGCCTGCAAACAGGCAAATAATTAATTGCGTGAAGTTTGTCGCCATCAGCTTATATCAAAATTTATACAAGATAATGCTGAAAGATTATTTATGAGGAAGTAATATCATTAGCTGAACAAATAGCTTTTAAGCCAGCATCTGTAATCTTTTGGCCACTAAGAACATGAAGGACCACAATGTGCACAAAGATTTTAACGTCGTGTTCTTTGTGTTTCTTCGTGCTCTTTGTGGCCTGTAAATCCGGTAATCTCATCTATTGGCTATTGTCCTTCACCAGCTTTTTAAACGCTGTTATAAAAGCCATTAGCTGCTCACTGGTTTTATCATCATTTATGTTTCCGCCTTCCGTAATTTTTCCCTTTATACCTTTTATCAACAAAGTAGTATCGTCTGTGAAAATGGCTTCAATGGTGCGCATAATTAATTTAAGCTCTTCCTGTCCTTTTTCTCCCGACGCGGATGCAGTGATAAGCCTGGCAGGTTTCTTTGAAAAAACAGTTGTGGCAACACACCATTCTATTGCATTTTTCAAACTCCCCGGAATGCTGAAAATATATTCCGGCGTACAAATAATAACGCCGTTTGATCTTTGTATCAACTGCCTGAAATCTGAAATTATTTCCGGTGTATCTCCAACGGATAAGTCAGGATCAAAATGCGGCAATGATGATAACCTGTCGAAAATTGTTATATCAAAATCATCCTGTGTTAAGTCCGCAATTCTTTGCACGAGTTTCAGGTTAGATGAATTCTTACTTGCACTTCCTATAATCGCCAGGATATTTTTTTTCATGGTTGATACTTATGTGAGCAGACGGTAAACCGTCAACAGAACAATGATAACCATAATCGCCGAATAGATCTGTTTGTTGTATTTCGCCAACCAGTTTGGAAGATAGATATCAAAATTCTCTTTGGCTGAATCGGAATACCTGCGTGCCAGCAGCGTCAGGGGGCAAAAAAATTTGAACGCAAGCAAAACTGCCCCTTCAATAATGATTAGCCCATAACCTGCCCAAAGCCAGTTATCCAATTTATCATTAATAACAGCGTAGAGCATATAAAAGATAACCACATTAAAGCATAGCCATATCAAAGTATGTATGGTTTTAACAAGGATTAGTTTGGTTCCGTTTTGCATTGTTGTACACGCTTTATTTTATAAATAATTTTTCAAGCGCTGTTTTATTTAATTTGGAGCGGTTAAACAAGCGCTTATGCCTGGCCTGAAACGAATCATCACTGCTGCAATCTTATTCATTTTCTTCTCATCGCCGGTTCTGTCACAAAAAGACTCTATCAGCAATGCTTCAGAAAAAATATTCTTTAATGCAAAAATATTTACGGCTGACAAAGAAAGACCTTATGCAGAAGCTGTATGTATAAAAGATGATAAAATAGTAGCTGTTGGTAATTATGAAGAAGTAAAGAAAACAGTTACAGCAAATGCCATGCAGATCGATCTCAACGGAGGCTTTTTAATGCCGGGCTTAATTGACAGCCATGAACATGCAATTGACGGTGGCGAAAGCTTAACACGAGCCAATACTTTTGATTTCTTGATCCTCGGTGATAGCCTTGCTGCTTTTGCAGAAAAAGTGCAGGCCGATGGAACAGGTATGGTGGATGGCTTTCTTGTAATTGACGGCATCAATATTTCTACCTGGTCATATTTAGATGAGCTCGATCAAATTTTTAATAAAGAGAAGTATAAGCAAATGCCTGTATTACTGCGTGGCTCCGACGGGCATACAGCATGGGCGAACAAAGTGCTGCTAAAAAAAGCAGGTGTTACAAAAGATTATATTGCATCATCAGCAGCAGTAAGAAATTATTATGGATTTAATAAAGATTTTGTACCCAACGGCTTTTTTGCCGATAGTGCATTTGATAAAATAAATGCAGTGCTTCCTGATTTTAAAACCGACTGGGAACTGGCTGGTGTTAAAGCCATGGAATATAACAATAGTCTTGGCATCACTGCGTTGCTTGACCCGGCGGCAGGTAACATCGGAAACGAAAACAATAAAATATTAAATGCTTATCAAAATTTAGTGCAACGAAATGAATTAACCGCACACGTTGCTGCAGCAGTAGTGGCAAATGCAGATACAGATGCCATGGCACAGGTGCATGCATTACATTTATTACAGCAACAATACAAAGGCATAAAAGATTTAAATATCATCGGTTTTAAAATATTTGCGGATGGCGTGGCGGAGTATCCAACGCAAACAGCGGCATTTTCAAAACCATATATAAATAAACCTTCAACAGGTGTATTAAATTTTGATCCGGATAAATTTGATCAGTTTGTTGTAACCGCAGATAAAGAAGGCTTGCTCGTTCATATACATGCCATTGGTGATCTTGCCGTTACCGCAGCATTAGATGGTGTTGAAGCAGCGCGGAAAGCAAACCGCAATTACAACGTCCCTCATACCATCACGCATATACAGTTTGCTTTGCCTAAAGATTTTGCACGTTTTAAGCAGCTCAATGTACTGGCATCATTACAATTGCTTTGGGCTTATGGCGATTTCACTACCGTAGATATTCTCAAACCATATATTGATCCGTCAATTTACAAATGGCAATACCCGGCCCGTTCCTTGTTGCAGGCCGGAACAACGATTTGCGGCGCAAGCGATTGGAATGTAAGCAGCGCCAATCCTTTTGAGGCGATATATACCGCTGAAACAAGGTTAGGTTCAAAAGGTGTGCTTGACTCTACCCAATGCATGCCTCGAATTGACATGTTATATGCATATACGATTAACGCAGCCAAAGCATTGCTGATGGAAAAAAACATTGGTTCCATTGAGCCCGGCAAATATGCTGATATGATATTAGTTGACAGGGATGTGCTTACCATCACACCTGATGCGCTAAAAGATACTAAAGTGTTATGGACGATGTTTGAAGGGAAATTTGTGTACAAAGCAAAATAGCCAACCAGGATTTAAGCAAATCGTCCGGAATTTTTGTTTGATGATTTCCTCATAAAATCTACACTAGCTTATTGTGCTTAGCCGTTTATCACAAATGACTTTTTTAGTAAAAATATTTTTTTGACCTTAAGTTAAAATCTGCAGCATATGAATGCTCCCCAACTTAACATTTTACTATTAGCATTAGGTGGTTTGCAGGGAATCTTTCTTTTTCTTTCGTTGCTTAAAAAAAGAAAAGCATTACCCGGCTTTGTTTTTTTGGCGGCATACCTGTGTGTGATGCTGCTGCAGATATCATTGAAAGTGGCCGATAAGATATGGCTGATGAATAACCTGCAACCGCTATATTCTTTTTCTTACCAACTGCCGTTTTTATACGGGCCGTTATTATACTTATTCGTTTGCCGCTTTACCAATTACCGGCAACCTGTACCCAAAGATGTGTTCCATTTTCTGCCAGGCATTGCATTTATATCGCTCTTTGTTTTTAGCGATCCATACCAGGGCGTACCTGCGGTATTTATTCCTTTGTTTAGAACCTCCTGGTCAATGGTATTGCAGTTGATAAGCTTAGGAGTTTATCATGTATTGGCATTAAACATCCTGAATAAACGGAGCCCTGCAATTGTTTCCGGTTCAGGCACAATCATCAAAATGCGCATGCAATGGCTCCGTCAATTAGTGATAAGCTCATTAATTGTTTGTTCAATTATTGCTATTGCTATTTACCTGATATATTACAATTATCCTAACTGGAGCAATGTGCGTTTTGGATTTGTAGCGCTTAGCTTTTTTATTTACCGGATCAGTTATAAAGCCTGGAACCAACCGGAATTATTTACTATTATTCATGGCCAGAATGATCAGCAATTTAATACGCATGCGCCAACGTTTTCCATACATCTGCCTGCAAAAAAATACTCCAATTCCGGGCTTTGTGAAGAAGCAATGCAAAACATCATTATATCGCTTGAAAATAAAATGCAGCACGATAAATCTTACCTCGAACCCGAACTCACCATCGATGAACTCGCTGTATCGCTTTCCTGCAGCCGCCATCATTTATCACAGGCGTTGAATGAAAAGCTGGGTAAATCTTTTTATGACTGCATCAATCATTACCGCGTAGAGGAAGCAAAAACCTTATTAACCGATCCTGTAAGGTCATCCCATAAAATTGCATCTATCGCGTATGATTCCGGCTTCAATTCTATTTCCACTTTCAATGATGTTTTTAAAAAATTATCCGGACTTACACCTTCGCAATACCGCAAGCAGCAGGAAGCAAAGAAATTGTATAGGGAAAGAGTTTAAGATACGTCAGCATCATTTCGGAATTTGAGATTTCGGGATTTTGGAATTTTGGAATTTATTTCCGAAGCATTCTGTTTATGGGATAAGAAAAAATGATCGTTATTTCTTATGACCTCGGTGACAGCCTACACTGTAATCTCTACATAATTTCCTTCCGGGTCCAATACCACGCTTTCGTAATAGCTGTCGCCGGTCAGCCTTGGTTCGCTTTCAATAGTGTAATTGTCGGCACGTAAACGTTCAGTCAACTGGTCAACATTTTCCTTACTTCCGGTTGCTATTGCAAAATGCGCAACGCCTTTGGCAAAACCTCTTTTCCCGGAGGGATCAAAAATGTCATCCCTATGCATTAGTTCCAGGCGTGTTTTATTCTCTCCAAATGCGAGGAAATAGGAACTGAATCCTTTTTTTGCATTCGTATATTTTTCATTGCTGGTCGCGGCAAAATATGTTGTATAAAACCGGCGCATTGCTTCAAGGTCATCCACCCAGATCGCCAAATGCTCAATTGTCATGCTCTTGTTTTGTTGATCGTTACATCAAATATCCGAAAGTAAAAAGTATCTAAGATTTCTTTATACTGTTGAGATGCATTTCAAATTTTTGTTTTACCTCTATCCTCTAAAGGGGAAGGCAATATTTTTAATTCCTTCGTTCCCTCTTTAGGGGATGGGGTTAGGCAACATTGCTTTGCAAGCATGGTTGCAATCTTAACAACAAGAATGATCAACTTAAACAGGTGCATGAATAAATGAAATGAGGTGTGAGAAAATAACGCAGATCTGATCTTATAAAAACAAACCTGACCCGCGTTATTAAAAATGGTTACATAAAATTTTCATCAGCGCTTGGGCCGTAGCTGCCCGGGATAGGTATGTCGAGCAATCTTAAGAACACACCTAACTGCGCCCGGTGATGTATCTGCTGGCTCAATGCCATTCTTATAATGTCAATCTTGGGGCTGGTGCTGTAAATTTTTTCACCGTTCCTGAGCGTCCATGGCTTGTCTAACATTTGCTCGCTCTCAGGCACTAAAACGGAAAGGCCTTCATTATAACGCTTCTCAAAAAAATCCACCAGGTCTTTTGTAGTATTGATTTCAGGTATTGCATACGGCTGCTGAAAATCGAGCTCATCTGTTGTTAAAGTAAAATGTAACCATCCCGGGAGGTCTGCAATATGTGTTGCCAGCCTTTTGATGTCCATGCTTTTCACATGCGGCTTATAATCAAATTTATCATCCGGAATGCGGGAAAGCATTTTGCGCGTAGTGGCGCCTTCTTCAATAAACTGCTGTTTAAAAAATTCAATAAATGTCATAGTGGTTTGTTTTATACCGTAAAATAACAACCCACTTGTGTCAACCCTATGTCAGCAGTGTTTGGGTTTCTTCAATTTTTTTTAAAATATTTTCAGCAATCGCTAAAATTTTGTCATTCAGTTCAACCGGTTCAATGATCCTTGCGCGGTCGCCAAACATCATAAACCACCTGGCAAAACCCTGCAGTGAGCCGGTTAAAAAAGTAAGGCGTACACAGTCGCCTGCATCTTCTTCTTTTACAAAACCATTATAGTATTTCTGGTCGCCGAAATATTTGATGATCTCCCGCTCCACTTCAATTACCACTTTTATTACTTCCCGCCCCGATGACATTTTATTGATAAATTCCTGTAAAGGCGGATGCGTTTTTGACATAGGCTCATCGGTGCAAATTAAACGTTCGATCCTGTCGGTGCGAAAATTCCGGTAGTCATTCCTAAGCCGGCAAAATGCCACCAAATGCCAGTGATTGCCGAGGTTATAAATGCCAACAGGCTCAACGGTACGATGCGTGATCTCATTAGTTTCAATAGCATTATAGGTAAGATCAATAACGGCAGCGTTGGCAATTGCTTTTAGAATAGGTTGCAGGTGCAGCTCTGCGGGAGGGTCGAACCGTATAGCCGGATGTTGCACCACCATCACATGCTCATCAATTTCTTCTATGTGGTCTTTCTCTGTAAGCCTTAGCACAGCTTTTATTTTATCCAATGCCGAACCGTAGTGTTTTGATGAGCTGGCATCCGTTTTTGATTGCATCAGCTTTGCTGCGGTTAATAAAGCAGAAGCCTCCGCTTCGTTAAACATTACCGGGGGCAATTTATAACCTTCCATCAGGCTATAACCTGTACCGGCCTCACCAATCACGGGTACACCCGCTTCCTGCAGAGCATGTACATCGCGGTAAACTGTTCGCAGACTTATGGAGAATTTATCGGCAAGATGTTGCGCTTTCACCAGCCTTCTTGACTGAAGTTGTATCAGGATAGCAGACAAACGGTCAATGCGATTCATATTAAATAAAAAAGCTGATTATTGGCATGATTTTGCGCTTGAAAGGTAAAATATTGTTTAAGGTAAGCAGTCGATTTTTATTAATAAATTCTTTACCACAGAGAAGTAGTTCCTCTTATTTTTGTTTTAATATGATCCACTCCAAGCTCCCCGATACCGGTACGACTATTTTTACCGTAATGAGCCAATTGGCTGCTGAACATAACGCCATCAACCTGGGCCAGGGTTATCCAGATTTTATGATGAGTAAAGAATTGATCTCGCTGGTGAATGCCGCCATGCTGAAAGGCAATAATCAGTATGTGCACATGAGCGGTTTGTTGCTGCTGCGCGAAAAACTTGCCGCAAAGGCGGAGAAATTGTATAAAACGCCTATTGACCCCGAAACACAGATCACGGTAACGCCCGGCGGAACCTATGCCATTTATACTTCACTCACGAGCATATTGGAAAGAAACGACGAGGTGATCGTTTTTGAACCGGCTTACGACAGCTATATTCCAAATGTGATTGTAAATGGTGCAAAACCTGTTTTAGTTCAGTTGCAGTATCCCAATTACAGCATACCCTGGGATGAAGTGAGAGAAAAGATCACGTCGAAAACAAAGGCTATCATTATCAATTCACCACATAATCCTACCGGCGCTGTTTTAAGAGAAAATGATATTGAACAGTTGAAGAAAATTGTGCTGAACAAAAATATTTTCATTGTAAGCGATGAGGTGTACGAGCATTTAACGTTTGACGACATTCCGCATTACAGTATGCTGCGTTATCCCGAACTGCTTGAAAAAAGCTTTGTTTGTTTTTCTTTTGGCAAAGCATACAACTGCACCGGATGGAAGATAGGTTATTGCATTGCCTCACCCATGCTCATGAAAGAGTTTAGAAAAATACACCAGTTCAATTGCTTTAGCTGCAACAGCTTTGTGCAATATGGCCTGGCAGAATTCCTGGATAATGAAGAAGCTTATCTTTCGATAGGAAAATTCATTCAGCGCAAAAGAGATTATTTTCAGAAACTAATGAAGGACACAAAATTCAAAGCCATTCCTTCCCACGGCAGTTATTTTCAATGCTACAGTTATAAAGATTTCAGCGATGAAAATGATATGGAGCTGGCTGTAAGGTTAACGAAGGAATATGGCGTTACCACTGTGCCCATGAGCAGTTTTTACCAGGACAAAAGAGACAACAAAGTACTACGCTTTTGTTTTGCCAAAAAAGAGGAAACGCTGAAGGAAGCGGCGGAAAGGTTGTTGAATGTATAAGAAGTATTTTGGGATTTTGGAATTGGGAAATCGCAGAATCGCTAAATCCCGAAATCCCCCGCCTGAATGACTTCAGTCGGGCAGGAGCAATATTCTTAAGTTCTTAAGTGGTCATCACAGATTCCTGTTCAAATGCTTCCTGGTGATGTTGCTTTTCAAATTCTTCTCTTACCACTTTCGCTGTTGAATGATGGCCGGTATGGCTCCATCCCGGTGGCATAACAATGTACAGAAGCTTATTCTTCACACCGGGTGCTTTTCTTACATCTTTCCATAAAGCAACGATCTCGCCAAAATAAACATCCATAAAATTGTTGGGGTTCATTTTCCTGGTTATGCCATACACAGGATCAGTTGCGCGTTCTTCTACTTTATATGTTTTAAAAACCTTGTCCCAGATGTTCAGCAGGTTGCAGAAATTGGTATCGAGATATTGCGGGTTCTTTGCATGATGCACACGATGATGGGAAGGTGTAAGTATAATGTTGTTCAGGAAACCGAGGCGTCCATCTTTTATAACGTTTTCACCTACATGAATAAACGCTCCCCATGTACCATCGATGAACATTATTAAAAATAACAGTGGCGGGCTAACCCCCAGCAGGATACAAATAGATGTTCTTATAACATCGGCATAAGGCGCTTCCAGGAAAAAATGAGAAAAGCTTACGAACAGGTTCATTTGTTGTGGCGCATGATGCGTGGAATGCAGGCACCATAATATGCGGATTTTATGCGCGAGGAAATGATAAATAAAATGCGAGAACTCCCATATAACATAGCCATAAATAAGCCAGTACCATTTAAGCGATGAGGTGAATATGGCATATTTTTCCAGCAGGGCAATACAAAAGGCAACCGCAGCAATGGAAATAAATCTTGAAACAACGCGGTTAAAAACGAAAATGAAGAACGAAACCTTGTAATCTTCGATCTTGAATTTTTTATACACCAACGCACGGATGATCTCCAGTACAAGTATTAATGGTATCACGGGTGAAACCATGGCAAAGATGCCATCCAGCGTAAGCAGTTTACTGTAATCGCCGCTCTTGTACATATCGAGCAAACCGCTAATACCAAAAAAAGATTTCGCTTCATCAGCAAGTATTTGAAATATATCCATGACAAACAAGTAAGCAGGTGAAATTCAAAATTAATTATAAACCCCATTTTTTGAAATAATTATCCTGCTTAATATGAATGCACCACAGGCATTTTTATTTGGGTTTCAAAGTTTTATACCGATAGTATAAAAAGTTATTTTTTTTATTCACCATTAAACCTGAACGATGGTGGACTGTGGACGGTGGACTGTTGACCATTCCCGTTGCCGCTTCATACAAAACAATTTTTGAACTATTGATCTCTACCCTTGCCGGTGTTGTCACCGGCAAGTTCATAAACGCATCAACATCATTTTCGGCAATTGAATTTGTTGGTCACAAGACCAACAAAAGCTGCGTACACAAAAAGCGCATGGTAAATTTCTTTCCTAACGTAATGGCTGTGGACGGTGGACTATCGACGGTTGACCGTTCCTGCCCTGCCTCATACGAAACAATTTTTGAACTATTGATCAAAGAGAATATTCAAGTTATCAACAATGTTTTTTCAAACTGTAAGTTTTATAAAATTTTTTGCACAGTTGCCGTTGTTATCCTATTGTAATCATCAATTTTGCAACCGGGGAACACTAAATTCGTTTCAACTTACAGATGCCGGTTTACAATCAATCCAGGAGCAGGATCATACAGATAATTTTTATTCTTGTTTTTCTGCTCATCATATTGCAGTTATTAAATCTGCAGATATTTTCCAAAGAATATAAGCTGCAGGCGGAGAACAATGCTGTTTACCGCAAGGTGATATATCCTGATCGCGGTGTTGTTTATGACAGGCATGGCAAAGCCATTCTCGAAAATACGGTGATGTGGGACCTGCTGGTCACTCCTTCAGAGATCAAAGGCACCGATACGGCTGCACTTTGTGATATTTTAGGTATCGACACGGCAGAGTTCAGAAAAAAAATTATTACGGCGATCATCAAAAACTCAAGATATAAGCCGGGCATGTTCGAGCCACTGATAAACGATGAAGTGTATGCAAGGTTGAATGAGAACATGTACAAATTTCCCGGTTTTAACATCGTGGAGCGGCCTGTGCGGGCCTACCCCTTTCATGCGGCTGCCCATGTATTAGGTTACCTGGGAGAGGTTGACAGTAATTTTTTAAAACGCCATGCGGGCGAAGGCTACGAGCAGGGCGATTATGCGGGTATGAATGGGTTGGAAAGGGGCTATGAAAAAGTACTGATGGGTCAGCGTGGCATAAAGCGATTTATACGCGATAACAAAAGCAGGATTCAGGGGCCATTTAATAATGGAAACTTCGATACGGCTGCGATTGCCGGAAGAAATCTTCATTCAAGTCTGGACATCGATCTGCAGCTTCTGGCTGAAAAATTACTGCAGCATAAGATCGGGAGTGCTGTAGCCATTGATCCCAAAACAGGCGGCGTACTGGCAATGGCCACGTCCCCGGGTTATGATCCGGCCATGCTCACCGGCTCCCAACGGCGTAAGAATTTCGGGAGGCTTATTTTAGATACGGCAAGGCCTTTGCTTAACCGCGCCATCAAGGGACAGTACCCTCCGGGTTCAACATTTAAACCAATTGACGCCCTGGTCGCATTGGACGAAGGTTTAATAACACCGTCCTACGGCTATCCCTGCGGCGGCGCCTATTATTCCTGCGGCCGTCCTGTCAAGTGCACAGAACATTGGTCGGGCCATTCAAAAGACCTGAGAACAGCCATCGCATGGTCCTGCAATTCCTATTTCTCCCAGGTATTTCGCATGATAGTCGACAATAAAAAATATGCGAACACAAGAATGGGGTACCTGCAATGGAAAAAATATATGAATGCTTTCGGCCTGGGCGTTGATCTTGATATTGACCTGCCCGGTGAAGATGACGGCAATATTCCAGATACTTCGGGTTATAACAGGGATTTTGGAGGGCCCAGGTGGAACAGTTGTAACATTGTTACTTTAGGAATAGGGCAAGACCGCATGCTGGTAACGCCATTGCAGATGGCAAACGCAATGTGCATCATTGCTAATAAAGGCTATTATTATACACCGCATTTTGTTGACAGCATAGAACATGAAACCATTGCAGACACGCAATTTCTTGGCAAATACAGGGAAAAGCGGGAAGCGCTTACGCATATCTCTGATTCATCTTATAATGCGGTACAATTAGGCATGCACGATGTGGCCACTTTTGGTACGGCGGCACGCGTGAAAATTGAAGGCATAGATATTTGCGCCAAAACCGGTACCGCCCAGAATCCTCATGGCAAGAACCACTCGTTGTTTGTTGCGTTTGCGCCAAGGGAAAATCCTAAGATCGCTATTTGCGTAGTAGTGGAAAATGCTGGTTATGGCGCTACATGGGCTGCGCCGATCGCCTCATTAATGATGGAGAAATACCTGAAAGATTCGATCTCATCAGCAAGGTTACCTGAAGTGGAAAGGATCAGCGAAGCCAACCTGATTCCCGATGCCATTAAAAACTGGTATCGTAAACAGGATTCGCTCAAGCTGGTAAGGCAACTGCAGTTGCAAAAAATAAATGCCGACTCCGCTCCGGCCATTCAGAACAACCTTGAGACTATAAAGCCGGTTACCTTTGACCCCGAGGCAGAACCCAACCGCAAAGACAATGATGATAAAGATTCTGTAAGAATAAAGCTTAAGCCGGCTATGCAAAATCCTGAGGATAAAAAGAACCGTAAACCCAATTAGTTATGAGCAATGGTTATCAAAAATCTGTTTCAAAAGGTGTTGACTGGCTCACCGTTTGGTTGTACGCATCATTGGTAGGTATAGGTATTCTCTGCATATTCATGGTTGAATATAACCCGGCCACTTTTAGTGCAGAATCATTTTTCCAGGGGAAAACCAATTATAGCAAGCAAATCTTATTCTCCGGTATTTGTCTTGTAGCCGCCACATTTATCACGCTAAGCGACAGTAAATTATATCCTGCATTCGCCAACCTGCTGTACGTTTTCGGTATCGTGTTGATGCTTTCCGTTTTTGCCATCGGTAAAGATATAAACGGTTCAAAAAGCTGGATACCATTGGGAGGCGGTTTCAATCTTCAACCGGCGGAGCTTTGTAAAATATTCGCTGCCCTGGCTTTATCAAAATATTTGTCGCAGCTCAACATGGATTTTACAAAACTGCAGTCGCAGGTGATAGCAGTAGCGATTGCCATGTTGCCGGCAATGCTGTCTGTATTGCAGCATGAAACGGGGCTTGCCTTGGCTTACCTGAGCTTTTTTATCGTGATGTACCGCGAAGGGCTGCCGGGAATTATTTTGATCATCGGCTTCTCTTTTGGCGCGTTGGTGGTGGCAACCCTGCTGATGGAAAAAAACACCCTGGCTGTTATTTTAACACTTGTTGCGGGTTTCCTGGTGTTTATGTTCCGCCGGCAGATATTTGTTCGGAAACGCTGGGGGCTTTTAATTTTAATCGCATCTGTATGGTTCGTGTGCGTAGGCATACAGCGTTTTGCCGTGCCTTATATTTTCGATAATGTTTTTGAATGTTATCAAAGCCAGCGTATTTACAGTGCAGTGGGAAAAGAATATGACTGCAGCAAGAATAAGCATGCACTGGAGGCTGAGGCAATAACCGGTAAAACTGCTGCCAAACCGGATGACTATAATGTAAGGCAAAGTAAAATAGCCATTGGTTCAGGCGGTTTTTTAGGAAAAGGATTTTTGAAAGGAACACAAACCCGCGGCAAATATGTGCCCGAACAACACACCGATTTCATTTTTACATCGCTGGGTGAAGCATTTGGGTTTATAGGCTCGTTCGTATTCCTTGCTATTTATTTTATATTGCTATTCAGAATAGTACAGCTTGCGGAACGCCAGCGAAGTTCTTTCAGTCGCGTATATGCCTATTGCGTTGCAAGCATTTTATTTTTTCATATCACGGTGAATGTTTGCATGACAGTTGGATTATTCCCGGTGATCGGGATCCCGCTGCCACTGGTAAGTTATGGCGGATCTTCGCTACTTACGTTTACAATAATGATCTTCATTTTAATAAGATTAGATGCAGACAGGCAGATGGTGCTGAGATGATCTTTTACTATTGAATCTCACTGGACCAGTTTCGCAATCCTCCTTTCTTAGAATTTAATTCATCGGTATACCCTGATTATGCTTTGTAATCACAATTAGCACAAACCTTAGTAGCAAAGCAAGTTCAAGGAACATGCAAACCTTATTAGCTTATTTTGCGCTCAAGTGAATAAGCTAATAAGGTCAGTTGAATTGTGCAATGTTTATGTTACTAAGGTTTTAAAACAGGAATGTGTTGTATTTGCGGTTTTTTAGAAATAATGTTTTGAAAGACAATACTCACTGCACCAGCTTCGCTATTCTTCCATCTTTACCTGCTAAAAAAACGGCACTCCCTTTTTTTGCTTTTGCACAAACATGAAAACTTTCATTGGAGATCAGCTTCCAGTTCAGGCCGCCATCGGTGGACACATCAACACCTGATGTGCCACATGTAACTAAAACATTTGATGTAAGAAAAGCAACACAACTTCTGTAACCATGCGGAGGTGTTTGCACAGGCGCTCTTAATAATTGTTCGCCATTTATGGTAAACAATTCAATGTTATCTTTTGTAAGGGTGTCATTTGTATAGTCGCCGCCAACAATAACAATTTTTCTTAAGGCTGCATCAACATCAACAGAATTGGCGCCCTGTGAACCCTGGCCGTGAATAATACTTAAAGCCGCCGGCGAACCATTAATAAATAATCTTGAATCTGTACCGCCTGTTGCAAAACAGATAAACGGTGTATACTTACTGCCATCCAACTTTACATTCGTGCCGCTGGAAGCAAAAAAAGCTTCCCCTTCTGCAGCCGTGTAGCCATTATCTTCAGGCCTTAATGCCAGCCACTTGTCTCCATTGTTTACAGTGGTTGCAATGAATAATTTACCGGCGATGGGATCGCCTACCACAATACCATTCCCGTCAGCAGTAAAACTCATAGCATCTAAAAACATTCCCCTCGTATCATCATGAAAAACTTCCTTCCACGATTTACCGCCATCTGTTGTTTTTAAAATAACTGCAGGCGAATCAACTGCCATTATTAAAGCAGTATTGGCATCAAACGCTTCCACATCACGAAAATCTCTTTGCTCATAGCCCTTTACAGTTATCCAATCAAATTTTTTTCCTCCGTCTGTACTTCTTGCAACCTGCCCTTTACTTCCGCTTGCCCAAACAATATTGTCGTTTACAACGCTTAAGCCACGTAAAGAGATTTTAGCAGAATCTGTTAAAACTTTTATACGTTGTGCATTAACAAACGATATAACAGAAAATAAAAAAATAAACAAGATGAGACGCTTCATGTATTGGAATTTAATGATAATGGTTTGCAAGTTCGCAATGAATATGCCATAATCGCAATAATAACTTATGAACATACGTGTATTAACGGATACAAATGATTTTTTGGAAACCTTTACATTGCATTGCCGGGTGTAATATTACTTTTGCCCGCATTGGTTTTGTATAAATAGTTCTTTAAAAAAGCCAGGGGATTTTGCAGAGTGAGGCTTTGCAGAGTTGCACTATAAATTAATTACATAATAAGCTAATAAGGTTTGGCTTATTATTGTTTTGCCTGTTACTAAGGTAATAAGGTTGGCTGTTGTTTATGGCATGGTATTATACACGTTGCAGGTTTGCACGGTAATTCTTATAAAAAGCCAGGAGATCAGCCACAACTTCGCAGAGCAGAAGATTGCAGAACGGAGTTTATGGAGGCTTTAAAAGTGATGGTTTTAAACCTTAGTAACAGTGTAATATAAATTGCTTACAAAACCTTATTACCTTATTAAGGCATAAGCGATAAGGTCAGGCATGGGCGCCGTTTCGTTTAAGCAGTTTAGGATACTCTTTTTATATCGTCACTAAAGTCGCCTTTGTCACTTAGAAGTATTAAGCTGTCAGGTTAAAAAGGCAACTAAGAATTTAAACCAAAAGCTGCCATGAAAAACCGCAGCACAAGGGAGTGACACAACCGTGATGCCATGCAATACCGCAGCCGGTAACATAAAAATAAAAATCAGCCAATTGAAAATTGGCTTAATCAATTGATATGGCAGAAAAAGACCTGTTTGATTATACGGAGGAAAGTATCCGCAGCCTCGACTGGCGGGAACATATTCGTTTGCGGCCGGGGATGTATATCGGTAAGTTGGGCGATGGCTCATCACCTGACGATGGCATTTATGTGTTGCTGAAAGAAGTGATTGATAACTGTGTTGATGAGCATACGATGGGTTATGGTAAGCATGTTGATATTGTGATACAGGGCAAAACAGTTACTGTTCGGGATTATGGTCGCGGCATACCGCTTGGAAAAGTTGTTGATGTTGTAAGCAAAATAAACACCGGCGCCAAATACGACAGTAAAGCGTTTCAGAAAAGCGTTGGGTTAAATGGCGTGGGTACAAAAGCGGTGAATGCCTTAAGCGACTATTTTAAGGTGGATAGTTTTCGCGAAGGCAGAGTTAAGACCGCAGAATTTGAAAAGGGTGTTTTGATAAAAGAATACAAAGAGGCGAAAAGCGGCGAAGAGAACGGAACGCTGATAACATTTATTCCCGATGAGGGTGTGTTTAAGAATTTTCATTTCAGGACTGAATATTTAGATGATCAGCTTTGGAATTATTGCTATCTGAATGCGGGGCTCGTGATCAACCTTAATAATAAAAGATATGTTAGTAAGAACGGCTTACTTGATCTGTTGCAACGCAAATCGAATCCTGATGAGCTGCGTTATAATATCATTCATTTAAAAGGCGAGGATATTGAAGTTGCGCTGTCGCATAACAGCGATTATGGAGAAGATATTTTTTCTTTTGTAAATGGACAATACACCACGCAGGGCGGCACCCACCAGCAGGCATTCCGTGAAGCGTATGTGAAAACGATACGTGATTTTTTTAAGAAAGATTATGAGGCCGCTGATATAAGACAGAGCATTGTAGCAGCTATTTCTGTGCGTGTGCAGGAACCTGTTTTTGAAAGCCAGACAAAAACAAAACTGGGTTCGCAAACAGTATATGAAGGCGGCCCTACGATGAAGAATTTTGTACAGGATTTTTTATCGAAGGAATTAGATAATTTTTTGCATCGCAATGCACAAACTGCAGACGCTTTAAAGAAGCGTATTGAACAAAGTGAACGCGAACGTAAAGAGCTGGCAGGCATAAAAAAACTGGCCAATGAAAGAGCCAAAAAAGCAAATCTTCATAACAAAAAACTGCGCGATTGCCACACGCATTTGAACGATGAGCCACCAGCAAAAAATAAGGAAGCTTTTATTGCATTGCAAAATGCTTCTACGATTTTTATTACGGAAGGCGACAGCGCAAGTGGTTCTATTACCAAAGCAAGGAATGTTGAAACACAGGCTGTGTTTAGTCTGCGCGGCAAGCCTTTGAATTGTTATGGCCTCACGAAAAAGATAGTGTATGAAAATGAAGAGTTCAATTTACTGCAGCATGCATTGAATATTGAAGATGGCCTGGAAGGTTTGCGTTATAACAATATTGTGATTGCAACAGATGCTGATGTGGATGGCATGCATATACGATTGCTCATCATGACTTTCTTTCTGCAGTTCTTTCCCGATCTTGTTAAGCGTGGACATGTACATATTTTAGAAACGCCTTTGTTCAGAGTGAGAGATAAAAAAGAAACTTTTTATTGTTATGATGAAAAAGAAAAACAGGCGGCCATTAAAAAGTTAGGTGGTAAACCGGAAATAACCAGGTTTAAAGGATTGGGAGAAATATCACCGGAAGAGTTTGAAAGATTTATTGCGGAAGACATGCGTTTACAACCGGTGATATTAGAACAAGGCGAACACATTCAACAATTGCTGGAATATTATATGGGCAAGAACACGCAACAAAGGCAGGAGTTTATTATTGATAATTTGAGAGTGGAGATAGATTTGGTGGAGGAAGAAGCCCCCATCCCCTGAAGGGGAGTAAGAATAATTCGGGTAAATTTGCAGAAATGTTTTGTTATGGAAATTTTGGAAACAACTCAGAAAGTTATTGACGGTAAAGTTGTTGTTGATTTACCGGAATTGTATAATAATCAAGATGTAAAAATTACTATTAGTACAGATATTGACGATGAAGAAAACTGGGCAAATCTGCCGGCACATAAAAGAGTTGAAATTCTGAGAAAATTTGTTGGAAAGGACAAATTTCCAAACATAAAAGTTGGAAAATATGATGTTTACTATCAATGATTTTTTTATTGATTCTTCTGTATTGATTGAATATAATAAAGGAAATAAACTTAGGATTTTTTCTGAATTATTAGCTAACGACATTTTCAGATGCCTTGTGAATGAAACAGTATTAAGCGAATTTCTTTTTCATTTTCTAGCCTATAATGGAAATAAATCACCTCAAACGCTGCATGAAACAAAACAAATAGCTAGTGTATTTGCCACTTCAAGTCAATATAAACTAATTAAGACCTGCCACTTTATAGAAAATGATAAACGATTATATTCTGTTGTACCGGGTTTAATGGCTAAGTACAATTTACTTCCCAATGATGCAATCATTTTAGCTATTTGCAAATTGCATGGAATTCCAAATCCGGTTAGCCATGACAGCGATTTTGAAGTGCCCTGAAGCAGAAGGCATTGAACTATTATCTGAAAAATAATATTTTAAACTTAAAAAAATTCTCCGCATTAGGCGGACCAGGGTTTTATGATACACATAGTTTTTCAAACATCAGACGTAGATACTTTACAGGCAGCAATTGCATTGGACGAATCTTTGAAAGGCGAGATCATCGAAATAAAAGACGAATTTGCCGTTGGCCCGATCGCTGATATTTATGAGACAGAGGGGTATCAACGCAGAAGGGATTGGATAAAAGAAGTATTGAGCGATTCTCCATACACGGAGCAACTGGATATCGTTGACGATAAACTTACCGTTCACCACTTAAAAGAGAAATTGAAGGACGAATCGCAACAGGCCTGGATTTGGATGGCGCCGAATCAACATGATGTTTGCGGTTATTATTGGCTGATAAATCAATTAAAAGAATTTGAAGGCCGCGTTTATATTCTCTCATTGAATAACCTGCCTTTTATCAACACAAAAGGAAGTATTTTTTATCCAAGAGACCTGTTTGAAATTCCGCCAAAGGAATTTATCAAAGCGAAAAAACTGGCACGCCCGGTAACCATCAGTGAATTTGAACTGGATGGCGATGAATGGAAAAAATTATGTGTGGAAAACGGTATTGTAAGAATATTGGAAGGCGGCAAAAAAATTATCAGTCAAGACGCTTCTTATTACGATGATAATATCCTTGCCGCATTAACAAGAGAGCCGCAAAAACTTCATAAAATCTTTAATACACTGTTCTCGAAAATGAAACTGCATACAGGCGATGTCTTTCTTGTATGGCGCATGAAACAATTAATTAATGAAGGGAAAATTGAATTGACCGGGGACTGGAAAAATGGATGGAAAGATATTATTCTGAAATTGCCGGGCGTGGTAAGCGAAGAAGAAAAACCGGAATTGGATATAACAGTATAAACAGCAAAAAATATTCAATAAACAACGCTCAATAATCAATATTCAAGTGTTGAGCATCCGTCAATGAGTATTGAAAATTGAACATTGATTATTGCGTATTTGATTTTATTGCAGAACGTTTAGTCAAAAACATGGCAGAGCAAAAAAATATACTCACTAATGAAACCGGTGTACAGGGCCAATACAAAACCTGGTTCCTGGATTATGCCTCTTATGTGATCCTTGAACGCGCTGTGCCCGCCGTTGAAGATGGTTTGAAACCGGTACAGCGCCGCATCCTGCATGCGATGAAGGAAATGGATGATGGCCGTTTCAATAAAGTGGCGAATATCATCGGTCAGAGCATGCAATATCATCCACATGGCGATGCAAGCATTGGCGATGCCCTGGTGAATATGGGACAAAAAGAATTACTGATCGATACACAAGGCAACTGGGGCGATGTAAGAACAGGAGATGACGCGGCTGCACCACGATATATTGAAGCGCGTTTATCAAAGTTTGCACTGGAAGTCGCCTTCAATGCAAAAACAACAGAATGGCAATTGAGTTATGACGGTAGAAAGCAGGAACCGGTTACGCTGCCCATGAAATTCCCTTTATTGCTGGCACAGGGTGCAGAAGGTATTGCAGTGGGCTTATCCACAAAAATTCTCCCACATAATTTCATTGAATTATGTGAAGCCTCTATAAAATATTTGCGCGGTAAAAGATTTGAACTGCTGCCCGACTTTATCACCGGCGGGTTGATGGATCCATCCAATTACAGCGAGGGAAAACGAGGCGGCAAAGTGCGGGTTCGCGCAGCCATTGAAGAGCGTGATAAAAAAACACTTATTATAAAAAGTATTCCTTATGGTATTACCACTTCTTCGTTGATGGATTCCATTGTGAAAGCAAATGAGCAGGGCAAGATCAAGATCAAAAAAGTAACGGATGCTACGGCAAAACATGTGGAGATCATTGTTGAACTTGCAGCCGGTGTTTCGCCGGATATAACTATTGATGCTTTATATGCCTTCACCGATTGCGAACTAAGCATATCACCCAATGCCTGTGTGATCGTTGATCAGAAGCCGAGGTTTATTGGTGTGCACGAACTGCTGAAAATATCTGTTGACAAAACAAAAGATCTTTTACAACGCGAGCTTGAAATCAAACTCGGCGAATTGGAAGATAAGTGGCATTATACTTCACTCGAAAAAATATTCTTTGAAGAAAAGATCTACAAAGAACTTGAAAAGAAACACGAGACCTGGGACAAAGTAATTGCTGCTATTGATAAGGCTTTTGATCCTTTCAAAAAGAAATTAAAACGGCCGGTAACAAAAGAAGATATTTTAAAACTCACTGAAAAACCTGTACGCAGAATTTATAAACTTGACATCGATGAATTGAATGAACAGATAAAAGGTATCGAGGCAAATATCAAACAGGTAAACTATGACCTGAATAATCTTGTTGATTTTGCTGTGGCGTATTTTGAAAATCTTCAAAAAAAATATGGCAAAGGAAAAGAGCGCAGAACGGAGATAAAATTATTTGATACGATACAAGCTAAGCAGGTTGCTATCGCCAACACAAAATTATATATCAACCGTGACGAAGGTTTTATCGGGACAGGTTTAAAGAAAGATGAATTTCTGTGCGACTGTTCAGAATTTGATGACATTATTGCATTCACTAAACGCGGTATCATGAAAGTGATAAAAGTGGCCGACAAAACTTTTATCGGGAAAGATATTTTACATGCGGCTGTGTTCTTAAAAAATGATGACCGCACCACGTATAACATGATCTATACTGATGGCGCTTCCGGAATAAGTTATGCCAAACGTTTTAATGTTACCGGCATTACACGCGATAAAGAATATGATCTCACCAAAGGCAGCGATAAAAGTAAGGTTCAGTATTTATCTGTAAATCCAAATGGAGAAGCGGAAGTGGTAAAGATCACTTTAAGCCCAAATTGTTCTGCGCGTATAAAAGAATTTGATTTTTATTTTGAAACACTGGATATTAAAGGCCGCGGCAGCATGGGCAACCAGGTAACAAAATATCCCATACGCATTGTTAAGTTTAAAGAAAAAGGTACCGCAACATTGGCGGGAAGAAGACTTTGGTTTGATAATATATATGGCAGGTTGAACGGCGATGAAAAAGGTATTTTATTGGGCAGCTTTGAAGCTGAAGATAAAATATTGGTGTTGTATAAAGATGGCAGTTATGAACTGACTGATCTTGAATTAATCCAACGTTTTGATGCAGAGAAAATATTAATGATAGAAAAATTCGACCCCGAAAAAATTATCACCGCTGTGTATGCAGACTTAGATAAAAAACAATACTATGTAAAGCGCTTTAAAATTGAAACGACAAGCCTGCATAACAAATTCTTCTTTATTAAGGAAGATAAAAATATCGTGCTGGAAACCGTAACCACAACTGATGATCCTGTTTTATATTTTGAAAAAGGCAGAGGAGCGCAAACACAAAAAATAAAATATAAGATTGGGAAGAATATTGAAGTTACAGGATGGAAAACGGTGGGCACGCGCTTTGAAGATTACAGCAAATCTGTAAAGATGTATTGGGTGGAACAATCGAATTCAAATACGACACAGCAGAGTTTGTTTGAGTAAAATATTCCTCTCTTTACACAAAAATTAACTCTTTGGCCTTGTACCTAAACAAGCACGTATGGAAGTACTTAATTATACGGAATTCAGAAACAGTCTTGCTGAAAATCTAAATAAGGTGTCTAAAGACTCAGAAATAATAGTTGCTTCGAGAGGCAAAGGGAAGAATGTGGTTGTAATAAGCCTTGCCGAGTATAATTCCTTTATGGAAACTATTTACTTAATTTCAACAAATGCCCATAGCAAAAGATTGGATACTGCGATCGAAGAAATGGGAAACGGCAAGTTTAAAAAACATAAACTCATTGAATAGTCGAACCAGTAGACTTTACACCCACATGAAAACTTTATTTATAAAATCCCAATAGCAGTTTCACCGTTTGTCTTTAACAAATCTTCTTTTTTTCTTCAATCAATTCATTCCATCAAATCTTTTAATAGCAGGTTAACAAACTGAGGTTAGTTAAAGCCCATAAAATGCAACATGGTTGAGTTTATATTTTTTACAAAGAAAGACGTGCTTGGTAATTTTGCAGATACATAAGTGCTTATATAAGTTATATGGAAACGGTAAATCTGAAAGTAGAAGGAATGACTTGCACCAACTGTGCTTTGTCTATCAACAAATACCTCGAAAAAGAAGGGCTTAAAAATGTAAAGGTCAATTTTATCGGCGGTGATGTAAGCTTTGATAAAGACGCTACTATTTCTAAAGAAAGAATCAAAAAGGGGATTGAACGCCTTGGTTATGAAGTTGTACCAGTAGAACATCATCATGAAGAGCATGACCACCTGCACCTGCATGAAAACAAATCGAAAAAATTTCTTGGCAATAATTTCCAGCGGTTCATTTTTTGCCTGGTGTTTGCTTCCCCCCTTTTCCTGCACCTGCTCGGCGTGCATTTAAGTTCTTTTATGAATGCTTATGTGCAGCTCGCTTTAACACTTCCTGTTTTTATTGTAGGTATGCTATACTTTGGTAAAAGCGGTATCAGGAGTTTAATCAGTGGTGTTCCGAATATGGATGTATTGGTATCATTGGGCTCTATTGCATCATTTGCCTATAGTTTATACGGAACGCTGACCAACCAGGCCGAACAATTCATGTTTTATGAAACAACAGCTACTATTATCACATTGGTTTTTATGGGAAACTGGCTGGAAGATAAATCTATTGCAACCACGCAGTCAGCATTAAAAAAATTAGCCGTTACGCAAAAGACAATAGCAAATAAAATCGTTTATGACGAAAACCAGCAGGAGCATACTGTTCAGATAGAAAATACAAAGCTTAAAGTTGGAGATATGGTGCTGATAAAAACAGGTGAACCTGTGCCAATGGATTGCGTTATCACCTGGGGCGAAGCCAACGTAAACGAAGCTTTGCTTACAGGAGAAAGCGTACCTGTTGAAAAGAACTTTACCGATAAATTGATCGGCGGCAGCAGTATAGAGAATGGAACAGTAAAAGCTAAAATTACGGCTGTGGGTAAAGACACCGTATTGAGCAACATTTTAAAAATGGTGCGTGATGCCCAGACAGAAAAACCACCGGTACAACAATTGGCAGATAAAATAAGCGCTGTATTTGTACCCGTTGTTTTAAGCATTGCTGTTATTGCTTTTCTGGGCAATTACTTTATTGGCCATTATGGATTCGGCCATAGTTTATTAAGAAGCATTGCCGTATTGGTAATTGCCTGTCCCTGCGCGATGGGTTTGGCAACACCTGCTGCCATCGCAGTTGGCTTAGGCAGGGCAGCACGCAATGGCGTATTGTTTAAAAATGCAAAAAGCCTTGAGGTGTTTAAAGATATACGCCAGGTGATATTTGATAAAACAGGCACATTAACCACAGGGAAGTTCACCATTACAAACTATACATTTTTTATTGATGAAGAACAGGGAAAACGAATTGCTTATTCTTTAGAAAAATTTTCTAATCATCCTATTGCCAAAAGTATAAGCACATCATGGAAAAATGCAGGAGAAATCAAATGGAGCAATATAGATGAAGTGAAAGGATCAGGCATGCAGGCAAAAGGCCTTAACGGGAACACATATATTGCCGGCTCCTATGCTGCCGCAAAACATTTAACAGACGACGCTTCACATAATGTTTATATCATCCGCAATAATGAATTGATTGGATGGATTGATGTAGCGGATGAAATACGTCCTGAAGCTAAGGAAGTTGTGGTAATGCTTCATTCAAAAAATATAAAAACAATTTTATTAAGTGGTGACCGAAAAGAAAAAACGGAAGTCGTCGCGAGGCATTTAGGTATTGATGAAGTGATCGCGGAGCAAACCCCAGAAAAAAAATCAGAATGGGTTGCAAAGCTGAATGCAGTGGCGCCAACAGCAATGGTAGGCGATGGTATTAACGACGCGCCTGCATTGGCAAAGTCTGCTGTTGGCATTTCTTTAAGTGATGCATCGCACATTGCTGTGCAGAGCGCGCAGGTTGTGTTAATGAACAATGGCTTAAAGAATCTACCGCTGTCATTAGGTTTGGGCAAACATACATTCATCACTATCAAACAAAATTTATTCTGGGCATTTTTATACAATATTGTAGCTATTCCCGTTGCTGCATTTGGCTTTTTAACGCCAACATTTGGTGCATTGGTAATGGGGTTAAGTGATGTGGTGTTAGCGATAAACTCTGTGAGATTGAACTGGAAAAAAGTAGTGTGAATTATGTAATTTTAAAAAAATGTTTAGCATATGCTTACTGATTTAGCAAAAGAGCTGCATAATCTTTCTGACGAAGAAATAGAACAATTTGAGCTTGCCATAAAAAAAGAAAAGGCTTCAAGAAGAATAAATGAAATTCTTGAAGCTGCAAAACAAGCAAGAAAGGAACACGAAGAGGGGAAAACTTATGTTGCATCAACCCCCGAAGAAATCATTCAATGGTTTAAAGATGTAATGGATGAAAAAGATTGAGTTTTCCAATCCGTTTAAAAAATCTTTTAAGAAAACTGTATCCAAAAATGCTGATGTTGCTTTTGCTGTAATGCAAAAGCTTTTTATAATGTCGCAGGAAATAAATCACCCCTCACTTAAGCTACATAAATTAAAAGGTGCACTTAGTAATTACTATGCCATTTCTATTGAATATGATTTGAGAATAATTCTCGAAATTAGTGATGATAAAATAATATTAGTTGATATCGGCACACACGATGAGGTTTATTAAATCATTCAATGCCTACACCCCTATCCATACTTCAACAATACTGGAATCATCCATCTTTCAGGCCACAGCAGGAAGCGATCATTCAATCTGTTTTGGATAAAAAAGATACAGTTGCCTTATTACCAACCGGTGGCGGCAAATCCGTATGCTACCAGGTTCCTGCAATGATAAATGAAGGTTTGTGCCTTGTTATAAGCCCCTTGATCGCCTTGATCAAAGACCAGGTTGCCACGCTTGAAAAGAAAAATATTCCTGCACAAGCATTATACAGCGGACAAACATTTTACGAAGTAAACCAGGCTTTACAAAATGCTGCACATGGCAATTATAAATTTTTATATGTATCGCCTGAACGTTTGCAAAGCCGGATCTTTAAAGAATTTCTGCCTGCCCTCCATATCAATTTAATTGCTGTTGATGAAGCGCATTGTATATCACAGTGGGGCTATGATTTTCGTCCGCCTTACTTACAGATCGCTGAATTAAGAGATATTGCCGATGCGCCATTGCTTGCCTTAACTGCCTCTGCAACACCAGTTGTTTTAGATGACATAAAGAATAAATTGAAGTTAAAAGACGCTGTTGTTTTCCGGCAGTCTTTTCATCGCGCTAATCTTTCTTACTCTGTTTTTAACGTTGACAGTAAAATAAATAAAGCCCTCGAAATATTAAAAAATGTAAGTGGAAGCAGTATTATTTATTGTAAAAGCCGTAAGCTCACAAAGAAAATATCAGAACTGCTGAAGTTGCAGAACCTCGACGCAGATTTTTATCATGCCGGCCTGAGCCATGAATTGCGTAATAAAAAACAGGAAGCATGGCTGAATAATGAAACAAGAATTATAGTTTGTACCAATGCATTTGGAATGGGTATTGACAAAGCAGATGTGAGAACTGTAATCCATTACGATATACCGGATTGCCTGGAAAGTTATTACCAGGAAGCAGGGCGCGCCGGCAGGGATGGAAAAAAGTCTTATGCTGTTTTGTTATATAATAAAGAGGATGAAAGTGATCTTAAGAATTTACCCGCGTTACGCTTCCCGCCAATTAAGGAAATAAAAAGAATTTACCAGTGTTTGGCAGATTATCTTCAAATACCTGTGGGTATCGGCCAGGGAAACTATTATGATTTTAACCTGAATGAATTTATCAAAAATTTTAGCCTTGACGTTTTTGCAGTGATCAACACTTTAAAGATGCTGGAACAGGAAGGTTATATCAGCTTTAATGAAACAGTTTTCCTGCCATCAACAGTAAGTTTTATTGCACCAAAAGAATTATTGTTAGATTTTGAAGAGGCGCATCCGCAGTTAGAACCCGTTATTAAATGTTTGCTCAGGACTTATGAAGGCATTTACGATAACAAGGTTTCCATAAATGAAAAACTGGTAAGCCGCCTTACAAAAGCACCTGTAGGAGAAATCAAATACAAATTGCAGCAACTGGATTCATTTGAAGTAATTGAATACGAGCCCCAGAAAGAAACGCCGCAGATATATTGTATAACCAATCGTGCATCAGCAGAATATCTTAACATCAATCATGAAAAATACAGGCAACGTAAAGATGAATTTGCTGCACGCGTAAACACAATGTTGAATCACGTACAAACAACAACTACTTGTCGCAGCAAGTTTATAGGAAATTATTTTGGTGATACCACCATAGATAATTGCGGCATCTGCGATAATTGCCTGAAAAAAAGATCCTCAACACTTACCGAAGAAGAGTTCATAACCATCAGGCAACGCATTTTAAATATGCTTACGGATGACCATGTTATCATACAGAACATATTACAGTCCTGTAGGAACATAAAGCGGGAAAAATTATGGGCAGTGCTTGATCACCTGCAAAGCGAAAGAATTATAAGGATTGAAACAGATGGAAAAGTGAAATATCTAAATTGATATTCGGTGTCTTTTCATTACTTTGCCTCCGCAGATACGTGAAATTTGAAAAACCTAACTACCATATTTCTTTTCTTGTCGATTTTGATACAAACATTTTCCTGGCTTTTTTATAACGCCGCCTATCTCTTAAATAAAAACTATATAGCCGGCAAACTTTGCGTAAATAAAGATAAACCGGCAATGCATTGTAATGGCAAATGCTTTCTCGTCAAACAACAGCAAAAAGAAGAACAACAGGGCGACAGATCTGCCAATACTAAAAAGGAAAAATTTGAAACACAGTTTTTCTCTCTTCCTTCAGCAATAAATTTGGAAACCGTTTTTTTGAAGAAGGAAATCTTTTATAATGATCATTTAAATCTTTTGCTTCCCGGCTTTTATACATCCGTTTTCCATCCTCCGTCTGCCTGATATTTTAAACCAACTTTTGCTGCATACTGCTGATTTAACCAACAGTATAATTTGCTGCGTATAACTTATAGCAGCAAGTGCTCTATGTAATTATTAGTTATTATTCTTAAAAAATATTTACCCGTTAGTATTTATGAAACGAATCTTATTTATAGCTGCTGTAGCAGTAGTGACTTTTTCCTCCTGCAAAAAAAATAATGGCTCGCCTTATAACAGTAACATTAAAGCTGATCTCTCGGTTGAATTTGATAACATCGCAGGATCTTCAGACCTTCAGCTAAACACCGGAACATATACCAACAGCTCAGGTGAAGAATTTTCAGTTACAAAACTGAAATATTATGCAAGCAATTTCCTGCTTACCAATGTGAACGGAACTGTTTATACTGTGCCGCAGGATAGTTGTTATTTCCTTATTGATGAAGCTGACGAAGACACACATGAGCCTGTTTTGCATGTGCCGGAAGGAGAATATAAAACTTTACAGTTTACGGTGGGAGTGGATAGTATAAGAAATACAATGGATATAAGCCGGCGTACAGGCGTGCTTGATCCAACAGGAGCAGGCGCAGATATGTATTGGGGCTGGAACAGCGGTTATATTTTTTTTAAAATGGAAGGCACTTCACCTGCTTCGCCTACAGGAGATTTCATGTATCACATCGGCGGTTTTGGCGGCTATTCATCTGCAACGATTAATAATATAAAAACACTCACTTTCGATCTTACACAAAGAGGGGCGCCGCAGGTAAAAGCCGGTAAAGAAACCAATATTCATATGATGATAGATGTTACAAAAATGTTTTCCGGCGCACATACAATTAGCATCGCCGCTAATCCTATGGTAATGTTTGACCCTTACAGCACGAACATAGCAGACAATTTTACGGATATGTTCAAACATGATCATACTGAAAATTAAAGTACATGTATCGAAAGCATATAATATTAATCAGTGCCTTTATTGCCGGTGCTTATGCCTGCAATAAGGGCATTAATGCAGAAACTAATGTTTTTAAAAGCTTTCAAACGCATTCCTATTTTCCTGCACCGGTGTATGATTTTACCAATAACCCTGTCACTGAAAACGGCTTTAGTCTTGGCAAAAAATTGTTTTATGACCCTGTGCTTTCAGCAAACAATACGATCAGTTGCGCTACCTGCCATATTCAAACAGCGGCATTCACACATGTTGGACATAGCGTTAGTCATGGCATATATGACAGGCTCGGAACCCGTAATACGCCGCCCATTATGAATTTGGCATGGTATTCATCTTTTATGTGGGATGGAGGTGTGTTTGATTTGGATCTTCAGCCGATAGCGCCCATCACCAATCACGTGGAAATGGATGATACAATGGCAAATGTTTTAAACAGGCTAAAAGAAAGCAGCGTGTATCCTGCATTATTTCAAAAAGCGTTTGGTGATGAAGGCATAACAACATCAACGTTTTTAAAATCCTTATCTCAGTTTATGGTGATGTGTGTTAGCGCTGATTCAAAATATGATAGTGTAATGCGTAAACAGGTTGTATTTACCGAAACAGAACAAACAGGCTATGCATTATTCAAAGAGAAATGCAGCAGTTGTCACAAAGAACCATTGTTCACCGATAATTCGTTTCGAAATAATGGCTTAAGCTTAAGCGCTGTAAATGACAGGGGAAGATTCCTGGTTACGCTGCAGGATTCGGATAAATATAAATTTAAGGTACCAAGCCTTCGTAATTTGTCATTCACGCAACCTTATATGCATGATGGCCGGTTATTAACACTGGAAGCGGTACTGGAGCATTATGAAAATAATGTACAGAACACCACCAATCTTGACAGCGAGCTCAAAAAAAATGATAAGCCGGGCATTGCATTGACAGATCAGGACAAGCAAAACATTATTGCATTTTTAAAAACGCTTGATGACAGAAATTTTTTAATCAACAAATTATTGTCAGAATAAGATTATGAAAAAAATTTTCCCGGTCATATTCGCCCTGCTTGCATTATCAACCGTTTCACATGCCTGCGAAATATGCGGCTGTGGCGTGGGAACTCAATACATTGGCATCTTGCCTGATTTCAAAAGCCATGTATTTGGTGTAAGATATCGTTACAGTTCTTTGTATTCGCATGTGGGTGCGGGTGGCGCCACCACCTATCTTACAACACTGGAAAAATATAACACGCTTGAAGCCTGGGGTGGCTGGAACATTACCCGTAAAATAAGGATGATGGGTTCGATACCTTATGGTTTCAATGAGCGCATCAACCAGGGCGTAACAACAACAAAAAATGGCATCGGTGATATTTATTTATCGGCCTACTATGAATTACTGAATAACAGGCGTACTACCAATGCCAATAAATTACTGGTGCAAAATTTATGGTTTGGTGCTGGTGTGAAGTTACCAACAGGTAAATACAACCCTGCTGATAAAACCATGCAAAATGAAAACGGCAACTTATTCCAACTGGGCACAGGAAGCACTGATGTTTTATTAAGTGTAATGTATGACCTGCGATTACAGGATGCAGGAATAAATCTCTCCTCCATGTACAAAATAAATACAGTGAATAAGTATGACTATGAGTATGGCAATAAATTCAACATCAATACGACAGCATACTACAAATTCAGTATAAAAAATAAGCTAAGCATAGCGCCCAACATGGGTGTACAGTTTGAAACAGCGCAACAGGACCTCGATAAAGGTTTGCCTGTTGAAGTGTCGGGCGGCAATTTGTTAGTAGGGACTATCGGCGTGGAGACAAGTTTTAAAAGCATTGCTATCGGTGGTAATTTTCAAACGCCATTATCCCAGAATTTAGGCAAAGGCATTATCAAAGCCAATAACAGGTGCATGGTGCATGTTTCATTCGCGTTGTAGTTTAATCAGGATTTATGAAAATTCTTTCGTGCATCATATACATATTCGGCTGTATGAACAGCATTGCAGCACAATCGCCCGACAACACCACAACCATCATATTAAAGTTTGATAATGTTGCGGGCAATGAAACATTGAAACCGGATTCAGGAATGTATACCAATGCAGCAGGCGAACATTTCAGCATCAGGCTGCTGCAATACTTTATCAGCAATTTGCAGTTTATTGATGTAAATGGAAAGTCATACATCGTACCACAGGATAGCAGCTATTTTTTGATAACCACTGATGACAGCGCGTCGCAGTCCTGCCTTGTTCATCTACCGGCAAATGAATATAAAGCTTTAAGTTTTATTATAGGAATTGACAGCCTTCGTTCTGTTTCAAAAATAGATCAGCGCAAAGGTGTGCTTGATCCTTCAGCGACTGATATGTATTGGGGCTGGAACAGCGGATATATTTTTTTAAAGATGGAAGGCACATCATCCGCAGCGCCGGCTGATCCTTTAGGATTACACAGGTTCCGTTATCATGTTGGGGGCTTTGGCGCTTATCAATCTATCAACAATATAAAAAATGTAAAGCTCGATCTTCCCGGCAATTCACTTAATTTAAAGCCGGGCGGTAAAACACTGGTTCGAATAAAGGCTGATATACTTAAAATATTTGATGGCCCGGCACAGGTAAGCATCTCGCAACACAACGCCGTTATGTTTGATACATTCAGTGCAATACTTGCAAACAATTACGCGCAAATGTTTTCTGTTGATGCAGTAGAAAATTAAATGATAACAATGCAGTCTAAAAAGATCTTTATATCAGGTATCATGCTGACTGCATTGCTTGCTTTTAGCACTATCACAAAGCAACAGTCGAAAGATATTTTCATAAAGCCATCCAATTTTCCTGAACCGGTTTACCATTTCAAAACAAACCCTGTTACCGAAGCCGGTTTTGTATTAGGCAGGAATTTATTTTATGATGCGCGTTTTTCCCGCAACAATACTATTTCCTGCGGTTTTTGCCACATTCAAAGCGCAGCCTTCACACATCATGGTCATGATATAAGTCATGGTATCGATAACCAGGTTACCATACGCAATGCACCGCCGGTCATGAACCTTGCATGGAGCACATCATTTATGTGGGACGGGCGGGTTACGGATCTTGATAAACAGGCTATTATTCCTATCACCGATCATGTTGAAATGGATTGTTCGCTGGATACAGTTATAGCGAGATTGCAGCAGGACAGGCTTTATACATCAATGTTTAAAAAAGCATTCGGTTCCTCAAAGATTACCGGTGATAATTTATTAAAAGCTTTATCTCAATTTATGCTGATGTGTATCAGCGCTGATTCAAAATATGATAAAGTGATGCGCAATGAAGGTGCATCATTTACAGCTGACGAAGAAGCGGGTTATGCGGTATTTATAAAGAATTGCAATAGTTGCCATAAAGAACCTTTATTCACTGATTATTCTTTCCGGAATAATGGTTTTGAAATTGTTTCACCTGCCGATAAAGGCAGGTTTGCCGTGACACATGATTCAGCAGACCTGTATAAATTCAAAGTACCATCATTGCGAAACCTGGCTTATACTGCATCCTATATGCATAATGGCCAGCTATATCAGTTCAGGGCCGTTATTCCGCAATACAGGTTCTATGTAAGAAATAATCGGAATCTTGACACTTTATTGAAACATAATAATAAATTGGGCATAGACATTACAAATGAAGAAGCTGCGCAATTAGCTGCATTTCTGCAAACGTTAAACGATAGCAGCTTTGTAAAAAATCCGCAATTGGCTGAACCGGATATCAAATACAAGTCAACTGTGTTTTAGAGAAGCTGCTGCCGGAAAATATTTTTTTTCTCTTTTTTTATTTGTGCTTATATTGAGCCCACCAGAGTTGCCAATGAATGATCAGCAACTCTTTTTTATTACCTAACTTGAATGCACTTGAAAGATTTTTTGCAACAATATCATTATCTCCCCGGTATATGGGATGAAATGCGTGGCGAGCGAAACATTCGCGGGCAGTACAGCAAATTATTTGAAACATTGCAACAACTGCATATTAATACATTGCTTGATAAAGATAAACAGGCAAGCGAGTTGTTCATGAACCAGGGCATAACTTTCACCGTGTATAGCGAGAATGAAGGTATTGAAAGGATATTTCCCTATGATATTATTCCGCGCATTATCACAGCAGCAGAATGGGATCACATCGAAAGAGGCATCAAACAACGCCTGACAGCATTAAATCTCTTTCTGAAGGATATTTATAATGACCGTCAAATACTCAAGGATAAAATTATTCCGGCTGAGCTTATTGCCACGTGTCCTCATTACACACGCCAGGTGCAACAAATAAAAGTGCCGCATGACATTTACATACACATTTCCGGTATTGACCTTATCCGTGGCGATGACGGCGCATTTTATATTCTTGAAGATAACCTGCGTACACCTTCCGGCGTAAGTTATATGCTCAAAAACCGGGAGATAACCAAACGCATTTTCCCCGATATATTTTATGAGAATAAGGTAAGAATGGTGAATAACTATCCGCTGCTTTTGCATGAGATATTATCCTCCTTATCACCGCAGCAGATATCTAATCCCACAGTGGCTTTACTAACGCCCGGCGTATATAATTCTGCTTATTATGAACACAGTTTCCTGGCAAGGCAAATGGGCATTCCGCTGGTGGAAGGAAGAGATCTTGTAGTGAATGAGCATAAAGTATATATGAAAACAACCAATGGCCTCGAACAGGTGCATGTTATATACCGAAGGATCGATGATGATTTTCTTGACCCGATCGTATTCAGAAGCGACAGCAGTTTAGGCGTGCCCGGTATCATGAGTGCATACCGCATGGGAAATATTGCATTGGCCAATGCTGTTGGCAATGGCGTGGCAGATGATAAAGCCGTATATGCCTATGTACCTGCCATGATAAAATATTACCTGGATGAAGAGCAAATACTGCCTAATGTGCCAACCTACCAGATGGTGGATGCTGACGTGAGAAATTATGTGTTCGATAATATCGAAAAGATGGTAATAAAAAGAACCAATCAATCCGGCGGGTATGGTATGATCATGGGAAATAAAATTGAAGAGGAAGAATGGATGAATGCAAAAAAAGTAATTGAGGAAGAGCCGAGAAGTTTTATCGCGCAGCCTATTATGAAATTATCCACTGTGCCTTGTTTCATTGATGGTAAATTCCAGCCGCGTCATGTGGATCTCCGGCCTTATGCTTTATGCGGCCCGGATGATATAAAAATTGTTCCCGGTGGTTTAACAAGGGTGGCTTTAAAAGAAGGTTCTTTAATTGTAAACTCTTCACAGGGTGGCGGTAGTAAGGATACGTGGGTGATTGATTGATGTACGATGTACGATGTAAGATGTATGATCTACGATGTACGATGTGGGATGTACGATGTGGGATGTACGATGTAAAGATTCACTGTCTTGTCCTGACATAGGTAGACAGATTTTTAAAACAAAAAATCTGAAATATTATGACAAGACAACCACGAACAATCATTCGGTACAGTATTAGCTTTAAGCAAAAAGTTGTTAAAGAGATAGAGGAAGAAGGGCTTG
>DASUGF010000047.1:0-10525 GCA_036274175.1 Parafilimonas sp.
CAAGCCCTTCTTCCTCTATCTCTTTAACAACTTTTTGCTTAAAGCTAATACTGTACCGAATGATTGTTCGTGGTTGTCTTGTCATAATATTTCAGATTTTTTGTTTTAAAAATCTGTCTACCTATGTCAGGACAAGACACTGAAATCTGAAATCTGCAATCTGAAATCTGCAATCTGCAATCTGAAATCTGCAATCTGAAATCTGCAATCGTCAAGTTTTAGAAACTAAGCTCTTTATACAATTCCACTATTTCGTTAACCTGTTTTGTAAGAGAATAATTTTGTTCGACAAACCCCCTTGCATTTAAACTTTCTGTTTTCAGTTTTTCCGGATTCGCTGCATAAGCGACAATAATTTTTGCAATTGTGGGGGCATTAAATTCGTCAAACTTATGGCCGAATCCTTCGAAAGCTAATTGCTTTATTCCGCCAACGTTGCTTACAACGGGTATGCAACCTGTGCTCATAGCTTCCAGTAAAGCCAGGGGCAAACCTTCAAAATCGCTGGTCAATAAAAATATATCTATCTGTTTAAAAGCGTCCACAGTGTCTGATAACATGCCCGGTAATTCAATTTTTTCCTGCATATTTAAAGCATTGATCTTTTCCCCGAGCATATTATCATCAGGGCCATCACCTATCATTAAGAAATTAACAGCAGGATCAAGCTTATATATTTCCGCTGCCACCTCAACCCACCGGTCAACACGCTTTTGAGGACGGAACCGTGCCACCAGGCCAACAGTAATTTTTTTATTGGTGTTTTTTTCAAATCGTTGCGTGTTTACAAACTTGTTGGTATTAACACCATTGAGAATAGTGATCATTTTTTCCGGTTTGAAGAAACGTCTTTTCTGCAATTTTTTTATTACTTCACTTACTTCATGGGAAACGCAAATAACGCAATTGAAAAAGCTATATGCTAAACCAATTAAATAATAATTGTATTTGGAGTACCGGGTTACAAGGTTGTGTTCACTGTAAATAAATTTTGTTTTTGGAGTAAAAAGTTTTGCGGGTATTGTCATCCATCCCGCAGCAGGCAGGTGAGCATGCACTATCTCATATCTGCCTTTGATTATTTGGCGTAAAAATTTTATGTATTCAAAAATAAATTTCCATGAAGAGATCTTGTAATAATGAATCGTATTTACGTTGGGCTTTACTTCATCAGCCAGCCCAAGCTTTTTATGGTCGAGGATATATAAATCAGATGCTACATGCTCTTTAAAATGTGGATGAGATAAACATTCGCGCAGCAAAACTTCTGCGCCGCCATAACTAAATACACGAATAACATGAGCTACTTTAATTTTACTCATCCGATAAGTTTATACATTCATAGGTGGTGAAATTTTTTATCACTCGTGAACCCGTGAACTTGTGAACATTTGAACTAATTGTAAGGCCCCGTAATATTTAATATTTGCTGTTTTATTTCTTCAGACATCATACGCTTATTTTTTGCAGATGCACGTTCATTCCTGTTATCAACAATGATATTTTCAAGATAGGCCTCAACCTTCTTTGAAGGCGGCAATTGCATAAACTCCATCATTTTATAAATAAATGTTTTCGGATTCTTTACAAAATCCTCGTAGCGGCATTCATATACCGTTAAACCCAGTTTTTCAATTTCATGTCTTGTTGTTTCCATCAGCTTTTTATACTGAAAAGCAGTGATCAGGGCGGGTTTATCTTTTATGGTTTCTACGTAAGCTAATTCTTGAGGCGTATACGCGCCGCGCCACCATAATTTATCAATGCCCATGCGTTGCCAGAAGCCAACTTCCAGCCAGGAACGAACAGTGGCAACCGGTTCTCGAATTACATTTACAACCAGTGCATCAGGGAAAATGCTTGTGAGATATTCAAGCCTTGCCGGGCCGGTGAATTTCATGATCAATCTTTTCCCGCCCTGGTATTTTACCTGCCTGTTTAAAAATGACCGGATATGTTTTATGTCATGTTGCGTTGCCTTTTCATCCAATAAAAACCCTCTTGAAAAATCTATTCTTTTGCCTGTTATATATTCCCAAAAATTATAATGCTCTACAGGGTTAAATAAGAAGAGGTCAAATTTTGAGCGACTTTTTTGCCTTGTATTTTTACTCGTTCCAACGTATGTATAGAATTTTTCAAACCGCCAGTATTTATTATTAAAGAAACGACGCAGGTAATTTATCAAAGGTGTAAAAACAAATAATTCCTGGTAGTTTGAATGCCAGGCAAGGTCTTCGTGTTGAAAAATTATTTCAGCCATTATGGTGGTACCGGAACGGCCACTGCCAATAATGATGATAGGCTTATCAAGATATTTCTCATTGCCCGGTTTTGCCATCGGGTGAATTTAGGTTGAATTTCCAGATCATCCGTTAACAATCTGAAGTATCTGCTGCTTTGTGTTTTCCGGTATTGTTGGAACAGGCTGCTGGCTCTTCTTGCGGCTGATGGCTGCTATTTTCCTGATAAATTTATCAATATTCACAGAAGGTTGAAGATGCAGGTATTGCATCATTTTATTTGTAAATCCTATAGCATCTTTCACAAATTCTTCATAAGAAGTTCTATAAATATCAGGATGCATCTTTTCAATCTCTGCTTCTGTTGTTTCAAGTATTTTTTTTAACTGAAAGGCAGCGAACAAATATTTATCACTGGCGAGTTCTTTAGCTTTCTTCAATTCTTCTTCCGTATAAACTCCTTCCCACCAAAGCTGGTTAGTAATCTGGTCTTCCCAGCCTACCCGCATCCATGAGCGTACAACCGCTACAGGCTCGCGGGTTATATATATAAACTGTGCATCAGGAAAAATGCTCATGAGATATTCCAGCCTTGCAGGGCCGGTTATCTTTAAGGCAAGCCTTTTGCGATTTTGATATTTTACCATTTTCGCAAAAGAGGTTCTTATGTGTTCCCGCTCTTCATTGGTTGCTTTTTCATTTAGTAAAAAACCGCGCGCAAAATCTATACGCGATCCTGTAACAGCTTTCCAAAAATCATAACGCTCAATGGGTCGAAACAGCATATAATTAGTGAAGGAGCTGTTATTCTGTGTATTCATTCCTATTTTACGCCATAATTTATTATCAAAAAAATGACGTAAATAATTGATACCTGCAAACGTTGGAAAAAGCTCCTGGTAGTTTGAATGCCAGGCTAAATCTTCATGTTGAAAAATAATTTCCGAGATCACAGTTGTTCCGGATCTGCCCGAACCGAAAAAAATAATTGGCTTTTCTAAGAGTTTCTCATTCTTTGAAAGAAAACTATTCATTATTTGTTTTTATTAATGAGGAATTTAAAAGAGATGGTTTATTCTTTTTTAAATCAGCTTTTATATCTGATACGAGTTTTTGTGTAAAAAGTGCAGCGCCCCCGGCATTAAGGTGAAGGTTGTCGTAAAAATATTCTTTTTTTGTCAATGCCGTGTCGAACCCATAATCCCAAAAGGGTTCATTGTATTTTTTGAGAATGTTTTTTATTGCGTTAAGTGAAACGGAAGACCTGAAGGGCTTTACATACAATGGCGACTGGATCACATAAAGCATGATTTTTTTTTCTTTCACGGTTTTTATAAATTCTTCAAAACTCCTTTGTGCAACGGAATCTGTTCCTTTGCTCTCATCTGTAAAATAAGGCTGTACATCTGCAACTTTGTTGCCATCTATCGGTTCATACCCGTTTATGCTTTTAATACCAAGCATTTCTTTCTTACCAGCCAATAATGGAAGTATGAGCGAATTATATGCATAAATTTTTGATACCCTTGTTTTAATAAGCTCCTCCGGAAAAAGGTTTTTTGCAATGTTTGCGAACGAGGTATCGCGGCGCACATAGGGTAATATCATCGAAGCGAGAACCAGTTTGCTGTTTTCTGCAGAGCGCCATGTTAATTCTCTTGCAGACACATCAAGCACTATAATTTCAGGTGAATGCTTTTTAAGCATCTCTTTTAAAATGACAGTATGGTATAAGATATTTGAATTTTCTCTTCCGCAATTAAAACAGGATAGCTCTAAACTATCGGTAAATATTCTTGTATCGTAGCCATGAACAGCCCTGGAACTTCCATAAATAAATATATTTTCAACCGGATTAGTGATACTATGCGTGAATGTTTTTATATCACCTTGCGGTGCATTCTTATAAGCGGTTTCTAAACACGTACCAATTAACCGGTCCAGGATAATTAATAAGACCAACAGCACACAAATTTTTTTGAACAACCGCCCGACTTGCCTTACTTCTTCCCTGGTCATCTATGTTATAAATTAATTCCTTTAAAACTGGAAATAAATAAACTGGCTTCCGTTAAAAACACCTATCAGCAGCATTACCATTAAGATTAAGATATATCCTGTGAATCTTACCGCCATATATTTATTATTAATTAATTTAACATGCGGTAAATATTCCTGCGAAAATTCCACGCAAATCAAAATAATTGTTACTATAACAAAATAATAAAAATTTATCGGTGGACTTCCTTTAAATAATGCTCCTGCTTCCATTGTAAAAATTGATCCGCAAATATGAAATGCATCACTTACGGAATTAGCCCTGAAAAATAAGGCAGATATAGCTGTCACTAAAAAAGCTATTATACTCCCGAAGATTTTCATCAACGTTTTAGAAATATATTTTTGTGGCTTCAGTGTATCCCTATAGATCCTTTCGATAACTATACTTATTCCTGAAAAACCGCCCCAGATAATGAATGTCCATGCAGCGCCGTGCCACAAACCGCTTAAAAGGAAAATAAAAATTATATACCCGAGCAGTTTTGTCTTGTTGCGCCTGGCTTTCTTTGCCAGCGGGGAATATACATAGTCCCTGAACCATGAATATAAGGAGAGATGCCATCGGTTCCATATGCCTGCAACGCTCCCGCCAAAAGCAGGGCGTCTGAAATTTTCTACCAGGTTATAACCCATTACCCTGGCGCTGCCTATAGCTATGTCAGAATACCCCGAAAAATCGCAATAGATCTGGAACCAGAACAAGATAGTTGCGAGCAATAATGTTTTGCCGCTATGGTGTTCAGGATTGTTATATACCGCGTTTACATAAATGCTCAACCTGTCTGCAATCACCAGTTTTTTAAAAAACCCCCAGAGGATTATTTTTAAGCCGGAAACGACACGTTCATAATCAAATTTTTTGGGTTCATAGAACTGGTGTATTATATTTTGGGGCCGTTCGATGGGACCTGCAACCAGTTGCGGATAAAACATTACATATAAAGCATAAATGCCAAAGTTTTTTTCCGCCTTCTGATTGCCCCTGTAAACTTCTATCGTATAACTCATAGCCTGGAATGTATGAAACGACAGGCCTATCGGGAGCATAAAACCGATATCAGAAACAGGGTTGGTGAAGTTGAACAGTTTAAAAATAAAACTGATATTATCATTAAAGAAATTGAAATACTTAAAAAAGCCTAATATGCCGATGTTGGCAACTATGCTCATGCGCAAAAACCATTTTCTTTTTTGGGGAGCTGCTCTTTCAATTAAGATACCGGCGTAGTAATCAACAACAATAGTAAGGGCAAGTACAAGAATGTATATGGGGATAAAATCCATATAAAAATAACAACTGCTTAATAGCAGCAGTAACCACCTGTATCTATGCGGTAAAATAAAAAAGAGGGAAGTAACGATCAGAAAAAAAACTACAAAAGTTAAAGAATTAAACAACATGCCTGCGCAGCAGTTTAGGAAGGCAATGATAGCGATAATTCTACAAAGTTCATCATAGAGGAGTAAGACTTCTTATATCCAAAAATGTATTTTTATTGACTGATCTGATTTATGAACATAAAATGTTAAAAATCTTATCTGAAAAAAATATCAATCAGTTATATTTGCAATGACCCATGTAACTTTTCTATAAGTATGGAATTGAATATTAATAATCAAATAAATACAGCGGAAAAACTCATTCATGTTAATGCTAAGGACCCTTCAAAATTTATAACAATCGCACAATCTGTTAAGAGGAAAGGAGCTCATTTTTTTCTTAAACGCACATTTGATATACTCGTCTCGCTGATGCTTGTCCTGCTGTTTGCTCCTATACTCATCATTGTAACTTTATTAATAAAACTAACTTCCCGGGGGCCTGTCTTATATAGTAAAGAGCGTGTTGGGCTGAACGGGCGTTATTTCAAATGCCATAAATTTCGTTCAATGGTGATTGATCATTCCGGGCAACGTTATGATCACAAAAGTTCCATTGAGCATGCAACAAAAGGTATTTTACATAAAAATCAGCGAGATTCACGGATAACTTTTGTAGGGCGAATGATCCGCAAAACGAGCATAGATGAATTGCCGCAACTTTTCAATGTTTTATTTGGAGACATGAGCATAGTAGGACCGAGGCCATTATTGCCTTTTATGCTTGAGCCCTATCCTGAATTTAGTCAAGTACGCTGTCTCGTCCGCCCCGGTATCACCGGTTTATGGCAGATCAGGGACAGGCAAAATAACACCAGCGCTCAGTACATGATGGAGCATGACATGGAGTATATCGAAAATTTTAATTTCTTTCTTGACCTTAAAATTATTGCAGAAACACCCCTGGTAGTTTTATCAGGAAAAGGCGCTTATTAAGTAATTTAGTAACTGCACTTAACTGCAAAAAGCTATTTTGTAAATGATTAAAGCAGATTTTGTTATTGTTGGCGCCGGGCTAACCGGCAGTACCATTGCCCGTATTTTAGCTGATCACGAACAGGATGTAGTCATTCTTGAAAGGAGAGACCATCTGGCAGGGAATGTATATGATTACAGGCATGAGTCCGGTGCAATGATACATAAATACGGCCCACATTATTTCCGGTGCAATGCTGAAAGAATATGGAATTTTCTTAACAGGTTCACAGAATTTTATAACTGGTCTGCCACACTTTTTTCAAAAGTGAATGGAGAATACCAGAATTGGCCTGTTCAGCAGGATTACTTAGAAAAACTTGCAGGTAATGATCATGAAACTTTTAAAGGTGAGCCGGCCAATTTTGAAGAAGCCTGTCTTGCAAAAATGCCAAGACAGTTATACGAGCTTTTCGTAAAGGGATATACTGAAAAACAATGGGGCGTAAGCTCAACCAAACTGGATAAAGAACTTGCGGTGAGAGTAACCATCAACAAAACAAATGTAAACGGTCTTACGCCTAACCATAAATGGAATGCATTGCCACGGCATGGTTATACCGAAATGATGCGCAACATGACCGGAGACATTCCTTTACACCTTCAATGTGACTACCTCCAAAACAAGAACGATGTTATCGCAAACAAGATGTTGATCTTCACAGGGCCTGTTGATGAATTCTTTAACTATAAATACGGGAAGCTTAAATATCGCAGCCAGAACCGCGTGATAGAACATTTTGAAAATATTGCGCAATATCAACCTTCGGTGCAGGTCAATTACCCTGATATCCGGGAACCGCGGTTGAGAACAATAGAATGGAAGCATCTTGTGCATCCTGATGAAAAAGACAAGGTTAAAGGAACAGTGCTTACACATGAAACACCTTTCACACCGGATAATGCCAATCAATACGAATATCCTTTTCCTGATAAGAACAATAGAAATTTATACACGCAATACAAGGCCGACGCTAACAAGCTGGGTAACGTGCTTATCTGCGGAAGGCTGGGAGAGTACCGTTATTATGATATGGACCAGGCAATTGGAAGGGCAATGAAATTGGCTGCTGATATTTTGGAAAAATTTAAAATTCCGGCTGCTGAATATGCTTAGCTTCGTTTAACTATCATCAGTTATTAAGTTTTATTTCAAACAAGGCAGGCCACATTTTCCCGGTAACATAAAAAACATTTTTAACGGAGTCATACGCAATGCCATTCAATACGTTGCCGCTGTTTACTGTAAAGTTTTGCGGGTTGTATTGCATGCCGCTTTTTTGCAGCAATCCGCTTAGATCCATCTTCCCAACAACAACGCCTGTTTGAGGATCAATTTTAATAATGTCATCTGTTTGATACACATTCGCGTAAATAAAATTATTAACGTATTCCAATTCATTCACCTGGCTAACAGGCCCGTAGTTATTTGTGACACTAACCTGGTTTAAAATTTTAAAATTTTCCGGGTCAACAAAATACAAAACGCTGCCGCCTGTTCCCAGGATAATATTTTTTCCGTCATTCGTCATGCCCCAACCGTCATACGGCCATGTGAATTCATTTATCTTTTTAAACGTTGCAGCATCATACACAAAAACTTTATGTTCCTGCCACGTGAGTTGGTAAATTTTATTATTAAGCATAGTAATGCCTTCTCCAAAATATTCTTTTGCAAGTGGAATGGACTTTAATGTTTTGCCGTCAAGCGTAGCCTGGAAAAGCTTACTCGAGCCCTTATTACCGCCGCTTTCATACAAACTGTTGTTTCTCCATTCAAGTCCTTCGGTATAGGAAGTGGTATCGTGCGGATACACTTTCACAATAGAATAACTTATTAAAGGCGGGGCAGGATTATTTTTGTCCTCAATAGTATTCTCTGCCGGTTGTTTCGTATTACATGCTGAAAAAACAAGCAAAAGGCAAAAACACAAACGGGATAATTTCATGCGGAATAAACGAATTTAAAATGGATGCGCGGCAAATTTATATTCATAAACATTAATAATTTGTAATAAATGCATCTTGCTTTTAAACCGGCACTATTTTTAAATGGTCAATAACACTTATTAATAAATTACATGAAAAAAATTTTTGTTCTCCCTCTACTTGCATTACTACTTTCCTGCACAACATTACAGCAAGCTGCGGGCGGCTTACCCACAACCAAAGCAACTCCTGACAGCCCTTCACAATCACAGGTGGTAGAAGGGTTAAAACAGGCGTTGACCATCGGCACGCAAAACAGTACCAAGCGTTTAAGTGCAGTGGATGGTTTTTTTGCTGATGCCGCCGTAAAAATTTTAATGCCGCCTGAAGCAAAGAGCGTCGAAAAAACACTCAGGACCTTTGGCCTCGGCAGCTTGGTTGATAAAACCATTCTTTCATTAAACCGTGCAGCAGAAGACGCGGCTCAATCTGCCACACCCATTTTTGTTGATGCCATTAAACAGATGACGATCACGGATGCACTGGGAATTTTACAGGGCGGAGATTTTGCAGCAACAAATTATTTTAAAACTAAAACAACGGAATCGCTTACCGCAGCTTTTAGCCCGGTTATAGCAAAATCGTTGGATAAAACGGATGCAACAAAATACTGGAGCGATATGTTTACCGCCTATAATAAATTTTCAACAAAAAAAGTTCCAACAGACTTAAAAGCTTATGTAACACAAAAAGCCATCGATGGGATTTTTTATGAAGTAGGATTGGAAGAGCAAAAGATAAGAAAAGATCCGGCGGCACGTGTAACAGATATTTTACAGCAGGTGTTTGGCAGTAAGCAGGCGGCCGGCGCAGGAAAGTGATCTGTTAATGCTACAATTTATTTTCCAGTATTAATATCTTAGTGCGCAGCACTGCGGTTATGGTCATGGCATCTTTTATTTTTCCATTTATCACCATGTCGTACACTTCTTCAAAAGGAAGTTTTTTTACAAGCAGTTGTTCAGTTTCTTCGGGCATGGCTTTATGCTGGGTCAGGCCTTGTGCTATGTAGATAAAACAATTTTCGTCGGTAACGGAATTGCTTAAATACATTTCGGCGATCTTCTTCCATGTTGCAGCCCGCAAACCGGTCTCCTCCAATAGTTCCCGCTGCGCCGCAACGAGCGGTTCTTCAGTGAGTGCGCCGCCGCCTTCGGGAATTTCCCAGCTATATTCATTTATCGTGAACCTGAACTGGCCAACGAGATAGGTATTCCTGTTTTCATCAAGAGGAACTATTCCAACGGCATTATTTTTAAAATGCACCTTGCCATAAATGCCTTTGCCGCCGGAAGGATTGATAACATTATACTCCGTAAGATTGATCCATGCATTATCATAGATATCCCGCTGATCTACAACCTGCCATGGGTTATGGTGTTCATTCATAAAGTGACCATTAAATTAGTTAATAGTGTCATGTCAACATCAAATTGTCGTGTCTTCGAAACCACAAGTGTGCAAAGAAAGTGTTTGTCGCACAGGGCTAACGGAGCAATCAGAGTTTTCTCTGTTAGCTCTGCGTCCTCAGTGCGAGCATTTTCTGCGTCATAATTTGACACTTCACTATCGCTATGTTAAGCAAAGCATGACGTTTCAGTTTGTGGTCAGTTGTGAGTGAATACCGCATATTTAAGGTGATTACTCACCATTCACTATTGACAACGCACGCTTAACTTAACACTATCTATATCAAAAATATAATCACTATTGTTATTGTGTGGATTTATCATATAAATTCAGTATTGTCCGGTTAACTTGGGCTAAAGCCCGTTGGATAAGGATTCCGCTATATAGCCCCAGGCTTAAGCCTGGGGCTAGTGAAAACCAAGCCCATCAAGGGCTTTAGCCCAAGAATTAAAATTTTAGTCGGACAA
>DASUGF010000048.1:0-21255 GCA_036274175.1 Parafilimonas sp.
TATTAGCTGATCAGCAAGATCTTTTGATTGCTTAGCCTTTGGATACCATACTTCTGCTCTTGCTTTTGTACTGTTATCATTTAATAAGGCGTCAAATGACTTAAAAATATTGGAATTCTTCTTATCTAATGTGCTGCTGGCGGCGGTCAGGCTATTATTTACTGTTTTAAAAGCATTTAAAATTTCAGCCGATACATTTAATGCCAGCAAAGCCGTCAGCACCAGGTACATCAGGTTAATCATTTTTTGCCGCGGCTCTTTTGGTAATGCCATACTATTACTATATTAACTTTTGATTTTTATGTATTTACGCTGTCTTATGCTTTGCTGCCCTGCATGGCGCCGATCATGTTGCCATAGATCTGGTTTAGTTTGCCGAGGTTATTTGCAAGCGCCGCAATTTGCTCTTTTGCTTTTACAGCATCACTCGCTGTAGTATTCATAGCGTTGGAAGCTTCATTCAATTTTCCGTAAAACTGGTTCAACGCTTTTAAGTGGTTATTGCTTTCCTGTAATTCCAGTTCGTAAATAGTATTTAATGAAGAAAGATTTTTGGTCAATCCCTGTATCTGTTCATGGAAAATTTTGGCGCCTTCAGATGCATCGTTAAAAGAAGTAGCGGAGCTCGCCACACCGGCATAAGCTGTTTTTACAGCATCAAGTGCTTTGGTTGCTTCTTTAGTTTTTTGGGTGTAGTCACCGGTGGCTTTTACCACATCGCTTATTTCACCCATTTTTTCTACGGTAGTACCCAGTTTCTGGAACCCTGCGCTGAGTTTGCCAAGGTTTGCCGGAGTTATGTCGGCTGATTCCAACATTTTTTCCATAGATTTCAAAGCAGGATTTTCCTTCTGCTTAACCGGAGCTTCCTCATACGCGTGATCTTTCACGGCGGGGTACTTTAAATATAAAAAGCCATATACGCCAAATACCAATGCTTCGGTGCCAAGACCAAAGATGAGCATGGTGTCTGCACCTTCCCAATGCTCTAACTTAAATAAAGCTCCAACTATCACCACTGCTGCGGCTAAGGATACAAATATGTCAACTACTCTGCTGACTTTTGGAGGAATTGCGGCTGCCATAAAAATTTAATTTTGATTTTTTTGAATACTTGTTTTTCTTAAATAGATAATTTTTTTATTTTTTGTACCTGACTGGACATCAATCATACGGGTTCCGGGTAGATACAATAGTTGTTTTGGTTTCCTATTAACGAATTCCGTGAGTAAATATTATTCAATGCTACAAAAATATTCATTACCTCCGTTACCCTGCTTCATTTAACATTTTGTCAATTGTCGTATTACAAGATTGTTAACGCAGATAAAGGACGGCAAAATTATTTCCTTCCAATACACGGCACTGCGTCAAATGACGCAAAATGTGCGGGTTTTTTTCGCTATTTATATTTATGCAGATTAATTTGTCGCGGAGCTAATGCCGGGCTCGAGGAATCGCGTCACTTTTTACCTTTAATTCTTCAGATTTGCGATCGCCTGCAACACGCTTCATTAAATTGACAATTCCAGCTAGCTGGCTCCTTTTGGGGCTCGTATTCCCAGGAGCTACGGCACATAGCATGCACTAAAAAGCCCGTAAAAGCTACGGGCTCTTTAATGCATAAATTTATCTTGGGTTATCGCGCGATAACAAGTTTCGCTGTTTGTAAACTTCCTGTCCCATCAGTAACCTTCACCAAATAAACTCCTGTAGCAAGATCTGCCACATTTACTTTGAATATGGCGTTTTTCATGCTTGCACTTATCTTGTCCTGTTTGAGCAGTCTTCCTTCCAAATTAACTAACTGGATAACAACATTTCCGGCATAACCATTCAGGGTTATATTCACGGTTGTTGAAGCAGGGTTAGGCGTAAGCAATAAAGAACGCTTATCAACTGGTAATTTAAGAGATCTCGCCGCGGTAACTGTTCCATCATCGTTAACAATAGTTCCTGTTGCGAGACCATCGGCAATGGTTGCATTTACAGGGTTACTGAGTACAACATTGAATGTTTCATCCGGTTCAACTGTTTTGTCTTTATTCACTGTTATAGTAATCTTTTGCCTTTTCACGCCCACGGCAAAGGTCAGTGTACCGCTTTTGGCAATATAATCGCTGCCTGCTGTGGCGGTGCCACCTTGTGTCTCATAATCCACCTGTACTGGTTGTTTAGGTTTTTTACTAAGGGTTACAATAAAATTCATAGGCCGCTGTCCTTTATTGCCTTCAATCACGGATTTGTCTTTAATGGTTATGCCTATCGGATTAGCACCGCAGCCTTCATCCACCTGCCCATTACAATTATCATCAATATGGTTTCCACAAATTTCATGCGCCCCTGGATAAACAGTAGCATGTGTATCATCACAATCCGTATTGTTTGTTGAATAGCCAACAGGTGCGGTTGATGAACAAAGCATGGCTGTGGTTGTTGAACCGTATCCATCCTCGTCTCCATCCACATAATATTGCTGTGGTTCGTGAACACCTGCATCCTCATCATTGCAATCGGTATTGTTGGTGGAATAACCTACAGGCGCGGTTGATGAACAAAGCATGGCTGTGGTTGTTGAACCGTATCCATCCTGGTCTCCATCCACATAATATTGTTGTGGTTCGTGAACACTTGCATCACCATCATTACAATCGGTATTGTTGGTGGAATAACCCACAGGTGCGGTTGAAAAACAAAGCATGGCTGTGGTTGTTGAACCGTATCCGTCCTGGTCTCCATCAACATAATATTGTTGTGGTTCGTGAACACTTGCATCCCCATCATTACAATCTGTGTTATCGCTTACATAACCTGGTGGCGCAACAAGTGCCTGAGTACTATTCGCGATATCTCCATATTCATCTTCATCAGCATCCAGGTAGAAAGTCTGGAGTGCAGAAATTCCAGCCTCCCAGTCGTCGAAACTGGCGCCTGCGAGATACATCTCGAACCCCGGTTGGCCCGAAGTCAGCGTCGTCGTGTTCGCAACGCTCGTGACGATCTCGCCGTTGCGCATGGCATAGACAATCCCGCTTTGGAGTACGGCTTCGATGACGTCGCCGTCATGAAGTTCTGCCGGTATGCGGGTAAGCTCGCCCTGGTGTGAGCTGTTCAGGTACCAGTAGATGTAAAGATTCACACCGTCCCACGAAACAACGAGCGCCTGGTTGTTCGCACCGAGCAACACCAGGCCCACCTGTCCACCCGCTTGCACCACCCTCGCGCGGGCAAACTGCTGCGTGTTGTCGAATGTACCGGCTCCCTGCCAGTGATAGACAGCTTCGCCGGCGGCGGTACCGGCAACCTGGTTGTTCGTCAGGTTGACAGACCCGCCACCAAGGGATTTCTGCCAGTTCCCCCCGACAAGCAAGGGTACCTCGTCGGCCCGGTTGAAGTAATCTGCGGCAGCGACTCCCGGTGCAACGAAATTGGCAGTGATGACCCGGTCCTGATCCATAGTGACCTGCAATGGATTGTCCGTCTCATGTCCAACAGGCACGTCACCACTCCAACCCGTGAAGTTGTAGCTTCCATCAGGAACCGGTGTTAATGTAACGTCTGTTCCAAAAGAATACGTGACCTGATCCGGGTTCTTCGTCACGCTGCCATGGGTCGCATGCACGGTCAGGCTTACATCAGCCAGCGTGCTGGTGAAGTCCTCGCCTGATACGTTCCCGGTTATGGGACCAGTCACTGTCCGGGTCAACGGATCCATCGTGTACCCTGATAATGCCGGTGTCAGTACAATCGACGTTGAGTTCTCCGGCACTCCGGAGATCGTGTACGCGCCAGTGCCGTCGGTGGTCGCGGTCCCGCTAAATCCACCGCTGGCTGTCACCTGGACACCACTCAATCCTGCTGCATTCCCGGTAATGGTTCCGCTGATCGAGTATGATTGTGGTGTGCCGGCTTCCCAATTATCGAAACTGGCGCCTGCGAGATACATCTCGAATCCCGGGTTGCCTGAAGTCAGCGTCGTCGTGTTCGAAACACTCGTAACGATAGCGCCATTGCGCTTCGCATACACCACGCCGCCTTCGAGTACGGCTTCAATGATATCACCGTCATGAAGTTCTGCCGGTATGCGGGTAAGCTCGCCCTGGTGCGAGCCGTTCAGGTACCAGTAGATGTAAAGGTTCACCCCGTCCCACGAAACAACGAGCCCCTGGTTGTTTGCACCAAGCAATACCAGGCCCACCTGTCCACCCGCAAGCACCACCCTCGCGCGGGCAAACTGCGTCGTGTTATCGAATGTACCGGCTCCCTGCCAGTAATAAACAGCTTCGCCGGCAGCGGTACCGGCAACCTCGTTGTTCGTGAGGTTAACTGATCCACCGCCGAGAGCTTGCTGCCAGTTTCCTCCGACAAGCAATGGCACCTCGTCGGGTCGATCGAAATTATCGTTTGCTATGGTATTCGCTTTCAAAGAAAGTGCACCTGCAATGGAAAATAGAAGCGCTATGAACGCTCTGATTGTTGCATTCGCAACCGGGATAGCCGGATGTAGTCTCATTTTGATTTTCATAAAGCATTTTTAAAAGTGATTAAAAAACAAGCAATCAATTTTCAAACAGCATGAGCAAATTTTTAAAAAGGTTTATAACAGTAAATATTGAGAACTGTTTTATAAATTATTATACCGGAAAATGAATCAAATATTCCACATCCCGGGCAGTAGCAACTTGTGGAATAAAAATTTTACGCCAGCTTACCAAACGCGGAATACTTCCCTGTATGCAGACAGAAGACGAGTAAAAATTAACCAGCCGGTAACTTATACCTCCGTTATAAGAAACCCTACTTCTCATAAGGCGAAATCTTTAATAAAGCTTAATAAAGCAATTGATGTTTTAGTATCGGCTAAGAGTTGCGTGAATTTTCAAGGATACTGAAGCAAGCACCGGTTCATGAAAAGCACCGGAAAAGATAAGATAATAAATTAAAAAAGACAATTTTTTTCCTCTTGTGGCTTTCTTCGATGTACGGCTGATAATTCTTTGTGTTGAAGCAACGCTCTCACTATAAGCTTTGCCGAACAAGCTGTGCAGGAATTGACCCCGGTAGATTTTGATTTTATGAATTCATTCGGTTTATTTCACCCCTGCTTATGCAGGATTCTAAAGGTGCTTTGATGGTAAATGAAACAGCAGCGACAGAATAGTGATAGCACAGGCCAAAAAAAGTGACCGGCTATGTAATCAACGTTCGTAATAAGGCAATACAATAATAAAGGCTGAGCCTTCTCCTTCTTTGGTCTCCACTTTTATTTCGCCGTTATGCGCTTTAATAATATCATAGCTCAAACTTAGCCCCAAGCCGGTTCCTTCACCTGCCCGCTTGGTTGTAAAAAATGGTTGAAAAATCTTGTCGATTATATTTTGCGGGATACCTGTTCCGTTATCAGAAACTTTTATTTCAACTTTTGGCGGCATGCCCGGGAGCGGCATAATTTTTTTTGTTTCAACACTTACCGTTGGTTTATATTCCTCACCGGCAGTTTTTCTTTTTTTATTCACTGCATAAAAAGCGTTATTAAAAATATTAAGCAGCACTCTTCCTATATCCTGCGGAACAACGTTTATTTTACCAATGCTGTCATCAAATGCTGTCTTGTATTCTGCTGCGAACCCCGCCTGCCTGGCGGACAGGGTATCTTTTGCCCGGAGTGCCTGGTAGCTCAACTCAATATTTTCAGCTACAAGGGAATTAATATTTACAGGTTCGCTCATCCCGATGCCAAACCTGGAATGGTATAACATGCCTTTGATGATGCCTTCAGCGCGCTTGCCATGAGATGCTACTTTTTGCAAATTTTCTTTCAAGCTTTCAACAATGGAAAGCGCCTCCTGCAGATCGTCTTTTTGTAATTCATGTTGCAATTCTGCGATCAATTCCACGTTTAGCTCAGAAAAGTTGTTTACAAAATTTAAAGGGTTTTGTATCTCATGGGCGAGACCCGCACTCAATTCACCAAGCGAAGCCATTTTTTCACGTTGTATCAGTTGTGCCTGTGTCGTTTTTAATTCATCCAATGCCTTTTTAAGATCATCCCGTTGCAGGGAGATCTGTTCCTTTTGCTTCACCACCTGCTCCGTACGGATATTCACTTCATACCAAAGCTGTTGTTTCTCTTTAATAAGGCGGCGCGACCGGAAATACACAATACCCCAAATAGCTGCTGCCGAAAGAATCGCATATATCAAATAAGCCCACCAGGTAAACCACCAGGGCGGTGTAATGGTTATGATGAGATTTCTTTCTGTCCAGATGCCATCGCTGCTTGAGGCTTTTAATTTAAAAATATAATCACCCGGCGCCACATTATAATACGATGCTGTTTTTTCAGCACCTGCCTTACGCCATTTGTTGTCGTAATTTTCAAGCATAAAGATGTGCCTGTTCTCATCAATGCTGCTGTAATTGATGCCTGCAAAATCGATAGAAAAGTTATTTTGCTGGTAACGCAATTTTATTTCTTCAGGTTCGCCGGGGCGGCCGGTAAAGGGCAACTGACCCGGTTTTAAAGAAACATCACCAATTTTAAAATCAGAGATCTGGAGCTGAGGCGCCAGAACATTTGTATTAATCGTTTGCGGGTTTAACCGGTAATACCCGGTGGCATCACCAAACAACAGATCGCCCTTTGATGTCCTGTAAGGAACGAGATCATATACACTATTGGGAACCACATCATATTTTCTCCCGAAAACGGCTGTTTGATTTTTTTGAAGGTCGAGTTTGATGATGGCAGAATGAGAACCCAACCACAAATTTTTTTTCGTGTCTTCCGTTATACCAATAACGTTGGCTGTTCCGATTTCAGAAGCAGGATCCTTATACACAGAAAAGCCGGCAGCGCTGCTATCATAGCGATATAAGCCATTTTGCGCCGCGACCCAAATCTCTCCATCTGTATCCTGGTATATATCGTTCACATTGAGGCCGCGCAAATAGTGCTTGAAATTTTTTGTTTTCCTGTCGAATAAATTAAGTCCGCCCCCTTCCCATGTACCCACCCAAAGATTACCTGCCCGGTCTTCCGCTATTTTATAAACAGAGCTGCTGCCAAGGCTGGTGGAATCTGAAGTTGAATGGACATAGTGTTTGAATGTACTGGTTTTGCGATCCATAAGATTTAAACCTGAAGCTGTCCCAATCCAGAATAAACCCTCGCAATCCTCGTGGATAGATCTTACCTGCAGCGGCGTTATGCTGTTTATATTTTTCGCATCATGCTCAAATCTTGTGAAGGTGCCCGTTGACCTGTTGAATAAATTTAAGCCCCTATCGGTGCCTGCCCACAGTAAACCTTGCTTGTCCTGGAAAACGGCTATTACCGTATTGCTGTTGATGCTTGCCGGGTTTTTTGCATCATACAAAAAATATTGATTGGTATTGTTGACAGTATTGTGTGCAATCAGCCCTGAGTCTGAAGCCATCCATAATATACCATTGGCATTTTCATAAAAAGCATGAACGCGACCTCCCGTTGCAACATGGGGAATGCCTTTTCGCAAGGGATCAACGCGATAGACATACGCCTGTGTAGTTATCCAGAACACACCATCTTTCGAAAAACAGGCATTCCATACCGTATTCTCATTTAATGCCTTTATGTTTTCTCTTTCTATTTTAAAACGAATAAACTGTGATGTCATTGGGTCAAAACAACTAAGCCCCGCCTGGAATGCACCGATCCATATTCTTCCTGTTTTATCTTCCGTTATAAAAGAAACGCCATGATCATATTCGTTGATGTCTATGGGGCAGCTCAACCTTTCAGGGTGTGACGCATTATAAGTAAAACGCGTGAATGTTCCTTTTTCCCTGTCCATTATATGCAAGCCGTCACCAAAACTGCCCACCCAAAAATTACCGCGACTGTCTTCATACAATGCCCTCACCATATTGTTGATAAGTGTATGAGGGTTCCCGGGATCGTGCATGTAACGGATGAATTTCCCGGTCTTTTTGTCCATGCGGTTCAAACCTCCTTCGCCGGGTGGTGTTTCATTGTTGTAAGGGCTGCCACATCCTATCCATAACACACCTGCCCTGTCCTGGTATATAGCCCGCACCTGGTTATTGCTTAAGCTGGTTGAGTCATAAATCTTTTTCTGATAACGAACAAACCTGCCCGTTTTTTTATTAAACATGTTGAGCCCGCTATGTGTGCCGACCCAAAGGTTTCCCTCTTTGTCTTCCGTTATAACCGTAACAATATTACTGCTGATACTCGATGCATCAGAAGGATCATTACGGTAATGTGTAACAATACCTGTTGCCGGATCAAATCGGTCGAGGCCTGAACCCACTGTACCAAGCCAGAGGATATCCTGCTTGTCAATATAAATACATTCAAGCCGTGAAGGAGAAAGGGAATTAGGATTAAGCGGGTCGTTTTTATATGTCACAACGTGATAACCGTCGTACCGGTAAAGTGCAATACCGGTAAACCACATATAGCCCTTGGAATCCTGGGCCATTGAAGTAATAAAACCTCGCGTATTTTCTTCGAAGAGAGGAATGCGGTTAAAAACAAATGGTTGCGCATTTGAAGAGAGGTATAACAGAAAAAGGATGCAGTTAAAAGCAGCAAGCCTTTTGATTGTAGTCATAGCAGCATTAAAGCGGGTAATTTTAATTGCTTGTAAGTTAAATAATTTTCTATGTTTTTTTTCCATTTCTCCTTCAGCCATAAACTTCCTAAAGTAAACAAGAAAATTTATTTGGTTTATATTTAGGAATGAAAATGTTCGCTGCAATATTTGTGTGTGGATATTTTTTGTTTCCTGCTCTTGTTTCTTCACAGCAGTACCCGTTTATAACGTACACTACAAAAGACGGATTGATCAGTAATCGCGTTCGTAAAATATACCAGGATAGCAGCGGCCGCCTCTTTTTTCTTACTTACAATGGCCTGAGCATTTATGATGCTAAAAGATTTACTAATTATAGCACGGAAGACGGCCTTGCCACTGAATTAGTAAACGATGTGGTGCAGATGGGTAAAGATTCGTTTTGGATAGCAACCAACGATCGGGTGATGAATTGTCTTGTGAATGGAAAGATCAAAAAGCTTGTAACTGCCGACGGTTACTGCCCGGTGGTGAACCAACTGCATCGAAACAAAGATGGAAAACTTTTTGCCGCAGCAGATGACGGTATTTTTCTTTATGAGCATAATCGCTTTAAACATCTTTTCTTCAGGAATGAAAAAGGAGAAGATGTCGGCATGTTTGTTCTTCATATACAAGCGCTGAATGATCAGCTAATGTTAGCGCGGTGTGAGGCAGGAGGTCCAAACAGCACATCAACTGTTTTTCTTTATGATTACAAGTTGCAAAAGATCATTTCCTCCATACCTGATATCGACTTCTGCGCAGGGCCGGCAAACTGTTACTGGATTATGACACAAGCCGGCCTGCGGATGCTTGATTCCAATTCGCTTAAACAGAACAAATTCGAACTGAAACCGCTGCCCTTGCTGTATAAGAAAATTGCATCCTGGAAAAGCAACTATGTGTTTTTTGATAAAGCCGGAAGCTGCTGGCTAAACACCCCCGATGGTTTTCTCGCCAGGTGTTCCCCGCAAGGTAATGTTAGCATTTTTCCCCTTCAAAAAGTATTGAATGAACAGCAGCCGTTCACAGTCTTCCAGGACGCTGAAGGTATCTTATGGTTTAGCTTTTTACAAATTGGCGTGAGCAAACTTGTAAGCACCAATGTGTCGGTATATGATCAGGTGTTTGGAATGGATCATATTTCAGACATAAATTATTGTCATGATACATTGGTATTATATGATGACAGATCAAAAAAAATGATCTTTTCGGATACGGCATCAACCCGTTCATATACTTTGGACGGAAACGTATCACTACCAGGTATTATAATAACTGCTAAAGGAATATATGGTTTTTCAGCCTCCGGAATTTATAAACTTATACCCGAGGGAAAAACTTTTCTCAGACCCGTTAAAATAAAAACTGACAATGCAGATGCCCGGGCATATAATCTGGCAATTGAAGATGATCATGGCAATCTTATTGTTTGTGGTGAGAAATATCTTACAGCGGTGATAGAGGGCGGCAAGACCATGAGTACCCCGATCGGTCATTTGACCGATGAATTGACAAAAGATCGCTCAGGAAATATCTGGGTGGCAACCCGGCCTAACACCATAATGAATTTCAGTCTTCATCCGGAGATGCCGGAAAGATACCTTCAGCCTGAAAAAGTTTATGACAAAGAATTTAAAGGTATCGATATACGGTCAGTCAGCTTTGATTCTTCGGGTAGCTTATGGATAGGATCGCGGGCCCGTGGCGTATTCAGGGCATCATTTTATAACAATAATTTTTCGCTTGACCAGGTTACAAAAAAAGATGGGCTGAGTGATAACTTTAACGCCTACTTAGCCTGCGATGCAGCAAATAATACCTGGAGCTGCTCGCCTTCAGGCCTTGATAAAATAAGCTTTGAAAAAAATAAATTCATCGTCACCAATGTTACAGGGCAAAACAATCTCTCCGGAAAGGTGATAAAAGTCATTTTCGTGCGTGACACGGTGTGGGCGCTTACAGAATCGGGAACGATCATCAAAATAAAAGAGCAGGAAAAAACTTCAACCGGTTATATCCCGCATGTATACCTGGCTTATGCAAAGAAGGGACGCGATACCATCCTGCCGGCGCCATCTTATAAATTCTCCTGGTTTGAGAATGATGTCTCATTTTATTTTGCCGCAACTTCTTTTTTCCAGGAGTCGCAAATTCAATATTCCTACCAGCTTAGCGGCGAAGATGATACTACATGGTATGAGCCATCGTCCAATGAATTTATCAGCTTTGTAAACCTGGCGCCCGGCAACTATGTGCTCCAAACGAGGGTTTCTTTTCCTGCCGGGCGCTATGCTGACCAGGTAATTGAAATACCTGTGCGCATTACACCTCCCTGGTGGAAAACAAAATGGTTTACGTGGCTGCTGGCATTTACTATCATTGCTCTTTCATTTGCCGTTCTGAGAATATATGTCCGCCGCAAACTTGCCAAACAACGAATACTGCTCGAAAAACAGCAGGCCATTCAAAAAGAAAGAACACGTATTGCTACCGATATGCATGACGACCTTGGCGCAGGATTATCGCGCATAAAATTTCTCAGCGAGATCGTAAAATTAAAACAGCAATCACAGCAGGATACAGACGAATACATTGAAAGGATTGGAGATTATGCTAAAGAAATGATTGGAAAGATGGGAGAGATCGTTTGGGCATTAAATGAAAAGAATGATTCGGTTGGCAACCTGGTGGCCTATACAAGACTGTATGCCGCCGAATATTTAGCACAAAATGAGATCACCGGAAATGTACAAATACCCGAAAGTTTTCCGGACGTATTTGTAACAGGCGAAATAAGACGTAATATTTTTCTTACCGTAAAGGAGGCATTACACAATGTAGTAAAACATGCGCAGGCCGATAGGGTGGATATAAATATTTCGGTAGGCAGCAATATCGTGATCAATATTGCTGATAATGGCATAGGGATCGACCACGATAATATCCGCAGGTTCAGCAATGGAATAACCAATATGCAAAAGCGGATCCGTGAAATCGGAGGAACGTTTGAAATAAAAAACAGTGACGGCACCAATGTCTGCATCAATGTTCCGATCGATCTATAACTTTTGTACTATTGAAAAAATCATGTCATACTTTACCTTCGAAATATCATGAGTATCAGCATTGCGATAGTTGAAGATTTGGACGAAGTTAGACAGGGACTTCACGATTTTATTGTCCTGAAGCCCGGGTTCTATGTTCTTGGCACTTACAAAACAGCCGAAGGAGCCGCGCAGGAACTTCCGTTATTAAAGCCGGACATTGTTATCATGGATATTAATCTTCCCGGTGTTAGCGGCATAGAGTGTATTAAGCAATTAAAACATAAAATTCCGCATACACAATTTATGATGTTCACGGTGTACGAGAATGACGAAAATGTTTTTGAAGCGCTGAAAGCCGGCGCCACAGGCTATTTGCTTAAAAACACGGAAATGGCGCAAATCACTGAAGCGTTAAAAGACCTGTACAATGGCGGTTCCCCGATGAGTGTAACCATTGCAAGAAAGCTGGTTGCTGTTTTTCAAAACCAGCAAAATGAAAATGCTTCCACCGACATTCTTTCTAACCGGGAAAATGAAATATTACATCTGCTTTCAAAAGGCTTGCTATATAAAGAAATTTCTGATAAGCTATCTATCTCTGTAAACACAGTGCGTCAGCATATTCATAATATCTATGAAAAGCTGCATGTGCAAAACCGCACGGAAGCCATTAATAAGGTTTACAGTAAAAGCTAAACTTCTCACAGTGTAACCCTAACTTTTGTTCTACTTCTAATTGCATGGTTTTACAGTTTTGTTCTATTGACTCACGGAATGTGCCCGTTTATTTTTGACCAAAAGTTTTTTATGACAAAAGCAATATTTACACCTGTACTGGCTATCGCCTGGTTAACGGGTTACACCCAGGAAATTAATCCACCCGCAAAGATGGGTGGCCGTGAAGTTATTTTTGAAAAAACGCAGTGCATTTCGGATCAGCAACACGCGGAGATAAAAGCTATGCTGCAAGCGAATAAAGAGCAACTGATACGGGAAGGAAAATTAAAACCGGCTGAACAATCAAAGACCGCCGCTGTAAAATTTAATTGGCCATTGAAACAGATGCCTGCCTATGATTACAACTGCTACTACGGTATTTCAAACTATGTTGATCATAATGTCAATTATCCCGGCTATGTTACGGATTATAATTGCGGCGTACGCAGCTACGATGATGCAAAGGGTTATAACCACAGCGGTACTGATTTTTTCATCTGGCCTTTTTCCTGGTTAATGATGCAACGCAAACAGGTTGCAATTGTGGCAGCAGCACCCGGGATAATCATCGGCAAAACTGATGGCAATTTTGATAAGAATTGCCAGTTCAACAGTAAGGAGTGGAATGCCGTATATGTACAGCATGCAGACGGCTCAGTGGCCTGGTACGGGCATATGAAAAAAGGTTCGCTTACAACCAAAAATGTTGGCGACGCTGTAGCGGTAAATGAAAAACTTGGCTTTGTAGGTAGCTCGGGAAATTCAAATGGCCCGCATTTGCATTTCGAAGTGTACAATGCAAATGATTACCTGGTCGATCCCTGGAAAGGCCCGTGTGGCAATGTTGCCACATCCTGGTGGAAGAAACAAAAGCCTTATTGGGAACCTAAATTGAACACGATACTTACACAAACTTATGGTGATCCTTATGTGCCGGCGTGCCCGGGTATTGAAACCACTTATGAAAGTAATAGCTTTCTACGTGGCGATCTTATTTATTTCACATCCTATTTCAAGGATGAGCGGGTTGGCCTTGTAGCTAAATATAAAATAACCAAACCTGATAAAACCGTGTTTGCTCAATGGAAATATACATCAACAGGAAACTATACTTTATCATATTGGTGGTGGGCATATTATCTCCCGACAAATGCACCCGGCACATGGAAATTCCAGGCCATCTACCAGGGTGATACATTGGTGAAAACCTTTACGGTGACCAACTCGTTTGCCGTGAATGATGTAACTGCTCATGAAAAGAATGATAATGCTTTCGCATTGTCTCCTAATCCTGCGCACAATAATCTAAAAATTGCAATGAAAGGCGCGGGTCATCCTGTGAACTACAAGATATATGATGTCAACGGCAGGCTATGTAAACAAGGTGTTTTCAATAAGAATGAAACTAATATTTCAATAACGGAATTGCAAAAAGGGATATATTGTTTGAAGCTATCTGACACTGATGGCGCACTGTTGAGCGTTAAAAAGTTCATGAAGTTATAATAGTGTTATGTCATGCAGGAATTGTCGTTTTTATTTGCCACGGATCACACGGATCACACAGAAACACGGAAGAATTTATTGATATTATTATGTTGACTCGTCATTAGTGCCACGTCAACATAAAATTGTCGTGTCTTCCACAGGCTGCAGGCGCACAGCGAAAGATTTTTGTCGCACAAAGCTAATGGAGCAAACAGAGCTTTCCCTGTTATCTCTGCGTCCTCGGCGCGAGTATTCCTCACACTATAATTAGTTGACACCACGCTAGAGGATTCTTGTTTTCTTGTTGTATAGTTGATCTGCTTTAAATCGGTGGCTATTTCATAATCACCGTCTCTATTGAGGATATTTCGCATTGCCTGAAGCTTTGTGTAAAGACCTTTTTTAAATCAATCCTATAAACATTTTCCCGGCGTATTTTGATGTTTCTTATAGCTTTTTTTCTTCCGGCAGGATATTGCCTTATGTAACCTCTGAAACCAGGTGCTTTAGCGAAGTCCGACAACCAAATTAATTGTTATCTGCTCATTGCTGAAGCTTTATGGATTCACAAATTGTTTTTACAATATCCGGTTCAGGATAAATATATGCCGTAGGAATCTTTCTAAAATCTTTGCCCCAAAAATCCGCATGTACAGGTATTTCAAACTTGGCTACAATACGCCTGGCAGGATCAAATTGATCGATTCGTGATGGCTCGTCAAGACGATAATTTGGAAAAGTGCCTAACAGGTATCCTTCCTGGAAAAACGGTCGCTGCGCTTCCGGAGGGCAAATATTTAATAACCGTATGTTTACCAATTCTTCGTAAGTATGATAACTGATAACATCGTTTGGCCAGGGAAGACCCAGCACATATATAATGCCTGCTTTATTGTCGTTGCCTTCAAATGCAAATGAGCACGCTACATGAAGAGAATGAGTAATATCAATTACCGGTGTAGGGCAAACCTGGTAATGTTGAAGAAGCGCCCAGCCCACTTCCTCATATTTATTCAATAAATGCATACCGGCTAACTTAATAGAGCTACCGGCAAATGCTTTTCGTAAAAATTCTACATTCGTTTTTAACCGTTCAAACCTTTGCTTCAGCAATAACTGTTTCTCACCGGGTTTTTTTCTGAAAATGCTTGGCAGTATAGTAGTTCTGCCATCTTTATCTTTATGGTCCTTTGTCTGGCCCCGAAAAAATAATGTCAATTGCCGGTTGTGGTGTAAAATTTTAGCGACGTCTTTAACTAACGCGGAATATGTATTTACTTTCTTGGGTGTTGATTTAAGTATTTCTTCCAATGAATAAGGTTTTGTCCAGTCTTCACCTGTTTTAGTTTTGGGATTTGGCATCAGGTTAATGTGTGAAAATGAAGAGGCGAGTTTTTTCATGTGGTAATTTTGAAGATTGAATATTCAATTGTCACGTTTAGTAATTTGATGATGTATTCGCAGAAGGTTACAATTGAGTAAAATATTTTTTAAATCTCCGCGATATAGAAACTTTCAAGCAACTTCTTCCGGAAGTAATTGCTGAAGATTGATCAATGTTTGCTGTAAATTCTTTTCTATTTTCTTTTTTATAAACAAAGAATGCAACCTGAAAAATGGTTTCTGAGGTATATAGAAAGCAAGCGTAACAGAAGTTTTATCATCTGCTGCAGGTTTTAATGTTATATACAGGCTTTGGGTTTTGTTCTCATCGGTTTCACTCATACAAAACATATTGTTTTCATCCGTAAAAGAACTTGAATAAAATACCGTAGTGCCTTTATTTGTCAACACACTAAATCTGATGCCAAGATGATAAATAGGATGATCTGCATTTTTAATTCTCTTTACGCCTGCCTGCCATGTATGTCGTATAGATAAATTACCCATTACACTTAATACTTTTATAATGCCGGCATTAATGGTTTGGGTAACACTTGCAATTGCTATTTTCTTATCACCAAGGGTACGATCATCAGGAAGATCAGGCTGCACCTTTTCCTTAAGCGGTGTAAGTATGGAGTAATTAAAACCGATACTGCCATTTTCAGTTAGCTTGTTTCCCTGCTGCCATTTCAACCATTGTGGTAATGGCATATTTGATTCCGCATTGAATAAATTGTCTGTTATCAACCAGTATTCATGCAGGTCGATATCGTTCTTCAGTAACTGATGCGCCACAATCACATCTTTACCGATAAGCTTATTAAAATCTTTTACTGAATAAGAAGAGAACTCGCCGTAATGCGTAATGATCTTCAGGCTTAGATTCAGTGCATTTCTACACGCTGCGCAAACGCACATCCTGCTTTCCTCGTAAGTCTTTATCTGTTTCTGAAAGTTGCAAAACATTTTTTCAACCTGGTTGCTTATTTCTTCCATTGACGGACTGTCGCCAAAACGATAAAACAAAATAGCATCACCTTCTACTTCCGAAACCTGTAAACCCATTTTGTTTGAGTTGATGATGTTTTCCAGCAACTCTTCAATGATGATGCGGCTATGTGCAATCTCTGTTTCGTTTACAAATTTTGTAAAGCCGCTTATATCTGGTATAAAAAGCAAACCATTGTCAGCCATACAAATTTTTTATAAAATTAGTACAACCCTGGCGTTCGTTTTTTTTAGCCAATGAATTTAATTGGATGAATGACAATTGTGTTTATGGATCATTTTGTCAATGACAAGATCAGGGCTTTTTGCCGAACGAAAATTAAAGGTGAGTTGAATTAAAAACAGGTAATAATCAAAGTGAGAACCCAAATATAAATTCATTGTGCCATCATAGAGCCCTGTTTGCCTTTGTGGATGAAACAATTCCATATAAAATGCAGAAGACAACCCGGAACTTTATCATTGAATTTTTGTAAAACCATCTTCACTCCAATCTTCGCTGCCAACTCCATGATGCACAAAAAACAATCCCTGCGGATCGTATTTCTTTTTCGCTGCAGATAATCTTGAATAGTTACTACCCCAAAAAGCCTGCTGCCAGTTTTTCTGAAAAAAATTACTTTCCGATACATAAGCTCCTGCACCCGGCACGATCTTCAGCAACTCATTCATAGCGTTATTGATCTTTGTGGCAGCATTTCGTGCTGCATCTATGTTGGGTTCATGACCGTCAATGCCGGCAAATGCAGGCTTTCCTTCACCGGCAATAATAGCGAGGGCAAATGCATTCAGCACTTCAGGATTTGTAGCTGTATTTCCTGCAGCAGCCACAGCATCTTCAGGCGCTCCGGCTAATCCTTTATTGAAATGCAATGACAGCGTCCAGTAGCGACTGGCTGCAAATAATGCTGCTGCAAGTTCAGGCTGCTTATTTTTTTCAAGCAAAGAAGAAGGGAGCCATGCAGAATGATAAGCGTATAGAAATTGCCCGGCTTCATCTTTATTGCTTTTCCAGAAAATATTTTCTCCGGGTGCATCGGGACGGTTATCGCTTTCAATAAAATTTGGCGCATTGGCTTTTAAAAAATTGCTATCCCATAAGCGTTGCGCGGGCAATGCGATAGCCATTAAAGGCGAGATCCATTCATAATCATCAGGGTTAAGTTCATCTTTAAAAGATTTCCATACTCCTTCTGCCTGTTGTTGATTCAGGCCATGGAAAAGCATGGTTATGTTCATTATATTGTTAGCAGAAAAACGAACCTGTTCTCCCCAATGCGGATTGAAAAGTTTCTCCTGGTAAAAACCAATGAGGCTTGAAATAAGCTGAAGAAATGCAGTGTCTGTCTTTGCTTTAACGGCTCCAAAAACAACTCCGAAATATTCGGGTAACTGATGTGTTTTTAAAATGAGTTTTGTTACCACGCCAAGGCTGCCCCCGCCGCCGCCTTTTAACGCCCAGAATAATTCGGGATGATTGCAGGCATTTACAATCAAAATTTTTCCGTCGGCAGTTACCACCTCTGCTTCCAATAAACTCGCCGCCGCCATTCCATAATTTTTTGAAAAGCTTCCAAAACCACCGCTTTGAATTAGTCCTGCCACACCCACAGTTGCACAGCCTCCTCCCTGGACATACCTTCCTCCCTTTGTTGTTACGGCGTTATATACCTGCATCCAGATGCATCCCGCCTCAACAGAAACGGCCGGCTGTGGTTCCTCTTTGCAGCCCTGCGCAACAAAATCATCGAGCAATGAAATTTTATTCATGGCTCTTGTCCATATCAGCAATGAATCTGCTGAACAGGAAGTGCCCTGGTAGCTGTGGCCGCCTCCTTTTATTACCACTCGTAAATTATTTTCTCTTGCAAAATTTACCGCGGCCGCAACATCACCTGCATTTTTTGCGGCAACTGCATATACACTTGGCGCAGACGCCCATGCATCCAGCCATCCACTGGTTTGAGTGAGCGCCGGATTATCGCCGATGAAATAGGGATTTTTTAGATTCCTGAAGATCTCATCGCATGATGCATTGTTGGTTCCAGGATTACATACAGCCAACGGTGATTCGATTTTTACCAGGTTCCCGTTTACAGCTTTGTTCAATGCTTCCCATTTTTGAGGAGAAGGCCATTGAGCATCGCCGGGACGGACACGTTTAAACTTTTTTGCTCTTTCTAAAATATTTCCGGGTGATGTAAATGCCGCAAGACCGGTTCCCGGAATACCAGGTAACAAGATTGCGCCTTTCAAAAAATTTCGCCTGTTGATTGACATAGTGATCGGTAATTTTTCAATTAGATTGTAACCTTTTGATATCGTATGACAACATAAATGCTATGTAATTTCCTGAGGTGTTCCTGTCCAAAGATACTTTTCATATCCATTGTTTATGGCGAATTAAAATGCGTTCATTATTGTTTAAAATCCTCAGATGTGCGCAAGGGGCCGGGATTTTGTTTATCAAGAGACTTGCGATATTGGATGCAGCCTTTCAGGAATTCAGGCCAAGCAGGGACAGTAATTTTTGGATATGTCTTTTCAGGAAGCAATGACCAAAGCTTTGGATGATGCGGTCTTGTGACTATAGGTGTTCGGGCATGTTCGTGTGTCGTTTACTTCGCTGCTAGTTGCCGCTACCTTTAGACAGTGGAGTAATTTCTAAATATTCAAAATGGCTTTAGCCTAAACGACTATTTTGGCTAAAGCCGTTTATAATTTGTGAGTCTTAATTCCACGACTTGAAAGTCGTGGCAATTTTATCTTTCGAACAGTTAAAGTCTTGTGCCCAAAGAATTTAATTGTCCGGATGTTAATGATGGTTTATGGAACTTCCTGTTGATGACAATAAGCGCTGCCGAAAAAATAAATTTGAGTGCTTTTCATCGAATGGTGCCCTCGCCATCTGAAAATAAAAACAAATAAAAAAAAGAAGACATCTGAAAAGTATCAAAAATGTCATACTCTTCTTTTTCAACCAATCGTTTCGATCATCGTACTACGAGCATTTGTTTTGATCCTGCAGGCCTGCCATTTATCAAAAGTGAATAAGTATAGGTACCGGGAGTCATATTTTTTGCATCAATTACCGACTGGCCATTTCCATTTGCAGTAATTGTTTTTACAACAGCCCCTTGCCGGTTATAAACAACTATTTCTCCATTGCTGTCCACCGGTAATTTGTAACGAACAGTAGTATTGTTCCTAAAAGGATTGGGTGTGTTTTGTTCAAGCGATGTGTTGCTGAACGCAACAACATTTTTGTCTTTCATATCAATCATTTTTTTCAAAAGCATTTCCAGTTCGCCCACCCTTTTTTCCAATTGATCAATTTTTGCAGTGTAGCCGTTTTGCATTGCTGCAGTTCTTTTTTCCTGGTCATCAATAACAGTCATCAATTCCTGGATACCTTTTATGGCCAACACACCAAACTGGCTGTAGTCCATCAGGTACACGTCAATATTTTGCGCGGGTTGCACATGATGAGAAACGATAGACGGAAACAGTTTCATCACCTCCTGTGCTATAAAACCATTATGCTTCACAGTATCTTTTGCATTTTTGAATTGATAAACGGATGGCTTTAACCGGCGGATATTTTCGAGCGCATCTGACATCGGTTTTATATTGATCTTCTGTCTTTCATCTGATAAAGCGGCATAAGCTCCCGTAATGCCGTTAAAACGCCCCACGGTTACATCATGACTAACCAGGAACAGGTCGCCCGTAATAACTCCCGGAGTGATATCCCATTTACCTCCTGTAGACGGTCTTTCAAGGCTTAGGCCATTCTCACTATTATCAAGGGTAAGTCTCAGCCTGCTATCACCAGGAAATGCTGTGCCCACTCCAAGCTTCCCTTTATCGGTCAAAACCATTTGAACAATATTTCCATTTGTTCTGAACTGAAGCCCTTTGAGCGTGGCAGCGCTGTTATAAATTATGCCTCCGTCCACATTGCCACCGGGTAAACCGGAATTGGGTCTGCCAAATAAAACTCCTGTTTCATTAGCGTCGGGTGCAAGTATGTTCACATAGCTGTGCATTGAATTCTCAACGAGCAAAGGCGCATCATAATAACCAATAACACCTGAACTTCCTTTAAATACGTGCAGTGTATTTTGCGGCGTGGCCGTGCCAATGCCTGCATTTCCTGATACATATAAACCATTGGCCGGCGGTGTAACAGAAGCGCCCACTGCTACGCCGCCACCGCTATGCACCAGCAGTTTTGTAGCACCATTCACCTGCACGTTCAAAGGGTCTTTTGCGGCAGTGCTGTTTATATGCACTTTAGCATGAGGCTTGGTAGTGCCGAAGCCCCATAAACCGTTGTTGGTTACCCTGCCCCGCTCTGTATTATTTGTTTGAAATAAAAGCGAAAAATTACTTTTTGTTCCCAACGTTCCATCGGCAGTAAGTGAATTGCCTCCGTTAACCCAGTTTTGTGCTCTTGTTGTGATTGAACAGAAGATGATGGCTATTAAAAAGAATGAAGCTTGTTTCATGCGATGCTTTTTATAATTGAAAGGATGGTTCAAATATCCTGACCACAAAAATGACGCATGCTGAAACCCTTGCAACTGCGCTTTTCCAACCGGCCGAATTCTTTTTCCAATCGGAAAATAATACTGGTTTGGAGGAAAGAAAAAGTTATATGAACGAATGTTGAACAGTGATGCAATGTTGTGCAAACGGCAGCAGCTTCGCTTCCTGCATAATGAGCATAATCTTAACTGGTCAGCCTATCGCCATTCAGGAAATTCTCAATATTTCTGCCATCCCTAAAAACGACAATTCCTGCATGGCATAGCACTATCACTAACTAAAGAATTGTAAATAATTCAGTATTGTCCGGTTAACTTGGGCTAAAGCCCGTTGGATAAGGATTCCGCTATATAGCCCCAGGCTTAAGCCTGGGGCTAGTGAAAACCAAGCCCATCAAGGGCTTTAGCCCAAGAATTAAAATTTTAGTCGGACAA
>DASUGF010000049.1:0-33483 GCA_036274175.1 Parafilimonas sp.
TATCGGTACTCAGAAGTATCGTCATGAACATTCTTAGAAAAAACCAGGTTCGCAATATTAAAGGCGAACTTTATGAAAACTCCCTTCACTGGACAAAAGTCTTTAGTTATCCACAGGTTACTTAGAATTGAACAGCCCTGATTGTGAGTGGTGAATGGTGAGTCAAAAGTTGACCGTTTACCACTCACCAAACACTCAATATTCAATACACAATAATCAATATTCAAGGTTAGGATGTTCTTCATTGAGCATTGAATATTGAGCATTGATTATTGATTATTTTATGCTGACAATCAAATACGCACCACGCACTCACCAAACACTCCATATTCAATACACAAAATCAATATTCAAGGTCAGGAATGTTCTTCATTGAGCATTGAATATTGAGCATTGATTATTGATTATTTTATGCTGACAATCAAAAGCTCATCACTACCATTAAAACACTCCATATTCAATACACAATAATCAATATTCAAGGTCAGGAATGTTCTTCATTGAGCATTGAATATTGAGCATTGATTATTGATTATTTTATGCTGACAATCAAATACTCATCACTACCATTAAAACACTCCATATTCAATACACAAAATCAATATTCAAGGTTAGGATGTTCTTCAGTGAGCATTGAATACTGAGCATTGATTATTGATTATTTTATGCTGACAATCAAATACTCATCACTACCATCAAAACACTCCATATTCAATACACAAAATCAATATTCAAGGTTAGGATGTTCTTCATTGAGCATTGAATATTGAGCATTGATTATTGATTATTTTATGCTGACAATCAAATACGCACCACGCACTAACGAACACTCAATATTCAATATGCAATAAACCGCAACAAGACAGATACTCACCACTCACCACTGCCCACTCACCACTCACTTCTCATAAAACTTCCATCCTGCTTTATAATCTTTTGTCAATGGCAAATTTTCTAACATAACTCTTTCCATTTCTATTGGCATGGCATTCTGCTGAATAAATGCATCATGAAAATCTTTATAACTCATTTTCTTACTGTCAACTAATTCTCTTTTTAGTTGCATAATTTGCAAACCACCGATCATGTAACCAATCTGGTATAATGGATCGTAACCACCTTCAAATGATCTTCTCACTTCCCCTTCTGCATTAGCGCGTTCATGACCAACACTGTCAACTAAAAAATCAATGCATTGTTGCGGGCTCCATTTACCGGTATGATAATTAATGGAGAAAATAATTCTTGCACAACGGTGCATACGCCAGAATAACATACCCACGCGATCTTCTGGCGATTGCGGGAAATTCAAATCCCATAATAACATTTCCCAGTAAAGCGACCAGCCTTCTATCCAGAATGAGGTATAAAATTGGCGATACGTTTTATAACGGCCCGACATAAACTGTTGTAATGCATGCCCGGCAAGCAATTCATGGTGCACGGTAGCCCTTGAGAAATGCGGATTATTGCCACGCATGCTCATCATTTTATCTTCCTCGCTCATGCTGTCGGTTGGATAAGAAATGATAAACTCTTCCCCGCCTAAAAAGAAAGGATTTACCCGCTGTGCAGCAGGCGACATCATATTCATGCGCCAGGTTTCTTCTGCCAGCGGAGGAAGTGTAATAAGATCGTGTTGCTTTATAAAATCAACAGATTCATTATAGAGTTTGAGCATTGCAGTTGGCTGCTCTCCCGGTGGCACATAAGAAATTTTTACTTTTTCCAGTGCCGCTTTCCAGTTATTGCCAAAACCCATTTCGTTGCTTGCCTTCAGCATTTCCTTCCTGCACCATGCATACTCTTTTTCTGCTATAGTAAGCAATTCATCAGGTGTGTAATCAACCAGTTCGTATTGTAAACGCCGCTTCAATTCATCAATGCCGATAGGGTTGCCTTTTATACCACTGCTGTCTTTTTTTTGCAGCGCGATACTTTTTTGTTTTGTCTTTATTAAATCTGCATATACAGTTAGCAAACTATCTGTGATCCTGTACGGTTGAGGAATCCACCAGGTAAACATAGGGTCATAACCATTGTAAAATTTATAAATGCTTTTTAATGCGTCTTGCAAACCGTCTATTGTTCCTCTTGCGCGTTCTCCCAAATTAAAAGGGATGGATGATTGTTGCGCTAATTTTTTCTGCAATGCTTTTATTTGATTACTCCAGTTGGTTAGGTCGGATGCGAATTGCTGTGCATTCAATACGGTACCGCGCCTGCGTAATTTTTCATAAGCATAGATGCTGTCTGCAAAAGGCAACCATTGTTTGGTTGAATCATATTCTTTGGCTTCTGTTTGTAATTGATACAATTGCTCATGCAGATCACGGTTGAATAGAATGTAATCAACTTTGGTTCCCGTGTTCAGTTTCTCAAAATCCAATTGACCCAGTTTACCGATATATTCATTTACCGTTGCCAACAACCGTGATCTTCTCTCCGGTGAATTTTGAATAATATAAAAGCGCGAAAGATTACCATAGTCTGCATTGTATTGTACCATGATATTGTTCACCTCGCTCGTTTGCTGGTACAATGGAGGCTCTGTTTGTGGCTGGGCGAAAATGCAGGTGACTGGTATAAAAAATACACAACAATAAATTAAAACAGGTCTTAAACAGTTATTTACAGTATGCATAGTCGGTTAAGTTAGAAATGTGAAATTAAAAATGCTTACGCAACCTACGTTGCTAATTATTAACTGTTTGTTCCTAAGTATTGATGTATGCGTGTGGGATAGAAGCGGAAAGCCCGGAGCTGAAGATCCCCCTCCGGCTGCCCCTAAAAGGGGAGTGTTGGCCGGCCCACAGGTGGCGGGGATTTGTATCCGCACCATTATCTTAATTATTCATGGAGTATTTTGTCAACTCTCCTTCATTCCTGTCGGGCGGCTGTACACCTAATAAATGCTGCACAAAGAAATCTTTTCTTTTCATGCTGCCATGCTCGCCGCCGCTTGTATGATCCATGCCGGGTAAAGGCAAAAATTCAAAGGTTTTCTTTGCCTTTATCAGTGCATCTGCAACGCGATACGTTGATTCAGGCGGCACGTTGTTATCTCCTTCGCCAACCATCAGTAATAAAGCACCCTGCAGTTTATATGCATTGGTAACATTACTTTGCTCTGCATACCATGGGCCAGGCGGGTAACCCATCCATTGTTCATTCCACCATTGCTTATCTACCCGGTTATCGTGACAACCACAACTGGCAACAGCCGCTTTATACCACTCTGGATGAAACAACAAAGCGCCCAAAGCATTTTGTCCACCCGCCGATGTGCCATACAAGCCAACACGCGTTGTATCAACAAAAGGATATTTTGCAGCCAGCGCTTTCATCCATAAAATGCGGTCGGGGAAACCGGCATCAGCAATGTTATGCCAGCACACGTCATGAAAAGCTTTACTGCGATTGGCAACACCCATTCCATCCAATTGAACTACAATAAAACCAAGGTCTGCAATGCTTTGCATCTCGCTGCGATAAGACATAAAACTCACGGGCACATACGAATCCTGCGGACCTGCATAGATATTCTCAACGATCGGATAACGTTTGGTGGAATCAAATTCTGCAGGCAAAAAAACATCGCCATAAATATCTGTCACCCCATCGCGACCTTTGGCAACAAAACGTATGGGCAAGCGTTTGGCAAGAGCAAGATAATTGCTTATATCAGCCTGCTCTATACCGGCAATCTTCTTGCCTGTTGCCGTTAAATATAGCTCGGTCACCGGCGCTGTATTTAATGTTGAATAGGTATCGAGATAATATTTTGTATCAGGCGAAAAACTAAGCGTATGATTGGCAGTTGCAGGTGTAAGGTCAGTTAAATTATTGCCATCAAAATCAATACGGTAATAATGCGTGTTGTACACATCTTCGCCGGCATGCACGCCCATTGCTGAAAACCAGATCTGCCGTTTGGCCTCATCAATACTGTCGATATTTTTTATTACATATTCGCCTTTGGTTATTTCATTCTTTTGCGTGCCGGTTAACGCATCTATCAAATAAATATGTTGCCATCCGTCTTTTTCTGATGTATAAATAAATTCATTGGTAGATGAAAGATGGTAAGCGTAGATGCGGTTATCGTAAATAAATGTTTTGGTTTTTTCATCAATGATGTTTTTTGTATTTCCATCGGTGACATCTACTTCAATCAGCCGGTAACGCTGATGGCCGCGATCAATTCTTTCGTAATAAAAATGCGTATTGTCTTTTGTCCAGTATAATAAAGGCGCATCATAAAAATCTATGATGGGCGTATTCACCTTTACAGCATTGTTTTGTTGAACAGGAAAAATAAACATTTCATACGTTGTAAAAGGATCGCCGGGTTGTTTATATTCATAAGACTTCAGTTGCCCGCGTGTTGTGTTGGGCACTGAACTTAATACATAATAAATATTGGAATCTTTAACCGGCCTGATGTGATAACCAATAACATATTTGCTGTCCGGGCTCCAGGCCAATGAACCATATAGATGTTCTTCTGATCCATCGTTGGTGTATTGAATAGCTGCGGCGCTATCATTAACAGGTTGTATAAAGACATTGTTGTTTTTTATATAAACTGCATATTGTTTGTTGGGTGAGATGCTGTCTGTTTGATAGTTGTCCCAAAACCAATGTTTTTCTTTAAAGCGATGTTGATCGACCGCTTTGTTTTGCGGAAGCGAGTCAATCTTATTGAGCTGGTTTGCCTTTATGTTGTATTGATAGTATTTGCCGTGATAATCGAACGATGCCTTTGTTGCTTCATCATTGAACGTAAGCGCTTTAAACCATAATCTATTTGTATTAACCGTTAAATCAGTTGCTTTACTTAAAGCATCCGCCAGTTTTACTGTATTAAAAAGAGATGATTTTTTCCCTGTTGCTGCGTCAACATGTACATATTCAATAGTGCTATCCTTTAAAATGTTTGAATACCAGAAAGCAGTATTATTTTTTATCCAATGCGGCCGGACACTTGTTTTAAAAATTGCGTTTTTAGCGAGGCTGTCTCTTGTTAAAGATGCTTTATAGCGTTCTATTATCTCGCTGTGCGTTGGTTTATATTGTGGTAGTGCCTGCTGTGCAGCAGTATTGAATATTATAAAAGTAAAACAGGTAATAAATAAAGCTTGCAGCGAAAAGTATTTGAACATTGGTGTTGAGATTATGCCGGTGAAAATAAGTTGTACATTTCAAACGGCATTATTATTTATTAACCTGTAATTGCCATCAATTGGCTGATTGCAAGACGAAAAAAGCTATTTTATCGGTCCGTCATAATGTAGTTGACAATACAGTGCGATGTTAATTGTAAGTTGTCGCATTTGGATGTGAGTTGTGAGTGGGCAGTTGTGAGTTGTTAACCACTAACCGTTCTCAGTCAACCGCCCTATACATTTCATGATAATGTGCATTATTTCCTAATTCTCCGACTTATCGGTAAACGGTCAACCATGTACTCACCACTCACTACTGACAACGCACGATTAACTTAACGCCGGCAATAAATGCACATAAATTTCATACCCGGTTAAAATTTATCAGTAACCGGTTAAAATAGATATTGCTCCGTTTATTTTTTTTCGTCATTTTACAGCCCTCATGAAAAAGTATATTCTAAGCGTTTACTTCCTCTTGTTATTAAGCAGCTATTCAATTTTCGCTCAACAAAAAGATACGGTTCATTTTAATATATCATTGACAGGCGCTGCGATACACACCGTGCATGTATCGATGCATTGCAAAACCAGTGGAAGCGACAGCATGATTTTTAAAATGCCGCAATGGACGCCCGGCTATTATCAGATAATGAATTATGGCAACAACGTAATTCATTTTCACGCAGATGGAGATAGAGATTCTCTTGTATGGAGAAAGGCTAATAGCAATACATGGATTGTTGGAATAAAAAATACAAAGAATGTTATTTTGAATTATGATGTGATTGCAGATAACCCTTTTGTGGCAAACAGTTTTATGGACACATCACATGCTTACCTGACACCCGCTGCAACATTTTTATACATTGATAAAAAAATTCAAACGCCTGTTGCTTTGAGTATTGAACAATATAAGAACTGGGATCGTATTGCTACCGGCTTGGATTCAATTGCACCGGCAACGTTCACAGCGCCGGACTTCGATGTGCTTTTCGACTGCCCCATCCTTGCTGGCAATCTTGAAGAACTGCCTTCTTTTACGGTAAATGGTATTCCGCATCGTTTTATCGGTTATAAATTAGACGACTTTGATAGGCCGGCTTTTATGAACGATCTGAAACGCATTGTTGAAGCCAGTGTGAACATAATGAAAGATATTCCATACCAGCATTATACATTTCTCGGTATTGGCCCCGGTAACGGCGGCATTGAACATCTTACTTCTTCTGCGAACAGTTTTACGGGTAAAGAACTGAATAATGAGGGAGGCAGAAAAGGGACGTTGAGTTTCCTGGCACATGAATATTTTCATAACTACAATGTAAAACGTGTTCGTCCTATTGAACTTGGCCCTTTCGATTATGATAACGGAAGTAAAACAAACCAGCTATGGATATCTGAGGGATGGACAGTATATTATGAATATGTAATCTTAAGGCGTGCAGGCATTATTTCAGACACAGACGTATACAATAATTTTCGCGGCAATATATTGGCTTATGAAAAGCATGAAGGAAAAGATCACCAGTCGCTGGCGCAGGCAAGTGCAGAAACATGGAGCGACGGGCCTTTCGGCAATGATCCCGATAAAACTATTTCTTATTATGATAAAGGGCCGGTTGTTGCGCTGATGCTCGATTTTGCTATTCGTCATTACACGAACAATAAGCAATCGCTGGATGATGTGATGCGCAAATTGTATAATGAATTTTATAAACAACAAAACAGGGGATTTACGGAAGAAGAGTTAAAAAAAGTTTGTGAAAAAACTGCCGGTAATAAGCTCGACGAATTATTTGATTATGTGTACACAACCAGGCCGCTGAATTATTCAAAGTATTTTAATTATGGCGGGCTGGATATTAATACAGCAGATAAAAGCTTTTCTATTCAGCCAATGAAACATCCTGACGCATTGCAACAAGCTATATTAAAAAGCTGGCTTAACATTGCTAAATAAAAGGTTTATAAAATGATTAATGTTTAAACAACATTTTCAATTTAAAAAAGTATATATGCGTTTAATAACTGTTATTTATTTCTTAGCCTGTTTTCTTTTTTATAAAACAACTCTTAATGCACAAAGCAACACGACGGAGAAAACACAAACGCAAAAAAACACTTCATTCAAACCCGGAGAAAACTGGTATGATGAAAACGGCAATATAATAAATGCACATGGCGGTGGCATACTTTTTTACAACGGTACATATTATTGGTACGGTGAAATAAAAAAAGGCGAAACAACAAGAGTGCCTGATGCAAGCTGGGAAAATTACAGGGTGGCTGCCGGCGGTATTTCCTGTTATTCTTCAAAAGACCTATTGAACTGGAAATATGAAGGCGTTGCGCTTGCATCAGAAAAAAAAGATACGGCAAGCGATCTATATGAAGGTAAAGTTATAGAGCGGCCCAAAGTTATTTACAACAGCACTACAAAAAAGTTTGTGATGTGGATGCATATTGATTCCAAAGATTATGCAGCCGCGAGATCAGGCGTTGCCGTAAGCAATAAACCCGATGGACCATTTACTTATTTACATAGTGAAAGACCGAATGGCAATATGTCCAGAGATATGACTATCTACCAGGATACTGATGGTAAAGCATATCATTTCTATTCTTCTGAAGAAAATGCAACCATGCATATTTGTTTATTGAGTGATGATTATCTTTCGCACACAACAAACGATATACGCATTCTTGTCAATCAATCAAGGGAAGCGCCTGCCGTATTTAAATACAACAATAAATATTATCTTATCACATCTGCGTGTACAGGATGGTCGCCAAATGCTGCAACCTACACTGTTGCTGATAAAATTATGGGCGAATGGAAACAATTTGATAATCCATGCAAGGGCAATGATGCTGATAAGACATTCAATGCACAGAGCACTTATATAATTCCGGTAGCTGCGGAGAAAGGAAAGTTTGTTTTTATGGCTGACAGGTGGAATAAAACCAATCTCGAATATTCAAGATATATCTGGCTTCCTTTAACAATGAGCGACGGGAAACCTGTAATAAAATGGATGGATAGCTGGCAGCTTTCAGATATAAAGAACTAACGAATGTATAATCAGGTTGTTGATTTAAGAACACTCAATATTCAATGTTCCATATTCAATTCTCAAATGGAAACCCACTTGAATATTGATTATTGAGTGTTGAATATTGAATATTTCAAAAAATTAATTAAAGCAAAACTGCCGGCAAGTTATAGGCTAACTTTTGTCCATACAATGTTAAAATATGTTTGGGCTAAGTTTAAGTTTTTTAATCACTTTACAAGTTTAATAACCAGGCATTAATTTTAAGTATGCAAGTAAAATTTCTTCTGCCACTTATCGGGTTTGTTATCTATAAACAGGCATCCTCACAGTCGTATCTTCCTGAAAAAAATAACAGCAAGTTTAAAGTGCAGCCTGTTATAAAACCACAGGCTTATGCATTCAATTTAAAAGACGTACGGTTGATTGATAACAGCCCGTTTAAACATGCGATGGAAATTGACGGTGGTTATATGCTCTCTTTAAGTGCTGATAGACTCCTCAACCGTTTTTATAAAAATTCAGGGCTACAACCTAAAGACAGTGCTTATGGAGGGTGGGAGAGTGAAGGTTTATCCGGTCATACGCTGGGGCATTATTTATCTGCCTGTTCAATGATGTATGCGTCAACAGGTGATGCCCGTTTTAAACAAAGAGTGGATTATATAGTGGATGAATTAGTTAAATGCCAGGTAGCAAGGAAAACAGGTTACATCGGCGCCATTCCAAAAGAAGATTCCATTTTTTATAAAGTTCAGAAAGGTGATATTAAAACCGGTGGTTTTGACCTGAATGGCGGGTGGAGTCCCTGGTACACCGTGCATAAAGTAATGGCCGGGCTGGTGGATGCTTATTTGTATTGCGATAATAGCAAAGCGTTGGATGCCGTGATAAAAATGGCTGACTGGACAGGTATGATCGTTGATCCCTTAACGGATGAACAACGCCAGAAAATGTTGAAATGCGAATACGGCGGCATGAACGATGTGCTGGCAAATATCTATGCGATCACAGGCAACAAAAAATATCTTGATCTTTCTTATAAATTCTATGATGATTTTGTAATGCAGCCATTGGCGGAAGGCAGGCCGGATCCGTTAGCCGGTAAACATTCCAATACCAATATTCCGAAGGCAATCGGTAGTGCCAGGCAATATGAATTAACTGCCAGCAAAAGCGATGAAACTATTGCCAACCGCGCATGGAATATTTTGGTTAATGATCATAGTTATGTTACAGGTGGTAATGGCAACTATGAATATCTTGGCCAACCAGATAAGCTTAATGATGCTTTAAGCGATAATACAGCGGAAAGCTGTTGCATATACAATATGCTTAAGCTTACAGGCCATTTGTTCTCCTGGCAACCCAATGCAGAATTAATGAACTATTATGAACGTGCCTTGTATAATGACATATTGGCTTCGCAAAACCCCAACAATGCAATGATGCTTTATTTTGAACCGTTGCGTATGGGCGCTAAAAAAGAGTTTAGTGATTCAACCAATACTTTCACCTGTTGTGTGGGAAGCGGCATGGAGAACCATGCTAAATACACGGAAGATATTTATTTCGAAGGCGCAGACGGAAGCTTGTATATCAATCTTTTTATTCCTTCACAACTTAACTGGAAAGATAAAAATGTGGTGATCACACAGCATACAGCTTATCCTGAAAACGGTACCACATCTATCATGTTTTCAACAAAAAAATCAATTGCGTTTCCTGTAAAGATTCGCCAGCCCTGGTGGGCAAAGAATGATGCAGTGATTAAAGTAAATGACAAAATTTATAAAGCTGAAAAAGATGCAAACGGTTTTCTTGTTGTCAATAAAAAATGGAACGGCAATGATAAAATAGATATTGCTTTTGAAATGAGTTTGTACACCGAAAGCATGCCTGATAATAATAATCGTGTTGCATTGTTGTATGGTCCGCTGGTGCTGGCGGGTAACCTGGGTGACACTATGCCTGATCCTGTTTATGGAACTCCCGTTCTGTTAACCGATAATCATAATGTAAGCGACTGGGTGGTGAAAGATGCGAATACGCCGCTAACCTTTCATACCAGAAATACAGGCAAACCTTTTGATGTTACATTGACACCTTTTTATAAAAACATAGATAATCATTACAGTGTTTACTGGGATTATTTTACCAATGCAGACTGGACTGCAAGACAGGCTGAATACGAAGCGGAGAAAAAACGCCAGCAGCAAATTGAAGCGCAAACCATTGATAATTTCCGCATTGGTGAAATGCAGCCGGAACGTGATCATAATTTAAAATCAAGCGAACAATCTTATGTTGACCAGGCTTATGGGCGCTCCGGCCGGGAGGTTAGAAAAGATGGCTTCTTTTCTTTTGATATGAAGGTGGACGCCGGTAAACCAACCGCTTTATTGTTCAGTTATATTGGTGACGACAAGAACAGGAGTTTTGACATCCTCGTTGATGGTGTAAAGATTGCTTCTGTTGAACTAACCGGCAAAACAACCGGCAAGTTCTACGACGAAGAATATACAATACCTCCTGAGTTGGTAAAAGATAAATCAACCATTAATGTAAAGGTTCAATCAACTAACGGAAAAACAGCGGGAAGGGTATTTGGTGTAAGAACGATAAGAAAATAATTGTTTCGAGAAGCTTTTTGAATTCATTGTCAGTGTGGTGTCAACTAAATTATGGCGCGGGGAATACTCGCACAGAGGACGCAGAGATAACAAAGAAGCTCTGTTTGCTCCGTTAGCTCTGCGCGACAAAAATCTTTCTCTGTGCAACTATGGCCTGTGGGAGACAGGACAATTTTAAGGTTGACGTGGCACTAGTACAGGTTTAATTGCTTGAATTATTTTTTGTAACCAGCATCGGTTTTTCATGGTATTCCGCCTGAGGCGGATCACTCCCTTGTACAGTATATTTTCATAGCAGCTATCGCATCATACTGTAATATTTTCCATTAATTCAACCAGCCACTAAAACGCAGTCATTCTTACATCTTCAATTTCATCAACCTCTTTTATAAGATGGTTGCCAAGTTTTTTGCTGCCTTCATTTGTAATAAAATAATTGTCTTCTATGCGGATGCCGGTAAAATTTTTATACTGTTCAACCACATCATAGTTGACAAAATCACTAAGCTTATTTTCCGCTTTCCAGCGATCGATCAGTTCCGGAATAAAATAAAGGCCGGGCTCAACAGTTAATACAAAACCCGGTTTTAATTCTTTTGCAAGACGTAAAGATTTCCATCCAAATGCAGTACTCTTCTTAAGTATGTCTGTATAACCAACATATTGTTCGCCGAGGTCTTCCATATCATGCACGTCCAAACCCATCATATGGCCAACACCACATTGAAAAAACAAGGTATGCACTCCCTCATGAACCGCATCTTCAGCATTGCCCTTTACAAGATTCAACTCTTTTAAACCTTCCAGCAGTTTAATACTTGCCTGCCGGTGTATCTCTTTAAACTGAATACCGGGTTTTAATAACGCTGTTGCATGATTTAAAGAAGACAGCACAATATTGTACATCTCTTTTTGTCTTGCTGAAAATGTTTTACCTGCAGGAAATGTGCGGGTAAGATCACCTGCATAGCGCATTACATTTTCTGCTCCGGCATCCACCAAAACCATATCACCATCATTTAATTTATTGCCATGATAATGGTTGTGTAATGTTTGTCCTTTAACGGTGAGTATGATAGGATAGGAAAGTCTGCCGTTGCCTGCCAGTGCAATTTCTTCCACCTTTGCCGCCACTTCATATTCCATCATACCCGGCTTTGCAAATTGCATGGCTGCCAAATGCATACCGGCACTGATAGAAACTGCTTCTTCTATTTGCTCCACTTCACAGGCTTCCTTGCGTTCCCTTTGCGCAATTACCTGTTTAATCAACGCAAGCGAAACACATTGCGGTAATTCATTCAAACCAACCTGTAACCATTGCGCTAATTTTATTTTGTTTTCCGAACGATATGGCGGCAATATATGTATGGGCTGATGTTTTGCTTTTGCGCTTTGTATTATAGTTTCAATAGTGTTATATGATTGCGTTTTTGAAATGCCAACGGTTGCAGCCAGTTCCGCTATTGATGGCAATGGGCCTGTCCAGATAATATCATCCATGTTCACATCATTGCCAAACAAGATCTCATTATTATTATCAACATCAATGATCGCCACAAACATTGGAATATCTAAACCGAAGTAATATAAAAACGTACTGTCCTGCCTGAAAGGATAACAGTTATCAGCATAGTTCATCGGGCTGTCTTCATTGCCCAATAAAAGTATGATGCCGTTTCCAATATTTTCAGCCAAACGTTTTCTGCGACTGATATATATTTCTTTTGAAAAGAGATTCTTTTGCATGGTTTGCTTTATAATATGAAGGTTCTATTTTCCTGTTTTCAACCTTATCACATTGATCGAATAAGGTTTCATGCGCAATGTAAAATTATTACCGTCAATACCGGGCAATGAAGTTTCAGCAGGAATAAATTTTTCCGGTGCTTCAAAAGAGTTTTCATCGGTCAGGTTGGGTGATGAAAGCGTGATCATCTTTGCTGACGCAACATTTTCATTTTGCAATTGAACAGCAACCGGTGTTTCAGTGCTGTAAGCATTTACAATCTTCATGATTACATCACCGTTTGCTGAATCTTTACCCGATATGGCGAAGAGTTTATCAGGTTCTGTATAAGTCATTAATAATTTTTCATCGAGAAAGCATTTCACTGTATCAATGCCTACCTGTAATTCTATAGCATACCATTTATTGGGTTGAATAGTATCAGTTAATTTAAAGGCCGATGAAATATTGCTTACATCATAACCGTTAGATACTTTTTCAAACACCCCGATCTTGTTCACCCATGCACCGATATGTGCACGGTAAAATGTATTGCTGTCTTTTACTGCAAAGGGAACGATAAAAGCATTATAACCTTCCAGCTTTTTTGCTTTTAGCCTCAATGTATATGTGTCGAAGCTTTTATTATTCAACATGGCAAATGTTTGTGCACCATACGCTGTTTCTGCAAGCGCACTGTCCTGTAATTTCCATGCACCACGAAGTAGCAGCCAGTCATTTAAGTTATTGATGAGATCAGTTTTATAAATTGTTTTTCCATCCTTAATAATTTCAATGTCTTTGTAAGCTGTCCTGGTATCCCATGTAGCCAAACCAATGCTGCCGCTGAATTGCGGTTGCTTAGCTACAGGTTGAATAACTTTTACATCAGTCGCAAGATTTACTGTAGGCTTGTTTTCATTGAACATTTTTATAGCGTAATACGATATGCGTGCAAAGCTTTTTGCATTATCAAAGTTGATAAGATTCACCGGCCAGTCAATATCATTTGTATCCACCAGCAAGGGTGCATAACTACTCATTTTTACAAGGTCACTGTTCTTTTCCATCGCCATTATATACACAGCATCACTCAGTGCGGCTTCCATATTGCCGGCGCCAACACCTGCATTGGTTGCATATTCGCCCACATACATTTTCCATTTATCACGGGGATATTTATCAAAATGATCAAAATGCGTGAACGACCACCCTGCTGCCTTATAAGCATGTTCATCCACATAATCTATGTGCTGCATTTGTTTGGTGGTGTATTCGTTCACATCGCCAATACCCATGCTTGCCATTATTTCTAGCTGCGGATATTTTGCTTTGATGGCATCATAAAACTTATTGTAGCGTTCAGCATAACGCGGTCCGCTTTGCTCATTTCCTACCTCAACATATTTTAAGGGAAATGGTTTTGGATGGTCATTCGCTGCACGTACTTTGCCCCACTTGCTGTTGACATCACCGATAGCATATTCAATGGCATCCAGTGCGCTTTGAATGTAAGGTTGCAAACTATCATCATTAATAAAAGTGCCGCTTCGGTATTCGCAGGAAACGCCGGCATTAAAAACATATAAAGCTGCAGCGCCAATATCTTCACAGAATTGTAAATACTCATGATAGCCAAAGCCGTTGCTTGTATAATAACCCCATGGACTGTATGTTTCAACGCGCTGCTCAACAGGGCCGATCGTTTGCTTCCAGTCCGGTGCAGATTGAATGGTGATGCCTTCCACAAAACAACCACCCGGCCAGCGAATAAATGCGGGTTTCAGATCAGCGATGTATTGTGCAAGATCATTGCGCAAACCATTCGGTCTGTTTTTAAAAGTTTTGGAAGGGAATAGCGAAACATAGTCAAGCCATATTGTTCCTGTGTTGTTGAATGATAAAACAAATCTTGCTTTTGCATCAGTCTTTGTTGCAGTTAAGATAGCGCTGTATTTCTTCCAGTCATTATTTGTTGCAGACGAGAATGTGTGTGAAGCAAGTGCAGTTCCATCGGCGCTTTGCAGGCTTGCAGTTATATTGCCTTGATAGTTGTTGCTGCAGAGATAAAAATTAAGTTTATAGCTTTCGCCTTTTGCAACATTAATTCCCCAAAAACCTTCATTGATAATTTCTGCTTTATTACCGTTATCTGCTTTTGAAATATCCATTTGCAAAGAATGTGGAGTTACATTGTTCATCGGTTGTATATCAGTTCTGGAAACCTGCAGCGATGCAGTGCCATTGATTTTATAACTCCATGCCGGGTAATCGCCCTTAATCTCCCGGGGCATTTTCCAATCGCTTACCGTATTACCAGGCAACGTAAATCCGGGTGTTTGCGGCGGAACAATAAAATTATTTACCAGCTTCATACCGGGTGGAATATTTGCTTCTTCAAAACCGCGGTTTTGTATCAGCTCCGCATATAAACCGCCTTCGCCTGCATGACTTATTTCTTCAAAAAAAATCCCATGCAAGGTTGGTGAAACCGTTGCTTCTTTTTTTGATGCATCGATAGTTATAGTTGCACGTTGCTGTGCATGTAATGAAGTTATTGTAAGAAGAAAGATTGCTGTTAATGATTGTTTGATATAGTTCATTATTAAAATAGCAAGAAGTAATTATTCTGTAATGTTGTTAGGTCATCATGTCGGGGTAACGAGACGTCTTATGAATTTGATACACGTTGAATATTTAAGAGATTTCTTTCCCGCCAAATGCGGGATTACAATGGCGTTCTATCATAACCATATATTTTAATAGCCCAGCAATCTATCTCCCAACCGCATCAAATTCAACAGTAGTTACTGCATTACTTAAAGCAACTGCATACATACCACGCTCACCAATATGGTTATTCTTTGCAACATACTTTTCTGAAGATTGTAAAGCTGTTTCTTCAACTTTGAAATAAGCGGTCGGTGTATATGCATCTTTAGCTGCCAATGTTAAACGTATTGCCCTGGTTGATGTATTATACGCAACCGACTGAACCTGTCCTGCAGCAAAGTTTATCCATAAACCGGCAGGTGCAATAAAGATATTTTGTTTGGATGCAGTTGTTATATCAACATTCACCCAATCATTTTTTACGCTTAAGTTGCCACCAAAGGCAAGCCAACCAAATTTTTTATCATTTATTATATATGTTGCTGTATTAACTGCATAACCATAAAATCCTGAACCATAGTCGCCGTTAATGCCATCATTTTTTAACGCAGAAGGAAAGGAATGAAAGGCACAAGGAACAAAGCCATCTTCCGTCATATTGGAAATACCGCCTAATACACCACCATAACCAACGCGCAATAAATACAAATCAGCAGGATGATTCCTGTATTCCGTTAAAACAGGAATGGCGTTTAATTCAGAGCCGTAATGATGTATCATGCGTTCTATGCGTTGCGTTTTGCCGCCATATAAAAAATCCCAGTAGCGGCGCGCATTGCCATTATATGCCCACGATGGAATGGTTGGCATATAACCAAGAATAGCTTTTAAAGTAACGGCGGCTTTGTCATCATAGCCAAAAAATAAACACCATATATACACTTCTTCCTGGCCGGTCGAATCCCAGGGCATTTCACTTCCAAAAGGAAATTCAAGTCCATCCCAGCGCACAGCCCTTGTCTTCATTTCAGCTTCCAATTTATCCGCCATCTCCTGTAATCCTTCAGCCTTCAGATCCTTTAATATGAAATAAAAAACAGAGCCTTCCATCAAACCAAACTGTGTGTAATAGGGCGCCTGCTGCATCATTCCCATTATTGTATTATAAGCATGTTCGAGATACCAGTTCCATGCATGGTTGGTAACAAGCCCTGTGTGATTTCTGGCTATTCGATACAATACCCAATAGGCTGCCGCAACATGCGGATAATTATAGGCACGCTCAACAGATGCGGCCTCTTTTAACGGCCATGCCGCCCATGTTTTGAAATTGATAGAAGTGTCATATATTCCTGCAGGCATAGCATCAGGCTCATAATAAAACAAACTTTTTCTTACGCCATATTTGTGTTCGCCATCGCTGTATTGAATATGTCCCCATAAGGTTGAATCAACAAAACGTTCCAATTTTTCAATTTCAGTTTTATCCGGTAAAACCAGTTGTTTCATAGTGGCGCCAAGCCAGCCGCCTGCGCCGCCTTCGTCGCTTAAACCACAGATCCATGCGCGACTATCCTGAATTACCTGTTGCTTTTTTTCATAATCATAAGTAATAATGCCGGGGCCGCGATGAAAAATATCATTGCTGTTATCATACCATTGTTTGGTGGTAAGAAAATTACCAAAGTCTTTAATGGCGGCGCCTTCAGGCTTTATTATTTTATATTGAATGGTTTGCTGCAATCCATCTTCATACACAATTGTAAGCCTTGCGCGTCCGAATACTTTGCCATGAATTGTGTAAGCCTCCAATGTTTTGTTCGATGTGCTGATTTTGGTTAACTGCAATGCGCCCTGTGGTTCAGTTTTTATTTCTTTTACCTTGCTTTTATATTGCAAAAACAGTGTGCCGTTTACATCCTGTGGCAACACATAACCAGGGATACCCACCGCAACAGGACGATTATTTTTCTCAAGTGCAGCTTCAATATCTTTCGGTGTGCCTGATAAAATAAACTGCACGCCAAAACTGCGTATTTCGCCCGGCTTTAATGTAACAGAGGTTGGCTCATTCCAAGGCATGGCATCTTTCCATTCCCGTTCAGCATAAGCCTTGCTGCAAGCCATCCATTCATAAAAACCTTCAAACACAATGCTGCGTGGAGTCGGGTCATCCAACAACGGGTTGTATGCCTCAAAAGGCGTTTTACCATATGGCAAAACGATTAATGTTGGTGCATGTCCATTTAATCTTGTCACCTGCAAATAACCTGCATCATTACCAATATACGGATCATAGAAAACGTTTTGCGCATGTGCTGCTTCAAGCGTTTTTCTTTCAATAAGATTATTGAAGATCATTGGCATTCCCAAAGCGCCAATTTCAATAACCTGTGTTGTTTTGTTTGATAGTTCAAAGCGTAAAGTGAGCTTGCCATCACTCAACTCCCAAAAGCGTTTTACCTGTAAAGGAATGTTGGATGGCAATGTTGCGCTTAGGTCTGCAGCAGCTAATATATTGTTGCCTGCCGTTAAAACCTGTACCGGCTTGCGTTCTGTTGCGGTTGAGTAGTTATGCCAGCCTGTATCGCCCGCCGTTTTTAAGCGAAGATTAATATCTCCCAAATGATACATGCCGTTGCTGCTGCGTATTTGTAAACTATCGCCCGGCGTAAAATCAAAGCCTTTTTCCGGCACAGGTTGTAGCGCCGCCACTGTTTGGGATGAACGCACCAGCTTTAATACAAATGCTGCGGTGCTGAAAGAATCAATGCCTTTATCAAGCCCGAGTGTTGATGGTTTTTTTGCCAGTCGTTCCCAGGGCGACTGCGCGCAAACAACCGTACTGCTGAACAACAACAGGAATAAAATTTTTGCAGAGATATTTGTCTTAACAAGCATACGCATTTCAACATTTTAACGGATAATAGCTGGGAAACCCCATATTAAATAATATGTGTTTCCCAGGAACACAACAATGTAAAAATAGAAATGAATGATACAAAACAATAGCCTGCAATTAACCTGTTGTGAGCCGTTATTAACAGGCATGCACATGGCAAGACATGCATGATAGACATAAAAGGTAACAAACGCTGGTGGCAAAACACTCCCGGCTTATTGTATATTTCTGAATTTATGGAGCTTAAAAAGCCGACACATCGCTTACGGTTTATTCATAAATCCTATCAGTAAGACGATAGGTAAAATGGGGTCAGGCGTAAAAATTACACGGCCTGCAAAATCAATAATTTGCAGGTTGTGTAAAAGTTGACAGGAATGTTTGTCGGAAGGGCATAAATATTTTTTAAACTTTTAAGTTTCACAATCAATTTGATGGAAAATTTAAAGAATGCTCTCTTATTGTTTATCTCGTAACCTTTGAGAAATAAAGAAAGATTTGAACTGCAGAATTGAGCAAGCTGAGCATGTAACAAAAGTATGGGGGCGTGCAGGGATTAAAAAAAGAAACAAAAGAAGGAAGGAGCAGAATTTATGATTAGATTGCCATTTATTGACAGGGAATGAAGCGCAACCAAAAAACCGGAAGCTGAAGTCCGTAAAGCCTGCAACCATATTAACAGGCATGCCTGAAAGAGAATTGAGAAACGTTTGCTTCCGCACTTATGCAAAAAAGTTACAGGTGAACCGCAAGGCTGAAAATGAATATCCCATAATAAAAAGCGGCCATAATATTTATGCCGCCGTCGTACAGATTTAATAGGAAGCAGGCCCGCCTGTTTGAATGTTTAAACCAAATACGCTTTGGATAAAGAAGAAAACATCCAAGAGAAAGTATCAGCAACAAAGGATATATTGGGAAAAGAAAATTTTCCCGAAGATCCCCATGCTCCTAAACCAACAACCGGCCATTCGCAACCAGCAACTGAAAATATGGAAGTACACCATCATTCGCACACACATGAAAAAAGAAACTGGAAGTCTTATTTCCGGGAATTTCTCATGCTCTTCCTTGCCGTATTCTGCGGTTTTTTAGCCGAGTATCAACTGGAGCATATAATAGAACACCAGCGGGAAAAAGAATTTATAGTAACCATGACAGCCGATTTGGAAGAAGATACGGCCATGTTTGCAAAGCTCATTCCTTCCCTCGAATCCAATATAAAAAGGGCCGATACATTAATTCATTTACTAAATGCGCCGGATGTAAAATCGTATGGTTCCGACCTATACTACCTGGGCCGAAGGGCTTCGCGTTCCCAATCGCTGAGCATACACGACCGCACCATACAGCAAATGAAAAATTCAGGTGGTTTTCGCCTTATCAGGAATGAGAAAGCCTCAAAAGCGATAATAGATTATTATAACCAGCTTGGTTTCATCAATATGCTGCTGACATTGGATTTGAATGAAACAAATGAATATAAAAAGGTGGCTGCAGAAGTTTTTAATCCTGTAATATTCGACGGTATCCTGCAAACACATAGTCTTATACAAAGGCCCTCCGGCAACCCTTCCCTGCTTAGCTATGATAAAACATTACTGGCCCGGCTGTCAAACATGGTTTCCTATATGAAAAGTTCAAGGCTGAGCTTAATTGACGCTGTAACAACTATGCAGGATGCCGCAGCGCAATTAATTGAATTGCTTAAAAAAGAATACCGCATTGAGGAATGAGTGAAGAAAAAAACATACCGCCAAAACCGGAAGCTGTTCCTGATACTAACCAGGCTCAGCAACACGAAACGGAGAAAAATGAACAACATTTTCCTGAAGACAGTCATGCGCCAAACCAACCTGAAACCGGCAACCTGGAACCAGAAACCACAAATCCCCGCCTGACAGACACAGTCGGGCAGGAGACATCAGCAAATCAAACATCAGACATCAACGAAATGGAAGTGCACAAACATCCGCATCACGTAACCCATAAAAAGAAATTTGGGGAATACCTGCTTGAATTTTCAATGCTTTTTCTTGCCGTATTTCTTGGCTTCATTGCAGAAAACATCAGGGAGCATTACGTTGAACACCAGCGGGTAAAACAATATGCCCGTTCGCTCATTCACGACCTTAAAGAAGACACTGCCATGATTAACCTGATAATGGGGCAAATTCAGGAAGCAAGGAGCAACATAGACAGTTTTGCTGCTTATATAACAGGCAGGAAAATACAGGATATACGAAACATTGACCTTTTTATGATGACAGACAGGAGTGATTTATACAGGCCCTATGCCTGGAGCAGGGCCACCATTGAACAAATTAAGAACTCGGGCAGCCTGCGTTATTTTTCAAATGACAGTATTGTAAACCGTATTTCTGCTTATGATGCACTCAGCAGGCACCTTGATGAAGATTTCAGGGGCGATGAAGAAAGGGAGGCGAATGCGAAAGCAAAAAGAAACCAGGTAGTTGATATGAATTACCCGGACCAGTTTGTTTCTGCGCTTGAAAACAACAGGGATTCGATGATGAATACGGCCTGGTTCAAAGAATTAACATTAAACGGGCCTGCATTGCTGACGGGTAACCTGAACGATATAAAAATTCTTCTGAATGAAAAAATTTTAATCAGGAATGCGTTGGCCCCCCGTATAGGAAGAGAATTGCCTTTGGCAAAAAATTATGCGAAAGAATTAATCCTGTTACTTAAAAAAGAATATCATTTTGAATGAGTGAAGAAAAAAGCACAGGGCCAAAACCGGAAGCTGTTTCCGATAGCAACCAGGAGCAACAGCATGAAGCGGAAAAGAATGAGCAACATTTTCCGGAAGCTATTACTGCGCCCCAGCCTGCAACCGGTAACCAGCCACCTGAAACCAATAACCAGCAACCAGCAACTGAAAATATGGAAATACATGCCGATCATCTTCACAAAGCACCTAGCCAGGGGTGGAAGCATTATTTGTTTGAATTCCTTATGTTATTCTTTGCAGTCACGCTTGGGTTCTTCGTAGAAAACTTTAGAGAGAAGATAACGGAACATAAGAATGCTGCGGGTCTTGCGGCTTCTCTTTATAACGACCTTGCCCGTGATACGGCTTCGCTTGACAGGATCGCTGCATCAAGGTATGATAAGATGCGGGTAATGGATAGCCTTTTTTTATTGCTGCAGGCAAAACCGCAAAAGATCAATACCAGGGAATTCTTTCACTTAATTCTGCCGGCATTTTCCTGGAGTAATTTCAGTTCTTCCCAATCAACAGGTACTCTTACGCAGTTGAAAAATGCAGGCTATTTACGGTACTACACACACACGGGTATACCCTCAGCCCTCGCTGCGTATGAATCGTCTGTGAGTGAATTAGCCGATATGGAAAAAATGGAACAGCAACAGATAGTTGACAAAGGCTTTTCATTTTTAAACGAAGAAATCGATCCTGCTTTATTTAACATGGGTTATAGTAACAACGAGATCCCGGAAGGCAGCTATGTCATACCCCGCCATTCCGATTCGTTCAGGTCACTATATGGAAATTGTGTGAGCATCGGCATACTTAACAGGAACATCGCGCAGGAATTCGTTAAAGATGCGAAACAAAAAGCGGTTGACCTTATGAATGAATTGAAGAAAGAATATCACCTGGAATGAGCGAAGAAAAGAAAATACAAGAGGAAGAATTAACAACAGGCAACCTGTCTGCCGGACAAGCTGGGTTAAAAGGGGAAATTGAACAATTTTCGGAAGATAGCCGCGCCGTGGAGGATACCTCAAGCCAGGAGCCTGCAGCCACGGACCAGCAACAAGCAAGTAACCCCGCCCGGTCCGGTGACCAGCCGGGCAGGCCACAACCACCAACTGAAAATATGGAAGTACATCATCATTCACATGCTCACGGCAAAAAAAGCCGGAAAGATTATTTCTGGGAATTTCTCATGTTATTTCTTGCGGTAACGCTTGGGTTCTTCGTGGAAAACATGCGGGAACATTACATTGAAAGAAAAAGGGCCGTTGAATATGCCAATAATCTTCTGTACGACCTTACAAAGGATACTGCACGCCTGTCTGACGATATTCTTTATTACAAATGGCGGGAAAATTCAGTTGATTCGCTCATACAGCTTTTAAGCAGCAACGAGCGCCAATACCCGGCAAAAATATTTTACCGCAGACTGCGGGCTATGGATACATGGAGGGTCCCGGTAGGTTTCTCCAATACGTATGATGACCTTAAAACCTCCGGCCTTTTAAGGTATTTTACCGATAACGGCGTTGCCGGTAAATTAAAATCATATTACCAGGGCTATGTAACTTTTTCTTTTTGGGAAGAAGAACTGGCGGAATTTATTAAAACAACTTCAGAACCTTTTCTTGACAGGAATTTCGAAGGAAGATATTATGTAAGTGAATCCAGCGAAAAACAATCCTGGGACAAATTCGTTTTCCCGGTGCCGGATACCGCAGTGATTGTAATGCCGGATCCCGTGAAAAAAAACCTGTTGAATATGGCGTACAGGATGCGGTACAAAAAAATAGGCGTAGCAACCATTTCTGATTTTTGTGAAGCGCAAAAAAAAGAAGCCAACGATATGATCGCGCTTTTAAAAGAAGAATACCACCTCGAATAATATGGACGCAGAAATAAATATACCGGCAACAGCAACTGCAGCAGCAAAACAAACTATTTCGCTGAAGCGGGGCATTGGTAAATGGAGCCTTGTGCTGCTGGTCATCAACAGTGTTATCGGCGCCGGTATTTTCGGGCTGCCTTCAAAAATATTCGGCCTGTCGGGAATGTATAGCCTGCTTGCTTTTGCAGCTTGCGCTGTTGTGATCATGGTCTTTGTTTTTTGTTTTGCCGAAGTGGCTTCGCAGTTCGATAAAACAGGTGGACCTTATGTATATGTGCTTGCAGCGTTTGGCAGGTTCCCTGCATTCATTATGGGATGGCTGCTTTTACTGAGCCGTATTTTTAATTATGCCACGTTAATCAACCTGCTGGTTATTTATCTTTCTTATTTCTCTGCAACATTCAGCCAGCCGGCAATAAGGGCCTGCTGCATTATAAGCATTACCGTTTTTTTTGGGTACATTAATTATATCGGCGTAAAAAATACAGTGCGGGTAAACAATATTCTGACCATTGCAAAACTTCTCCCGCTCACAGCTTTTATTGTAACAGGCTTATATAATATCAACCCGCAATTGCTTTCACACAGCAGGGCGTTTCAAATGCCTTCTTTTACCCATTCTGTTCTTTTGCTTGTTTTTGCATTTGGCGGTTTTGAAGGCATGCTCGTTAACTCAGCCGAAATTGAAAAGCCGCAAAAAAATATTCCTTTTGCACTGGTAACTGCAGCCATTGTTGTTGCCGTTTATTATTGCCTTATTCAATTGGTAAGCATCGGTACATTACCGGCTTTGGCCGCTTCCGAAAAACCGCTGGCAGATGCGGCGGATAATTTTATGGGCCCTGCAGGCGGCAGCATAATGGCTATAGGCGCCCTCGTTTCCGTTACAAGTACGCTGAACGGGCTTGTGCTCAGCGGCTCGCGGCTGCCCTATGCTTTAAGCCTGGAAAAACAATTGCCCCCGTTTTTATCCTATGTGCATCCTAAATACCGCACCCCTGCATGGTCCCTGCTGGCGCTGCTGTTGATTATCGCTGTTGTTTCCCTCGCCTGGTCATTCTTTGCAGCGCTTGCCACCGCTTCTATTGTAAGGGTGCTGGTTTATTTTATGGTATGTGCCTCACTGATAAAGCTTCGCCGGCAAAAGAAAGCTGCCGCATCTTTCTATAAGCTCAGGTACGGTATTTTATTGGCAATAGCCGGTATGCTCATTGCAGCCTGGTTGCTTACGGCATCCAAACAAAGTGAAGCCATTGCTGTATCGGCTTGCATAATAATCGGGCTGGTACTTTACATAAGTTTTAACCGGCGCAGGAAAAAAACATTCCCGGGGCAGCAAATAAATAAGGTATATGAATGAAGAAAAAGCAAAGAAGAAAGATTTTCGTGATGCACCTGTCAAAGAGAATACCCGGTTAAACGAACCTGTTGAAAATGGATTTTTCTTAAAAATCAATCCAACTATCAACCGGCTTTATCCGGAAGCCCTGGCTCGAATATTTTCAGGTGCTTTAAAGCATCAAACTAAAACAGCCATTAACGGAACCAATACACACTGATGAAATATATAATCCTGATATTATTGTTCTTATTTCCCCGGCTGGCTATGGCACAAAATTTTGACCATACTTCCTGCCAATACCTGGAAAATAACGGCGCCAGAATTTATTACGAAGTGAAGGGCAATATGCATTTACCGGTACTGTTGCTGTTGCATGGCGGCTATGGCAATATGGAAGATTTTAATGTGATCCTTCCGGAGCTTGAGAAAAACTATACAGTAATTGGAATTGACAGCAGGGGGCACGGCAAATCAACGTTAGGCACACACGGGCTGAGTTATGAATTGCTTCAAAAAGATGCAGAGGCTGTTCTGCAACATCTGAACGTGGATAGTTTAACCATTCTTGGCTTTAGCGATGGCGGCATTGTGGCTTACAGGCTCGCAGCTTTCACTTCTTTAAAAATTAAAAAGATGATTACAATCGGCGCAAGATGGAATATAAAAAATACCGGGCCTAAGAAAGCCGAATGGCTTAAGATGACCGGCGACGGGATTAAGGCCAAATGGCCGGATGATTATAAGGCTTACGCAAGTAGGAATCCCGAACCGGATTTTAATGCTTTTACAACTTCAATAGTTAAGATGTGGCTTGATAATACCACGGCAGGGTATCCGAACGAAAAAGTTGAAAATATACGCTGCCCGGTTTTAATTGTAAGGGGCGACAATGATCCTTATATCACAATTCAGGATGTAGCGGATCTTTCCAGGCTGATTCAGCACAGTACGGTTTTAAATATTCCTTTTGCCGGCCATTATGCTTTCAGGGACCAAAAGGAGATATTTCTAACGTGTTTAAACCAGTTTTTGAAACGGGAATGAATTACAGTGGTTGCTAAAAACCTCAGCAGGTATGCTTGCTGCCTTATGAACTTATTATTTAAACAGAAAATTTGACTGCAATATCAAATACAAGAATTGGATCGCTTGATTTCGTGAAAGGCCTCGCTATGGTGATAATGGCCCTCGACCATGTGAGAGATTATTTCCATGCTGCTGCCAACTTGTTCGACCCCGGCGATCCGGCATTATCTGCGTTACCCATTTTCTTTACGAGGTGGATCACACATTTTTGCGCACCTGCCTTTAGCTTCCTGGCCGGGACTTCTGCTTTTTTAATTGGCAGGCGAAAAACAAAACAACAATTATCTTTATTCCTGTTAAAGCGTGGTACCTGGCTCGTGATCATTGAATTTACCGTTGTAAATTTTGCATGGTATTTTGATATTGGATTCAGCACAGTCGGCCTGATGGTAATCTGGTCATTGGGAATAAGCATGATTTGCCTGGCTGCATTGATTCATTTACCAAAAAGAGTGCTTCTTGTTTTTTGTTTAGTCTTGATTTTTGGCCACAACCTGCTTGATTACATTACCATTCATGGAAATATTCTTTGGTCAATACTTCACCAGCAGCACGATTACCCTCTTGGAAACGGAAGAATATTGCATATAGTTTATCCGCTGATTCCATGGATGGCTATTATGGGTATGGGATACTATTTCGGTTCGTATTATAATAGTTCCGTACTACCCCGAAAACGCAGAAAGGATTTTAATTTTATCGGCCTTGCGGCAATTCTATTATTCCTCATTTTACGTTTTTCTAATTTATATGGCGAACCAAAACTATTCATACAGTATGAATCTTTTTCGCAGAACATAATTTCATTTTTAGATACTACGAAATATCCACCTTCCCTGTTGTTTGTATTGATGACCTTAGGAATTGCTTTTATTCTTATTGCAAATACAGAAAGTGCAAAGGGAAAATTCGTGCAGTTCATTTCCACTTTTGGCAGGGTGCCGTTTTTCTATTATATCATTCATCTGTACTTAATACATTTCGTCGCAATGATAGCGGCACAGTTTTCAGGAGCGGGTTGGCAAAAAATGATTTTACCGACATGGGACTTGAGAGGATATGGGTTTAGCTTAACAGTTGTTTACCTGGTGTGGGTGGCTGTTATTGTGTTATTGTATCCTTTATGCAAATGGTTTGACAGTTATAAACAGGAACATAAAGAAAAGTGGTGGTTGGGTTATCTATAGAAAAAAATGAAAGAAGAGCAAAAAATAACAGGAAAAGCAGAAAGCGAAAAATCAGGAACAGGCAATGTGCCGGCACATTTTCCTGAAGACAGTCATGCGCCTGAACCTGAAACAAGCAATCAGCAACCGGTAACAAGTAACCAGCAAACTGAAACCGGTAACCAGCAACCAGCATCAACAAATCCCCGCCTGACAGACACAGTCGGGCAGGAGCCATCAACAAATCAGACATCAGAAATAAAAGATATGGAAGTGCACAAACACCCGCACCATATAACGCATAAGAAGAAATTGGGTGAATACCTGCTTGAATTCCTAATGCTTTTTCTTGCTGTATTTCTTGGCTTTATTGCAGAAAACATCAGGGAACATTACGTTGAACATGAAAGGATGAAGCAATACGCCGGCCTCCTGCTGGCCGACCTGGAAAGAGATACAGCATGGTTCAATGCCGAAAAGAAGCATTGGGAAGACCGCCAGCCAGATTTTGATACATTGATCAGCCTTCTTGTGCAGCCTGTACCCTCTCCGGATGAGCGCATATTAAAAAAACTGCTTTACATTAACTATGTCTCCGATGCAAAATTGAATGTCGCTACCTATAATCAAATGAAAACATCGGGATCGCTGCGGTACGTGAACGACCGGCAACTAATTGAAGCACTGGAAGATTATTATGAAATACAGCTTCCCCATGCCGTAGAAAGCTCGCAATCCACCATGGCATTCTTTAATACTTATATAAGAACCTTTTTCATTGATCATCTTCGCAACCAGGACATTAACAGCGATACATCGGCAAACCGGAAGCCGCTTATTATCGGGAGGACAGCCTCAACCGACCAGCGGTTGTCGAATATCATTGAAATGGACAGGACACTCTTATACATAGCTAATGATTTTTATGATTCGGCCGGCAAGAAGGCCGTTGACCTGATTGAGCTATTGAAAAAAGAATATCACATAGATTAATGAGTGACGAACAAAACATAAAACCAAAGCCGGAGGGCGCTGCTCCCGGAAGCAGCGCAGAGCAAAAGCATGAAACGGAAAAGAACGAACAATTTTTTCCTGAAGATATTCATGCGCCTGAACAACCCGCAACAGTTAACCCGCAACCTGTAACTGAAAATATCCCCGAGCGCATCGAAAGCCGGCAGGAGCCTGCAACCGGTAGCCTGCAACCATCAACAATAAATCAGACAACAATAAATCAGACATCAGAAATAAAAGATATGGAAGTGCACAAACACCCGCACCATGTAACACACAAAAAGAAATTTGGGGAATATTTCCTGGAATTCTTAATGCTTTTCCTGGCCGTATTTCTTGGCTTTATTGCAGAAAACATCAGGGAGCATTACGTTGAACACGAGCGGGCAAGAGTGTTCGCCGCATCAATGGTCAATGAACTTGAAGGCGATACGGCTGAACTCAGGGGTTACATCAGCTACATGACCTTGGCAACCGGCTATACCGATACGCTTATTCAATTGCTTTCCGGCTCAGACCCAAAAGATATTCCCACGGGTAAATTATACTGGTACGGCCTGTGGGGAGGCGCTTCCCGGTCATTCGTTTCCAATGATGCCACTTTTCAGCAAATGAAAAGCTCGGGTTCCCTTCGCTATTTTACCAATAAAACGATAAACTTCCAGGTGGGCCAATACGACCGGCTGTACAGGAAAATAAAAGACCATGAAGGGTATGACATGGATGTTAACCTTGAAGTAAGAAAGCTGCGGTCGCTTATATTCGATGTTCGCTATAATGCGGCTGCGAATAACATTTATCTTTCCAACCCTGGCCATCCTGACCAGCGGAAGATTGATTCTTTTATGCTTACGAGCCCTCCTTTACTTACTTACGACCGGGTCGTATTCAATCAATATCTCGAGATGGTGCGGTCGAGGTTTTTCCGGAATAAGATACGGGATGCTGATTCTCTTTTAAATATCGGCACCAAGCTGATTAGTGAACTGAAAGAAGAATATCACATAGAATAGCAATAGAAGAAACAGGAAGCCGCAGTCGGTAATACCAAAGAGAAAATATAAATACGCCTTCATGAAAACGATAATACTGTATTCTCAAACATCAAACATGTATATATGAAGTACCTTCTGCTACTAATCAGCATATTGTTTTTTGCAAACTGTTTTTCTCAAAACAACAGCGATTCTGCAACCATTGTACAATTATTAAAAGCCGATTATGCCACCATGGATAACATGGATACAATTGCCCATCTGAACAATGTTACCAGTGATTATCTTCTTATTGAAAAAGGCGATGTATGGGATATAAACACAGAGCTTGATTCGATATACCGGAAGTTTAGCAACAAGACATTTAAGCGCACAGATTTTTTTACTATTAAACTGGTGAAAGTATCCGGTGATATAGCCTATGCAGTATGGCGCCTGCGCTCCGAATTTAATGACAATGGCAATATACGTGCAGTAACATGGAATGAAAGCGGCGCCTTTCGCAAGGAACAAGGCCGCTGGAAAATAGCATTGATACATTCCACGCCGGAACGGCAGAAATAGGTGTAAGGCAGAGGGCAGAAGGTAGAGGCGTAGCCCCGGCACATATTGTAATCCTGCATAGGCGTGAGATTTTAATCCGTTGAAAACAGAACTAAAATTGAAGTGAGAGCCGTAGGCCCGGTATATATTGTAACAACGGGCTTTAGCCCGTTGAAAAAGTAAACTAAAATAAAAATGAGAGCCATAGGCTCGAAACATATATAAGTTGGGCAACACCTAAAATAATACTGCATGAAAATATTTTTTTCTATCCTGGTTTTAATGCTAACAGTTGCTTTCGCCAATGCGCAATATGACAGCATTGCAATAATCAGGCAAAAGCTTGCAGCGCAACCATCCGATTCAGAAAAGATAGAACTTATGAGAAGGCTTGGGTTCCAATATCAGTTTATAAAACCCGATTCAGCCATCTACTACTACCACCTGGCATTGGAGTTAGCGGAAAGGAACGGGTTTAAAACACAGGCGCTGACAGTGACCCAGTCTATCGCCCGGTTTATGGCGCAAAGAGGTGATTATGCAGAAGCATTCCGTTTATCCAATCAAAGCATTGAGCAGGCAGCAGCGCTTAAAGACACATTGCGAATGTGGTTTTCAGTGCGCCAGTTGTTATGGTTATATACCGGCCTCGGTGATTATGGCAACGCGATGGAATATGCCGACCGGTTATTGTTATTGACACAATCCCCAACTATTAATGGATTAAAGAACCCCGGCATATACCACGAGATGGCATCCCGTTACAAAGGGGATGTATTTAATATAGTGCACGAGGATGATTCAGCCTCTTTTTTTTATGCGCAGGCACTGCATTTTGCAAAGAAGGCAAAAGAGCCTCTGAACCTTGCTATGAGCGCATTGTCTATCGGTGATTTTTATTTTGAAAAAGATAACTACGACTCTGCATCCTATTATTACCGCCTGTGCATGCCGGTAGCTGTACAATCTTTACGAACGGATTTGAAAATGCATTGCCAGGGCGGGATGGCAAAAATATTTTTAAAAGAAATGAACCTCGATTCGGCATTATCAAATGCCGGAACTGTATTTAAGGATGCAGTGGGTTTGCCAGATTCAGCAGTAATGAAAAATGCTTCCTTTCTTCTTTCAGATATTTATAACAAAAAGGGAAACGTTGACAGCGCCTATAAATACCTGCAATATGCCGTTACAATAGAAGGTCTTTTATCTGAACAGGAAAAGGAAAAGAATGTGCGGGAAATGTTGTTCCGGGAAAAATTGCAGCAACAGCAGAAAGAACAGCAGCGAAATGAGGCAGAACAAAAATACAGGAGCAATATAAAAATATACAGCCTTGCCGCAGGCGCTTTTGTTTTAGCGTTTATAGCTATTCTTTTTTACAGGAACAGTAAACAAAAGCAAAGAGATGCTTTGAAAATACAGGAATCATACAACAAGCTGCAATCCACCCAGCAACAACTTATTCAACAGGAAAAAATGGCTTCGCTTGGCGAGCTTACCGCAGGCATTGCACATGAGATACAAAACCCTTTGAATTTCGTGAATAATTTTTCCGAGGTAAACAATGAGTTGGTAGATGAAATGGTAATGGAATTCCTGAATGGTAATGCAAACGCAGGCCTTGAGATCGCGGAAGAGTTGAAGCAGAACAATGAAAAAATAAACCACCACGGTAAGCGTGCCGATGCCATTGTAAAAGGCATGCTGCAGCATTCAAAGCAATCTTCCGGCAAAAAAGAATCAACAGACATCAATGCCTTGTGTGATGAATATTTAAGATTGAGTTATCATGGCATGAGAGCAAGAGACAAATCGTTTAATGCAGAAATTAAAACTGATTTTGATGGAAGTATTGGAAAAATAAATATTGTGCCGCAGGATATTGGAAGAGTATTACTCAACCTCTTTAACAACGCTTTTTATGCAGTGAATGAAAAGAAGAAAAGCTATGAGCTATCAACTATGAGCTATGAGCCATTGGTATCAGTTCAAACAAAAAAATTAAATGATAAAGTTGAAATAAGAGTGAAAGATAATGGCAACGGCATTCCACAGAACATTGTTGATAAGATATTCCAGCCTTTTTTTACTACCAAACCAACCGGCAGCGGCACAGGCCTGGGTTTAAGCCTTGCGTATGATATTATTAAAGCGCATGGTGGAGAAATAAAAGTGGAGAGTAGAGAGAATATAGGTTCAATTTTTATAATTAATTTACCTGTATAATGTTTTAATCTGTGTAATCAGATAAATCCCATAAATCATGGTTCAGACAATTTACGATATTATAAAAGCCCATGACGGTGAAATTAAAGTGGACACAAAAGTTGACGAAGGAAATCCCGGCAAATCGGGGAAAGGCGAAGGAACCAATTTTATTATACAGCTATTACTGGTATGATGAATATAAAAAAACATATCACCATCTTCCTGGCAGCAGCATTATTTTGCTGTAAACTTTCTGCCCAGGAAAACTATGCTGATAGTCTCCGGGCGGCAGTTCAAACAAGCACGAATGATACCCAGCTACTGGTGCTATATTCATTAATGGCCCATCAATCCGTGAGCTATGATTCTTCATTGCTTTATTCCATGAAGGAATGTACCCTGGCTAAGCGTTTGGGGTATAAATTAGACCAGGCCTATGCGTTGGACCAGGCCGGCTATGCCATGGGGAGTTTAAGAAACCCCCAGGCCCTTGCAAAATTGTTTGAAGCCGCAACACTGGCGGAAGATGCAGGCTCAGAAAAAAATATTCTTCCCGGGCCATATTGGGCCGCCAATATTTATTACGATACCATCCAGGATCCTGCTTTCCCAAAAAATCCCCGGAATATACGGTTGCGCATATTGGCCAGCACTTACCAGGATATGGCCCATGTGTATAACGGAAGCGACCTTAACAAAGGCCTGGCTTATTACTTCAAGGCTGCTGATGTTGCCAAAACAGTAAACGATAATTATTCTTTGATCATCGTCTATCAAAGCATCGGGTCTTCTTACTACCACCTCAATAAACCCGATTCCGCCCTTTATTATTACCAGGAAGCTTACAACCTGGGAGAGTCAACCTCTTTGCAGAAATTATCCCGGCTTACGCTTTATTTTATGGCAAACATTTATAGTGCCCAAAAAAAGTTTACGCTTGCCAAAGCGTATGCACAAAGAGCTATCACGGCGCTTGCTGAATATAGTTATCCCCCGGGCCTTATTATTTCTTACCAGGTACTTTCAAAATATTATTCTTCGGCCGGCAATATTGACTCATCGTTGTATTATGCAAAACTGGCTTATCAAAATGCCAGGCAAATAAACAGGGTCTCGCTTATCCTGGATGCCGGAAATAACCTCGCTGCAGTATATTCAGCCGCCAACAAACCTGACAGTGCTTATAAATATCTTGCGTTGTTGTATAAATTAAGAGATAGCCTGTATAGCGCAGAACGGTTTAAAGAAGCCCAGCAAATAGAAATTAATGAACAGGAAAAACAAAGAGATCTGGCTGAATCAAAACAACAGTACCAAAACCGTTTACGAACCTATCTACTGGTTGGCGGGTTGGCAGCGCTTTTGATCATCCTGGTAATTGTGATAAGAAATAATATCTACCGGCGAAAGGCCTTCGGGCTGTTGCAGAAGCAAAAAGCTGAAACCGACCGGCAAAAAATAAAGGTTGAAAACACGCTTGCAGAATTGCAGTCCACCCAGGCGCAACTCATCCAATCAGAAAAAATGGCTTCGCTCGGCGAGCTTACCGCCGGTATTGCACATGAGATACAGAACCCGTTGAATTTCGTGAATAATTTTTCTGAAGTAAATACCGAATTGATCGAAGATCTGCAAGGTGAAAGGCGTAAGGCAGAGGGCGAAAAGGATGAAAGCCTGGAAGATGAGATCATTAACGACATCAAACAAAACCTTGAAAAAATAAACCATCACGGCAAACGTGCCGATGCCATTGTAAAAGGCATGTTGCAACATTCGCGTCAGTCTTCCGGCAAAAAAGAACCAACCGATATTAATGCTTTGTGCGATGAATATTTGCGCTTGGCTTATCATGGTTTAAGAGCTAAAGACAAAGAGTTTAATGCAATGCTTCAAACAGATTTTGATGAAAGTATTGGAAAAATAAATATTGTGCCGCAGGATATTGGAAGGGTTCTCCTTAACTTATTCAACAACGCTTTTTATGCAACTAAAGAAAAGCTGCAATCCGCCTCAGGCGGACACAAGCCGCAAGCGGGAAACATCGCTTATTTCCCAACCGTCACTATTGTCACTAAAAAGCTAAACAACAGCATAGAAATTAAAGTTGAAGACAACGGCTCCGGCATTCCTTCAACCATAAAAGATAAAATCTTCCAACCATTCTTTACAACGAAACCAACCGGCAGCGGCACAGGTTTAGGTCTAAGTTTGGCTTATGATATTATAAAAGCGCATGGACATCTTGCTTCCACTTAGGGATTGTAAGGAAATAACATTTACGTTTTTGGACTTATAGTATAATTCCACTCTCCATGAAATTTATGATGTTTTATGTTTATATTCTTTAATTCTTCATCTGTAATTATCCTTCCTTTTTCATATTCATTTTCA
>DASUGF010000050.1:0-24263 GCA_036274175.1 Parafilimonas sp.
GAAGCGTAAGTATCAATAAAATCAATGCTTTCAGAGGATATCCACAATTAAAATGTGGAAACTAAAAAGAAAAAAAAGTAGCAAAAAAAAGAAAAAGGTAATAGTAGTAATACTGTCTACTTTTTTTAGGACATGACAAAGTGTCTTATAAAAATCAATTCCCGTTATCATCTTCGCCTACCTCTATTGCTTCATCAGTTGCATTGGCGATAATAGCAGTGCTCATCTTTCGTAAAGGATTGCTATGGTTTTCATCATAAGCCGCACGTTTTTTTATAATATCAATACATGCAAAAACAGCAGCGAGAAAAGAAGAAGCATCCGCTCTTCCTTTGCCGGCAATATCGAATGCCGTTCCATGATCGGGGCTGGTTCTTACAACCGGCATGCCTGCTGTAAAATTTACACCTTCACCAATGGCCAGGGATTTAAATGGTATCAAACCCTGGTCGTGATACATCGCGAGAACAGCATCAAAATTCTCATAGCTGCTTCTCGCAAAAAATGCATCTGCGCTAAAGGCACCGAAAGCAAAAATACCTCTGTCTTTCGCCTCTTTTATAGCGGGCTTTATTATCGTTTGTTCTTCGTTTCCAACCAGGCCTTCATCGCCTGCATGAGGATTCAGGCCAAGCACGGCGATCTTTGGCTTGTCGATTCCAAAATCTCTTTTTAAGCTCTCATTTAAAATATACAGTTTGCTTAAAATGCTTTCTTTTGAAATGTTGGCGGCAATATCTTTAACAGGCACATGTTCAGTAACCAGGGCCACACGCAGGTTAGCAGCAACCATCAACATTAATACATCATTCAGGCCAAATTCAGATTTTAAATATGGCGTATGCCCGGTAAAATTAAAATCGGCAGATTGTATATTTTTTTTATGCAGCGGAGCCGTTACAAGACCATGAATTTGATTTTGCTTTAAAGCATTTACGGCATGCTGCAATGAGATCCTCGCATATTTGCCGCCTGTTTCATTCAACTGGCCGGCACTGATCACAACCTCTTCATCCCAGCAATTGAAAACACTTAACTGCTTGTTATTGATCTTTGAGAAATCTTTTACCGACTGGTAATTAAAATTTATTTCAGGCAACGACTTGCGGTAGAAATTTATGCTTTTATTGCTCGCAAAAATCACGGGCGTGCACTGGTCCAGTATGCGGTTATCGCTTAATGCTTTTATGATAAGTTCTATGCCGATGCCATTCAGATCGCCGCAGGAAAGCCCGATCAATGGCTTTGGATGCTCAATGCCCATTCCATTTTGTTTGCGGTAAAAGTAAATTAATCTAAGCGATTTTTTAGGTGAAGGAGTTAAAGCAACCGGTCAACACAGCGTTTATGCTTCAGCAGGTATTGCATTCTTTTATTTTAAGTGTAATAAAGCAGCCAAAGCATCCACCTACTCAATTTGCGGAATTCATTTTACATACTTCACTGTCAGGCTTCTAAAAAGGCATGGTATAATTAAAATAACGTTAAAAGAAGCTCTATACAGTAAATTCCTGATTGATAAAATACTGTTATGCTTTTTATCTTCCCGATACCCGCCGGTTTTAGCCTTAATTTTGCAGCCTTCCGTGTTAGGTAATTCACGATAGAATTCTGTTTTGTAACAAACGGATCTTTAACAAACCAATATACTTGATGAAGGCGTTATTACTATTTACACAATTAATTTTTATCAGTCTTTTTCTGTCGGCTCAAAACAGCCCCGTCAGCACAATAAGTTTTTCGGGGGTAACTGTTGATAGCTTAGGTAAGCCTGCTCCCGGTGCTACAGTTGAAATAACGGGAAATAATATCAGGAAAGCAGATGTTTCCAATATGGATGGAAGTTTTTCTGTAGATAAGCTTCCGGTAGCAAAAGAATATACCCTTACTGTTACGGCGATTGGTTTTGGTAAATTGTCAAAAAAAATAGTATTAACACCAGAAGACAGAAGGCAAACACAAAAAAATATCGGGAATGTTACTTTGATCAGCCAGGTGAATACGCTTTCCAGCGTGGTAGTTACTGCATCGGCAGCGCCTGCCATGCAGTTTGGTATAGACAGGAAGGTATTCAATGTTGAAAAAAATATTACCGCACAAGGAGGAAGCGCTGTTGATGTATTGAGAAACATTCCGTCGCTTTCGGTTGATGTGAATGGCAATGTACAGCTGCGTAACAGTCCACCGCAAATATTTATTGACGGAAGGCCCACCATTCTTACGCTTGACCAGATTCCGGCTGATGATATAGAAAAGGTAGAACTTATTACCAACCCCTCTGCCAAATATGATGCTTCGGGTGGCGGCATCATTAATATTGTAATGAAGAAAAATAAAAGAACAGGGTTGAATGGCATTGCTTCCATGGGTGTTGGCTCTCCTGAAATTTTAAACGGCAGTCTTAATCTCAATTATCGCCAGAATGATTTTAATTTTTTTGCAACAGGCAACTTCAATAATTCCGGCGGTGTTCGAAAAGAAGAGACGTATCGTGCCAATAAAACGAATGATGTCATCACGGATTATTTTAATCAATCATCTGAAAATAATACCACAAGGAAATTTAACTCTGTAAGGTTTGGCGTGGATTATTTTATTGATAAGAATAACACGATCTCTCTTGTACAGAGTTTTAATCACGGTAATTTTTTAAATGATGAAATTCAAAATCAGCAATACCTTGATGAACATGAAACATTAAACTATACAGGCTTGCGTACTACCAACGGCAACGGAACATTTAAAAGAAGCAGCAGCCGTTTAAGTTTCGAAACGAAATTTAAGAGACCTGAACATAATCTTACAGCAGATATCACTTATAACAAAGGAAGCAGGACCGATAATTCAAATATCTTCAATAGTTTTTCCTACCCGGATGGAAGCATATATGCGCCGGATAACAATGTGCGCAACAGCGGGCTAAGTGATGATTACCAGGTCATCGGCCAGGTGGATTATTCAAATAAAATAAATGAGAGCAAAAGGATCGAGTTAGGCATAAGAAGCTATTACAATAACAGCACATCAAATTTTGCAACCTATGCCATAGATGAGGCGGATAATGAAACTAAACTTCCGCTGAGCAATAATTATAAGTACACCGAAAAAGTAAATGCCGGTTATTTTAATTATGCCAATAAATGGAGATCGCTCACTTACCAGGTTGGCCTGCGTGTTGAGTTGTCTGATTTTGACGGGTACCTTGTGGACAGCAATTATCATTTTGGTTATAAATTCCCGGATGGTTTTAAAGATCTTGCTTATGCCATCTTTCCCAGTGTTTTTATAACCCAGCCGCTGAGTGAAAACCAGGACCTGCAAATTAATTATTCAAAAAGAATAAGAAGGCCAAGGTTTTGGGAAGTAAATCCTTTCGTTGATATAACAGACCCGATGAATATACGTGTGGGCAATCCTGCATTAAAACCTGAATACATAAATTCATTTGAGTTAAATTATTTCAACCGCTTCAATGAAAACAGCGGAAGCTTCCTGGCAAGCGTTTATTTTCATAATAATGTAGGCGATGTTACACAATACAGCGATACGATCACACCTGCTTTATACGAGAAATTGAATAATGCTGCTATTTCTCCCGATGCGATCGTTAATACCTTTATTAACGCAGGCTATACAAACAGGATGGGTGCTGAATTCACATTGCAGAAAAAATTCTGGAAAAACCTGGATCTCATGTTAAATCTTGATATGCAGTACCGGGACACCAAAGCAACCGTTAATGAAATTGACCTGAGCAACAGCGGATTTAATTTTGAAACCAATCTTATTGCAAACTATAGAATAGTTACAAAACAGAGTGACCTGTTTAATAATTTAAGTTTTCAGTTAACTGCAGACTATGAAGGGCCTGCTGTAATCCCGCAGGGAAAAACAAAACAGCGTTTTGCCTCAGATTTTGCCATGCGGAAAGAATTTTTAAAGAGGAAAGCATCCATCTCATTCAGCATTAATGATATTTTCAATACGCGCAAATTCGGAACCATCTACGACACAGATGCTTTTTACCAGGACTCTTACCGCCGTTGGAACGTAAGAAGTTTTCGTGTAACATTTTCTTACAAATTTGGCAAAACGGATATCAATCTGTTTAAACGAAAGAATAACATCGAAAATAATGATGACAACGAAGGCGGGCCTGGCGAGGGCTAAGCTTTTAATTGCCTAATCCACCCGATAAATAATGTTGCAGCAGGAAAGCAACAACTCCCGCGAAATAGCCCAGCAAGGCAAGCAGGCTTATCTTTTTCAGGTACCAGAAAAAACTTATTTTTTCCATTCCCATTGCCACAACTCCTGCAGCAGAGCCAATTATTAAAGCACTCCCACCGGTACCCGTGCAAAAAGCCATAAATGACCAAAAGAGATGATCAGTTGGATATTGACTAAGGTCATACATGCCCTGCGCGGCCGCTACAAGCGGAACATTATCTACAACAGCAGAGATCAACCCGATAGAGATCACGATGATCTTTTCATTTTTAACTGTGTCTGAAAGCCAGTTTGAAAGCCCGGCGAGCATTCCGGTGGCTTCCAATGCAGCAACGCTTAAAAGTATTCCAAGAAAAAAAAGAATGCTGGGTGTGTCAATTTTCCTTAGCGCATACGACACGGAAAGAACATCTTTTTCCTTGTTGTTACCTGCCCGGCGTATGATCTCGGTGATTATCCATAGCACAGACAGTCCCAACAAAATACCCATGTAAGGCGGCAGGTGTGTTAGTGTTTTAAAAACGGGAACCATTACCAGGACCAGCACACTGCAGAAGAAAATAATGTATTGCTGTTTTTTGGGAATGTATATACTGCTATCTCTGTTGCTTTCCAGCGGTCTTTCCACATCGCCTTTCATTTTGAAAGACATAAATATTAACGGCGCGAGCATGCACACAAGGCTGGGTAATATAGATGCTGTAACAATATTGAATGAAGTGATCTGCCCACCGATCCAAAGCATAGTGGTGGATATATCCCCTATCGGTGACCATGCGCCGCCTGCATTTGCTGCAATTACCGTCATGCCTGCAAAAAACAACCGGTCTTTTTCACCTTTGATGAGCTTGGCCGTAAGAGAAAGTATTACTATGGTTGTTGTAAGATTATCTAAAACAGCAGAAAGAAAAAAAGTGATGAATGAAATTATCCATAGCAGCTTTAATTTATTGATTTGGGTGATCCTTGCAGTAATGATATCAAAACCGTTAAACAGGTCAGCTAATTCAACTATCGTCATTGCGCCTAGCAAGAAAAATAAGATACCTGACAGCTCGCTTAGATGATGCGATAACTGTTCACCCACCATCTCTTTGTCAGGTGTATAAAGGATATATACGGTCCAGCAAACAATACCGGTTATTAAGGCTGTTGCGGCTTTGTTTATTTTGATGGTATGTTCCAGCGCAATTGATAAATATCCAACTGTAAAAATTGTTATAATCAAACCAATCATCCTGTTCTTTTAAAGTTCTAAGTGCAATAATAAAAACTCATTTTGAAATAAAAAGAAAAAGAACAATGATTGCATCTGGCTATGAGCTGCTTATTGTTTTAGTTTTTCTCTTTTTAGCCGGCACTATTTCAACATCTTTTTCATCTTTTGCTTCTTTGTCTTTTCTCAACCCCATGAAAACGGGATGTCGCAATATTCCCTCATCAGTTACTTCCGAAAATTTTATTTCACACACAAGTTTCGGCTTCACCCAGGTAACAGGCATATTGGTTTTAGGTTTTTTATCAAAAGGTAATTTATCAGTTATAAGCGGCGCTAATTCTTTTTCCACTTCATTCAGGCTTTTGTCATTAAAGCCGGTACCTGTATGGCCGATATAGACCAGTTTTTTACCTTCATATTTTCCCAGTACCAATGCTCCAAAATATTTACGGCTTTTCCTGCCCTCCGTAAATCCGCAAATGATCGCTTCAAGCCTTTTATTGTTTTTTATTTTCAACCAAAGCTTCGTACGAAAATTTTTAACGTACGTACTATCTGTTTTCTTGGCCATGATGCCTTCGATGCCACGGCCTGTTGCCAGTTTAAAAAAAGCTTTTCCCTTTTCTTCAACATGATCACTGTATTTAATGATGCTGTCATCTTCAGGCAGGATGCTTTGAAGAATTTTTTTTCTTTCAAGTAAGGTGAGTTGGGTGAGATCTTTTCCGTCAAGCCAGATAACGTCAAATACATAGTACTGCAGAGATAAGCTGTCTCCTTTATTTCCGAAATTCTGCAATTGCTGAAAGCTGGCTATGCCTTTACCATTCATCGCTACGATCTCGCCGTCGATCACCGCATTAATATTCCATTTTTTTAAAGCACCTGTAACTGCACGATATTTTTGTGTAAAAGAAAGATTGTTTCTGGATTGAATTTCAACTCTGCCTTTGTTTAAATAGCTCACTGCACGGTATCCGTCCCATTTAATTTCATATACCCAGCCGTCATCATCAAACGGCTCATCGGTTAATGTGGCCAGCATGGGTTTTATATTGGAAGGGAATGCAGCGCGTTTTGCATGTGCGAGCAGCTCTTTTATTGCTTCACCGTATTGCTTTGGCGTTTCGTTTTTTTTTTCGACGGATTTTTTATAAGGTTCCGGATCCGGGGTTTCAGATTTTTTAGTTTTTGTAATTTGTTTTTTACTACCTGCTTTTTGCTCCCTGTTACTCTTCCATATTTTATCACTGGTCTTTTCCACCTGTTCAATTGTTTTCTTTGATATAACAGATTTATCTTTTTCTGTTACATCTTCGGAGCTTGCATATTTATCATTATGCTTGATCAGGAGCCAGCTATTTTCACCCTGGTAACCTGTTTTTACCAATGCAAATTCACCTTTTAGTTTTTTCCCATGCATGATAAATTTTAAGCTGCCTGCATGCAGTTGTTTCAATAAATGTTTTTCATTTTCTTTTTTACTGCCTGTTGCATTTTCCAGGGGTTCGTATGTTCCTTCATCCCACACGATCACTGTACCGGCGCCATAATTTCCTTCGGGAATGATGCCTTCAAAACTCCTGTAATTAAAAGGATGGTCTTCCACCATCATCGCCAAACGTTTTACGGAGGGATCGAGCGATGGCCCCTTTGGAACGGCCCAGCTCTTTAAAACACCTTCCATTTCCAGGCGGAAATCGTAGTGCAAACGCGATGCATCATGTTTTTGAACCACAAAAACCAACTTAGTTTTTAAAGTTGATCTTCCGCCCTCAGGCTCCGGCGTTTTATTGAAGCTGCGTTTCTTTTTATACAAAGACAGGCTCATTCATTTATTTTTAAACATTGCTGCAAATTATCAGCCAAGCCTTGTCGCGCACGCGGGAATTGCAGATTTTAGGGTTTCGCTGATCGGATTATTCAATTGCAGATTGCAGATTTCGGATTGCAGATTTGTAAAATGTACGATGTTAGATGTCGGATGTACGATTTAAGTGTAGAAACAGTTAGCTATTGCAGATTGCAGATTTGCGATTGCAGATTTTTGCAGTTTCGCTGATTGCCTTCCCGGTCAATTTTAATATTCATATTCACGAACAATGATAATTATGTCTGATGTATGATTTGCTGATGTCTGATTTTTAGACTGTGAGTTATAAAGCATGAGCTGCGACTCTATTGCAGATTGTGAATTTGCGATTGCAGATTTCAAACTTCTTAAACCGTTACATAAAAACTTCCACCAAATTCCAAATTCCAAATTCCAAATTCCCTTCCTACTTATCAACCAATCAACCATTCAACAATTCAACCAATCAACACCCAACTCCGTTCTCAAACGCTTAACCCCGCAATAAGCGGGATTTCGTCTTCACTCACTCTATTCGCAAAGACTCAACCGGGTTGGCAACTGCTGCCCTGATCGTTTGTATGCTTAAAGTGATCAATGCAATTAATAACATCACAAACCCGCATAAAGCAAATACCCACCAGTCCATCGCTGTTCTGTAAGCAAAATCCTGCAGCCATTTGTTAGTGGCCCACCAGGCAACGGGTGCTGCGATCATGAAAGCGATCAACACCAACTTCACAAAATCTTTTGATAATATCGAGATGATGCTGGCAACCGTTGCACCCAATATCTTTCTTATACCAATCTCTTTTCTGCGTGTGTTGATGGTGTACATCACAAGCCCTAACAAACCCAGGCAACTGATAAGCACGGATAATCCTGTTGCCCAGCTTAACAAACTTGCCGTGCGTTGTTCGGTTTCATAAAACTTAGCAATGGTATCATCAAGGAATTTATAATTGAAATCTGCGTCAGGATAAATTTGGTGATATAGTTTTTGTATTTGAGCAATGGTATTCTGCCATGATGCGCCTGTTGCATTTTGAGGTTGAAGCAAAATGTGAAAGAAATAACTCCTGTTGTCGAAGCCGGCCATTACAAGCGGTCCTACTGCTGAATGAAATGATTGTTCATTAAAATCATGTATTACACCAACGATGGGCATTTTCTTATCATTAAAATTTAGTTGCTTACCCAAAGCATCTTCCGGGCGTTTAAAACCAAGCAGTTTTGCATAGGTTTCATTGATCAGGAATTCTTTAATGGTATCACTTTGCTGTACATTTCTTCCTGCCAGTAATTTTATGTTGAACAGTTTAAGATAATTGGTATCGCCCCATCGTAACTGCACGCTTTCTTTATTATCATTGGCAGCGCCTTCATATTTTATCTCGGTAAAAGCGGCGCCTTCATCAGCCGGTGTTAGAAAACCCCGGCTTGCCAGTTGAACCCCGGCAATCGATCTTATTTTATTCAATAATAAAGTGCGATGACTTGCAACAGTATCTTCTCTGGGAACATCAAAACTTATTATTGCATCTTTTCTGAAACCCATATCGGCATTCAGCGAATAATTGATTTGCTTGCTCACCATCACCGTTGCGATAACAAAGAATTGGGCAATGATAAATTGCGAAACAGTTAATGTCTTTCTTATCCACGCATGTCTTGTCTCGTTGCTGAAAACAAATGATTGATTCTTTAAAACATTTACCGGTTTATATCCCGATAAAATAAATGCAGGATACAATCCCGAAAGTACACTTACCACTAACGCCAGCAACAACAGGAATAAAAAGATATATGGTTGCTGCAATGGCTGAAATTGCAAACCTGGCGGAATAAAATCTGCAAACAAATTAAGCAACAATGGCGCTAGACAGAATGATATGATACATGCCCCTGTGGTTAGTAAAAATGTTTCTCCTAAAAACTGCAGGATGAGTTGCTTTTTAGAACTGCCCATTGTTTTACGGATGCCAATTTCTTTTGCACGGCTTGCCGCATTGGCTGTTGTAAGATTAATAAAGTTGATGCAAGCCAATATCAATAAAAATGCAGCTACGGCCAGTAATCCATATAAGGTTGGTTTATGTGCAAGCCGGGAATCAAAAGATGCATATAAACTGTTGAAATGAATATCGCTTAAAGGTTGCAAATGAAGATGTATAAAGTTCGCCGCATCTTTGCCGGCGTCTTTATTATACTTGTTGAATAATGTATTTAATTGTTTCTCCGTATTCACAGCAATTCCACCTTTTCCAAGTTTTACATACACCTGTGAATAAGCCATCCAATCGTTCCATACATTCATCATAAAATCATCCTGCATGTGGGTTTGCGCGATGGTAGCAAATGAGATAAATTCAACGGCATTAAATGATGTGTGTTCATTAAGGTCTTTTACAATACCAGTAACGGTTGCGGTAAAGTCATCATTGTAATTGATCTGTTTGCCGATAATGTCGTTAATATTTGTTGAAGGGAAATATTGCTTTGCCCTGCTCTCGCTTAGAACAACATGAAACGGATTTTTTAAAGATGACTCCGGTGTACCGGCGATCCATTGATAAGCCAATAATGAAAAATATTGCGGGTTGGTGAAAACAATATCAGCCTGTTTTTTAAAAACGGCAGGTTGTGAAGAACCTGTTCTTTCAATACGCACTTTAGCAGTGGCATCGCCCTGGAATTGCATTACAGGAACGGTTGCCTCAATGCCTGTCGCGTCCTTTTGAATAGCTGCACTCAAGGGTGCAGGAACAGCAGCGGAATGGCCATCATTGCCGTTAAACTTCATATCCATTACCACCCGGTAAATACGGTCTGCATCCGGCCCGGTTTTATCATAGCTCAACTCAAACTGAACAATTAGGAAAATAATCAATGAAGCACTAATGCCGATAGACAACCCTAACACATTAATGGCGGTAAACGCCTTGTTACGGGTAAATACCCTGAGTGCGGTTTTCACGAAGTGTCGTGCAGGGAAATAATTTTTGAACATAAGACCCCCTCTATCTCCTCCGCCTAAGGCGGAGAAGGGTTTTTAAACTGTTTAATTTAATAGAACTGTTTATAGTTTCAACCTCTTTAAAAGCCCCTCCGGAAGGAGGGGCTTGGGGAGGCTTTACTCTGATCTCAAGCTCTTCGCCGGGTTCATCAATGCTGCTTTTATCGATTGAAAACTGATCGTGATCAAAGCAATTACAATCGCTGTCAGTCCTGCTATAGCAATCACCCACCAACTGATAGAAATACGATAGGCAAAATCCTGCAACCATTTTGTCATTGCCCAGTAGGCAATGGGCGATGCGATCACAATAGAGATGAGAACCAGTTTTACAAAATCTTTTGAAAGCATGGCTGTGATACCGCTTACACTTGCTCCAAGCACTTTACGGATGCCGATCTCTTTATTACGTTGTTCGGCCATGAAAGCAGATAAGGCAAATAAACCAAGACAGGCAATAATGATGGCCAGCACAGCAAAGCTTGTAAATATCCTTCCGGTGCGCTGCACATCTGCATACATATTAGCAAAGCTTTCATCTAAAAAGGTATAACGTATCGGCTGGTTGGGTGAAAAGCTTTTCCACATAGATGTTATATAACTGATAACATCTTTTGTGTCTGCAGCATTTATTTTTACAGCCATGATGGAAGAATAATAATTGTTCAATACCAGGCAGAGCGGATTCACATTCTGTTTCATTGATTCAAAATTGAAATCTTCCATTACGCCTATCACAGTGAATTTTTGCCACCCGTTTTCAATACGTTGACCAATAGGATTTTTTAAACCCAATTTTTCCGCCATGGCTTTGTTGATTACTGTGGCAGCAGAATCTGAAGCCATATCTTTTGAGAAGTATCTTCCCTCAATCATGTGCATGCCCATTGTTTTCAGGTAATCATAGTCTACCTGCCATTTCTGGCTGAAAACCCCTATGTCTTCCTTTGACTTGCCTTCCCTGTAAAATGTATTGCCATCCCGTTTAGTGCCTGCAATCGGCAGGTAATCGCTGACAGATATACTTTTTATTTGTGAAGATTTTAGCAACTCTTCCTTGAAAGCCTGTATTTTATTCTCCAGGGTATTCGTGCCCTGCAGCAATAAAACCTGGTCTTTATCGAAGCCGATCTTTTTGTTGAGTATATATTGGGTTTGATTGTAAATAACCAGTGTACCGATAATAAGAATAATAGAAGTGGTGAATTGAAAGATCACTAATCCATTTCTCAAAACAGCATTTTTGCTTCCCCTGCTTACCTGCCCCTTCAATACATTTATCGGTTTAAAAGAAGAAAGGTAAAATGATGGATATAAACCGGCAATCACGCCAATAACAACTGCTGAAACAACCATTAATGGCAGCAGCCACCACGCGGTCCACGGAATACTCAAATGTTTTGCGGCAAGCGTGTTGAAATAAGGCAGCAGCAAAACGGCTACCAGTAAACCCAATACAAAAGACAAGACACTATACAATAAAGATTCAGTAAGAAATTGGTTTATCAAATTGCCGCGATAGGAGCCTACTACTTTTCTTAAGCCCACTTCTTTTGCGCGGTTGGCAGATTTTGCTGTGGAGAGATTGATAAAATTGATGCATGCGATTACAAGAATAAAAACCGCAATAGCGCCAAACAACCAGATAAAACGGATATCACCTTTCTCGAGGCGGTCATCGATATCGGCAGAATACAGATGAACATCCTTTATTGGTTGTGCAAAGAGCTTTAAATTCTTTGCAAAATCATCGGCTTCCTTTACACCGTTCTCTTTTAAAACCGGCGCATAATATTTTGTGAGTATGAGTTTTAGTTTGCTTTGAAACAGCATGGGATCGGCGCCGGGTTTTAATAAAACAAAAGTGGGGTAATTACTTGCCATCCATGTCGTTTGTTCATTGTCCCAAAGCTGGTGGCCGGTCATGGTTAAAAGAAAATCATAATGAAGATGGGAGGTTGTTGGAAAATCCTGCATTACACCACCGATCTTGTAAGGAGTTTTAGTGTCGTTGTTAAGGATCATTACTTTGCCAACCGGGTTCTGCTGAGGAAAATATTTATCAGCCTTGGTTTTTGAAATGATCATGGTGTTAGGCTCGCTCAATGCACGCGCCCTGTCGCCATACACCATTGGTAATTGCAACATATCGATCATGTCCTGGTCTATATAACTGAAGCCCTGTTCAAATGTGTTTTGCTGAACATCTGAACGCCTTACCTGGTTGCTGCCGGCGCCATAAAAAAGCGGGGCATCCATAAGACGTCCTGATTTCTCCACTTCGGGAAAATCTTCCCGCAGGACTTTTGCCATCGGTGCGGGCCAGTCGTTACCGGTTTCAATTTTGCCGTTATTATTATATTCACCGGTGATCCTGTAAATGCGGTCAGCATATGCCCAGTTCTTGTCGTAGCTCAATTCATCTTTTATATATAAAGCGATGAGCAAACAAGCTGCAATACTCAATGCAAAGCCACCGATCTTAACAGCAGCATACATTTTCTGTTTTAATAGATGCCTTGTGGCAATTCTTAAATAATTTTTGAACATAAAAGATAATTTCTGATGTCTGATTTAAAGAGCTGTGAGCTTTGAGCCACGAGCTTCGCGCGGGATCCCCCAATTTCTAATTACTAATTACTTTCCTGCTTATCAACCTGGCAACCTATCAACTAATCAACTCTCCTCACTCCGTTCGCAACGATTTAACCGGGTTTGCCACTGCCGCTTTAATAGCCTGGAAGCTTACCACTAAAATTGTTATCAGCAATGCACCAATGCCGGCTGTGGGAAATATCCACCATGATAATTCTGTTCTGTAACTATAATTCTGCAACCAGCTGTGCATGAAATAATAAGACAATGGAAACGCTGCGAGGAATGAAATGGTTACCAACGCTACAAAATCTTTGGATAATAAATTCCATACATTGAATACAGAAGCGCCTAAAACTTTTCGTACGCCAATTTCTTTTTTGCGTTGTTCTGCAACAAACGATGTTAGCCCGAACAAACCGAGGCAGGAAATAAAAACAGCAAGCATGGCAAAGATGCCCGCGAGCTTACCGATACGTTCTTCATCACCAAACTTTTTTGCATAATCTTCATCCACGAAGTTGTATTCGAACGGTTGATCAGGATTATATTTTTTAAAAACCGGTTCAATTTTTTTCAGCGCATCGTGTACACTTACAGAAGGATTTAATTTGATTATGGCCATATTGCCCTCTGTAAGTTCCAGGTAGATGATAGGCTTTACTTCAGCATAAGGCGATTCTACAACTATGTTTTTTATGATGCCAATCACTTTCAACTGCTGGTCCCACCAGGTTACTGTTTGCCCAACGGGATTCTTCAGGTTCATATATTTTACAGCGGATTCATTTAATATTACCGCTGCAGAATCAGTGGCAAAATCTTTGGAAAAATCACGGCCTTCTTTAATCTCCCAATTAATGGTTTTGCCAAAATCATAAGAGCCTCTCATCACACCAAAATCTGTTGAAAGATTAGGGTCTTTTCCAGGCCAGCTAAATCCACTCGTACTATTCCAAACACCTGTAGTAGGACTTTCTGCATAGGCCACGGATATCGCTGCTCCCGTTTGCATCAATTCATCTTTAACAGCATCAAAATGATCGTGCATGGACGGGTTATCTGTTGGAATACGGATAAGATTGGCACGTGAATAACCAACAGGACGGTCTTTCGCATATTGTATCTGCCGGTAAACAATGATGGTACCGATGATCAGTGAAACCGAAACCGTGAACTGCAGTACAACAAGCACTTTACGCGGAATGGCCGCATAACGCCCGGCCTTGAATGTTCCTTTTAAAACTTTTACCGGCCTGAATGAGGACAAGTATAAAGCAGGATAACTGCCGGCAATCAATGAGGTAACAACAATAAATGCTATGACCGTTAACCAGAAGGCAGGGTTGCTCCAGGGAATTGACATGTGCTTGTTGGCAATATCATTAAAGAAAGGTAATGCGAGCAAGGCGAGCAGTATGGATAATACAAATGCAAACAATACAGTTAATAATGATTCGCTGAAGAATTGAAGAATGAGTTGCCTGCGCAAAGAGCCGACTGTTTTTCTTATGCCTACTTCTTTTGCACGCTTCTCACTTCTTGCCGTGCTTAAGTTCATAAAATTGATACAAGCCAGCAGCAGAACAAACACACCAATGATCACAAACATCTGTACATACCTTATGGCGCCGCCTACATTTACGCCATTCTTAAATTCAGCATATAAATGCCATTTGCTCATCGGCTCGAGGAATAAAGCGGGCTTCTTCTTTTGCAGTTGGGCATTTATTTTTTTTAGTTTGGCATCTTTTATTTTAGCAGACACTTTCTCAAAATTGGTGTTGTCATTTATTTGTGCATATAGTGATATAAAGTTTGGACGCCATGGGTCTTCCATATCTTTAAGATCGTTGTTGCTGTGATACCAAAAATCCCAGGAGGCAATAAAATCGAGATCCGCAAAAGATGAACTCTTTGGAAAATCTTTGTACACGCCGGCGACTTTTACCGGCTGCATTTGATCGATCTTAAAAACTTTTCCAACAGCATCATTGTTTCCAAACCAGGCTTTTGCAGCGGATGCAGATATCAGTACGGATGAAGGATCATTCAATGCACTGCGCTTTCCCTGCAACATATCCAGCGTAAACATTTCAGGCATTTCTTTTTCAAAATAACCTCCGGTTGCTTTTAATTTATTATCTCCTGATCCAGCGTTATGACCGTTATTAATCGCCAGCGTATGATCACCCCAGTTTACGGCCATAGCGAGGTGCTTAAAATCGCTGCCGTAATTTTTACGTAACTCTTCTGCCAATGGATAAGGCACGCTCCACCAGGTTTGTACTTCACCATTATTGGTCACATTCTGGATCACCTGCGCAATGTGGTCGTAGTTCTTAAAACTTTTATTGAAGGATAATTCATCATACATCCATAAACCGATAAGTATAGCAACTGCCATTCCAAACGACAAACCAACGATGTTGATAAAAGAATGCATCCTGCTTTTGCCAAGATTGCGCCATGCGGTTTTGAAATAATTTTTTATCATACGGGAAGATTTCTGATGTCTGATTTGTTGATCCGCCACGGCGGACAGGTGTCTAATTTAAAGAGCTGTGAACTTTGAGCCATGAGCTTAGAACATTTCAGATTGGCGATTGCAGATTGCGGATTTAGATTTACCATTCAACAAAGTTTGATTCTTTTAAAACGAAAAGCTCATCAACCGATCAACTTATCAACCAATCAACAATTCAACCACTCAATTGATGCATGCACGCGCAATAATGTCTATGCCTGATATCTGATTTGTTGATCCGCCACGGCGGACAGGTGTCTGATTTGAAAGCTGTGAGCTACGAGCAGCGAGCTTTAAAAACTCATTATTCATCACTCATCACTCATGTTTTTAGATTTACTATTCACTATTGACCATTCACCACCCCGTTCTCAAACTCTTCATCCCGCAATAAGCGGGATTTCGTCTTTACTCACTCCATTCGTAAAGACTCAACCGGGTTTGCCAACGCCGCTTTTATTGATTGAAGGCTTACCGTTAATAAAGTGATCAGCAATGAAGCAAAACCTGCTGCTGCAAAAATCCACCATGAAAGCTCTGCCCGGTATTGATAATTCTGTAACCAGTTATTCATGAAATAGAATGCAACAGGCGCAGCTATGAAAAAAGAAATTATAATCAGCCATACAAATTCTTTAGATAACAATTTCCATAAATTAAATACAGAAGCACCCAATACTTTCCGCACCCCAATTTCTTTTGTGCGCCGCTCCGCCATAAAGGATGCCATGCCAAATAAACCAAGACAGGAAATAAAAATAGCAAGTGCAGCAAAGAAACCTGCAAGCTTGCCAATACGTTCTTCTGATGCAAATTTTTGTGCATATTCTTCATCAGCAAATTTGTAATCGAATGGCGCTGATGGAATAATTTTTTTAAACACCGCTTCAATGTGTGGAAGCGCTACGTTCATTGCAACACCCGGCTTTACACGTATATTGATGCAGCTAACGCCCCCGTTAAGCGGCCTTATGAAAAACATGGTTGGCTCAACCGGCGCATAAGGCGACTCCATCACCATATTTTTAATAACGCCTACAATTGTATAAGGCACAGGTTTATTGTCGCTCCATTTCCATGTGATAGTTTCGCCTACAGGATTCTTTAGGTCCATATATTTTGCAGCCGCTTCATTGATCACTACACCTGATGAATCACTAATAAACGTTCTTGAAAAATCACGGCCTGCAACAAATTGCCACCCTACCGTTTTGCCATGCTCATGGGTAACGGCAAGTGTTCCAAAACTTTCGGTTTTATTGGGATTTCTTCCCTTCCAGTCAAACCCATCATTACCCGATACCACTTCAGTTAGCATGCCCATGGATTCAGACATGTTTGATACAACACCTGTGTTGAATAACTCAGTCCTGAGCAAATCATACTTGCCAAAAAAATCATCCGATCTCATATCCATCATAATTAATCCTTCCCGGTCATAACCTACCGGCCTGTTCTCGGCGTACTGTAGTTGACGATATATTACAATTGTGCAGATGATAAGCGATACTGAAACAGTAAACTGCAGCACCACTAAAATTTTGCGGGGCAGCGCTGCTAATTTTCCTGTGTGGAAGGTGCCTTTTAAAACCCTGATGGGCTTGAAAGAAGAAAGATATAGAGCCGGGTAACTGCCCGCTAATAATCCCGTAATAAAAATGAAACCTGCACTCATTAACCAGAAATAAAAATTATTCAACGGAAACGTTATCTCTTTTGCTGAAAGATTGTTGAACCATGGCAGAAGCAAAGTTGCCAGGACACATGATACTATAAAGGATAGTATAACAATCAAAAAGGATTCACTGAAAAACTGGTGCACCAGTTGTTTGCGCAAGGAACCAATTGTTTTGCGTATCCCTACTTCTTTCGCCCTTTTTTCAGAACGTGCGGTGCTAAGGTTCATAAAATTGATGCAGGCGAGTAACAAGATAAACGCGCCAATAATGCCAACCATCCATACCATGTGAACCGGTTTATTATCAACCGCTGCTTTTCGATCAATAGGATGCAAATGCCAATCGCTCATTGGTAAGAGAAACACCTGCGGATTACGTGCAATTGCTTCCTGTTCGTTCTCAAGTTTTTTAAGATTGTTAAGCTCTGCGTTTTTGATGTTATTATACACAGATTCAAAGTGCAGTCCTGGTTTTATTTCTGCATAAATTTTTAAAAAATGATTATCCCAGTTATTTGCTGAATTTTTTATCCAGTCATTCTCAGTTTCCCAAAGCTTCCAGGGTGCAAAAAATTTTACAAAGCCGAATTGTGAATTGACAGGAAGATCTTCATACACACCGGTAACTTTTACGCTTATCTTATTACTGATGCTTATTATTTGATTGACAGGATCAGCATTTCCAAAAAGGGATTTGGCAAGTGATGCAGAAAGCATGATAGAATGCGGATCATGCAGCGCATCCCAATTTCCTTCCTTCATTTTTAATGTAAGCATTTCAGGTGCGCCTTCATCCATAAACTGTCCTTTACCGGATAGTTTTTTATCACCGGCAGCAAGAATATAATCCTGCACCCATGATGCCTTAATCAAATGCCTGAAGTTACCGGCATAGTTTACCTGTAATTCCGTTGCCAGCGGGTATTGCACCGAATTATTAACATAAGGTCCTTCTTTGGCATCAACGCCACGTGTCATTATTTGTGCAATACGGTCATAGTTTTGGTGGTATTTATTAAATGACAGTTCATCATAAATCCATAAACCTATCAGCATTGCAACAGCCATGCCCACTGCAAGGCCACTAACATTAATCAATGAGGAAGTCCTGTTTTTAATAAGACTTCTCCACGCAATTTTGAAATAATTTTTAAACATAAAAAGGTGATTTCTGATTTTTCCTGCCCGACTGAGTCAGTCAGGCGGGGATTTATTTAAGCTGCGAGCTTTGAGCTACGAGCAGCGAGCTTTAAAAACTCATTATTCATCACTCATCACTCATGTTTTTAGATTCACTGTTCACTATTGACCATTCACTACTCACCATTCCGTTCTCAAACTCTTCATCCCGCAATAAGCGGGATTTCGTCTTTACTCACTCCATTCGTAAAGACTCAACCGGGTTTGCCAACGCCGCTTTTATTGCCTGGAAACTCACTGTTATCAAAGTGATAATAAGCGCAGCCAATGCTGCCAGCACAAACACCTGCCATCGTATTTCAACCCTGTAATCGTAGTTAATAAGCCAATTATGGAGATAATAATAAGCGATCGGTGAGGCGATGATACAGGAGAAAAGCACCAGCAGTACAAATTCTGAAGAAAGCAACCGCCATAAATTAATAACACTGGCGCCAAGTACTTTACGTATCCCGATCTCTTTGGTTCTTTGTTCTGCCACAAAACTTGCCATGCCAAATAAGCCGAGGCAGGAAATAAAGATGGCGAGGTCAGCGAAATAAGAAGACAGTTTTCCGATGCGTTCTTCTGCTGTGAATTTATTCCCGAATTCTTCATCCACAAACTTGTAATCGAATGGTACATCAGGTGTATATTTTTTTAATACCTGTTCAATTTTACTTAATGACTGGCTGGCGCTTTGATTCGGATTTAGTTTCAAGATAAGGTTGAACATGTTATCATAGCTGCCTACATGATACAAGGTTGGTCGCACAGGGTAAAACGGAGACTCCTGCATGATATCATTCACAACACCAATAATAGTAAAAGGCTGGCCCTCCCATTTAAGTATTTTACCAACAGGATGTTGAAAGCCTAAAAATTTTGCAGCCGATTCATTGATGATAAATGCGACAGAATCTGTTGCGAAATCTCTTGAAAAATCACGGCCATCTTTCAGTTTCCACTGCACTGCTTTTCCAAATTCATAGGATACATTATTGTTGGGAAAATCAACCGCCAGGTTGGGATCTTTGCCTTCCCAATCAAAGCCACCGTTGGTATTCCATACGCCTGTTAACGGGCTGTTTGAAGCAGCCATTTCTTCTATTACACCTGCATTTTTTAATTCAGTTCGTATAGCGTCATAATGCTGTTTTACTTCAGATTCCAGGCTGAGATTAATTAACCCGTGCCGGGTGTAGCCAATGGGCCGGTCTTTTGCGTGTTGAATCTGCTGGTAAACGATGATAGTTCCAATAATCAGCATGACCGATACTGTAAACTGCGTCACCACTAAGATCTTTCGTGGAATTGCAGCAAACCTTCCCATGCGAAATGTGCCTTTCAACACTTTTATGGGTTGAAAGGAGGAGAGATAAAATGCGGGATAACTACCGGCAAGCAAACCAGTTAAAAATATAAATGAAAGATTAAATATCCAGAATACGGGGTTTGACCAGGGGATCGCAATTTTTTTACCTGCAACATCATTGAATAAAGGCAGCAGTAATATTACCAGCATTATACAAAATATGAAAGCGAGTAATACTACCACATACGATTCCGCAAAAAACTGTCGTATCAGTTGCCAGCGTAGCGAGCCTATCGCTTTGCGTATGCCAACCTCTTTGGCTCTTTTTTCACTGCGCGCTGTGGCAAGGTTCATAAAATTGATACAGGCCAGTATTAATACAAAAATGCCGATGATACCAAACAGCCAAACATATTGAATATTACCGCCTGTGTTCACACCATTTTTGAACTCGCTGTACAAGTTCCATTTGCTCATAGGCTGCAGGAATACCACCCACTGGTATTTTTTTTCTTCTTTGCCCACATTGTCGAGCTTGACATTTTTGATCTTGGCAGATACTTTATCCATAGCTGCATTATCAGCTATCTGCACGAATGTTTGGGAGAAATTGCTGCCCCAGGGCTCGGTCATATTTTTTGCCCATGGATTCTGAATTAACCACAACTCCCACGGCATCATAATTTTTACATCGCGGAAAGAAGTATTGTCAGGCAGGTCTTCATAAACACCCGTAACTTTTACATCAAAATTCCTGTCCAATTTTATCACTTTATTGATAGGGTCAGCTTTTCCAAAAAAAGATTCCGCCGCTGATGCTGACAGCATGATAGAATAAGGATCTTTCAATCCTGCCCTGGTTCCTTTCAACATATGAAGCGTGAGCATCTCCGGCGCCTCCGCGTCAAAAAAATTACCGACTTTGGTGATGTGTTTATTTCCAACGGTAAGCAGGTGGCCGCCTGTCCATGATGATTGCACCACGTACCTGAAATCGCTTCCATACTTATTGCGTATTTCAGGTCCCATCAAAGCAGGATTGGCTGTTTGCGTTTCTGTTTTTCCATTAAAAGTGGCATGCTGCATCACTTGTGCGATGCGGTTGTAATTTGTATGGTATTTGTTGAAGGTGAGTTCATCATATACCCATAAACCGATCAGCATGGCTACTGCCATGCCCACGGCAAGACCACCAATATTGATAGCGCTGTAACCTTTACTCTTCACCAGGTTACGCCATGCGATTTTGAAATAGTTTTTTATCATAGATGTAATGTCTGATTTGTTGATCCGCCACGGCGGACAGGTGTCTGATTTGAAAGCTGTGAGCTACGAGCAGCGAGCCATTCACTCATCGCTGGTATTCATTACTCATTACTGATTACTCATCACTCATTATTCATGTTTTCGTCATTCACGTTTGGCGATTCACGTTTCACGTTCATCATTCCGTTCTCAGACTCTCCATCCCGCAATAAGCGGGATTTCGTGTTACTCACTCCGTTCGTAACGACTCAACCGGGTTCACCAATGCCGCTTTTATACTTTCGTAGCTCACCGTTATGAATGCAATGCAAATGGTAAGCAGACCGGCAATGGCAAACATCCACCAGTTCATATCAATTTTATAGGCATAGTTCTGTAACCAGTTGTTCATGGCATACCATGCCGCAGGAAAGGCGATGAGGAATGCAAGAACGATTGGCTTTAAAAAATTGGCTGATAATAATCTTACAATACTTGACGATGAAGCGCCCAATACTTTGCGTACGCCAATTTCTTTAGTGCGTTGTTCTGCTGTAAAACTGGCTAATCCGAAAAGGCCAAGACAGGAGATAAAAATGGCAAGGAATGCAAAGATGTTGGCAAGCTTGCTTACTACTTTTTCACTTTCATACAACTTTGCATACTCGAGATCTGAGAATTGATAAGTGAACGGAAATTTAGGATTCAGTTCCTTGCAGATGGTTTGCAATGCGGCAATGGTTTCTTTTGTTTTACCGGCTTTGATGCGTACCAAAATGGTGCCCCACGTCCAGTTCTCATCCAGGCGCATGATCAGTGGCTCAATGTTTTCGTGTAATGAATTAAAATGAAAATCTTTCATCACACCGATCACTTTGCCCTGGTGATTGCCCCAACTGATGGTTTTGCCAACAGGATCAGTAAGGCCGGTTTTTTTAACGGCTGTTTCATTTAATAAAAAGGAAATGGAATCAGTGCCAAATGTTTTTGAAAAATCGCGACCTGACTGTAATGGCAGGTTCATTGTCTTTACAAAATCATAACCGACAACACCGTCTGCAAATGATACGGATAAGTTTGGATCTTTTCCCGGCCACGCTATGCTTGTTGTATGATGAAAAATGGCTGTGGGAGAATTCCTCATTTTTGAAACATTCACTATGCCTGTGTTGGATAATGCTTCCTGTTTGAAAAGCTCATAATTTTTTACAAGATCCCCTTCGATCGGGATATATAAGAGGTTATCGCGGTTGTAACCAAGATTTTTTGTTTGTATATAATTCAATTGTTTATAAACAACGATCATTGCGATCACTAAAAAAACAGATAAAGCGAATTGAAATACCACCAATGCTTTTCTGAAGAAAGATGCGCTCCAGCTAAATTTTAAACTGCCTTTCAACACACGCACCGGTTTTAAGGAAGAAAGAAATAATGCAGGATAGCTGCCTGCAACAAATCCTGTTATCAATAACAAGCCGATGATCGATAACCAAAAAGATGATTGGTTAAACGGCAATGATAATTGCTTGCCTGTTAGCTGATCAAATGCAGGCAATGCCAATGCTGTAAGAAAGATCGCAATAATGATTGAAAACAAAGTCAGCAATATTGCTTCACCAACAAACTGTGCAATTAATGTTGAACGCATGGCGCCAACCACTTTTCTTATACCCACTTCCTTTGCCCGTTTGGCGGAACGCGCTGTAGCGAGGTTCATAAAGTTGATACAGGCGATCAGCAAGATAAAAACAGCGATGATGCTGAAAAGATTGACATATTCAATACGGCCGCCATCAGGGTACCCATCTTTAAAATTAGAATGCAAATACTTTTCTGAATAAGGCTGCAACGCCAGTTCCGTGATAAAACTTTTGTCCTTTTGCTGATAATTGTAAATAAAATCTTTGATCTTAGCCTGCACTTTAGCAGCGTCTGTCCCAGGCCGCAATTGTATAAATGTTTGCGGGTCCGTATTGCCCCAGTGATGTACCCAGTCATTCTGCTTTACGAAGTCAGTCCATGTTCTTAAGAAATCGAATTGCTGTGAAGAATTGGCGGGGATGTTATCAAATACAGCGGTAATTTTTAAGTCTTCATTATTTTCAAAACGTATCGTTTTATTGATGGCATTTTCAGCATTACCAAAAAAATATTCTGCCATATGTTTTGAAATAGCAACGCCACCTGGCTCAACCAATGCGGTGGTTGTGCTGCCCTGTAATAAAGGATAGCTGAACATTTTAAAAAAATCTTCGCCTGCGAACAGGCCATTCATCTTTGCTATCTTTTCTCCTGCTTCAAAGGTGTTGCTGCTGCCTGGCGCACTTGCATATTCAAATCCGCTGGCATATTGGATTTCAGGCACAACGCGTTTTAATTCTTCAGCCAGTAAGCCTTGTGTTGGATAGCTTGCCTCCACTTTTCCGTCGAAATAATTGCGTTCATACACCTGGTATAAATATTTACCGTTGGCATGAAACGCGTCAACACTTTTTTCATCACTCACCCAAAGCATGATCATCAGGCTACAGGTTAAGCCCAGCGCTAACCCCATAATGTTGATGACAGAAAAACGCTTGTTGCGAATAATGTTTCTCCACGCTGTTTTAAAATAATTTTTGATCATCGTCAAATCAGTTTGTATTAATAAATATGGTTACGGTTAAGTGGGACCAATATTTATTTTATCTGCTGATTATTCTGTTCGTAATGACTATGCGCTTGTTGGTATTCTCACCAACATGAGTTTCATAAACCACCCTAATTCCCAATTCCCAATCCTTTTTACTCATCAACCTATCAACGATTCAACTAATCAACCTTCTTACTATACGCTTATTGGTATTGTTACCAACAAGAGTTTTATAAACAACATCAACATAACTTCCCATAATTGAATTCGTTGGTCACAAGACCAACGAAGGGACGAGCTGTTTATGGAACTGTTTATTATATCAGCCTTTCCTCCCAATTCCCAATTCCCAATCCTTTTTACTCATCAACCTATCAACGATTCAACTAATCAACCTTCTTACTATACGCTTATCGGTATTGTTACCAACAAGGGCTTTATAAACAACATCAACATAACTTCCCATAATTGAATTCGTTGGTCACAAGACCTAAACTGTTAGGAAGATTTTTTCAATACATTGTTTACCAGCAACAATTGCCCCTACCTTTAGGTGGGGGGATATGTTCTACCCGTCTCTAAAACGGCTTTAGCCTAACGGTCATTTTGGCTAAAGCCATTGATAGTTTATAATCTTAGTTCCACGACTTAAAAGTCGTGGCAATTATATCTTTCGAACAGTCAAAGTGTTGTCACCAACAAGGATTTTATAAACGAAAGAGCTGTTTATGAAACTGTTTATTATATCAGCCTTTCCTCCAAATTCCCAATT
>DASUGF010000051.1:0-135402 GCA_036274175.1 Parafilimonas sp.
TTATTGTCCGGTTAACTTGGGCTAAAGCCCGTTGGGTAAGAGTTTCAGTTATATAACCCCAGGCTTAAGCCTGGGGCTAGTGAAAAGCAGGCCCATCAAGGGCTTTAGCCCAGGAAAAATATTTTAGTCGGACAACAATAATACTATGTTGTAATTCTTAAAAAACATGGTTTACAGGGATACCGCAGGAACCGCTGCCAGAAAATTCAACATGGTGAATGGATAAAGGAATGACTTTCATCATCTTTACCGTTGTTGGGTATAACCCGACAGGTTGGATTTCTGATGTTCAAAGCTTATCAACTACAAACCGCCGGCGTTAACCAATAAGATGATTTAACCACTAATAATATGATGGAACAATCTTTGTTTCCTGTTTTATATGAAAGCACAAATATGTTTAAGTGTCGCGATCCTTTTATTATCCTGCAACAATACGGATAGTGTATCGCAAAAAGAAACAAATAATGATACAGCTTCGGTTTCAGCGCCAGCAGATAGCAGTATTTCTGTTCTGCGGAATGATAGTATGGCGTTAAATACACAAAATAATATTGAAGCAAACAAAACTATTATACCCGGCGAAAGCATAGGCAAAGCTGTTTTGAATACGGATGCAGCAAACCTGGAAACTGAATTTGGAAAACCTGATATGAGCGATGCCGCAATGGGTAAAGCATGGTTAACCTGGTACGGTAAAAAAGATGAGCATAATAATAAAACCGAGCTGAACATTTATACTACGTATAAAGACACCAGTATGCAGGAAAAAACAGTTCAGCAAATACGCACAACCTCATCTTTCTTCTCTACAGAAAATAATGTGCGTGTGTACAGCTCTTTAAATGAAATAAAAAAGGCATTCCCGGCAATTCAAAACTTGAATAAGCTTCAGGGTAGTAACAGGAATATTTTTTTGTATGATGATGTGCAAAACGGGATTGCATTTGAGATTGCAGATGCTAATGATCAAAAGATATGCACTGCCATTACAGTGCATATTAAAGGAAAAAAGGTTGCTGATATTTATATTCCAACACCTTCACCATAAAGCCCTTTTAAAAAAACCTTTTGAAGATATTGACAAGGATTGTCAGCACAATACTGATAATTATCATGGTTGTAACAGGAAAATAAAACCGGAAATTTTCTTTTTCAATGCGTATGTCGCCGGGCAGTTTACCGAACCAGTTTAATTTATCATAAAAGAAATAAACAAGCACACCTATAACTGCGATCACAATGCCTGCAATAATTATCCATTTGCCTGTTTGCGAATTCATGATCAAATTTAAGATACCAACATCGTTAGCTCTCATTCATTTAACAAAACAAGTGCGGCTTAAATACCGCACTCACTTTTAAAACAATAAATTCAGTTACTACTTTCCGTATATCGGTGATTTTTTCAATAAATATTGTATAGTAGCTTTATAGGCATCAACGGTTTGCCAGAAAGAAGTGCGGTCCTGCCCAAAGACTTTCTTGCCTTCATCTGTATAAATCTCCATTAATACGGAAGTTTGAAAATTTTGGGAGCTTGAACTTGAAGTGTAAACACTGCCTGAAGATTTGCTGCTTGAACTGCCGCTCTTATCCGCAGAGCCACTTTTATCCTTTTGATTGTACGTTGCATTTCCAGAAGAAGTGGTGCTTGTTAGGTTTGAGGTAATGATGCCGCGAACCAAATATTCAACACCAAGTATGTTACAAATTTCCTGCATGGTAAAACTTCTTGCATTCTCAAAAGTAACACCTGCCTTTCCTAATAAAACATTTGTTGTGGAAGGATCCTGGATACTCAATGTTGCAGCTTTATTACTTAAATAAGTATAACATTCTTCCTGCACTTTATAACCCATTTCTGTGTTGGTTTCCTGCTGAGAATTTATGTAACCAAAAGGCAATACAGCCACTTTGTTGTGATGATCAACATCAGCATAATTTTTTGTGGCATTATCCGGGGAAGGCGCTGCTGCTGTACTAATATTTTCGACACGCCCGCTTGAAAAGATAATTTTATTGATATCGGATTTTTTTAAGGTGTAAACCAGCGTTTCGTCTTTATGTACAAAACTGATGGAAGCATCATCAATGGCCTTTATGGAGCCTACTTTCATTTCATTGTTTATCATATACACAGTATCGAATTTTTGCTGTGCGTACAATGAAGACAAAAAAAATAATGTAATGATCAAAACAGAAATTTTTTTCATATACGGTTGTTTAAGATATCAGATGTTGATTTATCAGAATATACCAGTTATTGTAAAAGTAAATTTACGGCTATGTAATTTCAAAAAAGTACAACTGTGAATGGATTGATAAAACCTATGTTTGAATTGAAGAATTATTACTATCAAAATTACTTATGCAACCTGTGAAGACAGTTTTGTCATACATTCATTCCATGTTTAAAAACATAAGCGCCCGCGATAAAAATATTTCCGTAAGGTTGACGAAAAACAGGATAGACATTATCAACGATGAGCAGCTAACAGATCTGGTAACAAAAATGCCGGAAGCTGCAACGGATGAGCTTGTATCAGCGATAAAAGAAGAGTATCATGACCGGTTCAACAAAGATTTTGATGTAACAAATGCTTCCATGGCAGTTGAAATATGGGGGCATGTTTTTGCAGAAAAATTTGCTAATGCGCTCAGGGATATTGCGCCGGTTAAATTATTGAATTCACTTGCAGTAAAAATAAGTTCGCATTGTGAAGTGATCAACATCGGTAAAAAAGATCATGACAGCAATCGTATTGTATGGGATTTACTCGCCGCTTTTAAGCCGGCAATTGCTGCGGTGCTGCTGAAGAATGACTAAATTAATTGTTGTAAGAGCTTACGTTAATAAACGCAAATACAGGACTAATTATGTTTTGAATATCAGCCTGGACCGTTCATTAAAAAAACCCTTGCCGGTAGTAAAACCAACAAGGGTTGAATTATACAGGAAACGTTTATTTTTCCGGCAGCAAAACAGCTTTGATATAATTGTTCATATTAAAATATTTAGTGGCCGCATCCTGTATATCTTTTACTGTAACAGCCTGTGCTTTTTCCTTATACTGTAATATCCATTCAGGATTCTGTTTATCAATAAATGAATTGCTAAGGTTTGAAAGCCAGTAACCATTTGTTTTAATATCGGCTGAATATTGTTGCTGAATATTGGCTTTAACCTTATCAAGATAAGATTGCTCAACACCCTTTTGCTGAATATCTTTTATCAGGTCAAAAATCGCTTTGGATAACGTGTCAACATTTTCAGGGGCGCAAGGAAAGCTAATGCCGGCGGTATAATGTTCATAAGGCCTTTGTGCCAAATTTCCCGACATGCCGCCATAATAAATGCCACTCATAGCTTCCCGCAACTGCTCGGTGATTTTAATATTCATCACTTCGGCAAGCATACCTAATTTCATGGCGTTTTCATAACTGAATGGCGCATCGCCTGTAAAAATTATATTCACAAGACTGCGGGGTTCATTGCCTTTTTGCACCGTTAATGTCTTAACGCCTTTTATCGGCCTCATGCCAACATCTTTGTACTTACTTTCCTTTTGGATACCGGGAAGACTGCCAAGGTATAATGCCAGCAAAGGTTTTACTGAATCAACATTTATATTGCCTACAAAAGAAAAATGCATACCATACATATTGCTGAAAATATTTTTGTATATGGTCATTACCGTATCAAGATGGATAGCATCATAATCGGCAGGTTCGGGAATGCCACCTGCCCACGGGTTATTATTGAATTCAACCTTTGTAAGCGTATCATTAAAATAAGCATTGGGGTTAGCCCGCATGTTTTGAATAAAGCCCTTTTGTGACGAGATGAAGGCTTTAAACAAACCATCGTCTCTGCGTGGCGCAGTCGCATAGAGATATACTAACTGCAGCATTGTCTCCAGGTCTTTTACCGTGCAACTACCCTGCATGCCTTCTTCAGATGCGTTGAGATAAGGTTGAACGTTTGCATTTTTTCCTGCAAGAAATTTGTTCAGGTCAGTGGGCGACATATTGTTTACTCCCATATTTTGTACGATGCCGGCAGCATTAATAGCACTGTTTTTTTGCGATAAAGGATAGTTTTGATATCCGCCCCAGCGCCATGCGTCAAACTGTATCTCGTCATTTTTAAATGTGGTCGGTTTTATAGTTACAGAAATGCCATTGCTGAAAATTATATCTGTTGTACCTAATGCACTATTCGTTTTTTCGCCGGTTATTTTACCCGCCACCGGCGTCTTATCCAGCAATGAAGAAGCAAGCGCATTCTCTGCATAAGCCGTTACAGGAAGTTTATAAGCATCATTCAGCATGGCAAGTAACCCTTCATCCGTTGGTAATTCTTTCGCGTTTTCAGGAGCCAGCATTAACACAAACTTGCCCTGGTTGCTTTCCATTTTTGCAGCAACATTATTTACTTCTGTTAATGTGATGGTAGGCAGCACCTGCTGTAAGAATTTATACCTGTTGGCAATGCCTGTTATGGGTGTGCCTTCAAGAAAGTTGTTTACATACCCGTCAACAAAACGCGATGATTCGGTTTTATCAACATCCATGTAGGCCGATTTGGTTTGATTCAGCAATGCAATTTTTGCCCTGTCTAATTCTGATTGCAGGAAGCCGTAATGTTTTACGCTTTGTGTTGTCTTTATAAGTGAATCAATAGCCGGTTGCGCAGGCTTATCACCCAGGAAAATAAAAGATGTAAAAGCCCTGTAACCGCGTATAAATTGCTGAAAACTGGTGCCTGCAAAAAGGAAAGGCGGATTGGCCTGCTGCGTTAATTCACTTAAGCGTTGTCCCATAATCGTGTTGAACAAACCTTCCACTAAAGATTGCCTGTAATCATTCCACGTTACAACCGGCGTGTCTCTTTCAACATGATTAAATACCTGTAAAACAGTATTGGTTTGTTCTTTATCCGTTAACACCATTGCCTTGCTGACTGTACGTTCAGGCATCGGAATAATTGCCGGTCTCTGTATTTCATTGGCCGGGTTGGTGAAATGTGCAAAGTGCTCTTCTATTTTTGCTTTGGCTACAGCAGTATCTATATCGCCGACAACAACCACTGCCTGCAGGTCGGGACGATACCATGTTCTATAGAATCGTTCCAAAGTTGCAGGTTTAAAATACTTTATTGTATCATCTATCCCAATAGGCAATCTTTTTGCATATAAAGAACCATTGAACAGCTCAGGAAAATATTTGTTGCTCATGCGTTCACCGGCGCCTTTGTGAAGACGGCTTTCTTCCAGTACAACACCTCTTTCCTTTGCTATTTCTGATGTATCCAATAAAGCATTGCCCGCCCAGTCTTCCAATATCATGAAACCACTGTCGAGCTTAGCCGCGCTATCTGATGGTAGCGGCAAAATATATACAGTTTCATCAAAGCCTGTATAGGCATTCAGATCGGCGCCAAATTTTACACCGATTGATTGCAGGTAATTCACCAGCTCATTTTTCGGAAAATGTTTTAAACCGTTAAAGTTCATGTGCTCCATAAAATGAGCAAGCCCTTGTTGTGATGAGTCTTCCAATATTGAACCTGCATTTACTACAAGCCTCAGTTCTACCTTATTTTCCGGCTTTGTATTATGACGGATATAATAAGTTAATCCATTGGCTAACTTCCCGACTATCACATTACTGTCAACAGGCACTTTATCTTCCAGCCTGAATTGAGCATTTAAAGCGCCGGAGAAAAACAAGGCAACAATTGCGCAGAAGCTATAGGCAATAAAGGTTTGAGTGATTCTTTGCATAAAAGAGTTTTAGGAATAAATGTATGTTTTAGATCTGAATAAAAATGACTGATAATAATATTTTGAGATGTGCTGCTGAATTTTATCTCTTCTTTATTAAATGAGCTCATACAAAAAAGTTTACATTTTGCTTTTAAAAAAATGTAAACCTGATTGGCTTATACTTAGACGTAGTTTTGATAAATTAAACAACCGACCATTATAATGTCAGCACCCCTACGGCACCGGGCTGTCTGGCCGTATTTACATTATAATGCTGCTACATTGTAATAGCATGGTCAGACGCTTGCCAGCCTCAGACCGATGGCAGTTTACCATATTTGATCTATTCTTTTCTTCTACGCGGTAAAAAAATAAAGCGCTAAAAATCATAGCCGCTATCAAATGTTGCAATGATCATCTTTCGAAAAACAGAAAATAATTATTCGTGAGGGTTTCTGTTTTCATTTGCCATTATTTTCGCCGCATGAATTTTGAAGCAGTGCAAAATCTCGTAAGAAACAGGCGTAGTTGCAAGCCGGCATTAATGAACGGAAAAAAAATTGAAGATTCTGTGGTTTATAGCTTGCTTGAACTCGCGAACTGGGCGCCAACCCATGGCCACACAGAACCCTGGCGGTTCGTAGTGTTTGCCAATGATATGGTAAAACAGTTTTGTAAAGATCATGCAGTATTATATAAAGCAAATACATCCGAAGAAAAATTTGAAAACGCGAAATATGAAAAGCTTCTGCACAATGCAGATCATGCCTCGCATATAATTGCGGTGTATATGAAGCGTGGTTCAAATCCAAAGATCACTGTAACAGAAGAAATATGTGCAGTGGCAGCGGCGGTGCAAAATATATTGTTAGGTGCATCCGTTTTAAATATTGCAGCGTTATGGAGTACAGGAGGGCTTACCTATCACAAAGCGATGAAAACCTATTTTGGTTTAGATAATGAAGACCATATGCTTGGCTTATTATATCTCGGTTATACTGATGATGCACCGAAGGAAGGTAAACGCATTGTGCCTTTACAGGAAAAGGTAGAATGGAGAGGATGAGTATATTGTAAAAATCTGGAGTAGCTTTCGATATTTTTTAATGATGATGATGAGACATTATTCTTAACATTAAAGCCATTGCAGAGCGTTACAACGGCTTTAATGATTCTTTTATTTTGCTATCACAAACTTTACAAGATATTGTTCTGAATCATTGATGAGTTTGAGGTTATATACACCCGCCGAAAGTTTGGAAAGATCAAGCCGGTATATATTGCTCCCTTTAATAGCTATATCCTGCCTGGTAAAAACTATTTTGCCCTTTGCATCATATAACATCAACTGTATCTTTCCAAAACCGGTGCTGCTATATTCTACTGTCGTGTTGCCAGGTGACGGATTGGGATAGACCTTTATGTTTAAGTTGTTATTGCTTACCGCCTCTGTATTTTCATTTGCAGTTGCACTTGCTGCGGTGGTAAACGCCGGCCCGGTTTTGTAGCTGCTTACAACAGTGTTTGGCTTTGTATTACAGCGTGTGAGCACTCTCCATTGATAAGTTGTGGCAGGTGTAAGTCCTGTAAGCTTTTTGCTGATGCCTGGTTGTTGAGCTGTTGTCCACACTGTAGTACCCTGCCTGCGGTATTGGTACTTGTAGTCAATGGCACATGTTACTGCGTTCCATTTTATCCTGGCATTGGTGGCTGCTATATTATTTACTTTAAGCCCTGCAGGCGCCGTACAACCAAGATAGGTAACGACTGTTGTATCGCTGGAATTTTTACAACCGCTTGCATCTGTAACCGTCACTGCATAATTACCTGCTGCATTTACTATAATGCTTTGCGAAGTTGCGCCGGTATTCCATAAATAGGAGTTTGCGGCAGAAGAAGTAAGTGTAATGGTTTGATTAGGGCATAAGTTTGTTGTTGGACCGCCGGGAGTAACGGTGGGTTTCGAGGCAGTGCATGCGCCGGCGAGTTTTACAATCCAGAAATCAGCGTTTCCCCGGCTTGGTTCCGTTTTATCACTGCTCGTGCCAGACAGGGAAAACCCTCCTAAAAGATAGCCACCATCACTGGTTTGCAGAATGGAATAACACCCGTCGGATTCAGCTCCTCCAAAACGTACATCCCATTGCTTCACCCCATTAGCATCGGTTTTCACAATCCAATAATCGTCACCGCCCTGGCTGGTTTGAGTTTTATCCCCGCTAATGCCGGAATTTGTATAACCGCCGATTATATAACCGCTATCAAGCGTTTTTTCAAGAGTTGACACGTAGTAATAGGAATTTGTCCCGAAACGTGCATCCCATTGTTTTACTCCGTTTACATCTGTTTTTATCATCCAATAATCCTGCGTGCCTCTCTTTTCTTGCGTAACATCACCGCCAATACCGGATATCGTTCCTCCTCCAAAAATGTAACCTCCATCAAATGCCTGCTTTCCTAAATTCAAAAAATCACTACTGAAACCTCCATAATGATTGTCCCATTGCTTTGCTCCATTGGCATCTATTTTAATGACCCATCCATCAAGTCCCCCTCCAACGTCCCAGTTTAATTGAGTTTTATCACCACTAATACCAGAACCACTTCCCGACATTAAAACGTAACCATTATCACTTGTTTGAATAGGTCTGCTTCCGCTCTCAGACATATTTCCCCCAATACGTTTATCCCATTGCTTCATACCATTCACATCGGTTTTTACAATCCACAAATCACTCGTAGATAATGATGGATCCCAATTGTCCTGGGTTTTATCACCACCGATACCTGAATAAGAATAACCACTTAATATATATCCACTATCCGTTGTCTGCTGAACTGTACAGGCATAATCATTACCGGTTCCTCCAAAACGTTTATCCCATTGTTTTATACCGTTGGCATCCGTTTTTATCATCCAATAATCATAACCACCCCGGCTTGCCTGGGTTTTGTCGCCACTGATACCGGAATAAGTAATTCCTCCTAAAATATATCCGCCATCGAAAGTTTGCCGCACAGAGAAAAGATAATCGGTAGTATCTCCCCCAAACCGCTTATCCCATTGTTTTACACCGTTGGCGTCTATTTTTACGATCCAATAATCATGACCACCCCGGCTTGCCTGGGTTTTGTCGCCACCGATACCGGACTTAGAATAGCCTCCTAAAATATAGCCCCCATCAGCAGTTTGTTGTGCAGAGCCAAGGACATCATCAAGACTTCCTCCAAATCTTTTATCCCATTGTTTTGGCGGAGGAGTTTGGGCCAGCAGTACTGCACCAATCAAACAATGCAGAAAAACCAGTGCACAACGCACACGACGGATAAATTGCCTTTGTGATTTCATAACCTAAATATTTTATAATGAGATAACGTGAAAGTTGATCACTGCAATCAGATAGATTCCTCTGATTTGAAAATTGTTACCCTTTTTGAAATCTTTTTTTAAAAAAGTTTTAAAACTTCCTGTTAGATGAGGCGAAAGTTTAATTATTCATGATAAATTTCCGATTCGGCGGAGCGTTCGCGTTCCAGGGCCAGACTGTAATTATTTGGTATCTCTCCTCACAGTGCCGCCACCCGAATAGAAAGCGGCTGCAGCGATGGCAAGTTGTCTGCAGGTTTATCAAGGTAAAAATATACGGTGGCGGAAACATCATCTGACCTGTAGAAATTTGTCCAGCCCGCAGGAACGCTCGAATCGAGCAACACTGTTTTCTTTTCGTTATAGTGAAAAATATTTTTTCCTGTGTCTGTTGTTACAGGTATTACAGGCACATTATTTTTTTGATAAGAACGAACGATATCTGTTCCTGCGCCACCTATTTGCTGCAATACCACTTTGCAATCATTTTTAAAATAGACGGGATCAGGAATATGAAAACGGTAAAAAGCCATTTCACCCGAAGAGTCGTTTTGTATGGTGCAGCCGGAATAATCCATAATAAATCTTCCTTGTCCCCATCCTGTGCCAATATAATCCTCTGTACCCGTTCCGTTTATTGTTGGGTATTCTTTGTCTCCATCCATAAACATTTTCACTTCGCCTTCTCCAAACCATGATTTGGGGTATAAAGGATTTGCATTCACGCCAACATTAGCGCCTAAATATCTTCCCTTGCCTTCCACCTGTGGAAGTATCTCAAAATCCTGTGCAAGTTTTGTAGCGGTATCTCTATGCCAGTAAGCATGAAAATATAACCAGTTGTCATTCCAGTTTTGTAAGAGGTTGTAGTCAACATCAAAAAAGCAATTCTGCAGGTCTTTGTCACCGTCGTTGGTTAATACAACTTTTGCTGATTTTTTAAATGGCATCTGCACAAAAGATATAAAAGATCTTCCTTCCGGATTAGCAAATAAAGCATTTTCAAAAACGCTTGTTTTACCAAGACCCACTCCAAAAAAATCACCGAAAGGAACGGAAACGGCAGGTTTTGATTCACCATCCCAATACATATTTAACCGGAGTGACCGCAGCATAAGCGGCGATCTGTCGTTAATGGTTATCCAGATCCTGTTAATGACCCCGGGGCCATCTGTTTCGAGCAAAGTGTAGGATTCCCCAGCCTTGATGGCATCATACGCATGGCCTTTGGCACTATTATTTTCTTTGCCGCCGGCGCCTTTTATACCATTCCTGTTCTCAGGGCTGCTCCACCTTGTACTGGCATTATTATCGAATGCAAAGATTGCATCATGCCCGTTGGCATTGTTCTCTTTATCAGTACAGGCAGAGAGAATAAAAAAAGAACAAATGAATGTTTGCGCAACGATGTTACGCAGGAATGAAATTGTTTGATATGGCATGGAAGCAGTTTTTGAAGTGATAAATATAAACAGGTATTTTCTTCTTATCAAGTCCGTCATTTCACGGACTTGATAAGGAGAAAGTATATTCAAGACTGAGTTATTATCCTACTTGTTTGCGAAAGGAAGAGCGGTCAGGCTACAAAAAAAGAAACTGTATTTTTATGCACAGCATTAATTTTTTTAATGAACAATATTGCAAAATTGATTGCGGAAAAAACAGGCTATGCAAACCTGTTGGATGATTTAAATAAGCTTTCCGGTTCAGAATTAAACAGCCTGCTGCTTGAATTGTTCAGGAAAAGAATTAAAAAAATTTCACCTGCAGCATTATTAAACGACTTTGACAAAAACAGGTTCTCAGCGCCGTCAAGTGTGGAAACAATTTCTTTTAAACAATTTGAGCTCAGGTACCTCGAATTAGCGGTAGCAAAAAAATTCAATGTTGTTACATTATCTCCGCTCACATCACTCGGCGCCTGTTCTGTTATGGGGTATGTTGATCAAAACAATGTTGTAAGTGCATTAAGAGGAACAGAGGTTATATCAGACGCAACAAATGTATTTGCATTGATGATAGCAAATGAGTTTAAGAAAAGAAGAATGAATGAAGTGATTAAATATGCAACAACGCAAAGGCACGTCAGAAGCCAGGCACTGCATAATCCTGCATTTACAACGCATTTTGGTGTGTTTTGTATGGCATCGGGCGGATTGGATAAAGGGAATTTTTCTTTTGAGCTGCAGCATCTCCCGGAACACATGCAAATTCATCAATCGCTTTTGTCAAATGAATTTGATAAGGAGAAATTATTTATTAAAATTTTTTTGAAAGACGATAACAAAATATTTTACCAGAAGCTACAGGGGCTATTAAAAGATTTCACCAATGTCAAAATAGAAAAAGAAACCAATGAAGGAAGTTATTATACACTTGCACAGTTCAAATTCTTTTTAAACCATGAAGGAAAAGAGATCAATTTATCAGATGGAGGTTTTGTTGACCGGACACAAAAATTAATTCCAAATAAAAAGCACCGTTTGATCATTAGCGGTATTGGCACCGAACTTATTCATAAGATAAAACAGGCATAGGAACTGCAATAACACAGCCAACCATCAACATAATTACGCTATAATTTTTTGCCTGCGATTCTCTGCCACGAAAAAATCATGCTTTAACTACATAATTCTGCAATTCAGCAATAATTAGCGTTTTTTAAATCATCGTGTTTCTATTTTTAATTAATATAGAACGAAAGGAGATTTTAAAGAGTTTAGATATTAACATATGCTATTGATTTTAATCCTGCAAGGGTGAAATGATTATAGAATCACACATTATCCAATAACAAAACCCTGCAAGGGGTGACAGAAAATTCATTTTTGTAAGTCATGCCATTAGTTTTATGTCACCTCTTCGAGGTTTATAAAATTCTGCTGGTTAATCTCAACTATAATCATGTCAGCCCTTCGGGCTTTTAGGTAAAGATGCGCAGCGTGTTGGTTATCATTTCAGCTTACTCCGGCTTGCTATAACTATACAAATACTCAAGCCAAAAATTATGAATGGATTCCGTAATAACATAATGTGGAGCACTTATTTGTTACTCATACGTTTATGGCTTGGGTACGCGATGATAACCGGCGGCCAGTCAGTACTGACTGTTTTTAGTGTGGACAGGGAATTTTTCCAGGATTGGTTTGGACCTGAGTTAGGTTTTCCTGCTCCATTGCTGATGGCATTTCTTGCTAAGGGAACTGAATTTGCCGGCGGCATCTTAGTGTGTTCCGGGCTTTTTACACGGATCTCCTCGTCATTAATTGCTTTTGTTATGCTCGTTGCCACACTTGTTGCTAATATAGACTATCAAATAAAAGAGCACTTACTTAGAGAAGACGGTTTTACAACTATATCCTGTTTTCTTTTTGCCTGCTTATTGACCATAAATGGAGCAGGCATGTATTCCTTAGATAACATTTTTTTCAGAAAAAAATTCAAACTTATTTGAAAGCTGTTTGAGTTATTTAACAGAACACCATTAAGACCGTCATTCCCGCGAAGGCGGGGATCTGTTTTTATCAGGCGAAATTTTCATTTCAGGTTTCCGTTGCATAACACTTTTCATTCAATTGCAACATAGGAGCTTCTTAATGCATGTTTTGCTGAGCGCTTTCACTTTGATGTAGTGCACTACTTGTTACTCCCAGTATGGAATCAAAGCTGTCTTTATTCATATTCGGATTTTGATCCATACATCATCCCCCACAAACTTATGCCGGTAAGTACCGGTCGCTACCTGAATAGTAGTTCCTCATGCGCTGTTTATCCAATCCATTGGTTGAATAGCATTGTTCCGGTTATTGAATGATCCGGCAACGGTAACAAAGCGTGCATTGATATAATCATTCCCGGATGTAAGCATGCTATTATTTTGTGCTGTGATAATGAATATTGTAAAGTAATTTTTTGATGAATGTTACATAGCTTATGATTTCATCCATAAAAATTACCTAAAAAATTAAAGCAGTGATCTGTCTTGTACTATTTTGGTTTATTTAGCTAATGCTGCAGCTTGAACAGGTTACGAAACAATATTCCACCACAACGGTCTTGTCGGTTGATACATTTACCATACAAGACGGCATCGTATTATTACAGGGCGGGAATGGCAGTGGAAAAACCACGTTATTAAAAATGATCGCCGGCTTACTTCCTTTTGAAGGTGATATCATCCTGAATAATGCATCCAGTTTAAAAAAACAAAGAACAGCATTTGTACGATGCATTAACTATGCAGAAACGGAGCCTTTATATCCGGGCTTTCTTACTGCAAAAGAACTGGTGAAATTGTTTTGCTATGCTAAAAAAGGAAATATAACAACTACCGAGTTTTTATTACGGCAATTGCATATTTACGATGTGTACAAAAAACCGCTGTCAACTTATTCCAGCGGCATGATAAAAAAATTGAGCCTTGCACTTGCCTTTGTAGGGAATCCGCAATGGATATTGCTCGACGAGCCTTTAATAACAACGGATCAAAATGCTGTCGATACCATATGCAGCATGATACATGAAAAGCATCATAAAGAGCAGGTTTCATTTTTAATCACCTCGCACCAGTCTTTTAACAGCAGCCGGATATCTTTTACAAGCCGGTTACTCGCTTATGACCACACGCTAACAGTTGCAGTATGAAAACAACGCTCAGTATATTGCAAAAGGTACTGGTGAATCATTTTTATACACTAAATGCCGGGCTATTTGTTTTCCTGTCCTTTGTTCTCTTTGGATTGCCGTATGATGTGGCAGCATTTCATATGGGCATTGCCATTATGATCGTGCAGAACCAGCCTTTCCTGTTTGTTGTTTTTGCAGTGTGGTTTTTGTATGACCTGAAATGCATTGATTATACTGCCAAACAATTAATAGCTCCGCAGCAACAATTTTTAACTTGCCTGCAAAATACCGGCCGCAGGAAATGTTTCTGGTATTTAAGTTTTGTGCAGTTTGCCGTATATCTTCCTGTAACCGCGTACGCAGTCTTTCTTGTTATTGTTGCCTTTCAACATAAATTGTATATAGCCATTGCCGAAATATTTGGTTTTACTCTGTTGATGTTATTCGCTACTTCCTTTTTATATGTCAAGGTGCTGGAGCGACGGTTTAAAGAACCCGGGTTTAATTTAACCGGTTCATCATTACGCATTCCAAAAACCTTGTCAACCATACCGCTGATGTTTATATGGAGCAATCGAAAACAAATGCTGCTGATAACAAAATTCTTTTCGTTGTTGTTCCTGTTCATTTTTATTAAAACTTTTGAACCTGATCATTATGATATACGGCCGCTGTTATTTTGTTTCCTATTGTCTGCAGTATCAAACTGTACCATTGTTTTTGAGATAAGAAATTTTGAAAATGATTATTTAAGTATATGCCGCAATTTTCCTTATCCCATATCCGGGCGGTTTCTGCAAACAGCGATCATGTACACTCTCTTGTTGTTGCCGGAACTTGCTTTTGTATGGAAAGCATACCCGCTGCATTTTCATCTTACTGATTACCTGCAATTGATGATCTTAGGCGTTGCGCTGCTGCTGTTGCTTCACGCAAGCTTATTAACCGGTAATGTAATTATGGACACCTTTATTAAGATCGCATTTGGCATTGTCATCAGCCTGTTTTTTATTATTCTTTATAACCCGGGAATACTGTTGCCATTACTTATGCTGGCGATATCGTTCGGATTGTTTTATTCTTATTATTATGATTTTGAAAAGTAAGTAAACATATTCCATTACGGTGCGCTTATTATTTGAAGGCCATTCATTCAATATATAAAGAGCCGGGCGGGGGATGAGCTACAGAAATAAGCTTTTCTTACTCACCAGTTATGTTCTCGCGGCAAGCTTTTGCATATTTTATTCAACAAAAAAACAAGCGCTTCCCCACCCTGGATCGTTGTGGTAGCCTTTTTATTTCGGCATAAATTTTATATATTAAATCAGTATTGTCCGGTTAACTTGGGCTAAAGCCCGTTGGATAAGGATTCCGCTATATAACCCCAGGCTTAAGCCTGGGGCTAGTGAAAACCAAACCTATCAAGGGCTTTAGCCCAAGAATTAAAATTTTAGTCGGACAACAATGATATTAAATGTTATGGCGAAACATAAAATAAAACCGTCCGCATTGCATTTTGATACGATTGGTTGCGGCGTTAAAATGATGAATCATTTTGATAGTGAAATGGTTAAAACTATACAAAAGGCTTTGGAAAGACAGGCGCAACTGCAAGCAAAATATGGTAAATATATAGTACAGTTATTTTGATCTGAAAGTGCAGTTTAGTCTTCAACAAATGCCTTTAAAGATTGTTATCTTTTATAGTATCAAGGCAGCATCATTTACTTTTTACGTAGGACTATTGCATTGGTAAATATTCTTTCATTTATTATTAAAAGCAATGGAATTAACAAATAAGTAATTCCTGATAATAATGCAAAACCGGTTGCTGCAAAAAAAATGGATACAACGCCGACGAGGCAATTCCATAAAGCGCCTCTTATTTCTTTGTGTGTATATTCTGCTTCATAGTTATTGAGCTCAAGTTCACGTGCAAGTTGTAAGGCCCGCCGGTGCATGAAATAAAGCAACAACCAGACAAGAAAATACCCTGTACTGAAGATGATAACAAGAGAAGGAAAATCATCCGGCAAAAGAACGGGTAAACCTTTTGCGGAAGCTTCGGGAAACAAATCAATACCGGTCCATGAAGCGATCAAAAGGGAAAACAAAAATTTCAACGGGTAAACGTAAAAAAGAATTACTGCGAGGTAAATGAGATTAAACAATATGGTTGGCAGGTCGTTTAATGCATAATGCCGGAAAAATATATATTGCTGGTACCATAAAAGAAAGATGACGCCAACTGTTGTGAAAAAAGGTATGGCTCCAAATAAAATTTTTTTCAGTTCCTCAAAAGTTTGCGGCACCTCCAGTGATGCAACAAGCAAGGATACAGAGAAAGCAAACACGGCGTCACTCAACGCTTCTATCCGCAGTATTTCTTCGCTTCGATGCCGGAACTTTTCATGCCCGGGAAGATGAAAAATTTTACGGGATACCATAACCAATGTTATTTTATAATGCAAATTATTGTTCGCGGGGTTTAAAAAAACTGATCTTGATTAGGAGACTTTATGACTTCATTCCCTGTGCGCGTTGCCGAAACAATTTTATTTTTTTCTTGCGTGCGTTTATCTTCATTGCCTGGTGTGGAAAGCTTGTCAAACAGGCAATTCAAAAATGTGTATTCATTACATTTGAATAAATGTATTGCTTATGCAGGATTTTTTTATCTTGTAAACTGAAATAACGATTGGCGGCATTGAAAATGTGTCCCGGAATAATGAGTTGTTTTTTTTAATCAATGCCACATCTCTTTCCACTTAGTATATCGCTTAACTTAATGGCGTTGCAATAAATATCAGCAATACGTTAATGGAATATTTTGCCATAAGAATTAATTATGTAACAATCACTAACAACGATCTATGCCTGCTGCAAAAAAATCTTTTTACAATATATTTTACACAGCCGCATTCCTGTGTGCGGCGCTATTTGTTTTTGTTACTGCAAATAAAAATCACAATGCGGCAGGTTGGTTGCTGGCTTTATTTTTTGCAATGCTTGCTATTGCATTCAGAGGAAATCAATTCCTGAAAGGCCTTTCTTATACGGTTATGATAATGGCGGTTGTTAGTATTGCCATGTATCATCCGCAGTATTTCACAACAGTTGGTAGCTTTAAATTATCATCCTTAATTATTCCTTTGTTGCAGGTGATCATGTTTGGCATGGGCACCGAGCTAAGCCTGAAAGATTTTGCCAACGTTATAAAAATGCCGAAAGGGATTATTGTTGGTGTGGCTTGCCATTATATAATTATGCCGTTAATTGGATTTGCCATTGCCAACCTGTTCAACTTTCCAAAAGAAATAGCTGCCGGCATTATATTAATAGGTTGTTGCCCGAGTGGTCTTGCTTCCAATGTAATGTCTTACCTGGCAAGAGCTAACCTGGCTTTGTCTGTATCTGTTACTACGATATCTACCATGCTTGCTCCTTTTTTAACGCCATTGTTAATGCATCTGTTAGGCGGAAGTTTTGTAGAGATACATTTCTGGAGTATGGTTTGGGATATCACCAAGATCGTTATCATACCCATCGGCGCAGGTCTTGCTTTTCATTACCTCATTCATGGAAAATTCAAATGGCTGGATAAAGCAATGCCGTTGGTATCAATGGCGGGCATTGCATTTATATTAACCATCATTACAGCGGCGGGAAGGGATAATTTATTACAGGTGGGAGCGCTCCTGCTCATAGCCACTTTTATGCACAATGTTGCCGGTTACTTTTTGGGATATTGGTCGGCGCGTTTATTAAGATTTCATGAAAGAGATTGCAGGACGATTGCGCTGGAAGTGGGTATGCAAAATGCCGGTCTTGCGTCAGGCCTGGCATTGGCTATGGGTAAACTGGCGACAGCAGGGTTGGCCCCGGCCATCTTCGGGCCGGTGATGAATGTAACCGGCTCCACACTGGCAAGCTGGTGGCATAATCATTTACCTGGCGACGCACCGACAACAACGGCGTCAAACGAAACAAAGGAAACAGTCAATAATTTATCATCACTATAAAATTACAGTACATGTCAACATTCAAATGCCTGTTGTTTGGATTTGCACTGATTGCTTGCTGCAAGCCAGTGCAGGCGCAGCAGGTACAGATAAGCAAAGAGCAGCTTATTGCCTTAACACCTCTGTGGAAAGGCGAGCGTTTTGCAGATGGCCGCCCGAAAGTGCCGGATGATATTCTCCGGAGAATGAAATCGGTGAGTGTGGAAGAAGCATGGGCGGTAATGAAAAACGAAGGTTACGGTTACCAGGTGGCTGAAGGATGGGAAGTGATCAATCCCGACAGCGTTTTAGTGGGCAGAGCTGTAACAGCAACCTTTATGCCGGCCCGGCCTGATGTGTGGAAAGCTATTGATTCAGCAGGGAAGAAAGAAGGCAAACGCGGACAAAATACCTGGGCAGTTGATTTGCTGGTAAAAGGCGACGTGTATGTGGCCGACCAGTTTGGCGCGCATCGTAACGGGCCAACCATTGGCGATAATGTGGGCAATGCCATTTATGCTAAATCAGGCAACGGTATTGTGTATGATGGCGCGTTGAGAGATGTTGAAGGTTTGAAGGAAATAGGCGGGTTCACCTCTTTTTATACCAGCTATGATCCTTCCTATCACAACCCGCCCGGTGACCTGAACACCATGATCGTTGGCATTAACCAGCCCACGCGCATACGCACTGTAACAGTAATGCCGGGGGATGTGGTGCTGGGTAAATTAGGGGTTGTGGTTTTTGTTCCGCCACATCTTGCAGAAAAGGTGGTAACTACTTCAGAGATTGTGCGGCTTCGCGATATGTTTGGCCATCAGCGCCTGAGAGAAGGTAAATACACGGCAGGCCAGATCGATGCAAGATGGACAGATGAGATCGAAAAAGATTTTTCGAAATGGCTGAATGATCATATGGACGAATTACCAGTTGGCAAGACGCAGATACAGGAGTATTTGAAGGATAGAACGTGGTAATGCCCCCTACAATTCCCCGGGCGGAGGAGGTTTAGGTAAGAACATGCATATTGCCTAACAGTATTAATTATGAAAGGTTCTATAAAAACGTAACTTGTTTCTAATATTATAAAATAATTAAAATCACAAGCGCCCGCTGATGAATTATATAATGTTCTCTAAAGCGGGGCATCCCTCTCCACCAGTGGAGAGGGAACGAGGGTGAGGTAAAAACATCATACCATGAGCAATTCAAGAAGATCTTTCCTATCCAAAGCTGCAATAGCAGCAGCGATGACACCATTAGCGCCTTTAACCGGTTTTGGCAAGGCTTATGAAGAAGCAATTGATAAAACACCAAAGTATTCTCCGCCATCTGATCTGCAGATCACCGATGTAAAATGCGGGTATATCCGCGGCAGCCTTTTCGTGAAGATATATACCAACCAGGATATATGGGGCTGTGGCGAAGGCGTGGATGCCATACCCGGCACCTATTACCTGGTGAAGAATTTTGGCGCACGGCTGAAAGGAAAAAATCCTTTAAATGTGCACCGGCTTTTTGAAGACATACGGCGTTCCGGCTTTTTCCAGGGAGCGCAATCGGGTATGTATGTGGCGGTGCTGTCTGCGATAGAAACAGCGCTGTGGGATATTGCGGGAAAGGCGTTGAACCTGCCGGTATATCAATTGCTCGGTGGCAAGTTTCGCGATAAGATCAGGGTGTATTGCGATACGGCTTTATATCAACGCAACCTGCCGCAGCCAAAAGATTTTGCTGATGCTGCAACGAAAGCAAAAAGCATGGGTTTTAATGCCATGAAGTTTGATCTTGATCAGGCCAACGACCCCAATAAATATGATGCCTATAACTGGACGGCGAGTCCCGGTGAATTGCAAAGAATGTATGACCAGATATCCGCTGCGCGGGAAGCCGTGGGTCCCAAAATAGACATCCTGGTAGATATGCATGGAAGATATGATGCGGTTACGGCACAGGCTGTTGCAAAAAGATTGGAACCGTTGAACCTGTTATGGCTGGAAGAACCGGTACCGGCAGAAAATGTGGAAGCTTATAAACTCATTACCGAATCAACCAGTACGCCGATAGCCGCCGGGGAGAATCATTATCTCGCTTATGGTTTCAGAAGACTGCTGGAAATTGGTGCTGTTGATATTATAATGCCCGATCTGCAAAAATGTGGCGGCCTTGGTGAGGGGCAACGCATTGCCAATCTTGCCAATTTGTATTACATACCTTTTGCGCCTCACATGGTGGCATCCTTCCTGGGCTGCATGGCTTCGTGTCATGCCTGCGCATCAGTGCCCAACTTTTTAATTTTGGAATGGCAATCATATTTCCATACAGATCCTATGTTCAAAGAAATTGTAAAATATGATGGCGAATGGGTGAAAGACAGTTTTATCACGCTTTCAGAAAAACCAGGCATCGGCGTAGAGATCAATGAAGAAGGCATGAAGAAGTATGCTGTAAAGGATGTGCCTTTTTTTGAATAGTATGCCTTCTATACAACTTCAAAATCTGTTATTAAAAATCAAATAATCATAAATTTTGAAAGTTGTTATAAGCGAAACATCAGCCTCGCTTATAGAGAGACTAATAAGGTTTCATTATTGTGCCGTAGGCACAAAATATTGGTAATAGATGATATACCAATTTAAGAGGAGCGTGCCGTAGGTACGCAACATTGATACCGGGAAAGGGATATGGTGTACCTACGGCACACAAAAATTTTCGTTTCAATATTCTCTACCAATCTACAGTCCCTATGGGACTTAAAGCAACATTTCCGATAATTAGCTTGACGCCTTTTCGGGAATGACGTTGACAATGATAATCATGTAGCTCAAGCGGTTCTTATTACAGGATTTAATCGGATAGAGGAATAGGTGATTGTGAAGAACAAAGGCCTGCTGATTAAAATGAAACGCGTTTTATAAACACAAATTTTTCCTGTAATAAATTATTGTTTGGTTTTGCAGAATCAATTACCGGTGAATTTGCGTCCCGACTATATGAAAAACTATTTTCTTTAAAAAATTCCGTTGGGATAACACATAATTGACAACAAAAGGTGATAATGTTACATGCGGCGGTATGAAATAGCTTGTTATCAATTTGCATTGGTGCTTATTTCAAATTTATATAAACATCTTTAAAAGCGCACGACGCAGATTCCAGGCTGTATGTATTTGAACGGTCAAATTGCGAATCAATATTTTTCTGCCACCAAATAAATCTGCGGATCGCCCAAATGAAATATTGCTTTGTCAGTTGAATTATACAAAGCAACTGTTTTTAAATGGTAAGTGTTCAACAATCGTATTACTTCAGCAACTGTATATACATGATGTTTGAACCGGTGCGCCTCCTGTTTATTGTTCTTTGTGTAGGTAAGTGTGGTAAGCAGGCAACTGTTCCATTCATCATAATCATTACTGACATGCATGGTTAACCCGGGTAATTCGTAGGTGTTTTCTTTAATGAATTTAGCAAGAAAACTCTCTGCCATCAGCCCGGAATTAATGATCCATTTTGCACCGGGTTTTAAAGCAGTTGCAACCTTCTGTACAAAGATTTTCATGTCTTCATATTTGAAATATCCGAAACTATTGCCAAAGCAAAATGCACCATCATACCTATCATTAAGCTGTACGGATAAAATGTTTGCCCTGGTTACATTAATGGGTAAATGTTCAGCAGTAACCAGCTTATTTAGATTGCTGATATATTCATCCGAAATATCAACCGACGTCATCCGGAATCCCTGCCTGGAAAGTATTACTGAATGCCTGCCCGTGCCACAGGGAATGTCAAGTATTTTTGAGCCTGCAGGTAAGTTCATTACATCCAATATAAAAGCGACCTCTGCATTTGTCCATTCAGGCGTTCCGGCTTTTGCCCACATTTCGCAGTTGATGCCCTGGAAAAATGTTTCGTACCAGTTATCAGGAATTGTTGTATCCATAATTTTTTATTTTCCTCATTCATAATATTTTTCAACGCATTATTTAGTTCTCTTTCCGGAAATTAATTGCCGTTTAATCTTTCACCAAATTTTTCCATTTGGCGCAGAACTCAATTTTTATATATACTGAGTCAAAATTATAAGCATTAAAAAGCCCGGAATAGTAAAAACGCGACAAAATCACTGTCTCATTTCCGGCGATCCGGGCTACTCGGGATAATTAAGCAATTATGATAATACGGCAGTATATTGCTATTCTAAGTTGAATGATCATCTTATTAAATCATCAAATATATGATTGACAGAAGAAGCTTGCTGAAAGTATCCGGTGCTGCTGCACTTGCATCATTTATGCCATCATCATTTATAAAAGCTGCAACGCCTGCAGCAAAGCCGCCATTTCGCTTTTGCCTGAACACAAGTACCATCAGCGGGCAAAAGCCCGGACTGATCGGGTATATTGATATCGCATCCAAAGCAGGTTATGATGGCGTAGAGCTTTGGATAAATGATATACAGGATTACCTGGCTACAGGCAAGTCTGTTCAAACCCTGGCCGACTATATTAAATCGAAGAACCTGGCAGTGGAAGATATTATCAGTTTTACTACATGGATGGTACATGATGAAGCCACAAGAAAGAAAGGAATTGCCGACCTGGAAGAACAAATGAAAATAGCATCGGTATTGGGGTGTAAATACATTGCGGCGCCACCTATGGGAGTTGAGAAAAGTGAACCTTTGAACATTCAGCAAACCGCTGCATATTATCGCGCTATATTACAGCTCGGCAGAAAATATAATGTAATGCCATTGCTTGAATTCTGGGGCGCATCGGGCACTTTATACAATTTCAGCCAGGCTATATCCATTGCTGCTGCAGCAGATGATGCCGGGGCACGCATTCTGCCAGATGTGTACCACATGTTCCGTGGTGGCTCAGGATTTAATTGCCTGAACCTTGTAAATGGCAAAGCAATTCCCGTTATACACATGAATGATTATCCTGCAGATAAACCTGTTAATGAGCAAACAGACAGCGACCGTATTTACCCCGGCGATGGAGCGGCGCCAATAAAAGACATCCTGCGCAGTCTTAAAGCCATAGGCGGCACTAAAGTGCTCTCCCTGGAACTTTTTAATCAAGCCTACTGGAAAGAAGATGCTTTGTCTGTCGCAATTACCGGGCTGAAAAAAATGCAACGCCTGGCAGATGAGGCATTGACGGCAGGGTAGCATGTGCCAATATGAACCAGGTGAGTGTGTAGCTATACTAATGATAATCCGGCAAATAGATAATTATGCCTGGTGTTAAGTTAATGGTGAGTGGTGAGTGGTGAGTGGTGAGTGGTGAGTGGTGAATAATTGTCGTTCAGTTAAGAAACTTATACCAAAAGCAAAGCGCGTAAACGGTCAGACGCTTACAAAAAACGTCAGACCGATAGTGAAATTTCAAAAAGTCGTAACGAACGATGACCGTTTTCAAAGTCTTTCTCCTTGGAGAGGGATTTGGGTGAGGGTCAAACATGCTTAATTAAACGACATTGAATGGTGAATGAGTAATTACCCTAAGTAAGCGGTATTCACTCACAAACTGAAACGTCATATTTTGCTTTATATCGCATTAGTTACTTTCTGCAACATCGCCTGGCCGTCCGGAGTTTTTTCTTCCGTTGATTTTGCGGAAAAAAATTTAAAAATTCCGGTTACATTATTCAGCATTGTTACTACCTATTAATGCAAAACCGGTACATGATATCGTCCTCTGGTTAAAAGCAATCAAAAATTATTTTTAAAACAATCAATTATTTCAAAATGAAAAAGATTTATTTAGTTATTGCACTGGCAACGGGTTCGTTGCTTTTTTACGCTTGCTCCAAGCAGGATTTATCAAGGCCTGCCATACCTCAACAAACAGTAGCATCTGAGCAAGAGGAAAATGCTGTTACACGCACTAATCCGGCTCCCGGTGACTACAAGGTGAAACTTTATATAGACGATAATGACACCAGCACAAGAGTTTTCAGGGGTTATGTATTTACTTTCAGCAGCAACGGTGGATTAAAAGCCACTGTATCTAACAAAACCTTTAAAGGCAAGTGGGAGATTAGAAACGGCGGTACCGAGTTGAAGCTTAGAATTGAAGGCACTGTTGCGCTGGATAGAATTGATAAAAGCTGGGATGTTGAAAAAATCACAAATAAGCAAATCATAGTAACAGACAACGACCCTGGAGAGATAACCAAACTGGTCTTCAAACTAATCTGATAGCAGCGCCTATGCCGTAATTGAAAGCAACAGGTTTCTGGTTGTTAGATGAAAATAAACAGGCTGCCCCTTAATAGGAGCAGCCTGTTCTCTTATTAATAAAAACCAGTGTTTAATAATCGGGTGAATTGCCACCAAACATCCAGCCAATTGAAAACCCGAGGGCATCCATAGTTTTTACATTGTCGCCCGGTACGTTTGAAAGGTTTGACAAACCAAGATTAAAGAACGTACTCAATGAAAGGCCGTTAGCAAACTGGTAACCTCCTTTTAGCTGAAGCCCCATGTCAAAACGCTTCATTTGCCCTTCATTGCTGCCAAATTCTAATTTCGAACTTTCTCCGCCGGTCTTATATTTTCCTGACAGGTTGTACATGAAGTTAGGGCCAAGGCCGGCAAACAAGGTACTGCTGTTATCAAAAATGTGAGAGTACATGATGGGAACCGGGATCGAAATACGGTTCATAGAATACTTCTCATCCATGTAATCACCGTTCACCAGCGTGCCTGTTTTGTACAATAAGGATGGCCTTACGGCTAAAAAATCCGTTACCTGTAAATGAGCTGTGGCTCCTACATGCAGGTTAATGCCCGCATATACATTACTTTCTTCGTCGTAAAGACCGGCCGCCGTAAAACCTACTTCCGGACCAACAGTTACCTGAGCCTGAGCTTTTTTGCAAAATGGAAGAATACAAAGGGCACAAATTGCCCATCTCATAAGCATAGTTTTCATATTGTAAAATTTGGGCTGCAAAAGAAAGTAATAAAACAATACAAGCAAAATGACATTTTGTCGCTGCAAGCAGGCTGAGGTGTTTATATAACGCGTTCGATGCGCTCGAAATGCTGCAATTGCCACAATTTTAAGTCGTGAAAATTAGAACCCACAATTATCAAAGGCTTTAGCTAAAAAAATTGTCAACGCTAAAACCATTTTGAACAACGACAAATTATGATCGATTATTTAACTATTTTTTGACCTCACCTTAAATGCGGGGGAGTTTAAAAAACGCTAAAAGGATTTAAAACTACAATACCCGCTATCCGGACGCATGGCCACAACAAATTAATAACAATGTATAGAATCTGTTACGAACCGTTAAAGTTTTGTGCGTCATGCAAGGGGTTTTGTTTCTTTTCCGGGAGCCAAAAAGGGCGGCTGAAAAAAAATTACTTTATTTGCCGGTATAAAGAATGAACACAAATAAACCTGAGATGAATTTTAATCCTTCTTATGTTGGCTTGCGAATGGACCTGTTATCGAATGTAGAAGGCGAAGGAAAACAAGTATTGGATGTAGGCTGCGCCACGGGCGCAAATGGTAAATATCTTTTGGATAAAAATATTGCGAGCACAGTTTACGGGATAGAAATGGATGAAAAAATGGCCGCTGAAGCGGGCAGACATTATAAAGATGTTATTGTGGGCAATTTAGATGATCATAAAATTTTGCAGCCGATCAATACTATTTCTTTTGACTTGATCCTTCTCGGGGATGTGTTGGAACACCTCGATGATCCCTGGAAAATGCTGAATGATTTTGCGAACCTGTTGAACAGAAATGGCGAGATAATTATCTCGTTACCTAATATTCAGCATATTGATGTTTGGAGGCATATTTATATTAAAGGCACCTGGCCGGTAAACAGCAGGGGGATATTCGATAAGACCCACAAACGCTTTTTTACATTGAAAGACATAAGAAAACTTGTCGCCGGAGCCGGTTTACAAATTACTGAAGTAAAAAGAAATTTCAGGTTCAGGGACGCAATTGGCAGCAGATTCCCTATTTATGGCCCGCTTCTGGTAAGGATGTTTAAGAATTTGTACACTTTTCAGTATATAATTGTATGCAGGCGCGCTTAGCTTATTAAATTGGAAGGGAGTAGCAAAATCATTTTGATGTTTCAGATCTGTCGATCAGCTTATCCACATCCACCGAACCATGCAGCCAGTCTTCTTATGTTATTGCGTTGAATTGTCATGTTTGGCGACTTCATGTGATCGCGGCTAATGGTTATGCATAGCAGAAAAATCCAAATTAAAATCGGGGCACATACCGGTTTGCCAAACCCTTGCTATAGAGTTACCAAGCATAAACATTTTGTTCCAGAAAAGCTCCGGCATATCGCTTCCTTCTGTGTTGAAACCTGTTTCCATCACACTCCAGAAATTCAAATAATTTCTTATCATATCCTGTTTTGCAGCTTCGCATTCTTCTGTTCTCTCTTCTTTATACACGTCGGGCAATTTGCGGTGTGTATGAAGTAGTATCCTGAATTTATGATAATGACTTAAATTACCTCTGAACCATGCTGCATCAAACACGACCTCGTCTTTGATGATATGGGGACGAAAATCGGCCGGTACATGTTTGGCATCTGCGCCTTCACCCTGTTCCACGATCGCCTCAATTGCTTTTAACGCTGTTTCAAGCGAATTGATGATAATGCTGAAACCAGGCTGCCTGCCATGCCGGTTGTGGTACTCTTTGAAATTATTTTTTTGTTTCCTGTTATGATGTTCACCCACATAATAAGTATCCCATAATGCAGTAACACCTGATTTAAGGGCTTCATATAACTCTGCGATGGAATTGTACCTGCCTTTATTTTCCCAAACAATTTCTTCTTTGGGATGCGGCAACTCAATGGCGCAAAACAACCGGAGGCTCTGCTTATTGAGCGCCTGTAATTTCACCTGGTATCCTTTCAGATCATCGGGCAGCAAATGTTGAGGCGGATGAATGAACGGGATGCCTTTTGATTCGTCATATACCGGGCATTTAAATTTAGGCGAATAGCCCAGTGCATTGGAGAGATTGCAAACTATTTCCGCATGCAACATCTCCTGTAATACTACGGAAAATATAAGCTTTGCTGTCTCCGGAAATTCCTGGTGTTTTGTTTGAGGAAGACCTTTTATACTATATAAAGCAGTAAGATAAAGAGGGATTGTCCACAACTCCAGGTCGAGCGCATGTTGCAGGTGCCTGTTTAGATCTGATCTATCCCAGTTGGAAGGATTCTTCATGTTACATTCTGTTTAGTAAGGCGCGTTACCTCCGCACTAACAAAATGAAAGTTATGTGAAATAAACAAGTATTATACTTATGGATCTGTATGTTTTTCTATTTGCAACCAGCTAAGCATTTTGACCTCGCCCAAAATCCTTCTCCAAAAGCGAGGGACTTTAAAAGCCCTTAAGTAAACGGCATTGCCTGCTAATTGTTCAGAATGAAAATTCTATTACCGGTATAGTCAATAAAACATTTTGTCATTTGGAAAAAGCCAAAACCTAAAATGCCCTGGATTTCTTCGGTTACTCCTGTGGCCGTTAAAGCTTCTTTCATTGTAGAGAAATCGATTGAAAAAAAACTGTCAAACTTAAAATGTTGTCCGCCGATCTCTAATGAAATATTGTCAAGGCTGTATATTTCGGATATAAGCCCGCCAGCGCCACCTCCTTTTCCATCGGTTAATGTTAAGTGGAGATTAAGTTCTTTTGCGAATTCATAGTCAAGCAAATTAATTGAAGCACCGGTGTCAAGCAGAAAATTTGCTTCAACATTGTTGGCAAGCATAGCTTTAATTAACGGATGGCCGGCACCGTTAAAGGAAAATGGAATGCTTACATAACCCTCCCTGATAAAAGCCTCTTCAATTTTTTTTAAATCCATATTATTTTGGTTGTTACAATCTTTTATTCAATATCATTAAGTGTAATAGCTCAAATTGCTACCTGGCTCTCAGGAATTTTTATTTGGCCTAAATACAATTACTCATTTAGATTTCTGTCATTATTTTTTGCTTTGAGTTTCCCATCTGCTTTTTCCTGTGCAGTAGCATTGTCAAAATTTGACAAAATAGCAATTTGAGATAAAAAGTTTATTAAGTTTTCCTTCATAACATTTCTAACGCTTGCAGGATTTTCATTCAGCATCAATTTAAATGCCTGTTCAAAGTCAGCATTTGTAGGATTTCTTTTCAGCGCTTTGCCGTCGGTTTTTGTTCCAATAACTTGCTTTATATATTTCGCTGTATTGGGAAAAACTATGTAGATAAATTGATTATTATCCAAAGCATTTTTAAATTTATTGCAGGTCGCCATACTTGATTCTCCGGGTTGATTATGTGGCCCTCTGTCAAATACAACTCCGATAACGGAGTCTATAGGTTTATTATTCTTGTCAGTTTTGTAGGTTATTGTTAAATCACCAATCCCAACGCCACGCTTTTTTAAGCTGTCAAAATGGTTCTGACCTTTATTGTTGCCGGGTAAAACAGTCCCATATAAATTGTTGGGGTTGAAAACACATTTAAAGGCAGACTCAAAGCTGTTTGAAGATTGAGTTGTGCCGCCTGCTGTCGCTCCCGACCAGTCATCATCTGCGTCGCAGTCGGCTCTGTAACCAATGACAGAACTGTCTCCATAAATTGTCAGATTATATCCTTTTTTATAATAGCCATGCAGGGTGCTGCCGCTCTCATTAACTCTGTAACTAACAGGTGCTTTTGAAACAATAGAAATGTTTGTTGAGTTGTTCTCTGCGGTTTGACCCAACACTATGGAAGATTGTCCGCATACAACCAGTGTAACGATAATAAAAATTTTATTCTTCATAAAATCCTTTTTAATGTTGGGTAATGTGGTGGTTTATTTGCCGCTAACGGCTCAGCATTGCTGAAGGCATGCTCGAAGTATTTCTGTCAGCGATAACTACATCCAAATTGAAAGACAAAAATTGAAGATAAAAATAAAAGCTCAATGGCGTTGAGTCGCGCTGTATGTATAGCTAACCCTGCCGGCAGCCGTTTTTCTTCCTTCTATTTTGAGTCAATTGGATAAACATTATTGTGATTCACATTCCCCGCAATATTTGCCTAAAGGATTTTCCTTTATTGCCGGTTAAGCAGCTTTTTTACTCGTTTTTTGCTGTGTTAATTTATTACCCTACGTTTGATGTAAGATAATAAACAATTTGCCAATTAAACTTATATTGACATGAAACCAGTAACTGTACTATTGTTCGCATTAATCCTTACCGCCGATGGCATATTTGCCCAACCTTTGTCAAAAAAGCCATCACGAGATGAGGTTGGATCTTATAACCAGGCTAATTTATTAAAAGTAGACATTGGGGTTACTAAAACTAAAGTGCTGGAAGTAATGGGTGGTGTTCAAAAAATACAGACATATACCAGCACAAGTTTTATGACAAAGAAAGAAAGCGTCATTATAAACAACCCTTTTAACAGGGAATTTAAGACTGATTCGGCTGGCAATACAATAGAATTTTTATGGTATTATACTAATATCAACAAGGCAGATGGCGACATTACTAAAGAACAACAAACTCCAATTGTTCTTGAAAAAAATGCTGTTGTTGGCATGGGGTGGGATTTTTATGAGGACTATGCAAAACGCAAAGGAATAACCATTGAGCCAAGGTGAATATTCATCACATTTGGCGGTTAATCAAAGACTACACAGCGGCTCTTACCAGTGATTGTTGTGGCTGACTAATGAGAGATGAAATGCCCGCATTGTCTAAAAGGGTAGCCTTTTCATAAACTCCTTTTGTGATTCTTCAATTTGGTGAAGCATTTCTTCCATAGTAACTACTTGAAATTTGGGATAAATGACTGCTAACAAAAAAGTATTGCGATGGCTGGGCAATAGTGTTCCGTCAAGCTGATCGCCGGTAACATGATACAAGCAAAAAGCCCCGGACTTTAATAAACACTGCAGCTACAACGAACATATTTTTACACATCAGCAATAAAAACACGTCCGCAAGTGTACAACCATTGTCCGATTTCGTACACTGCAGGATTGTTTAAGCATCCTAAGATGCTTACCAGCAAAGCATTCCGGCGTTGGCATACCGGTTGACACCATCATGAAATCAAAAACAATAATACCAATCATGAAAAAATTCTTCCTGTTTATAGCAATGGCCTGTTCCGGTCTTTTATTAAAAGCACAGGATGATAAACAGCCATACATGGTAAAATCATTATCGAGCGAAGTGATCACAAATGCAAAGCTGGAAGCTTCGGGAGGCGGCATATCTGTTACGGGCGTAAGCGCCTCTGAAGCAAGACTGGAAGTATTTGTAACACCCAACAACAACCAGCATCTTACAAAAGAAGAAATTCAGCAACGGCTGGATGAATATTATACCATCAATATTTCGGCAAGCAATCACCAGCTTGTTGCTTCTGTGCGGCCAAAAAATTCAAATAGCATGAACTGGAAGCGCGCCGTGAATATTTCTTTCAAAGCCTATCTTCCTGTGAATGTAAATACTGACCTTGAGACAAGCGGTGGCGGTATATCGCTTTCCAATTTAAACGGAACACAGATCTTCAGAACCAGTGGCGGCGGTATTGACGTGGAGAATGTGAAAGGTAAAATGAAAGGCCGCGGTTCCGGCGGTGGCATCGAGATTACTAATTCATCAAATGACATTGACCTTGTAACCAGTGGCGGCGGTATTAGTGCAAAAGGTTGTACCGGCAATGTACGATTGCATACTTCCGGCGGTTCGTTGCATCTGGAAGACCTGGATGGAGACATAGAAGCGGGAACAAGCGGTGGAAGTATAGATGCTGACGGTATAAAAGGAGAACTTTCTGCCAGCACTTCGGGAGGTAGTATCAGGCTGACCAACCTGCTTTGCAAAGTGGAAGCAGAAACGAGCGGTGGCGGTATCAGTGCGGAAATAAAGGACACGGCAAAAGATGTTAAGCTGAGAAATTCAGGCGGTGATATCGTTGTGCAATTGCCGGCTAACAAAGGTTTTGATATTGATCTGAATGCTAATAAAATCAATGTTGAATTAAAAAATTTCAGTGGTTCTGCTGAGGAGCATTCGATCGTGGGTACGTTGTACGGCGGAGGAGCATTGATTGATGTTCATTCCTCCGGCGGAAGGGTCGATGTGCGTTTCAGGTAGAAAAAATTCAGGGCTCACTATTTTGTTTATAAAAAGCAATCGAAAGGGTTATGCATCGTTTCAAAGCGGTGCATTTCTTTTTATAAGAATTCTGTAAACATAGTTTTTGTTTGTGTGCTTTATTCGATAAGGAAGAGCACATTAAAAATTTTCGCAGGCGGGTGTCCTCACCGGCCGGAACATTAAGGCGTGAATCTTTCATTGAAATAATTCTTATCTATCTTTACCAACATCTTTTACAAATAATAAAAAACGAAAAGCGATATGAAAGCGTCAAAAAAAATATTGATCATAACAGGCGATGCCGGTGAAAGTTTTGAAGTGCTGTTTGCATCACACCGTTTGCGCGAGGCAGGATACATGCCGGTAATCGCAGCGCCTGTTGTCAGAAGATTAAACCTGGTAATGCATGACTTTGAGCCGGGATGGGATACTTATATAGAACGCAAAGGTTATCTTGTTGAATCAGAAATTTCATTTGCCGATGTAAACACCGAAGATTATGAAGCCGTGCTGATCCCGGGAGGAAGGGCGCCGGAATATTTACGGAACGATACCACTGTAATTAAAATAGTGAAAGCGTTTTGGGAAAGCAATAAATACATTTTTGCAATCTGTCATGGCGTGCAAATACTGGTGACTGCGGGGCTTGTAGATCAAAAAAATATTGCTTGCTATGAGCATGTGAAATTTGAAGTGGAATCATGCGGCGGAATGTATGTTGCGCATGATGAAGCAGTAAAAGATGGCAGGATCGTTACAGGCAAGACATGGCAGTCGCATCCTGAATTTTACCGGATAGTTTTTAGCTGTCTGGAAGCCACTGATCAGAAAATAGAAAATGTAAGAGCATCGGTTACTTTAAGTTAACGGTGAGTTGTCAGCAGTGAGTGGTGAGTAATTCCGAGCTTTGAGCCGCGAGCTTCGAGCTCTTCATGAATCAATCATTATATTCAGCACATACAACTGACCTCTATTTAAACGAGTTGTCAGTGGCGAATGGTAATCAGTAATGAGTGTTATTTAACTCACAACTGACCACTCACCACTCACCCTTTATATAACATAACAATCTTCTCATTTCTTAATAATTTTTTCAATCCAGTTCTTTGTTTCATCTGTGAGTATTTGGATCGTGTTTTGTTTTCCTGCTTTGAACGCATGATCTGCACCTTCTATTTTTACCAGCTCAGCAAGCGGAAGCGATGCGCATACAGGTTCTATCAAATCCCAGGTAGCCAATTCATCTCTTGTTCCCTGTAAAAACAACATCGGTATTTTCACGTCTTTTAAATGTGCTGCCCTTTCTATGGAAGGTTTGCCTGGCGGATGCAATGGAAAGCCGTAAAAAATAATTCCTTTCACTTTTGCATTATGATGCGCTGACAAATACTGCGAGCTCATTCTGCCGCCAAAAGATTTCCCGGATACAAAGAGAGGAAGCTTTGGAAATAATTCCTGCGCTTTTAAAATGGCGGCTTCAATGGTTTGATGGGCAACAACAGGTGTATCAGGTCTTCCTTTTTTATTTTCTGTAAAAGGAAAATTAAAACGCAGTGTAGCAATGTTCATTTCTGCTAAAGAATTGGCAAGCGTTACCATAAAAGCATGATGCATGCCTGCTCCCGCTCCATGCGCAAGCGTCATGATGCATTTGCTTTTTCCGGGCACAATACATTCGGCAGAAACGGCGCCTATAACATCTGAAACATTTAGTGATAAAGATGGAGTCTTCATTGTGCATGGCTGTTAATGTTGATGAAGGTATGAAGTAAAGTGAATGTAGTGAATAGTCAATGGTGAATAGTCAATGGTGAATAGTCAATGGTGAATGCGTGTGCATGCCTAATATCCCAATATCATAATATCATCCCGGCATGTGTGGCAGCTATAGTACATTCTGCAGCTTCAAAATTGTCACACTGTCAGCACCTGTATATCATTACTGGCTTAATGATTGCAGGAAATTGTTTTGCACAAACGAATGCATCCGATAATCATACAATTACATCAATCATGGAAAATACAAGCGGCACTACTATTACATTAAAAGGCAATCCCGTTCACACCGTTGGAAAGCTACCGGATGTTGGCACACAAGCTAAAGATTTTACTTTAACAGCCATTGACCTTACAGAAAAAACATTTGCAGATTTTAAGGGAAAATATATCATCATGAATATTTTCCCCAGCGTGAATACAGGAGTGTGCGCAAAATCTGTAAGAGAATTTAATAAAGATGCGGCAAGCCTCGACAACACCATCGTGCTTTGTATTTCCAAAGACCTGCCTTTTGCACAAAAACAATTTTGCGGCGCGGAAGGCATTGACCGTGTGGTGATGCTTTCTGATTTCAGAAATGATTTTGGGCACACGTATGAAGTTCAAATGGCTGACGGGGCGATGAGAGGTTTATTAAGCCGTGCAGTAATTGTGGTCGATCCTGGTGGCAAAATAATATATGAGCAACAGGTGCCTGAAATAGGGCAGGAGCCTGATTATGCATCGGCTTTAGCTGCGGTTAAGTAAAGATGTTTTCGGCCTACCGTTGCAATGGTTAATATTTGTATAGCATCGTCTCTTCAAAGGGATGATGCGCTTTAATGCACTCACAACACATCGCCCTCTGCGAGAGACGATGCTTGCCAGCAAGCCAATGCCTGACATTTAGCATTCGGGTGAGAAGCAAGAGTGAGACAAGTTTCCCAGATAGAATCCTCCGTACATCTAAGATTTTTGTATATTTATTTATCATAGATATTAAAGCCCACTTCTTATAACTGAAATAACTTACATGCCTGGAAAAAATAACTTCACCAGTATAAAAAAGTTTAAACTTTCTAAAACGCTAAGACAAAAAATCGGGTTCACAATTTTAATCGGTGTTATTTTTTATTGCCTTTGGCATTACTTTCTTGTAAATCACGAAGGGGAACTTGTTTGGGATAACAAAAGCCTTTTTGTAATATTCAGTAGCACCCTGCTTGCCTTTGTGTTCCTCTTTAATTTTAAGGGTATATTATTTGATCCGCAGGAATATGTAGAAAATACTACTATTGAATCGCTCGTTAAAAAATTTCGCTACAGGGGTGTGTTGTTTAACAACATAGCCATTATACTTTTTGTTATCACTCTTGCAGTAATTGGTGTAAGTTTTTATTTGATTGCAAGTAAAGAACCAACAAACACGCAGGAAGAATTAATGAATACAATAACTGTCAAGATAGGCACTTCCGTGATCTTGATATTTTTAGTTCAAATTTTATTTAAGGTGTTTAAGTATTTGTTACGGGTAGCCGCTTTTTATAATGCAAGGACTGACGCAATAGAATTAACTAAAATAAAAGAAGACATTCCCTGGAGAAATATATGGATTTACTTACTCCTGGTAAATATGACATTAGCGAACTTGAAAAAATCGGCTTATTTGACAGCATCCCGGATGCTTTTAAAGGCAGGTTAGGGAAATGAGATTGAGCCTAACGAAGATCAGAGCAGGTACATGATTCCACTTCAAATGACAAATGTTATGTGCTACAAAACTTTTTAAGGATAGGCTTTCTGTACAAACAGGACAAGTATTGCGGAGAAGAGAAAACAAAAAGCATTAAATCAATCAAAATTTATAATTATGGCAACATTGATTCCCTATCTGAACTTCTATGGCAGATGCACTGAAGCAATGAATTTGTACAAGGAAATTTTCGGCGGCGAATTGTCGCTTCAACTGGCTGGCGATTCACCCGCTAAAGATCAAATGCCCGAGCATTTGCACAACCAGGTGATGCATTCTCACTTAAAAGGTGATACGATTGAGATCATGGCGTCAGACATGGCGCCCACACAACCTACTGAAGGCAATACCGTGTATCTTGCTCTTATCTGTACCGGTGAAGAAGAAGTAAGAAAACTTTTTGATAAACTCTCGGAAGGCGGCAAAGTGGAACAGCCTTTAACTAAAGCATTTTTTGGATGGTTTGGCTCACTGGAAGATAGATTTGGTAAACACTGGATGTTCCAGGCCGGGTGAAATAAGAATAAATTTGTTATCGTGCAATCCGTAGTCGCAGGCTACGGTTTTTTTTATGAATAACCAGGATGCAATTCTGCCATTTCATTGCTTCGCAGCCACAGTTTGCTTCTTGCCGGTATATTTCGAAGTAACTATACATAAATTGAAGTAAAATTAATTATGCTGATACGATGTAAGATGATGTAAGATGTAAGATGTGCGTGTGCGATGTAAGTGTCTTGTGTCTTGTCCACGCCTGGTCTGGAGAATAAGACAAACAGCAATCAATGCTGATCTTGATCAATACATGCTTCCGCGTTCTTTATTATAAAATGAAACATTAAAAGAATAGAGCAGGTAAAATTTGTGTACAATAACAACTACCTGTAACTTACCATTATGAAAAATATAATGTTACTCATCTTATTGAATATGGCCGGGGTAACGTGTGTGTTCTGCCAGCACGATGTTCCCAACGATCAGCAAAAACTTATTGCTGTTTTAATTGATCAATATTCAGAAGCAAGGGAAAGTAGAGATACCACTCTGCTGAAAAATATTTTAACCACAGATGTGGATCAATTAGTGTCAACCGGCGAATGGAGATATGGCATTGACGCTTCTGTAAAAGGCATGTTGAAAAGCTCTGCCAACACGCCCGGAACCAGGACGCTTCATATTGAAAAGACACGAATGCTTACGCCAAACAGCGCCATTGTTGATTGCAGGTATGAAATACAAAACACCGACAACACCATACGGAAAATGTGGAGCACTTTTATAGTTGTTGCAGATAAAGGTGTATGGAAAATAACTGCCATCAGGAATATGCTGCCCGCAGCACCATAGGCGGATAAGCAATTCCATTTATCCGCGATTGACTCTTGCTTAGTTAGAATTGGAAATTGGTTGGTGAATAGTCAATAGAATACCCAATAATCAATGTTCAATATTCAATGCTCATTGAAAAAATTCTCCCACTTGAATATTGATTATTGAGTGTTGATTATTGAAGATTTGATTCATTATTCGCTATTCGCTTGTGAACTATGAACCATGAACCATGAACCATGAACCATGAACCATGAACCATGAACTATGAACCATGAACCATGAACTATGAACCATGAACCATGAACTATGAACCATGAACCATGAACTATGAACCATGAACCATGAACCATGAACCATGAACCATGAACCATGAACCATGAACTATGAACCATGAACTATGAACTATGAACTATAAGCTATGAACCCTCATTTGTATTATCTTAAAACTTCATTGCGGCAATTCCCAGCAATCTTCTGTACAAACCCAATTGGCCGAGAAAGTATGATTCATGATCAATAGTAAAAACTATCGAATCAAAAAGAGTATAATTGCCTTCGGGCATGTTGAATGGATCAGGACCGTTCAATTGTTCTTCGGTCAATTGTTGTAAACCTTCTTTTAAAGCAACTGAAATTGTATCCCAGTCTTTTTTATATTCTTCCAGTGAAGGGTAAGTAACATCATCCTGTATGCCTTTAAAATCGTGGAATTCTTTTGTTGTATTAAGATCAGCATTTACATTGATGCCTTTAGCCAGTGCATGCCTTTCATAGATCATTCTCCCGGCTATATAGGCAATATGATTTGCTTTTGAATTGAGGCGGTTATGCGTTTCATTATCAGGAATATTTTCCAGTGCGTTGTGATATTGAACGGTATGAAAATCAAACATCGGAATAAAAAATTGTAATGCGGTTTTTTTTGTATCTGCTTCCATCGGTAAATCTTTTTGATGATTAAATAATTTTAATTTTTTGCCGATGTAAACCTAATATTATTACAACAACTAACTGTTCTGTATTGCGTCAATTTTGGGGTTGATCACGACAAAAGACTTCCTGTAAATAGGGGGTGCTTTTATGTTTCACGCAGAGCGGCAAAGTTGAAGAAAGAAAGTAAGCCTTATATTCTCTGCTCTGTTAGGGCCTTTGCGGGAAATTCAAAACAGATTTTTTGTTGCGACAATAAAAGAAAACAAATTAAGTTTGATTTACACTTTCAGGAAGCTACCATGAAAAGCAAAGCACCGGTCATTTTCATATGCATTTGTTTATTTTATCTGCCGGTTGCTGCGCAAACGACAAATGACACTTCATCCTTAAAGAAGGATGTACCAGTTGATTCTTCCTATATAAAATATTATAATCATTACCTGAATGTAACCGCAGGGTGGAACACAAGAAATACAAAATACACCATTTCCTACCCGCAGTATAACGTAAGATTCGTACTTAGCCCGCGGGAAACAAACCAGTTTAACGTCAGCCTTGATTATTCATTTCTGTACCTATATTATTCCTTCACGCCACAGGTATTTAACCTTAACAACGAAGACACTATTAAAGGAAGATCAAAACGCTCCACATTTGCAATGGGTTTTTCCTTCAAGCAGTGGTATATCAATTTTGATTATCAAAACATAAAAGGTTATTACCTGCAGAATACGGATGAGCTTATACCGGGATGGTCAAAAGGAGATGCCTATTTACTATTTCCGGACTTGCGAACCATCCAAACAGGCTTACAGGCGGGCTATAATTTTAATAAACGATTTTCTGTCTCCAGCCTTGCCGCAGGCAAAGAACAACAATTAAAAACTGTATTTACTTTTTTTCCGATACTTGCTTATTGGAATATAAAAATGAAAGCTGAAAGAACTGACAGCGTGCAAAGATCAAGCAATGTACTTTCAATTAATAACGACATTAACCTGTTATTACCGGTATCAGCCAATGTTGTTTTTGCAAGGAATTTTTATGTAGCTGCCTTTACGGGACCGATTATCGGGATAGATTTTTTTAAGTCCAATGCGTATGACGAAAACGGCACAGCCCTTATTACCTCCGGAACAAAAATATCAACCGGCTATTATGCAAGAGCAAGTATTGGTTATACCGGGAAAAAATTCTTTACCGGTGTAGACGCTTTCTCAAGGTATTACGGTCATCAGCAACAAGGCCAAAAGTTTTCCAAATATTCCTATGGGGTGCAGGCCTATATAGGAACACGGTTTAACCCGCCGGGTTTTTTAAACAGATCCGTTACATGGTTACAAAGGAAGAAGCCGTTGTAAATTCCGGTACTCAATAATAGCCAATCACCTTCATCCATAATCCTCCAATACCCATGTACACCAGTAAAAGAACAATACCGATCATGAAACCGCGTGTCCACCAGTCTTTCATTTCTACATAACCACTACCGTAAAATACAGGCGCAGGCCCATGGCCATAATGTGTAAGCACCCCAAATATAGATCCCGTAAAACCCAGCATCATGGCAAGCAGCATAGGTGGCACACCAACAGAAACGCCTACTGCCAGCAAAGCTGCATACAGCGCTGCCACATGCGCAGTGGCACTGGCAAAAAAATAACGGCTAAAAAAATACACCAGTATAATTACGGGGAAGGCTATAGTCCAGCTAAGACTTTCAATCTGTGCTTTAACGAGGTTGCTAAACCAACCAATAAACCCAAGCTCATTCAGCGAACTGGCCATCATCACCAGCACTGCAAACCAAACGATAGTATCCCACGCGGATTTTTCACTTTTAACGTCCTCCCAGGTTAGTACGGATGTAAGCAAAAGATATCCCAAACCAATAAACGCCGTTGTTGTTGCATCTACAGACAATTTATCTCCGAACACCCACAAAAAGAGCAGCACAAAAAAAGCTAATAACATCAGCCACTCGTTTTTAGTAACGGGTCCCATCTCCTTTAGTTTTTTCGCAGCCAGGGCAGGTGCATCCGGGGTTTTTTTGAGTTCAGGCGGATACAATTTGTATAGTACGAATGGAGTAATAAAGAATGCAGCAATGCCGGGTATTAATCCCGCTATAGCCCACGACATCCAGGTAATATTAATTCCAAGATCCGCAGCAAACTTCTGGCACATCGGGTTACTGGCGGTACCTGTTAGAAACATGGCGGAAGCAATAAGGTTCATATAATAGCAATTCAACGTAAGAAATGCGCCAAGCTTACGATGGGTTTCGGGATTTTCAGGTAAAGAACCAAAACCCATAGCCATGGCCTTCATAATGGGATAAACAATGCCGCCACCCCTTGCCGTATTGCTGGGTACAGCAGGAGCGAGGCATATATCTGCCAATCCAAGTCCATAGGCCATCCCCAGTGAACTTCTTCCAAATATGCGGATGAACAGGTAGGCAATACGGCTGCCAAGACCGGTTTTGATAAATCCTCTTGCGATAAAAAAAGATATCCCGATCAGCCAAATCACTTTGTCGCCAAAACCGCTGAGCGCTTCTGTAATGGAACGCCCCGGATCGCCGGGAGCCAGTAATTCGGTCACTGCAACAATACCAAGGGCCAGCATACACATGGCGCCCATGGAAGCGGCTTTCAAAATAATTCCGAATATGGTGGCAGCAAACACCGCAAATAAATGCCAGGCTTCCGGCTTTACGCCCTCAGGTTCCGGAATAAACCATAATACTAATCCTGCTACAGCGGTGATCAACATGTTTTTTAGATTGGTCTCTTTCATAATAGTCTTTTAATTTCTTTTTTGAAACTTTTCTCTTGTTATACAGTTTTATTAAAGTGAACCGGAACTGCATGAAAGATATATTATTCTTTATACAGTGTACAAGGAATTTTGTTTTCGGATGATCAGGCACAACAAACACATTCTAAATCGCGGGATAAACACCGCAGATTATAAAACAGGAGCCGTTAGCATCGCAGTGTTGAGATAAACTTGTCTTTTTGCAGTATGGCTTTACAATGACCACAGATGAAATTAAATGAAACGATGGGCTTTTGTACAACAGCATCAGCAGAGAAAACTTTTTATCTTAGTTTAAAAATATAATCAAATGAATCCTAACAAAGCACTATGGGAAAAAGGCGATTTCACGCGGATAGCGGCAACTATGCGCGAGAGTGGTGCAGCACTCGTGGCTAAGACCGGCATCACCGAAGGGCTTAATGTTCTTGATCTCGGCGGCGGTGACGGCACGACGGCGATACCGGCGGCAAAACTTGGAGCGAATGTTTTAGTAGCGGATATCGCAAGCAATCTTGTAGAAGCAGGAAACATCCGCGTGAAAAATGAAGGGCTCTCCAATTGCAGGTTCCGGGAAGGAGATGCAACTGATTTGCACTAGTTTACGGTTAAACGGCTTTGATCGCCGTCATTATCCCCTTTAAGCAATGGGATTGGTTAATTTTGAGAGAAGCGTTGTTCATCAAAGTATAACTATAAAATGAAACCGGCGGTTCGCAATATTCTTATCTTATTATTAATTGCAGGAACATTGGCCGTCATTTACTGGCTGGTGATCAACTATTATGATGAGAAGAACCGGACGGATGACGCACAGGTTGATGGAAATATTGTACCCGTGCTGGCGCGTACCGATGGTTTTGTAGATTCTATTTTTGTAGATGATGATCAGTATGTGCATGCCGGCGATATCCTCGTACAACTGGATACAACTGATTTGTATTTACAATTAAAGCAGGCATTGACTTCCCTTGCCGTTTCCAATACAAACCTGCAGCGGTCCCGCGTAGGAATTAACGTAGCAGAAATGGAGAAAAAGATTGCATCGCAAAATATCGATGCCCAAAAAGTTTCCCTGAAAACTTCTCAAAGCAATTACGAACGAAATAAATATTTGCAGGAAAAAGGGGTGGTGTCACTACAGGTGTTTGAGAAAACGGAAGAAAGTTTCAAAAACAACCAGGTGGCCTTGGAAAATGCTTATGACCGCCAGGTGCAGGTAGCCGCACAACTCGAAGATGCAAGAAAGCAAATGGATCTTGCTCATCAGAACATTGACGCGCAGATGAACCAGGTGGCTATCATCAGGCAGAACATTCAATATGCAACCATAAAGGCGCCGGTAAGCGGTAATGTATCCAGGCGAAAGATACAGGTTGGACAAATGGTGCGTACGGGCACTCAATTGTATTCAATCGTTCAGTCAAACGATTTATGGGTCACTGCCAATTTTAAAGAAACTCAATTGCCGTCGTTTCCTGTAGGCAAGCGTGTAAAGATCATTGCCGATGCTTACCCGGATGATGTTTTTTATGGCGTGGTTGAATCAGTGGGGAACGCGACGGGCTCCAAATTTGCGTTGTTGCCGCCGGATAATGCGACAGGTAATTATGTAAAAGTGATTCAACGTGTTCCTGTAAGAATAAAATTTGAAGACGCTGCACGCGCACACAAATTATTAAGGCCGGGATTCAGCCTGGTCGTGTCTCAATAATTATGACACCTCTTTTGAAAATATATTCATGATGAGTTTAGCTTAACACTCATGCATAATAAATTTTGGATCCGCTTTTTTTTCTTCACCGCATTGCTTGCGGGAAGTTTTAATTTTCTCGGGCAGAGTCTTTCATTCAGTTATGTGCAGGGATATTTTGGTGTTACAGCGCGGGATGCGAACTGGTTGCTGCGGGGTTTTCAGTCAGGAACTATTATTACCAGCATCGCAGGATTGGTATTTATAAAATGGTTTGGCAACAGGCAACTGTTCATTGGTTCCATCTTGGTTTTTTTGGGTGCTACTTTTTTTTCTTTCACTGCCTCAGCATTCAATACATTGCTTGTATCGAGGATCGCGGCAGGAATTGCCAATGGTTTTATCATAGCTGTGTCAACCCAACTATTTCTTTCTACTTATGAAGGCAAAGCGAGGATCATCGGCTCTTTATATACCGTTGCCGCAAACATTGGCGGAATGTGTATAGGCATACTTTGCAATAGCTTGTTTACTGAAGATTACGGATGGCAGTTTAATTATTTTCTAAGTGTGCCTGTACTTGCAGTGATTCTTTTGTTCTCGTTTGTTTTTGTTCCTTCAACACAAAAAAATGAAGAGATAGAAGAAGACTGGATAAGCTTAATTCCATTTTCGATATTAATTATTTCGCTTTTTTTCCTCGTACTTTTTCGTGAACAATACCAGGGTATAAGCGATCTAAAAATATTGATCTCAGCAATAATTGCATTGGTATCTGTTGTTATATTACTAATTCGCGGGATCACGCACAAAAAACCTTTATTCGATACACGATTACTGCAATATCCTGAATTTGTAGTGGCATTGGTTATTTCCTATCTCGCCGGCGCTGCCTTTGTCTTTAATGTTTCCATTCTTGCCAAACTGCTGGGAGGTATTTTACAAATGCCGATGAGAGACGTGTTTCACTTTATCAATTTTCTTTTTCTCGTTGTTTTTGTCGTGCTCATTGCAACATTCATACTGATCGTAAAAAAAGTAAATGCACACTGGCTGATGATAACAGGGTTGCTGATGATAGCGTACACAGCATTTTCTTTATCAAAACTAAATCCTGAATTCAGCATGGATAACATTATCAATCCTTCGCTCATCGGAATTGCAGGAGCAGGTATTGTGGCCACCAGCGTTATCATCATCGCCGTTAAAAGTGTGCCGCCGCAACAGGTAGGTAAAGTTGCCAATTTTCGCAGCGTTGCTTTTACGCTTGGAATCGCGCTTACGGCAACAGATCTTGGAAGGTTACTCAATTTTGAAAGTGTAAGAAATTTTAACCTGATGATCGGCTATACGGATCCCGGCAATCCTCTTTTCCAGGAAAGATTGAATATGCTTCAATCTTTTTATAAAAGCAGCGGTTTGGATGCAGATCAATCTTACCAGGCGGCTGTAAACGGTATGACAGGCATGGTAAGCCTGCAGTCGTTTTTCTTAAGCATGAGTGAAATACTCCGGGTAGGCTTTATGCTAAGTATTGCGCTCGCCCTGGTACTTTTTATATTATGGATAACACGCAATTACCAAAGGCTTTTTATCTTATTTCATTTTAAAAAACAGGCAAATGAAAATCTGCCACCGCAAACAGGGAAAACTTAGTGTATGGGTGCTTGTAAGTACGATGCTTTGTACAACGCATGCGAATGCACAAAAAACATTTACGCTTACTGACTGTATCAATTACGCTTTTGAACATAATCCTTTGTTGAATGCTGTAGCAAAAGACACATCTATTGCAGGACTGGGTACACAAAGAGTCAAAGGATTGTACCTGCCCCGCATAAATTTTGCGTCAGCCTTCCAGTATTATATTGCTACGAGAAAAATGCTGGTGGAAGGAGGGTCTGCTTTGGCGCCTCCCTCATTACCCGATGGCGAACCAAAGGCGCTTGATGTAGGGTATAATAACGCCTGGTATCCTACATTCAATGTGAACCAGCTTATTTTCGATCCGTCTTACCGCAACAATTATAATATCGCATTACAAAATCAGCAACTGCAAACCCAGCAACTGGTTAGTTTCAAAATTGATCTTATCACCGGCATTATCAGAGCATTCAATACCTGCAAGCTGCTTGATCTGCAGGCTGTGTTTCTTGAAAAAAATATTACGCGTATAGACACGCTGATCGAATTAACGCGTATAAAATTTGACAAAGGAGCTGGCGTAAAGATCGAAGTGAACAGGGTGGAAGTAACGGGTAACAGGATGCGCAGCGAACTCGCCAATGTGCAGGGCGGTTACAATGAAGCATTGGTAGCGCTGCAGTTCCAGATGAATTATCTTGAACAGGACAGTATGATCCTTTCCAGCGATCTCACCATTACACAAATAGTAAATGATACAGACTCGCTGATGCTGCAATTAACACACGGTACGCCATCGGTACGCATCGAGAACAAATTGCTGCAAACACAGGTTGCTTTAGCCGACGAGTCCATAAAACTGGAGCAAAGCAGGTCAAAGCCGGTTATTGGTGCAGACGGTGTTCTTGGATTTTCACCCGCTGCGAATGAAATAAATAAAATGTTCCAGGGTGAAAGATGGAAACCTTATTCTTATGTGGGTGTAAATGTGGGCATTCCTTTATTCAATGGGATGGATGTAAAGCGCGCTGTGGAGCAACGAAAATTACAGGCGCTTCAATCACGCGATCAGTTAGATCAATTCAATATTCAATTTGAAACAGAGAAATCAACAACCTACGTGCAGATCCAAAAAGCGCTGGAAAGATTCCGGTATGCAGACGCCAATTTAAAACTGGCAAATAATAATATCGAATTGCTGCACGAAGCATTCATCAACGGTGTGGCCGACAACCAGGATCTTATTCTTGGTGAAAATGATCTGTATGATAACCAGGCAAGATATTTTAATGAATTGCTTCAATTGATGTTGAGCGAGATCGAAGGATTGCGGGTAGTTGGTTCATTCAATGGGATGGCTGGATTGTGAGTTGTAAGTTGTGAGTTGTGAGTGAGTGAATCAGAAGAATACGCAATAATCAATAATCAATATTCAATGCTCATTAATAAAACGTTCACCACTTGAATATTGATTATTGAGCATTGAATATTGAGTGTTTGCAGGTGCCTGAAATAAGTTGACGGTTTCACTATTGACTATTCACCACTCACCCCCTCATCTGCCTTTTGATGCTTCAAACTCCATTGATACCAATCTCGCTATCAATATTGCAGGATACAATTGCCCGATCAATGCTTCAAGATTTGCCATCGACCTGTTTAAGGGAATTGCCGGGCTGATGTCTCCATAGCCAACCGTTGTTAAAGTAGTCAGGCTGAAATACATAAATTCTTTTCGATCCAACGAACCCAAACCCTTAAAAGCTGTTTCACTGTAGAGCAAATAAACAGAATGATAAGCCATGGCAAAAATAAGACCGACAAGTAAGTACACTACAATGGCTCCCTGGATGCGATGAATGGTAACGGGCCCTTCGCTGAATGTGCGCAGCAAAACGACCCAGCCTAAAAGGATACAATAAACTACAGCAATAAAGTCGTCTAAGATGCCCAGTTTGACGGATTTGAAAAAAAAATCAGATCCAAGAAAAATCAAAAAGATCAATATAACTATAAGGAGCAGCCTGAGTTTTGCATTTTTTATGAGAAGAAACATTCCTGCAGACAATAACAATGCATAAAAGATCAAAAAAATGGTTTCGGCTACAATTGTTTTTTGGCCGATGGGAATCACAATAAAAATCTGCACGACCAGGATCAATAAAAGAATCGTAAGGCTTTTTTCCTGTGCCCAAAACTGTTGCAGTCTTTTCTGCCGTGTACTCATATGAAATCGAATAATTGTTAAAGAATTATGTTGCAAAAGAACTGGGCTATCTCAACATAATAGTATCGCAAAAAAATCTCCGGTGTTGCTGTGTGGTCAGTGGTAAATTAAAAACGACAACCGCTGCCTGCAATGATATAAGTGAAAGAAATATTACATCTGTTTTTCGTTCATCCAAACTTCAAATAATTTATAGCCCAGTGAGAGCACAACGGCGCCCGTAAACAAGCCAATAAATCCTGATAATATAAATCCGCCGATTGCACCAAGAAATACAACCAGCATTGGAGAGGGCGCTCCTTTACCCAGCAGTATAGGTTTTAAAATATTGTCACAAACGCTTACGATTATCATCCAGATGGTGAACAATGTGGCTGTTAGTGTACTGTCTCCATTCCATGCGAGAATGATTACAGGTATGGCAACCGGCAACGTTCCGATTTGCACAATTGCCAGGATCAGGCAACACAATACCCAAAGGCCGGCGGCAGGAATGCCCGCTGCAATAAAGCCAATGGCCGCAAGTGTTGATTGAATGATCGCCACGCCTAAAATACCTTTTACAACATTGCGTATGGTAAGCGCTGCAATGGAAGCCATATCGAAATGGCTGTTGCCAAGAAGACGATTGAACAAAGACTTCATAAAATTGCCTGCAGGCTCGCCATAAGCTAAAAACACTCCTGCGAGAATAGTAGCCAGGGCCAGAAGGAGCACACCCTTGCTTGTACTTGCCAGCAATCCCAACCCAATTCCGACGGCTTTCTTAACCTGTTGCGGGTATTTTTGAACAAGAGAATCAACCCCTGTTGATGCCTGTGTCCATATCTCGTACGTCTTGTTCCCGATGAGTGGCCAACCCTTTACTTTTTCGGTTGGGGGCGGAATACTGATATGACCTGCGCCATACTCCGACGCAAAATGTTTCACTTCGCTGGCCGTGCTTATCCCTAACCATATCGCGGGAACAATAACCAGTCCCAACGCAAGAATGGTGATAATAACCGCAGCAAGCGTTTTGCGTCCCTTTAGCCATTGCGTCAATTTTTTATGCAAAGGGTAAAGCGCCACAGCCAAAATAACAGCCCAAACAACCGGTGAAATAAAAGGTTCAAGAATTTTGAAACACCAAACCAGTAGTAAGGCCAGCCCTAAAAACTGTATGGCAAGATTAAAGATCTGTCTCGTAGGAAGAGTTTTAACGGGGTTTGAATTTTCAACATTTGTATCCATTGAGAATGATTTTAAACAGTGTAGCTCCTACTGCTTTTCCTCTTTAATTCTGTCCCGTATTGTAAATACTCTAAAACAAAAAAACAGTAATGGCATTATGAAGCTACAAAAGCTATCCGCTAGATGTTCCGGATCACAGTATTTTACTGTTAAATGAATAACAATAGTATTGTGTCAGCCATACGGTTACTGCCTGTTCTGCACTATATCTTTCTATTGATTTGGTGTGTGTTATGAAGAGCTTATCCGCGTATTTAACCTAAGCTGATTTTTCTTGTTTAAAGAATATATTTGGCGGAGATTTGACATAAGTGAAAACGCAACGAATTAGACAAGTTATTTTTAGAAGAACTGTTTAGGATTAACTAAGCGTTCTATGACGGTTGTATCTTCTGTGCCATTTAACTGTAAAATAATCCTGCAGTTCTGGTATTAAAAGGCTGATACGATAGTTAGTTAACCGTAAAACCAATAGAGGGATAAAGTATTTTACTTGTAATTTACCTTTGAAAGCAGAATGGCGACATGCTGTTATGAGCTATTGTAGTAATTACTCTGGATTATTTAAGTACATAATATAGTCTTTATGCGTGGATTGAAGCACAACTTCAGATGTATCTCCGGGATCTTATGGCATACCTTTTTAACTCGAAAAATTGTTTTCATGAAAATCAATTTATTAATACTGTTCTTTCTATTGTTCTTCCTGTCCTGTAAAAACAAAACCGAGACGGCGCAGGTTGTACCCGAAGTTAATGTGGTACAGGTTGGTCAGCGCACCGTGCCCATTTATTCGGAATATGTAGGTCAAACCTACGGACAGAGTGATGTTGAAATAAAACCGCGTGTTGAAGGCTGGATACAAAGCATCAATTTTAAAGAAGGCAGCACCGTGCAAAAAGGGCAGTTGCTGTATGTGATACAAGACGATGAGCTGCGCGACCGTGTGCAACTGGCCGACGCCAGAGTGGCTGAAGCAAACATCCTGCTGGTAAAAGCAAAATCAGACCTTGACCGCGTAAAACCACTCGCTGATATGAATGCCTTAAGCAAGCGCGACCTTGATGCAGCCCAGGCCACTTATGATGCACAGCAGCAGGCAGTGGTATCAGCCAAAGCCGCTTTACACAATGCACAAACACAGTTGAGTTATTCAAGGGTTTTATCACCCATCACCGGCACTATCGGTGTTTCAAAAGTGCAGGTGGGGGATTATGTGCGAAACGGAGTCGGGGATCAGTCAATTAATACCGTTTCGGCCGTAGGCGCAATGCGTGTACGCTTTGCCGTTACTGAAAATGATTACCTCAAATTCAGCCAGAAACTAAGCCCCGAACAATTAAGAAACCTTGAAGTGCATTTTATATTGAATGATGGTTCTGTTTTCCCCGAAACCGGCAAGCTGGATTTTGCCAACCGCGAAGTTGACCCGGCAACCGGTTCGTTGCTCATCCAGGCCCTGGTTGAAAATAAATCGCATTTGCTGCGTCCCGGCCAATATGTAAAAGTTCGCTTTAAGGCCGAAGAAATACCCGATGCAGTGTTGGTGCCGCAGCAGGCAGTCAACCAGATGCAAAGTATTTACATGGCATTTGTTGTAAACGACAGCAGCAAGATCAATCCACGGCCGGTTAAAACGGGCCCGCGTACGGGAAGCAATTGGGTGATAACAGATGGATTAAAGCCGGGAGAAAGGGTTGCATTGATTGGCAATGCCATCATCAAGCCGGGGATTGCAGTTAAGCCGGTAGTAAAACCATATTCATACGATTCTACCTCTGCTCAATAATAAATTAAATAGAATACTATAACCTCTTCAAACTAATTCATGAGTGAGTTTTTCATACGGCGGCCAATATTTGCGATGGTATTGTCTATTTTAATGGTGATACTTGGCCTTATTACTTTGCGGGGTATTCCTATTTCCCAATATCCCGAGATCACGCCGCCCATGATACAGGTAAACGCCTCTTATACCGGCGCCAACTCTGTGAACATGGAACAAACAGTAGCAACCCCCATTGAGCAACAGGTAAACGGTGTGGAAAAAATGATCTACATGCGTTCCGTGAATGCGAATGATGGCACAACGCGGCTTGAGGTTTCTTTTGATGTGGGAACCAATTTGGATAACGCCAACATGCTTACGCAAAACCGCGTGGCACAGGCATCGCCCTTCTTACCTCCCGAAGTAACGGCGTTGGGTGTTACTACCAAGAAGTCGCTCACCTTTCCGCTTATGTTGGTGTCGCTTTCTTCCCCTAACAATACGTATGATTCAAAATTCATCAATAACTACGCTTTTATAAATGTGGTGGATGAATTAAAGCGTTTGAACGGTGTGGGTGATGTATTTGTATTTGGCGGATCAGAGTACGCCATGAGGGTTTGGGTTAAGCCCGACCTGCTTTCAAAATACGATCTTACTGTGCAGGATGTGATCAATGCTTTAAAGGCGCAAAACGTTATTAAGCCAGGCGGTAGTTTCGGTGGCGAACCGGCAGTAAAAGGCACGCAAAATACATACACTGCCATTCTTCAGTCGCGTTTAATAACTGAACAGCAGTTCAGCGATATTATTCTTAAGTCAAACGAGAACGGCGCCCTTGTACGCGTGAAAGATGTTGCCCGCATTGAACTGGGAACAGAGAATTATACCATGAACAGCCGCATTAACGGTTCCAGTGCTTCCACCATTGCCATTTACCAGATTCCTGGTTCCAACGCCCTTGCCGTAGCGCAATCAGTGCGTGATAAAATGGCTGAGCTCAATGCCCGTTTTCCGCCGGATATGAAGATGGATTTTTCCCTCGATACCACTACAGCGGTTACCGCCGGTATCGATGAGATCATGCATACATTACTGGAAGCAGTTGTACTGGTATTGATCGTTGTGTTCCTCTTTTTGCAGGATTGGAGAGCCACTTTAATTCCCTTGCTTACTGTTCCGGTTTCATTGATAGGAACATTCATGGTTTTCCCGTTGCTGGGCTTTTCTGTGAATGTACTTTCATTACTTGGACTTGTACTGGCCATCGGTCTTGTGGTGGATGATGCCATTGTGGTGGTAGAGGCCGTAATGCATCATATTGAACATGGGATGACGCCAAAAGAAGCCACCAGTAAGGCTATGAAGGAGGTGGGCGGCCCGGTGGTGGCGATCGCTGTTATTCTTTCTGCTGTGTTTGTGCCCGTAGCTTTTACGGGCGGTATTACGGGAAGATTGTACCAGCAGTTTGCCATTACCATCGCTATATCGGTGTGTTTCTCGGCCTTTAATGCCCTTACCTTAAGCCCTGCTTTGGCGGCTTTATTATTGAAGCCTAAGAAAGTGGGCGGAAAGAAAAGCTTGCTTACCAGATTCTTTGATGGGTTTAACCGCTATTTCGACCGCTTTACAAATGGTTATGTAAAGGTGGCCGGGTTTTTTGCCCGCAAGCTTATCATCTCTATCATAATCCTTATCGGAATTATTGTAAGTGCAGGATTGCTCGGAATGAAAATACCCGGCGGCTTCGTTCCGGAAGAAGACCAGGGTTATTTCATCATCAGTACATTATTGCCTGATGCTGCTTCGCTGGAACGTACGGATGGCGTAACTACCAAAGTGGAACAAATACTCAAACAAATTCCCGAGATAGAATTATACACCACGGTAAATGGTAACAACCTTTTAAACAATACAGTTGCACCTAACGCGGCTACATTCTTCATCACATTAAAACCATGGGAAGAACGGCATAAAACAGCATTGGAAATTGTTGCCGAAGTGAATGCACTTTGTACGCAGAATATTTCTGAAGCTACAGTAATTGCCGTTGGCCCGCCGCCCATTTTGGGTTTGGGCAATGGCGCCGGTTTTACGATGATGCTACAAGACCGCGCCGGTAATTCGCCTGAATACCTGGCACAACAGGCACAGAAATTTATTCAGGCTGCCAGCCAGCGCCCTGAGATCGGCAAAGTATATACACTCTTCCGTGCCAATGTTCCACAAAAAAGTATCACGATAGATAAAGAAAAAGTTGATAAGCTGGGTCTGAATCTCGACCAGGTGAACAGCACGGTCTCAACCATGCTCGGCGGTTCGTTTGTAAACAACTTCAACCAGTTTGGACGGCAATATAAAACCTACGTCATGGCCGATGCAGACTTCCGGATGCGGCCGGAAGACCTTCAGCAATTTTATTCACGCAATGTAGCGGGCGATATGGTGCCGATAGGAACGGTGGCGCAGATATCCGATACATCCGGTCCGCAATACACCAATCACTTTAATATTTACCGTGCTGCTGAAATAAACGGTGTGCCGGCTGCGGGTTATAGTTCATCCCAGGCGTTGGCAGCATTAAAAGAAGTGGCTGCGCAAACCTTGCCTGCTGATATGAGTTATCAATGGAGCAACATGTCTTACCAGGAAGAGGCGGCAGCGGGTACCGGCGGCAAAGCATTTTTGATGGCGCTGTTATTTGTGTTCTTAATTCTGGCAGCGCAATATGAAAGCTGGAAACTGCCTTTCAGCGTATTGCTTGGAACGCCCTGGGCGGTAATGGGTGCATTCCTTGGATTAGCCATTGCCGGCGCTTTTTCGCTCAGTTATGTAAACAATGTATTCGCACAAATAGGATTGGTAATGCTGATCGGTTTGAATGCAAAAAATGCGATCCTTATTGTTGAGTTTGCCAAGATGAAACAGGAGGCCGGAGACGATACGGTAACCGCCGCATTGGATGGAGCAAAGCTTCGTTTCAGGCCAATTCTTATGACGTCATTCGCGTTTATCCTTGGTGTTGTGCCGCTGCTCACTGCAACCGGAGCGGGCGCTGAGGGCCGGAAAGTAATGGGTATGGCAGTATTTGCCGGAATGCTTACCGCAACTATAATAGGTTGTTTGCTTATTCCTGCATTCTTTGTTTTAATTGAAGGAAAGAAGAAAAAAGCAATCCAGAAAAAGGAAACTGACTCCTCCTCATCACAACATGCATAATTAAAATGAAAGCAAAACATATATATTATTACCTGTTCTTTAGCATTCTTGTTTTACTCTCAGGCTGCATGGTGGGAAAGAAATATTCCAAACCTGAAGCTCCAACAGGTGTCAGCAGCTTCCGGGATACAGTGATCGCTACGGATACTGCCTCACTGCAGAAATGGTTTGACCTGTACCAGGATACCGCCTTACAAACGATTATTAAAACCGTTCTGGACAGCAACAGGGACCTGCTCACTGCTTCATCAAGAATTGAAGAATCGCGTGCACAGGCAGCTATCATCAAGGCAAACCTGTACCCGCAACTGAATTATTCTGCAAGCGCTGGTGGCGGACAGGCAGGTGAAAATGCGCAGAAAATAGCCGGTGGTCTCGACGGCGGTGCATTCAATATGTTTGGTGTGCTGAATTGGGAACTGGATATATGGGGAAAACTAAGGCATAACAGCAGGTCAGCCGTGGCGCAGTTCTTATCCGATGTTCAAAACCGGAATGCGTTGCAGGCAAGTCTCATATCCGAAGCGGCGTCACAATATTTTTTATTGCGCGACCTGGATAACCGGCTTTTGATTGCACAGCAAACACTGGTGGGCAGAAAAGAAAATACAAGAATTATTAGCGACAGGTTTGATCATGGCTATGTTGCCGAGATAGACAAGTTGCAGGCAATGCAACAGGAATATATCGTTGCGGCAACGATTCCTCAATTGCAACGGCAAATAGTTATAGTAGAAAATTCCATGAGACTTTTAATGGGCATGGGGCCCGGTGCTATTCCGCGGGGATATAGCAACTTCGATCAAACGATGTCGCCGTCTATACCGGTGGGACTTCCTTCACAATTACTGGAAAGAAGACCTGATGTTATGGCTGCTGAAAAATCTTTAGAGGCCCAGTTTGAACAGGTGGGCGTAGCGCAGGCTAACCGTTTTCCAACGATCAGTCTTACAGGAATACTTGGTTTTGCCAGCCCCGAACTGAGCTCGTTCATTAATAGTAAAGGATTTGTGGCAAATGGTTTTGGAGACATTTTCGGACCGATTTTCACTTTCGGCCAAAGAAAGAATGCAGTGGAAGTAGAGCGCAGGAGAACTGACCAGCTTTATTATCAATACCAGAAAACTGTGTTAGCTGCGTTTGGCGATGTGGATAATGCGCTTACATTTTACAGAACTTACTCGGATGAATATAATCAGCGGAGTGCACAGGTAGCTGTTGCCCGGAAAGCATTGGTTTTATCAAATGCCAGGTATGATAACGGGTACACTTCTTATATTGAGGTAATACAGATGCAGGATAATCTTTTTGATGCGCAGATACAGGAATCCCAGGCATTGCAGGGCAAGCTGAATGCGGTCGTTCGGCTGTATAAATCATTGGGCGGAGGGTGGTAATTACCGGGACCGCTTATAGCCTGTCAATGGTTTTATTCATCCCGGGAAACGGGCAGTTGCCTTACCACATATTAACGGTTTGTTTTTCGAAAACCTATGCTTAGACAAATAGATAAATTCTCAGTTTGAAATGAAAAACAAATCCATTACTCAAAATATACTTTCCTATATTCCTGTTGTACGATGGCCGTCTCGATATAAAAATTTTTTCCGTCCGGGCCTTACTGAAGCGGGAATCATGCCTGCCTTATTCAGTCATGTAACTGTAGGTATTAATTCTGTCATTTCATTAACGGCAGCTTCAATCGCTGCATTCTTTTTAATGCGAGGGGCATATTATGCAAACAAGGTATGGAAGGTGGAAAGGTGAGGGGGTGAGTGGTGAGTGGTGAATAGTGAATGGTTAATAGTGAATAATCAGTTGAGAGGTGAAAGGTGAGAAGTTCTTACTCACGGCTGACCACTCACACAAGTAATCAACAATTATTAGTATATAACACATGAACATCAGCGTAAAATTTCTTGGCGCAGCCGGTGAAGTAACAGGATCAAAATACCTGCTACGGGTTGATGATTTCAACCTGCTGGTTGATTGCGGTCTTTTTCAGGGAAGAAAGCAGTTGAGGGATTTGAATTGGGACGAATTTCCCGTTGATATAGCAAGCATAAATGCTGTTATTATTACGCATGCACATCTTGATCATACCGGTTACCTCCCGCGTTTATTTCGAAACGGTTACCGTGGTCCCGTGTATTGCACAACAGCTACCGCAGACCTGATGAACCTGATTTTGCTGGATTCAGCCAGGTTACAAATGGAAGAAGCACGCTATGCAAAAAAGAAGGGATATGCTGACCACGAAAATCCTGAGCCGCTTTATACGGATGATGATGTAACACCAATTGCCGAACACATCCGGTCATTTAAATTTGAAGAAACTGTCCCCATTGCTGAAAATATTGAGGCACGGTTTTATAATGCCGGCCATATATTGGGCGCAGCTATCGTGGAGCTTATCATAACAGGCGAAACACAAACAAAAAAAATTGTTTTCTCAGGAGACCTGGGAAGGTATAACGACCCTATTCTTTTTCCGCCGCACGCGATCGAAGAGGCCGACATATTGTTTGTTGAATCTACTTATGGCAACCGCGCTATAAAACAAACAGACCGGGAAGATATTCTGAAAGTAATGAACGAGGCCTTTGACCGCGATGGCAATGTGATTGTTCCGGCTTTCTCCATCGGCAGAACACAAACGCTGTTGATGTATCTAAAAAATGTATTAACGAGCAAAGAGATTCCTTCAGTGACAGTTATTGTGGACAGCCCGATGGCAATTGCCGCAACTGCGTTCTACAGGCAACATAAAGACTACCATAAACTAAACGGGGTAGATCTTGATGAAGATGAATCATTCATGACGCTTAGGAAAAACCTTGTGGTCTCACGCACTCCGGAAGAATCAAAAAAAATAAATGATATCAGCCACGCCTGTGTTATCATCGCAGGTAACGGCATGATGACAGGCGGACGCGTCGTGCATCATCTTTTTAATCGTTTGCCCGATCCCCACAATGTAATTCTTATCCCCGGTTACCAGGCAGAAGGTTCCAGGGGAAGGCAATTGCAAAATGGAGCAGAGACGGTAAAGATTTTCGGGCATGATATTCCTGCGAACGCAAAGGTTTTTACGATAAACGGCCTGTCGGCACACGCAGACAAAGATGAATTGTTGCGCTGGTTAGACGGATTTAAAAAACCTCCAAAACAAACTTTTTTAATTCACGGTGAAGCAGAAAGTGCTAATGCTTTAAAGGAAGCGCTTGAAGCGAGAGGGTGGAATGCCACGGTGCCCTATTACCTGGAAAACGTAGAACTTTTTAAAAACATATAATATGTCAAAGAGCAACGACAAGAAGTTTTTTGAAACAGAACGTACGATCGCAGATGAAATACGCGACTCGCATAAAGCCCTCTCTGATCTCTGGCAGGGTGTAAGCGCTTTTGAGGAAATAAAAAATTGTGTAACTGTCTATGGCTCTGCCCGGTTCAAAGAGGGTCATCCGTATTATGAATTGGCACGCAGTATGGGCAAAGTGCTGGCAGAAAACGGGTTTACCGTTATGACAGGCGGCGGCCCCGGTGTAATGGAAGCTGCGAACCGCGGCGCAAAAGAGGGCGGAGGCTTATCGCTGGGTTGTAATATTATACTTCCTTTCGAGCAAAAGTTGAATCCCTATATTGATAAAAAAGTGGAGTTTGAATTCTTTTTTACACGCAAAGTTATTCTGCGCAAAAACTCTGTTGCGTACGTGCTGATGCCCGGTGGCTTTGGCACCATGGATGAAATTTTTGAAGTGCTTACTTTGATCCAGACCGGTAAATTGCCGGCAAGACCGGTTGTATGCCTGGGAAAACATTACTGGCAGCACCTGGGTACATTTTTAAAGGAAACGATGCTGGAAGTTGGCACCATTTCGCCCGAAGACCTGGAGCTGGCATTGGTAACCGATAAAGTACCGGAAGCAATTGAATATATCAAAAAGAAAGTTTCAGAACCTCCGCCTGTCGAAAATGAAAAGGCAGATATGTATTGAGTTTATCATCTGTTATTAAAACTTACTATTCAACTTAAAAGCTATATTATGAAATCCAAAAATGAGCGTTTTACCGAGTTTTCAGCGTTAAGTAAAAAAGAGCGCATTCAAAGAGCAAAAAAATTCTCAAAGAAATTCCGGGTGGAGAACGGGAAAGATTTTAAACTGAAAGATTTCGACCCCGGAGAGGATGGCAAACTGGGACCTGAAGACAAACCACTTGCCAAACAGGCTTTGCAGTTGGGTGTAGAGGTGCTCGCAGCGTTGCAGGATGTTTTATATGCGCAGGACAAATGGTCCATACTGCTGATCTTCCAGGCGATGGATGCAGCAGGAAAAGATGGCGCTATCAAACATGTAATGAGCGGCGTAAACCCGCAGGGTTGCCAGGTAAGTTCATTCAAAGCACCTTCTGCAGAAGACCTCGATCATGATTATTTATGGCGGTGCATGAAACATTTACCTGAGAGAGGGCGTATTGGCATATTTAACCGGTCTTATTATGAAGAAGTGTTGGTGGTTCGCGTACATGAGCAATTATTACGCGGTCAAAAGCTGCCTGAAGAACTGGTAACGAAGGATATTTGGGATGAACGTTTGAAAGATATACGCAATTTTGAAAACTATCTTAATCGAAATGGCACGCTCGTTTGTAAATTCTTTTTAAATGTATCAGCCAAAGAACAAAAAAAGCGTTTTTTGGAGCGTATTGATAATCCCGATAAGAACTGGAAATTCTCTGCATCAGATGCCAAAGAAAGAAAGTACTGGAAAGACTATATGCATGCATATGAAGAGCTGATAACGCATACGGCCACAAAGGAATCCCCCTGGTATGTAGTGCCTGCAGATAATAAAGCATTTGCAAGAATTGTGGTGGCATCAGCCATCATTAACACGCTTGATTCGATCGGTTTGGAATATCCTAAAGTGAGTAAAGAAAAATTAGATGAGCTGGCAAGAATTAAAGAAGAATTATTAGCAGAAAAATAATTCGCCGGGCCAAATAAAAAACCTTATTTGTTATTATGAATGAACACCAGCATAATGAATTGCGGAGCACGCCGGTAACAAATGATCCGGAAACACTAAAACAGGCAATTTTGGATCATCTTTTTTATACACAGGCAAGGCCCATAAACCTGGCCACTCTGAACGACTGGTATATGGCGGTTGCCTATGCTGTGCGGGACAGGATGATGCAGAACTGGATAAACCTGATCCACCGGTTGTATGATAAAGACCTGAAAATAGTGGGGTATTTATCTGCTGAATTTTTAATGGGCCCGCATTTGGGAAATGCTTTGATCAACCTGGGTATTTATGAGGAAATAAAAAAAGCAGTTGAGGCGCTTGGGCTGGATTTTCAGCAAATAATTAAACAGGAAGAAGAACCTGGTTTAGGTAACGGAGGGCTTGGAAGACTGGCTGCCTGCTATCTTGATTCGCTCACCAGTTTAAAGGTTCCTGCTATTGGTTATGGTATCCGGTATGAGTTCGGGATCTTTGATCAGCAAATCGTTGACGGCTGGCAGGTTGAAAAAACGGATAAATGGTTGCGGTTTGGTAATCCCTGGGAAATTGCAAGACCGGAAGTTCGTTTCAATGTAAAGCTTGGCGGCCATACAGAAAATTATGTTGATAAAGGAAAATACAGGGTGAGGTGGACGCCTGAATACCAGGTAACTGGCGTGGCTTACGATACGCCGGTTCCGGGATATAAAAATGGCGCAGTTAACCTGTTGCGGTTATGGAAATCCGAAGCAGTGGAATCTTTTGATTTCACTTCATTTAATAAAGGCGATTATTTTGGCGCTGTAAATGAAAAGGTGTTTTCAGAAACCATAACAAAAGTTCTGTATCCTAATGATGAATCGTATAAAGGAAAACGACTTCGGCTAACGCAGCAATATTTTTTTGTTTGCTGTTCATTGCAGGATGCATTAAGGCTGGTGTACATGAGAGGGCGTTCCATTGAAGATATTGCCGACGCAACACGCTTGCAGTTAAACGACACACATCCTTCTATTGCAGTGGCCGAATTAATGCGCCTGCTGGTTGATGAAAATGATATTGATTGGGACAAAGCGTGGCATATCACCAAAAACACTTTAAGCTATACTAATCATACTTTATTGCCTGAAGCATTGGAGAAATGGCCGCTGCCGCTTTTCGCTTCTGTACTACCACGTCATCTTGAAATTATTTACGAGATCAACAGCCGCTTTTTAGATGAAGTAAAAACAACGCATCCGGGCGATGACCAATTGTTGCGGCGTGTTTCCATCATTGATGAAACCGGAGAAAAATATGTGCGCATGGCACATCTTGCGTGCATAGGCGGCCACGCCATAAATGGTGTATCCGCATTACATACCGAATTATTAAAACAGGATGTACTGCATGATTTTTACCAGCTCTCGCCGGAAAAATTCTTCAATGTTACCAATGGCGTTACCCCGAGAAGATGGATGAAATTATACAACCCGCAACTGGCTGATCTTATCACATCAAAAATTGGTGAAGGCTGGGTAACAAAGCTTGAAACAGAATTAATACAGTTGGAAAATTATGCGGATGATGCAGATTTTAAACAGGCATGGTGGCAGATAAAACACCAGAATAAAATTCAGCTTGCTCAGCTTATACAAGAGCGTGTTGGAACTGCAATTGATCCTGACTCACTGTTTGACGTGCAGGTAAAACGTATTCATGAATACAAGCGGCAGCATTTAAATGCGCTGCATATTGTTAGTCTCTATAGCAAAATAAAAAAAGATCCTTCAATAAATATTGTCCCAAGAACTTTCATCTTTGGCGGCAAAGCGGCGCCGGGTTATTATATAGCAAAGCTGATCATAAAACTCATTACCTCTATTGCAGAAATTGTAAACAATGATGCAGAGGTTAATGGCCGTATTAAGGTGGTGTTCTTCCCTGATTTTAATGTAAAGAACAGCGAATACATTTACAAGGCCGCGAATCTTTCAGAACAAATTTCCACTGCCGGTAAGGAGGCATCAGGTACAGGTAATATGAAGTTTTCATTGAATGGAGCACTTACTATCGGCACGCTGGATGGAGCCAATGTTGAAATGCTGGAATTAATAGGGAATGAAAACTTTTTCCTTTTTGGTTTGAAGACAGAGGAAGTGATCGCGATAAAACGCAGCGGTTATAACCCTTATGAAGTGTATCAAAACAATATTGAACTAAAAGAAGCTATTGATCTTTTGCGGTCAGGGATATTTTCAAAAGGTAATCATTCTTTATTTGATCCTGTTATTAACGACCTGCTAACGCATGATCCATACATGGTTTTAAAAGATTTTCAATCGTATGCAGATCGCCAGCAACAGGTTGCTGCCGCTTATAATAACAAAGATCGCTGGACAAAAATGTCTATCCTTAATGTGGCAAGAATGGGTAAGTTTTCTTCTGACCGTTCGATAAAAGAATATTGCGAAAATATATGGCATGTGAAGCCTTTGCAATAAGACACTGCATTTTTTATGAAAAGGTTTGTAACACACGTTAACCTGCCTCCTGCAGAAGGAGAAAGTTTTCCGCTCGGCTCAACCATATTTCCCGGAGGTGTAAATTTCTCTTTGTTCTGCAAAAATGGTACAGGTGTAGAGCTGCTGCTTTTTGATCATGTTGATGATATTGAACCATCAAAGGTTATCCCGCTTCATCCAAAGCAAAACCGCAGTTATCACTACTGGCATATGTTTGTTCCCGGTATTGGAAATGGCCAGTTATACGGTTACCGGGTTCAGGGACCTTTCGAGCCTGAAAAGGGGCATCGATATGATCCCGTCAAAATATTACTTGATCCTTATGCTCATGTCGTCGCTGTACCCGATGCATACGACCGGTCTGCCTATGAACAACCTGGAAGAAAAACGCCTGCTATGAAAAGCGTGGTGGCCGATCTTTCATTATATGATTGGGAAGGAGACAGGCACCTGGAGCGGCCCTTCCCAAAAACTGTTATTTACGAGATGCATGTGGGCGGGTTTACGCGTAACCCTAACTCTATGATCGATCCAATAAAAAGAGGCACCTACGCAGGGCTTATTGAAAAGATTCCCTATCTCGTTGATCTTGGCGTTACTGCGGTAGAACTGCTTCCCGTATTCCAGTTTGATGAACAGGATGCACCAAAAGGGATGTTGAATTATTGGGGCTATAGCCCTGTTTCTTTTTTTGCGCCGCACCAGGGTTATAGTTCATCAAAAAATCCTTTGCATGTGCTGGATGAATTCCGTGATATGGTAAAGGCATTGCATAGAGCCGGCATCGAAGTGATTCTTGATGTGGTATTCAACCATACTGCAGAAGGTGACAGCAAGGGACCCGGTTATTGTTTTAAGGCAATTGATAACAGCATTTATTACATATTGGAGGAAGATAAAAACCGGTATGCAAATTATTCAGGCACGGGTAATACGCTTAATGCCAACCACCCCATCGTTCGCAGGATGATTATTGACAGCCTGCATTTCTGGGTTACGGAAATGCATGTAGATGGATTCCGCTTTGATCTTGCTTCTATTTTATCCAGAGATGAAAAAGGCCGGCCTATTGAAAACGCACCCGTGCTTTGGGATATTGAATCAGACCCTGTATTTGCCGGTGTTAAACTGATAGCAGAAGCATGGGATGCTGCAGGTTTATACCAGGTAGGCAGTTTTACAGGCGATAACTGGAAAGAATGGAATGGAAAATTCCGGGACGATGTCCGAAGTTTTATAAAGGGAGATGAAGGAACGGTAAAAAAAGTGGTGACAAGGCTTTTGGGAAGTCCCGATGTGTATGGGCATAAAGAACGCGAACCGGAGGAAAGCATCAATTTTATCACCTGTCATGATGGCTTTACACTTAACGACCTTGTTTCTTATAACAGTAAGCACAATGAAGCAAATGGAGAAGAGAACCGGGATGGCGGTAATGATAACCTAAGCTGGAATTGCGGCGTTGAAGGCACAACAGTTGATCCCGCAATTGAATCGTTACGCAACAGGCAGGTTAAAAATTGCCTTACTGTAACATTAATGGCGCTTGGCGCTCCGATGATCTTAATGGGTGACGAGGTGCGCAGAACCCAATATGGTAATAACAATGCATACTGTCAAAATAATGAATTGGGCTGGTTCGACTGGAGCCTGTTGGAAAAGCATCCCGATATTCATCGCTTTGTGAAACATGTTATTCATGCACGATTGCAAAGAGATGTTTCAAAATCAGAATACAGTATGAATTTAAACCAGTTGCTTAGCACTGCATCTTTCACCATGCACGGTATAAAACTTAACCAACCGGATTGGTCGCATTGTTCGCACAGTATTGCATTTACTTCCCGGTCATTTAGCGGCTCTGTAGTATTGCATAGTATGCTGAATGCCTATCATGAAGCACTTGAGTTTGAACTACCACGGCTTGACAATACATATGCATGGAAGCGCTGGGTAGATACGGCACTTGACTCGCCTGATGATATTTGCAACTGGAATGATGTTGCAGTTATTGTAAACGAACGATACCTCGTTCAGCCACGTTCAGTGGTGATACTGGTTGCCTGGCTGCGTGATTCTAAATAAACAAATAAATTATATTACGGGCAGGTGCATTTCGAATTTTTGGAGGTTTCTTCCTTCAGCTAAGAACTGTGGTATTTGAAATTTGTCCAGCCGGAATTCTGATAATTATCGGGATTAGATTTTTAATTGTTGTTGTCCGGCTAAAATATTTTCGTTTGGGCCAAAGCCCTTTATGGAACTGCATTTCAATAGCCCCAGGCTTAAGCCCGGGGCTATTTACCTGAAACCCTTACCCACTGGGCTTTAGCCCAAATTTATCGGGCAATAATGATTTTTAATTTAAAGTTCATTGTTATTGATATTGTCAAATTTATAATGTCGGGCTGATAACCAAAAGCTGGGTAGCCAAACAAAAGTTGAGATTATATTCCGTCAACCGGTTTTTTGCCACATGTTGGCTATGGTTTTATTCCCGGATTCTGCTTTTTAAATCCATTTTACTATGTAATATTCTAACAATTTCAATCCTGTTCTCTTTAAGCTTTTTATAAAAAATTATATGGTGACCCGCTTTAAATCCATAGATGCCTTCATTGATTTCGTAATAGTTTTTTGCCCAGGCCTGGGTTGCCGGCTAACTCCTGGCAAAATTCAGGGAGCATCTTATAATATTTGTCAGCTTGTTTCTCTGACCAGGTATCATAAGTGTAATTCCAAATTCAATGTCGTTAGTTTAGATCCAATCTACAAATTTTGTATGCCTAAAATAGGTTGACAGATTTTATAACCTGGTTGAACGGCTAGCTGTAATTAGAAAAAAAATATTCAATCAACACTCAATAATCAATATTCAAGTAGGAACGATTCATCATTTGATATTCAATTTTCTAAAGGTTTTTATTTGATTTGAATATTGAACATTGAATATTGCGTATTTCCCGATTGACCCTGACCTCATCTTAAATCCCTCTCCAAAGGCGAAGGATTTTAAAAAGCACTTAAGTAAACGACATTGAATTCCAAATTCCAGATAGGTCATCAACAGCTTTATTTGTCAGAATGTAATTAGCCATTTCTTTTTTTGCCGGCTTTTAAAATTTCAAGATGTTTTTTTGCATTAAAATTTTTAGCTACCCCACCTTTAACGCTTTCATCTATTGCTTTTTTAAGCGCAACAATTTTACTTTCTTCTTCTTCCAATAAACGTAGTCCTGCTCTGATCACTTCACTTGCATTTTTGAATCTGCCTGTTGATACGCTACTGTCAACAAAATCTTCAAAGTGATCTCCTAATGAAACAGATGTGTTTTTACCCATAATTTAATTTTTTTAAGGTTACCAATTCTTGGTAACATTAGTTCACTGCACAAAATCGGGTAGTGTATCAGCTTGAACCACAATAGTACATAGAGCACAATAGAAGACACATAGCGCTATGTGTAAATCTATCCACGCCTTTGGCGGGACAAGTTGTTTCTGCTGTGCCTTATGTGGTTCAAATTTTCAAGTTGAGACACCACTCAAAATCGGAGCTTTTGAGAGAAAATCACAGCCAAACATATTATCAGCTATATCTTTATTACAGTTTTACAGGGGTTCTTCAGGATATTATGTATAGAACAACAGATTTTTACCGTTAAATATTGGTATCACGGTTAAACGGTTTATATTGCTTTTGAAAATTTATCCTTCATCAAAATGTTATAAAATGAAAACATCCCGTTCTCTGATTTTAGCAGCGCTGACTGTAACGATTGTATTGATTGCCTGCAACAGCAGCACTTCTGATAGCACAACAGCAGCAAATGACGATACCGCTTCAACCGCTGGAGCTACTGCAGGGAATACAAATGATGAGAGCACGCAAGAGGAAGCCAATAAAAAGCTTGTTTTAGAATTTTACCAGTCATTGTATGGCGAAAAAGATTCCAATGCCATAGACAAATACATCGCTGACGATATTAAACAGCACAATCCTCTTTTAAAAGATGGTAAGCAATGGCTGAAAGATGCCTTACGCCCCTTTCTTGAAAATCCCAATATAGAAAAAACAAAAATAGAAATACCGCTGGTAGCTGCGGAAGGCGATAAAGTATGGCTGTTGGCAAAAGATGTGGCGCCCAATGGTAAAGTATTTGCAAGGGTAAATATTTTCAGGATCGAAAACGATAAGGTTGTGGAGGCATGGAAAGTGTCTGAACCTGTGCCTGCAAAATCAGAAAACCCAAATTCGATGTTCTGATAATACGCGCATAACGTAAGGAAAGAAAAAATGATTTCAGCAACCGGTAATAATTTATCCGGTTGCTTTTTTTTGCTACAGTTTGGCGTAGTTCTGACTAAGACTGGCTTCCGCCTGGAGCTCATAAGAACCCTATGCATGCGGTATTGTTGAAAGGCCACAAATTATACAACGCAAGAATTATGTTGATTACAAGAGATAGTTGAAATTGATTTTTGTAGTTGATTGAATGTACTAATGCGAACCCAAAATTTGCTTACGTTTTGATGTAGCGTTTACGGTTATCAGATACACATTGAACCACATTAGGTGCATAGAAACAGAGTTTGCACATAGTTTTTAGAACGGTTATCCTATGTGTTATTCTATGTGCTTTATGTGCCTATGTTGTTCAATTTAAAATTTTAAACCTTTATCATGCTGAGGTTCAATTCAGAACATCCAAAACTCACGTTAAATTCGTCTTCTTCAAAGCATTTTCATAATGTCTCCGCATTGCTTTACGAAGTGTGGCTGGTGCAATTACCCTTACTTCTGCACCATAAGATAACAACTCCATTTCAAAATCATAACTCACTTTCATAAAAAGTTCAAACACCACTTCTTCACTATTCTCTTCTATTATTTTTTGCGAATGATGCAAGGGATAATTGTTTATATACTGGCCTTGCTCATAGTTAAATGACAGCCGGATTTTCTGCGGATTTTCATGCTCATCGTTAATAATACCAAATGAATGCTTGAATAATTCTTTGATATCGTAACTATACTTAATCCTGATGGCAGCTTTGGTAATATCAATATCCTGCATCCTGTCAAGGCCAAAAGTTTTGAGCTTGTCGTCTTTTGTATCAACGGCAACAAGGTACCAGCGGCCCTGTGCTTCTTTCAATGCCAGTGGATGAACTGTGCGCTGCGTGAGCATTTGATCCTCATATTTATAATGATTAAATTTTAGAACTTTTTTATTTTTAATGGCATACAGCAAACCGTAAAAATGTTCCAGGCCTTTAGACTTCCTGTTCTCTAAAAACACATATTCCCCATTATCCTGTGCGGCATGTATGGCATTAATGATTTGATACGATTCTAACAACCGTTGGCCTTGCTCGTGTACTTCAGAGTCATCTTTTATGTAATACCGGTTATCTCCCTTCTTTTTATTTGCAATTTCAATATGCAATTGCGAATTGATGTGTTGGATATCCCTTTGCAAAGTGCGCTTGGAGATACGGTAATCTTTGTCCTGTATATCAGATTCCCGGTCTAAGTATTTTGCTATCTGTTCAAAAGTAGCCGGTCCCTGCTCAAGGCGCTTAATGATAAGAGCGAACCGTGCTATATAAGTTTCTTTAGGCATGTGCAGTTGTTTTAAGATGTTCAAAATATTTAAAGATTATTTTTTATGCTAACCGGCCTCGCTTAAAAAACCAATGGGTTTCTTTTGATTATCCATGGTAAATGACTCTGTTTCTTTATTAAAAATTTCCGAAAGCGTCATAGGTTGAGTTGCTTTGAAATTTTTGATACCAAGTTCTTCTAACAGCAAATTTGATTTTTCCACACACAATGGTTTAAATTCATATAACGCCAGTAATCTTCCTTTGCGCGACAACGCTTTATCAATCTTATTTAAATTGGTGTTGAAAGTCGCAATTATTTGTATGCCTAAACTTTCACCCAACAATCCGTCAGTAAGGTTGAGCAACATAGAGATACTCGAATTCTTATTGCTTTCCCTCGAAACCAATAATTCTTCGGCATCTTCAATTACAAAAACAGTATTTGCATTTTTAACTAAAAACCTGGAAAAGTCTGGTGTATCTAAATTGCCTGCTAAACGTGGAGGCATGAAAATCACCTTTTTATTTATGCTGGTTGCTAAAAAACGGATATAAGTTGATTTGCCGGTGCCCGGTAAGCCATGTAACAAAATCAAACCGCTTTTATGTTTTTGCTTCATATTTTTAATAATGGTTTGATGCACGGCTTCAAAATTATCGTTGTATAGCCTGGCTATATTGAAATTTGGTTTTCTTAATTTTAATCTGGTAGTATCTAAACCGTGCAGAGTGCTCGTAACGAGATAAATTTGCTGCATTTTCTTTTCTTTCTTCGCAAATTTCTTAATGTCATTTAATAGTTGTTGCGCAAGGGCTTCCTGTGATTCAGAAAAAAGAATATTAACATCCTTGCCATCTACATCAAGTATAAAATGCCTGCCAATGAAGTAAACAGCTTGAACATTTTCCATTGCCTTTTGTTTATCATCGTAATGCTGACTGGTATGTTTTTTAATGATTGACTTTTTCATGTTGGCTTCTAACCAGCGAATTAATTTTTCGGTGTCAATATTGCCTATAGCCTTAATATCGGGAATAGTTTTGTAAGATGTATAAAACAATCGAAGGCAGTTTATATAAGCAGGTCTGCGACCAAAAAGTTTTTCTTCAAATATATCCCCTAACCGTAATTGCATTTCTGTTGCTTCCATGTTATATCTTTTTTTAAAGTTTCAGCAATCAAAAATAAAATGGATGAACGACAGAAGATGTCGCTGTAAGAATTTTCTTATGAAAGGTTGTTTCTTTCCCCACAACGTCTCCCCTATAGCCATGAGCAAGGGAAGGGACGTTGTGGAATAGCGAAACGAGAATTGTCTTATGGCTATTGAAATGGGACCTTACGATAACGAGCCGCAACTTCCCTTAGCTCCTGCAAAAATCTATTAAGGAGAAGTTGCGGGAAAAGAGAAGTTGTTCGGGAAGTGCAGGTATGCATTATCCTTTACCGTTAAAAAAGAAAACTCAAACTTCAAAAGAAATTGCCTCACGGGCGACTTCATAGTTCTCATCAAGCACACAGGCATTTATAAAACGTGTTTTGCCTTCTATTGTTTGCCCATACGCTTCATGTATGTGGCCGCAGATATGAACTTTTGGTTTTATTTTTTTGATGGTCTTTACAAGCTCCTCGCAACCGGTATGATAGCCTGCACGGTTTTTATCGAGCACTCCAAAAGCCGGGCCGTGCGTAATTAATATATCAGTATCCGGAGGTATAAGCTTCCAGTGTTTGGCAATGGTTTTACCGCGTTCCCGGTTAAAAGCCCAGTCGTACATCCAGGGTGTAACGGGAACCCCAAATGTGTAAGCCTTCTATAGTTACACCACTGTCATTCAGGTAAATGATGTTTCCAGGTATGATTTTTTTGAGATCTTTTTCTGCTTCTTCCTCAAAGAAAAAATCATGGTTGCCTGCGATAAAAATTTTGTAGGTATAATCCAGTTGCGCAAACCAGCGCAGAAAACTTATTACTTCACCCTCTCTTCCATTGGCTGTAACATCTCCCGCATGAATGATCATATCTCCCTTTGGCAAAGCAATTTTGCGATGCTTCATGTGCGTATCGGAGAGCGTGGTGATGAGCATAAATTGGTTTCTGTTATAATCTATTATATGTCTATATTTTTTTAAGATAGCCTTTCACAATTCCATAGCAAGCATTCATTCCGACTGTGGGCTGAGAGGCATTGTTGCAAAAGAAAAATAGTTAAAAATTCTACAGCCTAAAATAAATTTTCAAGGCGACATAGTTTGGCATTGTACACTTCTACTTTTATTGCAAAACAATGTATCATGTATTATTTCACATCTAATCGCCAAAAAGAAAAAATTCTTAGTATATGTTTTGGTAACAATAATTGTATATGGATTGAGTCAATAGCGGGTATGGGCGGTACCACATTAATGAAGTTTATGTGCGACGAATTGCAATTGAAATCTTTTTCAGTAAAGAAAATCGAGTTTTACAATTTGATTAAAAACATTCAAACTGATCAAAGTGCATTATTGCAGCAGGAAATTATTTCTATAGACGGATTTCAAAATATATATGATGAGGAGACAGAAAGCATTTCATTACTTGAACAATTCCTTATTAACTTCTTTAAAAAAGGCGGAAGGTTAATTGTGAAAGCAAATCCTACTAAAAATATGGTTCGCTTTAAACAATTTATTTCTGGTCATCAATACCATAAAATACTGCTGCACAGAATGAATAAAAAAGTGAAGAAGCGCCTGTTAAATAATATTGTAAAAGAATTCAATATTAATTGGGAAGAAAATGATATAGAAACAATTCTTTCCTTAGAGTTTAGTAATTACAGAGTGTTTGAAAATATATTCTTAATAGCCAGTGCTAAAGCGACCCTGCAAGGTAAAATGCTTTCAAAAGAAATGATATTGGATATGTACAAAGAATGGCGTTAGGCTATCAGCAGCGCTTTCTTAGTTTCCGCACCACTAGGATTCATTGAATAAACAAGGCACTTGGTTTTAGCACATTCCACTTCGCATCACGGTCGGAATAACCAAATTTCCAACCCGCAAAAATAAATTTCAGGAGCGACATAGTTTGGCGTTCTGCACTTTTACATTTGCCGAAGAAAATAAAATCCAGAACTATGCAAACAAATATTTTGACATTAAACCAAACGCCCTGCAGCCCTTTTGAACTCGCAAGCACATCATCAAAAATGGCTATTTCGCAGGTATTTGTACAAAGAAGAGACTCATGCCTGAATGCATTCGCTTTGTTCCTTGCGCATTTCAATACCATCCCCAACTGCATCAACGAAATAAAAGTTGATTGTGAAAAAGCGAACAAGTGGTTTGCTGAAACCTATAAAGCAGCAATAAAAGATTCTTGCTTTAACAAAATATATTACGGCGGATGCGAATTAGGAGAATTTCCTGACATTTTTTATTTTCTCTATGATGACTTGCTTGTACATTTTGATACACATGGCGCCACCGTAACGTTTCTTTTCCGGAAAACGGAGATTAAACTGGTAGAAGCGATTATCATGGGAATTAAGAAATTCAGGAAAAGAAAGGACAAACGAAAACCGGAGGTTTCCGTTCTTGTAAATACCAGTAAGGGTATTGATACAAAATCATTGGAAATAGCAAAACCCAAATTGAACATTGAGGATAACTACAATGACGATTTTAAGGATATACATCAAACCATTTTCAAAAGGCTTTCAAAAAAGAACGATAAGGGCCTGGTTCTCCTGCACGGGAAACCGGGAACAGGCAAGACTTCTTATATCCGGTATCTCATATCTTCTCTAAAAAAGGATGTGATCTTCCTGCCGCCAAATATGGCAAGCGCAATTACCAGTCCCAGCCTGATCTCCATTCTTATAGAAAACCCGAACTGCATTTTTGTAATTGAAGATGCTGAAAACATAATTGTTGACAGGGAGTTGAATGGTGGCTCCCCGGTTTCAGCATTACTGAATATTGCTAATGGGTTGCTTGCAGATTGTTTGAATATTCAGATCATTTGTTCATTCAACACCGACATTTCTAAAATTGACAGCGCTTTACTGAGAAAAGGACGTTTGATCGCAAAGTATGAGTTTAAAGAATTAGCGATTGAGAAAGCGCAACGGTTATCTGGTAAACTTGGTTTTAATACAGATATACATAACCCAATGACGCTGGCTTCTATTTATCACCAGGACGAGAAAGATTTTCAGCAAACAAGAAAAAGTAATCCGGTCGGGTTTTAGGCTATCACAAATAACAGGTTAATTGAAAACTGAACAGAGCATCACGTTGCTTTGGTTTCGTTCTTAAAAATTTCATTCTGTTAAAAAAGCCAATGGCTGCTTTTTGCGTCAGATGACGCAATGCATTTTTTTGATTGAAAGTAAATTTGTATGAAGCAATAGAAACTAATAGAGCATGGATAATCAACAAAGCGCAAAACAGGAAATAAAAAAATTAGCAGAGTTGTTGAAAATGGAAAATTTAATGATTCCAGATTATCAACGACCATATAAGTGGAAAGCTGAGAATGTAACACAACTATTGGATGATATTTTTGAGTATGCAAAAAAAGATAAAATTTACAGAATAGGAAGTTTAATACTACACAAAAAAAATGACAAGTATAATATTGTTGATGGTCAGCAACGTTTGACAACTATTTCTATACTGTTGCATTGTTTAAAGGAAGTAAACACGTTGCTTCTTGATCAAAATTATAAACATAAAGTTTCCAAAGACAACATTGTTTATAATTTTCAGGTTATCAAAAACTGGCTTAATAATAAATCAAATGATACCAGAAATGATTTTAAAGAGCGACTACTCGAAAAATGTGAGTTTGTAATTTTTACGGTTTATGAAGAGGATGAAGCCTTTCAATTATTCGATTCTCAAAATTCACGGGGTAAAGCGCTGGAACCTTTTGATTTGCTTAAAGCATTTCATTTACGCGAAATGGACTTAAATAAAGATTCTGAAAATGAAAAAGAGAGAACTGTTGAAATCTGGGAAAAAGCCATAGACAATGGAACATTAAAACCGATTTTGGGAAATCATTTATTCAAAATAAGAAATTGGGTAAAAAACGGGAGGGAATACGATTTTAATAAAGACCATATCCATGAGTTTAAAGGAATTTCCATGTATCAAGCACAACAATATCCCTATGAAAGTTCATTGAGAATACTGGATGGTTTTGTGGAAAACGCACAAAAAGATAAATTATTAAGGAACGATCATATATCAGAATCATATCCTTATTCTATTACAATGCCAATTATCAATGGCAAACGTTTTTTTGAATACGTTGATTACTTCATTCAACAAAAGGAAAATTTGTTTGGAAAGCAAGACGGAGAGTTCTATAAATTTTATGTAAAATATGTTACAAACTATAAAAAAGCTTGGAGAGATGGCGATTTGAAGGTAAGAAACCTATATGAAAATATTTTGCTGTTATATAAAAACAAATTTGGAGAACAGGAATTTGAGGAAATGTACCCGTCATTTTACAAAGCAGTTTATTCGATACGCTGCAACAAAAAATCCATCGGTAGTCAGACAATCTTAAACAGCGATGAACGAAAAATTTTGCAAGAAATAAGCTATTCTATGTATCCGGAAAAACTAAAAAAATATCGTTATAAAAATTACCTTATTACCAAAACGGATTTGGCTAATGAAGTAGGGTTCATAAAAGATGCTATAAACAATAACTTCAATGAAAACAATGAATAATCAGGAAGAAAAGGCATTAAGCGTAAAGGATTTGCTGTCAAAGGATAAATATATAATTCCACTTTATCAGCGTAACTACGCCTGGGGAAAGGCCGAAATATCTCAACTCATTCGGGATATAAAAGAGTTTTTTGAATCAAATAGTAACAAAAGCAAGCATTATTATATTGGCTCATTGGTTTGCTTTAAAAGAGATAATGGCGATTATGAATTGGTTGACGGACAACAGCGGCATACAGCTATTTTATTAATCAATGCAGTTCTAAAATATCTATCTAACGGAATTGAAGTTGTAGAAACCTCGAACCTGAAATATGATTCCCGTAAAAATATACAGGATTTTTTAGAGACACTTTATTCATCATCAGACCTTAATACTTTTATCGAAGAACAAAATATTCCCGGTACACAAAACTTTAAAGATGCCATTGGTTTTATAAGGGAAGAATTTAGTGAGAAAAAATTTGAAGTTGAAAAATTTGCAGATAATTTTTATAACAAAGTAAAATTATTTCGTGTTGAAGTTCCACAGGGCACTGAGGTAAATCATTATTTTGAAATCATGAACAATCGTGGTGAGCAGTTAGAGAAACATGAGATCGTAAAGGCTCATTTAATGGGAAAGATTGTGAATGAGAACGAAGAAATACAGCAAAAGGAACAATCAACATTTGCATCAATCTGGGACGCTTGTTCTGACATGAGTGATTACGTTTACTTTAATTTCATTGAGGAAAATCGGAAAAATTTGTTTAAGAATGGAAATCTATTGGTAAAAGAATTTGACGATTTGACAAAGAAGATTACATCGTCTATTGATGATAACAAATCTGCATTATCAAAGATTCTCAGCGATATAAATTATATATTGGAAAATTTTTCTCAAGAAGGAAAAACAGTCAAAGAGAAATATAAGTCTGTGCTTGACTTCCCAAATTTTCTTTTGCAAATATTGAGATTAGAAAATGATAGTGTCTCTTTGGACGATAAAAATTTGCTTACTGCATTTAGGGATAGAAATGTTGAGCCTAAAGATTTCTGCTTCAAACTATTGAAGTATCGTACCATTTTTGATAATTATATCATCAAACAAGACCTATCCGATAGCGATGCAGAAAAACAGAATTGGGGTATCAGAACATTAAATGATGATTATGATGGAGTGCAAGAAACTTTCAAAGATGATGACAAAGAATTGGTAAATCTTCAAACCATGCTGTACTATTCTAATCCATCAAAGACAAATAATAAATGGGTACAAAAATTTTTAAAAGGACATGCTTTTGAAAAAGGTTTAGCGAAATTTACTAATGAAGTTTTAGAGGAGGCGAGAGACAGGTTCGATGCAACGAATTTGAGCTATCCAGGTATCACCGCTTATAATATCTACTTTATAGATTTTCAATTGTGGAAATTATATAAAACTGATGAGAGCAAAGTGGCTGAAGAATTGAAGCCATTAAAACGTAAAATCGCTAACAAAAAAAGGCACTTTGATTCTTTCAAATTTAAACAACTCAACTCAAAAGAACATTTATTTCCGCAATCAGAGGCACAACATTTTGAAATTAACAACGAAGACTTAAATGGTATAGGAAATTTATGTCTAATATCAACTTCACAAAATTCTGCTGGAAACAAAGGTTTGCCCACCGTAAAAAAGAAAAGCTTTGGTAATGACAATTCGAGCTTGAAACGTCTAATAATGTTTGAATCTTTTGAAGATGAAAAATGGGGAACTGAACAAATCAGGAAGCATGAAGATGAAATAAAAATGCTTCTTTCTGTGCCTTCGCAGGGGTTGCCGTCTGCACCATTAATAAACAATTATAGTATAACAGATGAGAATACCAGACCGATTGATGAACCCAAAGTACCGCTGCAGGCACCATCACCTGCACCATTAATGGAAAGTGCTGTTGAGAACACTAAACCAGTTGCTAAACCCAATGTGCCGGAGCAGGAATTGAAACCTGAGATACTAAGAAAAAATAGGGTTTACGATTCGCTAAAAGATATCCTTCACCCATTTAATAGTCTAAACGGTAAATTAAATTACCCTTGGATCCTCTACAAAAAAAATATAGGTACTATAGGAGGTAAAGGGGGTAGGTCGTATCAATTAGACGTTGCATTCCAAAATGGCGGTTCTGTACATATAATTTTTGGAGACATGAACCAACAAGATCAAGCGGGACGAGCTTTTATATGGGCCAAGTTAAGCGCTATGAATATGGAGAAAGGATTTGAAATCGGCCCTCCCGGTCGTTATACAAAAACTTATTTATTAGGAGATAGGACATCAGAAGCTGTGAATGCTGATGTGGTTAAGTTTGTTAAAGAGTTTTTGATTAAACTTGAGGAGGAGAAAATTCTTGACTAAGGGAACTAATATTCATTAAGCTCGCTTTTATCTTTCCTCCTTTCATGCAATTACAGGTGTCGCCAGTTGCGACATCAATGTAATGAAATCCTGTAACAATTAGCAATCGAATTTTTGGGCAAGATAGCCATACTTCTTTTTAAAAAACCATTTTACCCAACGGCACAGTTTGACGCCTACTGAAAATATTTTTGCCGGATAAATTAATATACAATGAGTCCGTTACCACCAAAACACATCCTGTCCAAGTCAACATTTATGCGCGGATGCAAATGCCCTAAGTCACTGTGGTTATATAAAAATCAATTCGACTTAAGGGATGAAGAAAGCGCAACCCAATCGTCCATCTTTATAAGAGGAACGAATGTTGGGTTGCTTGCCCAACAACTATTTCCCGGCGGCGTTGATGCCAGCCCGGTTGATGCTTTTCATTACCAGCAATCTGTGGCTGATACGGAGCAATATATTGCAGAAGGCCGCCAGGTAATTTATGAAGCGGCTTTCCAGTATGAAGGTGTGCTGTGCGCCATTGACCTGCTCGTGCAACAAAATGGAAAATGGTATGCGTATGAAGTAAAAAGCAGCACACGGGTAAAGCCTGAATTTATACAGGATGTTGCGCTGCAGTATTATGTCATCACCAACGCGGGCATTGCATTGGAAGAAATCTTTCTTGTTCACATCAATAACGAATATGTACGGCAGGGCGCATTAGATATACAGGAGTTGTTCAATATTGTTTCGGTAAAAAAAGAAGCGGAAGCGCAACAGCCTTTTATTATCAATAAAGTACCGGAACTAAAGGCAATCGCCTTACAAACAAATATGCCGCTGGTAACGATGGGTGATCATTGTTCCAGGCCATATCCGTGCGACTTCCATGGTTACTGCTCGCAAGGCCTTGTACCGAAAGCAGCGGAACAGCGAGAGGAACGTATCCTCGAATATGAGATACGGGATTTTGTGAAGCAACTATCCTGGCCCATTTACTACATGGATTTTGAAACCTACATGGTTCCGGTGCCGGAATATGACGGGCATTGGCCATACAGGCAGGTGCCATTCCAGTTTTCGGTGCATAAACAGTGTTCAAATATGGATGCATTGGAACATCACTTTTACCTCGCAGAAAATAATGGCGACCCCTGCCCGCAGTTTATTCAGCAATTAATTGCCTGTATAGGTACAGAGGGTACTATCGTGGTTTATAATAAAACGTTTGAAAATCTAAGGTTAGAAGAACTGAAGGCTGACTATCCTGAATTTGAATCCGCTATCACCGCAATACAAGCACGTATTGTTGACTTGATGGTGCCGTTTAGAAAAAAACATTATTACTTAAACGCTATGCAAAACTCCTATTCATTGAAAGTTGTGTTACCGGCATTAGTGCCTGAATTAGGCTATGATGAAATGATGATTGCTGATGGCGGTAATGCAAGCACCGCATTTTATAATCTTCGGTTTGAAAATGATGAAGCAAAAATTAAAGAAACAAGACAGGCTTTGTTGGATTATTGTGCGTTAGATACGTTGGGTATGGTGAAAGTGCTGGAGAAATTGAAATGCATATAAGTTTTGCGTTATAGCAGGCTTTGCAAATAATTATTTATCTAAATCCATCCCTGCCAAAAAAAATTTTCGCAGCGACATACTTTGGCGTTCTGTGCTTTTACTTTCGGGCCTTAAATAAAAACATAACAAGTATGCAGGCATTTAAGCCCGTACCAAACAACAACACAGACAATTTTTTTGATCCTTGGCGACACATCTGGTAAAACAAGGCTTTCAGAAGCAGGTTAGGTGTCTGACACTTTTGAAGTGTCTGACACCTGCGGCGGCTGATGCATTCCAATTAGCAGCCTGCCTTTGATGCAAAACAAATATCCATGCAATAATTATTTATCTAAATCCCCTCGCTCCAAAAAAATACATTATGAATACTGATATCATTATACTTATTGTATTTGCATTGATACTGCTTATAGGTTTAAGAATGTTCATTCCTTTTTTATTTGCTAAATACAATGCTGTAAACCAACAACAAACTGAAATTGATTTATTATGGGGTTGGGTAAAATTAGTGCTATGGCAGCCCAATGAAGGCGTTGTGATTTTGCGCAATAAAAATGTACTATTTACAGACGAGCAAGGCAAAGGCGGCATAAAATATATATTTCCAATAAGGGGAGAAGAATTACGTGCGAAAGTGCTGTTAACTACAAGGCTACTTACATGGGAGGATGATAAAATTTTAACCAGGGAATCCCTGCAGATACACATGAGGGTTGCAGTATGGTGGAATGTTTCCGACATCCTTAAATATGTATTTGATATTGACAGGCCGGCACAATTCAATGAAACACGTTCGGAAATTAACTTATTGAAATCTTCTGAAGCCTGGCTTAAGACTTTGACGGAAGGAACAATCAGGGTACTTGCTTCAAAAGCGAGCGCCACTCAATTGATAACTACTGCAACAACAGGTTATTTAAATGTTCATCATAACGGCGACGGTAACCAGGTTGATACTGCTGCAAGTGTTCAATCAATTTCTGAAACGATTGCTCTTCAGCTAAGGGAAGAATTAAACCGGAAATTAAAATCATACGGAATTGGTGTTAACCGGGTTGAGATCCAGGCCATCAGGCTTTCTGCCGAAGTGCAGCAAGCTATAGATAATGTTTGGCTTGCCCATTTAAAACCGGTTCAAACTGAACAGGAAGCAAGGGCGCGTAAAATTGAACTGGAAGCGTTAGCAAGCGTATTGGGTACCGATGCAGTAGCGTTAAACGAATTGCTGAAAAATTTCGAAGGTTCTAATTTTTCATTCTTCCAGCCACCGGCATTTTTGCAAACTATGTTCGGGATGATTAACACAAAAACACAAAAAATGCAAAACCCAAATTCGTCACCTTCTTTACCTGGCGGTAAGGAAAAAAATATGATAGAAGACAAGTGACTAAAGGCTGCGTGTGATAAATAAAATTGTTCTTCCAAATCTTATGTAATAAAGTAAAATGAAAGCGTATATAAGTTCAATAGAAATGATGAATAAAAGAACCGGAATTACATATAAACATGTAATTGCAACTAAATATAAAAACAGGGCCGACGGTATTGCATCAATAATTGCAATTTTCTCTTCCGGATATGAGTTAACCGGGATAAAAACTTCCAGGTTGCAAACTCCCTTCATTGATATGGTAGAAACCCCGGAAACTAAATTTTCATTAAATTAAAATAATATAATACCAATAAAAAGCTTGTTTATTTTCCCTGTTGCAATGTAAAAGATAACTGCAAAATATAAAGCTCGTCAACCGTCATTTCGACGAAGGAGAAATCTCCCGAGGTTTAGGGAGTTTGAGTAATAATCTTCGGGTTTCAAGCGATATCTACCATTTTTCAATTTCAATCCACAGATCAATCCAATTTGGATTCATTGAATTGATTAGGTTTTCTTTTTTTATCCTGCTCCATTTTTTTAATTGTTTTTCTCTAAGGATTGCTTCTTGTATTGAAAAAAAATTCTCATAATATACACAATATTCAAGATTGTATTCATCAGTAAAACTTCCTTTAAAAAAATGATTTTTATGTTGGCGGATTCTTGCTTGCAGGGTCTGACGTTACACCAATATATAAAGTGGTTTTTAATTTATTTGTCATTATGTAAACACTTCCACCTTTTGTCATTGTGCTGAATAAAAAGATTATTCTAAGATATTCCATTTTCATTCACAGCTTTAATTTCCAGAGATTTCTCAGTCGCATGAATGATTCGTATAAAAGAAAATGATTTTATAATGCTCCTTCGAAATGACGATCTCTATTGCACATTAAAGCTGACTGCAAAATATACTTACAGATTTTCTTACTATTGTACAGGAATAGAAACAAAGTTTATGAAATTTTCCCGCCTGCTTTCTTCCGGGCAAAACAATAAAGTAATTGCCTTATCAGAAATGGAAGTGGCAAAATTATATACAGGAGATACAAGAAGCGATATAGGTTCTGAAGCAGAAAAAATGAAGTTTGCCAATATCGTAAACGGGTTGGTTGCAAAATTTATCCGCCTTGATTATGATGAGTCTCTTCAGGCTGAAATGCTGGTGATGGAACGTATTTATCCGTTTGACTTCAGGGCTTATGAAGTGGAAAAACGGGAACTGTGGTGGGATGTTTTTGAAGATTAACTGAGTGAACTGCACAGAGCGGGATTTGTGCATCGGGATATCAGGAGGCCATCCAGTCAGGGGGGGATGGCATTCGATAATATACTGCTTACCGATAAAGGCCTGCGGCTTATTGATGTAGGCATATCAGCCTTAAAAAATAATGTAGGAGAAAAATTATTTGATAAATATATCGAGATTGAAAAACAGGAAATGCAGCTATTGCGCGAATATTTTTTAAATAGATAGCTCACTACTATTTTATAACACTACTTCAATCATTCCTGAAAAATCAAAAGATACCTGCTGTTAAAATAACGCTTTAATGCATCTCATCGCCACCTGTATCAACTACTACCCCGTTCAAGCGAAAGTATGCAGCCCATGTTATTGCAGCTGTCGTTCCCTATGCCATAGTAAGTAATGTAAACAAAGCACAAGTATACAATACACAAGGCTAACCCTGCATACTTGCGCTATTTACAGGGGTATGAATCCAGGATATTTTCATTTTGGTTCACGGCTTTAATTTCCAGAGATTTCTCAATCGCATGAATGATTAGGATCAAAGAAAATAATTTTTCAATGCTCCTTCGAAATGACGATCCCTGCTGTACATTAAAGATGACTGCAAAATATAAAGCTCTTCGACCGTCACCTCGACGTTAGGAGAGGTCTCTTGAAGTTTAGGACTTAAATAATAATAGAATAATTATTCCAGGATATTTTCATTTTGGTTCACAGCTTTAATTTCCGGGGATTTCTCAGTCGCATGAATGACCCGGTAAAAGAAAATGATTTTGTAATGCTCCTTCGAAATGACGATCCGCATTAAAGCTGATTGCAAAAATATAAAGCTCTCCAACCGTCATTTCGACGAAGGAGAAATCCCTTAAACTTTAGGGAGTTTGAATAATCATTTAAGCCCCATACAACGCCTTACCATTTTTCAATTTCAATCCACAGATCAATCCAATTTGGATTCATTGAATTGATCATGGTTTCTTTTTTTATCCTGCTCCATTTTTTTAATTGTTTTTCTCTAAGGATTGCTTCCTGTATTGAAAAGAAGTTCTCATAATATACACAGTATTCCAGATTGTATTCATCAGTAAAACTCCCTTTAAAAAAATGATTTTTATGTTGGCGGATTCTTGCTTGCAAATCGGATGTTACACCAATATATAAAGTGGTTTTTAATTTGTTTGTCATTATATAAACACTTCCACCTTTTGTCATTGTGTTGAAAAAATAATTATTCTAAGATATTTTCATTTTGGTTCACAGGCTTAATTTATAGAGATTTATTTCGCGCATAATCTATTTTTCAATGGTCTCAATGAGTGCTTCGCAATTCTCAGTCGCATGAATGATTCGGATCAAAGAAAAATGATTTTTCAATGCTCCTTCGAAATGACGATCCCTGACTAATCTTATCCCGAACTCACGTGATTTTTAATTCTTTTTTTCACCCATACTTTTTTTAAGCAGCAAAAGATTTCCTTTCTTATCCTTTTTCCGATTTTTGAAATGCTATATAACTATTCAGCAACGCCTTTATATTTTCCGCACCAACAGGATTCATTGAATGAACAATGCATCGGGGCAAAGGCAAATCTTTTTCCAGGCAATAATTTACTAACCACTTTGCTGCGTCCATTCCGCTTTTTTCAGCTTCTGCCAGGTCATGATCAAATGAAATTATACTAGGCAACCCGTTTTGCTCAATCCAGTTTATAAAATCATTATAACTGTTTACAATTTCCCAGGGCAATAAATAGATGGATGCATCTATTCCCCTGCTTTGCATATAATTTATACAATCAGTTGGTAAACGTTTATCATCAAGAAAAAGACATTTTGGTTCGTTCATAATTATCTTAGCAAGCATCATCCTTTCCCGGGTCATCATCAGGGCAACAAAATATTTTACCCCCTGTCAAATCATGTCATTATAAAATAACTTGTCAAACTTTTTTTTACGCCTCCGGCCTGTCGCGCCGGCTGTTCCAAACATTATTTATGAAATAGTTGAATAGTTCTCTATGTGGTTTTAGCTGCCAACTGTGCTTATCAATCTCATCCCAAAATTCGGGATGGGAAACATGAGTAGTTTTATTTAGAATATAAATCCGCCAATCGCCAAATAAACCGTTTACATCAATTAATAGTGAATAGAGTTTGGTAAAATCAACGATGCCGGTTGCAGGGGTTGGCATACCATTACATATATCTAACAATGCATTTTTCAGTCTATTGTTTTCTTCCATTATGTTAGTGATTTTAAAATCAATAGAGGGGGATGGTTACTTACAGTCGGCATGTAATAGTTTATTATTAAGGAAAAGATATTTTGCCCGCTCATACTATACAATTATTGCTTCATACAAAATACCCTTATTAAATTTTTCAAACAATAAATTCATCGCCATTAATATGCAGGAACGCCTGCAGTTGTTCCGGCGGGGGTTGTTTATCAAGATTCTTTCTTGTCATAAATAGCAGGTTTACATATCATCATTCAAAAAAATATTCTTTATCATTATTGTCCGGTTAAAATTTTAATTCTTGGGCTAAAGCCCTTGATGGGCTTGGTTTTCACTAGCCCCAGGCTTAAGCCTGGGGTTATATAGCGGAATCCTTATCCAACGGGCTTTAGCCCAAGTTAACCGGACAATACTGATTCATTATCATTATTGTCAGGATAAAAATTTATCAATTCTTTAAAACGCTTTGCCAGGTTGGGTTCTGGCTCCCTCTCCTTTGGAGAACTTGTCCCGACCGTTCGGAAGGGTTGGGGTGAGGTCAAATCAGGTTGTTAAGGGGTTCAGTAATTTTGTCGGATAATAATAATTCTTTATCAGCTTTTGCAGGTTTCGCATTTATGAATAATGGAAAATATTTTGTGTTAGGCTTTATTAGGTATTCTATTTCCACCGCACGCTCTTTACAAATCCTTGCCAATTCATCCCGCGGTTCGTGCTTTGCAATAGCCCTTGTAAGTTCGGCATTATGGCCCACTTCGCCTGAATAGCAATACGGGCAGCGCAGGTGGAATAACTGCAATACTTTATATCTTTTTACCGGCTTCAAGTGAAATATTTTAAAACAACCTGTACAAAACCAGCATCGTCTTAAGTTATGTATTGATAAACTGCTGACTTTTTTCACCGAAGGTTGCAGTGGCAACAAGCGTTTTCGAACACGTAGCTTTTTAAACAGATCTCGTTTTTTATTTTTAAGACAATCTGCTTTATGTGATTTTGCTTGCTCCTCATTTAAACGCAATGCCCCTAGTTTTTTAAATTGTATTTGTGTCATTGATGAACAAAACTATTATCACGCCGCGTCAAACCGTGTCGTACAAAATGATTTTTTATTGTGCATTAAAAGGGAATAAATAATGTGAAAATCCAATTTGTTATAGCTGAAATTTCACAGGTATATTCGTTACCCTTTCATTAAACAACATAGTATTTTGAGTAATGAAAGAAAGAACAAAAAAGACTCTTCAATAAACATAAAGACAATGGTATGGCAGACTTATATGCAAAAGATATCGAGGAAGCAGTGCTGGGAGCAATTATACTCGAAAAAAGTGCTTTTGGTATCGTATCAGGAATATTAAAGCCTGAGTGTTTTTATATAGGTGCGCATCAGCGTATATTTCGTTCCTTTCAAAATCTTGTGCAGAAAAGGTTGCCTATAGATATGTTAACTGTCGTTGAGGAATTAAAATTTTCCGGTGAGCTTGAAACAGTGGGTGGTCCTTATTACATAGCCAAACTCACCAATGCAGTCGTTTCTACTTCAAATATTGAAGCATATGCAAGAATTATTTTACAAAAATTTGTCCGGCGGGAACTTATTCGTATAAGCAAAGAAATAATTGAGGAAGATTGAAAGGATGTTTTGTTTAATTTGTTTAAGACTGTAGAATGCATATTCTATTTCCAAGTTCATGGCTTACCATTACGAGCTCAAGCGGTTCATCAACCTTACAATGAAGATATAGTCGAAAATGTTATCGTATAATTCCGGATGGTGAGGACATAAACCGGAAGAAAATATTCTTTCCTGAACATTACTTCTTTCATTGTGTTTTTATTTGTGTTCACAGGCACTTTGCATTCAACCGATACATGCCTTGATTTTCTTCCCGCATTTATCGGCCTGACTGAAGCCGGGTTGTTTGATCGTTCAATAACTTTACAAAAACATTTGTATGATAAAAGCATTTTTAGGAATGGGATTATTAGGGTCAAATTTTGTAAAGGCAATGTTGAAGAAAGGCGACAGTGTGCAGGTTTGGAACCGCACTGCTTCAAAAGCAAAAGCATTGGAACAATATGGTGCAAAAGCTTTCACCAATGTTGAAGATGCAGTACAAGCCGCGGATATAATTCATGTTACATTAAAGGATGACGCAACTGTTGATGAGGTGCTGGAAGCGGCAGCCAAAGGGTTAAAGCAGGCTGCAACTATTATCGACCATACAACTACTTCAGTGAAAGGCGCCAAACAAAGAACGGCCTATTGGAAAAGTAAAGGTTTTACCTACCTGCATGCACCCGTTTTTATGGGTCCGCAGAACGCATTGGAAAGTACAGGTTTTATGCTTGTTTCAGGAGACCAGCAGATTATTGAAACGTATCAGCCTGCATTATCTGCAATGACAGGCAAGTTGTTGAATTTTGGTGAAGAAGAAGGTAAGGCAGCCGGTATAAAATTGTCGGGAAATCTTTTCCTGTTAAGCCTTACGGCAGGGCTTGCCGATGCGCTTGCATTGGCTAAAGTGCATGGTATACAACCATCAGAATTGCTGCATCTTTTCAATAACTGGAATCCCGGCGCCATGGTGCCTGCACGCTTAAAAAGAATTGCAGAAGCTCAATTTCATGAACCATCATGGGAATTGAATATGGCACGCAAAGATGCGGGGTTGATGTTGTCTGCAGCCGAAGAAGGCGGAATAAATCTGGCTGTTATACCCGCTATTGCAACCGTGATGGATGAATGGATAGCTAAAGGCCATGGCAATGATGACTGGAGTGTGATAGCAAAGGATGGTCTTTAAATTGAGTGCAATTTTTCCTTCAAAAACGCTCACTGCATGTACACGGTTTTTAAAACTTTTTTAATTACAGCAACAACTGATGGAAGGATTATTTAACGGCAGCCTGCTTAACTGGGTATTGATTGCAATAGCTGCTTTTGTTATTGGTCTTTCAAAAGCCGGGCTGAAGGGAATTGACATGATGAATGTAACCATTATGGCAATCATATTTGGTGGTAAAGCTTCAACCGGGATCGTATTGCCATTGTTATGTGCCGCAGATATCATGGCAGTTAAATACTATCACCGCCATGCACAATGGAACCACTTTTGGAAGATATTGCCGTGGATGGTCATTGGAATTTTAATTGGGGTGTATGCCGGTAAAGATATTGACGAAGCATTGTTCAGGAAAATTATGGCCATCATTATAATTTTAACGGTAGCAATAATGTTACTGCTCGAGTTCAAAAAAAATATCACTATCCCAACCAATAAATTATTTGTAGCGGGTATGGGTTTGATATCCGGCTTCACTACCATGCTGGGAAACCTGGCCGGTGCATTTTCGAATATTTATTTCCTGGCAATGCGATTACCTAAAAATGATTTTATCGGAACGGCAGCATGGGTATTTTTGGTGATCAATCTTTTTAAAGTTCCTTTCCAGGTGATCTACTGGAAAAATATAACCCTTGCCACATTAAAAACGGATGCTTTGCTGCTGCCTGCGCTCGTGGCCGGTTTTTGGGCCGGGTTAAAAATTGTTTCAAAAATTCAAGATGATAGTTACCGGAAAGTGGTGATTGTGTTAACGATTATTGGGGCGGCATTTATCTTTTTCAGGCGTTAAGTTTGAAAAGCTATTGCAATGCTGCAAAATTGGTATTCAGAAATAACGGGATAAAATGCAAAGTGATTTTTGTCTTTTACCAGGTTTATAGTAACTGTGCCGTTTGATTCAGTCGCGCATATCAAACCGCCGGGTGCTTGTTGTAATATTTCGAAGTGAGCCGGAGATTGTATAAGCAAGCGTTTATTTGCAATACATAAAACTTAAATTATGAATACAATTGCCAAAGCTTTTATAATCACATTATTTGCAATTGCTGAAATCACCAAATGCTTTGCGCAGAATGTCAGTAATTGGGATGCGCAATGGATTTCGCATCCCGGTGTGCAGCCACAGGAAGCAGCCGTTGTATTGTTCAGAAAAAATATTACACTCGCTGCAAAACCTTCAACTTATATCATCCATATTTCGGCAGATAATCATTACCGGCTTTTTGTGAATGGAAATTATGTAACCCGTGGCCCCGCACGGGGCGATTTATCACACTGGTTTTATGAAACGATCGACATAGCTCCATACCTGCAGCCGGGCGATAATATCATTGCAGCCGAAGTGGTGAACTGGGGACCTAAACGTTCTTTTACTATGTTCTCACAAATGACCGGGCTTTGGATGCAGGGTGATACAGAAAATGAAAAGCCCGCCAACACTTCCGGCAGTGGCTGGAAATGTTATCACAATATATCACAACATATCGTGCCTGTAGATTGGATATTTGATAAATCGAGCATCGCATTTGGATTGTATGTGGGAAACCCAACAGACAGTGTTGATGGCGCAAATTATCCATGGGGATGGCAGCAACAAAATTTTGATGACAGCAGATGGTCGGCAGTTCAAACAAACGGTACAGCAGGCGGCAGAGAAACACAATATGCAGGCGGCGTGTTATACAGTAATGGCAAATTATTAATACCACGCAGAACAGGTTTATTAGACGAAAGCAAAGAAGCATTAGGCAAAGTGGTAAAAGCGGAAGGCATCACGCTATCAAACAACTTCCCGCAGGAAAATAATACGCTTACAATTCCCGCGAAGTCGGTTGTAAAATTGTGGTTAGACCAACAGCATCTTACAATAGGGTATCCCGAGCTTACAGTGAGCGGCGGTAAAGGCGCAGCCATACAGGTGCGTTATGCGGAAACCCTGTTTATCACAAATAGAACCAAAGGCAACCGCAATGAAACTGCAGGAAAGAAATTTATTGGGATTAAAGATGTGTTCCTGCCGGATGGCGGGCAAAAAAGAATGTTCAAGCCCTTATACTTACGGCCATTTCGTTTTATAGAAATTGAAATTACAACAGCAGGCGAGCCGCTTACGATTGAAAGCTATTACAATGTACAATGCACGGCGCCGGTATCATTACAGGCAAAGTTTGAAACGGATGATACAGCGCTGAACAAAATAATGGAAATGGGTTGGCGTACAGTAAGTCTTTGTGCGCAGGATATATTAATGAGCGATGCTTATTATGAACAAATGCAATACACAGGTGATTCACGCGTACATAATCTTACGCTGCTTACATTAAGCGGTGATGACCGCTTAACAAAAAACGCGCTAATACAATTTGATCAGTCAAGAATACCGGAGGGATTAACTTTCGCCTGTTATCCCAATCCTTTTTATTTAATCATACCTTCTTATTCTTTGATTTTTGTTGACCAGGTGTATGATTATATGATGTGGGCAGGCGATAAAGAATTTATAAAACAATTTGACTTAGGGATCACCAACGTATTGGATTGGTTTGAAAAACGCATGCAGCCAAACGGCTTTTTAGGCAAAATAGATTGGTGGGCAGCATTGGCATGGCCCAAAGGTTATATCAATGGCGTACCTCCTGAAATAGATAAAGGCAATAATGCATTGTACACGCTCCATTACGTTTATACGCTTCGCCATGCTGCGGAAATATATACTTATATCGGAGAAAAGCAAAAGGCGGAAGATTGCATGGCAAAAGCCGGCCGTTATGCGGCAGCAGTAAAAAAATCGTGTTTTGATGCAAACAAAACCTTGTTCAAAGAATCACCGGCGTTAGATCAATATTCGCAGATAACCAATATAATGGCCGTACTAAGTGAAGCGGTAAAAGGTGAAGAAGCCCGAATAGTAATGAAAAAAATATTAGCGGATACTCCCCTGACCGGCAAAGTGGATTTGTTCCTGCACTTTTATCTGTTTGAAGCCATGAATAAAACAGGAATGACAGACAGCTTTTTTAATGAATTATCCGAATGGAAAACAATGATTCAAAAAGGCCTCACCACATTTGTGGAAGTGCCCTTGGAGTGGGGTGAAGAAGACCAGCGGTCTGAATGTCATCCATGGAGCACGTCACCGGATATTTATTTCTTTAAAACCGTATGCGGTATCCGGCCGGTAACTCCTGGTTATAAAACAGTGGTGATAGAGCCGATGTTAGGTACGTTAAAAACGCTTCATGCCATATTTCCACATCCATTGGGAAAAATTGAAATGAACCTGGCAACTGATAATGGTCATGTAAGTGGCACTATAACCGTTCCGCAAGGCATGAATGCGACATTCAGGTGGAAAGGCAAAGAGCAAAAATTAACGCCGGGGAAACAGCAAGTTGAGTTGTAATACGCATGATTAAACTATATTCCTGTATTTGATTGGCACGATTTGTTTTCACTAAACATTCGTTCTTCATTTTATTTTTTTTACTTGTATTTAAAAACTTTGTCTGATCAAGCACACGAACTATTTGATGAAGCTTTATCGAAGGCAGCCGCTTCAAAAAAAAATTGAAAAATTACAACAAAAAACAGGCAGAGGTTTAAAGAAATAACTATAGACTACTGCCATTGTTGGCGCTGCACTAACAAAGCAGGAAAGCCCGATCCCGAATTTTGCAGCTTCTTTTTTAATATCCGTTAAATCGATTCCATGCGGACTCTTTTGTTGTAACAGCATGTTTACGTTTGATGCTAATGCAGGCATTTTATCCTGGTCGTTCAATTTAGCATTTATCAAATCATTTAACGAGATTACTTAGTGCTTTTGTTCAAAAATTTATTTTGAATGTTATCCCTGGTAAATACTTTGCTGTAATAGCATTTTTTTGTAGCAGATACGTTTTTTGACTCATTAATTCTAATTCGGCCGCAAACTTTTTAAAGTTACCAGCACTTACAAAAAATGGAATACTGAGAAGATCAACAGTTAGACCACCTAAAAACAGAAAACCGCCGACATCAGAGCCACCCCAGGAATCACTTGAATTAATAGTAACAATGCCTGCTATGGTAGCGGCAGTTCCTAATCCCAATAAAACAAATCCTGTTGTTCTTTGAGTTTTACTTTTCTGAAGATAATAATCTCTTAAATTGGCTAATCTTGCTGTATCCTGACTATACACGTTTACAGTAAATACAAGAAATACTGTTAACAGAAGAATCGGTTTCATTGTAAAAATTTATGTGTGTAAAATTTATTCTTGTTCTCACATGTCATCATGCCGGTATGAAGTGACTGCGCATCACCACGCGGAGATATGGCTGGCATACTTATTTCGACAATTGCTCATCGATTTAAAATATTAAGCCGATACTTAAACTAATGATAACATCAAAAACACTACTCCCGAATTGATGGCTTTACTATCGTAAACTAAAATGAAATCGGCAAGAAAAAGATGAAGTAAATCAGTTGAAAAACTGACAATGATCAATACTTTGGCTTGTTTTGCCCCTAAAGTTTAAGCTTCATAATTGCATTGCTTTCTATGACAAAAAGTTACAGACAGTAAGATACATGCAACCACTTCGCCGTGTAGGTATCGCTCAGGCTTTGCATTCAAGGAAGCGTGATACTTTATATCTTTAACCATGCGATCTTTTTTTAACCTGCAGCAGCACAACACCACGGTACAAACTGAAATACTTGCCGGCATATCTACTTTTCTCGCCACTGCTTATATCATTGTTGTAAACCCATCTGTACTCAGTAAAACAGGAATGCCGTTTAGCGGGGTATTAACTGCTACTGTATTATTATGTTTCTTCAGTTCATTATTAATGGGCTTATATGCAAAGAACCCGGTTGTAGTTGCACCAGGCATGGGCCTCAATGCATTCTTTACCTACACGGCTGTTATGGTAATGGGTATATCATGGCAAACAGCATTGGGCGCGGTTTTCTGGTCGGGCATTTTCTTTTTGATACTTTCTGTTTTTAATATACGTACTTACATTGTAAAAGCAATACCCAAACCGTTACGGTATGCAATTGCAGCCGGCATTGGTTTATTTATTACGCTTATTGGTTTGGAGAATAGCGGTTTTATAATAAAAAATGATGCTACCATTCTTGCGCATGCTCCCATAAGCGCGGCCATGCTCATTTTTGTTGCAGGTTTATTGCTGACTGCGATATTATTGGTGAAAAGAATTAAGGGCGCAATACTTATCGGCATTATTGTTACCACGTTGCTTTCAGCAGGTATCGGAAGATGGTGGACTGATAGTGCAACCATAGTAAGTTTTAAAGGTGTTTTTGCTGCGCCTGATTTTAGTTTAGTGGGTAAAATGGATATATGGGGCTCATTAAAGTTATCGGTGCTGCCTGTAATATTTGCATTCGTATTCACTGATCTTTTTGATAGCTTGTCAACATTGGTTGGATTAAGCGAAGCAGCAAATCTTGTTGATGAAAATGGCGATCCTCGCAATATTAAACAGGCGCTTGTAACAGATGCCGTGTCAACTACTATAGCAGGTATTGTTGGCTGCAGCCCTGGCACTGCATATATCGAGTCTGCAGTAGGTATAGAAGAAGGAGGTCGTACCGGGCTTACTGCCGTCATTGCGGCATTGCTGTTTTTACCTTTTCTTTTCCTGGCGCCGTTGTTAAGTATGATCCCTCCTGTTGCTACGGCGCCCGCGCTGGTATTGGTTGGGTCATTTATGTTGCGGCCGGTAACCAAAATTAACTGGATGATGATAGATGAAGCGATACCTGCTTTTATTGCGATGGTAGTAATACCGTTCACGTATTCCATAACTCAGGGGATCATCTGGGGTTTTTTAAGCTGGACGATCATAAAAATGGCGGCAGGTAAAACAAAAGATATATCTCTCGCGCTTATTATTATTGATGTGTTCTGCGTGCTGGCGCTGGCAATGGGTTAATATAGGAAATTAAACTGTTATCTTCTCATATTTGATATACCTGTCTTTTGGTTCTATAACAATAGTTCAGCATTTTATTTTTCATTTATCGTCTTAAATATTATTTGTTTTGCCTTTGCAATATATATGAACGGAATAATTAAATTTGAATATATTATCGTGGCAAAAAGTAACAGTTAGATCAAACACAACAGTTTCGGAGTAGCATTAAGATAAACCAAACTTTTCATTCTCTGCTAAATAATTACAATATGGATAGCCCTTTGATAGCAATCGTTGGTGATATAACACCCGGACGTACACTTAATCCAAAATTATCAGATCCGGTAAAAGCAAAAAGAGCTGCCGAAGAACTTGGAGCAGAACTTGCCAAGTGTGGTGCGCATTTATTAGTGTATGGTGGACCTTTTCTTGAAGCAGACATTGTAAGAGGTTTTGTTGGAGCTAAACCAAAAGATGATCACAGTATTTTAATGTGGTTTACAAAAGGCAACGAGCCGCCACCATTTGCAGAAGAAACGACTAACCCAAAACTATTTAAAAAGACAATTGAAAGAGGTGCGGATTGGGAGATTGCATTTTACCGGTCGATCACCCGGGCAGACGGCATCATCTTAATGGGTGGGGGAAATGCCACAAAAATCTCCGGGCAGATAGCTATTGGAACCAAGATGCCCATCCTGGCACTCGCCGAATTTGGCGGCGGCGCGGCTAATGTATGGGATACTATCTCTGCGGGGCAGGATCTTCCCACAAGAGAAGAAATAGACCTTATGTCAAGATCATGGACAAATGATTCTGCTGCCGAATGCATTAAAGCACTTTTAAATCAACGCGGCAGGAAAAAATCTGATGAAGGAAAACCAAAAACTTTGTTATCAATACTTGCAGGCTTTCTGTTTTTACTGGCTCTTTCTATTGTTCCCTGGATATGGGGGAAAAACCAACTTTCCGTTTGGTTTCTCTTTATTGTTCCACTTCTTGCAGGAGGTGCTGGTGCCGCAATAAGACCAATTGCAGATCGTCAACGTGGCGTAAATACCGCCGCAACTGCCATACTCGTAACAATTGTATTAGGGCTTATTGCGGGAGGCATTGCTGGTGTGTTGTTTGTCACAGCCCAGTTGACCGCATCCCCTAGTCTAACAACAGAAAATCTTGATCAATATGCTCAAAGATCTATTCCATTTGCGCTTGGAATTGGTTTTGTAGCTGGTCTTACATCTGATGCAGTATTTGGTAAATTACTCGGCCTGGACGTAACCCGTGTTTCAGGGGTTAGTTCAACTCCTGAAAGGCCTTGAAATTTTCTTCAATGTCTCTGTTTATGTTGAAATATATGAGTTGTGCTTTCAATTACAGGACTCCTGGTTGACAACAAAACTCCTAAGGATAGAGGAAAGCAGTGTTCAAAACTGATTTGTTGCAATAAGTTGAATATGGTAAGACAAATCTAAAATTATTTATGCCTAAACATTGTCGGAGACTACGCCAAACAACAAAACATTTGCTTTTGATTATAGGGTCGAACATTTGCTTTAACAGGTTAGCGTATTTTACATGCCGGGTAATTTTATTCCGGATCGCTTAAGTGCATTCATGATCTTTTCATTCAAAGCATATCTTACATCGTTAAAGCCATGCACAGCAGTCCATACATTAATCATCATTTTATAACCATCTGTTTCGAGTGCAGATATGATAATACGATGTTCCGGCGTTGTTGCCAGGTCTTTTGATGCGAATATTACTTCTTTAATACTTTTCTTTACGAGTTCCGCATCAATGCCGAAATTAAATTTCAGTTCAATATCTATTCTCCGGCTACCTTTTCTGCTCAGGTTAATAATGATCTCGTTTGACAATTTACTGTTGGGAACGATGATCGTTTTGTTGTCGTAAGATGTTACAACGGTATAAAATAATTGAATAGCGGAAACTGTTCCTTCCTGGCTTTGCGTAACGATATTATCGCCGATCTTGTACGGTTTTAATAAAAGTATCAAAACACCGCTTGCAAAATTTTGTAATGTACCGGATAAGGCTAACCCGGCAGTTACTCCGATGGATGCAATTACTGCTGTAAATACCGTTAATTGAATGCCCAGGATTTGCATCAGCAACAACACCAGCAATACTTGTAACAGTACAGCAATCAATCCCTGTAAGAATGGGCGAACCTGTTCAAATCTTTCGGCAACAAAAAATTTTCTCGACCATCTTCTCAATATTTTGATCAGCCATTCACCAACTATTAAAACAATAATGGCAATGACGATTTTCGGCCCGTGCGTTATCAGCCATTGATAGGCTAAATCATAAAAGTCAGTATCAATTTTTTTCATTGCGCAAACCAGAGAAAAAATTGCGCCATGGTTTGTTAGTTAATAGTTTAAAAGTTGATTTCATTGTTTAAAGTTTAAAGTTTTTTACATCGTACATCGTCCATCCCACATCGTCCATCGTCCATCGTCCATCCCTGAGTTGTAGTTTGTAACAGTTTATAAATGGGCATTATCTTTTTGATCTTTTAATTTTTTTTAAGAATCAGGCTGCAATCAGTTAAGCTGATATAAAATGTATTATTGAAAGATGTGTAGTTAAATACACATTTCCTTTTGACCACCGCGTGAAAAAATCAAATAGTGTCATGTCATGCAGCAATTGTCGTTTTTATTTGCCACGGATCACACAGGAACACGGAAGAATTTGTTGCGACATTATTATGTTGAGTTACCACTAGTGTTAAGTTAACTGTGAGTTGTCAGTGGTGAATGGTGAGTAATCCCCCTACATATGTGGTATTCACTCACGACTGACCACTCACCACTCACAATCTGAAACGTCATATTTTGCTTAACATAGCACTAGTGTTAAGTTAAGTATACTATTCCGGGATTTGGGACTAGTCTCCAAGACTGAATCGTAGCTTCAGTCGCGAAACCCGGAAATCCCAAAATCAGCAATACCATGAACGACATTTTATAACTAACATGATACTGGGATGGAGATTGATCTTATGGTTTAATACCAAGATCTTTAAGCAAACGAATCGCTGCGTTATGGCCTGCACAGCCAATCACAGAGCCGGCAGGATGCGTTCCGGCACTTGCCGAATACACCCCCTGCACAGGAGTAGCGTATGGCAGGCGATCAGAGAAACCAAAAGTATTGTCTATATGATGGATATGTCCGAGTGTTATACCGAAATGACTTTCAATTTTCTTTGGGTGAAGTGGAAATGTGTCAGCCACAAGATCACTGGTGCCGGGCGCAAAACGATCACAAACGGAAAGAAGCTGTTTGACATAACGGTCCTCTTCCGCTTCCCAGGTTGTCCCCTTTAATTCGTATGGAACCCATTGTACAAACAAAGCCGAATTATGATGACCTTCTGCATCCCTGAGCGATGGATCAACCGTTGTATGTATATACCATTCAATTGTTGGAAAAGGATATAGCTTACCTTCCTGTACAGCATTAAAGCCTTCCTTAAGACTTTGTATCACATCCTGCTCATCAGGTAAAAGATGGATAGTGGTGCCATACTGGCCGCGATCTTCCGGAAGACAGGTAAATTTTGGAAGCCCCTTTAAAGCCAGGTTAACTTTAAAAGTAGAGCCTGGCCGCTTGTAATTTTCAATCTTTGCATTATAGGATGCAGGTAAATGATTACTGCCAATTAGCGCCCGGAGGCGGAATGGATCGGCATTCACTACTACTGCTTTTGCGCGGACCTGCGATCCGTCAGCTAAAGTCACACCGGTGGTAACGCCACCATGAACATTAATGAAGCTTACTTTTTTTGCAGTAATGATCTCTGCCCCGGCTTTACGGGCAGCGTCTGACAGTGTTTTTGTGATCGTGCCCATGCCCCCTTTTACAATCATCCACGTGCCGTCGCTCCCGGGGAGGCGGCACATATTGTGCACGAGGAAATTCATACCGGAACCGGGCGTATCCCAACTCCCAAATAGTCCTGAAAACCCATCTGTTACGGCATACATGGCTTTAACCAGGTCGCTCTTAAATCCAAAGCGATTGATATATTCACCCACGGGCTTCCTGCACAGATCTATAAATACCTGCCTTAGTCCGGGGCGAACATAACGAGCGGCTGTTTCTTCGATGCTGTAGGGTTCTTCCAGCCAGGTGGGTGCGATGTCATCCCTGATCTTTTCAATTTCTTCCGTCAACATTTTATTCGCCATCCAGTCCTCTTCAGAAAAAAAAGAAATAAACTGGCTTTGCATGGCATCGCGGTCAGATCCAAACAAAAGATATCGCTTGCCGGTGGTAGGCAGGAAATAATGGGGATCGCGCCGGAGTAAGGGGAATTCAACTCCAAGAATTTTTATCAGTTCAGGCGGCATTACGCCAAGCAGGTAAGCCCCGGTGCTTGTACCAAGGGTCGGTACTTTTGAGAATGGGAATTCCGTTTTTGCCGCACCGCCAACCATCTCTTTTTCTTCAATAACCATTACCTGTAAACCTGCACGGGCAAGAAGTATTGCTGATACAAGCCCGTTATGGCCTGCTCCTACAATAATTGCATCTACAGCTCTTTCCATAAATTATTATTATGCGAATTTGACAATATCCAATGCTATGTTGCGCCCGAAGCTAACAAAAAACAGGAGAGGATATTGAAATTTACCAGGCGAGTGTGCAACTTCCCGACTTTATATTCTACGGCGCCGGGCAATGTCAATAAATTAAGGATTTAAATAACTGCGAAGCAGTTGAATTTGAATAACCCCGAATAGGATTCGGGATAGAAATGCGTTAAACCACATTGAATCCCGCAGGGGTTCAACTAATTGATCATAATGCCTTTTCTCCGATTATATCGAAGGCTCATATTAAAGCCTTTCAGACTTACACCGAATGTTAACTTAATAACATTGGGGCGTCGGAACAACATCTTCACAAACTAATTTTGGCGTTAGGTGATTGCTTCAATGTTATGTAGCGAAACAAAAGTCCGGATACTGCAAACAGTGTTGCAAAAAAAGCATTCACGGCAATGATCTCTGTTACAGAACTGCCGGGATATTGGTTCATTTTGGCAAGTAACTGGATAACGGCAAACAATATCAGAGCAACGGCTACGGTAAACATTACACGCTCCATGCCTTTTGTAGTAAAACGGGAAATAAAAATGCCAATGATTACAATCGCTACAATGCCTGCGTACATCAGGTTGGCTGCATTAGGGCCTGAGCCAATAAGTCCAACAGCCAAATTAACCCATATTAATAAAAACGTTGACCCAATAGCTATCGCAAAAGCAAACCGGTAAATAATGCCGGAGGATGATCTTGTAACTAATACATAAGAAAGCCCGGTGCTAAAGATCAATAATCCCATAATAACAAAATCAGTTAAGTCCCATTTTACTTCATCTGTAAACTGCATAGCCACCAGTGGAACAGATAAGAGGAGTACGGTTATTAGCGCCACCCAAAAGATTGACCGGGATAAATTTTTTTGCTTTTTCATATCAAGAGTTTTAATATTTAAAAGTACTTTGAGTTGCAAAGTAAAATAATAAAAGCAATTACCACAAAATAATTTTTTGATTAAACTATCAACGTTATGTCCGGAGCAAATTCTTTTACCGGCCTTTCAAATTGAAATATGGGTTATATTGTTTTGGCATGCCGTGCCAAATGCGGAATCCCTGCCTGAGTTCATTGATTTTTGATGAAATATTGTGGGCAGAAGTTAACCTGTGCATACAAGCTTTTATAATCAAAAGATTTTCGAACTTGCCATATGAATTGTCTGCACTATGAAGAAAAAAATCTTTCGCATTGCGTTTGCATTGCTTATTGCCCCTGCACAGATTATTGTCTGCATTGCACAAAAGAAAACGATCGATCAAAAAGTTGATTCGGTCCTGCGGTTAATGACACTCGATGAAAAGATCGGGCAGATGAATCAATACAACGGTGATTGGGAGGCAACAGGCCCGATAACAAAAGATGGAGATAAGCAAAACCAGATCATAAAAGGAATGTTGGGTTCCATGCTGAATGTAACAGGCGTTGAACATACAAGAACGTTGCAGGAGTTAGCAATGCAGTCACGATTAAAAATTCCTTTGTTATTCGGGCAGGATGTTATTCATGGATACAGAACAATTTTTCCGATTCCATTAGCCGAAGCATGTAGTTGGGATACGGCAGCCATTGAATTGTCTTCAAGGATCGCAGCTACTGAAGCTGCGGCTGCAGGTGTACACTGGACGTTTGCGCCGATGGTTGATATTGCCCGTGATCCAAGATGGGGGAGAGTAATGGAGGGCGCCGGTGAAGATCCTTATCTCGGTTCAATCATTGCCGCGGCAAGAGTGCGCGGCTTCCAGGGAAAGGGCCTGGGAAATACGGATGCTGTTATGGCTTGCGCAAAGCATTTCGCTGCTTATGGGGCGGCAATTGGTGGCCGTGATTATAATTCTGTAGATATGAGTTTACGAACGTTGTGGGAAGTTTATTTGCCTCCGTTCAAAGCAGCTGCAGATGCAGGAGCGGCAACGTTTATGAATTCATTTAATGATCTGAATGGAATACCTGCAACCGGAAGCAAATATTTGCAAAGAGATATTTTAAAAGACAAATGGAATTTCAAAGGATTTGTCGTAAGCGATTGGGGTTCGGTTGGTGAAATGATCAATCATGGTTTTGCAAAAGACGGTTATGAAGCAGCGTATAAAGCAGTAACTGCAGGATGCGATATGGATATGGAAAGCCGGAGTTACATCAACAACTTATCGAAGCTGATAAAAGATGGAAAAGTAAAAGTAGAATTGATTGATGATGCAGTAAAACGAATTCTTCGCAAGAAGTTCGAGATGGGTTTGTTTGACGATCCGTTTAAATTCTGTAATAAAGAAAGAGAACAACAGCAATGGAACAATGCTGATAATTTAAAAGCAGAAAAAATTGTTGCTGAAAAAAGTATTGTCTTGCTGAAGAACGAAAATCATTTATTGCCATTAAGCAAGCAAACAAAAACAATTGCGTTGATTGGTCCGTTCATAAAAGCAGTAAGAGATAATCTTGGTTTCTGGTCTTATCAATATCCTGATGATTCTGCACGCATCGTTACACAATACCAGGGAATACAAAACAAAGCCGGTTCAAATGCAACGTTGCTGTATGCAAAAGGATGTGAGATCAATGACAGTTCACAAGCCGGTTTTGCAGAAGCCATTCAGATTGCAAAGCAGGCTGATGTTGTCATCATGAGTGTTGGTGAAGCAAGCGACTGGAGTGGTGAAGCAAAGAGCAGGAGTAATATTCATTTGCCGGGTATGCAGGAAGAATTGGTAAAAGCAATGTATGCAACAGGTAAACCGGTAGTTGTTTTGATCAATGCAGGAAGGCCGTTAATATTCAACTGGACGGCAGATAATGTTCCTGCAATTTTATATACATGGTGGCTGGGCACAGAAGCAGGAGATGCCATTGCCGATGTGTTGTTTGGCGACTATAATCCTTCAGCAAAACTGCCGGTAAGTTTTCCAGGAACAGAAGGTCAGATACCGATTTATTACAATCACTATAAAACAGGAAGGCCCGCAACAAGTGATAGCGATAGGTTCTATAGGTCAGCATATATTGATCTTTCTATCTATCCAAAGTTTCCATTTGGGTTTGGATTGAGTTACACAAATTTTAGTTATAGCGATATTCAGTTAAGCAGTTCAACAATGAAGGCAGATCAGCCTGTCAAAGCAACCATCACCGTGAGCAATACAGGAAGCTATGATGGAGAAGAAACCGTACAATTGTATATACAGGATCTTTTTGGTTCTGTTGTACGACCCGTAAAAGAGCTGAAAGGTTTTCAAAAGATATTTTTAAAGAAAGGAGAAAGCAAACAGGTAAGCTTTACAATTAATGTTGACAAGCTTAAGTTTTATAACGACGAGCTGAAATATATCTATGAGCCGGGGGATTTTAATGTTTATATCGGCAGTAACTCGCAGGAAGTAAAAGAAGCGGCCTTTAAACTTGAATAAGAAGTTTTTTTATCACAGATTCTGCGAAGAAGAGAAACTTACTAAATGTTTAGAAATCATTTTGTGTTGACTCAGTATCAAAACTTCTGACTATAAAAACAAGTATATTCAACTGTTTAAAATTTACCTTCTCAAAATTTCTTCCATAGTTTCTACAAGAGTTTTACGTCATATTTGCTTTTTGTAACTAATCATATTTATTTCAACTATGCATGAACAGTTACCTTTTATGCTGGCGCTTGTAGCAGCTATTGTGCTGATAGAGATGCTGGCAACCAAACTGCGCATCGCTTACCCGGTGTTGCTGGTTGTAGCTGGTTTACTCATAAGTTTTATTCCCGGGTTGCCCACGGTACAGGTAGATCCAAATATGATATTCTTTATTTTTTTACCGCCACTTTTATTTGAAGCAGCCTGGAGTGTTTCATTTAAAGAGATGAAAAAGTGGTGGCGAATAATAAGCAGCTTTGCTTTCCTTGTTGTATTTTTTTCTGCTTTGGCTGTTGCCGTATTAACCAATTATTTCATCCCGGGCTTTACATTGGCATTGGGTTTTTTATTGGGAGGCATCGTATCTCCGCCGGATGCAGTAAGTACCAATGCTATCACGCGATTTGTAAAAATATCCAAAACCACTTCTGCTATCCTGGAAGGCGAAAGCCTGTTGAATGACGCGTCATCACTCATTATCTTCAGGTTTGCATTATTGGCTGTGGGCACGGGGCAATTCATTTTACAGGATGCTTTGCTAAGCTTTTCATGGATGGTAATTGGAGGCGTTGGCATTGGGTTATTATTTGGCTGGTTGTTTATGCAGGCACATAAATGGTTGCCTACAGATGCTTCTTCAGACATCGCTTTTACCTTAATTGAACCTTATTTTTTGTACTGGATTGCTGAACATCTTCATAGTTCAGGTGTGTTAGCTGTGGTGTCGGGAGGTTTATTCTTAGCAAACAGACGGTTTGTGTTTTTATCCGGCGAGAGTCGCGTTCGGGGATATAATTTTTGGGAAGCTTTTATATTTATTATTAACGGTATTGTGTTCATGTTGATAGGGCTGGAACTACCGGAAGTTGTAGCAGGGCTTCGTGCAGATGGGATACCACTAACCACAGCTATCAGCTATGGCATTTTAGTAACCGCTATTTTGATAGTGGCCAGGATCATCAGTTCTTATGTAGCATTGATAGCCACACTCATCTTCAGGCCCGGTGTTGCCCCCCGCGCCCGGAGTCGTGGAAGCAGGTGGAAACTACCACTGCTGTTGGGATGGACAGGCATGCGTGGTGTTGTATCACTGGCTGCCGCTTTAGCTATTCCGACAACATTGCAAAATGGCGAACCATTCCCTCACAGGAATCTTATTCTGTTTGTTACATTTTTAGTGATACTGCTTACTTTGTCGATACAGGGTTTAACGTTGCCTTATTTCATCAGGCGGTCTAAACTTTTTGACAGCTTCAATGAAGCGCCGGAAGAAGAACTACAATTGAAAATAAAAAATGAACTGGCTGTTTACACGGTAAATCTTTTGAGGGAAAAACAGCAGCAGGGTTTATTTAAAGATGCGCACCTGCTGCATATGCTTAATCAGTGGGAAAGGAAAATTCAACAGCCTGAAAATTTCAAGATGACCCCGCAGGCAAAAGAGCATTACCTCAAAGTATTAGACAGTCAGCGAAAATTTGTAGCCGGTTTGAATAAAGATCCTGGATTGGATGAAAATATTATTCGCTGGCAGATTTACCAGATTGATCTGGAAGAGGAGCGGATTAAATTGCTTTAACGATTTTGCGTTACCATACTTTAGCTTTTCCGAATGTTCCCATCTGCGCCTATTGCTTTGCGTGAAGATATTGAAGAATAGAAGATAGCTGCGGCGCGTTGCAACCTCGCCAGGCAGAACAAACTTTAATTCACCACGGCGATAGCCATGCCATCATGTTCTTTCTCACCCACATTTTGAATGATGCATGCTGTTACCTCTTTTGTTGCCGCCAGTAATTTGTTGAAGCGGTGCACGCCTTTTACCATTTCATCCTCCTCCGCTTCATTCAATATTTTTCCTGCCCTGATCACATTATCGGCAATGATCAGCGTGCCCGGGTGGGATAGTTTTAACGCCCATTCAAAATATTCTGCATAAGGCGGTTTGTCAGCATCAATAAAGATCATATCAAAAACCTGGTTTTCCTGCTGCAGTATTGGCAAAAGATCAAGGCCTTTACCTACTCTTATTTCAACCATGTTTGCCAGCCCTGCACGTTTAATATTTTCGCTTGCTACATCAGCATGTAATTGTTCGTATTCAAGGCTGATAAGTTTGCCATCTGCCGGTAATCCTCTTGCCATCCAGATGGTGCTGTAGCCCGCCAGCGTTCCGATCTCCAGGATTGTTTTTGCCCTGCACAACTTTACCAATACCTGCAGGAATTTACCCTGGCTGGCAGAAATGCTTATTTGGGGAATATTATTTTTTTCTATTGATTCAACTACTGCCTGCAGTGCATCATCCTCAGCGGCAAAAAGTTTACAGATATATTGATCTACGGCTTCAAATAATTCTTGGGTCATATTATTATTTCAGTTTTGAAATGCTAAAATTATAAAAGCCAGGGTATATTTTTTGATGATTATAGCGCGCAGAAAATATTTGTGTCGTTTGTATGGTTGAAACGTAGCGTCCGTTGCAGGCTGCGTCCCGCATCTGCTTTATATTTTATGGAAGCTGAGGGGAAGGAAAATTTATTTTTTCAACCAAGGTAATAAACCGGGGATCATTTTTCATAGGTTGTGCCGCAGGCCATGTCCTGGAAACCAATAGCAACCCGTCCTTTTGTTCATAAGCCTTTTCTAAAAATTCAAATGCTTTATCATGGTGTTGAAGTGAATAGGCGCCACAAGCCAAAAAGAAACCGGAAATATATTCTGTCTCTGACCGCTTAACTAATTCATCATAGATTTTTTGTGCTGCCTGCATATTGCCGGTTACTGAATAAACCCAGCATAGATCTGCTAATGGCCACTGGTGCCGGGAAGAAAGCGATGCAGCCGTTTCAAGCGCCTCAATGGCTTCATTAAATTTTTTTAAAATAGCTAAGCTCAGCCCAAGATACCTGTAGGATAAAAATGAGCTTGCATCCAACAGCACGGCCATTTCAGCAGATCGCAATGCCTCTTCAAATCTGCCTGCATTAAGGTAAACAACTGCCATAAGGCTGTATTGCACAGCCGTTAATGGTTCCAACTCCAGCGCTTTGGTTCCTTCCCTGATAGCATCTTCCGGCTTTCTTTCCACTGTTGTAAGGTAAAGGCTGTACCAGTAATGTGCAGGAGCGTGATTAAAATTAATATCCAGCGCTTTTTGAAAATACTTTCTTGCTTCCGGCCAGTTCCAATCGTAAAAACCACTTAAAAAAGCAAGCGTGGTATAAACCTCTGCAAGAGAGTTGTCTAATTGAATTGCCTTTGAGGCGGCTTCCTTTGCCCGCGGAAGGCAGTCGCCCGGAGACATCAATGAATAAAAGCCGAGGAGCCCATACACATCGGCAATACCTGCATGCGCCAGGGCAAATGAAGGGTCCAGTTCCACAGCCTGCTGATAATAATACAGGCATTTTCTAAGCCCCAAACCCCGTTGGGTCCAGTAAAAACGCCCCTTTAGATATAGTTGATATGCTTCCCTGTTTTGTGTAGGTGTTTTGCTGATATGTGATTTTTCTTTTTCAAGCAAAGTCACCTTCAATTCTTCTGTAATTGAAATGGCGATCTCTTCCTGTATGGCGAAAATATCATCGAGGTCGCGGTCATATTTTTCCGACCATAAATGAAATCCATCTTCCGCGCTGATCAACTGCGCGGTAACGCGAACACGGTTACCTTGCTTACGTATGCTGCCTTCCAGTACGGTGCTTACACTAAGCTTTTCTCCCACTTCGCGTAAGTCGGTGTTCATTCCTTTGAACTGGAAAGAAGACATCCTGCCGGCAACTTTCAGGTCGCGTATATGTGTAAGGGAGCTAATAATTTCTTCGGCCATTCCATCACTGAAGTATTCCTGTTCAGGGTCATTACTCATATTCGTAAATGGCAGGACGGCAATGCTTTTAGCGGGGATGTTTTTAACCGGTTTGCGAATGTCACTATATGCCGGAACATATTCACCCAATGCATGGGAGAAAGCGTTTTTTGGATCTGCTGTTTTCCCTGTCAGCATGCCTGGTTTGGGTTTTATCAATCCTTCATGATCCAATGCGAACACTTCTATCTTCCGCTCAATATTTTTAAGTTGATAAGCGCCTACGGAATACGTATTCAACTCCGGGTGGTTACGGATCTCGTCATTCACTTTGTCTGACATCAATACACTGCCGGCTACTCCCAATGATTCAATACGTGAGGCAACATTAACGCCATCCCCCATAACCTGTCCATCATGGTAAATAATATCACCTATGTGTAGTCCCACCCGCACAGGCACTTTAGGATGCCTGCAAAATGCCTGCTGCATAACTAACGCACAGTGTACTGCTTCCACTGCGCTTTGAAAGATACTTAGCGTACCATCGCCATAATATTGTATCACCCTTCCATTGTACTGCCTGTGCTCTTTTTCCAGGATCTCACGATGGCGGTTTCGTATTAAAATGGCATTGTCCTCATCCTGCTGCATCAGGGCTGTATAACCTTCTATATCGGTAAACATAATTGCGGATAGGTGACGGACCTGCGGCATCCCTGCGTATTTTAAGGAAAGATAAGAAAAGGATGTTATTCATTTTATCACATTTGATGCAGAATTATTTGCCCGGAAAAACATATAACAAGAATGCAGGAGCAATACTGTGAACGGCACTTTTAGTTGACATAACAATAGTTGTGACCAGGGTGTTTAATTGATGAATTAATATCAACTCTGTTTATGGACTTCTTGTAAGTAATAAAAGCAAGAGCGGAGTAAAATGTTTGTATTATCTTCATCAGGTATCAGCTTATTACATTAATATTAAATTCCGCTTCTATGTTAAGCGAAACGAAAACTACTTTTTTTGCTCCTCAACTTTTGATCAATAATGGCGTAACAGATATTTCTTTTTATGAAAAAGCATTCGGTGCAATAGAACATTTTTGTTTAAGAAATGAGGATAACAGTGTGCATGTTGCAGAACTTAATATCAACGGCGCCGTATTTCATTTGCATGAGGTAACGAGGCCATATTTCTTCACCCCGGAAAAGCATAATGGCATAACAACCATTATTGGTTTGTTTGTACCAAATGTAGATGAAGTGATGCATAATGCTATTAACGCGGGAGCCAAAGAAATAAATGCCGCGAAAGATTATGAGTATGCATACAGGCAGGGTGAAATCGAAGACCCATTCGGGCATCGATGGCTGATTGAGAAGAAGCTCGCCTAAGTAAAAATTTTGTGTTACCTGTAAGTTTAAAGTCGTTTTCTCAATTGAGCGACAGCCCTGTAATGATTGACACTGTATTCCACCCGGCGATATATTTTGAAACAGGCATTGGGCGAAAGCGATGCACAAGATGCCATTGAAAGTTATTTGACAGTTTGAACATTTCGAAAGAAAAGGGCAAGGGCTTTATCATAAAAAAAACCCCTTGGCTATATGCTTTTTAAAAAGGCTTTAGTTGATTACGTTAAAGATAATATTGACTGCTATTTTGTAGTGAATGAGCGAAAATTGAAAACCGGCGATGCTGCCGGTGTTTATGTGCCACGGATCACGCAGGAACACGGGAGAATTTATTGTGGTATTACGTTGATTTATCTCTATTGTCATGTCACGCAGGAATTCTCATTTTATTTGCCACGGATTGTACAGAAACACGGAAGAATTTGTTGCGGCATTATGTTGATTAACACTCGTGCTACGTTAATTGTAAACTGTTGCATTGGGTGAGTTGTGAGCGGTCGGTTGTGGGTTTAGAATTCACTCACCATTCACGCTTAACTTACACTAGCTTATGATTAGGTCAATGCGTTTATGTAAACTGCACCAGGTAAGGAAGCTTTTTTGCAAGTTCTGTCATACAATAAATGATCACCATGATTCAATTACCGGGGCTTCTATTGCTTTACTGTTACGGCTATAATAAGAAAGCACGGCGCCGCGCAATTGCTCGGCAAGCACCAACTTTGGATTATCCTTACTGTATATGAAATCCGTTCGCTCATTTGGGTTGTAATCTTTTGCGCATAAAATATCATATAGGTGAAAGAACTCTAGTTTACCGATTCGTATCAGGGGTCTGCGCCGCACCAATATACTGCAGAAGACTTCACTTTTTCTTTTTGTCTTTATTCCAATACAAACGCCAAATGTCCTGGTATCATCATCATTCAGGTATTTTACAAGATATTGTTTCAGCTGCAGCGCTTTATAACTATTGTCTTCTACCTGGAAGTTTAATTCATTGGCTGCATGACGCAGGTTGATCTGGTGTTTATCCAGCAGATCATTCCAATCGTTCCTGTTCTCATCCCTGATGGATTTTATAATAATTGTTTTCCAGGGAGTACTGCACAATTGTTGTGCGCCGGTACGAATGCACAGCAGGCAAGCTTCCTTAAGAAAACGAATGCTGAATAATTCATCCCGCCTGTAAATGCCCAGCCAGTATTTGTCGTTGTAGTGATTCAGGCCTTCATAATAAGGAAGATTGAATGGCGGTAATTCCACTGGCTTCTCCACCGGCTTTGCGTCAAATATTTGTGTCATCACTTTTTCATACAGTTCATCACCATCGGCCTGGTCATTCTCATAAAATATTTCACGCTCCGCCATGATAATTTCTTCGATACGTAACGATAGGGCGGAAATATCTTTTGTGTTTACGATATCCTTCCAGTTGTACACCACATTTGTTTTGGGAAAACGGATAAACAAATGCCAGTAGTGCATTTCATCAGGTGAAGCCACCCAGTTGATGTTGCCCGTAAGCATAGGCGTAAAACTTTGATCGCTGTCGCTGATGTTTATTTTTAACTGCGGCTTATAGTCAAAGGATTGAAAAATTTTTTTGTAAATATTTTCGGTGAGCCAGGTATCCTTAATAAATATTTCCTCGGCAGGATAGGAGCTAACTATATTGGGATACTCCTGGTTGCCCAATTCAAAGTTTATGCCGAGTTTTTCAAGTTCTGCAGTGAAGTCATTCAATCTTTCTATCGACACATCAAGCAATAGCTGCTGGCGTAAACCGAAACGCACATTAAGCAAACCAAATTTGCCTGCAGCCACGAGTATATTATAAAGCCGGGCAGGTGGTATGATCCCACCTTTGAAATTAACTTTGATAGTATTAATATCCTTCATGTTGATTTTTTTACCTGAATTTAAATGGAATGAAAAAGATTGACAGTTTGAAGATAAGCTTGTTTACGGATAAGCATAATGAAGCAATTCGGGTTTTTGTTATTATTTTAGAATAATATCTATGCAAAATGAAAAAGAAATTGCTTGTTGGCTTTGTTATTTTGTTTATAGCAATACAAGCTATTCAGCCTGCAAAAAACCAGGGAAATTTTATGAGTCTTAACGATATTACTCATACAGTTTCAGTTCCGGAAAATGTTTTAATTATTTTAAAAAAATCTTGCTACGACTGTCATTCCAATTATACCAATTATCCTTGGTTTGACCGGATCACCCCTATAAATCATTGGGTGTTCAATCATGTTAAAACCGGTAAGCTGGAATTGAACTTTACTGAATTCGGCAATTATTCAGCTAAAAAGCAACTTCATAAACTGAAGGAAATAAAAGAAACGCTGGAAAAAGATGAAATGCCGTTAATGTCTTATACGATCATGCATCCGGGCACTAAACTGACCAACACTCAAAAAAATATGTTGCTTGACTGGACTAATAAAGTAACAGATGAAATAAGGCAACGTCAAAATGATCATTTCAATTATTAGGCTTTATGAAGTTATCGGACTAACAGGAATGTTGGATATTGTACTGTATAACTAAAGATAACTAACTAAAAATACTGTGTGTCGTCCACATCGTTATTATGTCAATAGTTGCATAAGCTAAAAGTTCACCTGTTTATCAATTTCGTTATCAATATGGCAGTCGTTGCAATTATTAACCAGGATACGATAATTGTGTAAAGCTTTGGCTGTATCCTTATCCTGTATTGCTTCCCGGATGCCTTTTATGGGCTTGCGCAGTTCTTTTTTATAATAGTATGAAAATGGAGCAGGGAGTTTATAATGATTTGTAACCTGTTTGTCAAGTATAAGTAAAATGCTGTCCATGCCTTCCAGCAGCCAGGAAGCATCTTCCAGGTCTTTTGCTTTAATATGATCACCCATATTCTCCTGGTATATTTTCACGTCCATCATGTTTTGTTCCAGGTCTTTGTTATTTTTCACTTCTGTATTTGCACAACCCATGATAAAAATGAGGATGCCCAGATTGATAAGTTTTATTCTCATAAATAAACCTGTTTGCATTTAATAGCAGGTCTTCCGGCGGCTTAAATTTTATGCGCCAAACAAAAAAATTTTAAAGCGATGAAAGTGGCAAAGTTAGCATAGCACAACGGATACATGAGTGAGAAATAAACTACGGAAAATAATGGGCTTGAGTATTTTATTTCTGGATATACAAATAATCAATGTTCAATATTGAATGAAATGAAAGCTTATTTCTTTGCGAGGAGACATTCGGGAAGGGAGGTAAGTATTATTCAGGCACTAAATAAATAGCAGCTCTTAATTGAATAACATTAAAGCCTGCTTTTCCCGGGTTGTTATATCTTTTTTCAGATATTTTATTTTAAGCCTTAGTGCTTGTAATAAATATTTCAAGTAGTTCATAGGTTTTAGATAATGAACCGTATTGTGCTTCCGGCAATTTGATTTCTGCCTGCAAGTCTAAAATCTCTTTTAACTTATCAGCAAGCACCTGGTTAATACGTGCAATATATGTTGGTTAATGATGAATATATTGGAAATGAAAAATCAGTTCAAGAGAACCGCGTTGATGTAAGATCACTAACAATAATTAGATGGGAAAAATAAAATTACATATTTACGATAATAAACGTATGTATTCATTAATGGTCATTGCCCGCCTGAGGTGCTCAGGGTTGTTGGTTTTTGTACTTAGCCTATGCCGGTCTGTGACCGGCAAATTCGATTATCTGAATGTATGTTGCTTTCGTTTAGGAACTCCTTGTTGGCGACAACATCAATAAGGGTAAACAAACAAGCTTACACCGGTTGGCCACTTATAAATTTATTGGCAGCTTCTTCTTTAAAGCGGGCATTCTTTCCATCCCAGTGCAGTGTCTGATCCGGGAACCGGGCTGCAATTACACCTAATAAAATCACTTCCGTCAACCTGGCTGCATACGAGAATGGTGCGCTGCATTTTGCTTTCCCGAGGCAGGCGTCAACAAATTCGTGGTAATGCTTCGGGCCTCCTTCCGCATAGCTGGCTACAGGCTTTCCTGCTGCGCCCTCCGGATCATACTTACTAATATCAATATCCTGGAATTGGTCATTGACGATCAATTTTGGCAGCTGCATAAAATGGGGCAATAACAACCGCTGCCCGTTTTCACCTATAAACATAGCGCCCTGGTCAGGTAAAGTTGCGCCACCGGGAAGCTTTAATTCATCCTGCATTTCCGGAGCGCCTTTGCCGTCATACCAAACCCATTCAAGTGTTTGCGTGGTATATGGCGTTCCCGGGAAAACATAGTTAACATGATTTTTTTCCGGGTGGCCAAAATCGGTTGGCTGCCGGCAGGAGTTCTTCACCGTTAAAGGAACACTTAGTTGTAAAGCATTATAGGGCGTGTCGAAAATATGAACACCCATATCCCCCAAAGTACCGCAACCATAATCAATACATTTTCTCCAGTTGCCGGGGTGATAAAACCCTTCTTTATAAGGCCTTTGGTGCGCAGTGCCCAGCCATAGATCCCAATGCAACCCATCCGGAACAGGATCACTGCCGTCCGGCGCCGGGCCATCATAACCCCAAACCTTCGGTGACCAGGCAATTACTTTTTTCACCTTGCCTATAATACCTTTTTGAATTAATATGGTGCCCAGCTTGTATTCATAAAATGAATGTACCTGTATGCCCATTTGGGTTACCAGTTGTTTCTGCGCGGCTACCGCATCCATTTTCCTCGATTCGGAAATGTAATGGGTTAAAGGTTTTTGGCAATACACATTTTTATTCAGTTCCATAGCCATGAGTGAAACAGGGGCATGTCCATGGTCAGGCGTGGATACCACCACGGCATCTATTTCGCTGCTCATGCTTGTAAACATTTCTTTGTAATCAATGAATGTTTTAGCATTGGGATAAGTGGCTTTAACGCTGTCTGTTTTAGTGGTGTCCACATCGCACAGGGCTACCACTATTACATCGGGGTGTGACGCAATATCGTGCAAATCACTTAAGCCCTGGGCACCCAACCCTACCTGTGCAATTCTTAATTTACCGCCCGGAATTTTTGCCTGTGACGGGAAAGGTAGCAGGAATGCCAGGCTTCCGGCTGCTGTGGTTTTTATAAAGCTTCTTCTTTTCATTGCGTTGTGCTGTTTAAAGGAATTTTATTGTGAATGGTGAGTAGTCAGTTGTGAGTGATAACTTATTCAGAAGCATTTACTCACCATTCACCACTGACAACTCACAACAGTACTGCAGTGCAAAATAAACTGTTTTAAATATTTTTCATAGTTCTTTGCTGCTCTTCTCCGAAATCTGCCGACTCCATAAAATTTGCCGACTTTATTGCTCTCATAACTGTAACAACACCAACAAGAGTGAAAGCAGTTCAACAAGCTTGCTTTACATGGATTGAAATGGATATTTGTCCGCACTGGCAAATAACCTGATTTCTGCTAAATGAATTTTTTCTGTTCTGCATTCCTGTCTGCCGCCAGGCAGGCCTTCCAATTGAATAATGTTTCGAAGAAGCTGTGCGGTTTTCCTTAGTTCTTCTGAGTTATTTAAACCTGATGATAACCTCTCATGTAAAGACCTTGTTGTTTAAATAATTGAACTAATTATACTGTATTGCAGGAATTACATATCTTACACCACGGCAGCCAATTAGTGCAGGTACGCGGCGGGTGAGATCGACTCCATCTTTTTCTGCTATGGTTTTGCGAACAGGCATGGTTGAATACGTTAAATGATGGACTTTGTGTTTCAATTGCCGCCATGCTAAATGCTGGATTACTTGCATGTACTGATTGCTTTTTTGGGATGATATTCAGAGAAGGGGAAAGTTATCATTAGCAGTTAATTAAGAGCAAGGCAATAATCATAGCATTATGAGGTAATGGCCTGGTGAAAAACGGTGATTGCATAAATATATTAAGGGCTATAAAAAACTATCGTCACTTTTATATAACAAGGTAAGCCGGTTTTGATTTTAAATTAAAGCAGAATAACCTTTAAATTCAAGCCTGTAGCAGCTTTATTACGGTATTGAAAATAGTATGAAAGCACGGATAAATTAATCGCTTTTCCGGAAATGCTTCTTATTACATTGTAGGAAGTTGAAGGAAAAGAAGTAAAGTTTTAATAAAAAAATATGGCAAAATTAAATATCGGCGTTATCGACCTTGTAAGCAAAGGCCCGGCCAGCACTTTGTGGGCACGTATTATGCATGCAAACCTTGCGAGCATTATGCCGCAGGTTGTTGCAACCTGGTGTGAGCAGGAGGGGCATGATGTAAAAATGATCTGTTATACCGGTCTTGAAGACCTCAGTAAAGAATTACCCAGAGATGTTGATGTTGTATTTATCTGTTCTTTTACACAGGCGGCATTACTGGCGTATGCACTCAGTAATTTTTTTAGAAGTAAAGGTGCTGTTACTGTTTTAGGCGGTCCGCACGCACGATGCTATCCTGATGATGCGGTTAAGTATTTTGATTATGTGCTTGGCTTTACGCACAAGTCAACGGTTATGGAAGTGCTCAATAATTGTGTACCACAGGGAAAGATAGGAACACAACTTTCAGAAAAGGCACAGCCGGGCATTCTTCCCGGTGTTGAAGAAAGATGGAAATTTATTGAACCCACTTTAAAAAAGGCGCCCTTCCTTAAAATTGTGCCGATGATAGGTAGCCTCGGTTGCCCTTATACCTGTTCATTTTGTATTGATTCAACTGTGCCTTACCAGGCACTTAGTTTTGAAACAGCTAAAAAAGACCTGCGTTTCCTGCTTACAAAATTTAAGCGGCCGCTGGTTGTTTGGCATGATCCCAATTTCGGTATTCGCTTCGATGAAAATATGGAGGCAATTGCTTCCGCCGCGCCTGCAAAAAGTTTTCGCTTTATTGCAGAAAGCAGCTTGTCAATTCTTACTGAACCCCATCTAAAGGTCATGCAAAAAAATGGTTTTGAAGCCATGTTGCCGGGTATTGAATCGTGGTATGATTTGGGCAACAAATCAAAGACATCGCATATAAAAGGCCAGGAAAAAGTTAACCGCATATCAGAACATGTGAATATGATGTTTGATTATATACCTTACATTCAAACCAACTTTGTATTAGGCCTTGACTGCGATGAAGGTGCTGAACCTTTTGAATTAACCAAACGCTTTGTTGATAAATCTCCCGCCGCATTTCCGGGTTATTCGTTGTTGAGCGCTTTTGGGCAGGCCGCACCGCTTAACCTCGAATATCAAAAAGAAAACCGGGTGCTTGGTTTTCCTTTTCATTTTTTGAATAATCACCTTGCCATGAATATCAAGCCTAAGAATTATGAGTGGATTGATTTTTATGATAAAGTAATTGACCTTACTGCCTATACTTTTTCTGCCAGGGCAATGTACCGCCGCTTTAAAGCTACCAAAGACTTTACCAATCGCTGGATGAATTTTATGAGAGCCATTTCAAACGAAGGACATGGCCGTTTAAAATTCTATCGCCAGGTGCGTAAAAATCTTGCAGAAGATAAAAGTTTCAGGGATTATTTTGAAGGCGAAACAAAACAACTTCCCGCGTTTTATACAAACATCATAAAACAGCAATTGGGTGTGTGGTGGCAGTGGCTGCCTGCCGGCGCCGTAGAGCACGATGCCAATGCTTATCTTAATAAATCATCTGCGCAGAAAATAGTAGCATAACAGACCTGCTTTTATTCATTAATTCTAATGCGTGTTCCAGGAGGGGAGCTGCGTGTTATTTTAGGCAACCAAATAAATACCGGCGTTTAATTGAACAACGTTAAAGCCTGTCCTTCTCTGGTCGTTAAATCTTTTTTCAGGTATTTTATTTTAAGCCGGAGTATTTGTAATATTTCAGATGGTTCATCGGCCCTTGATAATGAATCGTATTGAGCTTCCAGCAATTTTATTTTCGCTTGCAAGTCTAAAATTTCTTTTAACTTATCAGCAAGCACTTGGTTAAATACGTGCATAGATGTTGGTTAATGATACAATATATTTGAAATGACAAATCAGTTCAATAGAACTGCGCATTGATATAAAATCACTAACAAGTAGTTAGGCAGGAGAAATAAAATTACACATTTAAACGATCATAAACATATATATTAAGTATAATAGCCGTCGTAAGACCTGAAGGCGCTTGAGGGTGTGATAAAAATATCTTGGCTTTTTGAGGGGATATTGCGGAAAGAGGAAAGTTGCACATCACGCTGAATTTGTTTCAGCAGCTATTCTTGCGTAGTAAATATTTTCCCGGATTTACTATCTTGTTTCATTATTTATTTTCATTGTTGTCCGACTAAAATTTTAATTCTTGGGCTAAAGCCCTTGATGGGCTTGGTTTTCACTAGCCCCAGGCTTAAGCCTGGGGCTATATAGCGGAATCCTTATCCAACGGGCTTTAGCCTAAGTTAACCGGACAATACTGATTTATTTTTTCCTTTTTATGAAAGCAGTTTCCCAAACAGCCTATTATTGTTGTGGTGTAAGAATGCAGGATGCAGCGTCAATTCACCCGGTTATCAATGATACCTATGCCAAAAGGTTAATGAGTGAAGAAGGCTTACGATACTGGCAGGAATTTGCAGCGTTTAAGATGCCCAATGCCAGTAATACTGCAAGGCACTACATCATAGACAGTTATTTAAAAGAGTTGTTGTCTGCCCGTCCTGGTTCTACAGTAATTCTTATCGGCGCCGGGCTCGATAGCCGTGCTTATCGCTTTAAAGGCGCAACCTGGGTTGAAATAGATGAAGCTGCTGTAATTGAATATAAAAATGAAAAATTACCTGTTTCCGAATGCGCAAATCCTCTTGAGCGCATCCCCATAAATTTTGAAACAGAAAAACTTTCAGATAAATTATCGCCTTACAGCAACCGTAAAGATGTTATCATTATTGTTGAAGGTGTGTTGATGTATTTAACCATGGCGCAAAGAGAAGCGCTGCTTAAAACAATTACAACATTATTTCCGGCGCATATTGTTTTCTGCGATCTTATGTCAAAGAGATTTTTTGATAAACTAGGCGGGGCTATCCATGAAAAATTTAAAGCACATGGAGCTTCATTCACCGATATGATGGACGATCCTGCGGCTTTGTTTTTACAACACAATTATCAGCAGGCCGTCAAAGTGCCGACCATAAAAAAGTCCGTTGAACTCGGTCTCGCAAAACTTCCGAAACTTGCATTTTTATTATCCGGCAAACTGTTAAATGGCTATGCCGTGTATGAATTCACTTACAATAAACCTTTGTAATACTTTTCTGAAGTTGCTGATTAAAGCAATCCCTTTTTCGAATGTCCCTGCCTGTGCATATTGCTTTTCCTTCTCCTCAACATCTCTTCGCACTGCCTTGCGTGATGAAAGGACATTCGGCTTCATGTACAGGATTTTGTTAAGTCTATGCCTTTTAAATCATGAAGTTGATTACGGAATAAATGCGTTGCCGTTTATGTAATAATACCTGGCCGCACTATATTCATGATCAGCCGATAGAAAGTATCAAATAGCGCCGATTAAAAGCTTGCTTTTTATTGTCGAACTTTATCGAATGGTATTAGATTCGATTTAATTCGATTTGATCTGATAAAGAGTTGCTCAATTAATAAAATTCCAACATGAAAACAAAAATAAAAGCAGCGCTTGCTGCAGTGGTGCTGCTGGTGGCGGTTTCCTGTAAAAAAGAAAACAACAGCATTCAATCTTCTACTGTTGACAACGAAAATTCAATGCGGCAAAATGATATTGCTTCAGTAATTATAGGCGCACAGGTATGGATGAAAAATAATTTGAATGTAAGCCGTTACAGGAACGGAGACAAGATACCACAGGTAAAGGACGCTGCTAAATGGGCTACATTAACTACCGGCGCATGGTGCTGGTATAATAACGATTCTGCCACCGGCGCTGTTTATGGCAAGTTATACAATTGGTATGCAGTACATGACCCAAGAGGATTAGCGCCTGCAGGATGGCATATACCGAGCGATTCGGAATGGCATGCAGCCGGAAACTTTTTAGGGAATACTGCGGGTGGTAAATTGAAAGAAACCGGAACGGCGCATTGGTTCAATCCCAACGTTGACGCTACTAACAGCAGCGGCTTCACAGGGCTTCCGGGCGGTTATCGTAGCGCCTCCGGACAATTCTGCTATATTAAATACCTTGGTTTATGGTGGACCTCTACCGAATATAATATTTCGGGTGCATGGTATCGCCGCATGCTCTGCTATAGCGCCTTCCTGGACTGGTGGCGGTTCCCAAAACAAATGGGTTTCTCGGTTCGTTGTATCAGGGATTAACTATTCGTCTATCTGCTTCACACGATTTTCTTTACCGCAAAACACTCAACATGAAAGCAACATTCGCAACTTGTGCAGTTTTAATGCTGTTAGCAATGTCCCGGACTAAAGAAAACAGCAGCATTCAATCTTCCGGTGTTGGCGATGAAATTTCAACGCAGCCAAGTAAAATTCCTTCAGTAATTATAGGCGCACAGGTATGGATGAAAAATAATTTGAATGTAAGTCGTTACAGGAATGGAGACAAGATACCACAGGTGAAGGACTCTGTTAAATGGGCTACATTAACTACCGGTGCCTGGTGCTGGTATAATAACGATTCTGCCACCGGTGCTGTCTATGGCAAGTTATACAATTGGTATGCAATACATGACCCAAGGGGATTAGCTCCTGCAGGATGGCATATACCGAGCTCTTCAGAATGGCTTGCAGCTTCAACATTTTTAGGAACCAATGCGCACAATGCGGGTGGTAAAATGAAAGAAACCGGAACAGACCATTGGTTGGATCCCAACGTTGAAGCTACTAACAGCAGCGGCTTCACAGCGCTTCCGGGCGGTTATCGTAGCACCATTGGACAATTCTGCTACATTAACTTCCTCGGTTTATGGTGGACCTCTACTGAGGCCGGTTCCAAGTATGCCTGGTGCCGCCGCTTGCACAGCTACGGTGGTTTCATTGACAGCATGTCTTACGAAAAGCAGAGGGGCTTTTCTGTTCGTTGCGTTAAGGACTGACTATTTCCATACGGGTAGCTAATATTGACATCAGTCCGGAATTAAGAATACACAACTTTTTAATTATGGTCGAACTTTATATCCCAACGTATTTACATTATTTTCTACAGTTTTAAGTTTGCTTTCTAAAGAGCTATTTTTACTTTCCAGGTTACTAACATCATTTTTTAAAGAGTTTATATCGGTTTTTAAAGAATTGATTCATTTTGCAGTGAACGTATTACATCTTCTGAGCTGGAAGAACCGGCACTGCAACCTGAAAAGATAAATGCAATAGATACAACAGCTAAGAATAAAAGTTGTAAGCCTTTTCTTTTTTTCATTTATGTCATTTGTATTATTTCAGTTTTTAAAGTGCTGAATGCACCGTTAATTTTATAATTAATGTTATTAACGTATAGATAAATTCTTAAATATAGCGTATCGCACAACGAATTTGTCATGCCTTCGGCTAAGCACAAAGCCTTTGCGAGACATTGCCAGGAAGAATAATAGCTTGGTTAAATATTTTTAGTTTTGCAACCTTTACTTTTAATTAATTGTCAATTCTAAATGAGATCATTTTATTCCTGCTTAATACTTTTATCAGTAATAGTCTTATCAGTTTCAGGTTGCAAAAAGGAAACTCAACCATTTTTTCCTGTTACGCCATTAGACTCACTGCCCTTTGAAAACAATACTATAAAAATAGAAGTGAAGAATACTTTTTCATTTCAGTCTCAGGTAACCGGCATACATTTTTTTGATGCCGCAAATGGTATTGTTATAACGGGTAATGAAAGAATTTATCAAACAAAAGATGGCGGCCTTAACTGGACGATCCAATATGATCCTGCAGATTCAATGCATTTATACCAATTGCTTTTTACAGATAGAACCACAGGATATGTTGTTGGCGGAAAAAATCAATGTATAGGAACAGGGTGCATGTTGCCGGGTGGTATAATACTCAAAACAATTGATGGGGGAGCAACCTGGGAAAAGATATTCGAAAAACAAGATGTTGAATTTGTTTCCATTGCTATGAATGACACAGGAGAATTATTTGCAGTTTGCAACGGATCAGACAACCAGGTATTCAAAAGCCGGATAAAGGTAATAACTGGACATCTTTAAATCTTTCTCCTACGCCCCTTCATAAAATTATATTCCACAATAATCATGGTTACTGCACAGGTTTAGGAACAAAATTGCTAGTAAGTGAAAATGATGGAAATACCTGGAAAGACGAATTGGCTTTTGAAGCAAGTAATTCAACTGATATTAGTTTTAAAGAGGGTATTGGCTTTTGTATCGTTGACAATATTAACCTGTATAGAACAACCGACAATGGAAACACCTGGATAAACACAAATCCGTTTGGCTTAATGGGATTTACAGTTGTTGACCCACTCACTTCAAATAACTGTCTTGTTTTTGGCAACGGCGATTATTCAGGTGGAGATTTTGGATATTCGTATGGCGCCGTTTGGCAAACTACAGATAGCGGCAATAACTGGACGTCTGTTCAATTTAAAAATATCGCATCCGTAAATTGTACCAGCTTTTATGCATCTTCAAATGGGTACGCAGTGGCCGGGAATAAACTGATAGGTATAACAGTGAAGTAAAGTTTACTTCGCCGCCTTTGTTGGATGTGCTATCAACAAAATGCATTCACGACTACGTGATAAGGATCGAACCATTAATTCCTGTATAATAAAGCTTAGCCGATGAAAATTTATATTCTTCCGGATAATTCGTTTAGCATTTATTCTTTTCATCAATCATCTCAAACTTCATTTGCGGGGCGGTGAATTTAAAACGCTGTTGCGCTCATGGCTTTATCAGGGACAAAGCAGCGAAGAAAGTTGTTGTGCAATTACCTATGGTTGCACCGTGATTTAGCATGGCATGGTTTGCCTCATTATTTTTATAAGCCTTACACACATTCTTTCCATTAAGGCACATTGTTACGGCGTTTTTGCCGCACTCAATATTGACATGTTTATCATCGTACATAATTTTTTGTATCCGGTTGTAAGAAGAATCCATTGTAAAAGTCATAAGGTCTTGCTCAATTCCCTTTCTTTTAAATGCGTATTGATACGTATGGATTACCTGTCCCTGTAGTACATCTAATACGTTCAGTACTGCGGTGCCGGCGGGCGCTCCATTCACGTAAAAACTATCTGTTTCAGCTCTGTGAATTTTCATCATCAGGCAGGGAATATAGCCTGTAGCCACAGGCACCCTCATCCTTCCCCAACCAATAATACTTCTGCTGTTAAGCGTGCCTGATACAAATGTAAGCGATGCATGATCCAGTTTCTCAGACGCTAAAGAAATTTGCATGTTATATACAATATATTCTCCCAAAACCCATGTTGATTGATAAGTGCATGGATAAGGAACGGCAATTTTGCTTCCGCCATAAAAAATATTTTGCGAAAGAAGTATTAAAGAATCGGTTGATACGCCGGTTTTGAATGCAAGCGAATAAGCGGTTCGGTTTGTAGTAGCGCCAATAAATTTTAAAGCTGAATTGTTGTTGCTTTCATGTTGGTAAATTGTCGTTGAGAATCCGGCGAAAAAGCGATAATCACCGGCAACTATTTGCCTTTTTGAATTAGGGAAAGCGGCGTTTGTTTCAGGGATAAATTCACGTAGGGAATAAAATGAATTATTTTTTAAATTTTTGTAATCCCAGGTTTGACCGGCGCCTGCGGATGGAACTGCAACACCTTTGGTAACAGCTCCCTGAAAACTATAAGTAGCTGAAGGTGGGAGTAAAAAATTTGAATAATTAAGTGTGATCTGGGAATGTACGTTAAGCGAACCAACACAAAGCAAAATTATAATTGTAATTAACCAGGCTGTTTTACTGAATACGGTGTACTTGTTTTTAAGATAAGTAATTCCCGTTGGCTTATCAGGAACATTTTTTGTAAATGATAGAGTATTTTTATTCATGCGAAGCTGGTTTTTCTGTTTTACAATGCAATGTCGTTTAGTTTAGATACATTTCTTTAAAGGCATGTACCATATTTAATTCAACACTTAATAATCAATGTTCAACGAGGAACGGGTTTATCATTCGATATTCAATAACCAATTTTTTAAAGGTTTTTACCTGAGCATTGAATATTGCGTATTTGCCCGATGGGCCCTGGCCTCACCTTAAATTCCTCTTCAAACGCGAGGGCTTTAAAATGCACTTAAGTTAACGACATTGGTTTAGCAATGTATGAAATTTCAATAGCTTCAGGTTATTCACTTTCGGCAAAGGTTTAAATAAAATCAGGTAACAGCCTGGCTGCTAATACCGTAATATAGTAAGGTCTTCACTTATCACTTCTTCCGTGCAATTTCTCTTTTTTTGGGCATTGTACGGCAGCAAGGACATAGCGGTTTTAAACACGTAATACAGCTAAGTCAATAGCTGTTAGCCGCATGAAAAAGACGGAGCTTTTTTAAGGAGATATTGGGGGAAGAACTATGCTTATATTGATCGGGCAATTCTTTACCGAATCGGGTTTAATAATAATATATCTTAGTAGCATGATTATAATAAAAAGTCATAAAGAATTTGAATCGTATGTAGGTAAGGAATTAGGCGTTTCTAACTGGCACCTTATTACACAGGAGCAGATAAATAAATTCGCAGAGGCCACCTTAGACCAGCAATGGATTCATACGGATCCCGAAAGAGCTAAAACAGAAAGCCCTTTTAAAACAACAATTGCACATGGATACCTCGTTCTTTCCCTTATTCCTTTTCTTTGGAAGCAAATCGTGGATGTCCAAAATATTAAGATGGAGGTTAACTATGGAATTGAGCAACTAAAATTCGGAGAGGCAGTGCTTGTTGGAAGCGAGGTAAGGTGCAGGGTGGTTCTAACATCTATCGTTAACCTAAGGGGAATTTCCAAAGCAACAAAATATATTCAGTTAGAAATCAATGATAAGCCAAAACCTGCTTTTACTGCTAATGTTTTATTTCTATATCATTTCATGTAACACCTTTATCTGACGCAAATATGCAGCAATAGCCTGTGCGTGGCGTGCAATAAGTCAATCTTTATTTAAAATATAAATTTCTCTGAATTTGTCAGCTATAGACCTTATGTCGATTTTAAGATCAATAAGTTCTCCGGTACCAACATCATAAACCCAACCGTATACTCCCTTCAGTTCTCCTTTGAAATACGCTTTTTGAACAGCCGCTGATTTTGCAACGTTCAGGCATTGCTCAATAACGTTCAGCTCCACCAGCCGTTTCTGTCTTAGAGGCAAATCCGCAATGGAGGTAAGTTCATCGAAATGCATTCTGTAAACATCCGAGATGTTCCGCAGCCATCCGTTCAGTAATCCAAGATCGTCTGGGTGCATTGCCGCTTTAATACCACCACAATGATAATGCCCGCAAACGACAATATATTTTACATGCAAATGTTCTACTGCATATTCAATAACTGACTGTACGTTTATATCTATGTTTGATACAATGTTGGCCACATTCCGATGAACAAACACTTCACCAGGGGCAAGACCCATTATTTCATTTGCCGGAACCCTGCTATCTGAACAACCGATAAATAAAAAATCAGGTTGCTGGCCCGTCTCCATATTTTTAAAATATTCTTTATTGTCAGCAGTTTTTTCGATGATCCATTTCTTGTTGTTTTCAAAAACCTGTTGGTATCTGTCCATCGTTCAAGAGATAAGAGAATAAATTTACTCGAAAAAAATTCATCTTCTCATTTGACAATTAAACGATAGAAGATGGTAGAAGCGTCGCCTCTTTATTTTTCATTTCTTCGAAAACGTCCCGAAAAGCAATGTATGATGGAAAAGATCTTCCATTATTTTTTGATATATTATCAACTCCGGCACCGCAAGACCATTCCCCTTTGCGGAAGTCATCTGTTATGGTCTTTGATTTATGTTGCTGTGACGCATTAGCAATACTGGATACTTGTGCCAGGCAGGTGGAAAATGTGATGGAATACACTTCATCTTTTCCTGCTATGGCTTCGCGAACGGGCATGGGTTTGAGTGCAGGGAATAGCTGGGTTTTCCGCATCAATTATAGCAATATTTTTTGTCTGCGCTTATAACTTTTGCAAAAGAGGTAGTGCGAAAAAGAAAGTTGCAAATTCCCCGGCCGGAGCCGGAAAATCTGTTACGACAGGAAGAATGAAAAACCTTAATCTTGTTGCAAATATGTGGCAAAGCGGACTTGTTTTTATTTTACTATGCACAGCAGCGGTTGTAACAATCGGTTTAAAAAAACTGGATATGAAAGCCGCCGTTGCTGCAGTGGTTATTGGCTTTGTTACCTGGCTTGGTGAAGGATATACCGGTATTGCATTGCTGGCAACATTTTTTATAGCTGGCACGCTTGCTACATCATGGAAAATGCACACTAGACAACAAACCGGTTTAGCAGAACAACATCACGGACAAAGAACAGCAGCACAGGTAATAGCAAACGGTGACGTTGCAGCCATATTATCATTGCTGTCTTTTTTATTTGTTCAACACCAACCATTGTTGGTATTAATGGTTGCATCGAGTCTTTCATCAGCAACTGCTGATACGGTATCTTCTGAATTAGGCAATGTGTATGGCAGGAAGTTTTATAACATCATCAATTTTAAAAAAGATATGCGTGGGTTGAATGGTGTAGTGAGTTTTGAAGGAACAATGATTGGCGTTGCAGGCAGCAGTTTAATTGCGTTGGTATATGCAATACAGGCGGGATTTACGATTCATTTTTTATGGATTGTTATTGCAGGCACAGTTGGTAATTTAACGGATTCTGTTTTAGGCGCCACATTAGAACGAAAGCATATTGTAAATAACAATGCAGTAAATTTTTTAAATACGCTTACAGGTGCCTTGGTGGGTTTAATGTTGTATTATTTGCAAGATACTAATAGGCTACGTTAACAACCGGGATTTTACATCGAGCTGAAGATGCCTGTAGCGGGCGCAGGTATGCAGGGTTAGCTTATGTGTTGCGATACCTGCGCTTGTTTATTGCATTACGTTGCCCGGGCACAAGTACGCCGCGCTGCGATAACAGGGCTGCATACTTGCGTCAGTTGGTGATGCCCGCATCAGCACACCAACAAAGGGCAAGGCAGAAAGAAAATACCGCCACTTAAATTGTATTTAGTCGCTATGTTCAAGATGAAGGTGCTGATGATACGCGCCTGCTGCCAGATACATTGTGAAACAGGCAATGGTCAAATCTTTCAACAGGTTAATCAATGCAACCAGCCTCATTTCTCTATCACCTGCATGCAGGTAATTAGGCAGGTGAATGACTAACACAAAAATGATCAGCACCGCTGCAAGCATGTACCCACTCACTTTTACCAGGTTGTTGGTGATAAACGAAAGACCGCCCAGCACAAACGCGGCGCCCACAAAATACGCCCATACAATACCACCGGGAACAAAAGGTGGTATATATACAAACAAATCATGGGGGTTTACAAAATAAAAAATACCAAAAGCAATCATAATAACTGCAAGCAGATAGATCGCGATACGAGATACAATGTGATAGTGTTTCATACCCCTAAATTTTATTAAGAAAGATATCTCATTTTGAAAGGATGAGATATGATAGAAATTACTATTGAACCCTGATATTGGTCATATAATCCGTCTTCACATCAACCAGACCTGAGGTTGTCTATTCTTCGCCGAATGTCGCTTTAGCAGTGCTTTTGTGTGGGGGAAGGACATTGAGGATTCACGTATGTAATGCTGTTAAGACAATGTCTTTTAATTCCATAAAGTTTGTCACAGGATAATGCCTCTCCTGTAAAATAATACTTAGCTGAACTATGCTCATATTGCTCCGGCAGTTCGGTTGGCTTCGCTTTACATGAATTGAGATGGATGCCTGTCCGCCGTGGCGGATAATCTAATTTTTGTTGAATGAATTTTTCTGTACTGCATTCCCTGCCTGCTGCCAGGCAGGAGCTTTATTAAGAGGATATTCGGTAAGGAAGGGAAAAATTATTTTTTTGCCTGTGGCAACAATACTGCATCAATCACATGGATAATTCCATTTGATGCAGGAATAGATGCAATAACATTAGCAGTTCCGTTTACTATTATTTTACCATCCTTTACTGTCACTGTGATATTGTCTCCATTTACCTGCCCGAGCGTTTGCCCGTCATGAAGATTTTCTGTTTTAAATACACCAAGAGAAACATGATATTGTAAAATATTTTGCAAATCGCTCTTGCTTTCCGGTTTCAACAAGTTATTTAATGTGCCTGCGGGTAATTTATCAAATGCTTCATTGGTGGGTGCAAAAACTGTAAAAGGTCCCGCATTGGAAAGTGCATCCACCAGTTCTCCTGCAATTACAGCTTTTACAAGCGTTGAATGATCTTTACTTCCTTGTGCAATCTGAACAACATTTTTTTGAGATACATCGTCGGAAACGGTTGATTGCCCGCCATCTTGTGCTGCCGCTACTGTTGTAGCATTGTCTTGCGTTGTATTTTGTTCGCTATTACAGTCACTAAAAAGAAAAATGATAAATGCTGCTACCGTAAGCAGGCTTGTAGATTTTGGTTTCATAAAATGTGATTCAAAGACGTTTAAAATTTTTATAAAAGTAGATGCATTCTGCTCCTCGCTTTATGACTTTGCTCATGCTGGCAATATGATGATCGTCATAAAAAATTAGCACAACGCCAGGCCTGCGTTGGTTTTCCCGCAAAACGGGACAAGTTGTGACCAACGAATTCGATTGTCTTGATAATAATTTTATTTATGAAATCCCCATTGGTGACAACCACCAAGGGCTGTAGAAAATGTTTTAACTTGTACCAGGCAAATTTTCCTGTGTATGGTATCTATGTCATCATTAAACACAGGTATATGTAAAGGTTTAGAATGAATAATATACATGTATTAAGACGCCTTTTTATAACAATCATGTGCTTATTGCAGCTACACATGGTAAAGGCGCAGCTCTTTAAAAAAGATTCAGTAAGGATTGCCCAGAAAAAGCCGTTGTTTTTACCTTATCCCGTGTTTGGATATGCACCCGAAACAAAATTGCAATTAGGTTTTGGTGCGGTGTATAGTTTTTATATAGATAAGTCTGTACCTGTTACACGCACTTCTTTTTTATACTCTTATAATATGTTCTCTACAGAAGGGCAAACGCAATTGATATTACAGGGCAGCCTGTGGACAAAAGAAAATAAATGGCACATGTTTACATCGGGCATGTACAGCGATTTTCCCATTTATTTTTATGGCACCGGCGCACACACAAATGAAGCGGATAAAGACCTGATAACCGCTAAGCGGTTTCGTTTTGTAGTGGGCGGAGAGCGAAAAATTGCCAAAGCGTTGTATATAGGTGGCGGTATAGGGTTGCAGTCTGATGATTTTACGGACGCAGAAAAGGGCGGCATTTTTGATACCGGTAATTATGTGGGCAAGGAAGGCGGCAAGCTCGCGGTAATTGGCTACGACGCTATTTACGATACCCGGGATTATGAGAACTATACTACGAAAGGTGCTTACCTGCGCGCTATCGGCTGGACGAATTTTGCCAACAGCGATTGGCACTATACAACGCTCAACATTGATGGCAGGAAGTTTTTTCCCATCAACAAAACCCAGGCTTTTTGCCTGCAGGCAGTATTCCAAACTACACAAGGCGCGGATATACCTTTTTATGCTTTGTCGCCATTGGGTGGCTCCGGTTATTTAAGAGGGTATTACAGTTTACGCTATACTGATCAAAATTTACTGGCGGCACAAGCTGAATACAGGTGGCGGCCATGGGGCAATACGAGGGACAGGGGGTTTGTCTCTGCTTCACGCATTATAGCTGCTGCTTTTGCGGGTACGGGTACCGTTTTTCCGAATGGCGGTTTAACTATAAAAGATTTTTTTCCCAGTTTTGGCGGCGGCATCCGTTATATGTTCGATCCGTTGGCGAGGCTTACGCTGCGGCTTGATGTAGCCATCGGTAATAAACGCCCAAATGAAGACCGCAGTACCGGTTTATATATTTCTCTCAACGAGGCTTTTTAAATACGCAATAGGACTTTGCGGTTTTCTTCTTTGCCACAATATCCTGGCCTGTTGGGAAGAAATCAGCGGAAAAATTTTATGATTTTCTACAACACCACTTCCAATACGAAAACTTATTTTAGCCCTCCATCATTCAGTTAAAATCTTTATTCATGAAAAGCTTCTTCTTCGCTTGTTTCCTCATTGTTGGTAGTGGAACCTTTGCACAGGATAAAACGTGCAATTTGTGGCTGGGAGATTTATCTGACTCAACCCAAAACATCAAACAGTTTGCTGAAAAATACCTGGAGATACAAACCAAACTCTTGCCTGCTGAAGCCAGTAATGTGCAGGAGATGAGAGATGATAATCAGCTTGCACAGATCAAAATATGGGTAAAGCCAAAAAAGGTGCTGGTGAGTGGTGCTATGACCACCATTTATACCATCAGCTCTTTCAGGATCGTTTCCCTCTCCGATAAAATAGATGCACTCTACGCTGCGCTTGTTAATAAAGTGCAGGCATGCATCACCGAAAGCACAGCGACAAATACCCTGTTTGGAAATAGTAAAATGTTTATAGAAAGAAACAGTGGTGGCTTTGGTACTAAAGGCTTGCCAATGTCTACGCTAACGGTTACTACTAAATGATTATGAGCGATTGCTTTTGCATGCTGCAAGCTACAAGCCTTCGTTGGTCTTGTGACCAACGAATTCAATTGTATGAATAATGATCTCGTTTATTGGAATTTTCGTTGGTGACAATGCCATAGCCCTCAACTTAACAAAGTTGACTTGACTTCACAAAATAACACAGCCATGCCTTGTAACAACATCAACAAGGTGGAGGAAGTTCACGGTAAACCTGTAATCTGGCAAATTTCCGTACGTAAACCAAAAGCAGTAACCTCATCCATGCCCCCTGCAAGTTGTATTGCTTTGCCTCCCGCTTCAGCATCCACGGAATAACTAATTTGTTCGAGCATATTCCTTATATCATATCCTATTCCAACACCGGTTGGAACTGTTTGTCCTGTTAACTGAATTTTAGGTGTTTTATCATAAGCATTCCTGATAATAACCCGATGAATATTTTCTTTCAGTAATTTTTGGCCATTTACCTCAATACTATTTGAATACACTGTGAAACTGCTCGGGCTACGGTGATTTTTTTTACGCATATCTAACTTCAAAAAACACCACGTTGCAATACCGATAAATAACACTGCGGATAGAATAGAACTAATACCTGAAACAATCATTCCGCCAAGGAATGCTATTAATAAAATAAACAATACTCCTGCGCAGCCTCCTATTACTTTAGGAGCGGGTGTAACATGAAATAAATAACCTTCACCAGACGGTGTTTTGGTGTACTCTGCTGTTTTCATTTTTATTTAGTTTAGATTAAAAAGACTGATTTATTGCCCCGGAATGGAATGCGATGTCATTACTGTTTCAAATACATCCCCGCCAGCATACCCATCTTCTATTTTAATTTTCCCAATACCTTTTGCATAATATACCTTTTGAACAGATTCCACGTTCCTTCCTTCTATAGTAGTTGCGTTTATTTTTCTTTCAACTATTGTTACAAATTCATAGCTTTTGCCGCCAATAACCACACTAACATCTTTTTCCAGAATGGTATTTTTAATTACTTTCGACCCGCCCTCCATTATCACATTATCCGTCCAGTTTCCTCCTTCCTGCAGGTCTGTTTTTAATTCAATAACTGTAGTAAACATTCCATTCAGCCCGCCCAGGTAATTGGTTTGTTCCGTATGCATAATTAGCATGCCGTTCTCGTAGTTATAAAACACATTGCGGTTATTGTCTTCAGGATTGGTGCTTGTAATTTTGAAACCTCTGAAACGTTTGCCTTTTACAATTTTATCTTCCGCTTTTTCGTAAGCGGTAGTATGTGTTAATGTTGATTTTAGATAAGGGTCTTGTTTTGTATAGGAATAAGTATAACCATCGCAAACAGGCAGAAAAGGGCAAACAGCATCTGCCGGAAGTTTAGGTAGTGATGAGGCTGCATTCGTGTTGCTTTTTGCATATTTTACAGGCGAAAGAGATTTAATGATAGCAATAAATTCATTTTTGTTTGCAGCAAATTCGGCAGCGGCGCACGTAATTGCTATAGCTACAATATATCCTTTCCGCATGAGAGCAATTGAATAACCGGAACGGGGCTTGTCGTAAGTGCTTTGATTATTGCTTGAAATAACTTCATATACCAATGCATTATCATCGCCTGCCGGATGTAAAACGCCTGAAACGTTGTTAACTGAATAATATGCATTTGATTCTACAGGCATATTGTTTTCAAATGATATTACCTGATTTATATTTTCCTGCATTTGTTTTTTTTTGAGATGGCACCGAAATGCCTGCCGCAGAACCTATAGTCTGTCCGAGTGTTTCAGTGAGCAACTGCGATGAAGCATCCTGTTTATTCGGCATCTCTACAATTTTCATCAGCAAATAAGCCGAAACATTTTGAGGTTCAATTGCCATCCCTTCTCTTATTTTATTATACAGGCATGCCCTGCGGCATGAGTAAGCAGACTTGATATTCTCTTCACAATCTATAAAGAACCATCTGCCGCCTGGCAGCATTGCCTGTAAATCCACCTCATCCATTGTTATTGAATTAGCCTGCTGAGGATTTTTCGTTTCCTGATGCTCTACAGTAACTGCCTGGCTGCTCTTTTTGCCGGCTAAATAATTATCATATTCACTTTTTTTCTTTACATAATATGTCCTTACATCCGGGGTTAGAATTGATGTCACCTCCGCTCTGAGTTTACTGTCTGAGCCATATTTGCTAATAGCTTTCATCCATGGGTCTTTAGAACTTCTTTCATTTTGATATTGTTTCCTGAGCTTTTCAATCTCATGTTCGTAATGTTTCATTAAAAGTTCTTCCTCAAACGTTATTTGCCTGCCTTGTAATTTACCTGACATAATCGCAACCATATCCTGAAGCATTCCATAAGCTGCTGCCTGCCTGGCGTATGTGTCAACTTTGTTATACCCCTGTATGCTTTCTAAGGCATTATTGAGTTTTGGCATTCCTTGCAGATAAGAAATGTCTTGTGCTAAGCAACTGCAGGAAACTGTCGCCAGCAGTACAGGCAAAAAATTTGCTTTAACAATGAATTGTAAGATGGCAGTGACTGATTTCATGATTTACAGATTGGGTTTAAAAGTATTTTTGTACCCGTCAAGTTCTTAAGCGTTCCAGAATAACTACTAACCTGAATGGGTTTATTAACTGTTTGCGCAATTACTATAATTACCGTTATTAATAATAACGACATGATTAAAATACTTTTTTTCATATTGGGTTGCTTTAATAACATAAATTTTAATTTAACTACAGCTTAATGCAAGTGCTATTGATTATTTGTGAACCTTGATTTATTTTTTGCTGAAAAATTTGAAATAACTGCTGCATTATTATTCTCTATCTTGATTTTTTTAATGGTCTATACGAATTCAAGGCTTGAGCTAAAATGATTTATATTATAATTCCTTTCTCACAATTGTCTCTTAGCCATGTTTTGTATGGGAAGCATATTGCGATTTCACGTACGTAATACTGTTAAATCAATATCTATCTTCTTTGCCGAAGATTACTTTCTGCGATTATGGTTCTGCGAGACATTACAGTAAGAAAACTTTATGCTCAAAGCTATCTAAATTGCATATTCAGATGTGAGTAGTTGTTAGGGTAATACATCAAGCTAAATAAAAATGAAAAAGATCCTCTGTTTTTTAATAGCAGTTTTTACAATAGGAAATACTACAGGCTTATTTGCCCAATCAACAAAGCAATCAACAGTGAAAACCTATAAGAACCCATTGCCGGTTGTGCTTGGAGATCCTTATGTGTTGCATGTAAAAGATGATCAATATTACCTGTACGGAACGGGCGGCGCCACCAACGGCTTCGCAGCGTATTCATCTGCCGATCTTGTGCATCGGAAGAGCGAAGGACAGGTTTGGTTTGCTGGCAATAAAAATGGATGGAGTGACAGCACGGCCGGGTGGGGCGGTGCCTACTGGGCACCCGAAGTGTACCAGGTAAAGGATAAATTCTATATGTTTTACAGCGCGCAGTGAAAAGTTAATCCCAACAAAGAGTTTGAGAACTTTCGCATATATCAGGCAGAACTACAGCAACCGGGGACGACCGGATAATATTTATAGCCGGATGAAAATTTTAAAACACGGGTGGCTTATAGTGAAAGGCCCAACTACAGATCCAGAACCGTTACCATCAGGAATAAGCAGCAAATGAGGATTTTTTCTTTTCATTTACTGCTCACAGGAAAGCGAATTTTATTAACTTGTCCTCGGTATTATTGGAGAGGTATTTGCGTAATAGCAGAAAATTAATTAGAGATGTTTATTCAATTATTAAGATCAAAAGTTCAACAGCTTATAGTTTCAGAAAGTTCTGAAAGCTACCCCGGTAGTATCGGTCTGCCCGATGATATAATTGAAGCCGGCGGCTTTAAGCTGTTTGAGCAGGTATATGTAAATAACCTTACTAACGGCAACCGTATAATTACGTACCTGGTACGCAGTAAAAAAGCGGGATTTGTAACGCTAAACGGAGCTGCATCAAAATTGTTTGCTAAAGGTGATAAAATACATGTACTTGCTTTTGGATATTTTAAGGAAGAAGAAGCCCTTGGTTTTGAACCCACGATTGTTTATACAGATGCTCATAACCACGTAATTGAAGTTAAAGCTTACGCTTTTTAAAACTGCCCGGTTGAAGAAGCTTGTTAGCCGCCTTAAAGACTGGAAACATTGGCCTTTTTATATTTTTTATTTTCCGCTTTTTCCCGCATGGTTTAGTTACTACATAAAAAGCAGATCGCTATGGTATTTTTCTGCATCCAACCCAACTATTCAGTTTGGCGGTTTTGAAGGCGAAACAAAAACTGAAATATATAAACAGTTACCCTCACCGCTTTTGCCTGCAACTATCTATGCACACGCGAAAGAAGACTTTAACAACATACAAAAAAAGCTTTCTGCATCAGGTATCCCGTTTCCGTTTATAGTAAAACCAGATGCGGGAATGAAAGGCATCATGTGTAGAAAAATAGAAAATATCGCCCAGCTTCAAAGCTATCATACAGCTATGCCTGCCGATTACCTGATACAGGAATGGATTAGTATGCCTGAGGAAATTAGTGTTTTTTATATACGTATGCCCTGGAAGAATAAAGGGAAAATTACAGCTATTATTCAAAAGCAATTAGCACAGGTATCAGGCAACGGAATCTCAACATTGAAGCAATTGATAATGAGCAATGCCGGATTAAATGATATTAAAAGCAGGCTCTTAAAAACTTATAAACACCAGCTCAACAACGTGCCAAAGCAAGGTGAAAAATTTATTCTTTCGCATATTGCCAATATACCCAGCGGTGCAGTATTCACAAACATTACACATTTATGCAACGACACAGTGCTACAGTTTTTTGATGAAATTTCCCGCACCACAATGTTTTATTATGGCCGGTACGATATTAAATGTAATTCTGTTGAAGATTTTCTACATCTCCGTCACTTATGTTTTATTGAGTTTAATGGTGCGGGTTCTGTTCCAAATCATGTATTTACAGGTATGTACAGTATTCGCCAGGCATACGCTGAAATAAAAAAACACTGGAAAGATTTATATGATATAAGCGTTTATAATCATCAGCAAGGCTTGCCGTATTGGAGCCTGGCAAAAGGGTGGAAGTTTATGGGCAGTACCAAAAAGCATTTTGATACATTAAAAAAAGTCAACCGCAAATTACAATTACCCTGATTATGGAATTTTCTTCTACGCCTCGTTGGTCTGGCGACCAACGAATTCGATTGTATAAATAATGATTTTGTTTGTGGAACTCTTTGTTGGCGACAGCACCCAACAAGGGTGCAGTTTAAGGCTTAACCGGTTGGATGCCTATCCGGTCACACCAGCCAAGGAAAACTTTATGCGTGTCATCAAGCGCCTGTTTTTGTTGTGCTGTTAACGGTGTTGATGATACCCTCGAACTTACTTCTATCGGCAACCCTCTTTTTTGTAAAAAATATTTTGAGCTCAACGGGTAATTTTTTCCGATAATACCTTCGGTTTTAGTTAACTGCGCCTGGATAAACTTTACGTCTTCCTGCCTGTCGGGATTGGTGGAATTGTTGCACATCCAGACTAAGATTTCAGGATAAAAATTTCCTGATATGGCAGACATGCCTTTTGCCCCGGCCTGCAGGGAATACATCGTGTTTGCCACACAGGCATCGTAAAATTCGAGCCTGTTATTTTTAATAAGCTCAATTTTGGCTTTCACTTTCTCAAAATCTATCGAGGTATCCTTATGGTACACCATGCGGTTTGTTCCCAATAAGTATTTAAATACATATGGCGTAATAATTCTTTTATATGGCGAAGGGCATTCGTAAGTGCCTGTGGGTATATTATCCGTAAGTGTAAAGAATTTTTCAAAATTGCTGATCAGTATATCATCACTTTCCTCCGCTTTTGCAAAATGGCCTGAAATCATGATCACTGCGTTGATACCTGTGAGATAAATTTTCTTTGCAAACTCAGCTTTGTCTTCCAATGATTCGCCAAAAGAACCGGTAGCCACAACGGATACGGCGCCATTTGCACGTTTTACAACATGCCGGGTTAACGATAGTCTTTCCTCCTCACTCAGTTTATACATTTCGTTGCTTTGGCAATTGGCAAAAAAGCCTTTTGCGCCTGCTGACAGGTAGAAATCCATCAACCTTGAAACACCGTCGAAATCGATCTGGCCGTTTTGCTTATAAGGAGTGATCATCACAGGCACAAACTTTTTGTCGCTGACAAATCCGCCTGCTGGCTTATTTTTTTTAAATGAAACAGCGCCCGCATTTTCGCCTGCCAACACTTTCGACGTGATGCCTGCAGAAAGCGAAACGCCAAGTGATCCTGCAACAATTTTTTCTAAAAAATTCCGGCGTGATGGTTTGTTTACTTCTTTCATAACAGACGTATTTTATTATAGGAGTTAATATCCCGGAAAATTACTTTATTTCCCTTTCCCGTAATGCCTCTTCTTTTTGGCCTTGAGCGACAGGAAGAACATTGCGGATTTAGCTTTTCAGCCTGCAAAATTATTTGTTAGCTACTGGTGTAACTGAGTCAAATGACGCAAACAGAAATGGAGTTTGTTAAAGGATTTAATTCCGGCCCTATCCGGCGCGTATACAGCATAGCTTTGCGGTTGAGCGTACTTGTGCCATGCTTATACAAATATTATTAACGGATCAAGCATATCAATATCTATTAATCCTTTCATTCCATAATAATTCCTTGCGCTGCTGTATAAGTAATCTTCCGGCTTTTCTACAAAGCCTGCTTTCACAGGATTTCCATGTATATAATCTAACTTTTGCCAAGCCATCTTCTGATTGTTTAATTTGATGGGGTTATTATGTTGTCGCCATAACTGAAAATTGATGTTATTGGAATTCTCTCACACTGCTTTTTCCATCATCAGCAACATCCATTCTCTACGGCTTTCCTGCGGATTATTTCTTATTGCTTTGTGTAATTCTTCTGATGTGTGTCTTTTCATGTTTTGCATTATTCTTTCCAATTTATCTGCATGCGAACCGATGATCATATGTATATGACTTGTCATAATACACCAACCGTATAATTCCATGCCCTTGTTTTGCATGCGGTACCGCCAGCTATCAAGCATAATTTTTTTATACTCCCAAGCAAATTCTCCCACAAACTCAATACTGACAATATTTTCAAAGAACTTTTATTTATAATATCAAAACGCTATCTACTCAGCTTAATAAAAAAGGCTCCAGCAATGCTGAAGCCCTTTCTTAACCTGCTTTCACCATAAAAGCTTGTTTAAGGGTTTAGTGTACCGTTTAGGTTTATCTTAAAAGTGTTTCCGGAAAAAACTTTCTCCATGCTTGCACCGGCTTCTGAACGGTCGAGCCGCATTTGCTTTCCGTTTACATTTACCGAATTAAAAATGATGCTCATTCTTATTAAGCCTAACCCTTTAATGGTTGCATTAATTACTGACCCGGAAGGAATGATGACATTACCTTTCAGCATTGCCGGTTCTACCACTTTAAAAGTTATGTGCTGGCCTTCGCTTGCCGTTTTCTTGCTAAGGTTTTCGCGCAGGGCAAGCATTACCGGCATGCCATGGCCGCGCAGCTTTATGGGGCCGCTTAAAGAAACAGCCGCATCATCATCGTCGGTTTCCGGTGCGGGTTTTTCAGGTGTTTTGCTGGCTGCCTCCTGTTCAACTTCCGTGGGTTTCTCAGGTGTTTTGCCGCCGACAGCCTCAACCGTTTTTTGAGTTGGTTTTTTAGTTGCAGGTTTTTTATTATCGGTAGTTATTTTTTCTGTTTGTACGGGTAAAACCGTTTGTTGTTCTTCCTGTTTCTCTTTATTGAGTATAAAATTTATGGAATCGTTGTTCACATTATTGCCGGTGACAAGATTGTTATCCGTGGCAACATCATCATTCGATACATCCTGCGTCACGGTGGTTGTATCCTGTACATTATCTGCAAGCTTGTTATCACCTGTTCTGCCGGAAAACAAGGCAAACGCTGTGATACCTATAACCAGCAATACTGCAGCAGCAATATAGATAAGCCTGTTTTTTGAAAATGACCGTATAAGCCCATCCTGTTCCTTAGCACCGGTATATAGCTGTGTGGCAGGGCTTTCTTTATATAACATTGTTTCAGGCGCGGCTGAATGTAAAACTGTATTGGCAGAGGATGCAACGGCAGCTTTTGTTTCTGTTACCTGGTTTATAAAACCGGCAGGGATTTTTTGGAAGCCGGGAAAAGCTGTTTGCAATTCCCTTGAAAATGCCGCCGCACTCTCAAAACGGTCAGCCGGTTTTTTTTCAAGCGTTTTCAAAATAATATCAGAAAGCGCAGCGGGCGTATTGGCATTAAAAGTTACAGGCGCGGCAGGTTTTTCTTTTACAATTTCCTGCATCAGCATATAATCGCTTTTGCCATTGAAAGGCAGCCTGCCGGTAAGCATTTCGTACATGGTAACGCCTGCTGCATAAATATCCGATGCCGGCGAGGGTTCTTCCCCTTCAATTAATTCAGGTGCTAAAAATTCAATTGTGCCGATTACACGGCTTGTTTGGGTAAGTTTTGCATTGCCTGATACTTTGGCTATTCCAAAATCCATCAGCTTAACCATACTTTCCGGCGTAAGCATAAGATTGGCCGGTTTTATATCACGGTGTAAGACACCTTTTTTATGGGCATGTTCCAAACCTTCCAATGCCTGCACCATTAAAGGCACGATAACCTCGCAGGGCAATGTTTTATTTCTTTTTGTAAGCTCATCAAGGTTTTCGCCTTCCACATATTCCATCACCATGTAATAATCATTGCCTTCTTTAAGATAATTATAGAGCACGGCGATATTGGGATGGGCAAGGCGCGCCAGTGTTTTGGCTTCGTTTTTAAACCGCTCTAAAAACGATGGCTGGTTGGTTAAAGCAATATTCAGGCTCTTTATGGCTACCTGCCGCCCCAAAACTGTATCGGTGGCCTTGTAAACCCTGCCCATTCCGCCTTCGCCAAGCAGGGATTCTATATAGTAGTTTTGTAAGGTTGTACCAATCATTGTTGTAAGTTTTCGTTCATTAAAGAAATGTCAACATCTTCGGTGTCTTTGGAAGCCCGCATGTGAAAAGCTGTTTTTTTTGCCGCAATCAAAATGGTGATGTTATCGCTGCCGCCATTAGCAAGCGCTTTGGTGATCAAAAGGTTAAGTATTTCATCCATGTCGCTTGTTTGTTCAATTGCAGCAAGCATTTCGGCTTCGCTTACCATATCGTATAAACCATCTGAACACAATAGCAGCAGGTTGTTGTCGTCCAGGCTTTCGTCTAATTTCAGCATGCTGGCTTCCATATCTGCCTTAGTGCCGAGCGCATTTAATAAAATATTTTTTTGGGGATGCGTGGCTGCACTTTCTGCTGTAATGGTGCCGGCATCAACCAACTGCTGCACCAGCGTTTGGTCTTTGGATAATTGTTTAAAAGCATTTTTAGTAAATACATACGCCCGGCTATCGCCAACCTGCGCCAGGTATAAGCTGTTGTTTGCAACTGCTATGGCCGTGAGGGTGGTGCCCATTCCGTTATAGGCGGCATTGGTTTGCGCCGTATCAAACACAACTTTATTGGCTTTTTGGGCGGCAGATTTTAAAGACTTTAAAATATTGCCTGTATGCTCAAAATAGGCTTCTTTAAAATTGTGGATGGCAAGTGCACTGGCTACTTCGCCGCTGTTGTGGCCGCCCATGCCATCGGCAACCAACAGCAGCAAACCTTTTTCCGCGAATAAGCCTTCAGCATGGGGGTAACATATTACAGCGGCATCTTCATTATTCGTTCTTACATTGCCGGTATGCGTTGCCATTACAGCATTCATGTTGCCAACACAAGCTTTGTTAACACTGTTAAGCCTGGGGGCTCTATTATTCTTTCTGAAAAACCAACTCATTTGTTTTTATTGATTATTATAGTTTGCAAGACCCCACCTCTAACCCCTCTCCAAAGGAGAGGGGAGCTAATCCCCGGTGAAACAACATCACTGTTAAGCCTTGTTCGGTTTTAATTAATATTTCAGGCTATTTTTTTTCTGAAAGCAACAATTGGCAGGAACGATAAAATGCCGAGGCCCATCAGCGTATAACCTATGGTTTTCATTTTGTCGTTGCCGGTTGTTTCTATATTTTCCGTTGGCATTTTATATTTCACCTGCACCATATTAAATTCATCTTTATCAAACTCCATGCTGCCGGCGGCGGCAGGCAGGGTAACCTTCATGTTGTTTTGAATAATATTGCTGTTGCCTAATTGAGAGGCTACGCAACTAAATGTATTATCGGTAAGTTTCATTGGCTCTACATCCTTCAGGCCAATAGATGCTATCCATTTATCATTGCCGAGGTATTCAATTACGCCTTTGGCCTTGTATTGAATAGAAAAAGAGCGGTCCATTTCGTTGGGCGTATATTTAAAATCGTACAGGTAATAAGGGCTTAACGACCTTTCTATGCTGCGCTTCACATTAAAAGCGTTGCCGCCCCCGTACATATAATTCCAGGCTATCCATTGCTGGGCGGTAAGCTTGCCGGAAACATTAAAAACTGCATTGCCGGCAGAGTCTATGCTCGCCTCTGTATTAATATTTAAAGTTTGTGTATTCATCTGCGCTTGTAAAGCAGTTACGGTAATGAATACAAAAAATGTTATTGAAAATATCTTTTTCATTGTTGTTGAATTTTGATCGTGGTTTATAGAATTGGTTATTGCTGTACCTGCTGGCCGTTTTGTACTTTTTGTTCCTGGTTGGCGAAAACAAACGGACCGCCGGCAGCGAATTTTGCGGCAATCTCATCTACCTTGGTACGCAGGAAAGCATCATCGCTCAGCTCCATTTGCTGTACACCTCTTTTATTCAATGCATTTACATCGATGAGCGTATAACGGGGGTCGCCGGCCTGCACGTTTTTAATAAAATCCTGCACTTCTTTCATACCTGTTTCAAACGCCTGCATGGGTGTGGATATGCTGCCGAGGCCTTCGCCGCCTACTGCTGTGGCTTCAATTGCATACAGGTTTCCATTATATCGTATGCCCGGAAATGCATGGCCCGGCTTGAAAAATATTACAGGTTCCAAACCGGCTGCGGCAAAAACGCTGGCATAAAGAAAAGACATTTCAATACAAAGGCCTGTATTGCCGGTAATCACTTCCCGCGGCAGGCGTATTTTTTGCTGCGTGCTGGCTATATCGCCTATCTGTCCCCAAATACCGTTTGTGGCGCTATATACCATGTGGCTGCGGCGGGTGGCTTCGTACATGCCCATCATAACACGGATGGCTTCCCGGTCGCCGCCGCCAACGGCAGCCGTTTCACCGCCGAGTAGTTTCTCCTGTATTTGCTGTGCATAATATTTTACGATGGGGTCTTGCGGGGTTACAAAAACAGGCGCCAAATCGTTATTATCTTCCATATCGGCAGCGCCCCTCACTTCGCTGGCAGCCACGTTGGTATAAAGAAAATCGTTACGGCTCAGCATTTCGAAAGCATACGTCTTTTCATATTTTTCCGGCTTATTGTCAGAAAGATAGGAGATGCGTATTTGCGCCCGCTCTGTTGACTCGGTGGTTTTCTCTGTTATTTTTTGCGGGAATTGCGGATAGATGGTTACCACGGCAGAACCATTTGGAAGGATATGCTTCACTTCAGATGCCGTTGTCCAGCCGATATAACCGGGAATGGCATATTCTACCTTTACATTTTTGAGGTCGCCGGTGCCTTTATTGTCAATTAAAATTTTGCTGAAAAAATAGCGGCCATCGAGCGCCATAGGGTTTGAATATACTTTATACGCTGCCGGCATTACCGCCTGCATGGGGAAAATTTTAACCTCCATTTCACCTGCGCCCTGCATTTTTGCGGTTACGGTTTTTGCGGTATTGCCTTTCCATAAAACAATGGCGCCGGCCAGCAGCAACAATACGGGCGCTGCAAGCCAGTACATAAGTTTCGCCGGCATTTTACGGGAAGGTTTTACAGGTTCTGCCTTTATATCAATAATATTTGTAGGGGAAGGGATCTTTACCAACTGTGTTGGCTGCACAAAACCTTTGGGGCGGGGGTTAAGGTCGAAAACAAAAGCCGGGCCGTTTACGCCCAGCCTTATTTCATCGCCGGGGTTTAATAAAACATTGCCGGTTACTTTTTTGCCATTTACAAAAGTGCCGTTGCGCGAGCCGTTATCAACTATGATAAAACAGTCGTCGGCTTTTTTAATAATCTTTCCATGTTCCCGGCTTACAACCAGTTCGGTTTCGGGGTCGAACTGGATATCGTTGTTGATATCCCGTCCGATTGATAAATCAGGTTTACTAAAATCAAATTCTTCTACCTGGCTGCTTTTTTTGCCATGCGTGTAGCGAATTACATACTTCTGAGGATTTTGTGACATAGCTTGTTATTTTATGGTGATGATTTGGTTACGGGGAACAAAAATCTTTTGGAAAAAGCTGCCGGGCAATAATCAATTTTGAGTATTGAAGCAGATTTTTCAGGCTGTTTTACGGTTTGGAAACTATTTTTTGTGCCGGTTGTAGTTTTGCGCCGGTGTTTGGGACCATTATCGAGGCAAGGTGAAATTGCTAATAAGCTGTATAAAATTCCCATTGGAAATAATGTGTTCCCGCAGATAATGCAGGCAGGTGCAGGTTTACCTATTTTTTCATGCAGCAACCTGTGTAAATCAGCGGGCTTTCGCTGGCTTCCACAGGCAAGTACGGGGAAAACATGCATACAAAATCTAATTAAACAGCTTGTAATCAAATTATCTTTTCATTCACAGCTTTGATTTACATCTTTTGTTATCAATGGCAATATCAATACGACAGGATGGGCAGGCCCATAAAAAAGATACAGCAGGCCACACTGCAGCACCGGGATATTTACGAAGATTCGACATTGCGGATTCACATACGCAATGCTGTTAAATCAATATATCTTAATTCCATGAAGTTGGTTACAGGGTAAATGCCTTGCGCTCCAGTATAATAATATCTGGCCGAACTATGCTCGTATTGTTCAGGTAATTCTACTAATCTTGCTTCACAAGGATTGAGATGAATACCTGTCCGCCGTGGCGGATAATCTAATTTCTGTTGAATGAACTTTTCTGTTCTGCACTCTTTCCAATCAAATGATGTTTCGAAAACGTTATGCAGTTTGCCTTCTTTTCTTTCTGTATTGTTTAAGCCTGATGATAGTTCGCCTAATATTAAATGACTGTTTAGTTGTTGCAAGCGGTTTACTAAATCATAAGCAATAAAGCGTTTGCCATTTGAAACAATGCTGTTGATT
>DASUGF010000052.1:0-3959 GCA_036274175.1 Parafilimonas sp.
ACTTTTAAAAGTATTGCTGAAGCCCGAAAGGGCATTTTTTCTTCCGGCCTGTCTACATCTGCATCTGCCCGAAAAATCTTTTTTACAACCATTATGAAATCAATGCACCATAAGGATTTTATTTACTCCCTGAATCGCTGGCCAGCCTGCACACTAAGAGCGTAGCAAAATGTGCAGGCGGATTAAAACCCGTCTACCCATTAACTAAAGCCAGGAAATGATTTGCTGCTGATTGCACTTCCGTCGCCCCGTATTGCGCAAAACCCGTTGTTAGCAGAAGTTTTTAAAACGGATGATCCAAGCTTTTCCAAGGTATAACAAACCAATTACTAAATATAAGCTCATCCCCCTTTTTATCCTTTGGAACTTTTAGAAATACTCTCACTCTATTTGCTTCATTGATCTTGGTCATATAGCTAAACGAACCATGTTGACGAACAACTTGTTTCGGAGTGAATGTCGAATATTGTGGTGTGCCGTCCATATATACTGGATTCCATAATGGCTTTCTAACTTCAACATACTTATTAATACTACTATCAAATCTCTGAATTTCGCAATCCAGAGCAGACCAATTAAAATCTGCAAAATTTGGCCCTAAAAGCATTTTATAACTTTTCTTCGTGCGATTTTCTATTTCGATAGACAACCAAATATTTTTCTTACAATATAATTCCACAATTGTCGGAGTTAACGGATCCGAAGCTTTAACCGGTCCAAAACTTTCTATTGAATCAACTTTAACCACAATGGAAATAGAATCATTAAAAGTTTGAGCACTTAAGGATCTTGTCCAAGGAAACAAAATCATAAATAGCAAAATATGCTTAGTCGCATTCATTCCTATTAGTATTATATTGCTCAATAAAAATTTCTGCTAACGGTAGGGCTTGGCGAATGTGCGGGTAATAGCACCCGTCAAGCTGAATAACAAAAGCCAAATTAAAAAACAAAAGATGATAAAAGCAAATAGTTCAATAGCGATTAGTCAGCCGGATATGTTGTTGAGTAGCATTGATGCTGCTGATTGCTACCCGTCAAGCCCGCATTTTGCCAAACCCCATGTAAGGTGCTGGCGGATTGTCCTTGATGCAGTTTTTGTAGCGAAGGGTCTTTGGAAGCGTTGCAAGTCCGCAAGCTGGTATAAAGGTTGGCTTTCTGTGTCATGGTTTTGTGCGCCTTTGATACCTGCTTGTCGGCTTAGGCATTAGCGGCTGTTGGCTTTCAACCCTACCTCAACCAACTTAAAAGTATTAGGCTGTATAATAGTGTTTACTTATAAAATATTGTGTGAGAAAGAAATTACTTAATATTGAAGCTTTATTAGGAAAATTTATAAATCCTATGTCACTACATTCAGAATATCAAATTAGGTGGAAAAATTACAAATGTTTTTTAGATACAGAATGGATAACCATAAAGCCTATTACTATATTATTAGGCAATAACAATTCTGGTAAAACAAGCTTTATTTCTCCACTTCTACTGATGAATCAAACTCTTTCATCAAGAGATTCAAATAGTCCTTTAGTTATTAAAGGTAATTTATATGATGGTGGGAGTTTTAAAGACATTAGTTTAAATTTTGATACCGATAATGACATATTTTTTGGCTTTAGATACCATATGCACGAAAAGGAAGGTCGAATAAAGAAAATAGGAACTTATTCGCCAGGAGCTTTCGAAGTAACGATAGGAAGAAATAAAAAAGATAATACAGATGAACTGCAAGTAAAACGAGAAACTATTTACGATTTATTTTTAAGAGAATACTTGTCATTGTACCAAAAAAACAATAATGAGTATGCCCTGTCTGGATTAGAAATAAATGAAAATGAAAAAAATGCTATAAAAAAAATTATACCTATAAACTTTTTGTTTACTCCAAACACTTTATTAAATGCGTTTAGCGATTACATGGAAGCTTTGGAAAAAGAAAAAAAGCAAAATAAAAAAGCGACTGTAGATGTTGCTGCTGAAGAACAATCTACAAGTGTAAGATTTTCCAAAGGATTTGAAGATTTGTTAAGAGCTTCTTCTTCAAACTTTTCGCAAGTTAGAAACGTTTTAATGAATTTAAGCTATGTTGGGCCGTTAAGAGAAATCCCACATCGCTATTATGAAATTTCAGATGAAGATTGTTCTTCAGTTGGACAGAAAGGAGAAAATACTGCTGCTTTAGTCAAAAGACACTTTAATAAAATAAACCAAGATTTAAATTTTTGGATTAAAAGGTTTGAATTTGGAGATAAGCTTTTATTAGATAATTTATCTTCAAACTTATATTCATTACAATTTGTTACAAATAAAAATAAATCAGCAATAAACATTGCAAACTGCGGTTTTGGAGCTTCCCAAATTTTACCTTTAATTGTTCAAGCTTTAGTATCAGACAGAGATAACTTAACGATTGCTGAACAGCCAGAAATACATTTAAATCCCAGACTACAGGGAATATTAGCCGAATTGTTCGTGTTTATGGCTAAACGAGACCAGCGGATAATAGTAGAAACCCATAGTGAACATTTATTGCTTAGACTAAGGACTTTAATAGCAAAAAAAGAAATTTCACCTGACTTAGTTGCTGTTTATTTTATCGAAAAAAAAGAGGGTTATTCGCAAATACGAGCAATCCCAATTGATGAAAATGGTCGAATAGCCTCAGAAGAATGGCCTAAAGATTTTTTTGAAGACACATTACGAGAAACTTTACAACTTGCTTCAGAACAAGCTAAAAACAAGAAAATAAAAAAGTGATTGAACTTGTAATTGATACAAACATTTTCATACATGCTGAAAATGAGAATTATGAATACCAAGACGATTGTATTTTACTTTTAAATACTATTATCGAAAGTGATGATATTTTTGTTTGTATCGACGAAAATGGTAAAATATGGAATGAATATTCTTTACATATAAAGCCGGGGATGTTAGCAAATGCCATGTTTTTGAAATTAGGAACAGAACGGCTTAAACTTTTGCCAAGAAATATTCATGCACATATAAACAAGAAGATTAATCAAACCGGAATAAAAGAAGCAGATAGAATATTTGTCAGAATTGCTTATAAAACACAGGACAAAATATTAGTTAGTGATGAACATGAAGATTTTGTAAATAAAATAAGAGAAATCATAAAAAAAGAAATAGGTGTCGATGTAATAATGGCAAATGAATGTGCGGCCTTCGGCATTTTATAAAATATTCCATATTAAAACGAAATGCTTTAGCTCTTTTACAGGTTAGGTCAAGTGTCAAGCCAATGTGCGCCTGTAAAAAGTGCTAAAGACTTAGAAGGGTGCGCTGGCAAAACAAAAAAATTGAAATTATGTCGTTGAATAAAAAAACAAAAGTCGAACAGCGGACTGTCAGCGCCGCTTGCACCTTACGGCTCAGGCTTGGCGAAGTGCGGATAGTAGCATTGCGTCACGCCCGTGTGATTTTTTTTTGCGAAGATAAATCTTCATCGCTTCTATCATAACTTATTTAGTATGTCGTCACAAAATAACAAAAGCCGAATAGCGATTTGTTGCCGATTATTCTTCCGTCCAGCCCGCATTTTCGCCAAACCCATTGTTACATGCACACTTGATCGACGAAGACATAAACTGATTGTAACAGCAGCAACCAAAATGTTTGCATAAAGAGCAACAGGATTGTAACAAAATGCTTTTGTCGTACTGTCGCCTGAAACCACTTTGTAAATAATTGCTGAATAGAATTCCAGTTGCCGCTGATTGCGAAAAAAGTGCGTTGTGTCATAAAACTAAAGCTGATTAGAGTTGTTGAAGCCGCAGTTTAAACAAGTTGCATGTAACGGCCCGGGCTTGGCGAAGTGCGGGCAATAGCATTCGTCCAGCCTGTGTGATTTTTTTGCGAAGATAAAGTTTCATCGCTTGTACATAACTTCTTTAGAACATCGTCACAAAATAACAAAAGCAGAATAGCGATTTGCC
>DASUGF010000053.1:0-29137 GCA_036274175.1 Parafilimonas sp.
GCACTTATTGAAAATTGAAAAAGAAAAAAGACATAAAATGAAAATTTTCACAATAGAAATTAATAAGGAAGATCAAAAAAACATCCAATTAAATTTGTTTGAAAAGTTATAAAAACTGTCAACCTATTTTAGGCATGCACAGTGATTGAATGTCTTATCTCAGGCATGTACAAATAATCAATGCTCATTGATAACATTTACCAACTTGAATATTTACGTATTCAAAATTATTTATACCGATTTCCTGTTGCAATTGGCATAATTCTTTAAATGAATTACTCATGCCATCTTCCATAAATAAAAATATACAGGCATTGATAAAAAAGGGTGATGCTGCGCCATTCCCAGCCAACTTATCTCCGATGCTCGCTACACTGGTCGATAAACCATTTGATGAGCCAGGCTGGTTATATGAAATAAAATGGGATGGTTACCGGGCGGTTGTCTATTTGCACAACGGTGAAGTGGAAATGCGCTCCCGTAATAACAAATCTTTCAATGAGAAATTTTACGCGGTGTATAATGCTTTGCACCAATGGAAAATAAATGCTGTGTTGGATGGAGAGATAATCGTAATAAATGATAAAGGCATTTCCAATTTTGGTGACCTTCAAAACTGGCGCAGCGAAGCGGATGGTGAATTGATCCTGTATTTGTTTGACATACTATGGTTGGATGGTTATAGCCTGATTAATTTGCCACTGACTGAGCGCAAAGAAATATTGAAAACGGTTGTTCCGGATGTTGGTATAATTCGTATAAGTGAAAGTTTTGAAGCCGATGCCACAGCGTTCTTCCAGGTAGCGAAAAAATTAAATCTTGAAGGCATTATAGCAAAGAAAGCCGGCAGTGTTTATACACCCGGTAAACGAACCAAAGACTGGCTAAAAATAAAGACCGGTAAACGGCAGGAAGTTATCATCGGTGGGTTTACCAATAATGAAGGCAGTAATAAACTTTTCAGTGCTTTATTGGTGGGTGTGAAAGAGAAGGGCAGGCTTAGATACACAGGCAAGATCGGAACAGGTTTTTCAGACAAGCTGCAGGAAGAAATGATGCGTTTGTTTAAACCGCTTATCACTCGCAAAATGCCTTTTGATCACGAACCTGATATCAATAAACCTTCGCGCTTCAGGCCAAATCCGCCAAAAGCAATTGCAACATGGGTAAAGCCTGAATTGGTGTGTGAAGTTTCTTATGCTGAAATAACTTCGGATGGCGTAATGCGTCATCCTTCTTTTGAAGGAATGCGTATGGATAAAAATGTGAAAGATGTTCATCTTGAAAAAGAAAAATCCACGGAAGATATTATAACAAAGCGGGAAAGCGTATCATCAAAAAATAAAATCAATGATATGAAAAAGAAGGCTGCAAAAACCGTTAAGCGATCAGGCGATATAAGCGTTGCAACAAAACTTTTAAAAGGTGCAGGCAATAAAGAACGCAAGACCTTGTTGAATCCAACTGAAAAATCACAAACAAAAAATATAAACGGCCACCATATCACGTTTAATAATCTCGATAAAATATATTATCCTGCAATAAAAGGGCAAAAAGCGGTCACTAAGCGTGATATGATAAATTATTATTACCAGGTTGCGCCGGTGATGCTGCCTTATATGAAAGATCGGCCGCAAACATTGATACGTTATCCTGATGGTATTACCGGTGAAAGCTTTTACCAGAAAGATGTTACCGGCAAAGTACCTGATTGGGTAGTGCAGTTTCCATATAGCAGCGATGCCGGTGGTAATCGGAATTTCATGGTATGCACCAATGAAGCAAGCCTGTTGCTGATTGCTTCACTCGGTAGCCTGGAAATGCATCCCTGGAGCAGCCGTATTCAAAAACCTGATCATCCGGACTGGTGTATTCTGGATCTTGATCCGGGAGATAAAACAACATTTGAGCAGGTAATACAGGCGGCTCAACAAATAAAGCAGGTGCTTGATGCTATCGGCGCTGATGCCTGGTGCAAAACATCCGGCGCTACGGGCATTCATATTTACATCCCGCTTGGCGCAAAATACACATATGAGCAAAGTAAAGAGTTTGGAAGAGTGTTGGTAACAATCGTTCAATCACAGCTGCCTGCATTTACAAGTATCGAGCGCATTGTGCAAAACCGTAAAGGCAAAATGTACCTCGATTTTTTACAGAATCGTCCGCAGGCAACATTGGCAGCGCCTTATTCGCTACGGCCAAAACCCGGTGCAACAGTCTCTATGCCTTTACATTGGGATGAAGTAAAGAAAGGTTTGAAGATGAAAGATTTTACCATATTCAACGCCGTAGAACGTATAAAAGAACAGGGAGATATTTTTAAAGGCGTTATAGGCAAAGGCATTAATCTTAAAAAAGTTTTGAAGAATATCAATTCAGTCTTTGGCGAACAGGAAATGCATGAATCGTTGGAGGATGTCTGATGTATGATGTCGGATGTAAGATGTAAGATGTAAGATGTACGATGTAAGTGTAAAACAACATTCAACTTTAAACGTTAAACAACGAATCTTAACTCGTGAACACTTGAACTCGTGAACATGTGAACTAACTAACTCCATCCGTAACAACTTCTTTCGAAATTTTATTTACTAATCCCTGTAAAACTTTTCCCGGCCCAATTTCTGTAAAACGGGTGGCGCCATCGGCGATCATTGCCTGCACACTCTGCGTCCATCTCACGGCGCCTGTTAATTGTGCAATCAAATTATTTTTTATTTCTGAAGGATCAGTTACTGCTTTTGCAGCTACATTTTGATAAACCGGGCAACTTGCTTCATTAAAATTTGCTGATTGAATAGCGGCCGATAACTCTTCTTTTGCGGGCTCCATTAATGGCGAATGGAAAGCGCCGCCAACCGGTAGCAATAACGCTCTTTTCGCGCCGGCTTCTTTTAATCTCGTACAAGCTATGTCAACAGCTTCTGTAGAACCGCTTATTACCAATTGACCGGGACAATTATAATTGGCGGCAACTACTACCTGTCCATCTCCTGATTCATTTGTTACAGCAGCGCAAATTTCTTCTACTTTTTCGTCAGCCAACGCTAGTACAGCCGCCATGGTGGAAGGATTTATCTCACAGGCTTTTTGCATAGCCTGCGCACGAATGCTTACCAGCTTTAATGCATCTTCAAAGCTTAAAACTTTATTGGCCACCAATGCCGAAAATTCACCCAGCGAATGGCCTGCGACCATATCGGGTTTGGCATCACTTAATGTTTTGAAGGCGATGACCGAATGCAGGAACACGGCTGGCTGTGTAACCTTTGTTTGTTTTAATTCATCGCCGGTTCCGCCGAACATAATATCGCTTATACGGAAACCGAGAATATCGTTTGCCTGTTCAAATAATTCTTTTGCCAGGGGATTGGTTTCATATAAATTTTTGCCCATGCCACTGAATTGAGAACCCTGCCCGGGAAATATGTAAGCGTGTTTATTCATATAGCAACTTTAGAATTGTAAAAATAGCAGACTAAATAACGAAAACAATATTTATAGGTAACAATCATATTTAGCAATTAAATAATGCTTTGCAAACTACATTTGTGCCGATGAGAATAGCTTGTTTATTAATTATTGTCTCATGCATTTTATTTTCCTGTAATAATAATGGCACATCTTCCCACGAAGAAGGCACATCAAAAAATGCATTAAACGCCTTGCTCGAAAACATGCAACAGCAATTGCAACAATTTCCCGACAGTTCAGGCTTAAGGCTTCAATATGCATTTACACTGGACAGTGTGGAAAAATATAAAGAAGCGCTGGCTCAGATGGATACGCTTATAAAAAAAGACAGTGCCAATTACGGGCTGCTGTATGCACAGGGGCAGATTGCTGAAGATGCGCAGGATACTTTATTGGCTCTAAAAAGCTATGCGGCGGCTGCAAGATTATATGAATCGCCCGATGTATTGCTCGCGCTGGCTAATCTCTATGCTGAAATGAAAAATGAGCGCGCTATATTACTTTGTTCGCGTGTAAAATCGCTGGGCCTTGGAAGAGAATATGAAGCACATTGCGCTTTTATCACAGGTATTTATTTCGCGCGCCTGCATAAAACAGAAGAAGCTGTACAATATTTTGACGAATCTATTGCCAACAACTACACTTACATGGAAGCCTATATAGAAAAGGGCCTTGCCTATTTTGACGCCCGGCAATATGATAAAGCGTTACGCGTATTTCAGTTGGCATCAACAGTAAATAATTTATATGCGGATGCCTATTATTACCAGGCAAGGTGTTATGAAATGATGAATCAAAAAGACAGTGCTGTTGTATTATTTAAACAATCGTTGCAATTGGATCCTTCGCTTGATGAAGCGAAAGAACATTTGAAAAAACTGGGAGAATGAATAGTTAGAAATAAAATTGTGAAATTGCGGATCGGGAAATTTTGAAATTGTTAGAATCAGTAAACTTAATAAACAAAACCTGTAAAATGTCGATCGTTGCGCCATCATTGTTAGCAGCTAATTTTTTGAAACTGGAAGAGGACTGTAAAATGGTAAATGAAAGTGAAGCGGAATGGCTGCATTTGGATGTAATGGATGGCCGCTTTGTTCCCAATATCAGTTTTGGTATTCCTGTGATTGAACATGTCAGGAAAGCAACCTCAAAAATTTGCGATGTACACCTGATGATAGAAGATCCAGGCCATTTGGTGCCTGCTTTTAAGAAAGCCGGTGCTGATAATATCATCGTTCATTTGGAAACATGCCCTAATCTTCACCGCAATGTTCAGCAGATAAAAGAACTTGGCATGAATGCCGGTGTTGCGATCAATCCGCATACGCCGGTCTTTTTGCTGGAGGATATTTTAGCCGAATTGCATCATGTGCTTATCATGACGGTAAATCCTGGTTTTGGCGCACAGAAATTTATTCCGCATTCACTGGAAAAGGTGAAACAACTCCGCAAAATGATTGATGATAAAAAGCTAAATGTTTTAATTGAAGTTGACGGTGGTGTTACCGTTGAAAATGCCAAAAGCCTTGTTGATGCCGGTGCAGATGTTTTGGTAGCCGGCAATACGGTTTTCAGTTCTTCTGATCCTTTGAAGACTATCGCAAAATTGAAAGCGTTCTCGAGGCAATAATTCGGAATACCTGGCCAGACGCTTATAACAAACGTCAGATCAGTAGCAATTTAAGTTAGATAGAAGAAGCTGCGGAAATAATCACACAGAATAACAACAGACCATCACGAACGCGGAAATTACACTTCAACATTTTTAGTGCTTCACATAAACTTCCTATACATTTCTTCGTGAAGCTTCATGTAATCTTGGTGTTCGCGGCCTGTTTTACAGCTTACAATGGCACAATATTAGAAGTTTCATCAGTATAAAAATTTATGTTATGGCTGATCAAAAAAGCACTCCGTCTCCCGAAACAAAACAGGATGACCTGAATGATGTGGATAATGGATTTTTTACTGATGACAATAACAGGCTGCAGACCAAAGAAGAGTACGAAGAAGATAAAGGCAATCACCCGGGTAAAAATGAAAAAGTAACTCCGATTGAACCGGATACAACAACACCAACATTAGGCGATAAAATATCGATAGACTTCAATAACGAGGACCTGGTAACGCCGGTAAAGGACGATGATACGGAGCCTTACATTAACGAAGATGACCAGGCGCATTAAGGTAAATTACGATAGATACTTTCCTACTATCGGCACGCGCCTGCCAACACCGAATGCCTTTTCTGAAATACGTATGATAGGGCAGAACTGGTTGCGCTTATACTCATTCGTGTTAACCAGCTTTAAAACACGGTCAACCAAAGCAGCCTCAAAACCCAATGCTTTAATGTCGCCTGGTCCTAACCTGCGTTCAATATACTGGTATAAAATAGCATCCAAAATTGGATAATCGGGCAGGCTGTCTGTATCCTTTTGCCCGGGTCTTAGCTCGGCGCTTGGTGCTTTGGTTAAAATGTTTGTTGGAATAATCTCTTTATCACGGTTAATAAATTTTGCGAGTGCAAAAATTTGTGTTTTATAACAATCACCCAATACACTTAATCCACCCGCCATGTCACCATACAATGTTCCATAACCGGTTGCCAGTTCGCTTTTATTGGAAGTGTTGAGTAGGATATATCCGAATTTGTTGGCGATAGCCATCAACAGATTTCCGCGTGTTCTGCTTTGAATATTTTCTTCTGCTATAGAAAAAGGAAGATCATTAAAAACAGGCTTTAATGTTTTTAAGAAATCTTCATAAATAGAATCTATGCGGATAATGTCATAAGGATTGTTGAGATTATTACTTAATTGTACGGCATCTTTTATGGAATGTTCACTTGAATAGGGTGAAGGCATTAATATCGCTCGTACATTGTCGCTGCCTAATGCTTCACAGGCCAGCGCTAACACCAATGCACTGTCAATACCCCCGGATGAACCTAAAATAGCTTTTGTAAAACCCATCTTTTTAAAATAATCACGAATACCCAATAACAATGCTTCATGTATCATATGAAGATTTAATTCCGGGTTGAAATCCCTTATGTCAAGTTCAGCATTGGGCAGGTGGGCTGCATGTTCAATTACAGGCGCATCAATTGTGCCGTCATCATGCAGAACAACTGTTTCAAAAGCTTCTTTAAACATAGGCAGCATTTTGCAGATGTTCCCGTCTTTATCAAATACCAGTGAACTTCCGTCAAAAACAATCTCGGTCTGGCTGCCGACCGTATTGCAATAAAACATCGGCAGTTTATATTTTAATACATTTAGTTTAATAGTAGCTTTCCGGTCTTCATGATGTGTGTAATCAAACGGTGAAGCACTTAGGTTCAGCATTACATCCGGGTGCTGTTGCATTAAAATATCCATCGGACAAATACGGTATAAAGGATTATTGCCCAGATTCCAGATGTCTTCGCAAATGGTTATGGCCAATTTCTTTCCTTTGAATTCAACAATTTTCCAGTCGAAGGCCGGTTCAAAATAGCGGTATTCGTCAAATACGTCATAGGTTGGCAACAATGTTTTGTGTAGCTCGGCTTTGATCTTTTTTTCAAACAGAAAGAATGCCGCATTAAAAAGTTCCTTCCCTTCAATATTCGGGTTACGTGCTGGCGAACCTATTAGCACTGCAATTGTATCTGCATGCTGTCTTATTGCATCAATGGCTTTATAACATTTATTGATGAAATCATTGAACTCAACAAAATCCCTTGGCGGGTATCCGCAAACACATAACTCGCTGAACAAAATTAAATCTGCATTTTCCTTTTTTGCCTGCTCAATAGCGTTGATGATTTTTACTGTATTGCTTTCGAAATTACCGATATGATAATTCTGTTGCGCGAGGGAGATCTTCATGGTATAAAGTTCGTTGTTCTTAAATTATTAACAACTCGCTTGCCATACTTGTATTTATTTGCAACATGAAATCTTTTTTGCCTGCAATTTTTTGTCTGATCATATTCTCATGCAATAGTAAAAAACCTGCGCCGGATGTGTCTGCTATAAAAATTGATGTTCAGTTAAAGCGTTTTGACAAAGACCTGTTTGCTGCTGACACAAACAATATAGACGCTTCATTGAATACATTGCAACAACAGTACGGTTCTTTTCTGAATGATTATTTATACAATATCATGGTGCTGCCGCCGCAACCGGATAGCGTTGCGCAAAAAATAAAAATGTTTTTACATGATTACCGTTTTGTGTATGACCAAACACAGGCTGATTTCAAAAACTTTGACGATGAATTCGGACAAATAAAAAAAGGCCTGCAATATGTAAAGTATTATTTTCCTTCCTATAAAATGCCTGCCAGTGTTATAACTTTTGTTGGTCCTGTTGAAGGATATGCCAATGTGCTCACGGAGAGCGGTTTGGCTATTGGCCTGCAGTTATATCTTGGGCGGGATTTTTCCGTATACCATTCCGAATTTATTACCGGAGTGTATCCTGATTACCAGCAACGCAGGTTTGAACCAGCCTATATTGCTGTCAACAGCATGAAGAATATTGTAAGTGATATCTATCCTGAAAAAAATGGCAGCGATCCATTGGTTTACCAGATGATTGATGCGGGCAAACGTTTATACCTGCTGGATCATTTCTTGCCACAACTCGCCGATAGCTTAAAGACCGGTTATACGCAAAAACAGCTTGACGACTGTTATGATAATGAGGCGGCTATCTGGAATTATCTCGTGCAGAACAACCTGCTCTTTATCACCAACCCGATACAAACAAGAGATTTTATGCTGGACGGGCCCTACACCGAAATATTTGGAAAAAATTCCCCCGGGTTCATAGGCCAATTCGTTGGCTGGCAGATTGTAAAAAAATGGATGAGTGCGCATGAAGAGACTATGTTGCCACAGTTGTTGAATATTCCTGATAAACAGATATATGATGAGGCGAAATATAAGCCGAGATAGTGAGTGGTGAGTGTTTTGTAACGCTATGCAAGATAGATTATTTGCGCAGGGGAAACGGACATAATACAAGAACCAGAACGATTCCTGATTCCTTTTGAAGCGAAGAATTCATTAACCTTTCAACCTTTCAACCAATCAACTTTTCAACTTTCCCCCAATTACTCACTATTCACCGCTCACCAGGCAGAATTAACGATTACCTAAACAAACAAGTTTCCAAAATCCCTATCTTGCAGCCTTCATAAACTTTAATAATGGCCGATATTAAAAAACAACCACTGCAGCAAAAACCAGCTCCGGCTGTAAAGAAGACAGTTATGCCGATGCCTTCATTATTCTCTAAAGAAAATTTTAAATGGATGGCAATTGGCGGCATCATCATCATTGTAGGAATGATATTAATGAGCGGTGGAAAAAACCAGGACCCGAATACTTTTGATCCTAATGTTGTTTACAGTTTTACAAGGGTTACTGTAGCGCCGTTCTTAATTGTTGCAGGACTGTTGGTGGAGCTCTATGCCATCCTGCTAAAACCAAAACAAAAGGCAGATGCATAAACCGGCGCTTGCAACGGCGCTTTTTTATTTCATCCATACCAAAACCACTTCATGACCATAATACAAGCTATTGTTATTGCCATTATAGAAGGGCTGACCGAGTTTTTGCCAATATCCAGCACGGCACACATGAAATTCACCAATCCGCTTATCGGCGTGGAAAACACACCATTCACGGATATGTTTGAGGTGGTTATTCAGTTTGCAGCCATACTTTCCGTAGTGGTTATTTTTTATAAAAAGTTTTTTGATTTTAAAAAAACTACTTTTTATCTAAAACTTATTATTGCTGTGATACCGGCCCTGATAGTGGGGGCGATATTCAAGTCGCAGATCGATGCTGCTTTGGACAATCTTACGTTTATTGCCTGGGTGATGGTCGGCGGCGGTATCGTATTATTATTCATTGATAGGCTTTTTACAAGGAATAATATCAACAACGATGAACAGATATCCATCCCCAAAGCTTTTGTTATCGGGTGCTTTCAATGTTTCTCTATCGTGTTGCCTGGTTTAAGCCGGAGTGCCGCTACCATTATCGGCGGCATGCAGCAAAAATTGACACGCACATTGGCTGCAGAGTTTTCCTTTTTTCTTGCCGTGCCTACTATGTTCGCTGCATCGGTGAAAAGTTTTTATGATGTATATAAAGATCATTCAGACGTGCTGGTAAGCGAGAACTACGGCATCCTGGCCATTGGCGCCATTGTTTCCTTCATTGTGGCTTTAATAGCGGTAAAATCATTTATTCATTACCTGCAAAAACATGGCTTTAAAGCTTTCGGCATTTATCGTATTATTTTAGGTACTGTTATTTTGATACTTATCTGGAGAGGCGTTTTATAGTTGTCAATGGTGAATGGTGAGTAAAACACTGCTGCCCTTGTCCTGATATGCACGCACAATGGCCTTCACCACTAACCTTGATTATTACCGGATTAACCGCACCTTCCATTTTCTGAAAAAATTTCCGGGAAATATAGAACTACTGTTACCTTGCGTTCCATCCAAAACCAGGTACAAGAAACATTGAAGTATTGATGACTTGCAAACAAATTAAATGAACCGCAGAAATTTTTTAGAGGTCTCCGCTATATCAGCCGCAGCTTTATTGTCATCGTTGGAAACATTTTCAGCATCACACAAAAAAAATTTCACAGTGAATAAAAATTTTCAATTAAAAGTACTTGCCACTAATTGGGGCTTTAACGGAACGATCGATGATTATTGCGCCAAAGTAAAACAGGAAGGCTACGATGGTATTGAGATATGGTGGCCTACGGAAAAAAAAGACCAGGATACCTTGTTTGCAGCTTTAAAAACAAATGGACTGGAGGCAGGCTTTCTTACAGGCGGTCAGGAAAGCAAATACGAAGATCATTTCACTACTTTTAAAAATATGATCAATGCGGCAGCAACCAATACGGTGCAAAAGCCTTTATACATCAACTGTCATTCCGGAAGAGATTATTTTTCTTACGGGCAGAACAAAACTTTTATCGATCATACATTAAAGCTGGCAAAGGATACAGGTATAAAAATTTGTCATGAAACACACCGTTCAAGAATATTGTTCGCGGCGCCGGTGGCAAGGCATTACATGGAAACTATTCCTGAATTGCGGATAACCTTTGATGTATCGCATTGGTGCAATGTAAGTGAAAGTCTCCTGCAGGATCAGCAGGAAACGGTAGATATGGCCTTACAAAGAGTAGATCATGTGCATGCACGCATCGGTCATCCGGAAGGCCCGCAGGTAAATGATCCCCGCGCACCGGAATGGGAGGATGCCATGAAAGCGCATTTTGCCTGGTGGGATAAAATTGTCGAATTAAAAAAACAACAGGGTGATACGTTGACTGTACTCACCGAATTCGGTCCACCAACCTACATGCCTACACTGCCTTATACACAGGAACCGTTGTCAAATCAATGGGCAATCAATGTACATATGAAAGATTTGTTGAGGAAAAGGTATGGGTAGGCTTTAAGCTATGAGCTTTGAGCTGCGAGCTATGAGCAAAAAAATTTTAAACTAAATGATATGAGAAATTTTAAAGAATTAAAAATCTGGCAAAAAGGTTTTGAGATTGCTGTAAAATCACTCACGCTTACTGCAACGTTTCCTAAAGAAGAAAGATATGGAATCTGTTCTCAGGTAACAAGAGCAGCGGTATCAGTGCCATCCAATATAGCAGAAGGCAGCAGCAGAAGTAATGAGAAAGATCATAAACGATTTCTGGAAATTGCATTAGGCTCTGCATTTGAATTAGAAACTCAATTATTGATTTCAAAAGCTGTTAATTTCGGCGATGACAATTTAATTAAGGACATTCTAAGCGATATTGATCAAGAACAAAAAATGCTTATGAGCTTTATTAATAAAATTCAAAGTTGATTACTTAAATCAGTCACGTATGGCGTATAGCTCGCAGCTCAAAACTCAAGACTCGCAGCTCCCAGCTCACGGCTCATAGCTTTATTTATGCTACAACTTATTGGCCATCTTCATCCTGCATTTGTTCACCTGCCGATCGGTATTTTATTAATGGCACTGCTGCTGCTATGGCTGTCAAAAAAAGAGAAGTATAATATCCCGCAACAGGTTTTAAAAATTGTTTTACTGGCGGGTGTTTTTTCTGCTCTGTTTTCCTGTGTTACCGGTTATATTTTATCTACACAGGATCAGTATGAAAAACCGCTGGTGGTCTGGCATATGTGGATGGGCATTGCAGTGGCGCTGACTTCGATGGTTTTGTACATGAAACTGGCCAGGAAAGAGTTTGATCTTATTTACAAATCACTGGCTGTTGCTTTGTTGGTACTGATTTTTGTTACCGGCCACATGGGCGGCTCCTTAACACATGGCAGTGACTATCTCTCTTTTGGATCTGGCGATGATGATACAATACCCATAAAACCGATTCCTGATATACAGGAGGCAAAGGTGTATGCAGATGTGATCCAGCCGATATTTCAAACAAAATGTTATTCCTGTCACAGCTCAAAAAAACAGAAGGGTGGTTTACGCCTGGATAAATTTGAACTGATGATCAAAGGTGGCAAAGATGGTAAAATAATAATGCCCGGCAATCCTGATGAAAGTGACATAATAAAGCGATTATTATTGCCGGAAGAAAGTGAAGACCATATGCCGCCACGGGATAAACCACAACCCAACGATAAACAAATTGCCTTATTGCACTGGTGGATCGAAAACGGCAACGACACTGCCGGGAAAGTAAAAGACATGCCGCAACCGGAACCGGTTAAATCTTATTTATTTTCGCTGCAACAGGATCAGCTCAAACCGAAATCGCTGCCGATCATTCCCGCGACGCCGGTTGAAATAGCAAACGATAAAGCGATAGAAGCATTAAAAGACAGGGGTGTGATCGTTTTGCCGGTTGCGCAAAACAGTAATTATTTAATGGCAAATTTTGTTACGGCTACCAATATTACGGACAAAGATTTTGCCTTGCTTGTGCCATTAAAAAAGCAACTGGTCTGGTTGAAATGCGGCGATATGAAAATTGGAGACAGCTCCCTTAATTATATAGCCCAATGCACCAATATCAATTTTCTGCAACTGAACAATACCCTGGTCACGGATAAAGGGCTGCAGCAACTCGCAGCGCTGAAACAATTGCAGTCGTTAAATCTTGTCGGTACCAATGTTTCCGGCGAGGGTATAAAAGCACTGGCGGACCTTAAACAGTTGCAGTCCTTATACTTATATCAAACAAAAATTAATAAAGCGGAGTGGGCTATGTTAAAAAAGGAATTTCCAAAGACCCTGATTGACTCCGGCGGATACGATGTGCCCCTGCTGCCCGGCGACACAACCATCTTGAAAGCGCCGGTTTACAAATAGTCATTTCGCCAAAAATTATCATTAATTTAGAAAGGAGATTTTGTAAAAAACATATTTTTTGGGGATTTTTGACATTTGTATTAAAGCAACCAAAGCAAATGAGTTTATCTAAGAAACTGCCATTGCTATTTCTTTCATGTGTCCTGACCTCGCTTATTAACGCCCAAAACCTGGGCTGGATGATAGGAACCTGGATGGGATCGGAAAATATACAGGAGAGTTCCTCCTCTAAAATCACCCGCACTATTGCCATAGATGCTGTTTCCGGGGAAACTTTTAAAGGTACCAGGACCAACGAAGTAAATGACCATGGCCACAATAAAATAGTAACGTCTATTTCGGGTTATTTCACTAAAGATCAATTTTATTTAAAGAACGGGGTGGTATTGTATAAAAAGGAATCCTCCAGCCGCCCCTGGTGGGATTGTTCTTCCTGCGTGCCGCAAAACAAAATAGTGCTAAGGCAGGACAGTATTATGCTGATCAGCCGGATATCGGGTTGCAACCAATATTGTGACGGCATATCAGTTTTTTACAGGTTGTTATGCGAATATGATACAGCAACTCAACGCTACCTGGTAAATCTTTTTGGAAATTCTTCAGATATTGCAACTTTTACACCCTGTATAAAAGAAAAAACTAAACTTATTGCAAGCGATCCTGATAAAACAATACCTAACAGTGATTCATTGAAAGTTGTAACTAAAATATCAAAGCAGCAGCAGCAAAAGATACAGGACTCTTTGCGAAACATAATTTCAGTTGCAAAAAAGAGGCAGCAGGAAGTTGATGATTCTATAAAGAATGCAGCACTTGTTGCTAAGAAAAAGCAACAGGAAGTTACAGATTCATTAAAAGCATTGTCGGTTGCAGAAAAGAAACGGCAACAGCAGGTCAATGATTCTTTGGCTGTCGTAAAAAAGCTGGAACAACAAAAACTGCAGGATTCCTTAAGAACTGCTGAAGCTATTGAGAAAAAGCATAAACAGGCAATTGAAGATTCCATCACCAGGGCTGCATTGCTGGTGATAAAACGGCAGCAGGCATCTGATGATTCATTAAGAATGGAAGCTATGCTGGCGAAGAAACGGCAGCAGCAACTTGGCGACTCCCTGGCCCTGGTAAGAAAACAGGAACAACAGAAATTGCAGGATTCTTTAAAAACGGCTGCTATTCTCGAAAAAAGGCATAAACAGGCAATTGAGGATTCTATAAGAAATGAAGCCCTGTTTGTGAAAAGAAGGGCACAGGCAGTGGCAGACTCATTGAATGTGGCATTTGTTGCAGCCAAAAAAAGACAGCAAATGTTGGATGATTCTTTGAGGGCAGAAAAGGTGAGAGCACTTCAAAAGGTTCAGGATTCGATAAGAAATGCTGCGGCAGTTGATAAAAAACGCAGGCAGGAAATTGCCGACTCAACAAGAAATGCGGCTGTCCTGGCAAAACAAAAGCAACAGGCGGTTGACGATTCGCTGAGACTGGTTGCCATTACAGATAAAAAACGGCAACAGGAATTAGTTGAGGACTCACTTAAACTTGCTGCAGCTCCAGCTAAAATCTCAACTGCTAACGATACCGTAAAAGCCTCTACAACCAAAGCGCTGCAGCAGAGAGATAACATCTTGCTGGAAACCTATCATGTTAAAACACCTGATATATTGATAGAATTATTTGATAATGCGCAGGTGGATGGCGATAAAGTGAGTGTTTATCATAACAGTGACCTTATTGTAAATAACCAGATGCTGCAGAAAGAACCTATAATATTTAAGGTTCATGCCGATACCGCCAGCCGCATGCATGAGTTTACGATGATAGCGGAAAACCTGGGCACTATTCCGCCTAATACAGCATTAATGCGTATAACAGTCGGTAAAGACGTGTATAAGCTATCAGTAAAAACCGATCTTAAGACCAATGCAAAAATTGTCTTTTACTATGATGGCAATTAGAGATGGCCTTTGAAGATCTTTGAAAAATATAATGTCTGATTTTGGGATGTCTGATTGGCTTATTCCTCATTATTCATCACTCATGGGTTTATCGCGCTGATTATATCTTTTAAAAATTCATTTTCATTGAACGAATGATCAAGCGTTAAACCTAATCTTACAACAACCAGTTTTTTTGAAGGGATGATGTAGATTGCCTGCCCGGCATAGCCATCGCATAAGAACATATCAGCAGGCACATCAGGATAAATATGCCTGGATGGATCATTCGGGTCAGTTCCATTCAGCCAAAACTGGTAACCATAATTTTTTTTGGTGTTGGATGCAGGCGCCGTTGCAGTTTGCCTCACCCAACCTTCTGGTAATATCCGTTCCCCATTCCATACCCCATCATTCAAATAAAGTAAACCAAAGCGTGCGTAATCCCTGGCTGTTGCATTAATGTAAGATGAGCCTACATACGTTCCCGACGCGTCGGGTTCATACAGGGTGTGGTACATACCTGTTCTGTAAAATAAAGCGGTGAAAGGATAAGCCGCATAATCTTTTTCCCCAACGGTTTGCCGTATGATGCGCGCAAGAATATTACTGTTGCCGCTGGAATAATTAAACGCAGTGCCGGGATCATGCGCAAGAGCATGATTAGCAGTATATGCAGCCATGTCTTTTTCTTTATACAACATATTGGTAGCATCGCTTGCTTTAGAGTAATCTTCCAGGAAATCAAGTCCACTCGTTTGTTGCAACAAATTTTCCAGGGTAATATTATGGCGGGGGTCGTTGGCATCTTTCCATTCAGGAACAGGCGCTCGTTGTTGAACATCAAGCCTGCCTTCTTTCACCAATATGCCGATCAAAGCGCTGGTAAAGCTTTTTGCCATAGACCATCCATACATTTTTGTATTCCTGTCAAAACCAGGTGCATACTTTTCCGCCACCAACTGGCCGTTATATACCACGATCACCGCGCGTGTTCTTTGTTTTTTACCGGGATAAGGTTCGGTAAAAGCTTTATCAACTGCGGCTTTAAGCATGCTGGTATCCATGCCGGCAGCGATAGTATCCGCAACTTTGTCGCCCGGCAGCCACGCTATAGAATCTGTGTTTTGACCAGGTGACGGAGGAATGCTGAAAACCTGTGAGCGTAACTCCTGTTCACTAATACCATTGATAAGCGTACAACCGATTCCCTTCCTGTAAATAGCCTTTCTTTTTGCAAATCCAAACACCGAAGCTGTAACAGATGAATCGTGCATATTGATCTCATATTTTCCCAGGCTAAATGGAAATTCACCCATTTCAGCCGTGTCTATGCTTTCCTTTGTGCGATCTGAAACAAATGCACAGGAGCAAACCTGCTTTGCATCAAAACTACTGACGATAGGAAATGATATCCATGCATAATGAATACCCCATGCCAAAGCGATGACGGGGAGCAGCAGTAGCAAGCGGATAATTATCTTTTTCAAGAGCAGTTAAGTTTAATTAATTTAGAAACTGTTTTTATAAAGTTATTATTACTATACATTAATCAGCCGGATAAATAATTCAAAAAAGATTTTATGGATTTCTCGTCGGGCACACAACTTTTCAATGGCGTTCAATACCAGTTACAAATTTATTTTGCCGGCAGGCAGGGGATGAAACCAAGACTCCCGGTGTCTTTTGAAGCATTGGAGCGGAAGGCAAAAGAAACAATGAAACCCGAAGCCTTCGATTATATACGTGGCGGAGCCGGCGCCGAAAGCACGATGAGTAATAACACTGCGGCTTTTAATAAATGGCAGATCGTGCCCCGCATGATGGGTGATGTATCAAAGCGGAGCATTGAAACAGAACTGTTCGGGATCAAATTGCCGACACCGGTATTGCTGGGACCCGTTGGTGTTTTATCTATTGCACATCCTGAGGCGGAATTGGCTGTGGCGCGCGCTGCAAAAGCATTACGGGTGCCGCAGGTTGTAAGCACCGTATCTTCAAAACCAATAGAAGAAATAGGAGCGATACATGGAGACCATCCACATTGGTTTCAACTGTATTGGGGGCGTAATGATGATTTTACCAGAAGCATCATAAGCCGTGCGGAAAATTCAGGTTACACTGCGATTGTTGTTACACTGGATACCAGGATTTTTGCATGGCGTGAGCGTGATATCCAAAATGCCTACCTGCCTTTTTTGTTTGGCGATGGCTTAGCGAATTATTTTTCAGACCCGGTTTTTCGAAATGCCGTTGACGACCCGATGAATGACCAGGTAAAGACCATGATGCACTTTGCCGATTGTTTTTCTAATCCCGCATCAACATGGAGCGATCTGGCCGTAATTCGCAATGCAACAAAACTGCCTGTTATTGTAAAAGGCATCCAGCATCCGGATGATGCAAAGAAAGCTATCGACCACGGCGCTGATGGTATTATCGTTTCCAATCATGGCGGCAGGCAACTGGATGGCGCTATTGGTGCGTTGGATACATTGGAAGGTATTGCCGATGCAGTTGGTAATGAAACAACAATCTTGTTTGACAGTGGCATCCGCCGCGGTGCAGATGTATTTAAAGCCCTGGCATTGGGTGCTAAAGCGGTGTTGATCGCAAGGCCGTATGCGTATGGGCTTGCACTTAACGGGGAAGAAGGCGTAAAGGAAGTGGTAGGAAATTTACTGGCAGATATTGACCTGACCATTGGGCTTGCGGGTTGCAACAGTTGGAAAGATGTTTCAAAAGAATTGCTTGTAAGAATGTAGTATAACACGCAGTTTAAATAAAATGGTATTATATCATTGTTGTCCGACTAAAATTTTAATTCTTGGGCTAAAGCCCTTGATGGGCTTGGTTTTCACCAGCCCCAGGCTTAAGCCTGGGGTTATATAGCGGAATCCTTATCCAACGGGCTTTAGCCCAAGTTAACCGGACAATACTGGTATTATATCTAAACCTGGCAGGTTTTGCTTATCACATAAACAAAGGATGGAATGGCACTTATAGCGGCAATAAGACCCAACAGGGTCCCTACGTTTCTTACGTTGATTACAAAGCGGTGCGGAGTGTTATCAAAACAGCCAGGGTAGTGTGGTGCTGATCCGCTAACATTATTTACAGGCTTGAGTGTGACAATGATTATTCATTGTCAATAAAATCCGTTCGCGATCAATTGCAGCAGTATTTAATATCTTTTTGTCATTACTACGCATAACAATCCATTCACACCTAAAAAAGTCCTACATGAGAAAAACAATTGCAGGTACTCTGCTTGCATTGCTGCTATGTATTTCAGCAGCATTAGCCCAAAATGATGTTCTTACAGGTAAAATCACCGACGACAAAAATTTACCTGTTCCTTACGCAACCGTTACCGTAAAAGGTACAAAAACGGGTGTCGCCGCCAATGAACAAGGCGGCTTTTCTATTTCTGCCAAATCAGGCGATGTGCTGGTAATTTCTGCAACCGGGTTCAGTGATAAAGAAGTGACTATTGGTTCGGAAAGAACGCTTAGTGTTATCTTAAGCGTAAATGCCGGTAACCTTAATGAAGTTGTTGTTACTGCTCTGGGTATTAAGCGGGAAAAAAGAATGCTTACCTATACCACACAGGAGGTAAAAGGTTCTGCAGTGGTTGATGCAAAACAGGATAACATTGTTAATGCCTTATCTGGAAAAGTCGCGGGTGTTCAAATAACCAACTCCAGCGGGCAGCCGGGCAGCTCATCACAGATAGTGATAAGAGGCAATAGTTCATTAACGGGCGATAATACAGCTTTGTTTGTGATTGACGGAATTCCGATCGACAACAGTGAAGCGGGCAATCCGGATGGACCATTAGGCGCAGGCGGCACATCGAATCGCGGAATAGATATTGACCCTAACATTATTGAAAGTGTTACCGTGCTCAAGGGTGCGGCGGCAACAGCTTTGTATGGCGCCAACGCTTCCCGTGGTGCAATTATTATTACAACCAAGAATGGCCGCGGCGGAATATCCGGCAAACCCACCATTTCGGTAAGCAGCAGCTATACCATTCAAACGCCACTCACACCCGACTTACAGCATATATGGGCGCAAGGTTCCAATGGCGTTTATGTTGATGGCAACAACGGGCAATTCGGAAGTACGTCCTGGGGACCGAAAATAGATACACTAAGAGTGAATGGACAACCTGTGCCAAAACATGATCCGTTTAAAGAATATTTTCGAACCGGTCATACAACAGATAATAACGTAAGTGTTTCCGGTTTCGGTGATAAATCAAATTACATAGTCTCTTATTCTTTTTTAAGAAACGATGGCATAGTGCCTACAACTTATTATGCACGTAATTCTTTCTTCGCAAAATATTCAATCAATTTTTCACCGAAGGTTAGTTTAACGACGCAGTTCAATTATGTGCATTCTGATAACAAACGCACACTGGACGGCAATAGCCTGGAAGCGCCGTTATGGACAGTATTATCTGCGCCGATTTCATGGGATCCTCATCCTACCACAAATCCCGATGGCACACAAAGAGTGTACAGGCTGGCACGTAATAATCCTTATTGGTTGTTGGATAACACAAGTTTGAAAGATAAAGTTGACAGGATCTTACCTACTATCAATTTTTCATATAAACCTTTATCATGGCTTACCATAACAGAAAGACTGGGCGCTGACATGTATTACAATTCCACCAACTATCATGCAGCTATTGGCACCATAGGCAGCTATCCTGATGGAAGAGTGTACGGCAGGGCAATAACTTACCAGCAGTTTAACAACGATATTATTGTTGATGCTCAAAAAACATTCGGCGGTGATTTCTTTACAGAATTGCTGGTGGGTAATAACATCCTTACCAATTATAACGATAACAAGCTTGACCAGGGCGTTGGCCTGAATGTGCCGGACTTTTACAATATCTCAAATGCTTCAACCGTAACATCAAGCTATGCATATTATAAAACAAGAAAGGTTGGTTTTTACGCGCAGGCTAATATGGAATATAAGAGAATGCTTACGGTTGGTTTAACCGGGAGATATGATGGCAGCTCGGTACTTTCTTCCGATAACCAATTTTATCCTTATGGTTCTGCAAGCGTTGGTTTTATTTTTACAGAGCCATTGAAAATGTCTAACAACTCCATCCTGAACTTTGGTAAAATAAGGGCTGCTTATTCTGCTGTGGGTAACGATGCTGTTGGCCCGTATTCTTTAACCAATCCATATTACCAGGCAACAATAGGGAATGTGACTTTTCCATTTAATGGACAGAATGGATACCTGCTGACAACGCAGTACGGTTATCCTTTAAAAAATGAATTGGTAAAAGAATTTGAAGTTGGCCTTGAACTGCAGTTTCTGCATAGCCGTATTTCTTTTGACGGTGCTTATTTTAATAAGAAAAGTATTGACCTGTTGACATCAGGTGTGCCGCTTGATGGTGCGACAGGTTTTGCCAGCGCTTCGCAAAATGCCGGCAGCATGCGTAACAGTGGTGTGGAAATGACATTGACCGGGGTACCGGTTAAGTCAAAGAACTTCAACTGGACGATCACTGTAAACTTTACCAAGATCAAAAATGAAGTGCTTGAGTTAGCGCCGGGTGTACCTTACCTGCAATTTGCAGGCTTTGTAAACCCGGGCATATTTGCGTATGCTAACTCACCCTATGGTGTTATCTATGGCACGCATTTTAAACGCGATGAGGCCGGGCAAATGTTGTTGGATGATGACGGTTATCCGCAGCGCGATGATAATCTTGGCCCGATTGGTAATGCAACACCGGATTGGCTGGCAGGTTTAACCAATGAGCTTTCTTATAAAAACTTCTCGTTCTCTTTTGTACTCGATATGAAACAGGGTGGGCAAATTATGAACCTTGATGGCCACTATCTCGATTTTTACGGCGTTTCAAAAATTACTGAAAACCGGGATGGAACAAGACTCTTTGAGGGTATAATTGAAAGTACCGGTAAGCCAAATACAACGGCAGTTGCAACTGACCAGCCCTTTTATCAAAACCTCTGGTCAAATGTGGATGAAACATCACTCCAGGATGCTTCTTATCTGAAGTTGCGCCAGGCAACATTGGCATACAGGTTTGGAGATAATATTTTAAAAGACTCTTTCTTTAAATCAATTGTATTGAATGTAACCGCCACCAACTTTATTCTGTACAAAAATTATTTTGGCGCCGATCCTGAAGTCAGCCTTAACGGCAGTGGCAACGGCCAGGGTTTCGCAAACTTTATGACGCCCACCAGCAAGAACATTCTCTTTGGTTTAAAAGCAACATTCTAAGCATTAAAAAAAGAAACTAATGAAAAAAATAAAAATAATACCTGCTATTGCATTGATCATTTTAGCGGGCACAGGCTGCAAGAAATTTCTCGATATTAATACGGATCCCAATAATCCTTTATCTGTTTCTGAAAGCCTTATTTTATCACCGGTTGAAGTAACTATCGCTACCAGCATTGTAGGCGGATATAACGGATCGATTACCACTTACTGGATGCAGCAAATATCGCTCAACCAGCCTCCGCCAAACAATGAATCCTACTTCATCACTGATGCTGACGTAAACAATACCTGGAACTTTTATATGTATCCCAATACATTAAAGAACCTGTATGATATGATCAACAAGGCAGAAGCGGCACAACATAATCAATACGCAGCTATAGGTAAAACCTTAATGGCTTATTCACTTGCTATCACTACGGATGTGTGGGGTGATGTTCCTTTCAGTGAAGCTTTCCAGGTGCCTGATAACTTAAAGCCTAAATATGATACGCAGGAAGATGTTTACAAAAGCATTCAGAACTTACTGGACAGTGCTATTTATTACATTGATCAAACTCCAAGCGAAGTTGCGCCGGGCAGCGATGATTATATCTACGGCGGCGATATGGACAAATGGAAAAAATTTGCCTACATGTTAAAGGCACGTTTTTATTTAAGGCTTACCAATGCTCCCGGTTATTCAGCCGCAACGCAGGCTGATCTCGCGCTCGGTGCACTTGCCAATGGATTTGAGTCGAATGATGATAATGCTCTTGTACCTTATACCGGTGCATCCAGCGCGGAAAGCCCATGGTATATAAATACATTGCCGGGCGCCGGCGGCGTGGTAATGGGCAAGGCTTTTATTGATTCACTCAAAGTAAGAAATGATCCCCGCTTACCCATTATTGCAGCGCCAAACAGCGATGGAGAATATGTAGGCAGGCAAGCTGGTATTGATGCTGTTCCTGATCCCAATGTTTATTCTTCTCTGAATACATTCTATGGTGGCTACCTTCCTTTGGATCCTGACAATTCAGATGGCGCTGTAGCGCCTTTATTCCTTGCCACTTACACTGAACAGCTATTCATTAAGGCAGAAGCAACCTTTTATAAAAGTGGTGCAGCCGCAGCAGAACCAATTTATAAAGAAGCCATTGCTGCACATATGGCTATGTTAGGTGTGGCGTCTGGCGATGCAACGGCTTACATTAATTCAAAGGCAGCGTTGACATCAGCTAATGCAGTTGAGAATATCATCAACGAAAAATTTGTTGGAGATTTCTTAAGTCTTGAAACCTATAACGACTGGAGAAGGACAGGTTTTCCGCACCTGGCATTAGCCGAAAATGCATATGTTGATTATATTCCGTTGCGTTGGCCTTATGCTACAACAACTAAACTTGCCAATCCTCAACCACAGCAAAGCTTAACTACAAAAGATCCTGTGTGGTGGGATGGTAATTGAATTTTTATTTGAGCAAAAGAGGTTGTCTGAAAACAGGCAGCCTCTTTTGGTTTATCGGACAGGTGATTCTAATTTTAAGAATGATATCGCAATTCGCCCGAATCAAAACGCTTGCTGTTATTGCATTCAGTATTCTTTCTAATCGACAGTACGGTTTATGCAAGGAAAGTGCCGTTATTACGCCTTACCTGACATTGAATCCCATGAGCAAAAATGTTAAAATTCCATCCTTTGCTCATTACAATTGTAATTTTGCCCGCTTTTAAATTTAACCCCATACTGCTATGATTAACCAGAACATCTTAAAGATAAACGGCGCAATTATTTTTATTGTTTTATCAACCATTACAGCCCGGGCACAAAATTTTCACTTGGTAAAAGACATCAATGCAGTTTCTTCTTCGCTGCCCTGGAATTCTAATTCTTTGGGAAAACAGTTAAATTTTGCAGTTGTTGATGACCGGGCGTTTTTTTCGGCATCCGATGGCACCGGTAATGCATTGTGGTGTTCAAATGGCACTGCTGATGGTACTTTTAAAGTAAGCAATGGAATTAGACGCCCAACCTTTATTACAAGTTTTGGCCACAAAGCAATTTTTACGGCCTATGATTCGCTACATGGGAATGAGCCATGGATATCTGACGGAACACAAACAAACACACATGTTATAAAAGATCTTGTTCCGGGCGCATTCCAGTCAGGCCCATTTGGTTATACAATTGTTGATGATAAAGCCTTTTTTATTGGTTTCACTAATGGTAATTATACAGAACTATGGGTAACCGACGGAACAGACTCCGGCACCACCTGCGTAGCCGATATAAATATGCTCGGTACATCGTTTACTGTCAACTATATTGATAATCTCGTTTCATTTAAGGGTAAATTATATTTTACTACAGGTGATTTGCCAGGCAATCATCCCAGGCTTTGGTCAAGCGACGGAACCAAAGCTGGCACTAAAGTAGTCTGTGACTTTAAAGATGCGTTTTCAATTCATGGACTTGTACCGTATGGCGATTGTCTTTATTTCGATCATTTTTCTGGAAACGGTGGTAATCAAACTCAATTGTGGAAAACCGATGGCACTACAGTTGGTACCTTGCCCGTAAACGCCAATAATATTTCTTTTTCTGTAATATACAATACACCGGTTTGTTATAATGGTGCTGTTTATTTTCCTGCCACCAGCAACTTGGGTCAGGAACTATACAGGTATGATACCACAGCACAGATCATTGAAATGGTGAAAGATATCATTCCGGGAGCACCTGATTCCTGGCCACGGAACTTAACGGTTGCAGGCCAGTACCTTTATTTTACCACTAATTCAGACAGTGCAACCCATGACCTTTGGAAAACAGATGGTACCGCAGGAGGAACGATAAAAATTAAGAGCCTGGATTCGTTAGCTTTTATGAACCCGGCTTTGTATGCATTTAAAGATAAATTGTTATTTAAGGCTGATTCAAAACAATATGGTACTGAAATTTGGATTTCTGATGGAACTGGTGAAGAAACAAAGCTGGTTAAAGATATAAACCCTGGAATATTTTCATCGACAGATTATGACCAGGTTCCCACTGCTTTAGGGAATGTATTTCTTTTTTCAGCTAATGATGCGGTTCACGGTACTGAGCTTTGGTCAACTGATGGAACCAGTGATGGAACAAAACTGGTTAAAGACATAAATATTAGCCAGACTGATGGATCAGTTTACAATCTCAATAGTAAAACCAGCATACAGATAACGGGTGATAAAATGCTCTTTATGGCGCGTGACAACCATGGCATAGAACCCTGGATAACGGATGGAACCACCGGGGGTACTTTTATTCTAAAAGATATAAACCCGGGGAGTCAGACATCAATAATTTACCCCTATTTTACAAAGTTTAAAAACAAATATTATTTTGAAGCCTGCCGGGGCCTGTATATGCCCTCAATGTTTGTTACAGATGGAACACCTAATGGTACTACCTTGTTCCAGGATATAAATACTGATTCTGTAGTGAAAGACGGTTATTGGGTTGGCAGCGAAAATAATATTACCACAACAAGTTCGCATTTGTTCTTTTTTAATTATGAAAATTCTTCAGGTAAGGCCTATCAGTCAGCTAAGCTTTATGCAACAGATGGTAATTCACCTTTAAAGGTTATAAAGCCTAATATTTCTCACAGCACTTATTATTTTCCCTTCTCCAAAGGAAATTACTTCCCGGTATCAATTGATAATATTTTATACTTTTCGGCTGGTGATGGCAGCTATAGAAGCGATGAGCTTTGGAAATCTGACGGAACAACGGCAGGAACTGTAATGGTTAAAGATATTTATCCGGGTCCTCAAGGTTCCCTGCCTGAACATCTTACTGTCTTCAAGAAAAAAGTTTTTTTTCGCGCACAGGATTATAGTTTGAATCAATCTTTGTGGATGTCAGATGGAACCGATGCAGGGACAGTTCCCATCAGCCAGGGTTTGTTCCAGGTTAGTTCAAAACCCTTTATTGTTTCCGGTAACTGGTTGTATTTCGTTGCCAGCAATGATGTACACGGCGAAGAGCTTTGGAAGACAGATGGTACAGTTGCGAATACTATGTTGGTAAAAGATATTGCACCGGGATATAGCGGCTCCAACATCTCTGGTTTAACCGATGTGAGCGGAGAAATGTTTTTTATTGCTGATGATGGTATGCATGGCAGTACGCTTTGGAAAACAGACGGTACTGCCGAGGGCACAAAAATGGTGATAGATCTGAATGCAAAAACAGGAAAAACAGGCATAAGCGAACTTGCACTTGTAAACGGCAAATTATTTTTTATTTCAAATGATATACTTTGGGTTTCACAGGGATCGCCGGAAAATACGTACCCGGTACATGATAATGCATTTGCCGGCCTTACAGAACTAAGCCAGTTAACATCGCTAAACGGTCAATTGTATTTTATCGCTTATTCGCCGCAGTACGGATATGAGCTCTATACAGGCAATGCAGATTATGTACTCGCAACAACTTTATTAAATTTTTCGGGCGGTTGGCAAAACAATCAAAATGCAATATTGCAGTGGAGTATTGCAAATGATGCTACGATAGATCACTTCAATCTTCAGAGAAGTGCAAATGGGAGAAACTTTATAAATATTTCAACTATACGCGCAAAGAATATTGTAAGCCTCAAAGACAACTACAGTTATACTGATATAAATGCTGCCTCACTAGGCAATGAGAAATTATATTACCGCTTGCAGCAGGTAGACGCCGACGGGAGTACTGAACTGAGTAAAGTTATTAGTCTTGATATTTCAGCAAATACCGTTGTTGCCATAACGCCTAACCCGGCCAGGAATACTGTTTATGTAACTTCCAATACAAGCATTCAAAATGCTTCGGTTTCACTTATTGACAACAGCGGAAGATTGGTAATAACAAAACTGATGGATTTATCAGCCGGAATAGCAAGCCCTCTCGACGTAACAGGTTTATCTTCGGGTCTGTACACTTTACGTTTACAAAGTGGCAACAAAGTCTTATCGTTAAAAGTGCTTATATCGAGATAGAACTATATAGGTTATCATTATGCCTTTAAAAGATCTTGTTCAAAGAACACTGCGATAAAATCCTGGTGCATTTCGTGATTCGGTTTCCACCTAATGACCATGAAGTATTAAATAGTAAGGTGTTGTTCTTTGTGCTCTCTGAGTGCTTTGTGGGAAACGTGCTTAACGTTCATAACTCAATCGCAACTCAACAATAATCACCCATTGTATTCATTAAACAAAGCGATCGCTTCCATGGCCGGTTTTACATCGTGCACGCGTAGAATGTTCGCGCCATTCAATAAAGCCATTGTATTCATCACAGTGGTTCCATTCAATGATTCTTCTGCAGTAATGTTTAATGTTTTATAAATGGTTGCTTTTCTTGAAAGGCCGGCCAGTATGGGTTTATCCAGCATTTTAAAAACGGAAAGATCTTTTAACAACTGGAAATTATGCCGAATGGTTTTGCCAAATCCGAAACCCGGATCAATAATAACGTCATTGATATTTTGCAGCCTGCATTGCTCTGCCTGATGAATAAAAAAATCGAGCACTTCTCTTGTTACATTTTCATAAACAGGGTTATGTTGCATAGTTTCAGGTTTCCCCCGGATATGCATGCATACATAAGGAACATGAAGCCGGCCAACCGTTTTAAGCATATCGCTGTCCATTGTTCCGCCGCTGATATCGTTAATGATGGATGCGCCTGCAGCAACAGCCTGTTCTGCAACAACTGCGTGATACGTATCAACAGAAATAAAAGCTTCCGGAAAACTTTTATGGATGGATACAATTAACGGCAACACTCTTTTAAGTTCTTCTTCCGCCAATAATCTGGTACTGCCCGGCCTTGTACTTTGTCCGCCTATATCCAGGATAGTGGCGCCGTCTTGTATCATCTCCGAAGCCATTTGCAACGCCGCATCCGTATCCTGAAACCTGCTGTTGGTATAAAATGAATCGGGTGTAATGTTCAAAATGCCCATAACAATGGGTTTGTTAATTACCAGCAATCTTCCGTTACAGTTAAGTGTAAACATTGGTTTGTTTAATTATTTTTGACGCATTGCAAAGATAGCTGTGAGCTTTGAGCGGCGAGCTACGAGCTACGAGCAGTAATTCAAAAAATATTTATAGTGACCAACACAGAAAACCAGTTTGACACAATAATTGAAGCGTGCAAAAATATTTTTATAAAGAAGACGATTGATTATGGAACGGCCTGGCGCGTGCTGCGCACTATTTCTGTGGTTGACCAAATATTTATTAAAGCTTTGCGCATAAGAAATATCCAGGGTTTAGCAGAACGAAAAGTGGAAGATGATGTGTCAAGCGAATTTGCCGGTATTATTAATTATGCAGTGATCGGGTTAATCCAATTATGCTTACAAAATCCTGCGGTGGAAGAGCTTTCGGTAAGGGCAGCAGGTGATCTTTATGACAATGCTGTCATCGAAACAAAAAATACTTTATTAAATAAGAATCATGATTATGGGGAAGCCTGGCGTGAAATGAGCCAGGAAAGTTTTGTTGACCTTATATTGATGAAGTTATTGCGTGTGCGCCAGATATTAAATAATGACGGGCGCACATTGATCAGCGAAGGCATTGATGCGAATTATATTGATATCATCAATTATGCCGTGTTTGCGTTGATATTGATCGATGAAGGAAAACATAAAGGTTAATATGCAAGGTTAAAGGTATAAGCCTCGGATTTCAAACTTAAGCCTTTAACCCTGCACCTTAAACTTCAAATAAAACGAGATGACTACGTACAAAAAAAATACAATGGTTGTTGTTCGATGGATTGTCGGCCTGCTTTTTATTTTCAGCGGCCTGGTAAAAGCCAATGACCCATTAGGATTAAGTTATAAGATGCAGGAGTTTTTTGAAGTATGGCATATGCATTTCCTGAATGATTACACATTGGTGTTTTCACTTATTATGAATGTATTTGAAGTGCTTGCAGGTGTTGCTGTGATCATTGGCTGGCGTATGAAATTGTTTAGCTGGCTATTATTGCTGCTGATAATCTTCTTTAGTTTTCTTACCGGTTATGCATTATTCTCGGGAAAAATAAAAACCTGTGGTTGCTTTGGTGATTGCCTGCCTTTAACACCAGCGCAATCATTCGCGAAAGACCTTATTTTATTTGTATTGATATTGGTCCTGTTTGTCAGCAGGCGCAAAATATTTACTGCGATAAACCCGGTTGGTGCAATGGCTTTACTGATAATTTGTGTTGTTTCGGTAAGCTGGCTGCAGGCTTATGTAATGAAGCATTTACCCGTTGTTGACTGTCTTCCCTACAAAAAAGGCAATAATATATTACAGCAAATGCAACCACCTCCCAATGCTGTGCAGGATAGTGTTGTAATGATCTTTCATTACGTGAAGGATGGGAAGGCTTTGGAATATACAGCGGAAAACCTTCCTGAAGATCTTGATTCAACCTATGAATTTATCGACCGTACAGATAGACTTGTAAGAAAAGGAAATGCAACACCACCCATTGCCGATTTTGCTTTGTTTACTTTGAATGAAACAGACACCACAAGTGCATTGCTGCATTCAAATGATAAATATGTTATGTTGTTTGCAAAGGATTTCAGCGCATTTGATAAATGGATGAATGATGATTTTAAAAGTTTTTTGCAACAACTGCAGCAAAAAAATATCCATTTTTATATCGTAACGGCCGACAGGCAAAGTGCTGAAAAGCTTATAGGCAATCTTCCTGCCGATATTTTGTTGTGCGATGCTACCGTTATTAAGACTGCCGCACGTGTTAACTCTACTTATTTTGTTATGCAAGGCGCTGATGTGGCTGATAAATTCAGTTATGTGGATTTGAAGGAGCACATGCAGCATATTCAGTAATGCGGTTTTGGAGGTTACTAAAGTATCAAAAAAACAGTATTGTCCGGTTAACTTGGGCTAAAGCCCGTTGGATAAGGATTCCGCTATATAACCCCAGGCTTAAGCCTGGGGCTAGTGAAAACCAAGCCCATCAAGGGCTTTAGCCCAGGAATTAAAATTTTAGTCGGACAACAAT
>DASUGF010000054.1:0-127121 GCA_036274175.1 Parafilimonas sp.
CGAAATAAAAGCCGATGTTGCATTCCGTCCGGTTTTTTACCAGGCCTCATATCAGTAGCTGTTGTCTCAGTTAACAATTTCGGCACGTGTATTTTTACGTTTTAGCCGCTTTGTAACAAAATAAATAACAATAATGGCTGCAATAAATACCATCGTTGAAAGAATTTCCCATTTGCCTAAGTTGGTAAGCAGCCAAATGATAGCGATAACTCCAATTAAAGGAGTAATCAATCCACCCGGCGCTTTGAAACTCTTTTTATCTCCTGTTATTTTTTTCTTTCGTAATTTAATAGTTGCCAAAATAACTGCGAGGTACACAAGCAGTATGATAGCACTTGCCATTATTGCTAATTGCTGAAATCCTCCCGCAGCGGAAAAAATAAATATAAGTGAGCCGTAAGTTATAACAGCCAGGTAGGGCGTGTTGAACTTAGGATGAACCTTGCTAAGAAATTTCGGAAATAGTCCATCGTTTGCGCCGGCAAACAGAAATCGTGGAGTACACAACATATCAAGTGTTACATTTCCAAAACAAGAAAGGGCAGCACATAGTAATAAGATGGTTCCGCCAACAGGCCCAACAATCTTATCAGCGACAGCGGCTAAAGGTGCACTCCTGAATAATCTCATGTCTGACCCTAACACACCTTGTGCAACTGTTTGTAATAGTAAATACACAACCAGTACCACTATCCCCGCAATGCAAATACTAAGTGGAACGGAACGTTTAGGATTTTTAATTTCTCCGCTTGCTCCCAGCGATGTTTCAAAGCCCGCAAAAGCAAAAAATAAAACAAGCGTTGTGTCACTAAATGTTTTAAATGAAGGCAAATGCTCCCAGCGGAGATTAGCTGCTTTTACATAGCTGAAACCGAAAACAATAATGCCAAACAAAGGAAGCATTTTTATAATCGTAATTATTTTTACAACACCGATAGTTTGCTTCGCCCCAATTACATTTATCAGTATCATAAAAACAGTCACAAGAAAAAATAAGGCAGTGCGAACAACTTCTTGTGCAAAGACCGGAAATAGTACAGCCAATGAATCTGCGATAATGTTCATAAGTGCAGCGCTCCCTAAAATACCCCATCCAAAAAAATATAACCAGTTAACAATATAGCCGGGAAGATTGCCAAAAGCAGCTTCTACATAAGCATACGAGCCGCCACTGGTGGTAACACGGCTTCCTATTTCTGCATAACAAAGCAGGATGGAAGCAAGCAGAACACCGCAAACTATATAAGCAAATACAGCAAAGGTGCCTAATGCAGTGCTTACAATCGCGGGAAGTGCAAATATACCGGCGCCAATTATACCGCTTATGATGGAGAGCGTCAATCCGGGAATTCCAATAACACGTTTTAAACCTTCATTAGAATTTGTCGTAACCATAATCGGTTAAGTTTTGGTAATAAAATTGAGTGTCAAATAAAAAATACGTAATGTCTGCTAACGTTCACGGCTTGGTGAAAAGCTGATAGAGGCATTCCCGTCAGCCCGAACTGAAGCTAAATTTAAAAAAAAAGTTCATTGTTATTGATGTCGCCAAATATATAATATTCAACCGATTGCCAAAGCTGAGTAGCCATCCGCCTAAGGCGGAGATGTTGCGTTGAGTCAGCCAGTTTTTTGCCAAACCTTCTATTGCCTGCAGACTTACGGATTTGAATTGTCATCCATATTATCATAAAGTGAATGCGTGCCGCGTCTATCATTTTCCCATACGAATCATCCAGTCTACGTTCTTCTCTATATTTTAAATCTTTATTTCAGTTTTTATTTATTATTGATTCATTTTTGGTTATTTGTTTTTTCTTGTTTTGAACTACTGCTTTATATTTCTTTTTATGTTTTTCGAAAGAAGTTTCCCCTCAGAGCACAAATTTTCGTGCTTATAGAGGGAGATTCCCCAGCCGGGCACAAACATTCCTGCTTGTAGAGAGCAGTTTTATTCCCTGAGTCATTTGATGACTTCGATGGGAGCAAGCATCGTTCTTTTACAATTAACATCCTCAACTCACATTAAGCCATACATTTGCCGCAGAGTAGGCCCAGATAGCCCCACATATAATTTGAGCATCACTAAAATACAATCATAAAAAATAATTATGGAGCAACAAGTTAAAAAAGGCGATAAAGTAAAAGTGCATTATCACGGACGTTTAACCGATGGCACAACATTCGACAGCAGTCAGGGTCGCCAGCCACTTGAATTTGAAGTGGGTAGTGGCATGGTGATAAAAGGTTTCGATGAAGGCGTAACAGGAATGGCCGTGGGTGATAAAAAAACAATATCCATTCCACCGGAGGAAGCTTATGGGCCGAGGCAGGAGGAAATGGTCATTGAATTTCCTATCATCAATTTTCCTCCGGATATAAAACCTGAAGTTGGCATGACCTTGCAAATGCATAGCGAGAATGGGCAGGAATTGCCGGTTGTAATAACAGCCATTAGCGAAGAAAGTATTACGCTTGATGCCAATCACCCGCTGGCCGGCGAGGAATTAGTGTTTGACCTTGAACTCGTAGATATAAAAGGGAAAAGCCCTTTGATTATAATGCCGTAAAAGTTTGATGTTTAAAGTTTAATGTTAGCGTTCAAAAATCAAACTGCAACTTTTAACATTAAACTTTAAACTTTTCAGGCCTGCCTTTGATTATGTCGCAAATCTCCCGGTTGTTATATCATTGAATTGCCTGTGAAAGATATAAGCTTATGAAAAAATCTTTTCAATTAGCTGTGATCGGTTTAATATGTTTTTCTTTTTCAGCACGAGCACAGGTTTATAGAAAAAAAATAGTTCATTCCGGCGAAAGCATATCAGATAGGTCCTATTACCTTTTCCCTTCATTTGCTGACGCAACGGTGAAATTAAAAACCGGTGGCAGCCTCAGCTCAAAAATGAATTTTAATCTGCTGATTTGTGAGATGCAATTCATCAACCCGGGTAATGATACGCTCGTAATTTCAAATCCTGAAAATGTAGATTCGATCTTATTCAGCAAAGATGTTTTTTTCTTTAATAAAGGATATTATGAGATTTTAGCATCAGCAAATTCTGTAAAGCTTGCAGTGCTTCGCAAGGTAAGTTATGAACCCATTAAGATAGGCGCTCTTGGATTACCTGATCACAGTGGTACGGGCATTCAAAGCTATACTTCAGTTGTTACTTATACAGGTGAAAAAAAACTGGTAATGAATGAAGATGTTGAGGTCACAAGTGAAACGGCTTATTTTCTTATTGCTGACAGTGCAGCATTCAATAAGGCAAATAAGGCGGCATTCATTAAAGCATTCCCGGAAAAGGAAGAATTTATCCGGGAATATTTAAAACAAAATAAAACTGACTTTAATAAAGAAGCAGATCTTGAAAAGCTTTTTCAATTCTGTACAACTCAGAATTGAAGATCCCATCCTTAAACTTTTCTCTTGTTTAACCACCATCCTAACCATATGCCCGTTAAGCCCCAGCTTACAAGATAATCTGTTAAGTAAGCGGAAAGATCAAAAGTCTGATACCAGATATGGATAATATAATTTCCGCTTAGGAATATTATTAAACCAGTAAGTATTGCAGCCAGCAATGTTTTACCGAAACTGTTTGCCGTAAAGCCTGCAATCACCCAGCAAAAGAACAGCACCATCAAAAAATCTGTTATAAACGCTCTTATCATGCTCATGCCCATGTTAATATCAAGGCTTTTATGATAAGCTATTTGTGCCCAGGGTTTTCCGGCACTATTTTCTTCCAGTTTTTTCATCTCGTCAGATGAAGCTCCTTTGGGCGTTGTGGGCATAAAATAACCGCCGCTTGAATCAAATTGCGTGCTTAAATATGCCAGTATGCTGTCTTGCTTTGGTGTGTACCGCTGTGCTGGTTCGTGAAGATTAAGAACTGTCCATGAAAGGAATTGCCAGATAAAAATGATAATACCGCCAACTAAAGAGCCAATAAATATTTTCATAGTTGCTTTGTTTTGATCAATGAAAATTAAGAATTAATCTTTTTGTGATGAAATAATTTACAGAAGCTGTTTATTTGCCTGATAATTTATCCATCATGATTGAGGCCTATCAACACACCGTTACAGAAAGATTCATGCGTTATGCAGCTATTGATACGCAGAGTGATCCGGTGAGTGAAAGCTATCCTTCCACAGAAAAGCAAAAAGATCTTAGTGCACTTCTTGAAGGAGAATTAAAAGCTATTGGACTAGAAGATGTCAGCACAGACAAATACGGTTATGTGTATGCCACTATTCCTTCCAATACTGATAAAAAGATCCCGGTTGTTTGTTTTTGCAGTCATATAGATACAGCGCCCGATTGCAGTGGCACGGATGTCAAGCCGATCCTGCATAAAAATTATGATGGAAAAGATATTACGCTGCCTGACGATACAACGCAGGTCATTTCCAAAAAGGAATATTCTTATTTAAAGGAACATAAAGGGAATGATATCATTACTGCAAGTGGCCTGACCTTATTAGGAGCAGATGACAAGAGCGGTGTTGCTATTATTATGGATATGGCGAATTATCTTGTTACGCATCCCGACATAAAACATGGGGAAATAAAAATTCTGTTTACACCGGATGAAGAAGTTGGTAAAGGCACTTCAAGACTTGATCTTAAAAAACTGAACGCAGATTATGCTTACACTTTAGATGGCGGTGAAGCCGGCACGCTGGAAGATGAAACTTTCAGTGCCGATGCCGTTCATATCACGATCCACGGTGTTATTGCGCACCCGGGTTATGCCAAAAATAAACTGGTGAATGCTATAAAAATCGCTGCTGAAATTGTTGCCGCTTTACCCACAGATGAATGGAGCCCTGAAACCACTTCAAAGCGCAAAGGCTTTGTTCATCCTGTCGCTATAAATGGCATTGCGGAAAAAGCAACCATTGATTTTATTGTTCGTGATTTTGACACAGTTGAACTCTCCAAATACGAAGACCGGTTACAATCCATTGCCGAAAAAGTTTTAAAAAAACATTCCAAAAAAGCAACAATGGAATTTAAGGTAACCCAGCAATACCGCAATATGAAAGAAGTGCTCGACAATCATCCAAAAGTGGTGGCATTTGCAAAACAAGCTTATAAACGTGCCGGATTGAAAATAGAAAATGAGCCTATACGCGGCGGCACTGATGGCAGCCGTTTAAGCTTTATGGGTTTGCCCTGTCCTAATTTATTCACAGGTATGCAGGCTATTCACAGCAAGCATGAATGGATAGGCGTGAAGGATATGGAAAAGGCGGTGGAAGTATTAGTGCATTTGGTGCAGGTTTGGGAGGAAAAGTCGTGAGAGAGGACTCATAGTTTATAGTTTACAAGTTCACTTGTTCACGAGTTGTTTAAAGTTTAAAGTTTTAGGACAAGACACAAGACACATACATCTTACATCGTACCTCAGGTAATGGTTTATCGTTTTTAGTCTGTGGCCTATGGACTGTGGTCTATCGTCTGTCGACTAATTCCCCAGACTGATCTTCCCGCCAAGCAATCCGCCTAAACCTAAACGTACTGCAACCTGGCCGCTGTTACCGTTAAGATAAGAGCCAACTACATCAATGCGGAACAGTTTAAGAATGTTCTCCAACCCTGCGAATATTTCAACATAGTTGTTATCGCTGTTTACAAAAAACGCATTGGTGCCTGCAACAAGATTCCAGTTAAGTCTTTTGAATAAAGGAATTTTATTGGTGAGCAAGCCGTTGAAATGATGCTCTGCATGCAGCGTTGAATAAAAAGAAGCCGTCGTGCTATTGGCATAATAGGGAGCGACCTGGAAGCTGTTAAGATACCTGCTTGCAAATATGATCTGGTTGCCATTGAAATGGCGGTAGTCCTGTATGAATACCGATCGGTCGTTCAGGAAGCCACCGATATCAATGCGGTAATTAAATGTTCCGGCCAATTTGAAATTTATGTCGTCAGTAACGGAAAAGTTCCATTTATCAAAATCAACATCACTGCCTAAAATATTATTTATTCCTTTTTCATAGGAAAGCCCAAATACCGGGTACTTCGAGCCAAGCGAAACCCGGGAGTCAGGAAACTGTATATACTTTTGGCCGGGTTGATACTCCAAAGAAAGTTTTGCGATCACGGCCTGGTGGCGTGTGAACTGGCTGTCGATCTTTTCATATGGGTAGTTAGGTGTAAATTTTTGCGAATCGTATTTAATGATGGAAAAATCAGTTGTATTTTCCAAAGGAATACGGTCTTCATATAAAAGCTGTGCTGTATATTTTAATCCTGTTTGCGATGCGCCTTTATAATCAAATTGCACAAAATAGTTTTCATAGATCTTCATGTAATTGTGATTAAAGAAAAGCGTATAAATGCTGTTGAATAATGGTGATATAGGCTCATCTTTATTAAACTGGTTTACACGTTTTCCCCCGCTCAACGAAAAGTCATTCACACGAAAAGAGCCTGCATCATCTATAATGCTATTATCCATTCCCGGCCAGGAAGACCGTTTATTATAATTGAACTTTCCCCATGCATTAAAATGGCCATTACTGAAACCATAACGTACATGTGGCGTAAAACTTAATTCTCTTTTTTTAGTTAAGAACCCATGACTAAAAGTGGCTTCGGCATTTAATGCAAGTCCCTCCACGGTGTTATATTGTACCTGTCTTAACAGGGGCTGCCATTGAATGCTGTTGTAGTTTGCCGGATTATAATTGGAACGTGTAAATCCATTCCATAGAATATTCATAATGCTGATCTTTCCCTGCATCCGCCGCAGAGAATCGCGGAAACGATCGGTAAAAGATGAATCACGCTGATAGTGGTAAATGCTGTCTTTAACGCGGTAATCTTTTATCTCTTCCGGTTCCAATGGCACAGGTCTTACCGAATCCCAGTAAGTAATTGCTTTTTTATTGACGGCAGTGTCAAACTTAACCAGGATGTTATTGAAGTATTTCTTTTTAAAAGCGGGAGTAACATCATAATTGTTGAACACATTTAAAAAATTGCCTACAGCGTCAATACCGAATTTTTTAAAAGTGAAATATAACACCTGGTCTTTTGTGCGCCAGATGTCTTTCGTAACCGGGAAATGGATTTGCTTTATTTCAACAGTATCTAATATTTCAAGCTGTGATTCTTTTGTGAGCAGCAGGTCAAGGCTGTATATGCGCCAGTCTCCTTCTGTTATTTCAATCGTTCCTGAAAATAAAGGTTCATACTTTCTGCGCGGTGTAACCTGTATCCTGTTTATTTCACGGCCATCTTCAAAAAAAGAACCGAGAAAATGATATTTATAAAAATTTAAGGCGCCGTCAGCGATAGGACAAACATAACCGCGCGGCGCCATCTGGCCGCCAAATACCTGTATATTGTTGTTGTAAAAATCGATGAAAGTCGGAAAGCTAAACCCATAACCGCTCGTACCGCTTTCTCTTCCTGAAATAACTTCCAATTTAATTTTGTCGGGTTTCTTAAAAGCAATTTTGGTAAGTGATTCCGATAAATAGATGACGCCTTTACCTGCAGAATCAACACCCATTTGTTTCCAGGCGGTACTGTCAACTTTCTGCCCTAAAATTTTGCGTGGCAGCGCCCTGGTTTTTATCAATGTTTTTATGTATGCTTCGCAGGTAAATGAATCAAGAGCCGTCCGGTATTCCTCTCTTTTTTTTATTGCCTTACGTATGATAGCGTAAGCAGGATCTTCACCGCTGGATGATACCACCACGTCTTTTAATTGCAGTTGTGATGGATGTAAAGTGAAATCGAGGCGTTTATCGGTGTTGTCAACATGTACTTTCTGTTCCAGTTTGGCAAAGCCAACGTATTGTACAATGATGGTATAATCTCCGGCACTTAACTCAAGTGAATAATGCCCTTCCTGGTTGGCGGTAGTGCCAATATGTTTTTCTTTAACGGTAATAGATGCATAAGGTAAAGGGTTGCCCTTGCCATCAGATATTACCCCGGTTATCTTTCCGGCAAAAGCAGTAATGGTAGAAAATATAATAAAGAAAAGCAGTACAATTTTATACTTCATAAAGGCTTAACGAAGCTATAAATTAAAATAGCTGTAAATACATCGCAGGTAACATTAACATATAATTTCATCCACATCCTGATGCTACCTTATCAACAAAAAACCGCGTGATTTGCTTATTAATTTTCCGGGCCTTGTATTCAAAAAATCCGGCAGGTTTAACATTTATTGCCGCTTATATAATTCTATACTTCTTATTTTAATTGGTTAGCTTTATTCGCAAAAAATTTTTTGTGCCTATTCTTGAATTGAATAACATCACTAAACATTATAAAACAGTTACCGCTTTAAACAATGTTTCTTTTTCTGTACCGGAGGGAAGCGTATATGGAATTCTTGGCCCAAATGGAAGCGGTAAAACAACGCTTCTTGGAATTATACTTGATATATTGAAGCCGTCTTCCGGAAGTTTCCTGCTGATGGGAAAACCTGCCGATGCTGAAATAAGAAAACAGGTAGGAACATTATTGGAAACGCCTAATTTTTATCATTATTTATCAGGTGAAAAAAATTTACAGATAGCTGCTTATATTAAAGGCAAAGGCTTTAATGAAATAGATAATGTATTGCAGAAAGTAAATCTTTACCAGCGAAAGCAAAGCAAATTCAGTTCTTATTCTTTGGGCATGAAGCAAAGGCTTGCTATTGCATCGTGTTTATTGGGAGATCCGCAGGTTTTAATTTTTGATGAGCCTACAAACGGGCTTGATCCGAACGGCATAGCTGAAATAAGGGAACTGATCAAACGGCTTGCAGCGGAAGGCAAAACAATAATAATGGCGAGCCATCTATTGGACGAAGTTGAGAAAGTATGCACGCATGTAGCAATAATTAAACAGGGTAATCTTTTAACTGCAGGAAGCGTTGATGAAGTGTTGGTGACAGAAGAAATAATTGAAGTGGCATCTGACGATCTGAATAAACTTGAGACTGTATTACAGCAGATGGGTGGTTTTTCATCATTAAAAAAGCAAAACGGCGTTTTGCAATTGTATTTTTCAAATGGCAATGCGAATACTGCAGCCATCAATCAATATTGCTTTCAAAACAATATTGCGCTAAATCATCTGCAATCGAAAAAGAAAAGTCTCGAAACAAAATTTTTAGAACTAACAAATAAGGTATAGGGTTAAAGGTTTAAGGTATAAGGTGCCTTTTCTGCCTTCTGCCTTACACCTTCTGCCTTGAATAAACTATGTTACACTTATTGAAACTTGAATGGCTGAAAGTAAAGAATTACCGCGCTTTCTGGATATTCCTTGCATTGTATATTATTGGCCTTTTCAGTATTAACTGGATAGCATATCAATTACAGGGTGAAATAAAAAAAAGCGGTGCGCCTGTAAATATTTTTCCTTATGACTTTCCGGCGGTTTACCAAACCATTGCATGGGTAAGCAGTTGGCTGTTATATTTTCCCGGTATGTTAATGATATTGGTGATCACCAATGAATATAATTATAAAACGCACCGGCAAAATATTATTGATGGCTTAACAAGGCAACAATTTGTAATAGCAAAAATTTTATTCGGACTTGTAATTGCATTGCTTACAACGCTCAGTTGCTTTTTGATAGCGGTATATTTTGGAAGCAGTTACAGCAGCTCATTTTCACTTGATGGCATTGCGTATATAGGTTATAGTTTCATTCAAACATTGTGTTACCTGTTTGTTGCTATGATACTGGCTGTGTTCATGCGGCGCAGCGGGCTGGCTATGGCGGTGTTTTTTTTGTATGGATTGGTGTTTGAACAACTGATCGGCGGTTTGCTTGATTTCAAATTATTAAATGATGGCACGGTACGTTATTATTTTCCATTAGAGGCAAGCGATGTATTAATTCCTGTGACGTTTGGCAGCAGCATCGTTTATAAAAATGCGCCCGGCCAAACAACATTAATAATTACCTGTCTTGTTTATATAAGCTTGTTCGTTTTTTTATCATTGCGCAAGTTTGAGACAGACGATCTATAGGTTTTATTGAAGATCTCAATTTTTGCTTCTCTCTTTATCTTGCATAATAATGTTCCAGTCAAAGAAAAATATTATTGCGGGGAGAAATCCTGTTACAGAAGCATTGCGTCAGGGAAAAGGTGTTGACAAAATATTATTATTTAAGAATGCTTCGGGCGATGTGATCAATGAAATACGCAAGCTGGCCAAAGATCAAAATGTGCCTGTGCAGTATGTGCCGAATGAGAAGCTGAACAGTTTAACCAATATTCATCACCAGGGTGTTATTGCATTCCGTTCATCTGTTCAATACCAGGATCTGCAGCAGGTAATCGACTGGATAAATGATAAAGGCGAAACAGCTTTATTACTCATGCTGGATGGTGTTACCGACATTCGTAATATAGGCGCTATTGCCCGCAGTGCTGTTTGCTGCGGTGTTCATGCTATTATCATTCCTGACAAAGGTGTTGGAGCTTTAAATGAAGACGCTGTTAAAAGCAGTGCCGGTGCATTGGAGCATTTAAATATATGCCGGGTAAACAGTTTACTGAAAGCAGTTGACGATCTCCACCTGAATGGTATTAAAGTTTTTACAAGTGAAATGCATGCAAAGAAAAAATTGTATGAATTAGATCTTGCAGAGCCTTGTTGCATTATTATGGGCAATGAAGAAAAAGGCGTGCAGCCTTATATGTCAAAAGCTGCTGATGAACATTTTTCCATTCCTATGAAAGGTGAATTCGATTCATTGAATGTTTCGGTGGCGGCAGGTATTATTTTATATGAAGCCATGAAGCAGAGACTATAATTCGAAGAAATCTTCTACAAAAAAAGATTTAATCGTCAAAAAAGGGATGCTCTTGATAATGGAGCATCCCTTTAAACATTTTAAGAGCAATACTAATTTCCGAAGATATACCGTACGCTTAACTGTATCTGGTAAACATCATCTATTGTTCTTGACTTAATGAAAGAATCTTGCAGGAGTACAGTAGAACCATTAACAACCTGTGTTGCTAACCTGTAAGTAGGCGCTCCTGTGGCAGCATCTGCTCCTGCAAAAGAAAGCGGTTGTGCTGTTGTGCTGATCTGGGAAACACCCCACTTGCTGTTTATCAGGTTGCCAAAGTTGAGGACATCTATCCTGAAACGGAAAGTGTTTGGTTTATTGTTTTTACCTGTCTTAATAATAAAATCCTGTTCAGCGCTAATATCCATTCTTGTAAGCCAGGGCAATGAAGCGCCGTTCCTTTCTGCATATTCTCCTCTTCTGCCGGAGAGATAAGGATTGTTGTCAATGTATTTGTCAAACGCTGCCTGCTGTTGTGCGGCAGTGAACAGAACAGTACCGTTGGAAACGATATCCCGGAATATCAGCTCAGACGCCTGGTTGGGTACATAAATAAGGTCATTGATCTGGCCATCGCCATTCAGGTCATTTGAAACAATGTAAGATATTTTCGCACTGTTTATGGCTGGATTGAAAGCGTTTGTGGATACAAAACCAAGTGTAATCATGGTACCTCCGCCAATTTTATTACCATATTTAATGCGGTAACTCACGTTACCTACAATTCTATGGCGAAGATCATTATCCGAATAAGCCGTTGACAGGTAATTTACACCGGTAACACTGGGTACGTTGGCATTTACAGTACTTGCAACAAAAGAAGCATCTCTGGCCTTAGCATAAGTATAACCCACCATAAAACCAAATTGCCTGATCATAGGTTTTTCAAATTTGGCTGTCAGACTGTAAGAATAACCTTGATTATTGTTGGTAAGTACATACGCGTTTGTAATCTTTGGATTAATGAAACGGGCTGCGGCGGCTGCAGAGCCAGAAAGGCCGTAAGCCGGGTAAAGGTCCCTGTTATCATCAGAAATTTTGCCTGACGGAGCGTTTAAGTTGGCATCGAAATAGTTGAGAGCATTTATATTCCTGTTATACAAAGCCTCTACAGTGGCCACTATCCCGGCCCATGGTAATTTCTGGTCAACAGCAAGATTTGTCTTCCAAACCTGTGGGAATTTGAGGTTCGGGTCTGACGCATTAATTGCATAACCTGACAATGCGGTAATATCAGTATTAGCAGGGCGATAACGCGATGGATCCAGCGTGAACGGATAATTTAATGCTGCATCACCCGTAACATTATACACACCTGTATTTACGCCATTATTACCCAATTGGTTTGAGATCAACACGTAAGGAATACGGGTAAGGAAAAGACCGGAACCACCACGTACAATGGTAGAAGCGTCGCCTTTCACATTCCAGTTAAATCCTATTCTTGGCGAAACATATACTCTTGATTTAGGTGTAACACCTGTGTTTACATTGTAGTCTTTTCCATCAGGAGTTTTAAAAACCATAGTATCAACTACCGGGTTAAAGTACTGTGCGGCGGTATTTGGTATATTCAACAGGTCGAAGCGGATGCCGCCTGTAAGGCGGAAATTTTGTGACACTTTATAGTCATCCTGTAAATAAATGCTTTCTGTATTTGTTTTAAAGATCTGCCAGGGTAGTTCGCCTGCAGGCAGTAAAGAATAACGGTAGTTGAACCTGCCTACTGCAACCGGCGAAACGGCCAGGTCGGGATTTGCTTTGTATGCCAGCGCTGCGGTTTTAAAATCTTCTATCGAGTTAAACACCCATACTCCATTTGAAGAAGGCACAAACAGGTTGTTGGATTTAAATGCCTCAAAAGCAATTCCTGCTACCAGGGTATGTTTGCCGGCAAAAATGGTAAAATTATCAGTGAAGTTAATGGTAGAATAATCTAACCTGTTGTTGGGCGTGAAAGGGTCAAAGCCAAGTGATGTGTAAGTAGAACCATCTTTCAGAATATCAACCGTAGGAAAAATATCGGTTCTGTAGGCCCTGTCTTCTATCTGTTTATTATACGTAGCGAGAAACTGGTTGGCATATTTGCTGCTGAAAGTTGAGTTTAATTCTGCAACAATTGAACGGGTATTATCCTGTATTTTGTAACCATTGTTCTGTGCAGAAATTGCCAGCGGAAGGTTTTGCCTGTTACCATTTCCGGCAAGGTTACCGCTCGAGCTGTTACTTACAATAACGTCTGATTCTGAGTTGTGGTTCGAATAACGAACCGTGAGTTTATGGTTGTTATTGATGTTATAATCAATACGGGCTAAAAACTTCTTACTGCTTACTTCATTATTAAAATTATCAATGGCGCCCATGTCATAATTGAAGTTTGTCATCATAAATGATTTCAGGTCTTCGAGGTCTGTCGCCGTGGTACGGGAAACGTTGCCAATAGCCCCATTGCGGTTCGCAACATAATCCAACGCCGGCCTGCTGCTGTTTACAAATTCGCCATTTACAAAAAAGAACAATTTATTTTTAATGATTGGACCTCCTGCGCGGAAGCCATATGTTTTACTTTCAAAAGGGGTGGCAGGCACTTTAGCGGTATCGGCCTTTTTACCTGCAAGATCCCTGTTGTTCCATAAATAATAGGCGCTCCCGTTAATGTCATTCGTTCCTGATCTTGTTACAGCATTTAATCCTGCGCCGGCAAAACCGGATTGGCGTATATCAAACGGCGCAATATTTATTTGCAGTTCCTGAATGGCATCAAGCGAAATAGCTGTGGTACCCGTACGACCACCGGCTATAGCAGAACTGCCAAGACCAAAACCATTGTTGAATACAGAACCATCTATAGTAAAATTATTGAACCTCGGATCCTGGCCTGCAAATGACTTACCATTACTGTATGCGTTGTATTTAGTAATATCATTGATAGTACGGTTGATGACCGGGACACTGTTAATGGTTTGAGTATTAATTGTTGTTGAGGCGCCTGTTTTGCGCGTATTGATAAGCGTATTTCTTCCGGTTGCTGTAACCACAACATCCGTAAGATTGCCATCGCTTTCTTTCATTGTAAAATCGGCAGTGGTACCCGTGCCCAGGTTAGTGTAAATATCATCCTGTTCTTCATTCTGGTAACCGGTGTAAGTCACCGTTATCTTGAAGGGCCCGCCTACCCGTACACTTGGAAAATTATAAAACCCGTTTTTCCCACTGCTGATTGCGTATGTTGTACCGGAGGGAACGTGCACTGCCGTTACAGTTGCGCCTTCCAGCGATTTTCCATCCGAAGTACGAACGGTTCCTGATATGTTTGCTGAAGTTACCTGGGCAGTAACGTCATTTAACAGACCAATAAAAAAAACTGTTGAAACTGTAATAATAATTTGGCTTAATCTCATAAGGAATCAAATTTGCCGCAAATGTAATCCAACCAGGCATGCAAAAGATGCGTAAAAAGTACATAATAATTTGATAATATAATTAGTACGTATCATATGATTTATAAATAATTACTTACACATTTTTAAATTGAAAATGTGTTAATAAAAAGTTTACAAATCCTTTAAAAGCTGGTGATTTTGAGGTAACAATAGATTTCAACCTTTGCAAAACCCAATCTATGCAAAGACGTTTTTTGGAGATTGTAGTGATGAGTGATTTGCATTTAGGTACTTACGGATGCCATGCCCGGGAAATAGTAAATTACCTTAGAAGCATTCACCCGCAAATTCTTATTCTCAATGGAGATATAATCGACTGCTGGCAATTTTCAAAACATTATTTTCCCCCTGTACACATGCAGGTGATAAAAGAGATTTTTTCTTTATTATCCAATGGCACGCAGGTTATTTATATCACTGGGAATCACGATGAGGTTTTAAGGCGCTACAGTGAAGTAAGTATGGGAAAATTTACGCTTACTGATAAAGTGATGCTGGAAGTTAACGGCAAAAAAACATGGATATTTCATGGCGATGTTTTTGATGCCACTACCAGGGGGAGTGCGAAGATCCTGGCAAAGCTTGGCGGCCATGGTTATGATCTCTTAATATTGCTTAACCGGTTTATAAACTGGTGGCTTAGTTTAGCAGGCCGGGAAAAGATGAGTTTCAGCAAAAAGATTAAAAACAGTGTAAAGAAAGCGGTGAAATGGATCGCTGATTTTGAACAAACGGCAGCAGAGCTTGCCATTGAAAAAAAATATGATTATGTTATCTGCGGGCATATCCATCAACCTCAGAACAAGGTGATCGAAAATGAATTTGGAAAGGTTACCTACCTGAACAGCGGAGACTGGATAGAAAACCTTACTGCTCTTGAATTTGAAAATGATTCATGGACAATTTATCAATATGATAAAAATGAGTTTTCATCATTAAACAGCGAACCCAAAGAAAGCCCGGTACCCAAAGTAAATGTCATTACAAATGAGGTGACCATGTTTATAAATTCTCTTATTTTACCCACGGATAAAAGATCAGGCAGGAAAATAATCTGATCAAAAATTTCAATGAAAATTTTTTATGCCGTTCAGGCTACGGGAAACGGTCATATTGCAAGGGCAATTGAATTACTGCCTTATTTACAGCAATATGGAACAGTTGATGTTTTCTTAAGCGGAAGTAATAGCAGCCTTGGCAGCAATTTGCCTGTAAAGTTTAAAAGCAAAGGCGTTAGCCTTTATTATACTCAAAAAGGTGGTCTTGATTATTTAAGGATGATGAAGGAGTTCAGTGCCAGCCGTATTTGGAAAGAAGCAAAAGATCTTCCCGTTGAAAAATATGATTGTGTTCTCATAGACTTTGAAAGTATTGCTGCTTTAAGCTGCAGGCTAAAGAAAATACCTTGTATTGGCTTTGGCCACCAGGCAAGCTTTCAGTCTGAGAATTCTCCCAGGCCTAAAATAAAAAGCATTACAGGTGAATGGATATTGAAATATTATTCTCAGGCCACCATCTATACCGGTCTTCATTTTAGGCAGTATGATTCATTTATTTTAAACCCGGTTCTCAAGGAAGCAGTGCAGCGGGCTGAGCCCCAAAATAAAGGTAACATCACCATATATCTTCCACAATACAGCGATGAATTAATACTAAAACATCTGGAGCGTTTGCCCGATGTAGCATTTCATTTATTCTCAAAAAAGGTAAAATCCACCACTTCAAAAAAGAACATTCAGATACTGCCTGTTGATAGTCATACATTCAATGAAAGCATCATAAACTGTAACGGCGCCATTACAGGAGCAGGCTTTGAAACACCTGCCGAAGTATTATATCTTGGTAAAAAACTTTTGTGTATTCCGATTAAAGGACAATATGAACAAAAATGCAATGCGGCTGCTTTACGAGATTTTAATGTGCCTGTTTTGGAAGATATAAATTCAAATTTTCATCAGACAATAACTACCTGGTTGGATCAACCAAAGCCGAAATCACTTGAGTTAAAATATGCGACTGAGGATATTGTTTCGCATGTAATGCGTCAATGTAAAGAAATTAAAAGTGAATGAAAAATCGTGGTGTCTATCCTTTTGGGTTTTGGAAAAGAATGCTTATGGTACCGCTTTGAACAGAGCTGCCTTTATTAAACTTAAGCTGGTAGGCTCGTTTTACAGCAATAGTGTTTAAATCAGCAAAAGGACTACCAGGCTTTACCCTTGCGCTGGTAACAGCGCCGTTCTGGTCAACGGTGATATCAACAGCTACTTTGCCTCCATATTTATATTGATCCTGGAAGCGTGCAGCGCTGGCAAGGCGCCTTCCTTGTAAGCCATTTGTAATGCTTATGCCTGCACTGCCGGTTCCACCATTTCCCGTATAACTATCGCTGTTTGGATTTCCATTCGGCTTACCCTGGTCACCATTGCCGCCTGCAACACCCTGATTACGGCTATTATTATAACTATCGGCGTTATTACCACTGCTATTTTTGCTTTTGCCACCGGCATATACGGCCTTAGCTTTCGGTGGGGCAGGAGTTGGATTGATGACGGGCTTTGTTGTTGTTTTTTTATTTTTATTATTAACAACAGCAACTTCTTTTTTCTTTTCAGGTTTGGGCGATGTGTGAATTACCGGCGCATCCTTTTCATTGTTTTCCGCTACATCAGGTTCGGTTTCTGCCTGGGCCTGCTGAGACGGCGGCGGATTAAAATTGGTTTGTTGTTCTTCGGCCGGTTCACCAGGAATTTGAGGAGGAATATTTCCCAACCCCTGGTCTGTGTTACCAAGGTTCACTTCAACGCCGGTGTCAACTACCGGGGGAGGTGTAATTGGTAACGACCATCTCAACAAAACAAAAAGAAGAAACAAAAGACTAATTACCGCTGCCGTATAAGACATCGCTTTCACATTCTTGTTTCTTTCAAAATTTAATTCGGTAATTGTTGTATGCATAAAACAAATTTATTCCCAACCTTCAGTTAGCCTTGTTATAAAGATGCTAACATATGTGAATTGTATAACGGCGTTTCAATTTGTTTATGTGCCGGAACAGAAAGTTTTACATCACTTTAATAAGCTTTAATCAAATAATTTGAAATAAAAAACCCGCTCAAAAAATGAACGGGTTATTATTCTATCAATAAAATAAGACTTAATCTTCAACTTTTACTTTGCCTTTGCTTTTTGCAATTACCTCTTCTGCAATGTTATTCGGCGCCGGTGCGTAGTGCGAAAACTCCATTGTTGAAGTGGCACGACCTGAGGACAATGAGCGCAGTTGTGTTACATATCCAAACATTTCGCTTAATGGAACCTTAGCTTTTATAACCTGGGCATTACCACGGCTATCCATGCCTTCCAGCATGCCACGGCGTCGGTTAAGGTCACCAGTCACGTCACCCATGTATTGATCCGGTGTAACAACTTCTATTTTCATTATGGGTTCAAGCAATACAGGCTTTGCTTTTTTGCCTGCTTCGCGAAAACCGCCTTTAGCACAAAGCTCAAAGCTCATAGAATCCGAGTCAACTGCATGAAAACTACCATCAAAGATTCTCACTTTCATACTTTCTACAGGATAAGCCGCCAAAACACCAGTTCCCATGGAATTTTCAAATCCTTTTGAAATGGCAGGAATGAATTCACGTGGGATTGAACCTCCAAAAATATTATTTACAAACTGGAAGCCCTTGCCCGGGTTTTCAGTAAGCCATTCCTGATCAGCGGGTCCAATTTCAAACTGTATATCGGCAAATTTACCACGACCACCGGTCTGCTTTTTCAATACTTCGCGGTGTTCAATGGTCTTTGTGAATGCTTCTTTATATGCTACCTGCGGATTTCCCTGGTTTACTTCAACCTTAAACTCACGTTTCATGCGGTCAACAATAATTTCAAGGTGAAGTTCACCCATGCCTGAAAGAATTGTTTGCCCGGTATCTTCATCTGTTTTTACACGTAATGTTGGATCCTCTTCAACAAGCTTTGAAATGGCAATACCCATTTTGTCAACGTCGGCCTGCGTTTTAGGTTCAACAGCAACAGAAATTACAGGTTCAGGGATAAACATGTTTTCCAATACGATCGGATGGTTTTCGTCGCAAAGTGTATCCCCGGTTTTTATTTCCTTAAAACCAACGGCAGCACCGATATCGCCTGCCTCAATAGAATCGATAGGATTTTGCTTATTGGCAAACATCTTCATAATACGGCTTATGCGTTCATTCTTTCCGCTACGCATATTTTTTACGTAAGATCCAGCATCAAGGTGACCGCTGTAACAACGGAAGAAAGCCAGGCGACCTACAAAAGGATCGGTCATGATTTTAAATGCAAGAGCAGAAAAAGGTGCTTTCGGATCCGCCTTACGGGTTATTTCTTCGCCTGTATCGGGATTTGTTCCAATAGTATCCGGTAGATCGAGAGGAGAAGGTAAATAACGGCATACTGCATCCAGTGCCGTTTGTACTCCTTTGTTTTTAAAGGAAGAACCGCACAGCATTGGAACGATGCTCAGGTCGATCGTTGCTTTACGGATGGCTTCATGAACTTCTGCTTCGCTGATCGTGTCAGGATCATCAAAGAACTTTTCGAGAAGTTTTTCATCATATTCAGCAACTGCTTCAATTAACTGGCCTCTCCAATAATCTACATCCTCTTTCATGTCTTCGGGAATAGGAATCTCTTTATAAGTCATTCCTTCTGTGGCATCATCCCAGATTATGCCTTTCATTTGAATAAGATCAACAACGCCTTTGAAATTATCTTCAGCGCCGATCGGCAATTGTAAGGGTACACTTTTAGCGCCAAGCATTTCTTTAACCTGTGCTACTACATTTAAAAAATCTGCACCGGCACGGTCCATTTTATTTACAAATCCAATACGGGGAACTCCATAACGGTTTGCCTGACGCCATACAGTTTCGCTTTGTGGTTCTACACCATCCACCGCAGAAAATAATGCAATCAATCCATCTAAAACACGCATAGACCTTTCCACTTCAACTGTAAAGTCAACGTGTCCCGGAGTATCAATGATATTAAAATAATATTTTTTGGTGTTGGGGGTAGCCTTTCCTTGTTCTGTTGGAAAATTCCATTGACAACTTACCGCCGCAGATGTGATGGTAATACCTCTTTCTTTTTCCTGCTCCATCCAGTCTGTGGTTGCTGCTCCTTCATGAACCTCGCCAATGCGATGGATCATACCGGTATAGCGTAAAATGCGCTCAGTGGTTGTGGTTTTGCCGGCATCAATGTGAGCGGCTATCCCAAAATTTCTTTGTAATCGTAAATCGGCCATAATATTGTTATGTTAGAATTTTAAATAAAATATATTAATTGATTATCCCCGTCGGTTTTGGTGATGCATATTTCGTAGTAGCATCTGCATTTTCAGATTGATTTACAAGAAAAATGTTAATAAATTTTTTTTGAGCGGCAAAGGTAGGAATTTTTTACCGATGGATATGGATAGTTTGGGTTAATTAATTGCAATAAAAAAGCCGCTGAAAGTCCAGCGGCTTTAAAGTTTTATCAAATTTTATTGTTATTATCCTTTTCTAAGATTTGGATGAGGAGCCGGAACTGTATTTGGCCCTTCTTCCATAGTTGGTACCAAATCTACAGTTGTAGCTGCACCTTCCATGCCATAGGTGAAGATAATACGTGATTCTGAAATGCCTTTTTGCTCAGAGAGATAAGTTTTAATAGCATTTACATGATCCCAGCTAAGCTGCTGTGCTCTCTTATCAGAAGCTCCATATCCAACTAATTTAACTTTACAAGTTGGATTAGCTGATAATTGTGCAGCAACATTATCCAATAAAGTCTTAGAAGTACTGCTTAATGCAGCGCTGCCGCTCTTGAATTGTACACTTGGTAAGCTACCGATTGCACAAGCTGGAGGAGCTACTACAAGGTTTTTGCAGCATTCCGGTTCCGGACAAGTACCAACACCGTCAGCGTTAACAGGGAAACAACTTGTAGGAGTAAGTTTTTCCTTATCACGGCAATCGGGAACGCCATCACCATCAGTATCAAGACTAACACCTTTAACATCAACTGCACAACCTGCCGGAGTATTTGGTTCCATGTCGAACTGATCAGTAACGCCATCACCATCAGCATCAGGTAATACCACTGGAGGAAGTTTCATATGCTTTGGAGTGCCAACTTCATTATATATATAATTGTTAGGATTGATCCACCATAGCGGTTCGGTATGTGTCGCTGCATTTCCAAGATCGAAACTTAATTTAGCAGTGGAGAATGCAAATTTATCTGCTCCGCCTCTAACAGGACCAGTTGTATTAATATATCCATCTAACATGTCAATACCGGTGAGCGGGGCAACAATCCTTTCTTCCACGCCGAACTTAATTCTTGAACTTAACCGGAAATCAATTCCGGCACCAAACGCCAGGTTGTGATAAAGCGCCTGGTTTTTATTTCCATTATCATCTTCATGGAATGTTGTGACAAAGTTCTTGTTTTCTATTTTATATAAGTCCCAGCGAATAGGGCCATCAAAGCCTCCCTCCACACCTTCAGATATCTGAGAAGCGGCAAGGCTGTAACCCGCGAAAACATAATAATTAACTTTAGGATTACCTCTGAAAGAACTTAGTGTATTTAAAGAGGCGATCAAATCTAAATTTACCATATGGGTTACATTGCCGGTATAGTGTATATAAGGATTATTTTCCGGATAACCAGGAATTTTCTGCATGCTTCCTGTCCAGCCTATACGCGTAGAAAAAACATGGCTCAGAGCGAACCTTGCAGAAAGACCTCCTGCAAAACCTCCGGTATAGCCATTAAACATAGGTCTGTCGCCAATAATCATTGCGTTGCCGCCGCTTAGCGTTAGTTCCCACATGCCACGGGGTTTGGCGGGGTAGGGTGTTTGGTAGTTGGTGAATTCATTGTACTGGGCCATATTCTTCTTTGAGATTTTTGAAGAATCATAAACCCAATTGGCATCTGTGCTTGAAGTAGTGACTGTGTTATCCTGTGCGTAGGAGGCAATCTGCATTAGTCCCACAAGGGCTAAGAGCAATTTCAGTTTTTTGCTTACCATAGGTAATTTTTTTAAATTATTTAATGTTTCCCTTAATAAATACATCTACAAAAGTATATATAGATAATGAAATACCAAATTTTTGCTATTTATTTTCTTTTGATAAAACTGCTCTTATGACAAAAGCTTTATTCAATTAGCTGCATTTAATCTTCCAATTACTTTTCACATATCTTGCAGCACTTTAAATTTAATGAAGAAAGCAATACAATTAATAGACCAAGATTTAACAAAGTTTGAAGATTACTTTAGCAAAGCCGTAAAAAGTAATGCTCCTTTGCTCGACAGGATCATGCAATACATAGTAAAAAGAAAGGGAAAACAAATGCGCCCAATGTTTGTGTTGCTCAGTGCAAAATTGGGCGGAGAGATCACAACGTCAACTTACCGGGCCGCTTCCCTTGTTGAATTATTGCACACAGCTACATTAGTGCATGATGATGTGGTCGATGAATCGCTAGAGCGACGGGGCTTTTTTTCCATTAATGCTTTATGGAAAAATAAAATAGCTGTTTTAGTAGGTGACTACCTACTTTCAAAAGGGCTGTTGCTTTCTTTGAATAATTGTGACTATAAAGTACTGCAGATTATGTCTGATGCTGTAAGATTAATGAGTGAAGGAGAACTGTTACAGATTGAAAAGTCAAGGAATCTTAACCTGAGCGAAGACACCTATTATAACATTATAAGAGGAAAAACCGCTTCTTTACTTTCTTCTGCCTGCGGAGCCGGAGCTTCTACAACTTTTAGCGAAGACAGATATATAGAAAAAATGCAACAATTTGGTGAAAAAGTCGGCATGGCATTCCAGATTAAAGATGATCTTTTTGATTATGGGGCTCAGGATATTGGTAAACCCACAGGAATTGATATAAAAGAGAAAAAATTAACCCTGCCTGTAATTTATACACTTAACCATAGTGAAAGCGGCCTGAGAAAAAAAATTATCAACATCATAAAAAATGAAAACAGAAACAAGGATAAAGTACAATTTGTTTTAGATGTGGTAAAAAAAACAGGAGGTATAGATTACGCTGCCGATAAAATGTTATCTTTCAGAGATGAAGCCTTAAAATTGCTTTATACTTTTGAGCGTTCAGAAGCCCGTGATGCGCTTGAAGATTTGGTTCGCTATACAACAGACAGAAAATATTAATGGAGAAACGTTGGAAAATATTACCAGCCGATGAGGAAAAAGTTTTGCAGCTACAGCATGAGCTTCGTATCAGCAAAACAATTTGCCGCATACTGGTGCAAAGAAAAATTGACACATTTGACAAAGCCCATCATTTTTTCCGGCCCGAACTTTCTCATTTGCATGATCCCTGGCTAATGAAGGATATGCTCAAAGCAGTCAGCCGTATTATTGCGGCCATAAATAACCGTGAAAAGATTCTTGTTTTTGGCGATTATGATGTAGATGGCACAACAGCCGTGGCATGCATGTACCAGTTTTTAAAATCTATTTATCCTGAAGTTGCTTATTATATTCCGCATCGTTACCGCGAAGGTTATGGTATTTCACAGGCGGGAATAGAATATGCTCTTAAAAATAATTTTACGCTGATAATTTCGCTGGATTGTGGCATAAAATCAACAACATTAATTGAGTATGCCAAAAAACTTGGTATTGAATTTATCATTTGTGATCATCATTTACCTGATACTGAGATACCAGAGGCTGTAGCAGTACTTGATCCTAAACAAAAAGATTGTTTTTATCCTTATAAGGAATTGTGTGGCTGTGGTGTTGGATTCAAATTGATACAGGCTCTATGCGAAGAGCTGAAGTTGCCGCAGGAAACCTGCCTGCAATATCTTGACCTGGTTGCGGTAGCCATTGCTGCCGATATTGTGCCTATTGATGGTGAAAACCGGGTACTTGCTTATTTCGGACTGGAAAAAGTAAATAAAAACCCTGCAGTTAGCATAAAGGCATTATTAAATCTTGCCGGTATGCAAAAGCGTATTCATATAAATAGCCTGGTATTTATTATTGCGCCCCGTATTAACGCAGCCGGAAGAATGGATGATGCCAGGAAAGCAGTGCAATTGTTTCTCGAGACCGATTATAAAAAAGCGCTGGAGTATGCGGGCATGCTGCATAATGATAATACCGAAAGAAAAGAAGCAGACAGCAGCATTACCGATGAAGCTTTATTGCTTATCGAAAATGATCTGGTATTGAAAGGAAGAAAGACAACTGTTGTTTATAAAGAAAGCTGGCATAAAGGCGTTGTGGGAATTGTAGCTTCAAGATTGATAGAAAATTACTACCGTCCGACAGTAGTGCTGACCAAAAGTGGCGATGTAATTGCCGGAAGCGCACGCAGTGTGCCTGGGTTTAATTTATACGAAGCCATACACGCATGCCGCGAGCATTTGCTTGGTTATGGCGGCCACTTTGCTGCCGCAGGTTTGAGCATGTATGAAGATAAACTGCCTGATTTCATTGATAGCTTCGAGAAAATTGTGGCCGAAACAATTCATGAAGATCTGCTGATACCAGAGATTCCAATTGATGCCGAACTCTCTTTTAAAGAAATAAATTTCTCCTTTCTGAATATCATTGATCAGATGGAGCCTTTTGGTCCCGGCAACATGCGACCTGTCTTTATTACACACCATGTACACGATACCGGATATTCAAGAATATTAAAGGAACAGCACATAAGGTTTGTGTTACAACAAGGCGATAAAACCTTCACCGGCATTGGTTTTAATATGTCTGAAAAATTTAGCCTGCTGGAACAAAAATTACCATTAGACATTGTTTATACCCTTGATTGGAATGAATGGAATGGCGAACGCATGATACAACTTAAGATTATCGATTTTAAGCGATCTGCTGATGCTTCGTAGCATTTTGATGGAATGAATAACCCTAAGCATTCATCAGCATCTTTCTTATAAAACATCTCTATTTTCGCAATAATGAAAGTTGTTCACATAACCGAAGCTTTTGAAAGCGGGGTAGTGGAATTTTTGCGATCGCTTGCTGCTTGCACTCCTGAAATTGAACATACAATAATCTATGGCAGGCATCATATTTACGACGAGGTGAATCATTCGTTTCCAAAAAATGTAAAGTTTACAGCTTGGCCAGGCATCAATACCAAAATATCTCTTTTGAAAGACATAAAGGCTTTGGAAAGTCTGGTAAATATTTTAAAAAGAGAGAAACCTTTTGATGTAATACATCTGCATTCGGCAAAAGCAGGTATTTTGGGAAGAATAGCTGCCGGAAGAATCGGTCATAAAAAAGTGATCTATGCACCACACGGCGCAACTTTTTTACGAAAAGATGTGTCCGTTTTTGCCCGAACGGCGTTTCTGGCAATTGAAAAAGCTGTAAGTATTTTGCCTGCAAAAGTTGTTGGAGTTTCAAGATCGGAAGCAAATGCCTACCGGCGAATAGGCATTAAAGCTAATTACATAAATAACGGGAAATTTTTTTCAGAACATAGCAGTAAAGAATTTAATGAAGACAGTTTCATTATTGTAACAACGGGTCGCGCCATGGTTCAAAAAAACCCGGCTTTATTCAACAAAATCGCTTCTGCTTTTACCGATAATACTAAAATACAATTTATATGGATCGGTGATGGCGGCGAGCGTAACCTGCTCACATCCCCCAACATAAAAATAACCGGATGGATGAAGCGTGATGAAGTGGAAAAATTGCTTCTAAATGCTGATTTGTATATATCCACCGCTTTATGGGAAGGGTTATCTTATGCAGTGCTCGAAGCCATGAGTATGCAACTGCCCCTTTTATTAAGCAATTGTACGGGCAATAAAGATCTTGTTGAAAATGGCATCAACGGTTTTTTATTTAATTATCCTGCAGAAGCGATTGATTTTATTAATCAATACTTCAATAACCGTGAACTTTTACGTTCGCACGGGCAGGCATCTTTTAATATGTTGCAAAGAAATTTTAGTGTTGAGCAAATGGCGGAGGGTTATCGGGCGGTGTATAATTCTATGTAATATAATTCCACACGCAGGCAGGTACAATATCTTTTGTTTTCATCTATGATCACAGCCTGCCGCGTAAAATTCTTTTTAATCATCATGTGATGTTCAAAGACATAACATCGGCAATAAAAAATGCAAGTACCAGCGAATGCTTTCGATTAATCTCAAATAATGTATGAAATACAATTTTTTAGGCGATACAGGACTTAAAGTTTCCGAACTGTGTTTAGGTACCATGACCTTTGGCGGTAAAGGATATTGGATGGCAATTGGTCAATTGCAGCAACACTCAGTTGATGATATTGTGAAACGCTCCTTTGATGCAGGCATCAACTTTATTGATACCGCAAATGTTTACTCCGAAGGTTTATCAGAAGAACTTACAGGTAAAGCTATCAGGAACCTTGGCTTAAAAAGAGACGACCTCATCATTGCTACCAAGGTTCGCGGCAAAATGGGCGAGGGTCCAAATGAAATTGGCCTGTCACGCAAACATATTATGCAGCAGGTTGACGAAAGTTTAAAGCGGATGAGCATCGATTATATTGATCTTTACCAGGTACACGGTTACGACGCATTAACCCCGACCGAAGACACCATAAGAACGTTGGATGACCTTGTAAAAAGCGGGAAGGTTCGTTATATCGGCTGCAGCAATTTCGCTGCATGGCAACTGATGAAAGCCCTTGCATTTTCTGCCTGGAACCATCTTGCAAAATTTGTTTCCCTCCAGGCATATTATACTATTGCCGGAAGAGATCTTGAGCGTGAGTTGATCCCGTTATTAAACGATCAGAAAGTGGGCCTGATGGTTTGGAGCCCGCTTGCCGGTGGATTTTTAAGCGGTAAATATTCACGTCATAAAAACCCGGAAGATGCACGCAGGTTAAACTTTGATTTTCCGCCTGTAAATAAAGAAAAGGCTTTTGATATTATAGATGTGATGGAACCAATAGCACAGTCAAAGAATGCTTCCGTTGCACAAATTGCGCTTGCCTGGCTGTTGCATCAGCCTGTGGTAACCAGCGTTATTATCGGTGCAAAAAATAATCATCAACTGGAAGATAACTTAAAAGCGGTTGATATTGTATTATCCGAAGAGGAACTGGAACGATTAAATGACGTAAGCAAATTGACACCGGAATATCCTGCATGGATGCTTCATCGGCAGTCCGCCGACAGAAAATAATCTGAAGCCATTGGTAAAAAATACCGATGATTATTTTATTTTCAAATCCCTACCTTTATCGTGCAAACGGCAAGTAATGATCTCAAAGATTTCTGAAGGTGTTGAAATAAGCGTGGAAAGTTTTTATCAGGCAGATTACAGCAATCCTGCCAACAGTGAATTTATGTTTGCTTATCGTATCACCATTGAAAACCATAATAATTTTAGTGTGAAATTGCTCCGTCGCCGCTGGAATATATTTGATAGCAACGGCGAATACCGTGACGTGGAAGGTGAAGGCGTTGTTGGCGTGCAACCTGTATTGCAGTCCGGCAAACAATTTCAATATGTAAGTGGTTGTAACCTTCGCAGCGAACTTGGCCGGATGTTAGGCACTTATGAGATGGAAAATTTGAATAATAAAAAAGTTTTCAGCGTGAATATTCCACCCTTTGATCTGATCGCTCCTCTTAAAATGAATTAACCTGTTTTGAAGCTTTTGTGAACTTTAGACCTTAAACTTTAAACGTTTAATACAAATCATCCAGTTTCATCCTCAGATATTTTATAACACTGCGGTGTGTACTGAAAAGAGAGATGCCTACGCCTATCAATATCATTCCTCCAAACAAAATAATGGTGAGCGTATTATTATGGATAGCCTTTAGTTGAGGAAACTGGCTTTCTGACCATTGTATCAAACCAAACAAAACAGCAATTGCAATAGCTGAACTTATCAGGCCGTTTACAACCGCACGCAGATCCATCGGTGTTGCAATAAAATTCCTGGTGGCGCCAACCATTTGCATGGTCTTTATTAAAAAACGGTTGCTGAACATTGCGAGGCGGATAGTTGTATCGATGCTTACAATCACAATAATGCTAAGCACAATTGCCACAACCAAAAATATCATTCCAAGTTTTGATGCTCTTTCATTAAGATTATTCACCAGTCCCGACGGGTATTGAAGATCAGTGATCTGGTTGCCGTAGCGCTGCATGATATCATTTGAAATTATATTCAGGCTGTCTTTGTTTACGTAGGCTGCTTTGGCATAAAAATCTATGCTTTCCGGTAAGGGGTTAACGTCTAAAATTTTATTCCAGTCCTCATTGTTGTCTTTATTCCAGATATCTTTTGCTTTTTCTTTATTTACATACGCTACATTTTTGGCATATGACTGAGAGGCGATATACTGCTGAATCTGCGCTATGCTGTCTTTATTCATGGTGCGCAGGTAAGCGCTTATACGAATATCTTCTTTAAAGGCCTTGCCTGCCTGGGAAAGATTGAGGAATAACCAGCCCATAATGCCAAGGATCACCAATACAAGTGCTACTCCCACAATACTATAAATATAATTTGGCTTACTGCGCCTCAGAGATTTGGTTTTAACTGCCATAATAATATTAATAAAGCTTTTTAAACGACGGCAAATTTATGTTTTATGGTTGCTCGTAATAACAGAATAAATACTTTTTCAATTGTTGTGAAAAAAATCTTTTCAATATTATAACATTTGGTTGTATAAAATATTTTTTTTGTCGGAAATTGCCATCAATCTACAGCAGACTTTATTTCGGTTGCATTTTTGATGCGTTGCAAAAAATAATTTTATTTTAGGTTCTTTAAAACACAAATATGAATACTGTAATTATCCCGGTCGATTTTTCTGATACCTCTTTAAGTGCCGCCACTTACGCGATTAAATTACTAACAGAACATCCCGCAGCAGAAATAATTTTATACCACGTATATGATAAGCCTGATGAATATGACAACAGGATGGAAAGCCTTGAAAAATTAAGAGAAGAGTTATTGGTAAACAGGAGTGTAAATATCAGTTTACTCGCCGAACAAGGCGACTTTATTGAAGAATTGGAGAAATTATCACGTCACCGGCAGGCAGACCTTATCATTATGGGGATTACAAACCGTTCCCCGCTTATGCAGGTATTTACGGGCAGCAACGCATTAAAAATGGCAGAATATAAATTTTGCCCTATAATGATAATTCCTGCGAATGCCACCTATAATGAAGTAAAGAATGTGTTGCTTACAACCGACCTGAAAAATGTGGTGAGCACAACTCCGTCCGTACCAATTAAAAGAGTATTATCTGCATTTAACGCAAAGCTCCACATCGTAAACGTAAACAGTGAACATTACATAGAATTATCGGAGGAGTTCGCTGCCGAAAAGGAAAAACTCACCCAGATGTTTGCCGACTTTAGCCCGGAATTTTATTTCTTACGTCTTTACGATGTTGACGACGCTATCCATGAGTTTGCCAAAGACAAAAAAATTGATCTTATTATAACTATACATAAAGAACATTCCTTGGTGCACAAGCTTTTTAATGCAGGACATTTGAAAAAACTGGCTTACGAAAGCACTGTCCCGGTTATGACGGTGCATGAATAAACAAGTCAGAAAGCCCGCAAGTCCGGAAGTCTGAAAGATGCTTAATCAAATAATTGTCTTTCGGACTTTTCCGTCTTTCGGACTTTTCACTTTCAGACTTATCTTGCGCCTCCAATTATGAAAAAGCAGCAATTCAATTATTCAGGCATCAGTTCTTTAACATTACATGCAGCGCAACATCATTTTTCTGACTCCTCGCATCTTACACCAATTTATGCAACTTCCACCTTTACTTTTAATAGCGCAGAGGAAGGTATGCGGCGTTTTTCCGGTGAAGAAGATGGTTATATTTATTCAAGGTGGGAGAACCCAACATTTAAGCCAGCAGAAGAAATAATTGCTGCCCTGGAGACTTTTAAATTAAAAGATGAGAGCGGGAATAGCATGCAGGCAAAAGCCATTTTACACGCAAGCGGAATGGCAGCTTTAAGTTGTTTATTTCAAACAAACCTAAAGACCGGCGATGCCGTGCTTTCACATTTTTCCCTGTATGGCGGTACGCATGAATACCTTCATAAAATACTTGATCAGAATGGCATTAAGCCGGTCATTGCAGATTTAAGAGACCTGAATATTGCAGAAGCTGCCATCAGGCAAAATAAAAATATCCGCCTAATACATTTGGAAACACCGGCAAATCCAACCATACAATGCGTGGACATTGAAGGCATAACAAAGCTTGCAAAGCAATATGGTTTGATCGTTTCTGTTGATAATACGTTTGCAACACCTTACTTGCAACAGCCTTTTAAATACGGGGTTGATTTTGTTGCGCATTCCACTACAAAATTTCTGAATGGTCACGGTACGGCAATCGGCGGTGTTTTGATCGGAAGAGATGTTCATTTTATGAAAACCAAAGCCACGAAATGGCATCGTTTACTCGGTGGCAATACAAATGCTTTTGACGCATTTCTTTTATTGAACGGAATTAAAACACTCGAATTAAGAATGGACAGGCATTGCAGCAATGCCGCTTCCGTTGCAGACTTTCTGCAAAAACATAAGGCTGTCGCAAAGGTGAATTACAACGGGCTTGCCTCGCATCCTGATTATGCAGTGGCAAAAAAGCAAATGAAGCATCCGGGCGCTATGTTAAGCTTCGAATTAAAAGATGGATTAAATGCCGGTAAGAGTTTTATTGATAAACTCCGGCTGTGCACAAGAGCTGTTTCATTGGGTACTGCGGATACGCTCGTTTCGCACCCGGCTTCAATGAGTCATTACGGTGTGTCAAAAGAAGAACGTTTACAATTTGGCATTACTGACGGGCTAATAAGAATGAGCGTTGGTCTTGAAAACATTGAAGATATTTTAACTGACCTTGATAACGCATTACAATAACATGAGTAAAAAAATTGCAATAGTCGGCGCAGGTATCAGCGGGCTTTCCTGCGCTTATTTGTTGAGTGAAAATAAAAATCACAGCATTACAGTTTTTGCAAAGGAGTTTTCGCCTAATATAACTTCCAACAGGGCAGCCGCTTTCTGGTTCCCTTATCATGTGCGCAATGACAGGCGGGCGATAAAATGGAGCAAATCGAGCTATGCTTTTTATAAACAGTTGACGAATGATGATGCAACCGGCATCAGCATGAAAAAGCTGATCAAAGCCATTCCTGAGAAATTGATGGAAGAAGATAATTCATGGACAGAATTTATACCCGAAGGAGAATGCACAACACTTCCGGCAGAGGAATTAAAGCCAGGTATTAAAAAAGCTTATGCTGTTACGGTTCCGTTGATAGAAACACAGATATTTCTTCCATATCTTCAACACATCTTCGAACAAAGAGATGTAGTATTCGAAAGGAAGCATATTAACAGTTTTGATGAAATGCCCGGGTTCGATATTATTATTAACTGCAGCGGTTTGGGAGCCCGCAATCTTTGTCATGATACCTCTGTTATTCCTGTTCGCGGACAGGTCGCGTTGCTGGAACCACAAACAAGCCTGCCAATCTATCTTGATAATGATACGCCCTTATACATTGTTCCCAGGAAAGACGCCACTATCGTAGGCGGAACGTATGAGGCGGATGTTTATGAAGAGACGACCGAGCCTGAAACCATTGAACGCATATTGCAAACCGCTTATACTTTCTTCCCCGAATTAAAGCAAAAAAAAGTGATAGGGAATTGGGCCGGTTTACGGCCTTTTCGCCCGAGCGTAAGGATTGAACAGGAAGCAGGTACGAACATTATTCACAATTATGGGCATGCAGGTAGCGGATTTACGTTGTCATTTGGTTGTGCAGAAGAAGTAATGGATTTGGTTGAACAAATAAATTAAGCTATGAGTATAAAGATAAGACGCGCTGTAAAAGAAGATTGTGCAAGGTTACTGGAATTGGTAAATGAGCTTGCTGTTTATGAAAAAGCACCGCAGGAGGTAACGGTTACATTAGATCATTTTATTGAAAGCGGTTTTGGAACCAATCCTGTTTGGTATGGTTTTGTTGCGGAGGAAGATGATGTTATAAAGGGTTTTGCTGTGTATTACATCCGCTATTCAACATGGAAAGGACAACGCATGTACCTGGAAGATATTCTTGTTACAGAAAGTGCACGGGGCAAGGGCATGGGAAAATTGTTGTTTGATCGTTTGATTGAAGAGGCTAAAGAAAAAAAATTTAGTGGTATTGTCTGGCAGGTGCTTGACTGGAATGAACCGGCGATCAACTTCTACAAAAAATACAATGCAAAGTTTGATGCTGGGTGGGTTAATTGCAGTATTGAAGTTTAATAATTCATCAATAATCTATAAACCAAAAATGTTATGATACGCTGGGGAATCCTAGGCTGCGGCCGCATAGCGCGCAAATTTGCATCTGACCTGAAATTTGTGGAAAATGCAACCCTTGTCGCCTCCGGCGCCCGCAATGCCGCATCTGCTGATGCATTTGCAAGGGAGTTTGCTGTAAAAAATATTCATCATAGTTATGAATCCCTGGTAAAAGATAATGAAGTGGATGTAATGTATGTGGCAACGCCACATAGCCACCATCATGAACATACACTGCTTTGCATTAACAATGGTAAAGCTGTATTGTGCGAAAAAGCATTCGCCATTAACTATAAGCAGGCAAAGGAGATGATCGATGCGGCCCGTGCTAAAAAAGTCTTTTTAATGGAAGCGGTATGGACAAAATTCCTGCAACCATTTAATAAAGTGAAAGAAATGATTGAAACAGGTGAATTGGGTGAGGTAAAAAGCGTGCTGGTGAATTTTGGTTTCAGACCGCTGGCTGATGCGCCACCGCGTTTGCTTAATCCTTCATTAGGCGGAGGCACTTTACTGGACATTGGTATTTACAATGTATTCACTGCTTTATTTTTTTTGGGGAAGCCTGACAAAATATTTGCTGAAGCTACCTTAACACAGGAAAATATAGACACGCAATGTGCAATCACATTTAAATATAACGATGGCAGGCTTGCCCAATTGTTTTCTACTTTTCTTTCCGATGCGCCCACAGAAGCAGATATATACGGCACTGCCGGCCGCGTTCGTTTAACATCCCGCTATTATACGCCTTCCACAACCATTGAATACTTTACAGGCAGGCAGGATACGAAGCAAATAATTGGCTTGAATAATAAAGAAGAAGGTTTCGGTTATCAATATGAAGCGAGGCATGTTGGAGAATGCCTTGAAAAAGGATTAACAGAAAGCCCGGTAATGACGCATGCGGATACGTTATTGATTATGGAGATACTTGATGCCATTCGTAAACAGGCTGGAATTATTTATCCTGCTGATTAGGTTTCGTCGCAAAAAATTTTGTTCGTAAAAAAAAACAATTATTTTGCTGTCATAATCAATTGTTATGATGCAATCCAACAAAAGAAAACTAAGCTTACTGTTATTTGTATTTGCCTGCATCTTTATTAGTGTTGCAGCAACAAAGCCTTCAACAGCGACCCAACAGGTTACCACAAAAGACACAGGTCTTTTTAAAAACCTTAAAGTTTTACCTAAAGACATAAGTAAACAGCAACTTGATACAATCATGCATCGTTTCAACGCTGCATTGGGTGTAAAATGTAATTTTTGTCATGCTTTTAAAGAAGGAAAGCCTGATTTCCCCAGCGATGAAAAGAAAGAAAAAGATATTGCCCGTTACATGCTGCACATGACCTCAGAGATCAACGTAAAATATTTCAACTTTGAGAATTCAGCGCAACCGGATACAATATCTGTTGTTAAATGCGTTACCTGTCATCACGGTACTCCACATCCGGATGAAGCAGCTATGGCGGTAAAAAATCCCAACATGCCACCACCACCTCCCGGAGCACCGCCACCACCTCCACCAACGGATTCAACAAAAAATAAATAATCATAAAACAGAAAGCAGCTTCCGGGCTGCTTTTTCAATTTAATATTCAAGGCTATAGACCTGACAGGTGCAAAGCTCCTGTCAGGTCATGCATGGAAAGCCACGGAATTAAAAAATGATTTTATTGTAACGTGTCAAGATTAAGTGAACGATGCTGTCAGGGTACTTGTGATAGTGTTTTACCTTTGAAGAGTTAAACCTAGCGGGCTCGATCTTTCATATACAAGCCTCTCAATTGTCAAACCTGTCAGGACTTTCAGACCTGACAGGTTGTAATACTAAAATTGAAGTATAAACGCTGTGCCCTCGTTCATTACGCTTTGCACATGAATATTGCCTTTATGCAGCATCATTATTTGCTTGCAAAGGCTCAACCCAATTCCGCTTCCGCTCTTTTTGGTGCTGAAGAAAGGAATGAAGATTTTGTCCAGCACTTCATCTTCGATGCCGCTTCCGTTATCAACCACTTTTACCGCTACACGGCCGTTATCAGATTTACTGGCTGTTAAAATAATTTTTGGATGCGGCGTTTCTTTCACTGCTTCCATTGCATTGAGCAACAGGTTAATTAAAACCTGTTCGATCAGGTTGATGTCAGCTTCGACTTGCAGGTCGCTGTCTTTAAGGATAATTTCAAGCTCAATATTTTTTTGCTGCAGTGTAGGCTGCATCAAACGATGCTGCGTTTTAAAAAGATCTTTTACATAAAATTTCTGCAGGTTAGGCGCAGTGATCATATTCAGGTTGCGATAGGTTTGCGCAAACTTCAGTAAACCTTCGCTTCTGCGCTTAATGGTCTCCATTCCCAACGAAAGATCTTCCAGGGTCCCCGTTTCATCATCAACCAGTTCAGACGAATGCTGCAACCTGTTCTTTAAAGTGTCGGCCAGCGAAGAAATGGGTGCAACAGAATTCATGATCTCATGCGTCATCACACGCAGTAATTTTTGCCATGCTTTGCTCTCTGTTTCATCCAGCGCTTCATTTACATTTTGAAAAGCGATCAGTTTGTATCTTTTGTCATTGGTTTGAAATGCAGTGGCGGAAATAAGTATTTTCAATAGATTCCTGTCGATATGAATATCCGTTATAACACTTTCACCGGGTTTAAGATCAACCACCTGCGCGCACAAAACAGCATCCCGTTTATCAAGGGATTGAATGGTTTTTAAATAAGGGATCTTTAATAATTTTTTCAGCGATTCATTCATCCACATTATGTTGCCTGTTTCTATTTCATAGGAAAGAATTCCGGTGTCAACGAGCTCGAGGATTTTTTGCAGGTATTGATACTGCGTTTCCCTTTCAAGGCTTATCACTTTAAAGGCAGAATTAATGTCATTAAATCCCTGGCGCAGGTCCTGTACTTCAGCCGGTGCATGCTTTACATCAAAGTGCCTGGAGAAATCCCTGTAATGAACGTTCTCTACAAACTGTTTTACCTCAGCCTGAGCTTTTTTTAGGAACTCATATAAATTATAAGCCACATAAACTCCGATAAGCAATACAATTCCGCCAAATAAGATTTGGGTTTGCACGAACAAATAACTTGCTGCAAACAATAGTACAGCCAGAAATATAATGCGTATAGCTAATCTTAAACCGGGCCGATTATATATCATATTTGCTGAGCCTCCTGTATAAAGCTGTTCTGGTTAACCCCAACTCTTTCGCGGCTTTGGTTATATTGCCGTTATGCTTTTCTATAACGTGAAGAATGGTATTTTTCTCGATGGTGCTCAATTTATAATCATCCTGTTCACTGGTCTGTGCAATGGTGCTTTCAATCGGGGAGAAAAGCAGGTCTTTCTCATCCAGCACTTCGCTGTCGCTCATAATGATCGCCCGTTCCATGGTATATTGGAGTTCGCGTACATTGCCGGGGAAAGGGTATTTCATTAATTTTTCAAGTGCAGACCTGTCCAGTTCTATGCCGGGCTTCCTGTATTTGGCAGCATATTGTTTTGCAAAATGTCTGGCAAGTAAAATAATATCTTCTTTGCGTGAGCGCAATGGCGGCAATGTGATCTCGACTGTATTAATACGGTAAATAAGGTCTTTTCTGAAGCGATTCTCATTTGCCAGTTCCTGCAACGGAACATTGGTGGCGCATATCAGCCGTATATCAACCGGTATCGGCTGGTTGGTTCCCAAACGTGTTACCTGCCTGTTTTGAAGAACGCTCAACAATTTGGCCTGTTGCTGTAAAGTAATATTGCCTATTTCGTCAAGAAACAAAGTGCCTCCGTTTGCCGCTTCAATTCTTCCGATACGGTCCTCCCGGGCATCAGTAAATGCACCTTTTTTATGGCCGAATAGTTCACTTTCAAAAAGCGTTTCGGTAAGCGCTCCAACATCAACTTTTATAAATGGCTGTTTAGCCCTTAATGATTTCTGGTGAATGGCTTTCGCGGTGAGGTCTTTACCGGTGCCGTTTTCTCCCAGTATTAAAATATTGGCATCGGTGGGTGCGATCTTTTCAATCTTGAAAAAAATATTTTTCATCGCCTCGCTTTCGGCGAGTAATTCGGTGCCTATAAGATTTTCTGCTGCTTCTTTGCCGGCGGCGCCATTTACACTGCGTTTTGTTTTTTTGATGATGTCTTCAATGTTACTAAGCAGTTTCTCGTTGTGCCAGGGTTTTAAGATAAAATCTGCGGCGCCTTCCTTTAAAGAGCGGACAGCAAGGTCAATATCACCGTAAGCAGTTATCATTATTACTGATACAGTATTATTTAATTCCCTGATTCTTTTAAGCCAGTAAATTCCTTCGTTTCCAGTATTGATGGAAGATTTGAAATTCATATCCAGCAGCACTAAATCGAAATTATTTTCCCGTAATAAGGCAGGCAGGTTTTCAGGATTTTTTTCTGTAACAACTTTTTTTACTTCAGTCTTTAATAATAACCTAACGGCGATCAAAACATCAGGATCATCATCGATTACAAGTACAGATGTGTTTTTTAAGCTCATTTCTCCGGTGCAATTTAATGTTAGAAATTAATTTTTTGTGAACTGTGAATTTATCCAGGCGTGAGATGCGGGAAGTGAAAAATGCTACATCGTACTTCGTTACATCTTACATCGTACATCAGAAAATCATTTGCCATACCATAACGCTAAAATATTGGTTTTTAACTACTGATTAATTTACCGCCTTTTTTCGCATGTATCAAAACCGAACACTTTTTGTTACACAAACGGACAACCCCTTTGGGCGAACTGAATGTAAACTATTGTTTTTCAACCAAATCTTAAAATGGCACTTCGCTTTCTTTGCTATTGGCACAAAGTTTTTTTATGCAAACGAAAAAAGGAAACTTCTGGTTCATGTTTAGAATGCTTTTGCTGATGAATGTGGTTTTGGTAACAGTGATCGCACTGGCGCACTCCAACACTAAAAATTCCGCACAAAAGCAGGAACCCTGCAGCAGCACAAAAAAAGTAAGTGCCGATGTTTTGAATTCAGTAACAGTTAAATTAATGTAACAAAATAAAGTTTTAAAGTGGATAGAGTTATACAAAAGAAAAAATGGACAGCTAAAAGGATAATAACCATTTCAGTGGTTGCCGGGATTATTTTATTGATTGCAGCCAGTTATTATTTCACCAGCGGAGGAAATAAGTTAAATGTTGATACAGAGCGCATCACCATCAGCGAGGTTTCCAAAGGCACTTTCCAGGAAAATATACCGGTAAACGGCGTTGTGCTACCTCAAACCTCTATTTACCTGGATGCTGTAGAAGGCGGCCGCGTGGAAGAAAAATATGTTGAGGACGGCGCTATGATGAAAGCAGGAGATCCTATTCTGCGATTATCGAACACCGATCTGCTGATGAACATGATGGCTCAGCAAAACACCGTGTATAATACATTAACGCAAATGCAGATTAACAATAACGCAGCGCTGCAAAATACGGTGGGTAAGCAAAACGCGATGGCAGATGTAGAAAGCCAGTATAAAGAAGCGGAACGTATTTATAATTTAAATAAAGATCTGTACGCCAAAAAAGCAATTGGCTCACAGGAATTTAAAAAGTCGGAAAATGATTATAATTATTACCTGCAAAAGAGGAAGCTTTCTGAGCAGATATTGCAGCAAGACTCAGTTTCCAGGCAACAACAGGAAAAACAAGACAGGCAATCTTACAAAGGTTCACAGGAGGCGTTAGCTATTATGCAGAAGAAAGTAGAGGATCTCATAGTACGTGCGCCGGTTGCCGGGCAATTAACTTCTCTGGATGCAGAAGTTGGTCAGAATAAAAACAAAGGAGAACGCTTGGGACAATTAGATGTAGTTGGCGGGTATAAAGTACGTGTTGATGTTGATGAACATTATCTTTCAAGAATCTACACAGGGTTGCGTGGTACTTTCACTTTTGCCGACAGTGATTATGTGCTCGAAATAAAGAAAGTGTACACACAGGTTGTGAATGCCCGTTTCCAGGTGGATATGGAATTTATTGGAAAAGTGCCGAAGGGTATTCGCCGTGGGCAGACCTTGCAGATATTACTTGCATTAAGCGATGAACGTACTGCAATTCTTTTACCACAAGGCGGGTTTTACCAGCAAACCGGTGGTAACTGGATATATAAGGTAACATCTGACGGTAGTAAAGCGTACAAGGTAGATATCCAGTTAGGAAATAAGAACACTGACTACTTTGAAGTATTGCAGGGCCTGAACCCGGGTGACAAAGTGGTTACATCAAGTTATGAGAATTATGGAAATGATATGGATGAACTTGTTCTGAAAGGAAATACTAACACTAAATAAAATTTTAATACAATAAAAAAACCAAACATGATAAAGATTTCAGAACTCGAAAAAGTTTATCGCACCGAAGAAGTAGAAACCGTTGCGCTTAACAAATTGTCTATTGAAGTAAAAGAAGGAGAATTTGTTGCCGTGATGGGCCCTTCAGGTTGTGGCAAATCAACACTGCTTAATATTCTGGGCATGCTTGATGATCCCGATGCGGGCAGTTTCATCTTCAACGGAACTGAGGTTGCACATTTCAATGAACGCAGACGTGCAGACCTGCGCAAGAATAACATTGGCTTCGTGTTCCAGAGCTTTAATTTGATTGATGAATTAACTGTTTTTGAAAATGTTGAATTGCCTTTGATCTATACCGGTGTTAAATCTGCCGACAGGAAAAAACGTGTTGAGCAGGTATTGGATAAAGTGCAGATCATGCACCGCCGTAATCACTATCCGCAACAGCTTTCCGGTGGTCAGCAACAGCGTGTAGCCGTAGCAAGAGCCGTAGTAAATCACCCTAAATTAATTCTGGCGGATGAACCTACCGGAAATCTTGATTCAAATAATGGTAATGAAGTAATGCAGTTATTGACTGAATTAAATGAGCAAGGCACTACCATCGTAATGGTTACACACAGCGAGCACGATGCACGTTACAGCCACCGCATTATCCGTATGCTCGACGGACAAACTGTTACTGAGAATATATTGATATAAGGGCCTCCCCAAACCCCTCCCGGGGAGGGGGTTTATGAGAGGTTGCCTTATTTAAAAGCTTGATTTCATTTTAACTGTTACAAACTTTCCCCCGCCGGGGGAATCAGAAGGGGGCTTTATGTTCAGTAACTATCTCAAAATAGCCTGGCGCAATTTGTGGCGTAATAAAGGTTTTTCTGTTATAAATATTCTTGGCCTTACCATTGGTATCACCTGCACCATACTAATTTTATTGTGGGTATATGATGAACTTACTTATGACGGGTTTCAGAAAAACTATGATAATATTTACCAGGTTATTGCCAACCGTGATTTTAATAACCAGGTGTTTACTGACAGAAGCATGGCATTACCACTTGCCGGCGCACTTGAAAAAAGCAGCCCGCAAATAAAGCATGCGGTGGTTACAACTTACCAGCAGCAAAATCTTCTTGCTTATAACAACAATAAAATAAAGAAGGACGGCTACGTTGTAAGCGACCACTTCTTCGATATTTTTTCATGGCAATTTGTGAAAGGCAATGCAGCAACAGCATTACAGGAACCTAACTCCATTGTGCTTACTGAAGACGCTGCCACAGCTTTTTTCGGGCATGCTGACCCCATCAATAAAGTGCTTACAGTTAATAATGATAAATCTGTAAAAGTAACTGCGATAGTTAAACACCCGCCCGGTAATTCTACCTTTCAGTTTGACTGGATAATGCCTTTCAACTATAACGACCCGGATACAAAAGCTTCCATGAATGAATGGATAAATTCTTCGTGGAATGTGTTTATACAAACGGCGCCAAATGCTGATACAGCTTTATTAAATAAGAGTATCACAAAAATAAAAAGGTCGCACGGTAATGATGAGATCAGCAGCTATTTTGCTTTTCCCATGAGCCGATGGCATTTGTATAGCGATTTTGAAAATGGTAAAAACACCGGCGGCATGATTGAGTATGTACGCCTGTTCTCCATCATTGCTGTTATCATCCTGCTTATTGCCTGCATCAACTTTATGAACCTTTCTACTGCAAGAAGTGAAAAGCGTGCAAAAGAAGTTGGCATCAGGAAAACGCTTGGTTCAAACAAAAAACAACTGGTCTCCCAATTTTTTTGCGAGTCATTCATCTTAACATTTATTGCTTTTGCACTTGCAATCATCTCAGTTGTTTTATTGTTGCCATCGTTTAATTCAATGGTTGATAAGCATCTTTCTTTAAACATAATGCAACCTGTGTTCTGGATAATGGCGTTGGGTATTATTTTGTTTACTGCATTCGTTGCCGGCAGTTATCCTGCTTTATATCTCTCTTCATTTAACCCGGTAAAAGTTTTAAAAGGAACAATCATTTCGGGTAAGAAAACAATTTTGCCAAGACACATACTTGTTGTTTCGCAGTTTATAATTTCTATTTTGCTGATATCTGCCACCATTATTGTTTACCAGCAAATACAACATACAAAAGACCGTGATATGGGTTATAATCCCAACGGGCTTGTAATGATTCCTTCCACGCCTGATACGGATAAGAATTTTCCTGTTATTAAACAGCAGTTGCTTGCATCGGGCATTATTACAGGTGTTACACGAACTTCATCGCCCATTACAGAAATTTGGTGGAATACCGGGGCTCCGGACTATGATGGCAAACCTGCCAATTCGCAAATCATTATGGGTGGTTTGGGTATGGACGTGGATTTTGCAAAGACAATGAATGTAAAGATGTTGCAGGGTCATGATTTTGCGGGAACACCGGCCGATTCAACATCCATGTTATTGAATAAAGCCGCGGTGGATGCCATGAAACTGAAAAATCCGGTTGGCATGCAAATGCGTTATGGCAAAACATATACCATAATTGGTGTTACAGACAATGTGATTATGACCTCTCCGTTCGAACCGGCTTACCCAATGCTGATGGTGTTTGATGGAAACAGTTCGAGCATGACCACAATGCGTATAAAAAACGGGGTGCCTGCACAAAAAGCCATTGTACTTTTAGAAACGGTGTTTAAAAAATATAATCCTTCTGTGCCATTTGAATACAAGTTTGTTGACCAGGAATTTCAAAAGAAATTTTTAACGGAAGAGTTGATTGAAAAACTTACAAATATTTTTTCTGTGCTGGCAATATTTATTTGCTGCCTTGGCCTTGCAGGCCTTGCTTCCTTCACCATTGAAAAACGTTTCCGTGAAATCGGTGTACGCAAAGTGCTGGGTGCAAATGTTCAGCAATTGCTTATGCTTATCTCAAAGGAATTTTTAAAATTGGTTGTAATTGCATTTGTAATTGCAGCGCCGCTTACATATTGGCTAATGAGCAACTGGCTTCAAAATTATAATTACCGCATCCATATAAACTTATGGCTTTTTGCGGTTGTAGGTATTGCCATGTTTGTATTAACATTAATTATAGTGAGTCTGAATACAATAAAGGCCGCCGTTGCAAATCCTGTTAAAAGTTTGAGGACGGAGTAGAGAACGTGAATCGTTGATCGTGAAACGTGAAAGTTTGCAGCTTGAGACCCGCAGCTCATAGCTCACAGCTTTTTAAATCAGGTATCAGATATAATTCTTTTTATGCTAAACAACTTTTTCAAAATCGCTTTTCGTAACCTTTGGAAGAACAAAGGTTTTTCATTCATCAACATTGCAGGGCTTGCTGTGGGTATGGCAAGCGCTATATTGATCTTGTTATGGATTCAGAATGAAATGAGCCATGATACGTTCTATGCAAAATCAGGCAGGATTTATACACTGAATAACCGTGATAAGTTCAATGGTGAATTGTGGGCATGGAATACAACACCTAAAATACTGGCGCCAACATTAAAACATGAATTTCCTGATGTTGAAGAAGCCGTAAGGTATAATAATCAAGCCAATTTTTTATTTACGGTTGGAGAAAAACATTTGACTATAGGCGGTGCATTAACCGATTCCGGTTTCTTTCGTGTATTTGATTTTCCTTTTATAAAAGGTAATCCCAATACGGCGCTTGATAAAATAAACAGTATTGTTATTACGCAGGAGCTTTCAAAAAAATTGTTTGGCGGTGAAGATGCCATGGGCAAGGTTATTAAAATTGACAGTTCGGACTACTTCACTGTTACAGGTGTTTTAAAAAGCCTGCCTAATAATACAAGCTTTGATTTTGAATATCTGTTACCCTGGGCTTATATGAAAAAGATTGGATGGGATGATGAATACTGGGGCAATAATTCAGTACGAAGTTATGTGTTGCTGAAACCCGGTGTTAAACAGGCTGCTTTTGATGCGAAGATTAAAAATGTAACTATCAACCATACAAAAGATGGCGGAGACCCTTCAACAACACAGGTATTTACGCAGTTGTTTAAAGACCGGTGGCTGTATTCCAAATCAGAGAACGGGCAATATGTTGGCGGCAGGATTGAAACGGTGAAATTGTTCTTCGTTATCGCAGCATTCATACTCTTAATAGCCTGCATCAACTTCATGAACTTAAGCACGGCCCGCAGTGAAAAGCGTGCAAAGGAAGTAGGCATACGCAAGGTGGCCGGCGCTTATAAATCATCGCTCATTAGCCAGTTTATAGGCGAAAGTGTTTTACTTGCCTTTCTTGCATTTATACTGGCTTTATTAATTGTTGAGATAAGCCTGCCCGGCTTCAACCATCTTGTTGATAAGAAATTGTACATAGATTTCGCTAATCCTTTCTTCTGGTTGTTTTCTGTTGGCTTTATTATATTCACCGGCGTGCTGGCCGGCAGTTATCCTGCATTCTTCCTTTCATCATTTCAGCCGGTAAAAGTTTTAAAGGGCACTTTTAAAGCCAGCCATGCGTTGGTAACGCCGAGGAAAGTATTGGTTGTTTTACAATTCACTTTTGCTATCGCTTTAATTATATGCACCATCGTCGTTGGGCGGCAAATAAACTATGCGCAGGGCCGCGATGCCGGTTATGTACGCGATAAGCTTGTTTATACATTTATACAGGGCGATGCCGACAGGCATTATGATTTGATAAGAAATGAATTATTAAGCAGTGGCGCCGCCGTATCTGTTACAAAATCAATGAGCCCGATTACGCAGCGCTGGAGCGATAGCTGGGGATGGACATGGGATGGTTCTAATGAATCAGATAAAAAAACAGATTTTGTAATGATGGCTGCTGATGCTGATTTTGTAAAAACGATGGGCGTAAAATTAATTGCGGGCCGGGATATTGATATGTATAAATATGCAACTGATTCTACAGCCGCCTTATTAAACGAATCTGCTGTAAAAATAATGCGCTTAAAAAATCCCGTAGGCGCTGTTATTAAAGGCCAGGGGCGCGACTGGCATGTAGTAGGCGTGATGAAAGATTTTATTTATGAATCGCCTTACGAAAAAGTAAGCCAGTTAATAGTGATGGGCCCCAAAGCCTGGTTCAGCATCATTCATTTTAAATTGAGCCCGGCCAACACAACGGAAAAAAATTTAAAGCTTGCTGAAGGCGTGTTTAAAAAGTATAATCCCATGTATCCTGCCACTTTCAATTTTGCAGATGAAGGGTATGCTTTAAAATTCCAGGAAGAAAAACGCACCGGCACACTGGCAGCTTTGTTTGCCGGCCTTACCATTTTCATTTCCTGTTTGGGTTTGTTCGGGCTCGCAACCTACATGGCGGAAAACCGCATTAAAGAAATTGGCGTGCGTAAAGTATTGGGCGCATCTGTAAGCAGCATTACGGCTTTGCTATCGAAAGATTTTTTAAAGCTGGTTATAATTTCAATTCTTATTGCAACACCTATTGCATGGTGGGCAATGAGTAGCTGGCTAAAAAATTATACGTATAACATCGGTGTTGAATGGTGGGTATTTGTATTGGCAGGATTATTATCAATCGCCATTGCATTATTAACAGTAAGTTACCAATCGATAAGAGCGGCGATTTCAAACCCGGCGAAGAGCTTGAGAACGGAGTAGGTTGATAAGTTGAATAGTTGATAAGTTGAATAGTTGATAGGTTGAATAGTTGATAGGTTGAATAGTTGATTAAGCAGATAAGGAATTTGGGATTAGGGTTAAATGTGTTGTCATACCATGAACCATGCACTATCAACTATGAACTGAAGGAAATGCTCGTAGCTCGCAGCTTATATCAGACATCAGCAAATCAGACATCAGAAATAACCTTTTATGTTTAAAAACTATCTAACTATCGCGTGGCGCAATTTGAGGCGCAATAAGATTTATTCTTTCATCAACATTGCCGGTTTAAGCATTGGCCTGGCCTGCGCCATGCTTATTTTATTGTATGTAAAAGATGAAGTAAGCTTCGACAGGTTTCATAATAATGTTGGCAATATTTATCGCATTGTTTCAAAAAGTAAATACAACGGTACGGAATATAAAAGCACCAATACGGGCTTCTTGCAGGGCCCGCGCTTTACACAAAATGTGCCGGGCATTAAAACTTTTGTGCGTGTGCAAAGCGGCAATGAAGATATAAAAACAGGTACGGAAATACAATCGCAGGAACTGTTGTATGTTGATTCGAGCTTCTTTAATGTATTTACTTTTCCGTTAATTGCCGGCAACCCGAAAACCTGTTTAAAAGAACCGCGCTCTATTGTATTGAGTGAAGATGCTGCCAAAAAACAATTCGGCACAACTGATGTAATAGGAAAAGTGGTAATGCTGAAAGAAGACAGCGCTTTCGTGCCTTACAAAGTAACAGCAGTGGCCAAACGCAGCCCGCAAAATTCTTCCATACGCTTTGAAGTGTTATTGCCATTTAAAGAATCGGAAGCTGATGCAAAGAACAACGATAACTGGTTCAATTTCTTTTTAAACACATTTGTTGTATTGGAACCTAATGCCAACCTTAATACGGTTAACGCGCAAATTCAAAAATTTTACGTGCGCGATGCAGCCCGGACATTTAAAGAAATGATGGAAAAATATGGCGGCAACGGCACCATTGGCGAATACTTTTTGCAGCCATATACGGATATACACATGAACCCTGAATTAGGCGCACAGAATGGCATGGTGAATGGCAGTAATCCTACGTATTCTTATATTCTTTCCGGCATTGCGTTGTTTGTTTTATTGATTGCCTGTATCAATTTTATTAATCTTACCGTAGCGCGTTCCGTAAAGCGTGCAAAAGAAATCGGTATAAGAAAAGTGGTGGGTGGAGAAAGAAAGCAGCTCATCATTCAATTTATAGGTGAATCTTTTTTGCTTTGCATCATAGCATTTTTACTGGCGATAGTATTGGTAGTATTGGTGCTGCCTTTGTTTAATGAACTTGCCAATAAAGCCCTCGCTATTTCTTATTTGTTTAATATAGAGCTGATAGGCGGTTATATACTGCTCTTCCTGCTTACTGGCTTGCTGGCAGGCTTTTATCCCGCACTGGTTTTATCAGGTTACAAACCTGTTGATACGTTGTACAGCAGGTTTAATATCAAAGGCAAAAATTATTTGCAGAAATCATTGGTGGTATTACAGTTTACGCTGGCTTCATTCCTCATCATTGCAACATTTACTATTTATACACAGTTCAATTATCTCACTACAGAAAAATTAGGATATGATGACAGCAACCTCGTTATGATAAATAAAGACAGGATTAAGCATACTGATGCAGCACTTTTTAAAAATGCTTTAGTATCAAACCCAAACATAGTTGGTGTAAGCGCAAAGAATGGCGGGCAATGGGGTACTGCTGCAAGAAATGCTGTTGATACCACCATACAATTCACGTATGAAACAGTGGATGAAAATTATTTGCCGCTGTTAAAAATACCGTTGGTTATGGGCAGGAACTTTTCAAAAGATTTTCCTGCAGATTCTAACAAATCTGTAATCGTAAATGAATCGTTTGTAAAAAAGGCCGGCTGGAAAAATCCTATAGGACAAACAGTCAACTTCTGGTATAACAACAATGAAACTTACACAGTAATTGGTGTTGTAAAAGATTATCATTTTGCCTCGCTTAACCAGGAAATAGCGCCACAGTTATTTACCATGAAGAACGATAACCAGTATGGAATGTATTATATCAAAATAAAACCCGGTTCCACAACAGGAAGCCTGAAGTGGATACAGAAAAGATTTAAAGAGTTTTACCCGTTAAGTCCTTACGCCTATAAGTTTAAAGATGATGATAACAAACGCGCTTATGATGATGTTGCCAAATGGAAACAGATCATGTTGTTCAGTGCTTTTCTTACCATATTTATTTCCTGCATCGGCTTGTTTGGCTTAAGTGTATTATCAGCGGAAAAACGCACCAAAGAAATCGGTATAAGAAAAGTATTAGGCGCTTCCGTAAATAATGTGGTAACTATTCTTTCAAAAGATTTTTTAAAGCTGGTTGCCATTGCATTGATTATTGCTATTCCGGCAGCCTATTTAGCCGGCAATAAGTGGCTGCAGAATTATCCATATCGCATTACACAGAGCTGGTGGCTGTTTGCATCTGCAGCGATTTTAGTTGTAATGATAGCATTGATAACCGTAAGTTTCCAGGCAATAAAAGCTGCGGTGGCAAATCCTGTGAAGAGTTTGAGAACGGAATAGGTGGTTGGTTAGTTGATTGGTTGATTGGTTGATTGGTTGATACGTTGATACGTTGATAAGTTAAAGGAATTGGTAATTGGGAATTAGGAATTGGTGCCTGGTAATGGTCGGTAAACCTGTAAGCATAATAGCTCAAACCTGCAGGGTATTCCCTCCTTGAGGAGGGTGAAGCAAAGACAAAAAGGACGTGTTGACACAGGATATTTTGTAACGGTCATTAAATCTGCAATCGCCAATCCACAATCTGCAATCTTGAATGCTCTTTAAAAAGATGCAGCATACATTGCTGCATGCTGCATCAATCATCAAAACATTTTATTGTTGCCTTACAAACCGCAGCGTTTTCTTTTCATCGCCGCTTATGATCATCACAAAATAAGCTCCGTTCGATATGGAATTGGCCGGCAATTTTATTTTCCTGCTCAACGTATGCTCTGCACTCCATAATACTTTTCCTGCTGCATCCGTTAAGAATACTGATGCATCTTTCCTGCTTTGAGTTTGAATATAAACATAAGCTTCACCCGCAGCAGGGTTAGGAATGATGCTTGCCTCAAAAGAATTCACTGTCATGTTTTCCTGCGCAACTGCATTTGTTAAAGCAGCTTTTGTTGTAAAGCTCACCAATTTGGAGAAAGCGCTTGAATCACTGGTACTGCAAACAGCCTGTACTTTCCATTCATATTTCGTGGATGATGCTAATCCATTTAATACATAGGAATTTGTGTTGGCAGAAACTGTTGTAAATGCTCCGGCGCCTTTTACCCTGTACAGTAGGTTATATTTTGCTGCGCAGGTATTTGCTTTCCAGGAAAGTGTTGCACTTGAAGTGGTAGTGTCTTTTGTTTTTTGGCTTTGCGGGTTTTGCGCAGGCCAGGTAGCTTACAGCAATACTGTCTGATATGCTGCTGCAGCCACTGGCATTGGTTGTGATAACATAATAATTCCCGGCGCTGTCAACAGTAATGCTTTTGGTAGTGGCGCCTGTGTTCCAAAGATTCGTTGCAGCAGATGAAGTAAGCGTAACAATAGTGCCCGGACAGAGCTTTGTTGTATTCACAGGAACAGCAGTGATAACCGGTTTTGCCGGGCCTGCATTCATGGTGAGTATGCTGTCGCTGGTAAGCCCGGTAATTACAGGGCTTGTGCTTACTACCCGCACGCGGTAACCGGAACCGGTTGGTGTGTTTGACGGGATCAGGCAATTAATAACAGCATCTGCCTTGCCATTATGCGTGCCGATAATAGTCGGATTGCTGAAGCTGCCTGTTTTATTGCTTAGCTGCACTTTAAAAATATTACCTGCGTTAAAAGTACCGTTTGCCTGGTAAGCGATTTTTACATTGCCGCCAATGCAGGCTTGCTTTGATGTTATACTATTAACAACAATAGTAGCCGGGTTAATAATAGAAGGAATATTGAAAGTGTCAACATTATCCAGGCTCCAGGCATCATTCGCATCTCTTGAACGGATATACAACACATGATCGCCGGCTTTCAATGCAGATACATTTACAGGTAGCTGAAAATTTTTAATATCCTTTGTGTTATTGAAGGCAATGGGTGTGCCTTTGCCATATCCCGGATCTTTATCAATATAAAATTCCACTTCCTTCAATACAGGCGTTGCTGCCGCCAGTTTTTGAATAATAAACAGCCATTTATTGTCAAGGCTCCAGGCGCCTTTGGCGTCTCTTGCGCGGATGCAGAATAAGTGCACGCCGGGAGTATAATCAGCAGGGTTAAGATTTACCGATTTATTGGAAATTTCTGTGCCTGAACCGATATTTATTTTTTTTGCGCCGCCATAACCCGGGTCAGTATCAACGTACCATTCGGCATAATTTACTTTCGGCACAGCAGTTTGTTGCGGCTGGATGATAAACAGCCATTTGTTATCAAGGCTCCATGCGCCTTTGGCATCTTTTGCGCGAATGCAGAACAGGTGTACCCCCGGCGCATAATCAGCCGGGTTAAGTTTTACTGTTTTGTCGGATATATCCGTGCCTGAAGTGACGGATACTTTTTTTGCACTGCCATAACCCGGGTCGGTATCAACGTACCATTCAACCCTTGATATTTTTGGCTGCGCATTTATTATGTATGATGTGCAGCCACATATCATACATAACAGCAACCTTTTTATAATGTTTGTCATAAAATATTTTTTAGAGATCAGTGATTAATTGTTAGCCCGTACACTGAAAGTGATTGTGTACGGGTTTGATGTTGCAGTGCTGGATGGTGCGGTTAATTTATAAAATGCTGGAAAGAAGGTTCCTGCTATGAACCATGAGCTGCTTGCCAATCGTACATTCAAGGAATGTTGAATAGTTGAATGGTTGATAAGTTGATTTTAAAGTCCCTCGCCGTTGGAGAAATCTAAGGTGAGGTTAAATTGATTGGTAAATTATGTTTCGTAACGGATCAATAAATCTGCAATCTGCAATCGCCAATCTGCAATGAAGATGTTGAATAGTTGACAGGTTGCTAAGTTGATTTCAAAGTCACTCGCCTTTAGAGAGGGATTTGGGGTGAGGTTAAATTGATTGGTAAATTATGTTTCGTAACGGATCAATAAATCTGCAATCTGCAATCGCCAATCTGCAATGAAGATGTTGAATAGTTGAATGGTTGCTAAGTTGATTTCAAAGTCCCTCGCCCTTGGAGAAATCTAAGGTGAGGTTAAATTGGATGGTAATTTGTGTTTTACAACGGATCAATAAATCTGCAATCTGCAATCGCCAATCTGCAATGAAGCTGTTGAATAGTTGACAGGTTGCTAAGTTGATTTCAAAGTCCCTCGCCTTTGGAGAGGGATTTAGGTGAGGTTAAATTGAATGGTAATTTGTGTTTTGTAACGGATCAATAAATCTGCAATCTGCAATCGCCAATCTGCAATGAAGATGTTGAATGGTTGACAGGTTGCTAAGTTGATTTCAAAGTCCCTCGCCTTTGGAAAGGGATTTAGGGTGAGGTTAAATTGATTGGTAAATTATGTTTCGTAACGGATCAATAAATCTGCAATCTGCAATCGCCAATCTGCAATGAAGATGTTGAATAGTTGAATGGTTGCTAAGTTGATTTCAAAGTTCCTCGCCTTTAGAGAGGGATTTGGGGTGAGGTTAAATTGATTGGTAAATTATGTTTCGTAACGGATCAATAAATCTGCAATCTGCAATCGCCAATCTGCAATGAAGATGTTGAATAGTTGACAGGTTGATAGGTTGATTTCAAAGTCCCTCGCCTTTGGAGAGGGATTTAGGGTGAGGTTTGGTTGAATGGTAATTTGTGTTTCACAACGGATCAATAAATCTGCAATCGCCAATGTGCAATAGAGCAAATAGTTCATAGCTAATGGTTCATAGTTAAGAAGGCTTCCTGCTATGAACCATGACCTGCTTGCCAATCGTACATTCAAGGAATGGTTGAATAGTTGAATGGCTGAATGGTTGATAGGTTGAATGGGTGATAGGTTGAGTAGTAAAGGAATTGGGAATTTGGAATTGAGAATTGGCAGTGTCTCGCGAAGGGCGGAGTTTAAATCGTACATCCAACATCTAATATCGTACATTCCAGAAATCTGCAATCTGCAATCGCCAATCTGCAATGAAGATGTTGAATGGTTGAATAGTTGAATGGTTGAATGGTTGAATGGTTGAATGGTTGAGTAGTAAAGGAATTGGGAATTGGTAATTTGGAATTGGGAATTGGCAGTGTCTCGCGAAGGGCGGAGTTAAATCGTACATCCGACATCTAATATCGTACATTTTGTAAATCTGCAATCGCCAATCTGCAATAGAGCAAATAATTCATGGCTATAGTTCATAGTTAAGAAGGTTCCTGCTATGAACCATGAACCATGACCTGCTTGCCAATCGTACATTCAAGGAATGTTGAATAGTTGAATGGTTGATAAGTTGATTTTAAAGTCCCTCGCCGTTGGAGAAATCTAAGGTGAGGTTAAATTGGATGGTAATTTGTGTTTCACAACGGATCAATAAATCTGCAATCTGCAATAGAGCAAATAGTTCGTAGCTAATGGTTCATAGTTAAGAAGGTTCCTGCTATGAACCATGAGCTATGACCTGCTTGCCAATCGTACATCCGACATCTAATATCGTACATTCCAGAAATCTGCAATCTGCAATCGCCAATCTGCAATCGCCAAATTACTGTCCGTTCATAACATTTCCATCGTTCGGTATCGGACAGTTTTTTCTTACAGTTTATTTACAAATGGTTGATTTTTAACTTATTTTTCCGTTGGCATACCAGTTGAAAAATAATGACGATAGTAAGTGAAATGTTGCGTTTTAAATCAGACAACTTGTCCGCCGCGCCGGATCAGCAAATCAGACATCAGCAAATCAGACATCAGAAAATCATAACCTATGCTTAGGAACTATTTCAAAACCGCCCGGAGAAATTTAAAAAGGAATAAAATATATTCTGCTATTAATATTTCCGGTATTGCTATCGGCCTCGCTGCCGCCTGGCTTATTGCTTTGTATGTTTTTGACGAATTAAGCTATGACCGTTCTTTTGCAAATGCTAAAAACATTTACCGCATTACCCAGCATGCAAACTGGGAAGGCGGAACCATGAACCTGCCGTTGAATCCGCCCCTGCTCGGCCCTTCGCTGCCTGGAAAATTCCCGGAAGTTGAACAAAGTGTGCGTCTTGATGCGGAAGGCGGCGGCGTAATTAAATTCAACAATAATATAATGAAGCAAAACGATATTTTTTTTGCTGATAACAGCTTCTTCAAAATATTCGATCATCCATTTTTGTATGGCGATGCATCGTCTGCCTTAATGCAGCCGGATGCAATTGTTATTACAGAAAGCCTTGCAAAAAAAATTTTCAGCGATGCATCTTCTGCTCTAAATCAAACTATAACTATCGATGATAGCAATCCTGTAAAAATAACCGGTGTTATAAAAGATATTCCGCAGAATATGCATTTGCGATTCAGTGGTATCCGTTCAATGTATGTTGTTAACAACGATGAAAATACCTGGCAGAATCTTTATCTCTACAACTATATTCTTTTAAAGAAAAATACTGATGTAAAAGCCTTTGAAAAAAAGCTGAACGCATTTGGCATGCAAACCATCGCAAAAGAAATGGGTGTTAAAGATTATCACATGGAGTTGCAGCCGCTTGCTTCCATTCACCTGCATTCAAACCTGCCATTTGAATTAAGCGCCAACAGCAGCATGAGCCGTGTATATATTTTTATTGCTATCGGCATATTAATATTACTGATCGCATTGATCAATTACATGAATTTATCCACTGCGCGGGCGGCCGTACGCGTAAAAGAAATAGGCATCAGGAAAGTGGTGGGTTCATCCCGTAGCAACCTCGCGGGCCTGTTTATCGCAGAAGCCCTGGTTATAACTTTTATTGCTGCTTTAATTGCTTTTGCTTTGGTTGAATTAAGCATGCCTTTTTTTAACCAGGTATCAGGAAAAAATTTAGACGTGTGGCGTTTCGGAACATTCTACACGGTTTCATTTGTTATATTATTTGCATTGCTTTCCGGGTTAATAAGCGGCAGTTACCCTGCATTGTTTTTGTCGCGTTTTAAAATGATTCCATCATTAAAAGGCCAGTTAGGCAACATGCAAACAAGCGCATTGCTGCGTAAATCGCTGGTGGTTTTCCAGTTTGTGATTGCCGTATTTCTTATAAGTGGCTCATTCATTATTTATAAACAGATGCAGTATGTAAACAATAAAGACCTTGGATTTAATAAAGAGCAGGTGCTTACGTTTCATATTGACAACATGAAAGTGCGCAGCGAAATCCCTGCGCTTAAAAACGCCTTATTGCGAAACCCGCTGATTGAAAGCGTTGGCGTTGCAGGAAATGCCGTTGGCGATAATTACTTGGGCGGCCAGGATTTTGCTTTTGAAAAAAATGGCGTTATGCAGGAGTCGTCAACTATGGCGAAACAATTATTTGTTGACGAAGATTTTTTTAAAACAATGAATATTCAATTGCTGCAGGGAAGAAACTTTTCAAATAACATGCAGACCGATCAATATGGCGCCATGATCATCAATGAAACATTAATGAAGGAGCTGGGTTATGCCAATGCCGTTGGAAAAAAATCAGAATACCGTGTTAACCAGTTTATGGATAAAAGCCACCGCACCATCGTTGGTGTGGTAAAAGATTTTCATTTTTCATCCTTACAGCACAAGATCGAACCGATGGTGATGATAATGCCGCCTGCTGTAAAAGAGCAGGATAATCTCTATGTAAAAATTGCAAAAGGTAAAATAGCTGCGGGATTGGATTTTATCAAAAAAACATATGCAACATTCGACAGTCATAATGCGGCTGATTTTAATTTTCTCGATGAAACTTTTGCCAGGCAATATGCTGCTGAACAAAAGCAGGAACAGCTATCTTTTGTATTTACCATGCTTGCTTTTGTTATAGCCTGTTTGGGTTTGTCGGGACTGGTGATGTTTACCACGGCACAACGCGTAAAAGAGATCGGTATAAGAAAAGTGTTGGGTGCTTCTGTTGGTGCTGTTACGGTAATGCTTGGAAAGAATTTCATGCAGTTGGTTTTTATAGCAACGGTCATTGGTTTACCGGTGGCATGGTTTGCCATGAACAAATGGCTGCAGGATTTTGCTTACCGGATAGATATTAAATGGTGGATGTTTTTAATACCGGGATTGATTGCAATATTCATCGCCCTGGTAACAGTATGTGCACAGGCGATAAAAGCAGCGCTGGCGAATCCGGTTGAGTCACTCCGAACAGAGTGAGTAGTGACGAAATCCCGCTCATTGCGGGATTGAGAGCTTGCGAACGGAATGATGAATGTGAAACTTGAATCGTCAAACGTGAAGATGATGGGTGATGAATAATGAGTAATGAAGAATAAGGAGTGAGAAATGAGTAATGAGTAATGAGTAATGAATAATGAGTGATGAAGAATAAGAAATAAGGAATGAGAAATGAGGAATGAGAAATAAGGAATAAGGAATTAGTAATTGGGAAATAGGAAGTATGAAGTATGAATTGAGTAAATACTATGAACTATCAACTATGAACTATAGATCATCGTAATTAATAATGCGCACAGCTCATGACTCGTAGCTCGCAGCTTCTGTATAAATCAGACATCAGACATATCATCAAGCGTAAGACGAAACAAAATCACCAAATCGCGAAATCTCAAAATCAGAAATAAGCTTTTATGTTTAAAAATTATCTCAAAACCGCATGGCGGAATATTAAAAAGAATAAATTGTTTTCTTTCATCAACATTCTCGGTTTATCGTTTGGTATTGCAACATGCTTTATCATTATGTTGTATGTGCAGGATGAACTGAGCTATGACAGGTTCAATACAAACGCAAACAACATTGCAAGGTTAATTTTTAAAGCAGATTTAAATGGCGGCAAAATAAATGAAAGCGTTATTATGCCGCCCGTTGCGCAAGCTATGAAGAAAGATTTTCCTGAAGTGCAGGATGCAACAAGGCTGCTGAATTATGGCCATCCCAAAATTTTGTATGCAGATAAAGTTTTTAAGGATGATGCGGTTGCATTTGCCGATGCTAATTTCTTCAGCATCTTCACTTTGCCTATGATGCAAGGCGATGCCAAAACTGCATTGCTGCGGCCCAATACTGTTGTAATTACACAATCAATTGCCAGGAAATATTTTGGTAATGAAGATGCGATGGGCAAAACAATTACAATGGTTGCTGATAGTAACCGGCTTTATACAGTAACCGGCGTTATAAAAGATATTCCTGCCAATGCTCATTTTCATTTCGATATGTTCACATCTATGTTGAGTTGGAAAGATGCAACATCAGATTCATGGATGACGAGCAGTTATCATACTTATTTTTTATTAAAACCCGGCACTGATTTTAAAAAGATGGAAGCCCGTTTTCCGGCAATGGTTAAAAAATATATGGGCCCGCAAATACAGCAGCAAATGGGTGTAAGCCTTGAGCAATTTATAAGCAAGGGAAACTCACTGGGCTTTACGCTGCAGCCATTGACGGATATTCATTTGTATGGCGATACGAGCAACGAATTTGAACCTGGTGGCAATGCATCTTATGTTTACATTTTTGGCGGTGTTGCCATTTTTATGCTGATTGTTGCCTGCATTAACTTTATCAATCTTTCAACAGCAGGCGCATCTAAAAGGGCAAAAGAAGTTGGTGTAAGAAAAGTGGCCGGTTCAGGAAGATTGCAGCTTATCAAACAGTTTTTATCAGAATCAATATTGATAACATTTTTTGCGTTGCTTATCGCATTTGTAATAGTGCAATTGGCATTGCCTGCATTTAATAATTTTTCCGGCAAGCAATTAAGTTTTGATGCAAAACCTGTATTTGCCTTTATTGGTTTGGGTTTGATGGTAGGCGTGGTTGCTGGTATTTATCCTGCGTTTTATTTATCATCATTCAAACCCATTGCCGTATTAAAAGGAAAGCTAACCACTAATCATAAAAGCTTTGGTTTAAGAAGCGGTTTGGTCGTGTTCCAGTTCTTTATTTCTGTTGCACTTATTATAGGAACGATTGTAGTATATCAGCAAATGAAATATATACAAAACAAAGACCTTGGTTATAATAAAGAACAGCTTATTATTATTTCAAATTCGTATGCTTTAGGTAAAAACGAACAGGTATATAAGCAACAAATGCTGCAGGATCCGCGTATTGTAAATGCAACAGCATCCTACTACAGGCCGGCCGGGCCAAGCAATTATAATAATGCATTGGCTTACCCGCAGGGCAATGATAACCTTATTGTAAATGGCGTGGATTTTCATGTGGATGAACAGTATATTCCAACCATGGGTATGAAGATGGTTAACGGCAGGAATTTCTCAAAGGAATTCACAACAGATTCTTCTGCTATCATATTGAATGAAACAGCAGCGAAAGCGTTTGGCTGGAATAACGTAACTGCGATAGGCAAAACGGTAATACGGCAAAACAGCGATAAGGGCAGTAACTTTCCTTTTCATGTAATTGGTGTTGTAAAGAATTTCAACTTTAAATCGTTGCATGAAGCCATCAGCCCTTTATACATGACATTACAACCGGAAGGCGGCCTTATCTTCAAAATAAAAACAACGGATGTTACCGGCTTATTGGCAACTATGAAGAAACAATGGGAGAGTTACAAAGCCGAAGAGCCATTTGAATATAGCTTCATGGACGACCTTTTTAATAAAACCTATTCAACTGAGCAAAAAACAGGTAATATACTCAACCTCTTTTCCATATTGACCATTTTTGTTGCATGCCTGGGGTTGTTTGGTTTGGTAACCTACACAGCCGAACAACGCACCAAAGAAATAGGCATCCGCAAGGTGCTGGGCGCAAGCGTGACGCAGGTCGCACAAATGCTTTCAAAAGATTTTTTAAAGTTAGTGTTGATCGCATCGGTGATTGCATTTCCTGCTGCGTGGTGGGCTATGAATAAATGGCTGCAGAGTTTCGCATACCGCATCAATATTTCCTGGTGGATATTTGTTATTGCGGGTGTAGCCGCATTATCGATCGCATTAATAACAGTAAGTTTCCAGGCCATCAAAGCAGCGTTGCAAAACCCGGTTGAGTCGTTGCGGACAGAGTAGGAGGAGGTTGATTGGTTGAATGGTTGATTGGTTGATAGGTTGAATAGTTGATAGGTTGATAAGTAAGAAAGGAATTAGTAATTAGGAATTTGGAACTGGTATGAACTGTTACCATGAGTAATGAATAATGAGTGATGAGTTTAGTTATGGTATAATGTTTTAATAAATCTGCAATCTCCACGCGAATAGTGAATATGAACGTTTCTTAAATCGTACATTTTGTAAATCTGCAATCGCCAATCTGCAATGAAGATGTTGAATAGTTGAATGGTTGATAAGTTGATTTCAAAGTCCCTCGCCCTTGGAGAGGAATTTAGGTGAGGATAAAAAGTTGAATGGTAATTTGTGTTTTACAACGGATCAATAAATCTGCAATCTGCAATCGCCAATCTGCAATGAAGATGTTGATAGGTTGAATAGTTGATAAGTTGATTTCAAAGTCCCTCGCCTTTGGAAAGGGATTTAGGGTGAGGTTTGGTTGAATGGTAATTTGTGTTTTACAACGGATCAATAAATCTGCAATCTGCAATCGCCAATCTGCAATCGAAATAGTTTATAGTTCACCCAACGCCTCATCAAGATATTGTATCAGTTCATCCGCATTCTGCTTATTAAAAGGCATGGGTGGTTTTATTTTGAGCACATTATGCAACGGGCCATCCGTACTGAGCAGGTAACCTTTTTCTTTCACCTTTTCAACAACGATATCGATTTCCGGAATTGCAGGCTCAAATGTGTCGGGATCTTTCACCATCTCCGCACCGATGAATAAGCCATGACCACGCACATCGCTGATGATGGGATATTTATACATCAGTATTCTTAAGCTATTCATCAGGTATTCGCCGGTATCCTTTGCATGCTGCTGCATTTCTTCTTTTTCAATCACATCGAGTACAGCCAGGCCGGCTGCCATCGAAACAGGGTTGCCTCCAAATGTGTTGAAATATTCCATTCCGTTATTGAATACATTGGCGATCTCATTGGTAACAACAACTGCCGCCAACGGGTGGCCATTGCCTATAGGTTTACCCATCACTACAATATCCGGTACAACATCCTGCAACTCAAAACCCCAGAAGGTATCACCGATACGGCCAAAGCCAACCTGCACTTCATCTGCAATGCAAACACCACCGGCTGCACGAACATGTTTGTATACCTCGCTAAGGTATTCAGGTGGTAAAGGAATTTGTCCGCCAACACCCAGCAGCGTTTCGCAGATAAAGGCGGCAGGTGTTTTCCCATTTGATTGTAACTCTTCAATAATGCGCTGCACATCGGCTGCATATTTTTTGCCTGCGTCGGCAGTGCCATAGGTGTAACGGCCACGATACAGATCGGGGTTCATAGCTTTATGTACCCAGGACATTTTTCCAAAGCCACCTTTGCCATCAAATTTATACGGACTTATCTCCATAGCTACCGTGGATGTTCCGTGATAGGCATGATCAAGCACAATAATATCCTGTTGCTGCGTATAGTGGCGGCTCATACGGATAGCAAGGTCATTGGCTTCACTGCCGCTGTTGGTGAAATAGCAAACGCTTAAGGAGGAAGGCAGCGTTGCTGTCAAACGTTTTGCATATTCAACGATGTTATCATTAAGATATCTTGTATTGGTATTCAGGGTAGCAATTTGTTGCTGCATGCGTTTCACCACCACAGGATGACAGTGCCCAACATGGCTCGGGTTGTTCACACAGTCAACAAATGTATTGCCTTTGTCATCATACAAATATTGTAAAGCGCCTTTGATAATTTTAAGTTTATGCTGATAGCTGATGCTGAGGTTACGGCCAATATGTTCTTTTCTTTCCCGGAGAAGAACCGAATAATCTTCTTCAGTGATCACCGATGCATAACCACATGCTTTTCTAAAACTATCCTGCGCTTTCAGAGGATTGATGCGGATAAGCCGGTACAAAAGTTCCCATGCGGGTTTCTCCGAAATAAAATGGTGTTCATTATTGGTTTCAATGGAAGCATTCCATGCTGATTGTGTTATACTCAGGCAAAGCCTCGCTGCGATCAGGTAATACAGCAGGTCAACTTCCTGCTCTGTTAAAGGATATGCTTCATGATAGCCTTGAACCACAAGCGTTGCTGCATGCAATGGAGCGGGATGATTCATCATTGCATAAGTGCATGCAACGGCAAGATTATTCACCAGCGCTGTATATACCATATCACTGAAATCAATGAGTCCGCAAACCTTATTGTCTTTTATCAATATGTTGGTGTCGTTCGCATCATGATGCGCATAAGCATGGCGCAATGATGAAATATAGGGCAACACTTCCATCTCAAACTGCAATAAAAAGTACCCGGCAATTCTTCTGCGCTCATGATCTTTTATACAGTGTAATTTCCAGTTGGCATCTGCCGCATTGCTGATGTCCCACACATAATGCCGGTGCATGGCGGGATGCGAAAAGTTTTGGAGCGCTTTATCCATCTTTCCTAAAAAATTACCGAGATCCTGGTGCAATGCATCGGGACGATATGTTGTATTCACCCAAAACTCGCCTTCGAGAAATGTGAGCAGGCGCAGGTAGTATTGTTTGCCCCCTTTTTCAAGTACAACTATTAACTTACCTGTACGGTCAGGAACGTAACGAAAAAAATTACCCGCCACATCACTGTGAGCAAGGTGTTCTATGATCTTTAACTGCGCATCAAAAAAATCATAGCTATGGTCGTCGCTGGCGACTTTGAAAATATATTTTGTTCCATCAGTTTTGGTCAGCAGAAAGTTGAATTCATATTCACCGGTTAATGCTTTTGCTTTTGCATCTATCGCGTAATATTCTTTTACCAGCGATTCAATTTCTATTTCAGAGAAACTCATGATATAATTTATTTTTTATGGAAGGCTTTATTTCATCAAATGCAAATTTGTGGTTTTACGCAATATTCGTTCAGGAAAACAATACAGTATTTCCAGGTGCTGTCATTAAAATATCAATTTATAAAATTCCCTTACTGTAGAAATGTGAAGCTTCTGAATCTTCAATACAACGCATTATTGCTGGATGAACTTTATCAAAAAATACAATGTCAAATGCAGCAAAGTATTCCGATATCAATTATAGAAAGCTCTCTTGCAAGCGACATAGAACCTTAACAACTTGCAAGTCCGCAAAATTTTTTTGCTGCTGCTCGTGTGAAGAGGCATTATTTTCTTTTAAAAGCAACGGTGGGTGACACGAGCTGTGGTAGACCTGTTTTTGTAGTTATACTTGCAACATGTTCACGTAAGAAGGGAAGATAATCGCAGGCGCATTCACTTCACAAAATTCTTCCAATGGTAATTCAGGAGTTCCGGCGACTTCAAAATGACCTCTGAAGGAGACAGGTAATTTAAAAACCTGTTTTGTTACATTGTCTTTAGTTTCTTGGGAAGCTGTCAATTCTAAATTAGAAGTTATTGAAAATATTTTATCCTTGTTAATCTTGGTTTTCTTATTTGATAACTTTATGTCAGTACCTATTATCCCTTCTTTAAAAGATATCTTTTCTTCTCGCTCAAATGCTTCTTTTAACAGAATAACTCTTAAAAGATGATAATTATTGTCTAACTCTTGTGTTTTAGCCATATACAACAACTCTTGACTTTTTGCCTTTCACTTTTGCTCTGCTTAGATTATTATTTTGCCTGGAAAATGAATAAATCGGAGTTTTATAATATATTTTTTCCGTATAGCAATTATAGTCGGAAATATATAATTGGTCTTTTATATTCAATTACATTCTATCATGCAAAACAGGTTTATATATTTCAAATAGCTTCTCTAAATGAACTAAGAAGAAATAATATTGCTAAGTTCATAATGTTTTGCTTCTATATCCAGAAATGGGGTTGTTATTTTATAATATGAATCTGTTGTGATAAACGAAAGAGATTCAGAAGGATATTTTTCAAGTTGCTCAAGATAAATATCACGTATTTGTTTAGCTAAAATATTATTATTACGAAATTCCTCCATCGGAGTTACCTCCACAAAATAGAAGCCTGAAATTTCGTTTTGTTCAGCTTTAAAACCTAAATAGGAGAACTGCCTTGCTAGCAACTTAATTTTATTGGTTAGGAAGTTTTGGAAATCCATTATTTAATTTTTTTTATTTGGCTCAAAATTCTTTTTGCTAAGTCAAGAGATTTATTTGCCAATGGTTGTTCAATTTTTTGCTCCCAATAATCACTTTCAATCCTATTTTGTTCAAGTTGTCCAATCCATTCTTTATATTCCAAAAAATTCTTATGGTCTATATTTTTTGCATAATAAATTTCAAAGATGTTTCTGATGATTTCATGACTACCTTTTTTTCTAAGATTCTGTTCTTCTTTTAGTGTGCCAGAAATAAGTTTCTTTACTTTAATTACATAGGCCATATACTGTAAACAACTATAATAAGAACAATGAATACTTGATGCAAAACAACGGTTTTCTATTGTGTTTAATATTTCTGCACCTCTAATGTTTTCATCTGATTTAATTTTCAGTCCTTCCATTGGGTATAAAGTAGAAGCGCGTTATAGCGACCATTTGAAACACAATATTAAACGGTTTTTTGAAAGCATCAAACATTTAGCCAATTTACATTTTTTCCTAATTAGTCGTATGCTTTCAAAGAACTATAACTTTTCTCTGCGGATAAATTAAACATAGCTCAAAACTTTAGCGCTTTTTGTACATTAGGAAATCCGATGAAGCACTAAGCCGGCAAGCTGGTGTTAACCGCGCATAGGCCCATGACACAAGAAGCCAACCTATGTACCCCTTGCGGCTTGCAGCCGCTTCGAAAGACACTTCGCTACAAAAACAAAAGCTTATTCAATTTTAGTCTCGGCCCGACAGGTCCGCTATTATCGCCACATCGCCAGTACTTTTTAGCGATCAATTTTAAAAAGCCCTTTTACCTGCAGAACTATGCAGTTGCGTTTTATAATTAGGCCTCACTCCATGGATGTACAAGTTGCACTCGTTATTGATGAAGAAAGAATATAAAAATTTCAATAAGCATATACTATAATTAAAATTTTTGCTATTTTCGAAACGCCTTATTAAAAAATATTCAATTGAGCAGCAGTATCCTGGATGAACTCGACTATCTTATTTTGCGGGAATTGCAACAGGATGGCGCTATGTCATTAACTGTTATAGCCAACAAACTGAAAGTTTCTATTGGAACTGTCAGGAACAGGATTGCACGTTTAACAGAAGACAAGACTATACAGATCATTGGAAGGATCGATCCCGATAAAGTCGGCTTCCATGCGTATGCGCGCATTTTTATTTCCGTTAAGCCTGCGAAAGACATACAGCGTGTTGCACAAAAATTATCTAACCTGGCGGAGGTGAGTTTTCTGGCGATGATATCGGGTAAATATGATCTTGAACTGAATGTGCAATGCAGGGATAACAATCATTTGATCGAGCTCATGGAGCGCATGCATAAAATAGAAGGCATTTATGAAACCGAAACGAACATGTATTTAAAAGTGTTTAAGATAGCACAGCCGGATCTGGATCTTGTTAAAGATTTATGGGTGAAATGAGCAGTGCTGTGTTAAGCAAATGTGACTTTTTAGTTTGTGAATGGTCAGTGGTGAGTTGTGAGTGCATAACGCTTATTTAGGGTGATTACTCACCATTCACCACTGACAACTCACGATTAAATTAAACACCAGGAGTAACCAACAATATAAACTATCCAACTTATGAACTTAAAAAATTTACTTTCATCATTACTGGTATGCGCCTGCTTTTTATGCATATCAATAACAAATGCTCAAACGCCTGACCATCTTATTAAAGGAATCATCACCGGTAAGAACGGCAATCCACTGGCCGGCGTTACCGTGCAGGTAAAAGGCCAGGCAACTGAAATGTCGCAAACAAATCCTGATGGTAGTTTTTCTTTGCATACAAAATCGGTATCAGGCATTTTGGTTTGTTCAAATGTTGGTTATGCTGTGAAAGAAGTGCCATTTGGTGAAAACAATTATAACCTTACCATCAGTTTGGAAGAATCGGTAAGTGTGCTGAATGACGTTGTCTTAACAGGTTACTTGACGCAGAAGAAAAGCGATATCACCGGCGCCATTTCCTCTATAAGAAATAAAGAATTTAAAGACCAGCCTGTTTCAAATATCGCGCAAAGCATACAGGGAAAAGTTGCGGGTATATTGGTGACGACACCGTCAGGCACACCCGGTGCGGGCCTGCTCGTAAGCGTTCGCGGTGCAAACAATCCATTGTATGTGGTAGATGGCGTGCCGATGATCAGTGAAAGCAATTCAGCTTTATCAACATCATACAATACAGACGGTGAAGAAATGGGCAGCGGCCAGAACATTAGTTCCATCAGTGATATCAATCCAGATGACATCGAATCAATAGAAATATTAAAAGATGCATCCTCTGCATCCGTGTATGGCGCCCGTGCAGCGAACGGTGTTGTATTGATCACTACCAAAAGAGGCCGCAATGCCAGAACAGAATTCAGCTTCAACAGCTTTACAGGCACTCAGCAGGTGTCAAGAAAAATTCCTTTTTTAGATACAAAAGGTTTCATTGATCTGATTGAAGATGCAAGACAGCAGGACCTGAAATTATACCAGCAGGATCCAACGCCTTTTGAAGACTATTATCCCGGGTTTGATCCGGCCGTATTAACCAACCCATTACCCGATTCATGGAACACCGGTGTTAATACCGACTGGCAAGACGAGATCTTCAGAACAGCGCCAATAAACAACATACAGCTATCGGCAAGAGGCGGTAATGAGAAAACAAGATTTTTTCTCACAGGTAATTATTTCGATCAGCAGGGTATCGTGATAGAAAATTTTTACAGGCGTGCTTCGTTCAGGATGAACGTGGATAATAAAGTGAGTGACCGTGTAAGTATCGGTGCAAATACTGCTTTTACCTATGGCAGGAATCGCAGAAGTTTTAATGATGATACCTATACAGGCATCGTCACAAATGCTATCGGCGCCTCACCTTTAATGCCGGTGTATAACGAAGATGGCAGTTATTCAGATTATACGGAATACCAGGCAAGCTGGCTGAGTGATAACCCGGTTAAATCGGCTAAAGAGATAAAAGCCTATACAACGAATTACCGTTTTATAGGAACAGCCTTTGTGAATATTGACATTTTAAAGGCATTAAAATTCAGGAGCTCTTTTACGGCTGATTATTCCGATCTTTTGGATAACCAGTTCTTCGATCCGATCACGTCCGATGGAGCGCCGGTTGGCGGCAAAGCAATCGCAGGCACGTATCGTAGCTTAACCTGGCTGAATGAAAACACATTAACGTATCAGAATTCATTTGGCAAAAATAATTTAACGGCATTAGGTGGTTTTACAGTGCAATCATCCAACTATCAAAGAACATCCACCAAAGCGCAGGGTTTTCCCGAAGGCAGCGGGTTGGAAAACATATCAAGTGCGTCAACAGTTACTGCAGCAACAGACCAGTCATTCGGCTGGGGTTTGGTTTCATTATTGGGAAGAGTGAATTATAGTTACGATGATAAATACCTGCTATCGTTAAGCGCACGTTACGATGGTTCCTCCCGGTTCGATCCTTCAGGCCGGTGGGGTTTATTCCCGGCCTTCTCTGCAGGATGGGTGCTAACGAAAGAAGAATTCCTCGAAAATTCTTCATGGCTCACCAATTTAAAACTGCGCGTGAGTTATGGTTTAACCGGCGACCAGGAGATCGGCGATTTTCAATACCTGAGTTACTGGTCACCGGCGAGGTATGATGGCAATGCAGGACTTCGCCCGGCGAACATTGGCAATAAAGGCCTCACCTGGCAACATAATAAAATGTTTAATGCCGGTGTTGATTTTGAAATCAAAAATGGTTTGCTGAGTGGTTCACTTGAAGTGTTTAAGGGCAACAGGACAAAGTTGTTGGCTGAGGCTGTATTGCCCGCCACATCAGGCTTCCCGTCTTACACTACCAATGCGGGCAACATAGAAAATGAAGGCATTGAATTCTCATTGATGGCTTATCCTGTTAAGCAGCAAAATTTCTCCTGGTCCATCAACTTTAATGTGAGCTATCTGAAAGACAAGATCAAGTCTTTATACAGCGACAACGAATTATTGTTTGCGTATAGCGACCTTTTCCCCACGCATATCTTAAAAGTGGGTGAAGCTGTGGGTTCCTTCTGGGGATATAAATACCTGGGCGTTGATCCCGAAACCGGCGATCCGCAATTTTCAGATGAAGAACAGGTTATCGGCAAAGCATCGCCGGATTATTTTGGCGGCCTCACCAACGATTTCAAATATAAAAACTGGGATCTTTCCATTGCAACACAGTTCAGCGTTGGCAACAAAGTATATAATTTAATACGCACCACTTATCAAACACTTGGCTGGAGCGACGATGGCTGGGATGAAGACAATAACTTATTACAAGTGTATGCCGATAACGCCACCATTGTAAATAAGCGATGGAAAAATCCCGGTGATAAAACCGATATTCCAAGAGCTTCACTCATCTTCGAAAATTATAACCAGGAATCATCGCAGTTTGTGGAAGATGCTTCTTTCTTCCGCGTAAGAACAGTAAATCTTGGTTACACATTCCGGCCGAAACAACCGGGCAAAGTATATAACTCCCTGCGCTGCTATGTGCAGGCGCAAAACCTTTTCGTGATCACGGGTTATTATGGCTACGATCCTGAAGTTAGTTCAAATGGCGGCAGTAATCCTGAAACAGCGGGCGTTGATTATGCAGCCTATCCGCAGGCACGCACAATAACTTTTGGTGTAAACTTTAACTTCTAAAAAACGAGTCATGAAAATTCAAATATCAATTATAAAAAATAATTTTTTCAGCTTAACACTGATGCGATTTCTTATTGTCATGTTGTTTGCTTTCACTTTCCTTACTTCCTGTAAAAAAGTCCTCGATAAAGTGTCACCCAACGCGGTGGAAGACGGCACTGTGTTTACAACGGTAAGTGGTCTGCGCAATGCACGCATCGGCATGTACAGCACGCTGCAGGATAGAAATTATTATGGCGGTTATTATCCGTTGGTTGCGGAATGTTATACCGACAATGGCACTACAGGTGGTTATGATGTGATAGACCTTAATGATATCGCCGCACGCACCATGGAAACTGCCAACATTTATACTACCGGCATTTACGGCGCCATCTATAACACCATCTACACAGCAAATAAAATCATCAATAACACAGATAATGTGACCGGTATTGATGTAGATGAAAAAAGCAACATACTGGCGGAAGCGCTGTTTGTACGCGCTTTGGGTGAGTTTGATTTGCTGCGCATGTTTGGTGAGCATTGGGATAAAACATCGCCTTATGGAATTTCCATTGTGCTTACAACCGATGATCCCAAAACACCTGTTGCCCGCAGCAGTGTGGATGATTCTTATAAACAGATCATTTCCGATCTTCAGCAATCTATCAGTTCATTCAATACTTACAATGGCAATCAATATGCATCGCTTTCGGCAGCCAAAGCTTTGCTGGCAAGAGTTTATTTATATTATGGGGATAAAGCTAACGCCGCTGAACTGGCAACAGAGGTAATTGATGATAGCAATTTTGGTTTGTTTGGGCCCGATGACTTCCCTAAAATTTATACTAATAAAGAAACACAGGAAAGTGTATTTGAACTGGTGTTCGATCTGCAGAACCAAAGTGCATACAACACGCTGACGTATGTGCGCGATGATGCATTAAGGTCCGATGTGGCTTTTATTGCCGCCGCCGGTCTGAATGACTTTTTTTCTGCCAGGTCAGATGACAAGCGATGGGCCCTGGTTGATTTTAAAAATGTAGACGTTAGCATTCAGCCGGATGGCAGAACGCAGAAATATCGCGGTGAGCAAACAAAAGATAATTCAGCATACATCATTAGGTTGGCCGAAATGTATTTAATACGTGCTGAAGCAAAAGGCAGAGCGGCCGGGCTTGCTGATCTGAATACGATTCGTGAAAGCCGCGGCATGCAAGGCCTTACTCCAGGTGATGTACCGACTGATGAAGATTTTCTCAATGCTGTTTTAGATGAAAGAAGGGCTGAATTAAATTTCGAAGGTCATCGTTTATTCGATCTTGCGCGAACAGGTAAGGTTGGTGAGGTATTGGGTGATGATGTTAATCCCATCATACCGATACCCCAACGCGAAATTGACGGGACTAATAATGTTGTTGCTCAGAATCCGGGTTATTGATATGCTACATCTCTGTGAAACTCCTTGCTGCTGACTCCGGTTCCTCGTGGTTTACAAAAATTAACCATAGAGTTACACAGAGGTAATCACAGAGTTGCACGGAGAGTTCTCTGTTTTTATTGAAGAGTAATATATAACATGTTGTGTTATTGAAATTCATTTGATATTATTTAATTCCTTCTATGTGATAACCTATGTGCCTAATGTTTCTATGTGGTTCAAGGTGATTTTACCACAACTTGTCCCGCTCATGCGTGGATAGGCAGATAGAAAACAACTTGTCCGCCTCAGGCGGATAGGATTCACATAGAAATGACGTAACTCTAATAGCACAACAGATTGAATAATGATGTAACACTTGCTGCAAACACAAATAATATAACAAGTACTTTATGGCAATTACACCGGCAGGTTTTTGGTTTAGAAAAACATTACAGGAATTATTAGAGGAAAGATCAGCAGGAAATACTTTCGATGCTTCACGCAGAACGTTCATAAAGAATACCGCATTCGTTGCGGCAGGCGCTTTACTTTCCAACAAACTGTTTGCAGCAGGTAATACAACAAAACCAACCGTTTCGATTATCGGTGGCGGCGGCGCCGGCTTAATGGCTGCCTATGTTTTACAGCAGCATAATATTCCGTTTACACTATATGAAGCGTCAGAAAGATATGGCGGAAGAATGTACAGCGTAAAAAACTGGATTGATACAAACGTTGCCACAGACCTCGGCGGCGAATTTGTAGATGAAGAACATGAAGAACTGATCGGCCTTTGTAAAGAACTGGATATCGAATTGTATGACCTTAGAAATGACAATCTTTTCTATGAGAAATTTTTTGCAGTGGATGGCAAGCGCTATACGTCTCCTGATCTTCGTGATGCATTGCAGCCTTTTGCAGGTGCTATCAGTGCTGATATTGCAAGTTTACCTGAATCCTTAACATACAAAAATGGAGATGTATTCAAACAGTTTGATGAGATCACTATCATTCAATATCTCGACAAACTGGGCATGACCGGATGGATAAGGAAACTGGTAGATGTGATCTATACAGCGGAATATGGTATGGAGTCATCAGAGCAAACAGCCATGAATTTTTTAATTACTATAAAACCTCCAGTAAAAAATGAAACGGGCGTTTACCGTATTTATGGCGATGATCATGAGATTTATAAAATAAAAGGCGGTTCGCAAACGGTGCCTGATAAGCTGTATGAAAAAGTGAGTGCATCTGTTAAACTGAAGCACGAACTGATCACTTATAATAAAACGGCAAATGATCAATATGAATTAACGATAAAGACGGGAGATAAAAACATCAGGGCAACATTCGATTACATCATCTTATGTATTCCCTTCACCGTATTGCGTACCATACAAACTAACGTGGTGTACCCGGCCATCAAACAAAAAGCCATCAATGAATTGGGTTATGGTAACTCATCCAAATTCATACTGGGCTTCAATGCAAAACCCTGGCGTGATCATAAAGAAAGTGGTACATTATTCTCCGATGTGGTTGCACATAATATCTGGGATAACAGCTTTGCTCAACAAAACACCAAAGGCGGGCTGACATTTTTCAGCGGCGGCAACCTGTCGCATGCTATCTGCCAAAAAGATAAAGAAGTGTTGAAAGATGAAATGCTGGCGTATGCTGCAAAAGAATTTCATATACAACAGAAACACTTTGATGGTAAGTATAAAAAAATTTGCTGGGAACTAAACCCGTTCACCAAAGGAGGCTATAGCTCTTATACAATCAATCAATGGAGTACTTTTGGCGGGGTAGAAGCAGAGCCTTTCGAAAATATATTTTTTGCCGGTGAACACACCAGCCTGGATTACCAGGGTTTTATGAATGGCGCCATTGCCACCGGCAAGCAGGCTGCATTGAACATTGCAGAAAGAATAAATGACAAAGCATTCGTTGAGCCAAAAAGAACGTTAGCACTATGAAAAAAACATTCTCATCAATTTATCCTTATACACAGGAAGTATTCGCTGAATATGAATTAATGGATGATAATATTATTGAAAACTATTTAACAAAAGCTGAAAAAGCTTTCCGCCACTGGAAGCGCATATCATTTGCTCAACGAAGCAGGTTGATGCAGCGTGTTGCAGACATTCTTATTGCAAAGCGTGATGAATATGCAACGCTTATCACAAAAGAGATGGGCAAAATATTGAAAGAAGCCAAAGCAGAAGTGGAGAAATGCGCTGCCTGTTGCCGCTACTATGCAGAACATGCGGAAACATATTTACAGGACATCGATCAGCCTTCCGATGCGGCAAAGAGTTATGTAACCTTTCAACCTATTGGCGCGGTACTGGCCATTATGCCCTGGAACTTTCCTTTCTGGCAGGTGTTTCGTTTTGCTGCGCCTTATATCATGGCGGGCAATGTTGCATTGTTGAAACATGCGCCTAATGTTTGTGGTGTGGCGCTGGCCATTGAGAAATTATTTTTAGAAGCAGGATTTGCAGAAGGCGTGTTTCAAACACTTATCATAGATACCGATAAAGTAGAAGCCATTATTCATCACCACATCGTGCAGGGCGTCACGCTTACCGGCAGCGAGCAGGCAGGTTCATCTGTGGCTGCTATTGCAGGTAGGGCCATCAAAAAAACAGTATTGGAATTGGGCGGCAGCGATGTAGTAGTAGTATTGGAAGATGCGGATATGCAGCAGGCCGCGAAAATAGCGGTGCAGTCGCGCATGCAGAATGCCGGTCAAAGTTGTATCGCCGCAAAAAGATTTATTACCGTTGGAAAAGCAACCGAATTATTTACGTATGAAGTGCAGCAACACATCCAATTATTAAAACAGGGAGATCCTTTTGATGCGTCTGTCACAACAGGCCCGATCGCCAGGCTTGACCTTGCAGAAAAACTGGAACATCAAATGCATGATTCCATGAGCAAGGGTGCGCACTTAGTAATAGGTGGCATGCGTAATAACGCCAACTTCACGCCGGCACTATTGACCAATGTTGCGGAAGGCATGGCCACTTTTGACGAGGAAGCTTTTGGTCCGGTTGCCAGTATTATTCATGCAGCTTCCGAAGCAGAAGCAATTCAGTTTGCCAACGATTCGCGTTATGGCTTGGGTGGCGCCATCTGGAGCAAAGACATTCAGAAAGCAGAAGCGCTTGCAAAAGAGATCGAGTCAGGCGCTGTATTCATTAACGCTATGGTGAAATCAGATCCGTGCTATCCTTTCGGCGGCATAAAAAAATCCGGTTATGGCCGCGAGTTGTCGCATTTCGGTATTCATGAGTTCATGAACATTAAAACAATTTATATAGGAGCATAATATAGACTGGCTCAGTCTTTCGAGACTGAGCCAGTCTTAAACATTAAGAAAAGAAAATGTTTTTTATGAAGTCATCTGCAGTGCTGCTATCATCGTCCCTTCCCGATTTATCGGGACTCCCTTGTACAACAGGTTCGCTATGCAGCATTATGCAAGCGTTCAATAAAATGGAAATGGTTTATTGCAAAAAATATGGTGCGCGCTTGTATTCAATAATATTGCAACACAATCGAAACAATATTGCGTGCCTACGGCACGCCGGAACAACGTGCAAACAAATAGCTACCAATATTCAATCCCGATGGGATTGTTACAAAACAATTTTTACTATCCCGTAGGGATAAAATATCGGTAAAACTATAAAGTATAGGTTTTAAAAGCGTGCCGTAGGTACGCAATAATAATGCAACGCAATCAAAAAAATAGTAAGCGCCTACAGCGCCGGAACAACGTATGAACAATGAGCTACCAATATTCAATGCCACTGGAATGTTACAAAACAATTTTTACTATCCCGCAGGGATAAAATATTGGTAAAACTATAAAGCATGGGTTTTAAAAGCGTGCCGTAGGTACGCAATAACAATAAGGCGTAAAATAGATGATGTATACACATTGTTCATCAATATGGATTCTTGTGCTTTTCGAAAATATTTACTATCCCGTAGGGATAAAATATCGGTAGAATTATAAAGCATGGGTTTTAAAAGCGTGCCATAGGTACGCAATAAAAAAATAAAGTATAACAGAATATTTCAAAAGACAACGGTTCCTGCGCGAAGTCAAACATAAAATAAATAGCAGCGTATAAACAAATGAATGGGAACGTAAATATTAACTATCAATATTTAAATCCTTTCGGCTTATTGAAATTATTCCATTATCCCGTAGGGATAAAATATCGGTAGAATTAACGGCGTGCCGTAGGTACGCAATAAAATTAATATGCGATAACAATAGGTTATTTCATGACAATTAAAATTCAAATTCTTTAAACAAACGCCATATGGAAAATGAAGCAACTATCATATCCAACAAAGAAAAATTATACCGGCGCAGGAAACAACTGGTACCGAATGCCGTAGGCATTTTTAATCCATCTTCCGTGGCGGAAGCACATGGTGCGATCATGATCGATGCCGATGGCAATGAATTAATAGATTTTGCAGGCGGCATCGGTGTGATCAATGCAGGCCATTGCCCGCCGCCGGTTGTTGCTGCTATTCAGCAACAGGCGGAAAAGCTTATCCACAGCAGCTTTAATGTGGCTTTGTACGAAGTGTACCTTGATCTTGCCGTCGAAATAGTAAAGCTCTTACCGCATGGCAAAGCAACAAAAGTGATGTTCTTAAATAGCGGTGCTGAAGCGGTGGAAAATGCCATCAAGATTGCAAGACAAGCCGCGAAGCGCAATGCCATCATTGCATATGAAGGCGCTTTTCATGGGCGGACAATGATGGCTATGTCGTTGACATCAAAAGTGGCATATAAAGCAGGCTGCGGGCCATTTGCACCGGAAGTGTATCGCTTGCCCTACCCGGCTTACAATAAATGTGTACACCATGTGCCGGAAGAAAAATTTGCTGCGGACGAGATAAAAAGACTGAAGCAATTTTTCAAAACACAGGTACGTGCAGAAGATGTTGCCGCAATTATAATTGAATTGGTGCAGGGGGAAGGCGGATTTTATGTGGCATCAAAACCATATATCAAAGCGTTGAGAAAATTATGTGATGAGTACGGCATTTTACTCATCTTCGACGAAGTGCAAAGCGGTTTTGGACGAACAGGCAAATGGGCGGCATATGAACATTTTGATGTATCGCCTGATATATCTACCTGGGCAAAATCAATGGGCAGCGGCATGCCGATAGCGGCGGTGATGGGCAAAGCAAATATTATGGATGCAGCAGCGCCATCCACGCTCGGCGGCACTTATGCGGGCAATCCTGTTGCCTGTGCAGCGTCGCTCGCAACACTGCAATACATGCAGGAAATTAATATCAATGCATTGGGCGAAAAGATTGGCCGGATCGTTTATGAACGCTTTCAACATTTTCAACAGGCATATCCATCATTGATCGGTGAAGTGCGCGGCCTCGGCGCCATGCTTGCCTTCGATGTGATAAAAAACGGTGATTGGAATGAACCTGATGCAGTTGCTACGCAGCAGATCATTACAACATGCGCTGAAAAAGGATTGGTCATAATAAGCGCCGGTGTGAATGCAAATGTGATACGCATATTAAGTCCGTTGGTGATTGAAGAGACTTTATTGCATAAGGGTCTTGATATCCTGGAAGTAGTGATCGCATCGCTTGCGTAAAAGGGTAATTAAAAAAATATGAATAGATTTTTACCACAGAGTTGCACAGAGGTTTATGCACAGAGTACACTAAGTTGCTCCGTGAAACTCCGGTGCTATAACTCCTTTAACTCTGTGGTTTAAAAAGTGTTCATTAATAAGTATAAGTTGAAAAGCAAAACCATTGAGTCGCACAGAATAAAATGAGTTCTAACACAATTCAATTGCCTATTGGTACAAATCATAAAATAAAAAATTACCCTTTAAGGGTGGGGATTAACCCCCCCCTTTAGGGGACGGGGGCGATGCATATGTTACTAAACTATATCAACGGAACTTATCAACAGTCTTCTTCAGGCAAGATGGAACCACTCATCAATCCTGCAACAGAAGAAATTATTACAACACTCACCTGGAGCAACGGCGATGATTGTAAAGCAGCTATTGAAGCAGCACAACACGCTTTTGCCTCATGGAGCAAAACAAATGTGTACCAGCGTTCGGCCATCCTGAAAAAGGCTGCTGATATCATCCGCGCTAATGCCAATGACTACGCGAAAGATACGGTAACCGAAAGCGGCAAACCCATTGCCGAAGCCAAAGGAGAATGGCAGGTAGCAGCCAATTTGTTTGAATGGTTTGCTGAAGAAGCTAAGCGGGCTTATGGCCGAACAATACCAGCCAGTCGCAACGATAAACGCATGTTGACGATATGGCAACCGATGGGCGTTGTTGGTGTAATCACCGCATGGAATTTTCCGGCTTATAACCCGTCGCGTGCATGGGCCGCTGCACTGGCTGCAGGCTGCACCGTAGTGGCTAAAGGTTCTGAGTTTACGGCTTTATCAACGTATCGTTTAACCGAAGCATTGATTGAAGCAGGCCTGCCTGCAGGTGTGCTCAACAATTTATTTGGTGATGCTGCATCGATAGGCGAGGAGATGCTGAACAATCCATCTCTAAAGAAAATAAGTTTTACCGGCAGCACACGCGTGGGCAAACTCTTGATGGATGGCGCATCAAAGACCAACACAAAACTCTCGCTTGAATTAGGCGGCAATGCACCCGTAATTATTAATCATGATGTAGATGTGGACGTGCTTGCAAAATCATCTGTTATTGCCAAGCTGCGTAATGCAGGGCAGGTATGTATTGCGCCGCAAAGATTTTTTGTGAATGAAAAAATTTATGACAGTTTCCTTGAAACAGCAAGTGAAACAATAAAGAATATTAAGGTAGGTTATGGCTGGGAAGCGGGCACACAGGTTGGACCGTTGATCAATCAACGGCAGCAGCAGCAGGTGTTAAATATCATTGATGAAGCGCAACAAAGCGGTGCAGCTATTATTCAGAATAATGCATCATTCGATAAAGGCTGGTTCGTACCGCCTGCCTTGCTTACAAACATTGACGCGGATACAACAGCTATCAACAAAGAAATATTCGGGCCGGTATTGCCCGTTGTTGCTTTCAGCGATAAGCAGGAAGTAGTAAAATGGGCCAACAACACGCCTTATGGTTTGGCGGCTTATGTCTGGACGAACAACATCAACGATGCGTTCTTCTTTAGCGAAGTATTGGAATTTGGTATGGTCGGCATAAATGAATGGGCGCCACATGGCACCGAGGCACCGTTTGGCGGATGGAAACAAAGTGGTATGGGTCATGAAAGCGGCAGTGAAGGTTTATATGAATACATGGAGAAAAAGCTGATCAGTTTCGGAGGGATAATACAAGCCCCCAACCCCTAAAGGGGAGTATCAGGTGTCAGACACTTTAAAAGTGTCAGACACCTGTAGCCGGCAGTATTGAAAAAAACTAACTATACATTCAAAACATTAACTAACATGCACAAACAACATTCATTCACTTTCATCAACACCCCGCCAACCGGCGGGGATGGGGGCTCTCTATGACATACGGCGTACTGGCATTAATTCCTCCACTGGTTGTTATAGTACTGGCCATTATACTTCGTACTTCGTTTGAACCGTTGCTGATCGGTTGTGTTGTTGGTTTTATGATGATCTCCATGCAGGAGAATACCAGCTTTTTTACAGGCTTTGTTGACTCTTTAAAAAAAGTGCTGGGTGATAAAGATTCTGTTTGGGTGATATTGGTTTGCGGTTTATATGGCTCATTGATCGGGCTGATGGTGCGCAGTGGCGGCACATTGAAGTTTGGTGAATGGGCTTTGCAAAGATTAAAGACAAAAAAGAGCGCCTTGATGGGCACATGGGGTTTGGGTATTCTTGTTTTCCTGGATGATTATTTAAGCGCGCTGACGGTTGGTTTATCTATGCGTAAAATAACGGATGCATTTAGAATACCAAGAGAAAAACTCGCCTATATTGTGAACACAACGTCGCCACCCTGGTGTGTTATTGTACCCATATCAACATGGACGATCTTTATCGGCAACATATTGGAAACATCCAATGTAGCGCCGGCGCATGAAGGGCTTGCTACCTACTGGAAAATGATTCCTTATGTAGCGTACGGATATATAGCTGTCCTCATCATACCATTATTCATTTATGGCGTTCTCCCCTGGTTTGGGCGATTAAAAAAAGCAGACATCAGAGCAGAAAAAACAGGTGCTTTAACGGCTTCCGAATTTAATATGTCGGGCGCATTGGATATAAGTTTATTCGGCACAAAAAAAGATCCAAAGGTTGTATACTTCGCATTGCCGATTGTTGTGTTGCTCGCTGCTACAATATGGTTTGATATTGATGCATTAAAAGGTGTAATGATCGCGGTTGCTTTTACATTCATTTATTATCTCATCATAAGGCTTGGCACATTCAGGCAATTATCCGAAACCGTATTCATGGGTTTCAACAGCATGGTGTATGCGCTCGCAATATTGATGATGAGTTATGTATTAAAAGATGTGAATGATAAAATGGGATTAACTGAATACGTGCTGCAAACAGTATCGCCGCATGTAAGCAAAGCCATGCTGCCGTTCGTGGTGTTTGTATCATTGTCGGTTATTTCGGTAACAACGGGCTCATCGTGGGGCTTGTATGCAGTGGCTATCCCATTGGTGGTGCCGCTGGCGCAGCATCTTGGCAGCAATGTATTGCTTAACTGTGGTGCGGTGATCAGTGCAGGTGTTTTTGGCGCCAATGCCTGTCTGTATTCCGATGCTACTATTCTCACAGCACAGAGTACGGAATGCAATAACCTCGATCATGGTTTATCGCAACTGCCGTATGCAGGTATTGCATTTGCATTGAGCGCTGTGGCTTATTTGTGTTTTGGTTATTTGATGTAGATTTTTATTATGGTACCGGCAGCGATTTTTCATGGCATCTTCGTTGTGTCACTCCCTTGTACAGTTGATTTTTCATGGCAGCAATGCAAGGCGATGACAACACGGTCAGACGCATCAAAGCGTCAGACCGACAGGAATTAAATGATTTAAAGAATTATTGTATCATTAAAATTCGTCGTGTATTTTTTTTAACCACAAAGGCACGAAGCAACACAAAGAAATGATTAAGCCGCTTATTGGCATAGTGGTAAACAAACAAAGTTGCATTAGGTGTCTGACACTTGCAAGTGTCTGACACCTGGTCGCACAAACGTATATGTATAAAGAAACATTACCATCAGGCATCATCATACAACCAATGGAAGCGAAGCACGCAGTTCAACTGGAAGCGTTGCAGCGTATTGTTTTTCCTTCTCTGGCGGAAGAAGAATTATTGCATGAAGCACAATACAAAAAACATATCGAAATTTTCCCGGAAGGGCAATTCGTTGCCCTGGATGGAGACAATGTTATCGGCGCCACATCATCTATCCGTTATCATTATGACCCTGCAAAAAATGAACACCATACATTTTTTGAAATAATGGGCGGCGGGTGGTTCACCACGCATGAACCCAACGGCGGGTGGCTCTATGGAATGGATGTAAGCGTGCATCCTGATTACAGAAGTAAAGGCATTGCGAGAGCATTATACCGTGCAAGACAATACACGTGCAAACAATTGCATTTAAAAGGTCAGGTAACTGTCGGCATGCTGAACGGTTACGGTAAACTGCAACATGAATTATCCATTGAGGAGTATTATCAAAAAGTAAAGGATAAAGAGATCTTTGATCCTACCGTTTCCATACAACAGAAAGTAGGTTTTGAAGTGGTTGGATTGATGAAAGATTACCTCAACGATCCTACCTGTGGTAATGCAGGCGCAGTGATAATTATGCCCCTAACCCCTGAAGGGGAATAAAAATTTTTTTTTTATATAATCGCTCCAATAACTCCCTTTAGGGCTGGGGCAAAACTTAACACTATGTCTCACATTAAACTGGTAACAGAAATTCCAGGATCAAAAAGTGCAGCAATCCTTGAAAGAAGAAAAAATGCGTTGCCTGCAGGCCTGGCCAAATCAACTGAAGTCGTAGTAGACAAAGCCGAAGGTGGTATCGTATGGGATATTGACGGCAACCAATTGCTCGATTTTGCCGGCGGCATCGGTATGATCAATGTTGGCCACCGCCCGGAAGCTGTTGTAAATGCCATTAAAGCGCAATTGGATAAATATATCCATACCTGCTCGCTCGTTACCACTTTTGAACCTTATGTTGAACTGGCGGAATTATTAAACAGGTTAACGCCCGGTGATTTTGCGAAGAAAACATTGTTGTGCAACACAGGTACGGAAGCAGTGGAGAATGCAGTGATGCTGGCAAGGTATTACACCAAACGTCCGGCTGTTATTTGTTTTGAAGGCGCTTATCATGGCAGAAGCCTGCTCACTCTATCGTTAACCAGTAAGTATAGTTTATTCAAGAAAGGTTTTGGCGCTTATGTAAATGATATATACCGTTTGCCCCTTCCGAATTTGTATCGTACGCCTGAAGGAATGAGTGAGGAAGCTTATCTTAACTGGTGTATTAAAAACCTGGAACATGCATTTATTGCGCAGGTTGATCCCGAAGCAGTGGCTGCCATCATCATAGAACCTGTTATAGGTGAGGGAGGTTTTATCCAGGTGCATCCGGAATTCATGCAGAAGATAAGGGGGCTCTGCGATAAACATGGTATTGTCATGATCGCAGATGAAATACAATGCGGCAGCGGAAGAACAGGTAAGTTATTCGCGATTGAACATACCGGTGTTGTACCTGATATAGTAACCGTTGCCAAATCAATGGGAGCAGGTATGCCGGTGAGTGCAGTGGTTGGTAAAGCAGCAATAATGGATTGCACACATCCCGGGGGCATCGGAGGAACTTATGGTGGTAGCCCTGTAACGGCTGTTGCGGCGATTGAATCATTGAAGATATTAAGTGACCCTGCTTTCCTGGAAAGAGCAACGCATGTCGGCGACCTCATTCATTCAACCATGCAAACATGGAAAGAAAAATACAATCGTGTAGGTGATGTACGCGGTGTTGGCGCCATGCAGATAGTGGAGTTTGTAAAAGACCGCCAGACAAAAGAGCCTGACATGGAAACAGCAATGGCGGTATTGAAAGATGCAGTGAAGCACGGTATCATTTTAATACGTGCAGGATTGTATAGCAATTGCATTCGTTTGTTACCGCCCATTGTTATGACCGATGAGCAATTAAAAGAAGGATTGCAGGTGCTGGAAGATGCGATAGCAAGAGTGGGTTAACTCCGTGAAATACTTCCGTACAACTCTGTGGTTTTATTTTTTTTAAGCCACAGAGTTAAAGGAGTTGTACCACAGAGTTGCATGGAGATGATAAATAATTTTCAATTTAAAATCTTGTCAGAATAGGAATGATCAAATACGCGATAACAGAAGAAGCAACGATACAAAAGCTCTCAGGCTTCAGCTGTATTTAATTGTTTAAAAAATTACAGGCAGGATTGTGAATGCGTATGAAGCCGCCCAACCTTAGTAGAAAATGCAGACTCTACTCATTAAAAAACCTTATTACCTTATTTGATAGGGCTTTGAACCATGCTTAAAGCTTAAAAAGAATTGGGTAATAAGGTTAGTGGCTTTTGATATTTTATTTTACTACTAAGGTTTAAATACATCTGGTTTTAGAACATAGTCTGTTGTGTTTGAAAAGTCATGGTCTTTAAAAAAGATATTGAAATTATACGCCTGATGCTGGATTCAGAGCGAAAACTTTTCGGAGATTCTAATAAGTTTATTGAATAATAACAAACTGAAAATTAAAATAAAAGCATGATCAAATCAGCAACAACAAAAGAAGATATTTTAAAATGCTGGGATGTGCTGTTCGTGTTAAGGCCGCATTTGATAAAAGAAACGTTTGTATCAACCGTACAGGAAATGATAACTGAAGGCTACCAGCTATTGTATATTGAAGAGAACGGCAAAGCTGTTGCCGCCATCGGTTTCAGGTACGTTCAATATTTATACAATGGCAAACATTTTTATATTGATGATCTTTCTACCTTGCCCGAAAGCCGTGGCAAAGGATATGGAGGCATGTTGCTGGATCATGTTGCTGAACTGGCAAAAGAAAAAGGATATAAATGCGTAACGCTTGATTCAGGTTATACGCGGCTTGACGCACACAGGTTATATCTTAATAAAGGATTTATATTGACAGCACACCATTTTTCGAAAAGTGTATAATGGCGGAATTGATCGTTCATAATGCGCATGTAATAACGCAGGATATTCATCAACCTGTTGTGCAGGCATTTACCGTGAATGAAGGAAAGATCATCGCTGTTGGCAACAACGAAACAATACTCGCGCTGCAACAATCTCATACAAAGCTGGTGAATGCGGAAGGCAACACAGTGCTTCCGGGTTTTATCGATGCACATATTCATGTATGGAAAGTCGGTAACCTTAAAACCTTCCTGCTCGATCTGCGTGGTGTACAGAGCATGGAAGAAATGCAGGATAAGCTGAATGATTTCATCAAACAGAATCCGGGTAATGGCTGGATACAGGCACGCGGCTTTAATGAAGCAGCGATGAAAGAAAAACGCCTGCCCACCAAAGAAGATCTCGATAAGGTTGCTGCCGGCAGGCCTTTATGGATCATCCGCACCTGTGCACACATCGGCGTTGCCAATTCAATGGCAATGGAGTTATCGGGTATAGACAAATCAACGCAGGTTCCGGCCGGTGGTGAAATGCATTTGGACAATAATGGCAATCCTAATGGCATATTCACCGAGTCAGCGCTGGGATTAATTGCTCAGCATATTCCTCCCTATTCAAAAGAAGATTACGCGTTAATAATCCATGCTGCAGAAGAAGAACTGTTGCGTTATGGCATCACGTCAGCATCAGATCCTGCAGTGATGCCTGATTTGTTGGAAACTTATCAGTATTTGCATGATAATAATAAACTACAGGTACGCCTTAATGCGTTTCCTATACGTATTCCCGATGGAGGTACGGAAATATTGCCATTGCCTGGTTTATATCAATCCTCATCATTCAACATTAACATTGCAAAATTCTTTGCTGATGGTGGTTTGAGCGGCATGACAGCCGCCATGAGCAGGCCTTATAAAAACAGCACATCAACGGGCGTATTAAGATTGAAGGAAGATTTCTTTTACCCGGTGGCCAAAGAAACAGCAGGCAAAGGTTTTGGCATTGCCACACACGCCATTGGCGATGCTGCAATTGATGTTGTATTAAAAGTGTATGAACGCATAAGAAAAGAATATCCCGATACATTATTGCGCATTGAACATCTCGGGCTCCCTTCTTTCCGCCACTTACAGCAGATGCGGGAACAAAATATACATTGTGTATCTCAAAGTATTTTTTTGAAAGAGTTAGGCAGAAATTTTTCTTTATACCTGGAAGAGGAAAGGCTGCAACGAATATATCCTTACCGGGATGTTTTGAATGCGAATGTTAACCTTGCTCTATCCAGTGATGCACCTGTAGTAAATGATTTTAATCCTTTAACGGGAATAAGAACAGCGATGCTGCGCAAAGATGCTGATGGCAACACAATTGGTAATGACCAGAAGCTTTCTTTGCATGAATGCCTGCATGGGTATACGCTTGCTGCCGCCAAAACCAATGGCAATGATGCATTCACCGGCAGTATTGAAACAGGTAAGCTGGCTGATTTTATTGTACTCAATAAAAAACTGGATAAGAATAATGTATTTGATGAAGGCCTTAAGGTCGATGCAACCTATATAGGTGGACTCGGAAAATAATCCCTGGTACATGAGCATGATTCATGTGTGAACCATAACATTATGCAAGTACAAATAATAGACAGCAATCCACATACATCGTACATCGTACATCGTACATCCGACATCCATTTTGCCTGTAAAATAACTATTTGGCCTTTCATGTTTTTAGCGGGTGCTGCAACATGAAATCTTATTACGTTAGCAACGATTAATCATAACCGGCAGGAGTTATATGTACAGAAATAAAAAGCGGTATTTCACTATCATAATTTTATTAAGTATCGCAAGTCAGTTAACGGCGCAACAGTTTTGCCGTACAGCGGACAGGCAAAATTTCACATTATCAAAACAGGTAAACGACAACCCAACAGTCAGGTGGAAATTCAAAACCAACGGGCAGGTATATGCTTCGCCCATTCTGTTTAATAATATGATCATTACGGGTTCGTGCGACAGTAACCTGTATGCATTAAATAAAACCGATGGCACTGTTATATGGAAGTTTAAAACAAACGGGCCAATACGTTCTTCGGTTGCAGTTGACAACAATACCGTTTTCTTTATTAGCGCTGATGGAATTTTTTATGCGCTTGATGTAAACTCGGGCCAACCCAAGTGGACATTTAAAACACAAGGCGAACAATTTTATGATGTATGGGATTATTATCAGTCATCACCGGCTATACATAATGGCATTGTTTATTTCGGTTGCGGGGATGGTTTTGTATATGCATTAAATGCTTCCACGGGAGATCTTAAATGGAAATTTAAAACCGGTGGCATCGTTCACGCGTCACCAACAATAGCAGATGACGCTGTATTAATAGGGAGCTTTGATGGCTTCTTTTATTGTATCAATTCAGATGGTAAACTGCGGTGGAAATTTGATACGATAGGCGAACAGTATTTTCCCATAGGAGAAGTGCAGTACAATGCAACAGTTACCGATAGCACTGTTTTCTTCTGTTCAAGAGATTATAATGTGTATGCGCTGAAAATAAAAAACGGCGGCGGCCACTGGGTGTACCATCAGCCCGGAAGCTGGACGAGCGTGCCAAGCATCGCGAATAAAAGGCTGATCGTAACCATGTCTGATGCGCACAGCATTCTTGGTTTTGGAAAGACCTATGGATTTAAGTTGTATGAGTCGCCTGTGCCATTGAATGTTTTCAGCAGTGCATCACTGAATGACAGCGCTGCCTATTTCGGTTGCATCGATGGCGTATTGTATAAACTGGACATTATTTCCGGTAAAGTTTCTGTGCTTTTTCAAACAGAATCAAGCAAAGCGCATTATGCAGATTTTCTTACGGAAGATGGTAAACTGAGAGAAGATATAATTGAGAAATATAAGGATGATGCCACACCGCTGTATACAGAGTTTTTAAAGATGGGCAGCATTTTTTCAACCGTATGGATATCGGACGGCATGCTATATTTCGGAAGCTCGGATGGATATATTTATGCGATCGGATAAAAGCCTCCCCATCCCGCTGTGCGGGACCGGAAGGAGGGGCTTTCTGAGAGGCTAAACATTTAAACAGTTTTATTTAATTAATAGATTAAACCCTTCTCCGCCTTAGGCGGAGGAGAAGGAGGGGGCTTATGTTCAAAAATCTTCTGCTCGTTGCATTGCGCAATTTAAAAAAAGACAAATGGTACAGCATGCTGAATATTCTCGGCCTTACCATTGGTATCTCATTCAGTTTGCTGCTGATATTTTATATTATTGATGAACTGAGTTATGATCGCTATAATGAAAAGGCAGGCCGCATCTATCGTATAAATGCTTATGTAAAAGAGCCTGATAAAGACACAATGCGCTGGGCCATTACTCCTTTTCCTATGGCTGCTGCCTTAAGCAAAGATTATCCTGAAGTGGAAGAAGCAACACGCTTTGTGCCCGCAGGCGGCGGCAACGATATCATGTATAAAAACGGCGATACAAAGCTGTACGAGAACAAAGTATTTTTTGCTGATAGCAACCTGTTCAAAGTTTTCACACACCAGTTTATTGAAGGTAATGCTACCACTGCATTGGTGATGCCCAACTCGATGGTGCTTACGCAATCCGTTGCCGAAAAGTTTTTTGGAAAGCATACAACTTATGTTGGAAAAACGCTGGAAAACACAAATGGCGATGTGTATAAAGTAACGGCTGTTGTAAAAGATGTTCCTAAAAATTCACACATCATTTTTACTATACTTATTTCACGAAGCTCGCTACCCGCAGACTTTGCCAATAGCTGGGGCGCATTTGGTTTTTATACCTATGTTTTGCTGAAACCCAATGTCAGCGCAGCGGCATTTGAAAAAAAGTTATTGCCTGTTTACGATAAATATCTCGCTCAGATATTTGCACAGTTCAATATTAAAATGCGCTTTGGCATTATACCGGTTACAGCCATTCACCTTCATGCTGATACAATAAATGAACCCGAAGAGCTCGGCAGCATGTCGTACATCTATATATTTTCTGCCGTTGCATTTTTTATGCTGTTAATCGCCTGTATCAACTACATGAATTTAACAACTGCGCGTTCTGCGCGGCGGGCAAAAGAAATCGGTATGAGAAAAGTAACAGGTTCTACAAAATCTCAACTGGTTGCACAGTTTCTTATTGAATCAACTGTAACTGCATTTTTTGCGCTTTTACTTAGCATTGGGTTAATTGCTTTGCTGTTGCCATCTTTCAATACACTTGCTGGTAAGTTTATTTCTTTTGGCGCCTTGCTGCAGCCATCAACCCTGCTTATATTGTTAGCTATTATAATTTTTGTTGGTGTGGTTGGCGGCAGCTATCCGGCATTCTATCTTTCTAAATTCAATCCTGTAAATATTCTTAAAGGCAGCCTTTCAAAAGCTTCGGGTAATGCAACCTTGCGCCGCATATTGGTGGTAGTGCAGTTTTCCATTTCAATGATCATGATCATCTGCACATGGGTTGTATATGGGCAGCTTAAATACCTGCGCAACAAAGACCTTGGCTTCAATAAAGAACAGGTAATGAATTTAAGGGTTAACGGCCCTAACATGCGCAGTAAGGTAACTGCATTTACAAACGACATGCGCAACATGCCGCAGGTGTTAAGTGTAAGCACTGCGCAGGCTGTGCCGGGGCAAGGCATCAACCTGCAATTGTATTCCATACAATCGAAGAACGGGTTTGTTGAGCAAGGTGTAAACAATTACGCCATAGATGAAAACTACATCAATACGCTTGGTATGGAAATGGTGAAAGGCCGTAATTTTTCCGGCCTGCCAGATACGCTGCGCAGCATTATCGTAAACGAAAAAATGGCGCAGCAATATGGCTGGGGAAACGATGCCATTGGCAAGCGCGTAAAGTTTGCAGGCGATACTTCCGGCTATTATCTTGAAGTGGTTGGCGTGGTGAAAGATTTCAACCAACAGTCTTTATACAATCCCATTGCACCACTCATTCTTTTTTACCGGCCGGCAAGTAACGGCATACAATTAAAGCTGAATGCAAAAGATATTACGACTGCCACTAAAGCAATTGAAAATACCTGGAAAAAAATATTTCCCGACGTGGCTTTTCAATACACCTTCCTCGACCAGGATTTTGATTCTCAATATGCAGCCGACCAAACACGCGGTAAAATATTCACTGCGTTTTCTGTGCTTACCATCATCATCACCTGTCTTGGTTTATTAGGCCTCGTTGCTTTTACGACACAGCAAAAACAAAAAGAAATCGGCATAAGAAAAGTAATGGGTGCAGGCGTGGCGCAAATTGTTCCGCTCATCACAAAAAACTTTATTGTATTGGTTGGCGTATCCTGTTTTATCGCCTTTCCTGTTGCCTGGTTTTTTATGCACAAATGGCTGGAGATATTTCCATACAACACCGGTCTGTCACTTACACCGTTTATACTTTCTGCATTAATGGTTTTGGTGATAACAATGCTCACCGTAAGTTTTCATGCATTAAAAGCAGCCACGGCTAACCCGGTTGAGAGTTTGAGAACGGAGTAGGAGTTAGGGTGGTGAGTTGATAGGTTGATTGGTTGATAAGTTGATTGGTTGATAGGTTGGATAGTTCCTGGAATTGGGAATCTGGGAAAAGGTTGATTAGTTGAATAGTTTATTGGTTGATTGAGTTGAAAGGTTAATGAATGTTTCGTTTTGAACGAAAATGGCGAACCGGGGTTAAAATCGTACATCGTACATCTAACATCGTACATTTTCGTAAATAATCAATCTGCAATCTAAAATCTGCAATCGCCAATCTGCAATCCCGAATAGCTCACAGCTTTTTATCCCCCCTGTTGTAACAAAAACAAAATTCAAACGTAAGAGCACATTAAAACAAGGTTTATGTTTAAGAACTATCTGAAAGTCGCGCTGCGAAACTTATGGAAGAATAAAGCCTTTTCTGCAATAAATATTATCGGGCTCGCGACCGGGTTGGCAGTTTGCCTGCTGATCGTTTTGTATGTGGTAGATGAATTAAGCTATGATAAATACAATGTAAATGCAGACCGTATTTATCGTATAGACGCTGACATCTATTTCAACAATACGTCAGCAATTTTTGCGGTTGCGCCGGACCCTTTGGCGCCCGCCTTAAAAAGAGATTTTCCGGGAATAGAAGAAATTGCAAGAATAAATTACCAGGGCGGCATCCTTGTAAAAAAAGATAACAGGAACGTGCAGGATGACCATGCAGCTTTTGCAGATTCCACTTTCTTTAAAGTGTTTACTGTGCCGATGATTGAAGGCAATCCTTCAACTGCTTTAAAGGAACCTAATTCCATTGTTATTGATGAAACAACAGCCAAAAAATATTTCAACAGTACAAATGTCTTAGGCAAAACATTGTATGTAGATAATTCAACCAATTGTAAGATTACCGGGGTGATAAAAGACATTCCAAGACAGTCGCATTTTCACTTCAGCTTTATCCGCCCCCGGGGAAAAGACAGGGATTCCTGGCTTAGCAACAACACCTATAATTATGTTTTGGTAAGGCCGGGTGTTACAAAAGAGAAGCTGCAGAAGGATGTTGATGCCACTATCAATAATTATTTATCTAAGGAACTGCAGGAGCAACTGCATGCTTCTTTAAAAGACCTCGAAAACAAAGGCAATCATTTTATTTATCACGCAACGCCCCTGACAGATATTCACCTGCATTCTGATAAGTCGTATGAAATGGAGGCTAATGGTAATGTAACTTATGTTTATATATTCTCTGTCATTGCCGTCTTTATTTTACTCATTGCGTGTGTAAACTTTATGAACCTTTCCACAGCACGTTCTGCTAACCGCGCAAAAGAAGTAGGTATAAGAAAAGTCGCGGGTTCATTGCGCGCTCATCTTATCACACAGTTTTTAACCGAATCAGTTCTACTAAGTTTCTTTTCCTTAATACTGGCAATCCTGATCTCATTATTACTGCTGCCGTTATTTAACCAGCTTGCCGGTAAAGGGATGAGCGTTGGCACGTTATTTTCCACCTGGCTTTTCCCGGTGATGCTTGCACTGGTGCTCGTGGTGGGATGTGTTGCGGGTAGCTATCCTGCATTTTATTTATCCTCATTTCAGCCAATAGAGGTGTTGAAAGGAAAGATTGCAAAAGGCTTTAAACATAGTTGGCTGCGCAGCGGTTTGGTGGTATTTCAATTCATTATTTCCATCATTCTTATCATTGGAACGATCGTGATTTATAACCAGCTTGATTATATACGCACCAGGAAAATTGGCTACAACCGCGACCAGGTGCTCGTATTGCATAATGCCTGGTATCTTGATAAGCAGATACACTCTTTCCGGAATGAATTGTTGAATATTCCCGGCGTTACCAATGCAACCATTTCGGGTGATCTTCCTACGGGAACCAGTTTTGATAATGAGGGTTGGTTTCGCGACGCGACGATGGATCCAACAAAAGCAGTTGTGCTAACTAATTTTTTTGTAGATGATAATTATATTCCCACACTGGGCATGGAGGTGAGTAAAGGCAGAAATTTTTCAAAAGATTTTCCTTCAGATTCCACCGGCATAATTTTGAATGAAGCTGCTGTAAAAGTGCTTGGTTTTAAAGATCCGCTTAAAGAAACATTATACCGTCCGGACTTTTCGGGTCAGGATGCTTTTAAGGGGTCGGTCGGGTATCATGTGGTAGGCGTCGTAAAAGATTTTAATTTCAGTTCAATGCGCCAGAGCGTTGGGCCGCTTCTTATACAACTGAGCGAAAACTGGGGCAGCATTGCTGTTCGGGTGAATACTAAAAATATTGCTTCCATTATCAGTACTGTTGAAAGCAAATGGAAAACCACAACAAACGGGCAGCCATTTAATTATACGTTCATGGATGACGATTTCAATAAAACCTATACGGCAGAACAACAAACGGGAAAACTTTTTATCACGTTCGCGGTATTTGCCATTTTTATTGGTTGCCTCGGCTTGTTTGGATTGGTGACCTATGCGGCAGAACAGCGCACGAAAGAAATCGGCATAAGAAAAGTTCTGGGGGCAAGTGTCGGCGGTATTGTTGCCATGTTGTCAAAAGATTTTGCAAAACTTGTACTAATCGCATCCCTTATTTCGTTTCCTGTAGCGTGGTGGTTCATGCATAAATGGCTGCAAAGTTTTGCGTACAGGGTCACCATCAGTTGGTGGGTGTTTATGGTAGCAGGTATTGCAGCAATTTTAATTGCTTTAATAACAGTGAGCTTCCAGGCAATAAAGGCTGCAGTAGCTAACCCGGTTGAGTCACTGCGAACAGAGTGAGTAATGACGAAGCCCCGATTGTTTCGGGGGAGTGTAATTGCGAAACAAATGAATGTGAATTAATGATGGGATGGAACGATGAATAATAAATTGCCAAATACGCAATAATCAATGTTCAATATTCAATGCTCATTGACAAAACGTTTCCCCACTTGAATATTGAATATTGAATATTGAGTGTTGATTATTGAATATTTGTGCATGCCTAAATATCAGGCGTTCAGGACTCAAAGCCTCAACTTTTAAAAACGCAAATTGATAATAAACTTTTTTTGTCTCATAAGTAGCATATAATTCTACTTAACGGGCTGCTTTTCCAGGCGGCCCTGTTTAATTGTACCCAGTCTCAACATCGGCATCTTTCTTTTTTAAAATCAGGAGTGATGGGATAACTTGTGATGAAGAAGTTGATAAATTAAGTCATCAAACATCAATCGTGAAACGGGAATTAGATCCGAAAATATAAGATCGGAAATTATTTTTTCTGTCAATAATTATTTCGAAGCCGCATGGGAATCTTTAAGCAATGCAATGACAAGCTAAGGCGTGAATTATTAATGAAAGAAGATATAATTTATTCTTTGTCAGGCATAAGTTTTTTCATAAGTAGCTCCTTTTTGCTGCGGGATACATCCACCGTAGAGCCGTCACTCATTACAAGGTAGCCACCTTCGCCTCTTACATATTTGTTTATTTCGTTCAGATTTACCAGGTGAGAATGATGCACCCGTGCGAAAGAATGATCTTCCAGCATTTCTTCAATATCTTTTAATGTTCGGGATACGACGATTTTTTGTTTATTCTTCAGCAATAGCATGGTATAATTACCCTCAGATGCACAACTGATAATTGAATCTACAGTTATCATTTGCAAACCTTCCATTGTGGGCATCGCAATTTTATTAAGCGCAGCCGCAGGATGATGAATGTTCTGCAATAATAATTCGAGTTGCTGTGCCAGTGGTTTTTGTGAACGTTGTATCACCTTTTGTACAGCCTTTTGCAATTCTTCTCTGTCAATGGGTTTCAGGAGATAATCAATTGCACTAACGCGAAAGGCTTTTAGCGCATACTGATCAAAACTGGTCGTAAAGATGAGGTCAAAATTAATGGCAGGTAATTGTTCCAGCATTTCAAAACCGTTCATCCTGGGCATTTCCACATCCAGAAAAACCAAGGCAGGCTGCCGGTCATGAATTGCTTTCAGCGCTTCCGCGCCTGAATTGCAAACAGCAACTACAACTACTTCGCTGCAATATTTTTCCAGCAATGTGGAAAGCACTTCGCAGCAATAAGGTTCGTCGTCAACAATGATTGCGGATAACATAAGAGAAATGATCACCAAAGTTATAAATATAGCTTCTCAATAGCTATCTTATACTTTATCCGGATTATGACTTTTGTTCCCATAGCATTTCCATTATCATCATATAAGTCTTCAATCTCTATGAAATGTTCACCCTGTTCATTATCCAGTAATGCAATTCTTTCTTTTGTGATCTGCAGCCCCAGGGATTTGTTTTTCGATGTAGCATTACGGCTCAGCTCCAGGGCCACTTTGCGTCCAACTCCATTATCGGTAATAGTACATTCCAGTATTTCATTTTTTTGCTGCAACAGGATAGCAAGATTACCTTCACCGCTTTCTTTTTGCATTAGTCCATGCCAGATAGCATTCTCCGCAAAAGGTTGTATTAGTAATGGAGGAACCAGCGTTTCTTCCATATCTATATCCGCGCTGCACTTTATCTTATAGTTGAATGAGTTTTTAAACCGCAATTGCTCCATTTGGATATAGAGTTCAAGGCAATCCAGTTCTTCATTCAATGTTATGTATTTATGTTTTGAATTATTAAGCACCATCCGTATAAGCCGGGAGAATTTGGTAAGGTAATCCGATGCAGGCTCTGTCTCATTTTTAAGTATAAACCGGTTAATAGAATTAAGGCAATTGAAAATAAAATGAGGATTCATTTGGGCACGCAATGCCTGCATCTCGAGCTCGCTGGTTTGCTTTTGCAATTCAGCCTCTTTTCGTTCACTTAATAACTGTTGTTCTTTTAATACGTTTTCAAGGCGAAGCTTTTCATTGCGGCGTTTCAAAACAATGTTCCGCATAATAATGACGCTTAATAAGATCAAAACAACCAAACACGCTATGAGGATTTTTTTCATGAATGCCTCTTCCTTTAGCTGCCTTTGTTTTAATTGATTGTCTGTGTTCAGGAGATTTATACGGGCCTGTTGTTCTTCTGCTTTTGATTCTACTTTATACAAAGCAAGTTTCCTGAGGTGCTGCCGCTGATATTTGGCATCATCTAATGAATCTTTAAGCGTTACAAACTGTTTATGATAAAATAATGCACTATCCGCATTTCCAAGGCCTTCATAAATTTCCCGGTAAACTTCATACGCAGATTTCATTACAGTTTTGTTACCGGTTTGCGACGATACAATTAAACATTCCCTGGCATATTGCAATGCTTCTTCATAATACTTCATTGCTGCGTACGTTTTAGCTATATCGGCCAATACCGAAATTTGCCTGCCTGTATCAGCGCTTTTTTTAAAATTAATTGAAGCCTGTTGCAGGTGGTCCAGGGCTTTACCATACTTGCCTTGAAACATAAGCAATCTGCCAAGCCCTGCCAATGCTGGAGCGTCTGATGGCTGCAGCCGCAACATTTCACTGAAATAAAAGAACGCAGAATCGTAGTTTCCAATAGCCAGGAATAAATGTCCCATTGACCGGTAGGGTTGCCAGTTGATCGATTGTTCCCTCGCCTGTTGAAAACTCAAACGCATGTAATCAAGCGCAGTTTCAAAATCTTCAACTGACTGGTATATTTGAGAAAGATTGTAATATGACCATATGATCCCCCTTTTATCGTTTAATCTTCTTTTTTCATTAAAACCTTTTTTTACATTTTCGAATTGTTTCTCAAAATCTCCTTTTGATTCGTAGATATAACTAAACCAATCTTTGATATCGGCCATCATTAGCTTGTTACCGGCTTCCTTGAAATGAACCGATGCCCTTTCAAAAAATTTTGTTGCCTCATCCGGTAAACCCTGGTTCAGGAGTGAAGCGCCTACGCCGCTGTACCCATATCCTAATCCATTCTGGTCCTTTGTTTTTTGATACCATGAAATCGCCTCTCTATAGTGTTTTTCGGACTCAATATAATTCCAGGAATGCCAGAAGGATATTAGCCCCAAACGCAGGCAGGCTTCCCCTGATCCTTTTGCATAACCGGCTGAAACTGCCTCTTTATATGCCTGCCTCGCGAATGCCAGCGCAGAATCAGCATTCATTTTTTGCGCCGTTTCCATATACGCACGGCTTAATTCATTTAAACAATCAACTCTCGCGCTGTCGTATAATAGGGGCAATGCTTTTATCAGGCTATCTATAGGAAGGGCCGGCTTATCAACCTGGAAAGCTTGTGCAGCGATAATTAAAGGGAATAAGAAAGCTGTTATTATTGCGAAAATATGTTTCATTAAAAAGTCCTTTTAATTCTCGGCAAGAATTATGACCCTGGTACAGTGTTGCGAAAGTGCAAATTCATAAAGCCGGCAGATAAAAATTCTATTTAAAGTTAAAAAAACTGCCACTGCCTGCCAGGAATTAATCTTCAAACTTAAATGGCGTTTTGGCTTGGGTTCAATGCAAATGAGCAGTTGAAGGCATAGGCTGATGATTGGCGGGGTTGAATGACTGGTTTGCAAACTATGTTTTTAGTCCATTGCCGCAAACTGCTCAGTCATTTCCGCAAATTATCATCAATAGCTGCAGACTGGTAATTGGCAATTTTCTTTCCCTGTTCAGAAAAATAATTTTATCCCCGGTAAATGCCATCTTATAAATCGCAACTTTCTAACTATGAAAAAACATCCTGTTTTTGCGAGATCCATTAAAATACTCTTCCTTTTTATTTTGATACAGGCGTTTTACGCATTCAATTATAAAGGTTATGTTCGAGAAGCCGGTCATACTTCAAACCGTATATTCTTTAAAAATCCCGGAATAACGGAATCGAATGAAAAGATTTACTGTGGATTTTCTCATACGCTGGCTATCGAATCTAATAAGACCTTATGGGCGTGGGGCAATAATAACATGGGACAACTTGGCGATGGATCCACAGTTCAAAAGATTATCCCCATTCAGGTAAGTTCGTTAAGTGGAATAAAAGATGCGGCAGGAGGTTATGAACACAGTCTGGCATTGAAAAGTAATGGAACGGTTTGGTCATGGGGCAGAAATGTAGAAGGTCAATTAGGTGATGGCACAACTACACAGCGAAAGGCTCCTGTCAAGGTAAGTGGACTCAGTAATATTATAAAGGTAGCAGCCGGGTATTATCATTCTCTGGCAATCAAAGCTGATGGATCAGTTTGGACCTGGGGTAAAAATAATTTAGGCCAGCTCGGAAATGGAACAACTGCCAATAGTTCATTGCCAGCAAAACTGAATGCCATTACCGGCGTGACTGATGTTACAGCAGGAGTTGAATTTTCAATGGCATTAAAAAGCGATGGAACTGTCCTGTCATGGGGATCCAATAACTGGGGGCAATTGGGAAACGGAACTACTACAACTCGTTCCATTCCCGCGCCTGTAACCAACGGCACTAATGTAATTGCTATTGCTGCCGGCCGTTATCATGCGCTCGCATTGAAAGCCGATGGAACTGTTTGGGCTTGGGGCCACAATGTTTATGGAGAACTGGGCATCGGAACTACCGTTTACAAAACAACACCGGTACAGGTACTTAATCTAAACAATGTTATAGCCATTGCTGCAGGTGAATATCATTCTCTTGCTTTAAAAAGTGATGGAACTTTTTGGGCCTGGGGGCGTAACGAACAGGGCCAGTTAGGCGATTTAACTTTCACCCTAAGCCGGAATCTACCGGTTGAAGTTCAACAACTGAGGGGTGTATCGTTCTTTAGTGCAGGAACCCAAACGCTCTCAATAATGCCTGCAACAAGTACTCATCTCTATTGGGCTTTTGGCAACAATAACAATGGGCAGCTAGGAGATTCCACGAAAATTAATAAAAACTTCAGAGTTTTAGTACATTTTCCACTCGATGAAAACGGGAATGGTTCACCTGAATGGCAGGATTATCAATATTTAAATACTCCTTACTCAGATAACGATAGAGACGGGCTTCTGGACTGGAAGGAAATAATGGTTTATGGAACTGATGCCGGCAGCGTTGATACAAATGGAGACGGTTTATTTGATGGAACGAATGTTTTAGTTGGTTTAGGGCCTCTGATTAAAGATACAGACGGAGATGGACTTACAAATGCGAAAGAAGCGAAAAATGGTACCAGTCCAATTCTCACCGATACAGACGGAGATGGAGTTTCAGATAAAGAAGACGCTTTTCCATTGGACCGTTTCAAAACAAAAAAGCCTCCACCAAATTCATCTGACCATACTCCCCCCGTCATCACTTTACAGGAACCAATCTAACCTAAAATTTGTTGTATGCCCACTATAATAAAAAAATTTAGCGAGTGCACTGGAACAATACTACTAATATTGTTTCTGTGTATAGCCTCCAACATGCCTTTACTGGCCCAGGAAAGTCAATATGCCGTTGTTCGTACTCCACAAAATGTGGTTGTAAACAAAGCGCTTCCCAAAAACATCCTTTCTTCTAACGAGATAATGCCCGCGACTTTTTCAAAAGACCCGACCGATGAAGAAATATTCCGTGTGCATTTTTTTGAAGAACCGCTGGTCCCTATGAACAGCTCTGTTTTAACCCAGGAGAATGCAGACCTGGTATATGCGCTCGCCGCTTTTTCGCAGCGGAGAAATCCAGATGATTTTACATCAATCACTGATTTTTTAAAAGCATATCCTCAAACCCGCTGGCGTGGCGCTTTACTGGCTAATCTTGGGATAACCTACCGGAGAACCGGGTACTTTAACCAGGCTATGGATGCATGGCAACTGGCATGGAACCTTATGAAAGATCAAACTACTCCTAAAATAAAAGTATTGGCCGATAAGGTTATTTCAGAATTGCTTTTAATAAATGCATGGATAGGACGAACAGAGAAAATGGATTCTCTACTAAATGAAATTGACGGAAGAGTAACGGAAGGACCCGGTGCACAAAGAATTGTAGCTGTCCGGGAAGCTCTTTGGACAATGAAAAACATGCCCGGAATTTCTTTTAAATGCGGGCCCTATGCTTTAAACAAAATATTCACGATCACGAATCCTGCAAAAGCCTACCATGAAAAATTAATGGACGTACAATCTACTGCAAAGGGATTTTCTCTTGCAGAATTGGAAAGGCTGGCGCATGAGGTGGGATTAGGCTATCAAATGGCATTCAGGAAACCTGGTGCAGTGGTGATTGAAAAATCGGTGGTGCACTGGAAGCTGGATCACTACAGCGCGCTGTTAGAAATGGAAAACGGGCAATATAAATGCGCGGATGCGACAATGGGAACAGCGTACGGCCAACAGTTCTGGCTCACTCCTGCTGCGTTGGATTCAAGTGCCAGTGGCTATTTTTTAGTACCGGATGGAGCATTGCCTACAGGATGGCGGAAAGTGATGCCCATGGAAGGAAGTCTAATTTTTGGAAAGGGACAGGAGCCTCCGCCTCCGGGTGGTGGTCCTGGTCCCACTGGCGGCGGGGGCGGGGGCGGCCCATGCCCGATGGCACAATTCGATGTGTATTTGGCTCCTGTATGTCTTCATATTTTTGACCAACCACTTTTTTATAGCCCCCCAAAAGGCCCGGCACTGATATGGGGTGTTCATTATATTCAAAGAGACAGTTACCAGCCCGCTAACTTCACTTATTCTAACATGGGTCCCAAATGGACTTTCGAATGGCTTTCATATGTGCAGGATGACCCAAAAAATCCTTCAGCAAATGCTAATATTTATATGAGGGATGGCGGCTTCGTAACATTTACATCATATAATATCAGCGCTAAAAGCTATATGCCACAGCTACAAACGAATGATGTACTTGTAAGAATATCTCCATCCTGTTATGAATTACGTCATCCTGACGGATCAAAAGAGATTTATTCCCGACCTGATGGAAGTACAGTTAAAGGAAGAAAAATATTCCTTACGCAAAAAGTTGATATGGCTGGTAATGCACTCAATATAATGTATGATGCTAATCTGCGTGTAACAGCTTTACAGGATGCTATTGGCCAGGTAACTACCCTGAAATACCAAAATGCTTCAGACATTTATAAAATTACAAAAGTGACCGACCCCTTTGGCAGGTCCGCCTCTTTCAAATATGATGATTCAGGCAGGCTGACCAGTATTACAGATATGATTGGAATTGTTTCCTCTTTTAAATATGATACGAGTGATTTTATTAATCAACTGACTACGCCTTACGGTGTCACAAGTTTTTTCAAGAAGGAAGCACCTATTAATAACCTCCGTTTACTCGAAATTCATTATCCCCTCGGAGAAAAAGAGAGGATAGAATTTGTTGATAGAGCTCCCGGCATTAAAGATAAAGAATCAATATTGCCGGCAAGCCCTCCCATTAATTTATTTAATTCATTTCTTAATTATCGCAATACATATTTTTGGGACAAGAAGGCAATGCAGGAAGCTCCCGGCGATTACACAAAAGCAAAAATTTATCATTGGCTGCATGGGTCCGTTGCGAGCGGAAATGATAAAGCGGCCGCATCAATTTTGGAAAGCATAAAAAAGCCGCTGGAAAACAGGGTTTGGTACAATTACCAGGGGCAAACTGACCCGGCATTTTCCAACGAGGGCATGTCTGCCCAACCCTCTATTATCGGTCGTGTTCTTGATGATAGCACAAGTCAATTTAGGCAATTCACTTATGATTCAATTGGGCATGTTACCAGTTCAACTGATGCTTTGGGACGCAAGATGACTTATATTTATGATTCAACAAATCACATTGATCTGTTGGAAGTGCGCCAAACTACCAATGGCGCCAATGAACTGCTTGAAAAATATACTTATAATAACCAACATCTCAAATTAACGGCAAGAGATGCCTCGGGGCAAACAACGAAGTTCACTTATAACGCTGCTGGCCAATTATTAACCATCACCAATCCAAAAAAGGAAAAAACCACATTGCAATATAATGGTGATGGTTTCCTGAAGATCATCACAGGCCCTGTAGCCGGTTCTACAGTAAAATTTACTTACGATGGATATGGACGTGTAAGAACTATTACCGACCCCGAAGGTTATACTATTACAACAGATTATGATGCCCTGGATCGCCCCACCTTTATCACTTATCCTGATAACACAGCCGAACAAATTGTTTATGACCGGCTTGATGCGGTACACACCAAAGACAGGCTCGGAAGATGGTCTCATACTATTTATGATTCACTGGACCGTGCCACAGTGATACAGGACGCACTGGGCAGGATAACACAATTTATCTGGTGTACCTGCGGAAGCCTCGTGGAGATTATTGACCCGCTTAAACAGATTACCATGTTCGCCCGTGATCTGCAGGGGCGGTTAACTTCCAAAACCTATCATGATGGGAAGTCCATCAGCTACAAATATGAAAATACGACCAGCAGGCTTAAAGAGATGACGGACGCCAAAGGGCAAACAACGGGATACAGCTATTTCCTTGATGACAACCTGAAGCAGGTAGATTATATAAATGCGCAAATTGCAACTCCGTCTGTTGCCTATACTTATGATAACCGGTATAATCGTGTCACTTCCATGAGTGACGGTACTGGTACAACTAACTATACATATCATCCCGCCGGAACATCACACCTGGGAGCCAACCGTGTTGCTACAATAGACGGCCCTCTTTCAAATGATGTGATCACCTATACTTACGATTCTCTTGGCCGCGAAAGCAGCCGTTCTATAAACGGTGTTGCTTCTTCAGTTGTGTACGATGCATTGGGAAGAACCACTTCAGCAATTAATGCTTTGGGAACTTTTGGTTATAGCTACGTCAACCAAACCAAACGGCTTTCTTCCATCAATCTTCCTAACGGGCAGACCACAATCTTTGATTATCATGATAACAAAGGTGACCAGCTATTAAAACAGATCTGGCACAAAAAGCCCAACGGTACTACCCTGTCAAAATTCGGCTATGAATATAACGATGAAGGCCAGATCACGAAATGGACACAACAAACCGGTACAACGGATACGAATTATTATGAGTTAGGTTATGATCTTGCGGACCAGTTGACTTCCGCAACTTTAAAAAATCATAACACAGTTGACATTCTTAAACGTTATGCTTATCAGTATGACAAAGCCGGAAACCGTACCAGCGAACAGATTGACAACAGTGTAACATCTGCTGCATATAACGCCCTTAATCAAATGACAAAACAAAAGAGCGGCGGGTATATGCGGTATAAAGGAACAGTAAATGAATTTTCATCTGTGTTGGTAAAAGATAAAACGGCTGCGGATTCATCCCTTGCTTCAGTGGATAGTGCCACCAATTCCTTTGAAGCCTTTGTGAAAGTGAGTTCCGGCAATAACAATATTTCCATTACCGCAACAGATTATTCCGGCAATAACAACAAAAAAACAAATAACTACAATGTCACTGTAACAGATGGCGCAAATAGTACCCTCACATATGATAACAACGGTAATACCATTTCTACTACCAACCCCGCAGTTACTTATGGATGGGATGCTGCTGACCGTCTCGTAAAAATCAAAATAGGTACAAGCATCACTGAGTTTGTATATGATGGATCAAGCAGGCGCGTAGCAGAAAAATTAAACGGCACTGTAATCAAACGATGGTTATGGTGTGGAACCGAACTCTGTGAGGAACGCAACGCCGTCGGAGGAACAGTTACCAAACGCTTTTTCCGGCATGGTGAACAGATCAATGGAACTAATTATTATTTCACCCGTGATCATCTTGGCTCTATCAGGGAAATGACTAATGGTAGCGGCGCAATAAAAACGCAATACGATTATGATCCTTACGGAAGAAAAACAAAAGTTGTCGGAAATACGGATGCGGATTTTGGATTTACGGGACATTATTTTCATCAGGCAAGTGGGCTATATCTTACACTGTTTAGAGCTTATCATGTTAATTTGGGAAGGTGGTTGAGCAGAGATCCTATGAAAGAAACTGAAGGAACTAATCTTTATGCTTACGTAAGAAATAATCCATCAAACCTATTAGATCCAAATGGCACTTCCTCTTCCTCTACGAAAACAAGCGGAACTGCTCTTGATTATAATGAAATTAGATTTGGGCCTCAAGAGGGACCATGTGGTTGCGGCAAGCATCTAGTAGTTGATTTTGAAAAAGACTGGGAAATGATGAACGGCGGTACTTCGGGATGGGTTGGCCAGGTGGTTGTTGGATTTGGTGCAGGTGTCGCTGCTGAAGTTTGCAAAGGTGCTCTTAAAACAGGTGGAGGGTATATTGGAGCCGCATTGATGGGATGGGAATTTGGAACATTAGTTGGTTCGTGTATTAATTGGGAAAACTGGAAGTGTGTTCCCGATTAATAGTTTGAAATATTTATATTTTTCTTCTAACAGAATTTGTAACATGTGAAGCAAAGAACCTAACTGAAGTTGGCGCAAGATTGAGGCGTGGGTTTGGGATGCCATCTTGTGCCGGGATTGAATAAAAATGTAAAGAGATTGATTAATATAAATCAACATAAGATGAAACTATTTTTATTACTAAGCATACAATTGTTTGCAGCATGCAGCATTGCCTTTTCCCAGCAATGCCCACCACCCGGTTTAAAAATCCAAAGCACGGTTTGTGATACCCCTTTGCTGGCGCAAGATTGAGGCGTGGATTTGCGGTTAGCATCTTGTGCCTGATTGTCTTGATTGTCTCCCCCGCAATGTCTCTTTAGCCTCGCTCTGTGCACAGGAAAGGACATTGCGGTTCGGAATACAAAGCTTATTGCAATGTTTAAAGTTTTAAGAAGAGTAGTAAAAAAGGAATAACAACTTTAAAATTTATCACAATGAAAATATTCTTATTACTAAACACACTTTTGCTTGCAGCAGGCAGCATTACGTTTTCACAGCAATGCCCGCAAGCCGGTTTAAAAATTCAAACCCCGGTTTGTGATAGCCCAAAAAATCTTATAGCCAAGGCTGCCTGCGAAGCGTTGCATATAAAATGGAAAGGGAATAAAGACCAGGCATACATTGTAAAGGCAAACTATATTGATCCTGCAACAAGCCAACTGGTCGAAGCAGAAGCGGCAAAACAATCATGCGATAACAATGGCAACTGCTCGGCAACTATTCGCATAAAAGAAGGAGCCACAGTTAACTGGAGTGTTGAAGCGGTTTGTTCAATTAACGGGGCAACCCTTTACAGCGCGGAAACAAAAGGTGAAGCAACATTTATTCCCTATTGCAATTCCATAGCTGACAATATAAACAAAGAAAATACGGATAAAGCCATTCGTGTTTATCCCAATCCAACCACCGGTTATTTAACGGTGGAATATTATAGTAAAACGGCGGGTAATATTGAATTTAAAATTTATGATGTATCAGGGAAAATGGTATATAAACAATCCGGCAGCTCAGTAAAAACAAATAACCGTTACCAATTGGATCTGCGGGGATTTGCAGCGGGTGTTTATACACTTAAGCTAACGCATGGAACAGCAGTGAGCCAGGTTAAGGTTATATTATCCGGCGATTGATCAGTTTTCATTTTTGCCACATAACGCAACAACCGGCTTTAGCATATAATTCTACTTAACGGGCTGCTTTTCCAGGCGGCCCTGTTTTTACTGTACGCTTACAAATGTTTGAATGTACGATAACGGACAATTCGCCAAATCCCGGATTATCTAAGTTATTGGCTCTAAATGCTTTCGGCAATGGCATCGGGATTGTTTAAAAATCGCGGGCGATGAAGGGCCTGTGGTGAATGGTTAATAGTGAATGCGTAGCGAATGCGATCATGAAATACATGAATAATGAATGATGAATAATGAGTAATCGGGCTCGGAGCTCGTAACTCATAGCTTGCAGCCTAAAATCAGGCACCTGTCCGCCGTGGCGGATCAGCAAATCAGACATCAGAAATTGTAAAACAGTTTAAGAATGGAGTAGGAGGGTTGATTAGTTGAATTGTTGATTGGTTGATAAGTAGGAATTAGGAATTAGGAATTGGGAATTGGGAATTGGATAAATGCTATGAACTATGACCTATCAACTATGAACTTCATGAGTGGCATGGTCGATAGTAGTTACTAAAAATCAGACACCTGTCCGCCGTGGCGGATCAGAAATCAGACATCAGAAATTGTAAACAGTTTAAGAATGGAGTAGGAGGGTTGATTAGTTGAATTGTTGATTGGTTGATAAGTAGGAATTAGGAATTAGGAATTGGGAATTGGGAATTAGGAATTGGGAATTGGATAAATGCTATGAACTATGACCTATCAACTATGAACTTCATGAGTGGCATGGTCGATAGTAGTTACTAAAAATCAGACACCTGTCCGCCGTGGCGGATCAGCAAATCAGACATCATAAACTATGTTCAGAAATTATATAAAAACCGCCTGGCGCAATTTGATGAAGAATAAAGTTTTTTCTCTCATCAATATTCTTGGCCTCACCATCGGCATCACTGTTTGTATGATGATATTTCTTTTCATCATGAATGAATTCAGCGTTGATAAATTTCATGAGAAAGGAAAAAATATCTACCGTGTAATGCGGAGTTACGATGCAACAAAAGAACCGGTTCCTTATTTGTCCGGCCCTTATGCGCCAGCTTTGCTAAATGATTTTGCTGCCGATATACAAAAGGCGGTGCGTGTAATGCCATCGAATGACCTGTTTGTGGTCGGCAACCGTTCATTCAACGAAAAGAAAGTATACATAACCGATTCAAATTTCTTCAGCCTGTTTTCTTTTCCCCTGTTGCGCGGTAATGCTGACAATGCGTTAAAAGATCCGCACAATATTGTGCTTACAGAAACTACTGCAAAAAAATATTTCGGCAGTATTGACAATGCAATGGGCAAAGTGATGGAAATGGATAGAAGGCTGCAGTTAAAAGTAGCAGGCATTGCAAAGGATGCGCCCTCCAATTCCCATCTTGATTTTGACATGGTTGTTCCCATTGAATCATTCACGCATAATGATGGATTTAACGTCTGGATAAACAACAGCATGTTTGTGTATATCTTATTATATCCAAACACCAGTGTTGCACAGCTCGAGAAAAAGTTTGCTCCTTTTATGGAGAAATATATGGGCGATGATATGAAGCAATACGGTATGCATTTCACGCTTCAGGTCAGGCCGTTAAAAGATATTTATTTTGAAACGGCTTCAGCTTTTGACAATGTAAAACATGGCGACAAAGCAGTTGTATATATTTTTCTTTCTATCGCTATATTGATATTATTAATAGCCTGTATCAACTTCATGAACCTTTCCACCATTCGTGCGGTGGAGCGCTCAAAAGAAGTTGGCCTGCGTAAAGTTTTAGGCGCCTTGCGCAATCACCTGGTATGGCAGTTTATTGGCGAATCCATATTGCTTACAACCATTTCATGCGCGCTGTCAATAGGTTTGCTGGAGTTATTGATGCCCTGGTATAACCAGGTGCTTGGATATTCCTTAAACGTTTCGTGGAATGAATTGCCGGTTTATTTATTCCTGGCCGGTACAATAATTATTGTTGGATTTTTAGCCGGCAGCTATCCTGCATTTTTTCTTTCAACATTTTCGCCGGTCGAAGCGCTGAAAGGCAAGCTGCGGTTAGGCAAAGGCGGCTCTGCATTCAGGCAGGCTTTAGTGGTGGTACAATTCAGCATTTCTGTTTTTCTTATTGTTTGCACCATCGTGATCTTTAACCAGATGAATTATGTAAGAAACAAACAACTTGGTTACGATCAGTCACAAACAGCTGTGATAAGAATTGATAACAATGATATTTACAACAACCGGAATGTTTTTAAGCACGAGCTGGAAAATAAAAGCAATGTGCAATCTGTATCCTTAATGTCCGGTGAGCCGGGTGGTTTTTTTGACCAGTTTGGTTTTGAGGTGGAGGACCAGCACACTACGTGGAATGCAAGAACAGAATTTGCAGATTTTGAATTTGCAAAAACGCTTGGCATAAAAATTATTGCAGGTCGTAATTTTTCTTCACAGTTTGCGACTGACACAACAAATTCAGTTTTAATAAACCATACTGCTGCCACCAAATTGGGATGGGCGCCGCAACAGGCCATCGGCAAATGGATAAAGAATACTGTAAGGGATGATTCACGGCGACGAATTATCGGCGTGGTGGAAGATTTTAATTTTCTTTCTCTTAAAGAAAATATGGATGCGTTGGTAATTGCACCCAATGAAGACAGGCGCGTAGCATTGGTGAAATTGAAACCTGGCAATCTGCAGTCATCGCTTGCAACTATAAAAAATGTATATAATAAAGTGGCGCCGCAATATCCCTTTGAATACAGTTTTTTAGATCAGAAATTTGATGAGTTGTACAGAAAAGACCTGCGTCAGCAAACTATTTTAACCGTGTTTGCGGGCATGGCAATTTTCATCGCATGCCTGGGCTTGTTTGGATTGGCTTCATTCACTGCAACAAAACGATTCAAAGAAATCGGAGTAAGAAAAGTACTAGGCTCTTCAGTGCAGGGCATCATTCTGTTATTGTCGAAAGACTTATTGAAGCCTGTTATAATTGCTGCGGGTATTGCCATGCCGGTTGGCTATTATGCAATGAATAAATGGCTGCAAAATTTTGCGTACAAAACAACATTGCATTGGTGGATATTCGTGCTGGCAGCATTCATAACATTTGGTATTGCTCTGTTCACTGTTGGCATTAAAGCAATAAAAGCGGCAGTGGCAAACCCGGTTAAGTCTTTACGAACAGAGTGAGCAGTTGGTAAGTTAATCAGTTGAATAGTTGATAGGTTGATAAGTAAAACGGAATTTGGAATTAGGAATTGGGTTGTAGTAAGGAGCGACTGGTTATGAACCACAAGCTATGAACCTGTAATGAATATCAATAATGAGTAGTAAACCAAACTTACAGCTCATTGCTCATTGCTCAAGGCTCGTGGTTCGAAGCTCGCAGCTCAAAATCAGACACCTGTCCGCCGTGGCGGATCAAAAAATCGGACATGATAAAAAACTATTTCAAAACCGCCTGGAGAAATTTATTAAGGAATAAAGTTTTTTCTTTTATAAACATTTTTGGATTGTCAACCGGTATTGCCTGCTTTATGCTGATCGCTTCCTTCGTTTATAACGAATTGAGTTATGATAAATATCCTAAAGAAGCAAAGAATATTTATCGTGTTCACGTATCGGTAACCGGCAATGGTGATGCGGCTGTTTATCCAAATGTAGATGTAGCAGTTGGTGAAGGCATGAAAAATGCTTTCCCGGAAATACTGGCGTCAACGAGGATTACTCCCGTAAAAGATTATGTAAAATATAACGACAAACAATTCAAGGAGCAGCATCTTGCTTTTGCAGATTCTAATTTCCTGCAGCTATTCTCTATTCCGCTTATAGAAGGAAGTGATAAAGAAGCATTGGTACAACCTAACAGCATTGTTATTTCAAAAGCGTTAGCAAAAAAATATTTTGGAGATAACGAAGCACTTGGTAAATCGCTGACCATCGGTACGCAGCAAGCCGTTTATAAGGTTACAGGAATTATTGATAAGGTGCCGGATGATTCTCATTTCCATTTTGATGCATTCGTAAGCCTTTCTACATTTCATATGACAAATAGTACCTGGAGCAATCTTGGTTTTTATACTTATTTACTGTTGAATAAAAATGCCGATCCTAAAAAACTCGAAGCAAAATTTCCGCAGTTGGTTGCAAAATATGTGGTGCCCGAAATACAGCATGATATGGGTGTAAGCCTGGCAGAAGCGCAGAAGTCCGCGAATACATTTATATTTTCTTTACAACCGCTTACAGGCATTCATCTTTACTCGAATACAAAATATGAGCTGGAGCCCAATGGTGATATACAATATGTGTATATTTTCTCGGCATTGGCATTATTTATATTGTTGCTTGCCTGCGTAAACTTTACCAACCTTTCTACGGCACGCGCCGTAAAACGTTCAAGAGAAGTGGGCATAAGAAAAGTGTTGGGATCGCTTAAGAAGCAATTGATCTTCCGTTTTCTTTCAGAGTCTGTGCTGCTGACTTTTTTCGCCATGCTGTGTGCTTATGTGATTATATATTTCCTGTTGCCTTATTTCAATGAAGTGGCCAGTAAGGATACAAGCTTTGCATTTTTTCTTGATTACAAGTGGATAATTGTGATGATGGCTGTTGCATTGGTGTCTGGGATATTGGCTGGCATTTATCCGGCATTTTTCTTATCAGCTTTTAATACCATAAAAGTTCTAAAAGGCGCTTCCTCATCAGGGCAAGGCGCACAAAAAAAACCGTTGCGCAGCAGCCTGATCGTATTCCAGTTTTTTGTTTCAACCACTTTAATTATTGCAACCATTATCGTTTACCAGCAACTGCATTATATGCAGGATAAAAAGTTAGGGTATGATAAAGACCAGGTTATATTTCTGCCCGATGCGAGGTTATTAGGTGGTAATCAAAACACATTTGAACAACAATTATTAAACGATAGCCGTGTTGTTGCGGCAACTATTTCAAGATCAGTTCCGGGCGGCGACATAATGGATGGAACAGAGATCTACCCAAGGAATGAAACGGGTAACGGAACAGAAATACATACTAATATTTTTCACGTTGATTATGACTATTTAAAAACATTTGGCATTCAGGTGGTACAGGGCAGGAATTTCTCCAAAGATTTTCCGACAGATTCTGCGGGCGTCGTTATTAACGAATCTGCCGTTCGTGAATTAGGATGGAATGGCCTTAACCCGATTGGCAGGTCTATTGTCCGGTCCGGCCAACATGAATTTAAGGTGATAGGCGTGGTATCTGATTTTAATTATGCTTCTGTAAAGCAAAAAATTGCCCCTATGATGATGATGCTTGGCGGGAATTATGGCGGCCTTGTAATAAAAATTAAAACCACTGATGTAAAAGGTTTTTTATCTGATCTTAAAAAACAATGGGATGCATATAACCCTTCGGGCCCACTCGAATATAATTTCCTGGATGAGCAATTTGCTGCCTTGTATGCAAGTGAACAAAGGACACAACATATATTTTCAGCATTCGCCATTCTTGCCATTATTATCGCAAGCCTGGGATTGTTCGGCCTTTCTGCATTTGTGATAGAACAGCGTACAAAAGAAATCGGTATTCGAAAAGTATTAGGGGCCTCCGTGCAACAACTTCTGTTGCTGGTATCAAAAGAATTTTTATTGCTGGTCGGTATTGCATTTATTATTTCAATACCGGTTACATGGTGGGCAATGCATGCATGGCTGCAGGATTTTGCTTATCGCATAAACATTAATGTTTGGGTATTTGCAATGGCTGGTTTGGCTGTGTTGATGATTGCATTATTAACGATCAGTTTCCAGGCGATCAAGTCTTCAATAGCCAACCCGGTGAAGTCGTTGCGGGCGGAATGATGAACGTGAAACGTGAATCGTGAGACGTGAATATGAAGTGGATGAGTTTTAATAATGAGAAATAAGAAATCAGGAATCAGGAATTAAGAAGTAATGGATGTTGAGCCGTTGATTGGTTGATAAGTTGATAGGTTGATTAACTTTTCGTTTTTAAAGAAAGTAAACTTCGTTGAATGGTAAATTTTAAATCTGCAATCTGCAATCTGCAATCGCCAATCTGCAATTTTCAATGGCTCCAAACTCGCAGCTTCAGAACCTTTATTTAAACTTGAATGAAGAACTATCTCAAAATATCAGCCCGTTATATCTGGCAAAACAGGCTGTATGCTGTTATTAATATTGTTGCGCTCTCAACAGCGCTTACATGCACGGTGCTTGCTATTTTATTTTGGAAGGATGAAAGCAGCTTCGATACTTTTCATAAAAACAATCCCAATCTCTATCGCATTTACTCAAATATTACGGAAAAAGATGGCAGGATCATTACTACCGGTGGCACAGGACAAGTGCAGGGACCTGCATTTAAAGCGGCGATACCCGAAGTGAAAAGTTATGTGCGCATTTTAGGTGGTGATATTAAATCTGATGTTGCTGCCGGTAATAAAACTTTGCGGCTAAGGCCACTCTTCGTCGACAAAAATTTTTTTGATGTATTTACTTTCCAGGTGTTACATGGAAATCCGTCAACAGCACTAAACAATATTGGTTCGGTTATATTAACTGAAAGCACTGCAATAAAATTTTTCAACAGTGCAAATGTTTTGGGAAAGACCATGAGTATGTCTGGCGATCCGTCCTTTGAAAAATTTGGAAAGCCGCTTATTATTTCTGCGGTTGTAAAAGATCCGCCTGCAAATTCTTCTTTACAGTTTGATGCGTTGTTTACGTTTGAGTTTATGCATCTTTCTTTTGAAGATAACAACTGGCTGAACACTTACCTCGGAACATTCGTTATTTTAAACCCGGGCTCAGATATTAAATCCGTTCTTCAAAAATTTAATGACATATATAAATTCCATGCAAAGGAGCAATTAGGAGATACCCGTTATGATATTTACGGATTCGATCCTAAAATAACGTATGGATTGCAACCGGTAACGGATATACATCTTAACCCGCTTGCGGAAGCAGAATTTGCTGAAGGCGGTATCATCAATGGAAGCAATGTTGTTTATTCTTATGTCTTCCTGGGTATAGCCTTTTTTGTATTGCTGATGGCAACGATCAATTTTGTTAACATTAGTATTGCCGGTTCTTTAAAACGTGCCAAAGAAGTATGCATAAAAAAGATCGCAGGCAGCAGCAGGGCTCAGATCATTAAACAGTTCATGATCGAGTCGGCTTTGCTTTGCTGCATGGCGCTTATTATGGCGCTTTGTTTTGTAAACCTGTTGCTGCCATTGTTCAATGAACTTACCGGCAAGCACATTTTATTTGAAGGTGCGCTTGATGCAAAACTTTTTTTGTTATTAACTGCTTTGCTTGTAACTGTAACATTGCTTACAGGATCCTATCCTGCTTTGATCTTATCTAATTTCAAACCCGCAGAGATCTTATACAACAGGCAAAAGTTCCTGGATAAAAACTTTTTGGGTAAAACACTTGTTGTAGTGCAATTTTCATTGGCAGTAATCCTGTTGATCGCGTCTGTTGTCTATAATAATCAAATGAATTATATCCGTACTAAAGATCTTGGATATAGTCCCTCTGAAATTATTAAAATAGGTGTTTCTGGCGACAGGGATTATAAAACTTTGACAACGTATTTAAAAAATGAATTGGTAAAACAACCAGGTGTAAAGTCTGTATCTTATGTAAATGATGGTTACCTCAATAATGTGCAGGTTGCGGATAAAGTTTTTAAAGCCTTACACAAAACTGTAGATGAAAATTTTCTCAAAACATTAGAAATACCCCTCGTATCGGGAAGAAACTTTTCTTCGTTTGACAAGAATGGTGTTTTGGTAAACCAGGCATTTCTAAAAGATATGGGTATAGCGAACCCGGTTGGAAAAGCGGTTAATCTCAATCCGGGCGTTAATGATGATGAGAAAGTTATAATTGGAGTAATTAAGGACTTTCATTTTAGTTCGTTGCGGGAGCCTATAATGCCAATGGTGATGTATATGAATGATAACTATGACGGAAGCCTCCTGGTTAAGCTTGACCGTTCTAAGCAACAGCAAGGCATTGCGGCGGCAGCGCGTATTTACAGATCGGCAATGCCGGATGCGGCTTTTCAATATAATTTCCTTGACGATTTAAATACGAGGCAATATTTCCAGGAACAGCGCTGGCAAAAGATCATAAACATTGCAACGTTGCTTTCATTTACTGTTTGTTGTCTCGGGTTGTTTGCACTTGCCCATCTTTCTACGGCCAGGCGTGTTAAAGAAATAGGTGTACGTAAAGTATTGGGTGCATCCGTTAGCCAGATCATTTCAACGCTATCATTTAATTTTTTAAAGCTCGTAATGATCGCTTTTGTTGTTGCTGCGCCTGTTGCATGGATGATCATGCATTGGTGGCTGCAGGATTTTGCCTACCGTATTTCGATCACCTGGTGGATGGTTGGATCAGCTGGTTTGATAGCAGTTGTGGTGGCGTTGATAACAATAAGTTTTCAATCGATAAAAGCCGCGATGGCAAACCCGGTTGAATCCCTGCGAACAGAGTGAGCAGAGATGAAATCCCGCTTATTGCGGGATGGAGAGTTTGCGAACGGAATGATGAACGTCAAACGTGAATCGTCAAACGTGAATAGGATATGGAATTAGGAATTAGGAATTAGGAATTGGGTTGAATCGTTGATTGGTTGATAAGTTGATTGGTTGATTGGTTGATAAGTTGATAAGTTGAAAGGTTGATAGGGAAGAAGGGAATTAGGAGTAAGAATTAGGAATTAGGAGGCAGGAAGTAGAAATTTAGTTGCTATGAGCTATGAACCATGAACTATGAACCATGAGCTATGAACCATGAACTATGAACCATGAACTATGAGCTATGAACTTCAGATGAATGCTAATAAGAGTTCTAAATAGTGTAATGTTTGAAAGTTTGTAGCATATACTAAATCAGACATCAATAAATCAGACATCAGAGATGCTTAGAAACTATTTCAAAACCGCCTGGCGGAATCTTGCAAAAAATAAAGTGTATACTTTGTTGAATGTGCTGGGTTTGGCCACCGGTATCAGCGCTGCACTGATCATCTATCTTATAATTAATTACGATTTCAGTTTTGATAAATTTGAAAAAGATGGCGACCGTATTTACCGGATCGTGTCAGATTATTCTTTTTCCGGACAATCTTATCACAGCCCTGGTGTGCCTCATGCAATGCCCGATGCAGTTCGTCATTCCGTTACAGGTCTTGATCTTGTTGCCCCGTTTCGTGTATGGAACGACGGCGTGAAGGTGAGCATTCCACAGGAAAAAAATAATGAGCTTATCATATTCAAAAAGCAAATGAATATTGCTTTTGTTGATGAAAATTATTTTAAGCTATTGCCCTATCAATGGATGCAGGGTTCTGCCAAAACATCGTTGCAGCAGCCTTACGAGGTTGTATTGACCGAAGCAGATGCCAGGCTATATTTTCCAAAGCTTAGTAGCGAGCAAGTGACCGGTAAAGAAGTTATTTTTAATGACACCATCCGCACAATAGTTACCGGTGTAGTAAAAAACCTGGGGCACAATACAGATTTCAGTTTCCAGTCATTCATTTCAAGAGCAACTATTGAAACGCCCCGTTTAAAACCGCAGGATGGTGATGAATGGGGAAGCACCAACAGCGCATCGCAGTTGTTTGTTAAGTTGTCGCCGGGAACGACAGCAGCGCAAATTGAAAACCAGGTAGCTGCCATTTTCAAAGCGAATTATCATGCAACGGATCAAACTGCGAACATCACTACCACGCATGGACTTCAGCCTTTGAGCGATCTTCATTTTAATACAGCATACGGCAATTTTGATCAGCGTCTTGCCCATAAACCAACATTGTATGGATTGCTGGCTATAGCTGTATTCCTATTGCTTTTGGGGTGTATCAATTTTATTAATCTCACTACTGCGCAATCATCGCAAAGAGCAAAAGAAACAGGTATCCGGAAAACAATGGGCAGCTCGAGAAAACAATTACTGCTGCAGTTTCTGACAGAAACTTTTTTGCTCACATTTACGGCAACAGCTTTATCGCTTTGTTTAACACCATTACTTTTCAAAGCGTTTTCCAATTTTATTCCGACAGGTCTGCATCTTGATCTCTTTAACAGGCCTGGCATAATTTTATTCCTGTTGCTGCTTGTAATCAGCGTAAGTTTATTATCAGGGTTTTACCCGGCGTTTGTCCTTTCAGGTTTTAAACCGGTAAATGCGTTAAAGCGTAATGTCTTTGCAAATACCGGCAAGCCGGATGCATCATGGCTTCGCAGGTCGTTAACTGTTTTTCAATTTGTAATTGCACAGGTATTTATTATTGCAACCATCTTGGTCAGCAGCCAGATTCGCTATACATTAAATAAAGACCTTGGTTTTAAAAAAGATGCAGTCCTTTATTTTAATACTAATTACAACGATCCTGATTACAGATCAGATACCCGGTTACTAAAAAGCAAACTCGAAAATATTCCGGGTATTGCCATGGTAAGCCTCGCGAACAGCGCTCCATCTTCAACCGGGAGTGGTACACGCATCTTAACCTACAGGGATGGCAAAAATGCGATCGAGACCGAAGCAGATAAAAAATTTGTAGATACCAACTACATCAGGCTTTACCAGATGAAATTGGTGGCCGGAACTAACCTGCCGTATAGCGATACCATTCATAATCTTATTATCAATGAAACGTATGCACATGCTCTTGGTTTCAGGAACCCGCAACAGGCAATCGGTAAATTTCTCGACTGGGGTGGTAATTTACTATGCCCGGTTGTTGGCGTGGTGGCTGACTTCCATCAAAAATCTTTGCATGAGCCGATTAAACCTTTAGTGTTGTCGAGCCGGGTTGAAGAAGAGTTGATGGTAAGTATTGCGTTGCAACCAATGAATGAACAAGGCACTTCATGGAAAACGACCATTGGCAAAATTAAAGCTGCGTTCAACGAAGTTTACCCGGGAGACGATTTTGAATATAATTTCCTGGATGATAGTATTGCAAAATATTATATAGCTGAAGAAAACACATCACAACTGCTGATGTGGGCAACAGGTCTTTCCATTTTTATAAGTTGCCTTGGTCTGCTGGGGCTTGTTATATACATCACCAATCAAAGAACAAAAGAGATCGGCATAAGAAAAGTAGTTGGTGCGACCGTTGCGCAAATAATCTTTTTGTTATCAAAAGATTTTTTAAAACCTGTCATCATAGCTTTTGTTATTGCTATTCCTGTGGCGTGGCTGGGCTCTAACAAATGGCTGGAAAATTTTGCTTATAAGGTAAGTTTAAGCTGGTGGATATTTTTTTCAGGAGGATGCATCATGTTTTTGATCGCTTTTGTAATACTCTTCCTGAGAACATTCCGGGCAGCAACGGCGAATCCGGTGGAGAATTTGAGAACGGAGTAGTGAGTGGTCAGTGGTGAATGGTCAATAGTGAATAGTGAATAGTGAATGCTTGTTTCTTATCCACAATGAATGATGAATAATTAGTGATAAGTGAAAAAAGGAATTTGGAATTAAGAATTTGTAATTAGGAATTGTATAAGGCTATGAACCATGAACTATCAGCCATGAACTTCACGAACTCGAAGCTCGTGGCTCAAAGCTCACCGCTCTTTAATCAGACATCAGCAAATCAGACATCATAAACTATGTTCAAAAACTATTTTAAAACCATGTGGAGAAGTTTATGGAAGAATAAAATGTATTCTTTCATAAATATTACAGGTTTGTCCATTGGTATTACCTGTTGCCTGCTTATTTTTTTGTATGTGCAATACCAGTTGAGTTATGACAAATTCAATGTAAATGCAAACGAGATCTACCGCCTTACAGAAGTATTGCATCTGCCCACTGAAAATAATGCCCGGGCTGTAACATCACCGCCAATGGCGCCCGCATTGAAAGCTAATTTTCCCGAAGTGAAAGAAGCGGTGCGCATCAGCTATTCAGGCAGGTATATATCGTATAGCAATAAGAAGATGCAGGACGCAAGGATCATGTACGCTGATTCGGGCTTTTTTAATGTGTTTAGTTTTCGTGTGATCGAAGGCAACCTGCAAAAAGCATTAAGTAATCCCTATTCCGTCGTTCTTACAGAAAGCATGGCGAAGAAATATTTTCCGCGAACTTTTTCTGCGGTCGGAAAAACAATGCAGTTGTCAGACACTATTCCGCTTACTGTTACGGCTGTTATAAAAGATGTACCGGCCAATGCGCATTTTAAATTTGATTGCATCTTATCGCGTAACACCATCAATGCAATGAGCGATAATGCACCTGAAACAGAATGGTTCAGCAATAATTATTACACCTACCTGCTGCTGCCAAAAAATGCAGACTATCACCAGTTAGAAAAAAAGTTCAATACCTATATCGCAAGACAAATGAAGGATGCGATAAAGGAAACAGGTTTGTATTATGATCTGAAACTGCAACCGCTTACCTCTATTCACCTGCGCTCCGATCTTCATGCTGAAATACAACCCAACAGCAATATTGTTTACGTATATATTTTTTGTGTTGCTGCGTTACTCATCCTGCTTATTGCCTGCATCAATTTTATCAATCTTTCCACTGCAAAATCTATAAGCCGTGCAAAAGAGATCGGTTTACGTAAGGTGATCGGCGCCAGCCGCCGGCAACTGATATTCCAGTTTTTGGGTGAGTCTTTTTTGTTCACTGTAACTGCTGCTGCGTTATCAGTAGCATGTATCATTTTGTTGATACCCTGGTTTTCATCATTTACGGGAGAACAACTTAGCTTCAATAGTATCAGTACGGATGTGTTGCTGCTTTTTGGAGGTGTAATAATTATCGTAAGCATAACAGCAGGTATATATCCCGCATTTTTGTTATCATCCTTCTCACCGGTGAAAGTATTAAAAGGAACTGCTAAATATGAATGGCGTGATATTTTTTTAAGAAAAGGGTTGGTGGTTTTCCAATTTGCAATAGCGATCGTTTTGATCAGTGGCGCTTTATTGGTATATCAGCAGCTTCGGTTTATACAAGATCAAAAACTAGGCTTAAATAAAAACCAGGTGATGGAAATAAGGATCCCGTCATCACAACTTGGTAAGCAAAATATTTTATTACAGCAATCATTAAAAGTGCCCGGCGTTATCAATGCAAGCCTTACAGGTTTTTCTTTCAAGGAAGGCGTAGGCACAGTCGCCACATTACCTGAAGGTTTTTCTAACCAGGAACTATTTTCGATCGGTTCTGTTTATGCGGATGAAAACTTTTTAAAAACTTTCCAGATTCCTTTGGCAGCAGGACGCGATTTTTCCAGGTCATTTCCCACAGATGCTGATGAGGCATTCATTGTAAATGAAACCGCAGTACGAGTTTTTAATTGGAAAAACAACAATGCTGCACTCGGAAAAACTATTGATTGGGGCCTTGGAAAAAAAGGCAAAGTGATCGGGGTAGTAAAAGATTTTAATTTCAGCTCGCTGCACGGTAATATTAAACCGCTTATTATTCAGATACTACCCGAAGGATATGGTTTTATTGCATTGCGGATAAAGCCTGATAACATACAGCAAACGATCTCTTCGCTGGCGGCCACATGGAAGAAAATTGCTAATGAAGATGATTTTGATTACTCATTTTTAGATGATGACTTTGCTGCACTATATCAATCAGAACAAAACCTGCAGCGTGTACTGGCGTTATTTACTGCACTTTCTGTAGTAATCGCTTGCCTTGGATTGTTTGGCCTGGCAGCATTTACTATTGCGCAAAGAGTAAGGGAGATCGGCATTCGCAAAGTGGTTGGCGCCACCATCGTCAGCATTCTTGCTTTGCTGTCAAAAGATTTTTTAAAGCTTGTTTTTATTGCCGTTTGTATCGCATCTCCTGTTGCCTGGTTCATCGTGAACAAATGGCTGCAGAATTTCGCTTATCATATTCACATAAGCTGGATCACTTTCCTGTTGGTCGGGTGCTGTGCTATGCTACTTGCATTGATAACGGTGAGTTTCCAGGCAATAAAGGCGGCGATGGCGAACCCGGTGGAGAGTTTGAGAATGGAATGATGAACGTGAAACGTGAATAGGAATTAGGAATTAGGAATTTGGAATTAGGTTGAATAGTTGATTGGTTGATAAGTTGAATGGTTGATAGGTAAGAAAGGAATTAGGAGTAAGAATAAGGAGTAAGAATTAGGAATTAGGAATTGGGAATTGGGAATTAGGTTGAATAGTTGATTGGTTGATAAGTTGAATGGTTGATGGGTAAGAAAGGAATTAGGAGTAGGAATTAGGAATTAGGAATAAGGAATTGGGAATTAGGAATAAGGAGGCAGGGAAGTAGAAATTTAGTTGCTATGAGCTATGAACCATGAGCTATGAACCATGAGCTATGAACCATGAGCTATGAACCATGAGCTATGAACCATGAGCTATGAACCATGAGCTATGAACCATGAACTATGAACCATGAACTATCAGCAATGAACTATGACTGCTCAATAGTGAATAGTAAATGAAAGCTTCTGGCTCGCAGCTCGTTGCTCAAAGCTTAAAAATCAGACATCAATAAATCAGACATCAGAAATTATATTTTATGTTTAAAACAAATCTTAAAATCGCGTGGCGTAATCTTTTAAAAGATAAACAATTCACGCTGCTGAATGTGCTTGGCTTGTCTGCAGGCCTCGCATGCACGTTGCTTATTTATTTGTGGGTACACGATGAAATGAGTTACGATAAATTTTTTGCGAATGATGACCGGTTGTACCAGGTAATGGAACATAGAAAGTCAGGGGGCGATATACAGCTTTCTGATGAATCATCAGGCATTGTGACGGATATTATAAAAGCCGGTTATCCTGAAGCAGCATATGCAGCAGCGCTTGCGCCGCCTGAATGGTTTCAGCAATTTACATTATCCGTTGGTGACAAAAATATAAAAGCAAAAGGCCAATATGCCGGTAAAGATTACTTCAATATTTTTTCTTTTAAGATACTGGAAGGGGACAAGAGCAAAGTGTTGGAGAATAGAAATTACATTGTTATTTCTGATGAGCTGGCAATGAAATTATTTGGAACAACTACAAACATTCTTGGTAAGTCAATAGAATTTCAACATGACACGACTTTCTTTGTGTCAGGTGTATTCGAAAAAGTGCCAACGCATTCTTCACAGCAGTTTGATTTTGTACTTTCCTTTGAATATTATGCAGCCGTTCAAAGTTGGGTAAAGATATGGGGCAACACCGGTCCTCATAATTTTGTGTTGCTCAGAAAAGGTGTTGATGTTAATACATTCAATAAACATATTTCCAGGTTAGCGGTTACAAATTTCCAGGATACAGGACGTATTCCTTTTGCTGCAAAATTTTCTGATAATTATTTGCTGAATTCTTTTGATCATGGCTCGCAGGTAGGCGGGAAGATTGGCTATGTAAGGTTATTTTCATTAATAGCGATTTTTATTTTATGCATTGCCTGTATCAACTTTATGAATCTTTCTACCGCAAAAGCTTCCAGGCGATTGAAAGAAGTGGGTATAAAAAAAGTGGCTGGTGCGGGCAGAGCACAATTGATCTTCCAGTTTCTGTCGGAATCGGTTTTACTTACAATTGTTGCGATGGTATTTGCACTGGTTATTGCGTGGTTATTGTTACCCGCATTTAACCAGCTAACCGGCAAACAAATATCCTTAAGTTTTGATCCGCGTATCATTACTGGATTTATTTGTATTGCACTGATCACTGGACTGCTGGCGGGAAGTTACCCTGCGTTGTATCTATCGAAGTTTAAACCATTGGCCATTCTAAAAGGAAAATTGAACACCTCATTTGCTGAAGTGGTTTCAAGAAAAGGCATGGTGATATTCCAGTTCACTTTGTCTGCCATCATGATCGTTGCCGTGATCATCATTTACCAGCAGATACAATTTATACAATCAACAAACCCTGGCTATAACAAGGATAATATTGTTCGCTTTGATTCAGAAGGCAGCATACAGGGGAATGAAGATAATTTTGTAGCGGAATTGAAAAAGCTGCCCGGCGTTATTAATGCAAGCTTTACATTCAACAATATGGTGGGGCGCAACTACGGCAACTATGCGCTCTCCTGGGAAGGAAAAGATCCCAATGCAGGCATCTATTTCGAAGGTTTTGGAGCAGGATATAATTTTATTGAAACGATGGGAATGCATATGGCATCCGGCAGGAGTTTCTCAGAAAATTTTGGTGATGAATTTTCAAAGATCATTTTAAATGAGTCAGCCATCAGGATAATGCATTTAAAGGATCCTGTTGGTAAAAACATTATGTTCAATGATCAGCCAAGACAAATAATTGGTGTGGTGAAAGATTTTCATTTTGAGTCGTTACATGAACCTGTAAAGCCTGCCTATTTTACCTTGCAGCAGAACCCTGGAAAAAATCCATGGTTTAAAATAATGATAAGAATAAAAGCCGGCAACCAGCAACAAACAATCGCAGCGATCCAACATCTATATGAGGACTATAATCCCGGCTTTCCATTCACTTTTAATTTTTTAGATGAAGCTTACCAAAAGCAGTATGATACGGAAACAAGGGTTTCAGAGTTGTCGAAATATTTTGCCGGTCTTGCCATCATCATTTCCTGTTTAGGTTTATTTGGATTGGCGGCATTCACAGCTCAAAAAAGGCAAAAAGAAATTGGCATAAGAAAAGTTATCGGCGCTTCCGTAAGTAATATAACGGCGATGTTATCAAAAGATTTTTTGATACTTGTTTCTATTTCCCTGTTGATCGCATTGCCTGTTTCGTGGTTGTTAATGAACCGTTGGTTGCAAAGTTTTGCCTATCGCATTAACATTACACCGTTTGTGTTTGTGATCACTGCTGTTTCGGTGGTACTGGTTACATTGATCACGATAAGTTATCAGTCGGTGAAAGCAGCGTTGGCGAATCCCATTAAGAGTTTGAGAACGGAATGATGTGGTGAATGGTGAATAGTCAATAGTGAATGTTTGTGATGAGTAATCAGTAATCAGTAATGAGTGGAGGAATTGGATTAGCTATGAACCATGACCGATGAACCATGAACTATCAACTACAAACATAAAGCGATAATAAACTCGCAGCTTAAAATCAGACACCTGTCCGCCGTGGCGGATCAAAAAATCAGACATGATAAAAAACTATTTCAAAACCGCATGGCGTAACCTAAGCAGGTACAAAGCTTACAGCATCATTAATGTATTGGGTTTAACGCTGGGTATCGTGCGAATATTTTCATCATTGCGATCGTATCATCCTGTATCATTGCTGCTTGTACAATCGCTTACCAGGCAATTAAGGCTGCTGTTGCAAACCCTGTTAAGAGTTTGAGAACGGAATGATGTAGTGAATGGTGAATAGTCAATAGTGAATGAGAAAGATGAATAATGAGAAATGAGAAATGAGGAATAAGGAATAAGGAATTACGAATTACGAATTAGGATACTATGAACAATGAATAATGAACCGTCATGCAAATGATCTAAGTAAATAAACCTGTGCCATTCATGACGGAAGAACAACAGAAAGCTGCAGAAAGAATCATTTGGGACGGGGATGCGCTTTGGTCGGCGTATAACGATCCAAAGCCGCAACATCCGCAGATTATCGATATGCTTATTGAAGCAGGTGCGCATGTAGAACCGGGATGGGAGAAATATATCAATGAGATCAAAACTGAAAAGAATCAAGCAAGCGATGCATAAAAAAATAGCCGGTGATGATGCTAAAGCATTATGCACCTTTTTAAAACATCAAAACAAAGGGTAGCTAAAGTAAACCCGAAAAATTTTACGCTATTTAAATAATCTGCATGAAAAATTCAGACATACAGGATCCTTTATTTCGCAAAGCAGTTGAAGCAATTGATGCAGGCAATATATCTTTACTGCAACAATTACTGGAAGCAAATCCCGAATTAGTAACTAAACGGTTAGATGCGCCAAATGAAGGATATTTTAAAAACCCTTACCTGCTGTGGTTTGTAGCGGATAATCCGATCAGGCACGAAAAATTACCGTCAAATATTGTTGACATAACACAAACAATACTGAAGGCTTTGCAAGATAACCCGGGTGATAACTATCAACACCAGGTTGATTACGCGCTTGGACTGGTTTGTACGGGAAGGATCCCAAAAGAGTGTGGCGTGCAGATACCTTTGATGGAGCTTTTAATAAGCAATGGCGCAAGGGTAAAAGGAAGTGTTCTTGGCCCTATTGGCCAGCATAATTTTGAGGCCGCAAAATTTCTTCTTGCCAAAGGTGCTGACTATAATCTTGCCACCGCCGTTGGTCTTGACCAAGTTGAAGATGTAAAAAGATTGTTGAAAAATGTTACTGCTTCTGAATTGTATGTGGCGCTCGTGGTGGCATCTTTTTTTGGTAAAGCTGATATTATTTCATTGTTGATTCAGGCTGGGGTTGATGTAAACGGCCACGGCGAACGAAAAGATTTCGGAGGATTTCATGGGCATGCAAGCCCCCTTCACCAGGCTGTATATTCAGGATCGCTTGAATCAGTAAGGTTGCTTCTTGAAGCAGGCGCTAACCTCAACGCAACTGACAAAGCATATAACGGAACGCCATTGGGCTGGGCTGAGTATATGCAGACAGAAGCAGGTTATACTGAAGAAGATAGAAAAAAATTTGCTGCAATAGAAGATTTTTTAAGAACTCATAGTGCAAGTTAAATTCTGATGTGCGTGCTGCGTGTGTTTGCAACGGTTGTTTTCATAATAACGGCATACATTGTACGGTGAATATAATTGAAGTGATAAGCTCTTTTATGCAATTGCCACTACCTTCAGGTAGTGGGTATATAATTTCCCCGGGGAACAGGCTTCAGCCAAAATATAATTGGGCTAAAAGCCTATTTCAACAAGTTCTTCTTCTGTATCCACGAACTTAAAAGTTGTGGCAATTTAAGTCTTGCTTGTTGTGGTATACAAAAAAATAAAATCATGCCTCAAACTCAGGATAACAATATTCAGCAGGGAGTGCCTTTTTTTTGGGTGACTGATATAGAAGCCTCCATTCAATACTATGTAAACGGGTTAGGCTTCGCGATCGCTAACCGTTGGATAGACGAAGGTAAAACAAGATGGTGCTGGCTTCAGCGGGAAGGTGCCGCGCTGATGCTGCAGGAATTACAGGAAGAAATGTATCGCGCTGATATGCCTTCTGAAAAAAAAGGAGCAGGCATTTCCATTTACTTTATTTGTAAAGATGCACTGGCATTGTATAAAGAGTTTGTATCAAAAGGTGTTACGGTATCAAAACCTTTTGTCGGCAACGGTATGTGGGTAACTTCCTTAAAAGATCCCGATGGATATGATCTTCATTTTGAAAGCGCCACCGATGTTCAGGAAGATACAATGTATGTTGAGGAAAAACATTCATAATTTATATGATCATTATATATCATTGTTATTCGACTAAAATTTTAATTCTTGGGCTAAAGCCCTTGATGGGCTTGGTTTTCACTAGCCTCAGGCTTAAGCCTGGGGTTACATAGCTGAAACCCTTATCCAACGGGCTTTAGCCCAAGTTAACCGGACAATACTGATTATTTATGAATAAATTCATTAAGGCCATTATAAGTTTAGACCTTGATTCTACTAAAGGACTATTACAACAAAAACCGGAATGGATCGATTGGCAGGAAAACAATGGAAAAAATGCATTGCATTATTTGTGCGGTGTCGGGACCTCAGATGATGCTCAAAAAGCTGAAACAAGTTTACAAATACTCCAATTGTTATTGAAAGCCGGGATGAACATCAACTCCATTCATACCATCAAAAGTGAAGGCTGCGATTTCTTTGCTACACCGCTTTGGTACGCATATACCCGCGGAAGAAATGAAAAGCTCTATTCTTATCTTTTGAAACAGGGCGCCGACCCTGATAATTGCATGTTTGCCATTGCCTGGAACGACGATGTGAAGGCCGCCGGACTGTTTAAAAAATATGGCGCGGCAATAGAAAACAAGAATGGTGTGGACACACCTTTTCTCGCAGCTTTCAATTGGAAAAGATTTGAAGTTGCGGCCTGGTTTTTAAAAAACGGAGCTAACGTTAATGCAGCAGATAATGCGGGCAATACGGCGCTATTCCATGCTGTGAAAAGAAAATACCCGGTAGAACAAATTCAATTGCTGTTACAATACGGCGCCGATCCCAATAAAGAAAATAACGCAGGTCTTTCGGCTAAGCAATTAGCGGAAAAGAACAGGCAGAAAAAAATACTGGGCCTGTTTTCTGAAGCAATGTCATAATGAGCTAATTGTTCGCTGCAGATAAATTTTTTTCAGTCTCCTAAACTGTTCGTTGTTAGTGCAACACTGTCCGCTTTCGGACAGTTTTTTAGCAAGTGATTTTCCTGAAACCATTGCCTGCAAATGATTTCCGGCGCTGGCACAGGCATTGTGCCTTTTTGAGGGTGAGCCGGGGGTGTGTTCTGCAGGAGATGAATGAGGAGTGATGAATAATGAGGAATGAGGAATGAGGAGTGATGAATAATGAATAATGAATAATGAATAATGAGGAATTAGTTACTGCTATGAACCATGAACTATCAACTATGAACCTGGAATAATGAAGAATTGAAGTAATCAATAATAAACTATGAATGATGTGGAATGATTAGGAAAACCGGACCCGCAATTTCCCAATTTCAAAATTGTCACTATGTTCAAAAATTTTCTAAAAACCGCCTGGCGCAACCTGCTAAAAAATAAAGTGTACAGTGTACTTAACATTCTCGGTCTTGCAACCGGTATGGCGGTAGCTATGCTTATTGGCTTATGGGCGCAGTATGAAATAAGTTATGATTCATTTCATACCAATGAAAAAAATATAGGCATCATCATGAAGAGAACCCTTTTTAATAATGAAAAGGGAACACAGGAGGGTATCATGTTACCGCTCTACACGGAATTAAAAACAAATTACCCGGAAGTAAAACATATCACGCGGCTTGACTGGGGAGATGACCATAGCCTTGTAACGGGAGAAAAGAAATTAAGTAACCGCGGTTATTTTGCTGATCCTGATTTTTTGAAAATGTTTTCTTTTCCATTAGCAAAAGGTAGCGTTGATCAGGCATTAAAAGACCCTCATTCAATTGTTATAAGTCAATCGTTGGCAAAATCTTTATTTGATGGTAATGATCCTATTGGTAAAGTGATAAGAATAGATAACCAGTACGATGTGAAAGTAACCGGTATTATAAAAGATGTGCCTAAAAATTCAACGCTACAATTTGAATTTTTAATGCCCTATGAATTAAATATCCTGACGAATGATTTTGTAAAGAATGCCCAAACACAATGGCAGAATAATTTCCTTCAAAATTTTGTTGAGCTGAATGATGGTGTTTCCATGGAAAGTTTTTCAAAAAAGATAGCACATATTGTTCAGCAGAAAGCAAATGATAAGAAGGAAGGCACGCTGTTTTTGCATCCTATGGAGAAATGGCATTTATACGAAGACTTTAAAGATTGGGTGAATGTTGGCGGTTTAATAGATTATGTGCGGCTATTCATCATTATTGGCGTATTGGTGTTGATCATCGCCTGCATCAATTTCATGAACTTAAGCACAGCCCGCTCGGAAAAACGTGCCCGCGAAGTGGGTATCCGTAAAGCCATAGGCTCCCGGAGAAAACAACTCATCTTTCAATTCTTAAGTGAATCTGTATTAACCGCTGTATTTGCTTTTATTTTATCCTTAGGCATAGTTAAACTGTCATTGCCGTTTCTTGCCAACATTGGATTCAGGGATGTTACACTTAACCTGTCAAATTTTTCTTTGCTCGGAATATTTCTTGCCGGCTCCATTATTACGGGTATCATTGCGGGCAGTTACCCGGCTTTATACCTTTCAGGTTTTACACCCGTGAAAGTATTAAAAGGAAGTTTCAGGCCTGGCAAGTCAGCTAATCTTCCCCGCAAAATATTGGTCGTTACACAGTTTAGTTTTTCTATTGCTTTGATCATCGGTACCGTTATCGTTTTTCAACAGATACAACATGCAAAGAACCGGCCTTTAGGCTACGATCCGAATAATATACTTTCTTTCGGGCTTTCTTCCGATCTCATAAAAAATTATGATGTATTAAAGCAGGACTTGCTCGCAACCGGTTACCTGGAAGCGGTTACAAGGTCATCAAGCCCGATGACGGGCGTGTACAACCAGTGGGATGATTTCTCATGGCAGGGTAAAGATCCGGATGGCCACCAGTTATTTTCTGCGATAATGGTTGATTACGATTATGAGAAAGTTGCTGCTGTACAGCTTAAAGAAGGCAGGTTTTTTTCAAAACAATTTTCAACAGACAGTAATGCGGTTGTGCTGAATGAAGCAGCGGTAAAGCTAATAGGATATAAAAACCCGGTTGGTAAATCAATGAAGTTTGGCGATCAGCCCGTGAACATAATTGGTGTGGTGCAGAATGTGGTAATGCAGGATCCTTTCAAATCAGTGATGCCGGCCATCATGTTGCTTCGCCCTTATTTTATGTACCAGGGTTTACTGCGTTTTAAGGCAGGTGTAGATATACGGCGTGCTTTGGCTGCCATTAAACCTGTAATGGAAAAATATAATCCTGCTTATCCTTTCAGTTACAAATTTGTTGATGAAGAATTCAATAAAAAATTTGAAGCGGAAAACCAGGTTGGCCAACTATCAGGAATTTTTGCAACGTTGGCTATTTTTATCAGTTGTCTTGGCCTGTTCGGACTCGCTTCCTATATGGCGGAGAGACGTACGAAAGAAATCGGTGTGCGCAAAGTATTGGGCGCCTCCGTATCCCAGTTATGGTTGTTATTATCAAAAGAGTTTGCTTTGCTGGTTTTGATCAGTTGTGTTATCGCATCCCCGCTCGCATTTTATTTTCTGCAAAGCTGGTTAAAGAAATATGAATATCATATTAATATCAGCCCGGTTGTATTTGTGTGTGCTGCACTTGTCGCTATCGCCATTACGTTGGCCACTGTAAGTTTCCAGGCGATAAAAGCAGCCGTGGCGAAACCGGTGGAGTCGTTGCGGACGGAGTAGTGGGTTGGTAAGTTGATAAGTTGAATGGTTGATAAGTTGAATGGTTGATAAGTTGAATGGTTGATAAGTTGAATGGTTGATAAGTTGAATGGTTGATAAGTAAGAAAGGAATTAGGAATTAGGAATTGATATAACGCTATGAACTATGAACCATGAGCTATGAACTTTTGTGAATGATGATTTGCTCGCAGCGCGCGACTCAAAGCTCACAGCTTAAAACAAGTCCGACATCACAAATTTGCTTTATGCTAAAAAATTACATCAAAACCGCACTCCGGCATTTCTGGAAGAACAGGTCTTTCTCTTTTATTAATATTATTGGTCTGGGTTTAAGCATGGCTGTATGTCTTTTACTCATCATGCTTATCAATGATGCCAATGATTATGATCATTTTCATCCTGACAGCAACAGGGTCTATCGCATTAATACCGAGGCGTTGCGCAAAGGCGGCGGTTCAGAACCCTATGCTTCCTCTCCGTATGTGGTTGGGGCTACGCTGGCTTCCAATTTCGCGGGCATTGAAACCTGGACAATGTTCAATAGCGGCACGCGGGCGGATATTTCTGCCGGTGAGAAAAAATTCAATCTCAAAATGAATTTTACCAATGCTTCTTTTTTTAACCTGTTTGGATTTACATTTAAAGAAGGCTTTGCTTCCACAGCGTTGAATGAACCCAATACCATTGTATTGACAAAAGAGCTCAGTGATAAATTATTCCCGGATGAAAACGCTGTTGGTAAAACAGTAGATATAAGCGGTATGGGTTTGTTCAGGGTGACCGGTGTGTTAAACAAATTTCCCGGCAAAACACATTTTGAATTTGATGCATTAGGCTCATTTGCCACCATACCGGCGCTGGAGAAAAACAATAGCGTAACGGCCACAACAAATAACTGGTTGAATTATTATACCAACTATACTTACATACGCATAAAGCCCGGCGTAAAAGCTTCACAAATAGAAGGATCACTGGCAGAAATTACAAAGAAGAATTATAAAGGCCTTGCATTAGAAACAAGAGATGCAGGCTACCGGTTTTATCTACAGCCATTGAATGATATAACACCGGGGCCTTTATTGAGCAATAGTATGGGCAGGGGCTTATCATCTACTGTGCTTTGGTTTTTAAGCATACTGGCATTTATCATTATCCTATCTGCCGCATTTAATTATACAAACCTCACCATTGCCAAAGCAATGAGCCGCATGAAAGAAATTGCATTGCGCAAGGTGGTTGGCAGTTCACGCGGACATATTTTTTTGCAGATAATATTGGAATCTGTTATTACAGCTTTATTTGCTTTATTTGCTGCATTTGCCATACTCCAATTTTTGATACCACAGTTTTCGGGACTTGGTTTTATCAATGAAGCCAATATCAGTTTTCATACTAACACTAAGATCATTTTACTATTTGTTGCATTTGCAGTGCTTGCCGGTGTTGTTGCAGGCGTATTGCCGGCGATGGTTCTTTCAAGAGTAAAACCATTAATGCTGATGCAAAGATTACAGAACCTGAAACTCTTTCGTCATCTTGGTTTGCGCAAAGCATTGTTGGTGATACAATTTATGATCTCCATTATTTTTATCAGCATGGTTACCGTCACGTACCGGCAATTGAGTTATGCAGTGAACATAAATTTCGGAACGCATCAAACACACATTTTCAATATCCCTTTGCAGGGAATGGATTATGCTAAAGCAGAACAGGAATTCAGTAAAATACCAGGCGTTGAAAGAATTTCTGCCATCTCCAACCTGATGGGAAATTATTCTGATATGGGTGACGATATACGCGTTAATAAAGACAAAGACCCGGTCACAGTGCGCCAGTATTTTACCGATGAAAATTATATCAGCAATATGCAACTGCGGCTGATTGCCGGAAAAAATTTTCCTGCCAATCATGCACAGCAACATGAGCAGTTTGCCATTGTTAATGAAACATTCGTTAAACAATTTCAGTTAGGCTCTCCGATGGATGCCGTTGGTAAAACTATTATCGCAGGCGACAGCACGATGCTGACCATTCATGGCGTTGTAAAAGATTTTCTTTTTAAACCGGCAGACTATGCGATAGCGCCAATGTTGATGCGCTACGATCCAAAGAACTGGTCGATACTTAATTGTAGCATCGCATCGGGCAATACCATTCAAACCACTTCGCAACTGGAAGCGGCATGGAAAAAACTGGATCCTTACCATACTTTCGAGGGAAGATTTTACAGCGAAGAAGTAGAATCCATTTTTTCTGATATGCGTGATGTGATATGGATGGTCGCATTTCTTTCCATACTTGGTATAGTCATAGCCTGTCTGGGTTTACTGGGCATTACATTGTTCACTGTGCAATCTAAAGTAAAGGAAATAAGCATCCGGAAAGTAATTGGCGCAAGTCCTGCAGCGCTTATGAAATTGCTGTTACGGTCTTATTTGCAGGTGATGATCATTGCGGTTTGCCTTGCCATTCCTGTTGCTGTTTTTCTGAGTAATATGTTGTTGCAGGAAATGAGCCAGCGTATAACACTCAATGTCGGTTTGTTTATCCCGGGTGTAACAGTTATTGTATTACTATCGTTAATTACTATTGGGTCACAAACATTAAAGGCTGTGTTGGTGAATCCGGTGAAGGGGTTGAGGATGGAGTAGGGGGAGGTTGATTGGTTGATTGGTTGAAGGGTTGATTGGTTGATTGGTAAAAGGAATTGGTAATTGGGAATTAGGAATTAGGAGGTAAATACTATGAACCATGAACTATCAACTATGAACTATCAACTATGAACCTGGTGAATAATTTAAATGAGTAATGAGTAATCAATAATCAATAAATGATTGGGATCCGCCTCAGGTGGAGCAATTTCCCAATTTCCCAATTTCAAAATTGGCTTTATGCTAAAAAACTACTTCAAATCCGCATGGCGTAATCTTGTTAAGAACAGGTTTTATACAGGTATCAACATTGCCGGTTTGGCTGTTGGTCTTGCGGTGGGTATTATGATCTTATTATGGGTTCAGAATGAACTTGGCTATGACAGCTTTCATACAAATGCAAAAAACATTTATAAGATCAATTCTCATTTGGGCAGCGGCAGGAGCGCCCAGGTTTGGGACGGTTCTCCCGCACCATTGGCCATATTTGCCAAATCCGTTCCGGGCATAGCGAATGCAGTGCGGATCATGGGAAGAAACCCGCTGTTGTTCTCGAACGGAAAAAGTAAGATACTTGAAACAAGCAGCGCCTATGTTGATCCTTCCTTCTTTTCAATTTTCAGTTTTGACATGATCAAAGGCAAACCCGTCAAACCTTTTAATGACGATCATTCTATTGTATTAACTGAATCAACCGCTAAAAAATATTTTGGTACGGTTGACGCAGTTGGAAAAGTTTTAGTGAATGATAAAGACAATTTTACCGTTACAGCAGTAGTAAAAGATTTTCCGCAGAATTCTAGCATACAGTTTAATATGCTTTTCCCGCTGAGCCTGTATGCGAAGAATTTTGGCGGCAATGGCGCCTGGAAAACGGTGGATGAAGATCTTGGCAACTATATGTATTATATATACCTGCAATTGCAAGACAATGCATCGCCGGACGTTGTTGCGCAGAAGTTATCTAAAATATTTGCAGATAAAAAAGGAGAGGATGTAAAGGATAATTTCTTCACGCTGCAATCTTTTTCTTCTCTTCATTTGGTTGCGGCAGACGGAAACAGCAGTGCGCTGCAAACAGTGAGGATATTTTTAATTATTGCTATTCTTATATTGGTTATAGCCTGCATCAATTATGTAAACCTCTCTACAGCGCGCAGCATGTTGCGTGCAAAAGAAGTAAGCATGCGCAAGATCATTGGCGCATCAAAATACCAGTTGTTCATACAATTTTTAATTGAATCTGCGGTGCTGTTTGTATTGGCTTCTGTGTTGGCTTTTATAATTATTTATTTAATGCTGCCTTTGTATAATGATGTCTCAGGCAAACAACTGGTCTTCGATCTTCGTGATAAAAATATCTGGATCGTTATCAGCAGTTCGATTTTAGGTACACTGATATTGGGAAGTTTTTACCCTGCATTGCTGCTTACTTCGTTTAAACCGCTGCAGGTGTTGAAAGGCAAATTGTCTATTGGCATCGGCACTACATCGTTCAGGAAAATATTGGTGGTCACGCAATTTGTTTTTTCCGTGATGCTTATCATCGGGACTATTGTGATAACGAAACAATTGCAATACATACGCGAAAAAGACCTGGGATATGATAAATCTCAAATGCTGACTGTTGCTTTAACCGATGCAATGCATGATCATTTTGATGTGGTTAGAGCTGAGCTTATGAAGCACGAAGGCGTGTTGGGTGTTGCCTCATCAGACAATGGTTTACTTAGTCCCGCCAGTACAACCGGTGATACGTATTGGGACGGCAAAGAGGAGGGAAGCACATTTTTGGTACATCCAAACGGTATAGATCAGCAGTTCATTCCTTTATTAAAAATGCAACTGGCGGCAGGGAAAAATTTCAGCGGCATGCCCGCAGATTCTACGCATCTCATCTTAAATGAAACGGCTGTAAGACAAGCCGGCATTAAAGATCCTATCGGGAAGACTTTTACATTATGGCAAACAAAGGCAACGATTATTGGCGTGGTAAAAGATTTTAATTATGCTTCCTTGAAACAAGCCATTGAGCCAACGGTATTTTATTATTCGCCTTCCTGCTGGATGATGTATATAAAAACAACAGGCAAAGATGCGCCTAAGGCCATCGCAGCAGCAAAAAAAGTATGGAAGGCCTATTCGCCTGACTATCCTTTTCAATACACGTTCATGGATGAGGATTATAATAAATTGTTTCAGGCAGATGAAAAAGCGGGAGTTTTAATAAAGATGTTTGCAACGATTGCCATCTTTATCTCCTGTCTTGGTTTATTCGGATTAATAACATTTACAGCACAGGTTAAAACAAAAGAGATCGGCATAAGAAAGGTATTGGGCGCAAGCGTTCCCGGTATTACCGCTTTACTTGCAAAAGAATTTTTAGTGCTGGTGTTAGTAGCGTTTATAATAGCTGCACCGGTTGCGTGGTTGTTCATGAATAAATGGTTGCAGGATTTTGCTTATCGTATTCACCTCAGCTGGTGGATGTTTATCGTAGCCGGAATTGGTTCTGTATTGATCGCCTTAATCACTGTAAGTTTCCAGGCGATTAAAGCTGCGGTGGCTAACCCCGTGAAGAGTTTGAGAACGGAATAATGTAATGAATGATGAGTGATGAATAATGAGTGATGAATAATGAGTGATGAGTGATGAGTGATGAATGATGAATAATGAGTGATGAATAATGAGAAATGAGGAATGAGAAATGAGAAATGAGGAATAAGAAATGAGGAACTGGGATTGACGCTATGAACCATGAACCATGAACCATGAACTATGAACCATGAACTATGAACCATGAACTATGAACCATGAACTATGAACCATGAACTATGAACCATGAACTATGAACCATGAACTATGAACCATGAACTATGAACCATGAACTATGAACCATG